>JACABB010000029.1 GCA_013376985.1 Bacteroidales bacterium
TGAAAGGGAAAATGGTAGATAAATACGGGAAGAACAAGGTGATTATTGAAATAGAGGCGCTTAAAAAATCATTATCGGTGGAGATTGATGTAAAGCATCTAAAAGTAAAGGCAGGTGTAAAAATTTATTAGAACTAGGCAGTATTCAAGACAGAGAAAATATTTCGGTATATATTAATTCCCCTTAATAATAGATTCAAGAAACACAAATCTAACCTGCCAAAGCAGAATTAATATGAGGTTATTTTTGTTATGATAAAAAATCAATACCCTTATTAATCACTAGAATAACAGGCGTTTTCTTTTTAGATTTTCGTAGATGGAAAATAAATTTTTTAAATAAAAAACTGAGATGACTTCAAACATACTAGATTTAATTGGGAACACCCCATTGTTAAATATAAATGGATCAAATATTTTTGCAAAAGCAGAATTTTTAAACCCAGGAGGTAGCATTAAGGATCGTATAGCTTTGGCAATGATAGAGGCTGCAGAAAAAAAAGGAGAGTTAAATAAACATTCGATTATTGTTGAACCAACATCAGGTAATACTGGTATTGGTCTTGCGTTGGTTGGAAAGTTGAAGGGTTACAAAGTTAAAATTGTGATGCCTGAAAACATGAGTACTGAAAGGCAAAAATTAATCCGCATGCTTGGGGCGGAACTAGTACTGACACCTGCTGAAAAAAATGTACAGGGTGCTATTGATCAAGCAAATATTTTTAAATCATTAGACCCTAATGTATATATACCGAATCAATTTGAAAATATAGCAAACCCTCTAACACACTATAATAATACTGCACAGGAAATATGGCGACAACTAAAAGGAAATATTCATTGCTTTATTTCAGGGATAGGGAGCGGAGGAACAATCCAAGGTATTGCAAAATACCTTAAGGAACAAGATCCGAATATTAAGATAATTGCTGTTGAACCTAAGAATCATTCGGCAATATTGGGACAAGAACCTGGTCTTCATCAATTACAAGGAATTGGAGACGGTTTTATACCACAAATTCTTGACACCACTTTAATTGATGAAGTAATTGAAATTGAGGATGATAATGCGATTAAATCATCTCTAGAATTAGGAAGAAACTTTGGAATATTAGTCGGCATTTCTTCTGGTGCAAATTATTGGGCAGCAAAACAATATACCAAAAGTATAAAAGGAAATATTGTGACAATTATGGCAGATAGGGCTGAAAGATATTTCAGTACTTCTCTAATGTCTGAACCCAACAAAAAAGGTGAAAATTTACTTACCAATTTAACCGTGTCTTAAACAAATAAGAATATCTATTCGTATACCTCAATTTATTAATTTTAAAAGCATTAAAAAAATGAAAAAAACAACTCGCCAAAGAATTAGATTTATACTAATTTTTGTGTCATTTCTCCTATTTCCAGTTACAATCTTTTATTTGGCACCATCAATAGCCATTAAGGCAGCAGTCCATGGTATATTATGCTTTAGTTTACTTTTTTTCTTTGGATTGTTTATCGTTTCTCTCTTTTTAGGAAGGGCTCATTGTGGATGGGCTTGTCCTGGAGCTGGCGTAACAACTTTATGCGCTGTGGCCAACAATAAACCGGTTAAAAGAGCCAAATGGTTGAAATTTGTCTTTTGGATTCCTTGGTTTACAGCAATAATCATGTTAATAGTAATAAAAAATGGATCCGTTAAGGGCATTGAAATGCTCTATGATATGGATAGCCCAATTTCTATAATGAATAACATGGGAATTGTTATGTACTATGCCATTGTTCTTCTTTTTATAGTTTTGTCCTTAACTGTTGGAAAAAATTCGTTTTGTCATCACGTATGTTGGATGGCTCCCTTTATGATCATAGGTCGATCTGTAGCTAATTTCACCAAAATGCCATCTCTTAGAATTAAAATAGAATCCTCAACTTGTATCGACGGATGCAAGCACTGTAGTAATGTTTGTCCGATGAGTATAGATCTACCTAAGATAATTTCTGAAAAAAAATACATCGACAGTTCTGATTGTACTCTTTGTGGCGAATGCGTTGATGCATGTAACAAAAAAGTATTATCCTACACTTTTGGCGTTAAATCAAAAAAATAATCAAAAATCAATAAACACATTTATTAGTACTTCTCAAATTATACAACTGAGATTTAATATTATTATATAAAGCATCATTAAAAATCATTGCATTTATTAAAGAAAACCCGCTATTTCTTAATGTATAAAAATAGTTGATAATACATTCAGCGTTTTTATACTTTGATGGAAAAACAAATTCCACCATCAAAAATCACGAATAAACATATTCTCACGAAAAATCATCTAACTATTATAACAAATTAGTTATGAGTACTTTTTTTACATATGCATGGGTATTGATTGCTTTGTTCTTATTAACGAATTTCATATTGGTAAGCATATATCGAAAAAAATATAAAGGCAGAATATTTATACTGCCTCATATGGAAAATAAGACGGAGCGGATTTACGGGCTTTTAAATATTAGTATAAATATTGGTCTCATTGCATATAGTTTTTTTATTCCATTGAAACTTGATGTTCATTTTCTTACTGTTGGATTATCAATTTATGCTTTGGGGTTCATTTTTTATGCTATGTCGATGATGTCTTATGCCAATTTCGAAGGCGACAAGCCAGCGACAAAAGGTGTTTATAAGATATCACGTCACCCGATGCAAGTCTCTACCGTGTTTGTTTTTTTGGGAATCGGTGTTGCTGCCTTATCCTATCTGTACATAATTTTATCCTTTACAACACTATTTGTGATGTATCCTAACTTAATATCTCAAGAAAATTATTGTATAAAAAGGTATGGTGATGATTATTTAAAATACATGAAAAATTCGCCCAGATATTTATTTTTTATTTAATAACCCTTAAAATATTTTAACTATGGCTTTAAATTTAGCTTCAATACAAATTAAACGCTGTTCCAAATGTCTAGTTATGGAGGATCGTGGAGCAGGAGTTATGATTGGCGATGATGGTGTATGCTCTCTTTGCAAGAAAGACAGCAATAAGTATGATGAATACACTTGGGAGGAGAAAGAAAAGATCTTTGAAGATCTTATCATGAAAGAAAAGGGAAAACATCGGTATGATGGACTCGTAATGATGAGTGGAGGTAAAGACAGCGCCTTCCTTGCTTATACATTGAAAGTAAAATACGGGATGAACATAATGGGTTTTGTAATAGATCAAGGGTATGAATACCATGATTCATTTACAAATGCCAAGAAAGTATGTAAAAAACTGGGAATGCCTATCATGTTTTACCAACCTGATATGAATGCTCTCAATAAATTCTATAGGTTTATCACATTAGATCCTGTGCTAAGAAGAAAAGATTACGGGCAAATTTGTTTCTATTGCGGTTATTTTCTTAAAAACCTTGCCAGCAATTGGGCTGAAATGATTGATGCTCCTTATGTTTTCTCTGGCTATAACCCAGATCAGATATCTGATCTAGGAGATGCAGTAGTAACTCAAAAAGATCCAGGCAAGCGTGAACACCAAATCTTTTTAAGAGATGCTGTTTACTCAAAAATGGAAGAAGCAGTAGCACACGTTCGCACATGCGAAAACGCTGAGGAAATGCTACCGTATTTTGTAATGCCTAAAACTCCCATTCTATATTACTATCAACACATTGACTATGATCCGATGGCAATGATGGATGTAATTAGAAAAGAACTGGACTGGGAACCTATTGAACGTTTCAGAAAAAACTATATAGCATCCGGGTGTCAACTAGCAACAGTATTGGTGCATCTATGCCGTAAAAAAAACATACCCGATTACATACAAAAAGAATGGAGTACTCAAATACGGAGAGGAACTCTTGATAAAGATCATATACAAAAACTGATCAATGAGTTTCAACTTGACCAAGCAGAAGTAGATGAAGTGCTTGCATCTTTGGGATTAGATCAAAATACCATACTAAACCTTTAAAAATAATAAAAATGTTAAAAAACAGAAATGTACTTGTAGTTGGAGGAGAAAAAGGGATTGGCAAAGCCATTGTGTTAAAACTTGCCGAAAATGGGGCAAATGTTTGGTTCACATATAGCACAGCCATTGCTTATGCAGAGCAAACTAAAAAGGATGCTATGGAGTTTGGCACTGTTATAGATTTCTTTCCCTTAGATCTTAAAGACAATGCATCCATAGCTAAATTAATTGAATCTATCAACGAAAAAAATCTGATATTCAATGTTTTAGTGAATAATGCAGGGTATACTGATGACAACTTGTTTATGCGTTCGGAACTTGACAAATGGTGGGGTGTTTTTCAAGTTATTTTTGACGGTGCCGTTAAAATAACTCATGCGCTATTGCCTAATATGATTACGCAAGATAACGCAAGAATTATCAATATATCTTCTATTGCAGGCCTAACTGCAATCTCGGGACAGACGAATTATTGTTCTGCGAAATCTGCGCTTATCATGTTTACCAAAACACTAGGGAAAGAAGTTGCCCGATTAGGTGTAACTGTAAATGCAATTGCTCCAGGATATGTGGATACTGATATGACTAAAGGTTACGATAAAGAAACCAAAAAAGCTTTTAAAAAATTGGTGCCTATGAACAGGTTCGGAAAACCTGAAGAGATAGCCGAGGTAGCATTATTTTTAGCATCAAACATGTCTAGCTATATAACCAGTCAAGTAATTGTAGTAGATGGCGGTATGCTTTAATCAACAAATAATAAAAACAAACATCATAATAAAACAAAAATGTCTCAAATAACTGATTTATTGAAACACAGAGCCCCATTTTTATTTGTAGACCATGTTACTATTGAAGATGATAAGATAGTTGGAGAAAGAACATTTAAGGAAGATGAATTATTCTTTAAAGGGCATTTTCCCGGCTATCCTATTGTACCCGGAGTATTACTGGTTGAATCAATGGCTCAATGCGGTGGTGCAGGCTTACGTGTAAAGGGCGATATGAAATCCTCAAATTTTGTCTTAATAAAAATTGAAAACGCCCGCTTTCATCGGGAGGTTAAACCTGGTGAAACAATTAAGATGATCATAAAGAACGAATTGATTAGCGAAACAGTGATTAATCAATCGGGCAAAGCTTATGTAGGCGACGAAATAGTTGTTCGAGCTGAATGGATGTGCGCCATAAAGCCTGAAATGGAATAAGTTTAATCAAAAAACATGACATGTAAATCATTTATTAACTCTAATAATTAAAAATCATGGAAAAAATAATTAACGATGTTAAAGAGATTGTTGCAAGTGCTATCGATCTTGAAGTGGATGAATTTAAAAACGATGATCATTTGTACAACGATCTAGGTGCTGATTCTGTAATTGGTTTTGAAATCATCATCAAACTACAAAAAAAGTTTGGTATAAAAATAGACACCAAGGAGGCTCCAACATTAATGACAGTTAATAAAATGGCAGAATTAGTCACTGCTAAAATGGCTACTGCTGAAAAATAGTATATATGAAAAAAGTTGTTGTAACGGGCTATGGTGCAATTGCCTGTAATGGTAACGACACTGATACTTTCTGGAAAGCAATCATGAACGGCAAAGATGGCTATACAGACAGCCATAAATTTCTTGATGAAAAATTCCCATTTAAACTATGTGGATTAATAAAGGGGTTTGAACCAGAAAAATATCTACAATCCGAAGAAATTGCAGCCCTTGATAGGGCTGCTCAACTCGGATTAGTTGCGGCTTCGATGGCCATCCAGAAATCCGAATTAGATTTAAACTCGGTAGACAAAAGGCGAGTCTCGGTTGTCATGGGAACAACCTGTGGCACCAATCTTGCCGTTGAAATAAAAGATTTTGTAAACAACTGGTACACTGACAAAAAGCAGGTAGATACCGATAATTACACACAATACAACCATTCAAGTATTCCTAATGCCATATCAAGGAAATTTGGCTTTAAAGGTGCTTCGTATCTTTTAGGAACGGCCTGTGCATCAGGTAATCATTCAATTGGAGAAGGAATGGATCTCATACAATTGGGAGAGGCCGATGTTGTAGTCTGCGGAGGTGCTGAAGCATTGAATCTCTTACCACACCTAGGCTTTAATGCCATGCGCTCACTTGCAACAACTAAGTGTGCTCCATTTGATAAAAACCGAGATGGGATAGTTATAGGTGAAGGATCTGGTGTATTGGTACTAGAATCGGAAGAACATGCCAAAGCCCGAGGTGCAAAGATATATGCCTGTTTAAAAGGTTGGTCGGCTAACTGCGATGCTGAAAATATAACATCACCTATTACTGATGGTACTAGGTGTGCACAATTGATTGAAAGCTGCCTTGAAAATGCACAAGTAAGCAAGGATGAGATTGATTATATAAGTTTGCATGGTACTGGAACACCTAAAAATGATGAAGCTGAAGCAAATGCAATACATCTTTCATTTAAAGAAAATGCCTTACGCCCTCATGTAAGTTCCATCAAATCAATGATTGGACACACATTTGGTGCAGCAGGAGCTATTGAAGGGGTTATTTCTGTATTGGCCATTAAGGAACAAAAATTACCACCACAAATAAATTTAAGTACAGTTCAAGAAGGTCTGGAACTTAATTTTGTTACAGAAACCAATAAAAATGCTTCGGTAAACAATGTACTCTCGCTCTCATTTGGATTTGGAGGATGCAATATTGCAACACTTTTTTCTAATTACAATTAAGCCATGGATAAAGTTATAGCAATTTCAGGAGTAGGTGTAATTTCAAACCTAGGTTATAATATTCATGATTACTGGGAAAACCGGAAATCAAAACAGATTAGAAGTTCAGAAATAACAGACTTTGACACAACTAGTTTAAAAGCTAAAAAGGCTTATCCCATTACTGACTTTCAACCCAAGGAGTTTATGGAGCGACGCTTCATTAAACCGCTTGACCAGATTACTAGGTATTGTATATCTGGTTCAGGGCTTGCAATGAAAGATGCAAAATTGGATACTGCTGATAAAACTCGTATTGGGCTAGTTGCAGGGAGTGTATATCATGGTATTTTCAGCATATTCAATATTAAAGAAACATATCAGCAAGGAGGAATTCCTGAAGTTAGTCCTGTGTATTTTCCGGGGACTGTATTTAATGCTTCAGGAGCACAAGCCGCTATTGAATGGAAACTTACCGGACCCAATTGCACAGTAAATACAGGTATGACTTCCGGTTTATCTGCAATAGTAAAAGGTGTTGAATACCTACTATTGAACAAGGTAAATGCAATGTTCTGCGGAGGTAACGAGATGTTATTTGACTACATTATGAATAAATACGATCGTTTGGATAAACTTTCGTATGGATCAAATGGTAACGAGCAATGTCTCCCTTTCGATCAAAAAGGAAATGGAATGATGCTAGGTGAAGGTGCTTGCTATTTCGCACTTGAAACTGCAGAATCCGCAAAAAACAGGAATGTAAAGGTTTATGCTGAAATAATTAACTACAGCTGCAACTTCAATCCTGATAAAAATACAAGACTAGAATCATTTATGGATTGCATGCAAAAGGCATTAACCATTAATGGTCAAAAATATAACGATAAGATCGATCTTGTTGTTGCAGATGGTTGTGGAGATTTGCAATATGATATGTTATTGGCTCAAGCCATTCAGTCTACTTTTAGCAATAAGCCATACATAACATCGAACAAAGGCTGTATCGGTCATACGTTGGGGGCTTCTGGCGCATTTAACCTACTCGATGGTATGCTTTGTATACAAAATCAGGCTGTAATACCTGTGCAAAACCTTCACGATCCAATCTTACCGCTGAATTTTGTTAGAGAATATACAAATTCGAGTATTAATAATGTATTAGTAACATCATTTGACCCAGATGGAAATAATGCATGCATTTTACTCAGAAAAGCTTAAAAAATTCTGGCTAATTACATCAATTACCTTATTGATATTTTTGGTATCAACTGTTGTTAATGCTCAAGAAACTTATACCATTACTGGTGTATGTAAAGTGCAAGACGAAGGAATCTTATATATTTTTTTAGTTGATGCTGAGCATTTTAAAAAACAAATGTCGGGTTTACAAAGAATTGTTCAAAAAGTTGAACTCAATAAAAAACGAATAAAGGAAATACCTTTCGAATTTAAAGGAGTTGTAAAAGGCATTTATGGAATTAGGTGTTTTATTGACAAAGATGGAAATAGTAAACTCAACTACGGATTTTTAGGGCCAAGCGAACCCTGGGGAATGAGTTCAAAAGAACGATTAAAGGGAATACCCTCATTTTCTGATATTAGCTTTAAAGTTGAAAATACGGTAAATGATGTAATTATTCAAATTAAATAAATCTAAAATTATGATAACCTATCTATTTCCAGGTCAGGGAGCTCAAAAAACAGGTATGGGCTTGGATATTTTTGATCGCTTCCCAAAACATGTTAAAACTGCTGACAAAATATTGGGGTATTCAATAAAAGACCTTTGCCTAAACGCCTCCGAAGAAAAATTAAGCCAAACTAACTATGCTCAACCTGCTTTATTCGTAGTTAATGCATTAAACTATATTGCAGAAATAGAGAGAATTGGCGATGAGCCAGATTTTCTTGCAGGACATAGCCTTGGTGAGTACAATGCATTGTTTGCTGCTAAAGCATTTGACTTTGAAATTGGCTTGCAATTGGTAAAAAAAAGAGGCGAACTAATGGCACAAGCCCAGAACGGGGGCATGGCTGCTGTTATTGGTTTATCTCCCGAACGTATTGAATTAATTCTGAAAGATAACAATATCAACACCATCGATATCGCTAATTTTAACACGCCCGAACAATTGGTAATCTCAGGGAAAAAAGAATCGATTGAAAATTCAAAAAACATATTTGAGGAATCAGGTGCTAAAATGTACATAGTTTTAAAAGTTGGAGGAGCCTTTCACTCACGTTATATGCAAGAAGCTGCTGATGAGTTTCGTAATTTCTTAAGTGGCTTCACTTTTTCACCTTTGCGAATACCCGTAATTGCAAATGTTAGCGCATTACCTTATAAAAACGGAGAAATATTGGAAAATCTAGCCAATCAGATTCGTAAACCAGTCAAGTGGATGGACTCAATTATTTATCTGTACAATCAGGAGAATATGATTTTTAAAGAATTGGGCGATAGCAACATATTAACTAATATGCTGAAGAAAATTCGACCAGCGAACATATAAATCATTAAATACAATATACCTTTCTTTATTATTTTTTATTAAAAATATAATTAAAATGATTTTAGCGGAATCTCTTGGCTGCGATGTTTATAAACGCAGGCACAACATACACTATGCATATGCAACAGGGGGAATGTACTATGGAATTGCTTCTCAAGAACTAGTAACCGCCATGGCTAATAATGGGTTCATGGGCTTTTTTGGTGCGGGCGGACTGTCCTTGGAAAAAATTGAAGAAACCATTTTATTCCTAAAAGACAATATACAAAATACGAATTATGGAATAAATATATTATACAATCATATTTTGTCGGCTAAGGAAAGTGCCATTATTGACCTTTTGTTAAAACATGAAATACGAAATGTGGAAGCAGCTTCATTTCCTATAGTTACACCTGAAATTGTAAGATATAGGTTAAAAGGAGCGTACCGGACAAAGGATGGAGCAGTAAAGTCATTGAATAATGTAATGGCAAAAGTATCAAGAATAGAAGTTGCAACACCATTTATGAGTCCTGCTCCCGCAAATATCATCGAAGAACTTCTTGTAGGAGGTAAAATCACGAAAGCCGAAGCTGAAATGAGCTGTGAAATTCCAGTAGCCAACGAAATATGCATAGAGGCTGAATCAGCAGGGCATACTGATAGAAGGGTTGCCAATATTGTTTTTCCTTCTATGCAAAAACTTCGTGATAAATCATGTTGCGAACACAAGTACAGCGAAAAAATTTGTATTGGATTAGCCGGAGGTATTGGTACTCCAGAAGCAATAGCAGCAGCATTCGTAATGGGTGCCGATTTTATATTAACAGGTAGCATCAACCAGTGTACTATAGAATCTGGAACACACCCTTACGTAAAAGAATTGCTGAGTAAAATGGGTATAGAGGACACTGATTTCACCCCAACAGGAGACATGTTTGAAACTGATGCGAAAATACAAGTACTTCGCAAAGGAGTGTTATTCCCTGTAAGAGCTAAAAAATTACAAGAAATATATAACAAATACAACTCATTACTTGAGTTAACAAGTGAAGAAAAGAACTTTCTGATTGACAAAATATTTAATGGAAAATCTTTTGACGAAATATATAATGAATTAAAACAATATTTCCCTAGTGCAATTGTTGAACAAGCCGAGCATGATCCTAAAGCCAAGATGGCGCTAATTTTCAAGGATTATTTTTATAAATCTATAAAAAATGCTTATTCAGGAAATGTTTCTGAAAAACTAAATTTTCAAATTCATATTGGCGCTGCAATGGGAGCATTTAATGATTATGTTGCAGGAACTGAATTGGCGGATCATTCAAAAAGAAGTGCTCCAAAAATTGCCAAAATTTTAATGGAAGATGCAGCCAAAAAACTGAATGCATTTTATAATGGATTCCAAAAGAATTGATTAGAGAATTAGGATATAAACCTTAAAAAAATAAAAAATGATTGAGAAAAAACTACAACGCAAAATGATGATTTTCATGATTTTCATGTACTTCGTTGCGCCCCAAATCTGGGGTATTTGGATGGTATTGAAACTTAATATCATTACTTTCCATCAGTATTTGCAACTTGCAACATCGCCTTTAACGATTTTAATATTAGTCCTGTTTTTTTATGTAAACAAGAGTTACTATTTAGGAGTCATTAATAAAATTAAAACAAATAATCTAAAAGAGATAAGTACCACACCCATTTTTCATTTGATATCAATAATATTGTTTGGAACTGTGGGTACGTTTTTAGCCATGCTAACCCTATATTTTCCAAAGTTAAATATTTTAATTGACGCTCAGCCCATTGAATCGTTTAAGACAGTAATAACGGGCATGTTAGCCGGAGCCTCATTAACGTTAACTTTTTTCTTTCTTTTCACATCTATGATAATTCATTCCATAGAAACTATATCTATAAATTATAAGGTTACAGCAACACGTAGTCTCTTCTATAAATATTTACCATGGAATATAGCCATAGTAATTACAGGCCTATTTTTATTGGTGTTTTCAACTGTCAAAGCCGTTTCTATAACCAGTAATGGGCTGAACACATACGATTTCATTGAAAAAGTGAATTTTAATATTCTCACATTATTGTTACCTATTGCCATGGGAACTTTTTTGCTTATAAAACAAGTTAGCCTTCACAAACCCAAAAACACTAATAATTAATAAAAAACACATACGATCATGAGCGATATTAATTTAGCTGATTTCGCATTGCAAGGCAATACAAACACCTCAGAAACCAATATTGAAGAAGTAAAACTTCATGATATTGCTATTATTGGGATATCTTTAAGATTCCCCCTAGCAAACTCATTAAAAGAGTTTGATAATAATCTTAGTAATGGAGTTGAATGCATAATGTCATATCCTAACAAAAGGGAAACTTTTTCTACTAAATATCTGAGGTTAAAAAATGTAAAAGAGTCATACATCAAATATCTGAAAGGTTGTTATTTAAACGATATTGATTCGTTTGACAATGAATTTTTCGGCATTCCTCCCAGAGAAGCATCACTCATGGATCCTAACCAGCGAGTATTTCTTCAGGTTGCTTGGGAAGCATTGGAGGATGGCGGATACGGTGGTAAAAAATTATCAAACACCCGTACAGGTGTTTATGTAGGGTTCACTCCCAATACCCAAATTTTTGATTATAGACAGGTGGTAGCCGATTTGGAATACGATAAAATATCAATTGCTATTCCAGGAAATCTTACGTCAATGATGCCATCAAGGTTAGCATACTTTCTTGATTTAAAAGGACCTAGTTTGATGATTGACACAGCCTGTTCATCATCACTGGTAGCAATACACCTTGCTTGCAAGGGATTGCGTAGCGGAGAATGTGATTACGCAATTGCTGGTAGTGTAAACCTAAATATATTCCCAGTCGAAAAGTTCGGAAATCTTGGTGTTGAATCATCGGATGGACATACTCGTACATTTGATGATAATGCCAATGGAACTGGCATTGGTGAAGGTGCTGCTGCCATTTTGCTTAAACCTTTGCATAAAGCCATTGAAGATAGGGATGAAATTTATGCTGTAATTAAGGGATCTGCAATTAATCAGGATGGAACATCGGCTGGCATTACAGCTCCTAATGGAAAGGCACAGGAAGATGTTATGCTAAAAGCTTGGGAAGATGCAAATATTGAACCCCAGACAATTCAATATATAGAAGCACACGGAACAGGTACAATAATTGGAGATCCAATTGAAGTGCAAAGTATTAGTAATGCATTTTCAGTCTATACTAACAAAAAACAGTTTTGTGCCATAGGTTCAGTTAAACCCAATATCGGTCATTTATATGCTTCAGCAGGTATTGCTAGTTTAATTAAAGTTGTAATGTCATTACAAAACAAAAAACTATACCCTTCCATCAATTTTAAAACCCCAAATAGAAACATAAACTTTAGCGAATCAGCTGTTTTTGTAAACAATGAGCTCAAAGCATGGAATAACGGTAGCACT
Source organism: Bacteroidales bacterium (assembly GCA_013376985.1). Classification (GTDB taxonomy): domain Bacteria; phylum Bacteroidota; class Bacteroidia; order Bacteroidales; family Tenuifilaceae; genus UBA8529. Next base: position 12,687 of record JACABB010000029.1, read on the forward strand.
CCTCGCCGTTGTGGTATAAACGCTTTTGGCTTTAGCGGAACTAATTGTCATTTAGTACTTGAAGAAGCTCCTATTTTATCTAAAAAAGATAGTAAGGTTACTTTAGAAACTGAGATTTTTACCCTATCGACAAAAAACACATCAGTATTGGCCAATATCGTACAAAACTACATTAAGTACCTGAACCGAAATCTAGAAAACACATCCATTTCAATTCAAGACATTTGTTATACAGCCAACATTGGACGCGGGCAATATGATGTTCGTTTGGCCATGTTAGTCAAAAGCAAAAAGGAGTTACTGGAAAAACTGGCGAATTTTGATTTTGAAAATATTAACACCACTGATAAATCAATATTTTTCGGTTCTGCCAATTTAAGAAACACTGAAAATATCCGAGAGTTAACAAAAAAGGCCGAATCAGCAATTGCTGACATGTCTGTAAACAATAAAAATTACAAAAAACTAGCAAGCGAATTGTGTGGATTGTTTGTTAAAGGCGCTGAAGTCGGTTGGGATAAAATATACCTTTCAAATATACGATATCGACAACATCTACCTTTTTATGCCTTTAGTAAAACTGATTGCACAATAGTTATTCCTGAGTCATTACCTGATAATGAGGTCTACAATCACACTGTAGTTAAAATGACTTCGGACTCTACTTCAAAACGACCCACAATTACGGTTACGTTAATTGGCAATAGTGAAAATGTATATTCAGATTTTGAAAAGCAGGTAGGTCAGGTTTGGTGTGATGTTATTGGTTACAAAACAATCGATATTAATGAAAATTTCTTTCATCTGGGAGGGGAATCCATAACGTTGATGCAAATTGTACAACGTTTATCGGAAATATACGATATGCACCTTACTATGGAAGATTTTGTGAATAACGCTACCATTAAGGGCTTAGCCACATTCATTATTAACAATCAAGGAAAAACAAAACGCATAGTATATCCTCAACAAATAGCAGATGCCGCAAATATTTACGAACCATTCCCTTTAACTGAAATACAAGTTGCATATCTTATCGGCAGAGATAAAAACTTTGAACTAGGAGGAATTGGCACACATATTTATGCCGAGGTTGAATCAACATTTGACATCCCTCGATTGAATCTTGCGCTTAATAAAGTTATCGCCAGACATCCTATGCTTAGGGCAGTATTTATTCCTGAAACACAGAAACAGCAAATACTTAAAAACGCCCCGTCATATACAATTGCTTATTCCGATATTTCTTCGCTAAATGAAAGCGCACAGAAGGAAAAGATCCTGAAGGAACGCGAACGTATGTCGCACCATGTTTTTGATCCAAAAAGTTGGCCGCTATTCGAATTAACAGCCTTTAAACTAGCTGAAAACAAAAACTATCTGTTTTTTGGTTACGATATGCTAATCGCTGATGGACTTAGCATTCAGATTTTTGAAAATGAAGTGGTGAATTTTTATCATAACCCAGATGAAAACTTACCTTCTCTTGACTTTACCTTCCGCGATTATATGCTAGCTTACGAAAATTTCAAACAAAGCGAGCATTATAACATTGACAAAGAATTCCATGCTCAGCATTTGGATGAATTGCCTTTTGGACCTTCATTATTGACTTCAGTTGCATTATCAAAGGTATCGAAACCTCTATTTAACCGCAAACAAAAAGTTTTTGACAAAGAGAGTTGGAATAAACTTAAATCTGTTGCAAGGAGTATGCAGGTAACCCCATCAGCACTTATCCTTACAATATATGCGAAGGTGTTGAATTTTTGGAGTTCCGAAGATAGGTTTACTATTAACCTTACAGTATTCAACCGATATCCGTTTAATAAGGAAATAAATAAGCTAATTGGAGATTTCACATCGGTAATTCTTATGAATTTGGACTTTTCCAATAATAAGGATCTAAACGAACACATTAAAGATACAAACCTGAAAATGATGGAAGCTCTGAGTCACCGTCATTATGATGGGGTTAGTGTTATTCGTGAGTTAGCCCGCAGACACAACACAGGAACAAAAGCCCTTATGCCAGTGGTGTTCACCAGTATGCTTATTGATGAAAAAACCAGTGATTTTGAACTTACTGAACGTCTAGGTACTTTCACTTATGGGGTAAGTCAAACATCGCAGGTTTATCTTGATAATCAATTGACCGAAAACAACGGACAACTTTCAATTACGTGGGATTACGAGCAAACGGTATTTGATGCAAAAATTATTGACACCATGTTTGCCCAATATATGAGTATCATCGATGCAATAATTGACGAACGTCCAGTTGAAAAACTCTCTGTAAATGAACACGATAAGGCTCTTATTGCTAAATATAACGATACTTCTAAAAAACTTGCTATAGACACCCTTGACAATCTGTTCTATAACAACGTGTCAAAATATGGCAATAATATAGCTGTTAAGTCTGATATTTCTGATTTAACTTATAACGAATTAAACAAAAAATCAAATAAAATCGCTCATTATCTGCTTGAACAAGGTGTTGGTAATAATACATGTGTGGCAGTAATTGCCCATCGCCAGCCTGAAACAATAGCTTATATGATGGGGGTACTTAAGGCTGGAGGAACTTATGTTCCTATCGAACCCGATTACCCAGAAGATCGCCGTGGATATATAATGGAGAATAGTAAAGCCACCATTATTTTGGATGCAGATACTTTCGATTTGAAAAATATAGACAAGTACAGTTCCGAAAATGTAACTGGATATAGCAAACTGGATGCGCTTGCATATATAATATACACATCGGGAAGTACAGGAAAACCTAAAGGGGTAATGATTACTCATAAAGCTGCAGTAAACACCATACTAGATATTAATCAACGGTTTGCCATCACTGCTGACGATAGAATACTTGGGCTTTCATCAATGTGTTTCGATCTTTCGGTTTATGATATTTTCGGCGCATTATCAACGGGAGCATCCATGTTCATAGTTCCAGACATTAAAAATACTGAAAAAATTTCTGACATAATTGCTGAGCATCAAATTACATTCTGGAATTCAGTTCCTTCCGTAATGAATTTAATGGTTGAAAATCTTTCAATTAACGAAAACAGAAAATTTGTTAAGTATTTATCGCTACGCAATGTTTTAATGAGTGGCGACTGGATCCCTGTAGATTTGCCTCGTAAAATCAAAGGATACTTTCCAAATGCAGCGGTAACCAGTTTAGGTGGTGCTACAGAAGGTTCAATATGGTCTATCTATTATCCTATTAATGAGGTAAGTCCTACATGGAAGAGTATACCTTATGGATACCCCCTCTTAAACCAAAAATTTTATGTATTAAACAAAGACCTTGATTTCTGCCCTGTGGGAGTAGAAGGCGAACTATTTATTGGTGGCGATGGTGTTGCAAGTGGATACCTCAATGATAAAGAAAAAACTGAAAAGGCATTTATTCAACACCCTAACTTAGGATATATCTATCGTACAGGTGATTATGGCATTTTCCACAAAGAAGGATATATAGAATTTATGGGAAGAAAAGATGCTCAGGTTAAGATACGAGGACATAGAATTGAGTTAGGTGAAATCGAATCAAACCTTTTACAGCATGGTGGGGTAAATCAGTCTATTGCCTTAATTACAGAGCTTGAGCCTGGTGATAAAAAAATAGTGGCATATGTAACACCTTCTTATTTAGTTGACTGGGACTATGAGTATACGGGTAATCTTCTACCAAATAAGCAAAAATATTTGAGACTACCTTTTACAAGCGATGTTGAACTAATTATTTCCGGAAATTCTTATAAAACATCTGCTTTGGATATTTCATCTATGGCAATTACTCTTAATGGGAGTTACGATTCAGACAATCTAATTGAGGTCTTATTTACTATTCCTGGCGCAAATCAGCGTACACGTGTTAAGAGTGAAATTATTATTCTAACACAAGATAGGTGTGTTTTACTATTTAATGATTCATCGGAGGTAATTAACGACATTCAATCAAAACTCGATGATTACAAAATGTCGATTCCTTTCGAATTATTAAATGAAGAATTCAAGAAACTGGAATTCAAACTTGAAGAGCAGTGTAAAATAAAATTATCTTCTGGTACAATTCTTGAATGTAACATTCGCCAACTAACGCATTCCGGTGTTGCATTAACAGGTATTACAGAGGAAGTTAAAACAGAAAAAGGAAGTGTCGATATTGAATTCATAATAACAGGACTTGTTGGTTCAATAACCATCCCTGGGTTAATTGAATGGACAAAGGAGAACGTTGCAGGAATTCGATTTACAAAATCGAATCAAACTACGGAAATATTAACCAATCTAATTATAAATTATTCCGAAGTATCGGGCATTTCAACTCAGGTATTAAAAGATCATCTTAAAAACAAGGTGCCTGATTATATGATGCCATACGCATTTATACAATTGGATTATATTCCTTTAACCGCCAATCAGAAAGTAGATCGCAAAAAACTACCTAATCCTAGTACGGTACAAGAAGTTTCAAAAGCCAATAACGTTGCTCCACAAAATGCTATCGAACGCAAAATATTCGAAATGTGGAAGGAGATTTTAAAAACAGATTCATTCGGTATTTATAATAATTTCTTTGAGCTAGGTGGCGACTCACTTCAGATATACCAAGTTGCTATGCGTGCCGAAGCTGAGTATAAGATCAAAATACCGATTGATAGTTTGTACAAAGAGCCTACCATTGCCAATATAAGTCTTTTCATTCGCGATGTACTCGAAAAGTCTGGTCAAACTATACCAATGGAAGAAATTGTAAGTACTGGCAGTACAGATCTTGTTTATTTCTGGGTGCCAGGGGCAAGTTGGAATCTTGCTGACAATAAGGTAGTCATTAACGAAAGCGTCTATGATGCTGCCGATTTGTTTCCTAAATTTTATTTCCTTACCCAACAAGGATGTAGCGTGAACACATTGCTACAAGAATTCAAAGGCAAAGATGAAAGCAAAATAAAAAAAGTTGTAGACTGGCTTATTGGAGATGGAATATTGGTCAACACCATCACATCCTGGCACAAAGTGTATGCCCCACATAAAAAACTATTCAACAATACTTACGATAAAGATCTGCTGTTCGATAAAACAAAGTACAATCGCTTTAAAGAAACACAAATGGCCAGAGAGTTTGACGGCGGATTAAACGTAAGCCTAGAATTAATCAATGATAAAGGTTCGTTACCCATTACACTATCTGAACGCCGTTCTTATCGTAACTTTAACGAGCAGGAAATTATTCCGTTTACCAGTTTTTCAACACTCCTTTCAGTATTCAAGCAGCATAAAAATGCAAATGGCGAATACACTTACTATTATGCCAGTTCAGGAGCCCTCTATCCTATTGATATTTACATTTATGTGAAAGAAAACCGAGTAGAAAATGTTCGCGAAGGTCTATATTACTATCATCCAGCAACACATAAATTGAATTTAATAAGCAAAGAAAAAATAACAGAAACATCGGCCTATGTTAAAAATAAAGAAATATTTAAATCATCGGCAATAACTATGTATATGGTATTTAATGCGGAGGCGTGTATGCCTGTATATGCGGCTAGTGGTTATTATTGGGCTACAATCGATGCTGGAGTTATGATAGGTAGTTTGACACAAGTTGCAGAAACTTGTAACATGGGCTTATGTTCTATTGGTGATATGAACTTTGATGTGATTAAAGATTTGTTTAAACTTAACAAACATCAAGTGCTTCTGCACAATATAGAGCTAGGCATTAAACCTCAAAAAGCGTTGACTTACAACGAAGTTGTAGAAGTTTACGAACAGGCTAAAAACGCAAACTAGTCCAATAGCAAATAATTTTTTCAAGTATGAGTATTAAACTATTTTGTTTCCCTTATGCTGGGGGTTCAGCTTCAATGTATGTACGTTGGAAACAAAAACTTCCAGAGCAAATTGAAGTAATTCCAATAGAACTTGCAGGAAGAGGAAGCCGAGCTGGTGAAAAATTGTTTAATGATTTTAACGATTTAACCATTGATGTTTATGATAAAGTTAAAGGATACATACAGCCAAGCGATACTTATGCTTTATTTGGATTTAGTATGGGTGGGCTTATAGCGTATGAGGTGTACCGGAAGTTGCTCATTAACAAGATGCAACTCCCGGAGCATTTATTCGTCATTGGTCGCGAAGCTCCAAATACTGATATCTTTAAGGTAAATCATTTAAATGACAATGATTTTATTGAAGAGATATTCAGCTATGATGGTATGCCCGAAGAATTGTATAACAATAAAGAGGTATTAAGTTATTTTATGCCAATACTTCGAGCCGACTTTGGAATTCATGAAACTTATACCTGTACTAAAGAAATTGATAAAATCAACTGCAACATCACAGTATGGTATGGGAAAAATGACAAATCAATTATCCATGAAAATGTTCACTTATGGAAAAATTTTGCAGGGGCTAATTTTGAAATAATTGAATTAGAAGGTGGTCATTTTTTCATGAAGCAGCATGAATCGACAATACTTGACAAAGTTTCCAATCTCTTAATAAAATAATTAACGTCAGTTCGATTTAAGAAACAATGTATTAACCTATATATCAAGTAGTTTATTTTATTTGAAACAATGGAAAGCTGGAAGATATAAGCACATTACACCTTATTTCTTAAATCGAACTCACGTTAATTAAGTATTTATTAAAAAAAATCAATTTTGTTCTTACAATTTTTAATAACCACACTTATTAAACGGCTATTAATCATTTTTGATGTTAATTAAAAAAATTATGAAAATTACAAATTTAAAGAAGTTCATGATAGATGAGGGAATAAACCCTATCAATCAGATTGTTATGGAATGTTCCAGCATGTTCTATTATCCTATAGAAACTCAAACGGAAATGAAATTTAATGCCATAAAAAAGGCTTTTGAATTTCATTACAAGCACAACGATTTTTACAAAACTTACTGTAAAGAATCTGGGAACATAACGCCAGATGATATAAAAAACTTTAGCGATCTGCATCGAATACCAGTTATTCCCAATAGCTTTTTTCAGGAAGGGAAATCAGAAGCAATGTTAAGCCTTCCAATAGAATTTAAACAATTAGAATTTCATACCGAGGGAGTTCAGGGACGCCATGGAGTAGCTTTTCGCGACTCAGTGTCAAATGAATATGCCATTATCGGGTTATATTTATTATTTGAAGAATTGATGGATTTGCGTCAAATGGGTTCACCTGTAGCTTTGTTTTTAACCCCATCTATTGCTGATGCACCAAATCTCGGAATGCTTCGAGCTCTAGCTGTTTTAAATTCAATATTTACGGATCAGGCTTATGCTATGGTAAATAATCAGTTTGACTTTGTTAAAGCTTCTGAATTTATTAAAAAATGGGATGGTCAGGTACCAATCTTTATCATCGGACCTCCATTCATTGTAAACTTCTTTATGGAATATTTAAAGGCCAATAAAATAAATTTCAAATTGGACGAGAATGCACGGATAATGACAGCCGGTGGATGGAAAAGACATACAGGTCAGATAATTTCTAAAGATGATTTATCACAAAAAATTTGCAGTACTTTTGGAGTTAAACCTTCTCAATACCGAGATTTATTTGGTTTAATAGAGCTCAACCAGTTTAGCATGGAATGTTCTGCTCACAAAAAACATATTCCACCTTTCTGTGAATTCTTTATTAAGGATTTAAACGATCCAACTAAAGTTTGCGAAGATGGCAAAGAAGGCTTTGTAACAATATTAGATCCCACTGTGCTTACCTACCCAGGGTTTATTAGAACACCAGATGTCGGTATCGTTCATCACAATTACGCATGTGAATGCGGGAGGACAAGTTCAATAATAAATATTATTGGACGTGAACAAAAAGTAGAAGACATCAATTGTTCCATTACATTGGATAAATATTTGGAAGGTAAATCAGAAAAATTGAGACATAGCTATAACTAGGTTTTAGCAAGACTTTTTTTCAGGGATACCCATAATGCTAATTTAAACTATTAATACAGTTGAGCGTTGGGTCTCCCTGAAAAAACCAAGATCTTCAGTATTTCGAAACCGTTACAAGGTAAAACATATTCATCAACCAGATCTTCAGATGAATGTGTTTATGTGATCATATTTTCTTGCTATTATATCAAGCATGATCAAATACCAATAAATTTTGATTGTCAGCCGGATGTTTGTGGATAAACGGATCTACAAGAACATCTTCCCACACCAGACAGACACAACCACGAACTAACATCTCATTTACAAAGAGATAAATAATATATTTTATAAAATTCTTATTCTAAAATTGCACGTAAATATATGAAAAGCAACACCTTAGCAGCAGCAATAAAAAGAAACAAAAACCTTACCGATAAAGGTATTACCTTTATCACTGGTTCCGAAAAAGATCTATTTCTACCCTACGGAACTATTTACCAAAAAGCATTGCAGCGTCTTTACTATCTCCAAAATGTAATCAAACTTCAACAAAGTGATAAATTAATTTTTCAGATAGAAGATAATCGTGAGTTTGTAATCTCTTTCTGGGCATGCATCTTGGGAGGTATTATTCCAGTTCCGTTGACCTTTGCTAATAATCCAGAAGTAATTACCAAATTACTAAATGTATGGACAGTGGTTGATTGTACAAAAGTTATAATGCCATCAAAATTAACAAAGAAGATTTTAAAGCACATTGAGGAACTACCTTCAAAATCGAACAAAAAATATCAAAATTTCGAACAAAGTGTACTGAGTATCGAAAATATTAATGAATGGGAATCAAATAATCCTGAAGCTAAGGGACAAGTTGCTGAAATTAAACCTGATGATTTAGCTTTTATTCAATTCTCTTCAGGCTCAACCGGTGATCCAAAAGGTGTGATGCTTTCTCATAAAAATATTACTACCAATATTTATGATATTTCTCAAGCATCACAATGGACAGAAAAAGATAAATCATTAAGTTGGATGCCCCTTACACACGATATGGGGTTGATTGGATTACACCTAACGCCTTTAGTGTTGCAATGCAACCAACACTTAATGTCTACGTTTCTTTTTGCCTTTTATCCTCTTACTTGGCTGCTAAAAGTAAGCGATTATAAAATCACTGTAACATCTTGTCCAAATTTCGGTTACGAGCATTTTTTAAATTTCCTTACCCAAGAAGACTTTAAAGATGCTGACTTATCCTCCGTTCGGTTTATACTTAATGGTGCTGAACCTATTTCTCACAGAGTTTGCCAGAATTTCCTCAACAAACTTGCCCCTTATAATCTAAAGCCGAATACCATCATGCCTGTCTATGGCTTAGCAGAAGGTACATTGGCCATAACAAATAATCCGTTAGAAGAAACAATTAAAACACATACCCTTGAACGTAGTTCACTAACAATGGGTGCTAAAATAGTAAGTGCTACTGCTGAAAGTACCGATCAAACTATACTTGTTGATGTTGGCACATTTGTGGGTAAAGTACAATTGAGAATTTGTGATAACAAAGGAAATGTTTTACCAGATGAGACCGTTGGCCTAGTGTACATGAAAGGAAAAAATGTTACTAGGGGTTATTTCAATAATCCTAAAGTTACTAAGGAATTACTTTCAGAAGATGGATGGTTTAACACTGGCGACTTAGGTTTCTTAAAAGATAATCGCTTAACAATCATTGGGAGGCAAAAAGAGATTCTTTTTGTAAACGGACAAAACTTCTACTCAAACGACCTTGAAAGGGTTGCTAATGAGATAGATGGAGTAGAAATGGGTAAAGTAGGTGTGTGTGGAGTTGAAAATCGTGAAAACGGTTGCGATGACATTATCATTTTTGTACAAAACAGAAAAAGTCCAGAAGAATTTTCCCAATTAGCACTTAAAATCACACAATTAATTGCTCAACGCACAGGCATTATTGTTAAAACTGTTGTCCCTGTAAAAAAGATGCCCATTACAACTAGTGGGAAAGTTCAAAGATTTGTTTTGAAAGAAAACTTTTTAAAAGGAATCTATAATGATGTAATTATTGGATTTGAAGACTATGCTCCTAATATTCAAATAGAAGTTGAGAAATCATCTGTTAATATTGGAAATAATTTTGAAAAAGAAATATTAAACTGTTGGCAAAGTATACCTGGTAATACTATTAGGATTGGTTTAAATGATAATTTTTTTGAAGCTTGTGGGGACTCTCTATTAATCTCAAAAGTGGCTGCCAGTTTAAACAAAAAATACGAAGGTAAAGTAACAGTAACAGATTTTTTCGGATATCCAACAGTAACAAAACTTGCTTCTATTATAGAGCAGAGAGTATCCAATCCTCTTGAAAAATTGAAAACAGTGCCTTTTAAAGATGAAATGCTTGACCCAAATAATAAAAATAAAAACATCTGGAATATTACAATCAAAAAAGAACAGTTAGACGCAATTTTTATCGAACAATATGCCATAACGCAAATAGAACAATTAATATTAGCATGTTACGCCTTGGTTGTCGGAAAAATGTCTGAACAACAAGAAGTTACTATATATCTTGCAAAAAAAGGACAAAACACATTCCTTCCATGCTGCATTAATCTATCTCAACAAAATGGTTTTTTCCAATTAATGAAAAATCTACAACACTTTGTTGAGCAAAACACTCCGCTTAATAATATTGCTATTGAAAAACTGGGAAACGGAAATCAGCCATGTTTTATGCTTACACAACAAGCTTTTCAATTTTTACATGACCGATATGTCTCTGAAGTTTTTGATTGCAAAATCTCTTTCAGCTTTGAACAAGACTTGAATATTCAATTTTCAATTGCGGGTTTGTTAAGAAAAGAGGCTTCACTTACGTTGGTTAACTCATTAGTGTCGATAATCCAAAAATTAGCGGAACACGCAAAATCGACAGTTCAGTAAAAATTAAACCCAATAAGTAGCATAAGTCATATCTTAAACCATAATAAAATGACGAACAGCTCTTTAGATAAAAAATCATATAAAATTAAAAACCTTATTCCTATTACGGCTCGCTCGAAAGAGTTACTGATTGGCATTGCAAAACAGCACATACAAATGATGGATAGCAACAAGGAACTATCCTTACAGGACTTGTGCAATTTATATTCTGATACGCCACAAGAACAATCAGTTCGCTGCATAATAAAAGCATCTTCGACTGAAGACTATAAAGAGAAACTAAATACTTTAATTTTAGACAACAATCATAAAGAAATATTCATCAGCACTAACAATCCGACGAAACCAATAAAAATAGTCTTTGTTTATTCTGGCATGGGACCCCAGTGGTGGGGAATGGGATGGGGATTGTATCATCATTTCGATGTTTTTAAAAAGGTAATAAACCAATGCGATGAACTGATACAAAAACATGCCGGGTGGTCGTTGCTAAATGAGATGTTCAGGGCTGAGGATACAAATAATATGTCCCAAACATGGTTGGCGCAACCCGCTAATTTTGCCATTCAAACTGGATTAACGGAACTATGGAAGCATTGGGGAGTAGTCCCTGATGGTGTTGTGGGGCATAGCATTGGCGAAACAACCGCTTTTCACGTAGCTGGTGTCCATACCTTCGAACAAGCCTTAATGATTAATGTACAAAGAGGCAAACTGCAACATACTTTAGAAGGGGAAGGAAAAATGCTTGCCATAGGCATAAATTCAAATAATATTGAGAATTATTTAAAGGATAATGATCAGGTACGAATTGCGGCAATAAATAGTTGTGATTCTGTCACCTTGGTTGGAGATGAAGTAGAACTTAACAAAATACATGAAGCAATTCCTTATGATATTTTTAAGAAATACTTAAATGTTAGCATTCCTTATCACGGGCATCGTATGCAAAAAATAAAAGATGCCCTTGAATACGAATTAAATGACCTCTCATTCGGAAATGAATGCGATATAAATCTTTATTCAAGTGTTTCAGGAAAACGATGGAATAAAAATATTTCTCCAGTGCAATACTGGTGGAACAACACATTCGAACAAGTAAATTTTAAATCTGTAATTGAAGAAATTATTAAATGTGGATATAATACTTTTATTGAAATTGGACCACACAAAGCCCTCTTGCCCTCTATAAAAGAAATTACTAAACATACCGATGAGAGGTATATTATTTTACCATCATTGAATCGTGATGAGGCAGAATTCGAAACTATACAAAAAAGTCTTTGTACATTATTTTGCTTGGGAGTAGATGTGAATTTGAAAAAATATAACCAAGACCTGTACAAAAAAGATTCAATATTACAAACAAAATAGATTAAACCAGTAGTGGTAATATATTGTGAAAATTGAAATTAACTCCCCTTTAATGTATTAATAAGAATCCTAATTTTCAACCACAGGGAAAAGTTAATAAACTCCAAAATATTTCACACAGATCAAAACAAACATGCAAAAAACTAATGAGACACAAGTAGAATATAGCGCAATTAAAAATACTGTTGCCAATCTCATATCTGGGGCAAAAACCGATACGGAAAAAATGGAAAAAATCTTTTATTTCGTTCGTGACAGCATAAAGTTTGGATGGGTTTATCCTATGGAAATTACAGCGGAAGAAGTTTTAAAAAACAAACGGGGTATTTGTGTGCAAAAAACAAATCTTTTGATTGCTATGACTCGTGAAGCCGGTTTAAAAGCCCGATTCCATTTTTTATATGTATATAAAAATGCTCTGGAAGATTTTTTACCTGCGTTCGCCTACAAAAGATGGGTAAATCCGTTTCCTCATACAATTTCGGAAGTTTATCTGAATGGGAAGTGGGTTTCCATGGATGCGACCTTCGACAAAGAAATTCATGAAATTTGCATAAGGCAAAAAATTAATTTTGGGAAAAATCCAAATATAGTTAGCCAAGTTTCAATTGAATTCTCTGAGGATGGAGTAAAAGGCCATCAGCAATATTACCATGCCGAGGGTAAAGATTCATTTTATGGCGAAAGTTTGAATGAACTCACAAAATATATGATTGATGTACCTTGGTGGAAACGAGTAACCCAACCTTTGATTTATAGAAAAGCACAAAAGATCATAAATAAAATAAGGGATACGAAATAAAAAAACCATCATTCCTCCTTATCATTTTATCATTCAATAATTTAAATACAGTCAGAATATAAACTAAACCTAAAAATATTATTATGATTGACCAGAAAATTAACGAGATACTTATTGAGGTCTTAGGTCTCGATGAAGAAGAAAAGATTAATCCCGAGAATGATCTTATTCGCGACTTAGCAGCAGAATCAATCGATTTTGTTGACATTTGTTTTAGATTAGAGAAAGAATTTAAACTTGGTAAAGTAAACCCAGGAAATATATTTCCAGCATTTCTTGAAAAAGCAGATTTAAAGAATGGTATTCCAGATAATATTATTGAGCAACTAATTAAAGAATTCCCCCATACTAATGTTGGTTTAATAGATGAACTCAAAAGAGAAAAGAATCCAAGAATATTCTTGCAAGTGAAAAACCTGATAAGCTTTGTATCCTATAAATTGAACCAAAACTAAAATGCGGAAAGTTGTAGTTTCGGGTATAGGCATTTTAACATCACTAGGAAATACAATAGAATCCAATTGGGAATCAATGCTAAATTCTAAAAATGGTATAACAGCATTGGACACCAATCTCCCTGTAAAAGTTGCAGGAAAAGCAGTAAATTTTGACATAAAACAGTTCGGTGTAAGTAAAAAACATGCCACACAAATGGATTTTCAGTCGAGTATGCTAGTATATTGTGGTCTCATGGCTTTAAAAAACGCAGAATTAAATTGGCCTGACGATACGATGAAATATTCGACAGGGGCAATTGTTGGCGTTGGGAATGCTTTTGCCTCACGTTACAATGATACCGAATTTTGTAAGCGAAATCCACTTTGGTTTCTCGAAACTTACCCAAACATGGCTCTTGGCTATCTATCTGCTATCGCCTCGCTAACAGGCTATGGTAGTACAAATATTTCTGCTTGTGCCAGCAGCACACATTCCATTGGAACCGCTTTTAAACTAATTCAATCAGGACATGCAAAAATCATCCTTGCAGGAGGCGTGGAAGACAAACTTATCGAACCAGTTGTATCAGGCTTCATGAATCTTGGCATGTGTACAACTGCATCTAATCCAGATACAGCTATGATGCCTTTCGATAAAAAAAGGAATGGTTTTGTTATTGGACAAGGCGCATGTATACTAGTACTAGAAGAATACCAGCATGCAATTGATCGAGGTATAAAGCCATTATGCTGTATCGTAGGTTATGGTGCATCAATGAATGCCAAAAACTTAACCGACGCTGACAGGGAAGGCATTTCAAATTCCATGAAAATGGCAATTTTAGATGCAAATATTTATCCTAATCAAATAAATTACATTAATGCTCATGGCACTTCCACTATTTCGAACGATCGGGAAGAAAGCCTTGCAATAAAAAATGTCTTCGGCAAAAAAGCTTATGAAATACCTATAAATAGCACAAAGTCCATGATTGGACATACGTTTGCAGCTTGTGGTGCCATTGAATCAGCAATATGTACACAAAGTTTAATGCATCAAAAAATTCATCCCACGCGAAATTTTTTTGAGGGAGACAACGATTGTGACCTCGATTATGTTACTGAAAAACGAAACGTTTCAATAGACTATTGCATGAATAATAACAGTGGAATTGGAGGATTTAATGCCACCTTAATCTTTGCAAAGATATAGGTTGCGCTATTTTTCAATCCTGATAGATATTTTCCTGATCATGCTATTTGAATTAACGCTATATTAATGCACATGAGCCGTTTAAAATGAAAAATGTTTTTGTAACAGGAATAGGAGTCATTTCACCTTTAGGAATTAGCCCTGAAGATCATATTAGCGCACTAAAGAATTTCATTTCAGGTATTCAGGATACATCTGGCAACAATAATTATTTTCTTGATAATTACGGGATAGCAGCTGATTTCAATCCAAAAGATTTTATTGAAGACAAAAAGGCCCTGAAAATTATGAGCAGGCAAACCATACTTGGTTGCTCTGCTGCAGTAATAGCAATTAAAAATGCTGGCTTGGACAAGCATAAAATTGAAGAAGAACTAAACGATAATGCGGTCATATTTGGTGCTGGCATATGGAATGGAAGCATAATTACAATGATAGACGCACTTAAAACCTCAATAACCTCAAATGGTCAAATAGATTATGCCCTTCTTGGAAACGAAGGTTACAGGAATCTACCACCCTTATGGATATTGCCTAGGCTTCCAAATACTACAGCAGGACAGATTTCAATTCAAAATAAAATTAAAGGCCTTAATTATACTGTGGTTAATGGTCCTAACAATGGTATTATAGCCATTGGTGAGGCATTTATTAATATAAAAACGGGTAGATGCAAACGAATTATTTCAGGAGGTGCAGAAGGTACAGCTTACGCCGACTTGTATTCTCCCCTCAAAAAAAGAGGCATAGTTACAGATAATGTAAATGATTCTGTTCCTTTTGGTCTCAGAAGTAAAGGATATTTATGCGGTGAAGGTGCTGCAGTAGTTGTTATAGAAGACGATAATGCCGTAAACAGGCAAGTATCTATTAAAGCAGAAATAGTGGGATATAATAATTGCTATATACCCGACTTCAACTTGCAGGATATAGAAAGGATATCAATAATTTACGAAACATGCATAAGAGAAACACTTAATAGTGCGGGCGTTCAAACGGAGCAAATTGGCTTTGTTCAAGCAAGTGCGTCAGGGCATCCTGTTTTAGATAGAGCAGAAGCCTCTGCAATCTTACAACTATTTGGACATAAGGTTGCAGTAACTTCAATACACTCCTTAACAGGAAATCTATTTGCTGCATCGGGTCCAACTTCATTAGCATGTGCTATTTTTCAAATGAACAATGGGTTTATTTCACCAATGGGGCATGATAATAACCTTTTTTTCAAAGATGAAATAAATTATATTTTAAACAATGCGAAAATTACAAACACAGAATATGTATTAGTAAATTCGTTTGATTTTACCGGTTCAGCATGCTGTATACTTCTTAAAAAGTATTAAAGTAAGAACATCCGCAAGCATTAAATATTTTATGTTAAAAAAAGTTTCCTCCATTCCCTAAATAATATAATTTACATGATGAAAAGAATTGTTGTTACAGGAATAGGTACTGTAACTCCCTTTGGATTGGGGGTTGAGTTGCTCTGGCAGTCGTTACTGAACAATAAAAATGGTATAACTAAAATTACTGATAACAATATTCAAGGAGATGTTGTAGGAATAGCAGGCATACTTCCTAAAGTTGATTTTACAGCATATCAAAATAAACTCCCATTTATTCTCTGTAGAATACCCGAAGACGATAGCATAAAAACATTTTTTGTTGCTGCCAACGAGGCCATCACCCATTCGGGATTAGACTTTTTGAATTACTCTAAAACTAATAGGGTTGCATCATTCGTTGCCGACCGAAGCTTGAGTAGAATACTTTACATCGATCAATACGCTCCTTTAATCAAAAAATGTATTAATGAGCAAGGCATTTTTAGCGAGAGGGATTTTTATCAACTCATTGAACAACAAAACATTGATAAAAATGCATTTTATAACGATTGTGAAAGTTTTAATCATTATTTAAGTAGGGTTTACAACATCACAGGCCCACAACTTAGTATTTCCACAGCTTGTGCTTCTAGCAATAGCACTATAGGTGAAGCATTTCTGAAAATACAACACGGCTTCATTGATGTTGCCATCGCTGGCGGAGCATACAACTTCGACTTAAATGCCATGATAGGATTCACGCGGATAGGAGCTCTTACTCAAAATCCTGATCCTGAAACGGCTTGCTGCCCTTTCGATCGTAGAAGGAGTGGATTCGTTATGGGTAGCGGATGTGGTATACTTATTCTAGAAGAGCTGGAACATGCCAAAAGAAGAAATGCCAATATTCTTTGCGAAATCAAAGGATATGGTTATTACAGCGATAGTTTTAGATCAACCGATCCCGATCCAGAAGCGTTAGGCATCACCCGTACAATAAATGCATGCCTCGAAATGGCAAAACTACGACCAGAAGACATCAGCTACATAAATGCACACGGAACATCAACACAAATGAATGATAAGTACGAAACAGTTGGGATAAAAAATGTTTTTAAAGAATTTTCGTATCAAATACCCATTTCTTCAACCAAATCTATGATCGGACATCCTATTATGGCAGCTGGAGCAATCGAAGCTATAGTTTGTATTAAATCCTTGCAAGAAAATGTTATTCATCCCACCCATAATTGGAAAGAAAGGGATTCTGAACTCGATTTGGATTATGTACCTGAATTTCCACGAGAAAAAAAAATAAACAATGTACTTTCCAATAATTTTGGCTTTGGTGGACAGAATGCCAGCATCATTTATTCAAAATTTAATAATCATGAAAACTAGGGTCTATGAAAGATGCTTCTTTTAATAATGACATAATTATTAACAATAAATACGCTCACCTTTCAGGCTGTACCGAAATATGCGCAGGTGAGAGCAAGACTCTGAAAGTAACTATTGGTAAAGAGGGTCATACTTACTTACTGGATCATACATTTGGTGGAAAATGTTACGTTCCAGCAACCATGATTATGGAGTTATTTGCAGAATCAGCACTATGGTTTTCCTGCACTTCTCAAAATAATGAAAATTTAAAGGTAATAGGCCTTGAAGAATTTCATGTTTTAAGAGCCATCGTTATGGAACCAGGTGATAAAATAGATGTGTGGATTAATTTGAAAGGTATTTTAGCCACCAAACATTCTCATATATTGACCATCGATATTGTTTCCGAAAGAATTGCAGAAAACGGTAGAGTTCTTGGCAATCGGCTTAACGCTAAGTGTAATGTTGAAGTTGCTGTAAAATATCCTATTGTCGAAAAATTTCTTTGTCCAGATAATAATTTCGAAGAATACTACTTTCCTCAAGAATTATTCTACAAGCAATATTTCCCTTCATTAGGCGAATTATTTCACACACAATCAGGCAAGTTCAGAGTTGATTTCAACAAAAAAACGCTAATTGGTATATACAATCTCGAAAATAAGGAAAAGCAACTTATTAAAGGGCAAAGTTTAAGGTTTGTTTTATCACCTCTTGGCTATGACACTTGCTTACAATACACCGTTTTTTTGTCAAGGCTATTAGCATTGAAGGGAAGATTGCCAGTTAGTTCTCAAAAAATATTGATATACAAGGAACATCCCCAAAATGAAAACTGCTCAGTATATGTAGAATGCAAAGAATTAGACGAAAATATTATGAAAGCTTGTTTTTGGGCATATGATGAAAAAAACGAACTTATTATTTATGCTGAAAATGCCATAGTGCAATATGCCCCAGTAAATAACACAGCTGAAATATATAATAATAAAGAAATGTTTTTGGGTTTACTAAATCAATATAAACTCGCAAAAATCTGGTAATCAAATAATAAAATAAGGTTAAATTCTTTTCATGAAACTTATTATTGAAAATAGAAACATCACTATCTCAGGAGGAACTATTTGCTATTATGTATGCGGGAATCAGGAATCCAAAGTATGCATGGTGTTTTTAAATGGCCTATATCATGGAAAAGAAGCATGGGTGAAACAACAAAGAAATTTGTCGTTTCACCAACGTTTTAAAATGATCTTCATTGATTACCGTGGCGCAGGCGAATCCCAATTTTCTACTGACGAATTTAGTTTTTTCGATTTAGTAAACGATATACGTGCTGTTATCAAGGCCGAAAAACCTGAAACAACCATCGTTGTAGGTTACTCTGTGGGAGGTATGGTGGCTTTGTATTATTCGTATTTATATCAAAAAGAAATTGCTGGGGTTATTCTTCTAAACACTGGTATAAGTATAAATATCTATACCTCCAAAATGCTAGAAGGGTTGGTGAGTTTTTTGAAAATGGGCATTTCATTAAAAGATGTTCTCACATTCATCATTCCTTGGAATCATTCTGCCGAATACCTCGAAAAAATTAATGATTTTGAGGAAATGGTGAGAGAAAATTATAATAAGTATAACAGAAATACAGATGCTTTAATTAATTTTTTGAAGGCGATTAAAAGCAGGCCAAATCTTCATGCAATCATCGATAAAATAAACCTCCCCGTACTATTAATAGGTAGTAAAAACGATTACATTTTCCCCGAACGCTTTCAAATTGAACTTAACAACAAGTTGCCCTACAGTAATCTTGAAATTATTGAAGATTGTGGTCATAGCTCGTTTATCGAAAAAGATATAGAGGTAAACGGGCTTATTGATTCATTTCTTAATAAAAGACTTCATTTTTCTCTAAAAGAAACAGAAAATGCACAAAACCATTATCTATCATATTGGTGGCATCCATCACAAGTTGATTGAGATTAATAACTATTTTCATGTTATCGATCAACCTTTTTTTCACAGTGAAACATCCAAAAATGTTTTTGTTGCAGATTTTTTTAAAAACGATAGTATAATGGCTATATCACCACTAGCGGAAGATTTTAGCAATCTTGTCATATATTCTTATTTGGATGTGAAATACGATGAAACAATACAGGTTCAAATAACAAGGGTTTTCAATACCTTCTTTGCTTCTATAAAAAATAGTTATCAACTACTTATGCAGCAAAAGAACTTGAGAATATGGGTGCTTGAACCTGATATCAATTTGCAAGATGGCAGATTTATTACTGAAGTTAATTCTTTCAAAGCAGGGGTTAAAGCTTTAACAACGGTAGTTGCAATGGAACTAGCAAAAAAGAAAGTTAATGTTAATTATTTGGAAAATAGTTTTCAATTGCAATATTTCCACAAACTGCTTGAGTGGTCTGAAAACCAGCAAAATTTGTATTTAACTGCGCAAAACCTAAACTTCAATGCTAAACCATAAAACAGCTCTAATTACGGGAGGAAGTCGAGGCATAGGTGCCGTTGTAGCCGAAAATTTGGGGCGAAATGGTTATTACGTATATTTAAATTGTCGTAAAACCAACAACAACATCCAGCAGGTTTTAAACACCATTTTATCAGAAGGTGGAAATGGTGAAATTATTGAATTTGATGTTGCCAATAAAAATTCCATAGAACAAGCGATAGGTAATGCTAAGGTAGAAAGAATAGATTTACTGCTAAATAATGCGGGCATTCTTTTCGATAATCTTATTTGCAATCTTGAATTAGAACAATGGGAGTCGATAATAAACACGAATTTTTGGGGAAGTTACAATGTTATGGAATGTGTATTCGGTAAATTAATGAATTCCCCTTCCCCTGTAGTTATTAATATGGGCAGCACTTCGGGTGTTAAACCTCGTAAAGGACAAGGGGCTTATTCAGTTTCAAAGGCAATGATAATTGAATGGACAGCCCATCTTACAACTCAGGAACAATACAAAAAAATCCATGCTTTTTGTATATCCCCGGGTCCCGTTGAAACAGAGATGATAATGTCTTCGCCCTGGTATGCCGACCCGAAATCTAAAAAACGCATTCCACTTGGTCGATATGCAAAGCCTCAAGAAATTTCTAACCTTATCCATTTTCTTGCAGAAGAACCGAAAGTTTTTAAAAATGGTTTCAATTTCATCATTGATGGTGGTTTCACTCAAACAGTTAAAGACTTAGAATAAATCAAAAACATAAAACAATGTTACTAAAAGACGCATCCGCATTTCTCGATGACTTTTCAAAAAAAAGTTATACCGATATATTCAACATCCGTTCACGGGTGGAACAAAAAGATTGGGAAAGGAACGCAATAACAAACATTAAGGAACACATATTTCAAGGCGTAAATAAGTATTCTACAACAAAGAATGTGTTATATGTTCATATTCCATTTTGTGCTACCCGCTGTGATTATTGTCCCTATTACACAACTCCCTACAATCATACGCTTGTAAATGAATATATTTCCTGTCTAAAAAAAGAAATGAATAGGTATAAAAACACACCTTACTTAAAATCAACTACATTCAGTTCAGTCTATTTCGGTGGGGGTACGCCATCTATTCTCACAGTAGAACAAATAAAAGAAATTGGCGAGCATATTTTAAACAGTTTTACTTTTGACTCTAATGCAGAACTATCATTCGAATCTAATCCTTCTACCCTTACCCTTCCAAAAATAAAAATACTAAAATCTTTAGGGTTTAACCGTGTTAGTTTGGGTATCCAAACTTTCAATGAACGATTATTAAAAAGTATGAATTGCGCTCACAATAAAGAAAAAGGCATAGCAGTTATCCGACAACTACTTGAAAATAATTTTATTGTAAACGCAGATCTTATATTCGGATTAACAGGACAGGACAATAAAGATATCGAAGAAGACATCCGAATCTTGTCGCAATTCGAAGGCTCCTTACAGGTAACTTATTTTCCACTCCGAATTGCTGAAAACACTCCTCTTGCTAAACAACTCGAAACAGAAGAAGAACTGAGCATTGGGGCTCATTTGAAACATTTACTTAAAATCGATGCATTCATTGAAAACAAACTCTCTTCAAATGGTTTTATCCGTGAAGAATGTCCTGTTTTTTATCATTCCTCTGGAGCATCTGAACACAAGTATCACTCCACAGAAACCCGGGTAATAGGTTTTGGATCGAGCGCAGGAACACTTCTTGATGAAGCAGAGAACTGCAACTTCTTTGATATATACGAATATATGAAGAACGTTGATAGTGATTCTTCCACTGCGCTAAGTGGTATTATGCTAACCCAACAACAGGCCATGGAGCGTTTTGTTTTATACCGCCTACTATACATGAACAGATCTTTACCCAATTTTAAAAATTTAATGGAGGAAAGATTTTTCGAGTATTATCAAACTCCACTGAATGATTTGTATGAGAAAGTTTTGAACGATATGCTAAAACTCAGATTTATTAGACTTAACGGTGAAAAAATAGAGTTAACTAATAGGTTTTGGCGCATTCTTAATAAGGTAAAAATTGGTATGCCAAGTATTATATAAATCACATAAATGAGAAAAATAATTATATGAAACTTTGCAATAACTGTGTATTAATAATCGAAGACGACCAAAACATTTGCGACGAATGTAAAAGTTACATTCCCGACTCTATTAATTGGGACGAAATGGAAAATAAATTTTTTGACGTTTATAACCAGTTTAAAGGGAAAGGAGAGAAATACGATTTCATTGTACCTTTTACAGGAGGTAAGGACAGTAGTTATGTGCTCTATTACATGGCAAAAAAGTTGAACGCTCGAGTATTGGCACTTACTTGGGACAACGGTCTTATTCGCGAAAAATCATGGGAGAATATTTACAGAATTACCCGCAATTTGAATGTTGATTTGCATATCGTAAAATGGGATCATGTAAAATTACGCAAACTATTTCATGCTACTTTTAAGAGATTCAATAAAGTATGTTATTGTCCATTTTTTGTTTTTCTTGCATCTTCCGAGGTAGCCATAACAAAAAAAATCCCTGCCATTATTACAGGATTCTCAGAAGGTCAGAGAGAAATGAACCACTCGTTCAGTTTAGCCTCACAGGAAATCGAAAAGGAAAGATTCTTTCAAACCACTTCTTTATGGGAAACCTTTTTTGGCATTGCACTTAAAGTATACGACGACGAAAGTATTTCAAAAGAAATACTTAACGAATTTTTCGAAAAAATAAATCATATTAAAAACAATCTTCCAGAAGATATAATGTATCCGCATTTTCTTCCACTATCTAATTATGTCAGATGGACATCATTCGCTGGGCTTGAGCAAACGCTTAAGGAGATTGGGTGGCAAAATCCGGCCAAAACTGTTTCTCACTCCAGTTGCATGATTGAACCTATAAAAGGATATATTGAGTCAAAGCATAATTTAAACGAATTACGTGCCGAAATAAGTTACATGATACGATGCGGCGGTATAACCAGAGATATGGGTATTGAAGAATTAGAAAAAATGAGTTTTAACACGAATAAACCTCCAGAAAATCTAAATATGTTTTGCAATTTCATTTTTATAGATGAAAATCAATTTCTTAAATATTTAACTGCTGAAAAAACTGAATACCCTACACCCGAATTGCAGCAAAAAGCAGAACAGCTAAAAAAGGGAATGGTTAATTCTATTTCATGGATAATGGGTGTATCGCAACATAAAGCTAAATTCTATTAATATTAAAACAACGTAATTATGTTTTCAAAAATTAAAACGTGGAGAACTCTTGTTAACTCAGGAATTATGAAAAAAAAAGAACTTCAGAATGAATTTCATGTTTTTTTCCTTGGCATCCTTTATTCTGTACTCAAACAAGAGGGGTGGTTTGATTTTTTAAAAACAAGTCGCACACCGAACGATATTATGGATCAATTTCACTATTCTGAACCTGAATTGATTAACGAAATATTAGACATACTAGTGAGTGAAAACATAATCAAAAAAACACCACGAAATGGTTATGAGGTTATAAACATTGAACATGAGCCAGTAATAGTTAAACCAGCCTTATTTAGCGATACATATTACAACTTATGGAAAACTTATGGCGAGGCATTGCCTAACAGACTTAGGGGTAATTTCATGAAATATACACAAGGGCAGAATTCTGGCAATTGGGAAGATGCTTTAAAATCGCCATTCTACAATAGCATGCGCGAAGCCTCTTTTGCTTTTGTAAACTTCAAGAAAAAACCATTTCGCCTTTTGGATGTAGGTTCTGGCATAGGTGCAAGCACTGCTCAACTATGGAATCACTTATACCAGAAACAAATAATTTCAGAAGAAACCATAATATATGGACTAGAACCTGACGAGAAGTTTTTGCACATAGCCATTCATAAAAACATTGAAGTTTTACATTTTTTCAATAACAAGATCAACCTAGATGAATTGAAAAAAATGCAGGATTTTTTCCCACATTTCAAACAGGGTAGTGCGCTAAAAATACCATTTGATGACAACACATTCGATTACGTGTACACCAGTCATATGCTTTATCTTACCGATCCTCGCAAGGCACTAGCCGAAATTCTTCGTGTAACAAAACCAAATGGAACTATTTTTGGCACGCAAGCATTTTTATCTAAACCATATACTCATATTTGGTCGCTGTTTATGAAAGTAATTGAAGGTGCAAATGGATACTTTACAAAAAAAGAACTTGCACAATGGGCAAAAGAAGCGGGAGGAAAAGATGTTGCCTTCGCCACTCCCGTTGTGTTCAAGTTCAGGAAAAATAGCAATTAATAAATAGTTGTGATTATTATAAAGGCATATTATTACTCTGCTTTGCACAAACTATCAGATGGGAATCATTCAATATAATGGCATCACCCCACCTGAAAATGTTTTCAAATAAGGTAAAGCAGGCAAAAAATCGGTAAGAAAGCTATTACTCACAAAACATCTTGAAGACATTGATTACAAGCAGCATAAACATTCATTTACAAGTAGCATAATTGATTATAACATCTCAAACTTTGAAAATTAACGAGGTTTGTGCAGCAGTAAAAGGTTTGAAACTTGGAATAGATACGGAAACAATAGAGTCAAGCGATTTTCGCGGTTTAGAACCATCGGATTGAATACCCAATGGAGGGGAAATCACCAAAACAAGAAACACTATAAATATTAGCCAATTATTAAACATAGATCAATAATTTATGCGCATGGAAATGTTGTTTACAGCACACGAATTAGGTGTCTATATATCATTGATATAGATAATAACTATTCTTATAATTTGGCTTTCACACTAAAAATCTCGTAATAGACACGCCATGGTAATCTGAAAATGAAATCCTTGAAGGTATTAAAAAGACTGAATAATATGATCGAACACTCGGTTCTTACATTATTAAATTCCCCCATTGGCTAATGCCTAAAATATCATATTCTACAAGAGTTTGGGCTACGACTGTCAAAGTTCGACCTCTACATCACACAAAAAAAAAACAATGTAACACCTAATATTTGTAAAACACATGCGATAAATTTCTAAATTTACACATGATTTTATTGTTTAACTTTGTGGTCAAAATTACTTCACTATGCCTAATTTACGCTATCAGAGCTATAAGCCCTAGTTTTTTTTAAGATTGCAACAAACAATCCTCATGTTTTTCAAATTAATGATTTCCTTAAACAAATAAAAATAATTGAAAACACCATAAACATTTGGTTATGATAAAAATAAAAAAAATAATTTTTCTGGTTATTGGATTGATCATTTTAATATCAAATGAAATTAATTCGCAAAGTATAAATGATTATATTAAAGAAGGACTTGACAACAACATAGTTCTTCAACAAAAAGCAATATCTCTGGAACATGCTTTATACTCTTTAAAAACTGCAAATGCTTATTTCTTACCATCTATAGACTTTCAGGGAAATTATACTACGGGAGAAGGTGGGCGTTACATCCCCCTACCACTCGGAGACCTTATGAATCCGATATACACCACGCTAAATAATCTTACAGGTTCTAATTCGTTCCCTACTATTGAAAATAAAAATATATCTTTTTTTCCTAAAAATTTTTACGATGCAAAACTACGGACAACGCTCCCTATAATTAATTCGGATATCTATTACAACAGAAAAATACAGCAGCAGCAAGTTAAACTCAAAGAGTATGAAGTAGATGTTTACAAACGCGAATTAGTCAAAAACATAAAAACGGCCTATTACAACTATCTCTGTGCCTTGACCGCAATTCAAATATACAGTAAAGCCACTGATATTCTCAACGAAAATGTACGGATTAACCAAAAATTAATCGAGAATGGCAAAGGGCTTCCAGCAACTTGTCTCCGAGCCCAAAGTGAAAGAGAAAAAGTATTGGTTCAATTCGCTAATGCACAAAACGACGAAAAAAACGCAAAAAAGTATTTTAACTTTTTACTAAACAAAAATCTTGAATCAGAAATCATTACCACATTTTCTTTTACAGACTCAGTTGTTGACAGCTTAATGACCTCTCTCCTTTCAGTCAGCGATACCTCTCGAGAGGAACTTATGATGCTAAAATCCGGAGAAAATATATCTAGTTATATAGTAAAAATGAACAAATCCTACTTGATTCCTAAAATTAACGCTTTTATTGATTTAGGTTCGCAATCCGAAGACTGGAAATACAACACAAAATCGCGCTACTATTTAACAGGTATTCAGGTTGATTTTCCAATTTTTAGTGGGGGTAAAAATATGTATAAAACAAAGCAAGCAGTACTCGATTATAAAAATGCCCAACTAAACTATGAGAACACAAAACTTCAACTGACGCTGGCAAACGAAGTAGCCAAAAGTAATTTATCCTCGGCGTGGAATGCTTATCAATCATCGCGATTACAACTTAAATCGGCTCAGAGCTATTTTAATCTTATTGATAAGGGCTTCAAAGAAGGTGTTTATTCTCTAATTGAATTTTTAGATGCACGAAACCAATTAACATTATCTGAACTCACAGTAAATATTAATAAGTATAAGATAATGATTGAAGTGGCCAGTGTAGAGAGAGAAACTGCAAGGTATAATTTTGATAATGCAAAAAAATAAATTGTTTTTAATTTAGAATTAAAAGAACTAATTATGAGAAATGGTATTTTAGTATTGATGTTTATTTTGATGGTAATCTTGGGTTCTTGCCATCATGAAAATTCGAAAAGATCTATTCCTTCTGCTTCTGATACGATAAGAGTTAAAACCATAGAACTGAAAAAAAGCATTATCAGTTTGCCTATAACTGTATCCGGGCAATTTATAACCGATGACGAAACCTTTTTATCTTTTAAAACAGGAGGTATTGTAAATGGTATTTTAGTTAACGAGGGAGATTATGTTAGAAAAGGTCAGGTTTTGGCAACTTTAGATCTTACCGAAATCAAGGCTCAAGTATCGCAAGCTGAATTAGGTCACGAAAAAGCAAAAAGAGATTTTGCCAGAGTGGAAAATCTTTATAAAGATAGTGTAGCAACTTTGGAACAATATCAGAATTGCAAAACAGCTCTCGATTTATCCTCTGCTGCCTTAGCAGGTGCTAATTTCAATCTCAATTATTCTCAAATTTTAGCCATTACCGATGGCTATATATTAAAAAAATTCGTAAACGTAGGACAAATAGTAGCCCCGGGCTCTCCAATATTTCAATGTAACGGAGCCGGCAATAAAATGTGGAAATTGCGCGCAAGTTTGAGCGACAAAGAATGGTCAGTAATTGCTGTTGGGGATCCTGCTGAAATCTCCACCGATGCTTTTTCGGGTGAAGTATTAAATGGCACAGTTTCCACCAAATCAAAAGGAACAGATCTTTATACAGGAGCATTTTTTATTGAAATTGAAATAAAGAAAACAATTAATGCGTTGGCCTCTGGATTATTTGGCAAAGCTGTTATTACCCCAAAAAATCAGACGGCTTTTTGGTCAATTCCCTACGAAGCGCTATTAGATGGAAATGCAGGACAAGGCTTTGTTTTCATTACTAATAATAATACTGTTGCTCAGAAGGTCAAAATAACTATTGCCGCCATAGGTAAGGATGTAGTTTATGTTAGCTCTGGCTTAGACAATATGCAGAATCTGATTATTTCAGGAAGTGCTTATTTATCGGGAGGTTCTCTGATTAAAGTGGTAAACAACTAAATTAAAGCATTCTTGGTAATTGATCACCTAAATTTTAATATATATAAAAGTTATAATAAATGAAAATATCTGAATATGCAGTAAAAAATTATCAGTTTACACTGATTTTGTTCCTGATGGTTGTCGCGGTTGGCTTATCTACCATGTTTACAATGCCAAGGTCTGAAGACCCTGAAGTTAAATTTCCAACGTTCCCCATAATCGTAGTATTTCCTGGCACTAGCCCGCAGGATATGGAACAATTGGTGGTTGAGCCTATTGAAAAGAAAATTGCAGAACTCGAAAATATAAAGAATATAAAAAGTGTCATCAAGGATGGGTTGGCTGTAATTTCTCCAGATTTTAAATACGATACAAATATTGATGACAACTATCAAGAACTCGTAAGGGAAATAAATGCTATACGAACCAAACTACCCGCTGATATTCATAGTATCGAAATAATAAAACCAAGTCCTTCTTTAGTAAAGATAATTCAAATCGCATTGATTTCTGAAAATAGTTCATACGGAGCAATTAAAAAATATGCTGAACGTCTACAAGACGAACTTGAAAAGTTACCAATGCTAAAAAATGTAGATATTTCGGGACTTCCAGAACAAATTATCAGAGTAGACCTTAATTTTGATAAAATTGCTCAAATGAACATTCCTTTGAATGCCATACTGGGAAATATTCGAAGCGAGATGACCACTATTCCCGGAGGAGAAATAACTGCTGGGAAGAAATCTTTTAATATTATTACAACCGGGAATTTTAACACAATTGAAAAAATAAAAAATTCAGTAATATTCTCAATGAATGGTAGTCTTATCCTCTTAAAGGATATCGCAAACGTACAGACTGATTACGATGAACAAAAGCATATAACTAGACTTAACGGTCATAGGTGTGTTTTTGTTAGTGCTGCCCAAAAACCAGAGTTTAATATTACAAGCACTCAAAAAAGTTACAAACCTGTTTTGGATAAGTTTAAACAAACATTGCCTACAAACATCCAAATGGTTCAAAATTTTGATCAGGCCGATAATGTAAATAAACGATTAAGAGGCCTTGGTGAAGATTTTCTTATTGCCATCCTTCTGGTATCAATTACTTTGTTGCCTTTAGGCTTTAGAGCTGCTTCGGTGGTTATGATTTCTATACCGTTATCATTGTTAATGGGTGTCACTTTATTACACTTTATGGGTTTCAACCTAAACCAATTGAGCATTGTAGGGTTTGTAGTGGCTCTCGGATTACTTGTAGACGACAGTATTGTAGTAGTTGAAAATATTGAACGATGGCTCAGGGAGGGCCATTCTCGAAAGGAGGCAATTTTTAAGGCAACAAAACAAATAGGCCTTGCCGTTATAGGATGCACAATAACACTTGTTATTGCCTTTCTCCCCTTAGTTTTCATGCCAGATGCTTCAGGAAAATTCATACGTAGTCTTCCTATGGCCGTTTTAACAACAGTTTTAGCCTCATTGCTTGTTGCTCTTACTATTATACCATTTCTGTGCAGTATTATACTTAAAGAAAATTATCACGACAGCGAAGGAAATATTTTTTTAAAGGCAATCAAAAATGGGATCAAAAAATTCTATGGTCCTATACTCGATTGGGCTTTGAAAAAACCCATTGTAACAATATTAATTGCATTAATTTTATTCATTGGCTCGATTAAACTCATCCCTTTAATTGGTTTTAGTCTTTTCCCTCCTTCGGAAAAACCACAGTTTCTTGTAAACATAGTTACTCCTCTTCAATCCAACCTTGAATATTCTAATGTAATTGCAAAAGATGTTGAAAAAATACTTGACAAATGCCCCGAAATCAAGTATTATGCCACTAATGTAGGCAAAGGCAATCCCCAAATTTACTACAACTTGATGCCAGAAAACGAACGTACGGATTACGCTCAAGTGTTTGTTCAGTTGTACGAAAACACGTCGCCAAATCGAAAGATGGCGTTAATTGAAGAGTTAAGGGTGAAATTTAAAAATTTAACAGGGGCAAAAATTGAGGTTAAAAACTTTGAACAAGGCCCTCCTGTTATAGCTCCTGTAGAAATTAAACTTTTCGGTGATAACCTTGACACCCTCAGCGTTCTGGCTAGCAAAATTGAAGAACTATTAAAAAATACGGAAGGCACCATGTATGTCAATAATCCGATTAGTAATAAAAAATCGGATATCAGGATAAAAGTTAATAAAGCAAAAGCCCAAATGTATGGTGTTATAAGTTCCGATATTTATCGGAATGTCAGGATGGTTGTGGCTGGTTTAAATATGGGAAATGTCAGTTTAGACAATGACGATGATTACGACTTAATTGTCACCTCTTCTAAAGCCGAACACGCAACCATGGAGGTTTTTGATAAATTATTCGTAAACAACTTTCAAGGTAAAGCCATCCCAATCCGTCAGATTGCAAATCTCGAACTTGAAACTTCGCCAGTATCAATACAACATCTGAACAAAATCAGAACAGTTTCAGTTACTGCCTACGTGAAAAATGGATACCTCAACGATAATGTAAATAAAAATGTTATCCAAAAAATGAATCTATTTAATTTGCCAAAAGGATACAATTATTCCATGGGAGGAGAACTCGAATCACGGGAAGAATCATTTGGCGGATTTGGAACTATTATAATTATAACTGTTTTCCTTTTTCTTGCAGTTCTTATATTGGAATTTAAAACCTTCAAAAGTTCTTTAATAGTTCTGTCTGTTATTCCACTGGGTATTGTCGGTGCTGTTTCGGCATTACTAATAACAGGAAACTCTATGTCGTTTGTTGCAATAATCGGATTAATAGCTTTAGCAGGTATTGAAGTGAAAAACTCAATACTGTTAGTTGATTTTACCAACCAATTGCGTATTGAAGGAAAGCCCATGGATGAAGCCATACGTGAAGCCGGGGAGGTTCGTTTCTTCCCAATCTTACTTACTACATTAACGGCCATATTTGGTTTACTTCCTATTGCAATCTCAACAAATCCGCTTATATCACCATTAGCAATAGTAATTATTGGCGGGCTAATAAGCTCAACAATTCTTTCACGTGTTATTACACCTGTTTTATACAAACTTTTACCACCTAAAATTGAAGTTAATAAATAATTGCAAATTTTGACGTATTTTTAAATACGTCTTTATTTTGTTTAATTGACATGTACCATTAGGAATTATTTTAGCGGCATATCAACATATAATGTGGCATAAGTATTTTACTGCTGCGATAGTATTATCCAAAGTGAAAGAACCGAATTATCTTTCATTTTGGATAATACACTATACCTAAAAGATATTAATGAAGTCTTTAGCCTTTAAGCAACTATTCGATAATAGATTAGGTGTTTGATATTGTTATTTAAAACATTGTTGCACTAATTAATTTACTATAATCAACAGCATTCTAAAAATCACGCTCCATACTCGCAACGTGTCAACTTAAATATTTCTTATCCAATTCAAGAAACTCGGACTACAATTAGTGATAGGTTCTTTTTTCATTTTTTTTACAAAACCGATTATAAAAGCATACTATTCTTCTTGCACTCGCAGCAATTGCATTCGCAACCAAAGAGATATAAACATCAGCAAATTTACAAGATGTAATTCAAACATTAAATTCAAATGCTGCATGTAAATCTGAAAAATATATAGTAACTAAAACATTTGTATTAATTGAATGGCTTTAAACATAATTAAAGCAATAAGAAAATTTAAAAACCAAATCATTATTATTTTTTATTGCATCTATTGACAAAAAACATAACCAATAAAAAAACATAACCATGGAAAAAAACTTTTCACATAAAAACATCTTGGATGCTATTGGCAATACACCTATAGTTAAAATAAACAACTTCCACACCAATAACGATGTTTCCATTTATGGAAAATTAGAGGGCAACAACCCAACAGGAAGCATAAAGGACAGGATTGCATTAAAAATGATTGAACAAGCCGAACACGAAAACCAACTTGTTAAGGGAAAGGTTATTATTGAACCAACTTCAGGTAATACAGGCATTGGAATTGCTATGATTGGTGCAATGAAAGGCTACGAAGTTGAAATTGTGATGAGTAAAGCGGTTTCGATTGAACGACGCAAAATGATTCAAGCTTTTGGCGCAAAAATAACGCTTACCGACAAAACACTTGGAACCGATGGAGCTATTCTTAAAGCAAGAGAATTGGTTAAAAAAAATCCCGATAAATATTTCATGCCAGACCAATTCTCAAATCACTATAATAAACTGGCCCATTATAAAACTACAGCAGAAGAAATTTGGAAACAAACAGGTGGAAAAATTAATTATTTTGTCTCATCGATTGGAACCTCTGGAACGATTATGGGAGTAAGCAAATATCTCAAAGAAAAAAATCCTGAAATCCGCATAGTCTGTGCACATCCGGTTAAAGGTCACTACATTCAGGGTCTCAAAAATATGGAAGAAGCAATTGTACCTGCAATTTATGATCCCACCCTCATTGATGAAACAATTATGGTGGAAACCGAAGTTGCTTTTGAATATGCAAGAAATATTGCAAAAAGAGAGGGTATACTTGTTGGCATGAGTAGCGGTGCGGCAATGTATGCTGCTGTGAAAATAGCAAACAAAATATCTTCAGGGATAATTGGTGTGATTTTTCCTGATCGTGGAGAAAAATATTTGAGTACAGGATTATTTGAGATTTATGAAAGCCTACATTCAGAAGATCAAGCGTAAACTATTAAATACTCAATAAAACATTTGCATTCTAAAAAAATTAGCGAGGTCAGTTTTTTGCTCTTTAAGCATTAGTAGTTTATAAAAAAAGGATGGCGCTTTGCCATCCTTTCAATTTACAGTTTATGCATCAAATCCATTACTGATTGTTTTATACTCTAACGTGGAGTCAATCTCTTATTCTATTTGATGTTCAGATCTAATCTCCAATCTTATACTAAATAAGATAAGGCTTTAAGCACATTGCCATTAAGATAAATCTTTGTTGGGTGGAAGATGGGGCTCGAACCCACGACCCTCAGAACCACAATCTGATGCTCTAACCAGCTGAGCTACATCCACCGTTTAGCGGCTGCAAAGATAATAAAATTCGAATATATTTATCAAACTGCCTACCAAAAAGTTTTGAAATAGGTTAATTACCTGTAAATGTGGCATAACTGCCGATTTCTTTTATCACTACGGCTGGATTTCCGGCAAGAACTTGATTCCCTTCAGGAAATGATTTCGTAACAACTGCTCCTGCCCCCACGACTGTATGAAAACCAATTACAACCCCAGGAAGAATAGTACAACCAGTGGCAAGCAGCGAATCGCGACCAATGCGTATTGGTTCTTCACTCTTGTATTGATTATAATCTAGCAAATCATGATTCATACTAATAATCGAAACCTTTGGCCCAATCCAAACATTTTCCTCCAACACTATGCCATTACGACCATCGATGTAACAACCCAATGCTGAACCCGGTGTTTCCGTACCCCTTACAATTTTTTCATACCCCTTTATCTCCGAAGTCCAACTAACAGGCCAAGGCACATGGCTATTTATCCTTAATATCTTTTGAGCAATAAAACATTTCATAAGCCTTCTAAAAGGGAATCGATGAAAATCAAATCCGGGGTAAGCCCAACGGAAGAAAAGAATCCCAAAGATTGAAACAATAAACCTTTTCATGTGTATAAAATTGGGTTAAGCGATTGTTTTATTGTGAGATGTGAGATTAATAGTATGGGTTGCAAATTACAACCATGGAACACCCATATTTTGTTCATCACCTTTTGTGTTATCCTGTACATGGGTGTTTCATTGACATTTCTTTGTTAATTAACTCTTTCTATTCTCAAGAAATTTAATATACCACTGCGCTTTTACCGAGTTGGTTCCAGTATAATTAATTTTAAAACCATTCCGTTTCATCCTTTTAACGAGTTCACGAGTGTAAATTTTACCGTTAATAGGATCATCGCTAAAAAATCGATATCGAATTTTTGCCGAGAGTAATGATTTAAATAGCGGTTTAGCCCAATTTATTAGAATTACTCGAATTTTTTTTTCTCTCACCTTTCCCGACGTATCAAAACTCACTCCCAGCGGTTTAAATAATTTATTTTCTAGAGTAAAATCATAAAGTTTTTTCAATTTTTTATGCTCAAGAGGTAACTCCACAAACAAATGCAATAGTGAGTTATCCCATAATGGAAGGTAAAACTTATACCCAAAATAATCATACACTTTTGTAGCATTTACGAATAGTTTAGGATGACTTTCGCTCATACTCCAGCAATCGTACCATAAAAACTGGTTCCCATTATATTTATCTAATTGTGAAATAATACTCTTCTTAAAAATCTCCTGCTGATATTTTGAAATTTTTCGAAGATTAAATTTGTGCTTAATTATTTGCTCAGCGATTCCATCACGAGTTTCGTCTCCCCGAATAGCACCTAGGAAATTGCTTCCACCAATGGTATCACCTGAATGACCTGGCATAAAAACAGAGTCCCTAGGAATTAATTTTTCTTCATACATTTTTTTGAGAGCAAAGTAATCCTGAATAATATAAAAAGAATCGGCATTAGCTGCAAACTCGATGTATTTTAAAAATCTCTTGGATTCGGCAAATCCTTTTACCCCTTCTTTGGTTGTCTCAAAGAACAACCAAGGGAAATTCAGAATTTCTGCCACCTTCTCAGAAGTAACCATCTCGGGATTTCCTTTTTTCCCGAAGGAATAGCAAAGCACATTATCGTAACCATGGCGTCGAAACATTGATGCTATTAACCTTGAGTCATAGCCTCCGCTTAAAGGAATAACAACTTTTCGTCCATTTAAACCCTTTATCAGATTTTCAAAGATTTTATCAAGATGAGATAAGAAAAGTGTTGAAGTCTCTTCCAAGTCCAATGAAATCTGTTTATCGCTTAGATATCGAAAATAAGGGAAAATCTGGATATTACCATTATTGCAAAACACAATATCTCCAGCACATATCTGATTAATCTCTTTGAAAAAAGTCTTATTGCCTAATACATAACCTGTTGTAAGGTATTCATTTATTGCGATGTTCTCAAAATCGATCTTCAAATTCAAAGAATCTGCAATACTAAAAGCTGAATCGGAGAGACAGACATGATTGTCATTTACAGAATAGTACAAAGGGAATGAACGACAACGGTCGACAGCCGCAAGCCAATCCTCATCAAGTTTAATCACAACGGAAAAATGTCCAGTAAGATTTTCAATCGATTTTCGAAGGGTCTCAACATCATTTACCCCCGAAAAGTGTTCTTCTAATTTTTTATCCTCATACGAGAATCCCCTATTATCAATTGCCCATCCTTTGACCTTTATATCACGATCCCCAAACCATGAATAACCATGATCATATTGAAGTTTAATATTCGAATCTAAATCGAATGAAAACATACTATACTTTAGATTTATCTTCTTTTTGTAATGATAAAAATCCAACTATCGCCAGTACAACATACATTACAGAACCAATGGTTGAATATACAATTAGCAATAAATAAACATCAAAATTACGAGCTGTTACCAGCCAACCAAGTACAAAGATCAAATAAACTACTTGCCAAATTAGCATTAACTGGTTTTTTTTGGTTACTGAGAATACTGTACTTACACATTCAGTTGCAAATCCAAAAACAGTAAGGGGTAAAATAAAGCGTGCTATACGCCCAGCTACCACCCAATCATTCCCTAACACAAAACGAAAAATAGATTCACCCCAAAATGCAATGGGGAATAGTATCAACAATGCTAAAAAGAGATTTCCAAGATATGAGTAAATGTAGAGTCGACGACGATTTGCTGTTCTATTCATCTTCTCGTAAAATACACTTCCAAAGGAGGAACTAATTAGGGATAGCGGGAAATTGATTACCCTCCATGCTCGTTCATAATGACCAACCAAAGCACTTGAGGTTATTAATGATAAGGCAAACACCAACAGGTATGTCGAAAAGGTATTTAAAATACCCATTGGCATTAAGTATAGCGGAAAGTTAAAATATTCACGAAGGGATTTAAGTGTTGTTTTTATTGATATGTATTTAAATCTCCAAAACTCTCTTCGGAAAAGTTGAACAACCATTGCCCCCCAAGAGATAATTTCACCTGCAATGAATCCAACAACTTGACCCCAATGTCCATTTGAAAACATCTCTCTACATAATCTTACTCCCGTTTGTCCAGCATTTTGAATAACCCGATTAACTCCAATCAATCTGAAAGAACGTGAGCGGTTAAACCAATATGTAAGACTTTTATGACTTCCAAGTAGGAATATACATAAAGGTAAAAGCCATATTATTTTTTTGTAGATATGCGCTTCAAACATTCCTGTCAGCCTGTCGAAGAATAATATTACTATCAAAAGACTAATAATCGAAAAGACTAATGTTATGGCAATACTACCAATGAGTAAATGAAATGCTTGCCCATTCTTTTTAGGTAAAACAATAGCCATATCGTACCTGCCATTTGAGGCAATTGAAAAAACATTTACCATTCCAATAAATAGGGCTACAGCACCAAATTCTTCAGGTGTGTAAAGCCTTGTTAGGATTGGAATTGATACTAATGAGATGCTTTGAGCCAATGCATTTCCTGTAAAAAGGGAAAATACATTTTTAACAAATTCATTCGAAAGAATTGATTTGATTTTTGAATTCATTGGTCAAAGTGCTTCTGAGAAAAAGTTTAATAATAAACTTTCTAAAGGTAAAAAAATAAACAACGCTCAAATAGCCATTTATAGTACTATCCTTGTTGGGTTTTAAAAAAAGTTGTAGGTTTGCCAATCCAAATTCTGCTTATGACATGGAAGAAAAAGTAATGGACATAATCATGCAGATTAAACATCGCATGAATGGAGCGGTAGTTAACTCCATGCAAGAATCAGGCATTATATACAAAGTAAACTACGGGGTTACCATTCCTGAACTACAACAAATTGCTCAACCTTATAAAGGGGATCACGACCTTGCAATCCAATTATTCGAGCAGGACATAAGGGAGTGTAAAATTATTGCATCAATGATTGACACCCCGGCCAAGGTAACAGGGGAGCAGATTGATAATTGGAGTAATGATTTTACAAATATTGAAATTGTTGAGCAGGTATGTAGTAATCTATTCTGGAAATCCGATTTTGCCATACCCCGTAGTATAGAATGGTGCTTAGAGGACGATAATCTTCTTCAAAAGGCAGGATTACTGATTGCTGGCAATAGAGCCTCCGATAAAACAATTAAGGATTCAATTTTTGAACCCTACATCGGCATCATCGAAAACCTTGTTGAAACCGATGATGAATTGGTTAGCAACTCTGCAATCTTCGCTTTGCGTGAAATAGGAAAAAGAAGTGAACCTATAAAAGAAAAAGTATTGGAAGCAGCTGAACGAATGGCAGAATCAGACTTTGGAATTGCTGCTTGGATTGGAAGTCAATTATTATTTGAATTTACAGAAGAGTAGAATCATGTCGCTTTGTCAGTTTAAAGCTAAGGCATATTATTTGAATAATTATTAACCGCAAAAACTAAAAATAAATAGATATGGATATATTTCGTTCTTCAAACCCAGCATTCTCCGAGAAAATCTTCTCTAAAGAAAGGGTTTTCACCTCTGATGAAACAATGACAGTTCAGGGGACAATGAATAAGGCATTGTTAATGCTAGTTTTAGTTGTTTTAGGTGCTGCTTTCACATGGAGAGCCTTCTTTGAAAGCATTCCTGTAGATCCTTTACATCCATCCGTTCCAACTTCCGTTATAATATGGATGGCCGTAGGCGGAATTGGAGGATTTATTACCTCTTTGATAGTTATTTTTGCCCCAAAAAGTTCTCCTATTACAGCGCCTATTTATGCTGTACTTGAAGGCCTATTCTTGGGCGGAATATCGGCAATATTTGCTGCTCAATATACTGGCAACATAATTATTCAAGCTGTTGGGTTAACCTTCTTGACCTTTTTCTTGATGCTTACTGCTTATCGTTCAGGTTGGATTAAGGTAACTGAAAAATTCAGAACAATTATTCTTGTTGCAACAGGTGCTATTGCTTTGATGTATTTCATAACCTTTATACTGGGCTTTTTTGGAGTAAATGTTGGATTTATCCACAGCAGCGGACCTATTGGAATTGGTATCAGTGTTGTAATTATTGCAATTGCGGCATTAAATCTTTTGCTCGATTTCGATTTCATCGACAGAGCTACTGCTCAGGGTGCACCTAAGTATATGGAGTGGTTTGGCGCTTTTGGTCTAATGGTTACTTTAATTTGGTTATATATCGAGTTTCTAAGACTTTTATCAAAACTCAATAGTCGTAACTAGTAAATGTTCTCACGGTTTTTGAAAATTTTTCGGTAAAGGGGTTTGTTATTTTCATAATAGTTAATAACTTTGCAGCCCGATATTCGGAATTTACAGTATAATAAACAGATTCAAACAATGAAAAAGGGAATACATCCGGAAAATTATCGACTGGTGGCATTCAAGGACATGTCTAACGAGCAAGTTTTTCTCACCAAGTCAACCGTAGCAACCCGGGAAACCATCACCGTTGATGGCGTTGAATATCCTGTGGTTAAGGTAGAAATTTCGAACACCTCACATCCTTTCTATACTGGTAAGATGAAACTTGTTGACACTGCAGGTCGCGTTGATAAGTACATGAACCGTTACAAGGATCATTACGACAAGAAAAAAAAGTAGGCAATTAATATCACCTACATTGTTAGGATATTTAAAGCTCCAGAAATGGAGCTTTTTTATTTGTATATTTATAACATTTTTAAAACTTTACAGTTTATTATTTTATCTGCTTTAACTGATATAGTTATGCAAAGACACTACATATTATTTGATGATTCGCGTAGACTCAACCTACTGCCATTGACCTTCACCCGACCAGTTGCAGAAATTCGCATAGGAATTCTAACCATTAAAGAGAAATGGGAGAAGCTTCTAAATACTCCCTGTTCCTTCTTAACAGCAGATTATCTTCGTGAGAAATATCATCCCGCAAATGGTGAGATGGAGTCATGTATATTGAACGGAAGCGTGATTCCCAATCAAGAATTATTCGATTCAATAAAAAAATTAAATATCGGAGAAGCCTTGGTATGGGAAGACACAATTATAGCAGCACTATTACCAACTACTCCAAACCCATCATACATACCATCAATTGGTGATTTCAAGGAAAGAAAATATCTCTTTGAAAAACCTTTTATGGTGCTTAATCTTTGGGATATCTTCTCTCAAAACAAAAAAGCAATAGATCAAGATTTTGCGTTACTAACAAAAAATCGAAAATCAGAACCAATATCAAAAACCAATCAGGTTATAAACCCCGAGAATATATTCATTGAAAAAGGAGCAACGGTTGAGTGTGCTATACTAAATGCCAGTAGTGGCCCTATATATATTGGTGTTGATTCTGAGATTATGGAGGGCTCAATTGTACGCGGATCTTTTGCGCTATGTAATAACTCCATTCTAAAAATGGGAGCCAAAATTTATGGTCCAACTACCATTGGTCCACATTCAAAGGTAGGCGGGGAAGTTAACAACTCCGTTTTTATTGGATGCTCAAATAAAGCGCACGATGGATTTATTGGAAATTCAGTTATAGGAGAATGGTGTAATATTGGGGCTGACTCAAATAACTCTAATCTCAAGAACAACTACGCAAATGTAAAACTTTGGAACTATCAGAAAAAAAGTTTTGTGGATACTGGGCTACAATTTTGTGGATTAATTATGGGAGATCACTCAAAATGTGGCATAAACACCATGTTCAATACGGGAACAGTAGTGGGCGTTAGTGCGAATATTTTCGGCAGCGGTTTTCCTCGAAATTTCATTCCTAGCTTTTCATGGGGAGGTGCACAAGGTTTTAGTATCTATAGTGTAGACAAAGCTTTTGAAACAGCCGAATTGGTTTACAAACGGAGAGGGTTATCCTTTAATTCTATTGAGAAAAAAATCTTTAGAAACGTCTTTGAACTAACCAAAGAGTTTAGAAAGTTTTAATTTATTAACCTAATTGTCTATAAAAGATATTTAACTTTAACAACACAAACTTATTCAACAAATCAGGGCTAATTGCCACTTACATTTTATTGGCACACACATTGCATACTTATACTTCCTATTGTTGAAATACCTGAGAGTGACATGTTGTCACCTCGTTTAGATGGAGATTTTTAAGATGAGCAGAAAATTTGAAATTAAAATTGGCAACCCAATATTTATTGATTCCATAGATCAAGATTCCGATTTTATTCCAATTATAACTGATGAAAATGCACCTACTATTAAGGATGCTGACATACCAGGTGTAATACCAATACTTGCACTTCGTAACACAGTATTATTTCCCGGTGTAGTAATTCCAATTACCATTGGTCGTTCAAAATCGGTGAATCTTATCCGTGAACTGAATACAAAGAAAAAAATATTAGGTGCTATATCCCAGATTGATTCTAAAATTGAAGAACCCGAGACCAAGGATCTATTTAAAGTTGGCACAATTGCTCAAGTACTTAAGGTTCTTGAAATGCCAGACGGAAGCACTTCTGTTATCCTTCAAGGTATTCGCAGATTTGAGGTTGAAGAATTTCTTGGAGAAGATCCGTACTTTACCGCAAAAATAAACCTTTTAAAGGATGTGTACCCTCATGATGACGACAGGGAATTCAAAGCAATAGTTGGTTCAATCAGAGATTTATCTTTAAAGGTCATCAACTTATCACCCAACATCCCACACGAAGCCTCTTTTGCAATTAAAAATATCGAAAGCAACCATTTTCTTGTAAATTTTATTTGCTCCAACGCAGATATTCAAAATACTGAAAAACAAGGGTTACTTGAGAAAAATATTCTTAAAGAGCGCGGAGTTCAATTGCTTCAATATCTTACAAGAGAGGTTCAGCTGCTTGAACTAAAAAATGACATTCAAACCAAGGTTAAGCAGGATATGGATCAGCAGCAGAGAGAATATTTCCTGCATCAGCAAATGAAAACCATTCAGGATGAACTTGGAGGCAACCCAACTGAAAAAGAGATTGAAGAGTTTAAAAAACTTGCTGTAGATAAAAAATGGGGGAAAGAGGTCGCAGAACTCTTCGAAAAGGAACTCGAAAAATTACATCGAATGAACCCAATGGCTGGGGAGTATTCTGTGCAACTCAACTATGTTCAGTTGTTACTTGACCTTCCTTGGAATGAATATACAACTGATAATTTTGATCTAAAACGTGCCAAAACTGTACTTGATGAGGATCATTTTGGTCTTGAACAGGTAAAGGAGCGAATTCTTGAACACCTCGCAGTATTAAAACTTAAAGGTGACATGAAGGCACCCATCATCTGCCTATATGGCCCTCCAGGTGTTGGAAAAACATCATTAGGAAAATCAGTTGCACGAGCACTTGATCGTAAGTATGCGCGAATTTCTCTAGGAGGCCTTCACGATGAAGCAGAAATTCGTGGCCATAGAAAAACATATATCGGAGCGATGCCGGGACGCATCATCCAAAATCTGAAACGGGTAAAATCTTCAAACCCAGTATTCATTCTTGATGAAGTAGACAAAGTTGGAAAAGATTTTCATGGAGATCCCGCCTCTGCCCTACTTGAGGTTTTAGATCCTGAGCAGAACTACGCTTTTCACGATAACTACCTTGAGATTGAGTACGATCTCTCCAAGGTACTTTTTATTACAACTGCCAATAACATTTCAACTATTAGTTCAGCACTTCGCGATAGAATGGAACTGATCGATGTTAGTGGTTATATAATGGAAGAAAAGGTTGAAATTGCAAAACGACACCTCATCCCAAACCAACTTACCGAACATGGTCTAACTCCTGAAAATGTTGTCTTCAGCAATAAGGTAATTGAAACCATGGTACAGAATTACACCCGTGAAAGTGGTGTTAGAGGCCTTAACCAAAAAATTGCAAAGGTTGTTAGACAGATAGCAAAGAAAATTGCTTTCGAGGAAAAGTTCCATAAAAATCTAAGTGTTAAAGAGGTGCAAACAATACTGGGCATCCCTCGGTATGTTAAGGATCTTTATCAAGGAAATGATTTGGCTGGTGTGGTAACTGGACTTGCTTGGACTGAAACCGGAGGCGAAATTTTATTCGTTGAAACAAGCCTTAGTCGTGGAAAAGGGAATCTTACGATAACAGGAAATCTTGGAGAGGTAATGAAAGAATCAACGATTATTGCCCTTGAATACATTAAAGCACACTCAGACCTATTGGGAATAAAACCTGAGATTTTTGAAAAATGGAATGTTCACCTTCATGTTCCTGAAGGAGCAATTCCTAAAGATGGCCCTTCGGCAGGTATCACAATGGCAACTTCAATGGCTTCGGCATATACACAGAGAAAAGTTCGTAAGGGTGTCGCAATGACAGGCGAAATAACCTTACGGGGGAAAGTTCTGCCAGTTGGGGGTATCAAAGAAAAAATATTAGCAGCAAAGCGTGCAAACATAACCGAGATTATTTTATCAGACGAGAACAGAAAAGATATTTCTGAAATAAAAGATATTTATATTAAAGGGCTTAAATTCGTTTACGTTGAGAATATCATGGATGTGTTTAAATATGCTCTTCTTGATGAAAAAACCGATAATCCTTTAACTATCGATTAGATTAACAAGAGTGGTATTTTGATTTTAGCGTAGTTATCTTTTAACAAATATTTGCCGAATGGAAAAGGTTGCTGTATTTCCTGGATCATTTGATCCATTCACTATAGGTCACGAATCGATTGTTTTGCGAGCCCTTTCTCTCTTCGATAAGATAATTATTGCCGTTGGCTATAATACAAACAAAAAATCGTTTTTCTCAATCGAGCAGAGGCTTGCAATTATTAAAAAGGTTTTTGAAGGGGAGGCACGTATTGAGGTGATAACCTACGAGGGCTTAACAGTTGATCTCTGTAAAAGAATAAACGTTTTTTACATTCTCCGAGGCCTTCGTACTTCTGATGATTTTGAGTTTGAACGCGCCATAGGTCAAGTCAACAAAGCAATGTTTCATAAAATCGAATCTGTTTTCCTTTTAACAGATCCTGAACATTCATTTGTCAACTCAACAATAGTAAGGGATATCTTAATACATAATGGAGATCCATCCCTATTCTTACCCAAATCAATCAATATAAAAGATTATCTTCCACACTCATAGCGATGAATCGATGGTTAAGATCTTTATAAAATTCCTTATAGTTTTCTCCTTACTATTCTCTGCGAATGCCCTATTCTCGCAGCAAGCAACCATCATTGGTAATTCAAAACTTTACTCAAACGATGAAATCGTATTTTATCGTTACTCCGATCTTATCACTATGTCTGAGGAAGAAATGGGGCGTTGTAAGGTTGATGATAAAGGTAACTTTAACTGTCAATTCAAAATAAACGAAACAACATTTCTATTCAGCCATCTAGGAATTTATCGAATATACCTTTTCGTGGAACCAGGGAAAACTTACAACCTTGCCTTACCCGAAAAGGAAGAAAAAACCGAAGCGCAAAGATTAAACCCCTATTTTAGAGAAACCGATTTATTTGTAGGTATTATCAATATTGACAAAAACGATGTCAACTTTCTTATTAACTCTTTCGATTTATCGTTTAATGAGAAGTTCGATGCTATTATCAACGATTCTTACAAAGGTAAAGCCAATATCAATATCGATTCAATGATAAATACTATCGAGAGTCGTCACTCAAATCAAAAACAACCATACTTTGACACCTACAGGTACTATCGTTATGGGTTGCTAAAGCAAATTACTTATATTCAAAAAGCAAAAAGCACATCGGAGCATTATTTTCTTAATAAGCCTGTTCAGTATAACAACACAGCCTTCATGGAACTATTCAATCTTGTGTATGATAAATACTTTATCTTCTTTTCACGAACAGAAACAGGAAATGCCGTTTTCAAAAATATAACCCAGGAAAAGAGTTTATACAATTTGAAGAAAACCCTAGCTACAGATAATGTCCTTGCAAACGATACGCTTAAAGAACTAGTAATCTTAAAAGGCTTGCACGATGGTTTCTTCGACGACAAATTTTCGAGATCTGCACTTCTAACAATTATGGACTCACTTTATTTTACCTCTAAGATACCCGAACACCTTGTGATTGCTCAGAATATTCGGACAAAAGTAACACATCTTTTAGCAGGATTTGTACCAACACCATTTGAACTTTACGACTCTAAAGGAAATCTAATAAAACTTGATGATTTCAAAGGCAAATACATCTACCTAAATTTCTGTACAAGTACTAGTTATACCTGCTTGCAAGAATTTACTTTACTGCAAAAAATCTACGATAAGCATAAGCAAATGCTTGAAATTATAACAATTTGTGTTGATAAGGATAAGCAGGACATGAGCAATCTATTAAAGAATGCAGGTTACGATTGGACATTTCTTCATTATGGAAACAAACCTGAAATTGTGAAAGATTTTGACATTAGGGCCTACCCTACATATTTCCTTATTGCACCCGACAGGAAACTTTTGCTATCGCCAGCCCCATCGCCCCGAGAAAATTTTGAGATTCAATTTTTTAAAATACTACGCTCTAAAGGCGAGATTTAAACAATACCTTCAACTCCCAGAACCTCGCGTATTGTATCGTAGGTGTTATTCAATATTCCATCTAAGTGATTTACAGAAAACCATTTAGCAATAGAAATATCTTCCGTTTGCTGAGGAACAAGCGGCTCATTATCATTATAAAACATATTAAACCAATGTGTTTCCTTTAAAATAATTGAACCACCTTGCTTATAAGTATGGTATGTATTTGTAATATGTTCCTTTAAAATTAAATTTGATATTCCTGTTTCTTCGGAAA
This sequence comes from Bacteroidales bacterium, assembly GCA_013376985.1. GTDB lineage: Bacteria > Bacteroidota > Bacteroidia > Bacteroidales > Tenuifilaceae > UBA8529. The sequence goes on from JACABB010000029.1 coordinate 57,287, forward strand.
CTTCACGAACAGCAGCATCTTCAATTTTTTCATCAAGTTCTAACTTTCCCTTAGGCAAATCCCACTTTCCATACCTAAAAATAAACAAATACTCTCCATTACTATTCTGCACAAGTCCACCCGAAGCTTTAACAACCTTGAACATTGTACCTAAATCTCTTAGCATTGATTGAATATCCTTTCCAGAGATAAAAACATTTTCTACTTGAACAGTCGATTGAAAAAAATCGAGTATTTTTGAGAGTTCTTGAAAAGTGTTGTAGCAGGTAAATAATCCCGATTGGTTATTAAAATTAGATCCTACACTATTGGTAAGAACAATTTTACGTTTATCAAAATAAATTGAACACTCTTTCGACATGATACAAAATTCAGTTGTACTTAATCTGCTTCAAATTAATGCAATTAAACTAAATCCTGCAAATCCTTTTACATGGGCTTCGGGATGGAAATCACCAATTTACTGTGATAACCGAAAAACCCTCTCGTATCCAGCGGTTCGCAACTTAATTTGCGAAGGGTTTAGGCATGCTATTATAGAAAAATACCCAGATGTTGAAATAATTGCAGGAGTGGCTACTGGTGCAATTGCGCATGGAATGCTTGTAGCCGATAGGCTTAACTTGCCTTTTGTTTACGTTCGCTCAGCACCAAAAAAACACGGGCTTGAAAATCTTGTTGAGGGTGATGTTAAAACTGGGCAAAAGGTAGTTGTAATTGAAGATTTAATATCAACAGGGCAAAGCAGTTTAAATGCGGTTGAAGCCTTAAGAAATATTGGATGCAACGTTCTTGGAATGCTAGCTATATTTACTTACGGATTCAATCATGCAGCCGAAAATTTCAAAAAATCGGATGTGCAAATTGATACTCTGGCCAATTATTCTCAGTTAATTGATATTGCAATAGAGCAAGGATTTGTCAGCAAGAATCATTTACATCTTCTCAAATCGTGGCGCAATGATCCCGAAAACTGGGGAAAGTAAGTGGAAATGAAAATAATACAAGAATTAATGTTAATAGTTTTCAATCTCTGCCCTTTATATATTATCACCATCAACCATAAACCGTCAACTAATCTAAATCCATGACCGAATTTGAAAGCAAAATAGTATCCATTCGAAGAACTCCAGAGGATATTTTTAGAATACTATCTGACTTTAGGCTACTGACTCCTTTAGTTCCCCAGGATAAACTGGAGGGATGGGAGGCAGAAGAGAATTGCTGTCACTTTAACATAAAAGGCATTGGACAAACTGGTTTAAAAATTATTGAAAAAGAACCTTACAAAACGGTGAAAATTACTGGTGATGGCAAACTACCTTTCGGATTCTTCCTGTGGATTCAACTTAAAGAGGCAGCTCCTTACGATACAAGAATGAAACTGACACTTAAAGCAGATCTTAATGTAATGTTTAAAATGATGCTTCAAAAGCAACTTGAAGAGGGAATAAATATGATGGCGGAACAAATTGCAGCCGCATTCAATCGGGGAGTCTAAATTTCGAAGATTATCTCTTTAAATCCAAATGATTTTTTTTGACCATCCTCCATTTCGAGGATAAGTTCACCCGTTGGTTTTATGCCAATAATTTTGGCCTTAAAATTTCCATCCGCACTGCTATAATTACAAAGATTTTGAAATCTATAAAGAGATTTCAAATAATCATCGGATATTTTTTCTTTTAAACCGCACTTTAGCTGAAGATATCTCATTTGGATTGAAACAACAAGTTCGCTTAGCACAACCTCTGGACGATACTGAAAGCCAGTTAAGAGAGTCATTGATATAGGGTTTGGAACGTTGGAGGAAAAAACGATTTGGTTCAAATTCATCCCTATACCTATTATTGAGATATCTAAAAAAGTTGAACTAAAACTATTCTCAATTAAAACCCCTGCAATTTTTTTATCTCCAACATAAATATCATTAGGCCACTTAACACGGGCATCAACATTATTATTTTTAAGCCAATCGCAAATTGATAGTGCAATTGCTTTAGAGATCATGAATTGCTCCTCAACCCTTAAAAAACTGGGGCGCAGCAGTAAGCTAAATGTGAGATTCTCACCTCTTTCACTCTCCCAAGTGTTACCTCTTTGTCCTCTGCCTTTTTCTTGAAAAAAAGCAGCAACAGCCAACCCCTCTTGCTCCCCTTCCTGAGCCAATTTCATACAATAACTATTTGTTGAATCAACACTCTCAAGCCAAATATATTGAGGTTCAAAGATCCTATCCATAGTAAATTTTATTAAACAAAGATAATTGTTGTTTAATTCAAATAACTATTTTAAAATTCAACCTTGTTGTTATTGATAGAAAACTGACACTGCTCTTTAATGATAACTAATAACTTACCTGTTTCTATAATATATTTTAACAATCCATAGAATAAATATCTGTTTTTTTGTTTAATTTTATATAAGATTTGACCTAATCTAAAATCATTATGGAATTCACGAAATTTAAGACATATATTGAACATTTAGATTCTCTAATAGGAAAGGAATGCACTGGTACTGCCGACGAGTTTGCACAAAAACTTGGGATAAGCGAAAAAAAAAATCAGAACCATCTACTGCAAATCCGAGAAATGGGAGTTGTAGTGATTTATGACCAATACAAAAGAACTCACAAATACACACAAAAGGAAAGAGTCTCGTTTGGATTTACCCCTGAAGAGATAAGAAATATTAAAGGCGATGGAGGGTGCAAAACCTCTTCGAGAGTTTGTTTGCAATTCCACCCTCTTCGAAAACATGTTGCGCAAAACATACAAGTAGATTACACTCTTGTCCTTTATCTTTATTCACTGAATTAATTAACTTATTAGTGATTTTTATAGTGTTTCCAAAACAAATGTTAAACTAAAATTTTAAAAGATGAAAAAATTAAAAAAACAAGAAGAGTTTTCCAAAATGTTAGATTTAGGAAAAGAAGATGTTGCTAATTTATCTTCAGAATCAATGATGAATGTTAATGGCGGTATAACAGTCCCTCTGCCAACAAAAGGTACTGATTGTGAACAAACATTAGTATATGGCTGCGATACATATAATTGTGCTTCGGCTGGATGTACATATACGTGTATTTGCGCTAACACACGTATATGTAGTGGAGCAGCATGTGTTTAAAAAACATTATCCCTTATATTGAAGATTTTTTAATTTCAATGTAATAAAGATACTATTATTGAAGTCTTGCGGGCATTTATATAAAATGCTCGTTTGACTTTTTTATTAATTAGGTTACTTAAGTTTTAAATAAGATGTTTTTGACCTATTTTATATGATATGTACCTAATTAATTTTAGTCAAATTTGAATATTTGGAGTAAATGAAACAATTATTTGAAACTTTTACATTATTCAAACACATCATTTTATTATAATTGATTCATTTAAAGAAATTTTTAATTTCTAAACATTACAATTAATAACTCTAATGGAAGAAAAATTAATTTTAAATCCATCTCTTTCCAATCAAATAATTAATAAAATTGATGAAATTGCTATTAATATATATAATAATCATGATTCTTCACCTAATTTAATGGGGGGGAAATCAGGTGAATTAATTTTCATTGCTTATTATTCAAAATATAGGGAAAACTACACATACCAAGAAAAGATAAACCCACTCCTTTCAAATATTTTTGATAACGTAAAGGGTGGCTTCAGATTCCCAACCTTTGCAAGTGGTTTAGCTGGAATTGGTTGGACTGTAGAGCATTTGGCTCAAAATGGTTTTATTAAAGCAGATACCAATTCTATCATTGGTAGTCTTGACGATTTTCTTTACCCTTACATGCATCAGTATATAAAACAAGGCAACTACGATTATCTGCACGGTGCAATAGGAATAGGGCTATACTATTTAAATCGACAGAAAAATCCTAAAACCCTTAAATACATTGAAGAATTAATTGAAGAATTAGAAAAAAAAAGCACACAAAAAGCAGAATATATTTCATGGGAATCATCATTAGGTCTTAATGAAAATCTGAGAGGGTATAATTTAAGTTTATCTCATGGGTTAGCCAGCATCATAGTATTTCTAAGTCGACTATTTGAAGCAGGCATTAAAACGGATAAAGTATTTTATCTTACGACCGGAGCAATAAACTTTTTATTGCATAGCAAACATAATTCTAAGAAATATCCCTTTCAGTTTCCTGCATGGGTATGTAAGGATTTGAATTCAGAAGTTGATCACGGTGGTCGATTGGCTTGGTGCTACAACGATTTAGGTATTGGTTACGCTTTATGGCAAGCTGGAGTAATTTATAAAAATGAAGCATGGAAAAATGAAGCTATCAATATCCTTTTACAAACAACAAAAATAATAGAGTTAAGTGACTCTAAAGTTATGGATGCAGGTCTATGCCACGGAACATCAGGTGCGGCTCATATTTACAATAAAATATATAACCACACTAATATAGAAGATTTCAAAATTGCTGCTACTTTTTGGTTTGGACAGACTCTAAAAATGGCTCATTTTGATGATGGGCTTGTAGGTTACAAATCATTCCGAACACCTGAGTATGGTGGATGGTATAATGATTATGGATTTCTCGAAGGCATTTCAGGAATAGGCCTTGCGATGATCTCCGCTGTATCCGATATCGAGCCAAAATGGGACAGAGCATTGCTACTCAGTTAAACACAGTTATTAAACTTTCAAAAACTACTTCCAAATTCTAAGTCTCTAGTGAAAAATAATCTACCATTTGATATATTCTCCACTTTTGTAGTAAGAACACCACAATTGCCTTTTGATTTTATACAAAATTTGATTTCGGATGAATCTTTACAAATTGAAAGACTGAAGGATATTGTCCATCAACCAATAATTAATGAAGCATTATTTATCGCAACTCCAGAATTTCACGAACAACTTCAGAAATGGCTTAATGGAAATGTGTCAGAGGCAAAAGAAATAGAGCGTATTCTACAGACCTTATATAAATACCTATCTAGAATGTCCTCTCGAAGTACCCCTTTTGGGCTCTTTGCTGGTTGTACCACAGGAAAAATTGGCAATAAGACTGGTGTAATACTATCAAAATCGTCAGAACATGAGCGACATACCCGTTTGGATATGCTTTATTTATGCAATCTTGCTTCCGCACTTTCAAAACATCCAATTATTAAGAACAAACTTCGATATTACCCCAATACTACAATTTATGAATCGGGTGAACAACTCCGGTATATTGAATATCGTTATAATAAAGATAGACGCACACACCATTTGGTACAAATTAAGAACTCCCCCTATGTTGATTTAGTAATACAAAAAGCAAAAAATGGAGAATCAATAAAGTGTCTTTCAAATGCACTTGAAAACGAAGATATACCTAGCATTCATGCAGCAGCATTTATTGAAAAGTTGATCGATAATCAAATTCTTATTAGCGAACTTGATCCAACTGTGACTGGTGATGAATTCTTACATAGAATCATTAAAATACTAAATCCGATTGATGCAATTGATACAATTAAAGAAACACTAATTAACATAAACGACAAAATACTTATTGTAGATAAGCAAATTGGTAATGCACAATCTATCTATATCGATATAGCAGAAGACATTAAAACACTTGAAGTCGATTACGATATAAAGTACTTATTTCAGACAGATGTGAACCTTATTGCTAAAGAATCCTCGATTAGTGAAGGTATTCAAAGAACGTTATTGCAAGGCTTAGATGTGCTTAATAAGTTAACCAGTAAGAACTCAGAAGGAAATATTAAGAAGTTTAAAGATAATTTCTTCAATCGCTATGAAAACAGAGAGATTCCCTTGCTTAAAGCCTTAGACACCGAAACGGGAATAGGTTACCTTCAAAACGATATGAACTCGCTTGGGGATGTTTCCCCTTTTATAGCAGACATTGTCCTGCCATCAAAGCAGAATGACTCATCAAAGATAAATTGGGAGCCAATCCAAAATTTCTTATTAAACAAGTTTCTGGAAGCCCTCGCAAAAAATAACTTTGAAATCGAAATAACCGATAATGATTTAAAAGCATTTGAAGCAAACTGGAATGACCTTCCTGTAACATTTTCATCTAAGGTAAGCATTGTGGATGGGCCAAGTGAATTATTTCCAGAAGGTAAAATATTGATGGAAAGTGCAGGAAACAGTAGCGCCTCAAACTTGTTAGGGCGGTTCTGTCATGGAAATGAAATGATACATCAGTGGACAAAAGAAATTACAGAACACGAGCAAAATTTTTTTCCAGATACAATTCTAGCAGAAATTGTACATCTACCAGAATCAAGGGTGGGTAATGTGATTCTCCGACCCGTTTTAAGGGAATACGAAATCCCCTTTTTAACCACTCCAGCAGTTGACCAACAACATACAATAACGTTAGATGATCTCTTGATCTCTGTAAAGAAAGATGAAATCATATTGCGTTCCAAGAGATTGAATAAAAGAGTAATTCCAAGATTGAGCAATGCCCATAACTATTCAATAAGAGCCTTACCTGTTTATCAGTTTTTATGTGATTTACAAAACCAAAATCTAAGATCAGGAATAGGATTTAATTGGGGAAACTTATCAAACAACTACTCCTTCAGACCTAGAGTAATTTACAAGAATCTTATTTTTAGTCCAGCAACATGGGTGGTAAAAAAGGATGAAATAAAGGAATTAATAAAGTTAAGTAATGATCAGGACTTACTAAACGGAGTAGCAAAATGGAGAGATGGAAGAAAACTTCCCCAAAAAGTATTACTCGAAGAGGGTGATAATGTATTATTTGTTGACCTCTGTAGTTTACTAAGTATAAAAACACTTTTAACATCAGTAAATAAAAAAAATAGTTTCATCCTTTCAGAATTTTTGTTCAACCCGAATAATTCAGTTGTTAAAAGCGAGGATGGTGTATTTACCAATGAGTTTATTTTTGGTTTTTACAGAAAGGAGAAGCAGAAAGATGAAAAATAAAATAATAAAAAGAAGTTTTATACTTGGCGATGAATGGATTTACTTTAAATTTTATACTGGAGCAAAGACAGCTGATAAAATATTGGAAGAAGCAGTAAAACCAATTACGGAGCATCTTTTAAAAACAAACAAAGCAGATAAATGGTTTTTTATTCGCTATGCTGATCCTGAACCACATTTAAGAGTTCGAATTCATTATGCAAAAAAGAGCCACGTTGGAATAATCATCCAAACAGTATTCAAACATATCGAAAAATTTGTGGCACAAGAGTTAATATGGAAAGTTCAAACGGATACCTATCAACGAGAGATTGAACGTTATGGTATTGAAACAATTGAACTTAGCGAACAATTTTTTTTTCATGAAAGTAATCTTATTACAAATACGTTACCTCTTCTTAAAAATCCTAATGGTGAGACTCAACGTTGGATTTTTGCCTTAAAAGTAATTGTTGAATTATTAGATTGCTTTAAATTCACATTAGAAGATAAACTTCTACTAATGCAAAGTTTAAAAGATGGATTTGGTAGTGAATTTGGTATGAATCGATTTCTTAAAAGTCAACTTGACAATAAGTATAGAAAAGAACGAAATTTGATCGAGAATTCATTAAACTCATCACTAGAGAATGAAAGCATTATTTCAAACCTTATATTTAACCTTAAAATCTACAAAGAAGCAATATTACCTTTGTCTGAAAAAATACTAGAGTTAAATTCAAGCAATAATCCAGAAATATCGATTGGCAACTTAATCGGCAGTTATATCCATATGGCAATGAATCGCATTTTCCGATCGAAACAACGTGCTCATGAACTCATATTATACGATTTTCTGTTCAGATATTTCAAATCAACTATTGCTAGAGAAAAATCAAATGAAAAAAAGTTATTAGAATTGGATCTAAACAAAAAAAGTGTTCCACTTTTGAAATAGGTTTTACCTTGTCCTTGATTATTTCAACAAACCAATCTTGCAATAAAGAAAATAAACAATCATCGTAACTATCCTAACATTTTGTCATGCCAACAATAGTGGCACGATATTTATGTTATAACCTATCTTCCCTAATTAATAAATTCTCAATGAGATTTATATAGTTATGGGATTCTTCAAAACTTGACTAAATGAAAAAATAATTACCTTTGTCAATTAAAATGAATAAATCTATTTGATGGGGAAAAAAAGAAAAGTATTAGATGTTGAATCTCTGGTTGAATCAATAGTTGATGCAATACTAGACAAGAAGGGAAAAGAGGTTACATCACTTGAAATAGGAAAACTTCCAAATTCTGTTTGTGATTACTTCATCATATGTCATGCCGACTCTACAACACAAGTTCATGCTATAGCCGAAAACGTTGAGGTTAAAGTCAAAGATAACCTCAATGAAAAAGTTTGGAAATCTGCTGGTTACGACAATTCTATATGGGTGGTATTAGACTATGTAAATGTTGTAGTACATATTTTCCAAACTGAATGGAGAACTTTTTATAAAATAGAAGAACTTTGGGCAGATGCACATGCTAAATTATATACAGACGAACCTGCATCTGAATTAGTTAAGCCAAAAACAAGAGCAAAGAAACTTGCTAAATAAACATTAGAACTTTAACAAATTGTGATTTTTAAATATTATGGCCGAAAAAAACAATAAACAAGATAAGAATCAGGATAATATTGACCCCTTTTTGGGTAGTGATGGAGGTAGTGCAAAGAAAACCCCAAAATTCAATGTATACTGGGTTTACATCCTAATAATAGCAGCCATTTTCTTTCTTAACTTTTTCTATAGTGGACGAAATGCCATTGAATCTAACTGGCAAGAGGTTAAAAACCAGATGCTAGCAAAAGGAGAGGTTGCAAAACTAATAGTTGTCCGTAATCAAGGTAAAGTTGAAGTTTTCCTTAAAGAAAAAGATCTTAGTAAGTATGCCGAAAGACTTGGAAAAGGTTTTAATGCTGTTCCTAAAACAGGTCCTCACTTCTACTTTACTATTGGTTCAATTGACACATTCGAAAAGCAACTTTCCGAGGCTCAAGCCAATTTAGCTGAAGCAGATAAAATTTACCCACAGTACGAAGAAAGACCAAACTACTTTAGTGATATACTTAGTTGGATACTCCTGCCATTAATACTAATTGGTATCTGGATATTTATATTTCGTAGGATGAGTCGTGGTGCGGGAGGTGGTGCAGGAAATATTTTTAACGTTGGAAAATCAAAAGCACAACTTTTCGACAAAGAGTCTACCTCAAGAATAGATTTCAAAGATGTTGCAGGTCTTGAAGAAGCAAAGGTAGAGGTGATGGAAATTGTTGATTTCCTCAAGAATCCAAAAAAATATACCGATTTAGGAGGAAAAATTCCTAAAGGAGCACTGCTCGTTGGTCCTCCAGGCACAGGTAAAACATTACTTGCCAAAGCAGTTGCAGGAGAGGCGAATGTTCCTTTCTTTAGCATGTCTGGTTCTGATTTTGTTGAAATGTTTGTAGGTGTTGGAGCATCAAGGGTTCGTGACCTTTTTAAACAGGCAAAAGACAAGGCTCCTTGTATCGTTTTTATTGATGAGATTGATGCAATTGGGCGTGCAAGAGGTAAAAATCCTAACTTCTCTGCAAATGATGAACGTGAAAATACGCTTAATCAACTACTCACCGAGATGGATGGTTTTGCTTCGAACCAAGGTGTAATAATAATGGCTGCAACTAATCGTGCTGATATTCTTGATAGAGCCTTATTACGTGCCGGACGTTTTGACAGACAAATCCATGTTGAACTTCCAGACAGCAAAGAAAGACTCGAAATTTTTAAAGTACACTTACGCCCATTAAAACTTGAGGAAGGACTTGATATCACATTCCTTGCAAAGCAAACGCCTGGTTTTTCCGGAGCAGATATTGCCAATGTTTGTAACGAATCAGCACTTATTGCTGCAAGAAAAAACAAACAATCGGTTCAAAAACAGGACTTTTTGGATGCTATAGACAGAATAATTGGTGGCCTTGAGAAAAAAAATAAAATTATTTCTTTAGATGAAAAACGTACGATTGCATATCATGAGGCAGGCCATGCTACTGTAAGCTGGCTACTTGAGCATGCAAACCCTTTATTGAAAGTCTCAATCATACCTCGCGGTCGGTCACTAGGTGCTGCATGGTATCTGCCCGAAGAAAGGCAAATAACTACCACAGAGCAACTATTCGACGAAATGTGTTCAGGCCTTGGGGGAAGAGCTTCTGAGGAGGTAACATTTAATAAAATATCAACTGGAGCACTCAACGATCTCGAAAAAGTTACAAAACAGGCTTACGCAATGATTGCCTACTTTGGCATGGGTAAAGCCACTGGGAACGTTAGTTTTTATGATTCATCAGGGCAAAATGAATACTCATTTTCCAAACCTTACAGTGAGAAAACAGCAGAATTAATTGACAAAGAAGTTAAGGAATTAATTGATAATGCTTATGTACATTCAAAAACAATACTTATTGAAAATAAAGAGGGCTTAACCAAACTTGCAGAACTACTTCTTGAACGTGAAGTGATATTCAGCGAAGATCTTGTAACAATATTTGGTCCTCGCAAATCTTTAAGTCGTGAGGAGGAGTTTGAAAAGGAGATCCTTCAAGCACAAAAAGATCAAAACGGAAAAAAAGAGGCACTAGATAATAATTAGAATGGAAGATAATTGGGTATCAATTTTCTCAAGTGATAAACCATGGCAGACAGAAATTGCCAAACAGGTTTTAGCTGAGAATGGTATTGAGGCTGTAATTATCAATAAGCAGGATTCATCCTATCGTTCATTTGGCGATGTAGAGGTTTACGTCGCTCAAAATGACGTTGAGAAAAGTAAAGAAATCTTAAAGAATATTGAAAGTTGAGCAACTTTGTTTTAAGAACAATTAGTGGAATACTCTTTGTTGCTAGCCTTGTTGGGGCGCTTATTATTGGAGAAACTCCTTTCCTAATCGTTATTGGAGGGATTCTGATTCTAGCCATGTATGAGTTTTATAGTTTAAGCCTTAAAGCTAGGATAAAACCTCAGTTCTCGCTTGGTATCCTAATTGGACTTTCAGTTTTCATCGGGACATATTTATATGCAACGGGGCATATTGAAGCGATATACTTGCTTGGATTTACACCATTGATTACTTCTGTTTTTATTTTTGAGCTTTACCGAAAGCACAAACGACCATTTCATAATATAGCTTACACCCTTTTAGGTGTCTTCTATGTCGCCATACCCTTTTCCCTTTTCAATCTAATCGCTTTTAAAGCCGAAACACTTCAACATACTTACTCTCACGAAATACTTTTATGCTATTTCATACTTATTTGGGCCAACGACACTGGAGCATATCTCTTTGGTGTAAGTATTGGAAAGCATAAGATATTCCCTAGAATTTCACCAAAAAAATCGTGGGAAGGTTTTGTAGGCGGATTATTTTTTACCATAATTGTTGCCTGGGTTATTTCACTTAACTATTCTAATATTAACTTTGCACACTGGCTTGCAATTGGATTACTCAGCGCCATAATAGGCGTTTTTGGTGATTTAATTGAATCGATGTTTAAACGTAGCATTGACGTTAAAGATTCTGGCAAGTTTTTACCCGGACACGGAGGAGTACTTGATAGGTTTGATGCAGTATTTTTATCTGCACCTATCGTTTTTGCTTACTTAAAAATAATGATGTTAATATAATTTTTCTAATGAAACACCCATGTTATAAATTAATAAGAAAGGGAATGAACCGAGTTTACGAGTTTTACGAAGTTAATGCGGGTGTTCCACTGTTGTAATTTACAAACAAATTTCATCTTGCTATAAATTAATCTAATAATTTAATTTTAATCTCGTGAAAGTTCACAAAGAAGGGTACACAATAATTTCAGTAGCATTTTTTGCAACATTGATTATCAATCTGATAGTCTATTTTTTTTGGAGTAAAGTAGGTGTTTATATCATACTTTTACCGTCATTATTAATACTAGGATTTATTTTGCGATTCTTTAGAGTGCCAAAGAGGAGCATTGAAACAAAGAATAACTGCATATATGCGCCTGCTGATGGTACTGTCGTGGCCATTGAAGAGGTTGAGGAGAATGAATATCTCAAATCAAAATGTATTCAGGTTTCAATATTCATGTCGGTTTGGAACGTTCATATTAATTGGTTTCCAATAAATGGAATCGTAAAATATTTCAAATACCATCCTGGAAATTACTATTTGGCATGGCATCCAAAGTCATCTACACATAACGAACGCACTTCTATTGCCCTCGAGCGTAAAGATGGCATGCCTCTTATGATGCGTCAAATAGCGGGTGCTGTTGCTCGAAGAATTATTTGCTATGCAAAAGAGGGTCAGCCCATCAACCAGTCTGAACAGCTAGGTTTTATTAAATTTGGATCAAGGGTTGATCTTTTCCTTCCACTTGATGCCGTTATCAAAGTTAAACTTAATCAGAAAGTGACTGGTACTCAAACCATAGTCGCTGAAGTTGCAGAAAGAGTTTAGCATTTCAATCGACATAAGGCGAAAAATCTATCTTTTTCAAAATCCCTTTTGAGTCGAAAATAAAAATAAATTTTCGACTCAACTCTTTATTATATAAACTAATAGAATCTCTTTGATTCATATCTAGATCCTTAAAGGATTTAAAAAAACTATCCCTCTTCATTCCTGGAGTAACCCCATTGATCAAAGGAAACTTGTTATCGGTTATAACTCCACCAAAAAGCATTTCCCTATTGAAATAAGTTTTATACACAAACACCTCCGATTTTCGATAATAGAACTGAAATATTGTATCTACCTTCTGCAAATCATGCTTATTTCTACGTATCATTCGTTTAAGTTTTACATCTTTACTAAACTGCTTTTTTAAAGATGCAACGGTTTCGCTTTCACCGAATGGTTGCCTAAGAAATAGGTTTATTGTTACGGGTTGCTTGTTTTCGGTTACCAATCCATTTAATGATCTACAAGCAAAAACTAAAGAAACAATAAGTAATAGAAAAAATATCTTACGCATTTTCAGGGATTTATTACAAGCGAATTTAACCCATTTATGCGATGAGACCAAACTCTAAGATAAAAAATCGCTTACAGGAAAAACAGCATTACTCCACCAACAGTAATTAAAGCACCGATCAACTCTTTTGAATTAAATTTCTCCTTAAAAATCAAAACAGCAGGTGCTATAATTATAACTGGCACTATTGACATAATGGCAGATGCCACACCAGTTGAAGTGTATTTTATGGATAAAAGCGAGAATGAAACACCAAGGAAAGGTCCAAAAAAGGCACCAATGGAAATTTTTGTGATTGCTTTTGAGTCTTTAATTGCGGCTAGGAGAGCCTTCCATCTATTTAAAAAGAAAAACATTACAACAAAACCAACAATTCCTGTTATCACTCTTATTTGAACGGCAGCGATCACATCATAATTTTGCATACCTATTTTACTCAAAACCAAACCACCAGCTTGTCCTACCGCACCACCAAATGCAAGCAAAAGACCTGAGATAGGATAATTTAACTTAAATTTTTTATTATTCGTATCGGAGATCTCCTCTTCAGGATTAAACCCTCTTTTTAGAATAACAAGTGCAATACCAGCAAAGGTAAGTAGCATGCCTATCCCCTGTTTAGCATTTAACTGTTCACCTAATGCAATCCAACTAATTAAAGCTGCGATGGGAGGAGCAAGAGCCATTATCAGCATTGAAATTCTTGCGCTAACAACCTCATAAGATTTAAAAAGAAATAGATCGCCAAGAACAAATCCTACCAGCCCCGACAAGGAAAGCCATACCCATTGATAATTGGTAGCATCCAAGGGCAAAATTAATCCCCTTGAAATCCATGAATAAATACTTAGAAAAACGAAGGCCAAGCATAGCCTTATCAGATTCACAGAAAGAGATCCAACCTTTTTACTAGCAGATTCGAATGCTAATGCTGTAACAGTCCAAAACACAGCTGTTAATAATGCTGCATACTCGCCAATATGATTACTAAACATAATTGATTATTAAATGACTATTAGAGGACAAAGAAAGGAACTAGTTTAGCTGTCATTAAAAATAAAAACCTTCAATTTTGAAATTTAGTAGATTTGGTGTAGGTTTGAGAAAAATAGTTAGTAATGAATGCATTAGCTAAGTACATAATAATCGGTGCAATAGTAACCATTATTGGATTTCTACTTTGGTATTTTTCGTCAATAGTTGCTTACATTCTTATATCAGCGGTACTTTCTTTGATGGGAAAACCTATCGTTGACCTCATCTCAAAGATAAAAATAAAATCATGGCATCCGCCAAAGGCATTTGGTGCTGCTGTTGCATTGATTGTGATTTGGATTCTATTCTACTCCTTTTTCCGAATAATGATTCCATTGGTCATTAACCAAGCCAACGAACTTGGGGAGGTAAATGTCACACAGATGATCAACAATTTCTCACAACCTATTGCGGATATAGAAAATTTTGTACATGAATACTTGCCTTCGTCTTACAGTTTTTCTGTAAAAGAATTCTTATCGGATAAACTTACGCATATGTTCAGCGCATCAATGATTTCGAATCTTTTCAGTTCCACTGCAAATCTGCTGATGAATCTTTTTATTGCTGCTTTCTCCATATCCTTTATCACGTTTTTTTTTCTAAAGGAGGAGAAACTTTTTTTCGAAGGATTGCTTATGTTGTTCCCAGAAAAATACGAACAGCAGATAGAACATGCCCTTGTAAGTGTCAACCAACTTCTTAGGAGATATTTCATCGGCATAATTATTCAGAGTTTATGCATAATGACGCTAGATACTATTGGTTTAATGATTGTTGGAATTAAATTTGACACAGCCATTGTAATTGGTTTAGTTGCAGGAATACTGAATGTTATACCATATGTAGGACCGTTGACTGGTGCAATTATGGGTGTGTTGATTGGGGTTGCTACAAATCTACAACTCGACTTCTCCACTCAACTGTTACCAATGATAGGTTATATACTATTAGTTTTTGTTGTGACTCGCCTAATCGATGATATACTATTTCAGCCACTCATCTACTCGAGTAGTGTTAATGCACATCCCCTCGAAATATTTATTGTAATACTCATTGCTGGTAGCATCGCTGGTATTCTTGGTATGCTGTTGGCAATACCTGCTTATACTGTAATTAGGGTATTTGCCAAAGAGTTTTTCAACAAATTCAGGGTTGTTGAGAAATTAACTCGAAAAATTTAATTTTGGATTAATCGCTTTTACTATATTTACACAACTAAATGGCGTAAAATGCAAAAGGCCGGATTTCGTAGAATCACCATTCTGGTTTTAATGGTTTGCTTTAGTATAAGCAATGCATTAATTGCCCAAACTGCGGCTGATACGTTAGGGTTTAAATGGAAACTTTTAGAGGTAGTTGATCCAACCGCTGGGGCAAAAGTTCAATTTACACCGCTTATCCCTGCTCCATCAGAATTCACTAGTTGGAATTTTGGCGATGGAAGCACCTCCACTACCGATTCAATTGCAATTCACTCATATACGACTGTTGATACTTTTAATGTATCATTCAATTTCAAAATCAACTCGAAGGATTCAACTATTACCCGAAAGGTTTTTGCAAACTCTGCAGCTTTTTATGACAGACTAGATACGAATACCAAAGCCACTTATGTTCGTATATTTAGAAGTGCTTTTCTATTCCCCCAGAACGACAAATTATTATTAGCTAACATGCGCTTTGAGTGGTCGGTAAATGGAAATATTTTGAGTGATAATAACTTTGATAGTCCTTTCGGTCAGTATCCAAATATTCGTTACACGTTTGAAAATGGTGGAGTTAATACCGTAACCCTTAAAGCTTGGAATATCTTAAATCCAATCAAAACAATAACATTTACTAGACAATTTGATATTCTCCCAAATCCTATTACAGGTAAGGCTCAGTTCACTAATGTTCCAAATGTTTTTACTCCAAATGGCGATAACATCTTTGACTTTTTTGAAGTATCGACAAACGGATTATCAAGGCTTGTTTTCAAAGTATTCTCACGTTCAGGTTCTTTAGTCTACCAAAATCAATCCTACTACATTAAATGGGATGGAAAAAACGATAATGGAAAAGATCTTCCAGAGGGTATATACTATTATATAATAGAGGATCTTGATGGTTTCTACGAAAACACTAAAGGATTTGTCTATATCTTTAGGGGTAATTAGTTTCGAATTATTCAACCACTTAACTATCTTCGACTTTTTCATTAAATTGATTTAACTATCTTAGATAGATTTTTATCTTTTAATAGTAAGATGTTCTAATTCAATATCCTATGAAGCATATACTCTTACCAATATTTGCGGCATTACTATTTGCTGTATCATCATTTGCGGTATAATGGACATTTTTAATGGTTTTTTTTGGACCATGCTCCCTAATGGACAT
>JACABB010000003.1:0-48505 GCA_013376985.1 Bacteroidales bacterium
GTAATAGCAACAAACATTTCAGAAGATATTACCATTAAATTTGTCCATTAAGCCAGAATGTATAATATATTCATTTGCAGAAAAATATAATTATTTAGTGCAATGATGAAAGGTTGGAACCGAACTTGCAAGTTCGGCTGACGCCTTTAATAGGTCTGCAAACCCAGCATTCTAACTAGTTCCTTTCAACAGAGAAGAGTAAGGGTCTTTAGCCGAACTTAGATCTTTTAATCTGGCGAAGCCACTAGTTCACCTTTACTCTTCTGGTTAATCGGTAATGAAAATTAATGTTTTTATTTGAATGTAAATCTAAAGGCGTAGCCAATAATGGAGAACAAGAGGTTAGATTTTTGCTTGTATCTCCCAACTCTCCACTATTCCAATGATTCAAATAAAACAAATTGATTGATATATAGGTTAGTACATTTTTTTACGCTGAACTGACGTTAATTAAGATAAAATGGTAAATATTAGCATTTATATAAATAAAACGAATTTGGGCTTTAGCACAAAGTGCATTGAAATTGGTTTCAATGCACTTCTATTTAAATCAAAATAATAAAGTTGAAACTGATAAATTTATAAGTACGATTTTGTTTAGGTTTTCAAAGCCATACAAACTAGCATTTACTTACTAAGTCAGTTGCTGATGGTAGCCCACAAAACCAATTTTATCTTTAGTTTGACTGATTATAATTATATTCTTATTGAAAAGAATACTAGTATTTATCACATTGTCTTAATCAAACTCAAATATTCTACCAATGGCTAGGTTAGAGGTATCTTCTTTCATGCCATTATGATGAAATTCATTTATGTTACTATGATAATGATAATCCTTTGCCCACTCAATATAGTTTTGTGCAATTTGATTTATAGCATCAGCAATAAATTCAACCTCTTCATTGGTTGTTGTTGGGTGAATTGACCATCGAATCCATCCCGGCTTTTTGGAAAGATCTCCAGTATTAATTAAGCATGTAATTTCATCCGATTGCTCTTTCGTTACACTGAGCAAAAAATGACCATAAGTTCCTGCGCAAACACAACCACCTCTAACCTGCACGCCAAATCTATCGCTTAGCATTTTTGTTAAAAGATTATAATGTACATCCTCTATATATAGCGAAATTGCACCTATACGATTTCTATCATTCTTTGCAAGAATCTTTACTTCTGGAGTTTTCTCTAACTTTTGAAAGGCCAGTTCAATTAGTTCTTGCTCTCTCCTACGAATATTCTCAACACCCATTCTCTCTTTAAGTTTTATTGACAGTGCCGCACGAATTGTTTCAAGAAAGCCAGGTGTTCCACCATCCTCCCTTTGCTCAATATTATCGATGTACTTATATTCACCCCAAGGGTTTGTCCAATCAACCGTTCCTCCGCCAGGTTGATCGGGTACTGGGTTGTGATACAGCGAAGAATCGAATATCATAATTCCCGATGAACCAGGTCCACCCAAAAATTTATGCGGTGATAAAAAAATGGCATCAAGTTTCTCCATCGGATCTGCTGGGTGCATATTCATTTCAACGTAAGGTGCCGATGCAGCAAAATCGATAAAACATAACCCCTGCTCCTCGTGCATAACTTTTGCTAGTTTATGGTAAGGGGTAATTATCCCAGTTACATTGCTACATGCACTAAATGATCCTATTTTTAATGGTCTATTCCGGTATGGTCTAATTGCCTCTCTAAGTTTTTCAGGTGAAACTAGCAGGTTCTCATCAGGTTCTACAACCACAACTTCGGCCGTTGTTTCGTACCAAGATGTTTGATTGGAGTGATGTTCCATATGAGTTACAAAAACGATTGGCCTTTCCTCTGGGTTTTTAAATACAATTCCCTTATTTTTTAATCCTAAAATTCGTTGAAATTTATTCACAACAGCAGTCATCCCAAAACCACATGATATAATTACATCATTAGGGCCTGCATTAACATGTTTCTTAATAAGTTTTTGAGCTAAATGATAAGAATCAGTCATAAACTTTCCAGCCTCACTACTCTCCGTATGTGTGTTGGCCACCATTGGGCCAAACTGATTGAGCATCTTTTCCTCAATCGGGCGATATAACCTACCACTTGCAATCCAATCTGCATAAATCATCTTCTTTAATCCATAAGGTGATTCATAACAGGCATCAATTCCAACAATTCCTTCACGAAATTGGTTGAAATACTTCTCCAGTTCACTCATCGCTTTAATAAATCCTTAATATTTCAAAAACCGGTCGAAAGTATATAAAAAAATAGATATACAGATATGATAGAAATCAGATTTGTTGTTAAACATCTAATCTGTTAAATCTTGATAGTAAGGAATTGAATCAAGATTAATAGTACTTTTTTTCTCAAAATCTATTTTAACGCAAAAATGCACTAATCCATTGGTAATAATTAATATTGGTGCTTTTAGCAAAATGTTGTACCTTGATATTTGTTGAATTACATTATGACTTATTTGAACCTCGGGAGCTTTACATTCGACCACTACAAGTGGTTTTCCAGAGGAATTAAATACTACAATATCGGCTCTATGCTTAACCTTATTCATCTCTAAAGGATGTTCAACTATTATTAATCCTTTTGGAAATTTCCTGTCGAAAACAAGGTAGTTAATAAAATGCTGGCGAACCCATTCTTCTGGAATTAAGACAACATATTTCATCCTGATTTCATCAAAAATCTGGTGTTGCTCCCCACAAATTCTAGTTTTAACTGGATATTCGGGTAAATTTAATTTCAGCATTAACATAATTTATATTTACAAAAATGATAAATAAGTTTAACTTTAAACAAAGTATAGGTAATAGTTTTTCGTTTTATTTTTTTTGATAAGAAACTCGAGTCTTTTGGCTTTCTATCGATGTTTACTTTCCCAATATCATAATTTTCATACCCACCTCTACTTTTTGCGAGTACCGAAAAAAGAGTATTTTTGCCCAAATTTGAATATACATATGAAGACGAAAGAAGAAATTACTGCAAACTGGTTAACCCGTTATACCGGGCAAGAACTTAAGGATTTTGGCACACATATCCTTTTAACCAATTTTAGGGGATATCTCGAGTATTTTGCTAAGTTTTGTAACGTTGAAATTGTAAATCCGCTCGCAAATATGCCTTGTGCAACGGCAAACGGAATTACAATGATTGATTTTGGAATGGGCAGCCCCAATGCTGCAACAATTATGGATTTGCTAAGCGCAGTATCGCCCAAGGCGGTTCTTTTTCTGGGCAAGTGCGGGGGATTAAAAAAGAAAAACGAAGTTGGAGACTTTGTACTACCAATAGCGGCAATTCGCCACGAAGGTACATCTAACGATTATATGCCTCCTGAAATCCCTGCTCTACCAGCGTTTAACCTACAGCGTGTGATTTCTTCAACAATTAGAAATCACAATAGGGATTACTGGTCGGGAACTGTATTAACAGCAAATCGTAGAGTTTGGGAATACGATGAGGAATTTAAAGAATATCTCAGAAAAACCCGAGCTATGGCAATTGATATGGAAACTGCAACTATTTTTGTAGTTGGTTTTTATAACGAAATCCCCTCCGGAGCACTTCTACTTGTCACTGATCAACCAATGATTTCGGAGGGTGTTAAAACAGCCGAAAGCGACAAAAAAGTAACAAGTTTATTCGTAGAAGATCAGATACAAATTGGAATTGAGTCATTAACAAGACTTATTAACAATAGTGAATCGGTAAAACACCTTCGCTTTTAAACGTGTTGGTTAATGGCAAAAAAGAAATCATCAATAGAGGCCTACGCCGAAATTATTAACGAGCTAAAGAAAAAGATTTATAAGCCTGTGTATTTCTTAACAGGCGATGAATCTTACTTTATTGATAAAATTGCTGACTATACATCCGATTTTGTACTGGAAGAATCTGAAAAAGCATTCAACCAATCAACTCTCTACGGAAAGGACGTTGATGCACCTGCTGTAATCAACGCTGCCCGTAGATTTCCAATGATGTCAAATTATCAAGTAATTATTGTTAAAGAAGCACAGAATATTCGTAAACTAGAAGATTTAGAGATCTACCTTAAAGCACCCCAAAAATCAACCATCCTAGTAATATGTCATAAACTAAAACAGGGTGATTCCAAGGGAAAATCTGAAAAAACACGTAAAGTAATGGCTCTAGCCGATAAAATTGGCGTTCTTTTTGAGTCAAAGAAACTTTACGATTATCAGATATCAGGATGGATAACTCAGTACTTAGCCGAAAAAGGGATATCTATTCCTCCTGTTCCTGCAAATCTTCTCAACGAATATCTTGGCACCGACTTAAGTAAAATTGCCAATGAACTTGACAAACTAATTATCACTTTGCCCCCAGATGCCAAAAAGATTACAGTTGAGCATATTGAAAGAAACATTGGACTTAGCAAAGACTTTAATCGATTTGAACTTACCAAGTCTCTTGGCGAACGCAATATTTTGAAAGTAAATCGGATTGCCGATTACTTTTCTAAAAACCCTGCAAATAACCCTTTAACACTTTCATTATCATCAATTCATCAGTATTTCTTAAAAATTTTCAAATACCATTTTCTAAAGGATAAATCGAATGGTAATGTTTCTGTTGAACTTGGGGTTAACATTTTTTTTGTTGATGAGTACAAAAATGCTGCAAAAATCTACAATCCTCGCAAATGCGTTGAGGTTTTTTCCATTCTTCGTGATTACGATTTAAGGGCAAAAGGTTTAAATAACGATAGCACGGACGATGGAGAACTCCTAAGAGAGGCTGTTTTTAAGATAATGCATTAACAGTAACATAATTTCATCGTCTTTAAATAAATAACTGGAATGACAATTTTTATCGTAATAGCAACAGTTCTAATTTCCTTGGTCGCATTTTCGAATCAATCAGTGATGAACAAATTGCTTTTTAGTCCATATCGTACAATTCACAATAAAGAGTGGCACAGATTATTAACACATGGGTTTGTTCATGCCGATTATGTACACCTATTCATAAATATGTACGTTCTGTATTCGTTCGGATCTGCGGTTGAATCAATATTTAAAAATCTACAGTATTCAGGTGTAATTCAGAGTTGGATATTAAACTTCTCGGTACTTTACTTTGGAGGGATAGTTATAGCCTCCCTTACAACCCTGAAAAAACATAAAGACAACTTATACTACCATAGCGTTGGAGCATCAGGAGCAGTATCCGCAATAGTATTCACATTCATCTTCTTTGCCCCATTAAGCAAACTCCTCTTTATGTTTATCATTCCAATTCCAGCAATTGTTTTTGGAATATTATATCTTGCTTACACACATTACATGAGTAAGAAAGGAGGAGATTACATTAATCACGACGCTCACTTTGTAGGTTCTGTTTTCGGGTTTATCTATCCACTACTTATCAATCCAAAATTAATAACCGTTTTCTTAGATGCATTTGGTATACATTTTAGTAATCTTTAATGATTGAAGTTAAAATACATCCAACAGGAAAAGATCTAGGTCAATATCTTTTTGTGGTAATTGCTGCTCGATATCGAGGGAAATGGGTATGGGTAAAGCATCGTGACAGGGATACATGGGAAATTCCTGGTGGCCATATTGAAAAGGACGAATCAGCAGATGATGCAGCTAGCAGAGAACTGATTGAAGAAACAGGAGCCATTACTTTTAAGTTAAAAGTCATTTGTGATTACTCCGTTAAAAAAGATGGCAAAGAGGGAATCAGTAGGCTTTACCTTGCTTACATAAATGAGATAGGACCATTACCAGAGAGTGAAATTTGCTGTGTCGATTTTTTTGACACCATCCCTAAAAATCTTACTTACCCTGATATTCAGCCAATTCTTTTTAAAGAAGTTAGCAGCAATGGCTCAATTGCTTGAATCTAGTTTTTAAATGGTTACAAAAAAATACATATGGGTTAATGGAAATATAATTAGTAGTGATACTCCTGTCATACCTGCTAATAATCGCTCTTTTCTTTACGGCGATGGTCTTTTTGAAACAATCCATGCATTTGGTACTCAAGGGAGAAATTTAAACCTTCACCTCTCCCGGCTAAAAAGGGGAATGGGAGTTCTTAATATTGAAACTCCTAATTTTCTTGATGAATCAATGCTTTCAAACGAGATTACTCGTCTACTGAACAAGAATAGAATATTTAGCAGCGCACGGGTACGGTTAACAGTTTATAGAAATGATGGGGGGAGGTATATACCATTAAACAATAGTGCAGGGATAATAATTGAGGCAGAACCCCTAGAAATAAAAATGTACGAATTAAATAGTAAAGGTTACACAATTGAAATATATCAGGATATAAAAAAAAATGTTAATTTACTATCTTCAATTAAAAGCTGCAACTCTCTTCACTATGTTCTTGCTGGAATTTATCAAAAAAACAGTAATGTGAACGATTGTCTTTTACTTAATGAGTATGATAGAATCGTAGAAGCAATTTCCTCTAATGTGTTTATAGTGAAGGGTGATAATATATACACCCCCGCAAGTTCAGAGGGCTGTATCCCAGGCATAATGCGTGAAGTAATAATCAAAGTATCACCTACTCTTGGGCTAAAGGTAAATAACCACGTTGCAATTCCTGTTCAGGAACTTTTTGAATGCGATGAAATATTCTTGACAAATGCGATAACAGGAATTAGATGGGTGGTAGCTTTTCGTCAACAACGATATTTTAATAAAATAAGTAAACTGCTAACGAAGGCTATTAATCAATATACTTTCAAGGATCAATTTGACATTGGATCTTCTGGGTAAAGCGTCCAAGCCCTAAATTTTTTTCCAAGTTGTTGAACAGTACTTAACCATAAATCCTCAGTCCCTGACAATATTTGAATTGGATCAAGTTTGGTAACCACCCAAGATCCCTCAGATATTTCGCGTCCTAACTGCTCTTTAGTCCAACCAGAATATCCGGCAAAGAAAAGTATTTGATTTGAAGCAATCTTTTTACCAATGACCAAAGACTTAATATACTCAAAATCACCACCCCAAAACAAATTGTCAACAATATGATTTGTTTCTGGAACAATCTCTCCCAAAGTATGGATAAAGTGAACAGATTTAGGGCTAACAGGGCCTCCTAAAGAAATCTTTGCATCAAAACTTGGAAAATCAGGTATCAAATCGGACAAATTATAGTTAAGCATTCTATTCAGAACAAATCCAACGACTCCATCTTCATTATGTTCAACCAGTAAAACAACAGATCTCTTAAAGTTTAAGTCAATTAAACTAGGTTCAGCAATAAGAACTTTACCCTGCGATGGGTCTAATTTATCAAAATTGATCTTAAAAAAATCGAATTTCAACTCATTTGGCATGGCAACCCTAATTTCACTTCATTTAGCAAAATAACAAAAAATAAGCCAAAGATCAAGGTTTCCTCTTATATAAAACGTCAAAAGAAATACTAAATACCAAACTAATCATTTAGAGTAAATTGGCCTTGAAACAAGATAATGCTATTATCAAAATGCATCACTCATATTACAACAAATTTTATCCTAGCAATAAATGTACCCTTATGCTTTAAAAACAAATCTATTAATATGACTCCTGTTTATGGTCAATATCATAATACAAAGAAACCTTTAAAATATCCTATTAGGTTCATATAACATTGAATATATGATTGTTACATTTTACCAGTATCCCCTTATTTCCAAACAAAGAGATAATTTAAATATGCATTCTGAATTTTCGAACTAATAAAAAACTAGTAATATTTAGTCAAACTAATCTATTCTTCTTATCCTTTTTTCCTTGAAGAGAGTATCGTTTACAAACGATATAACAGAATTTCTGCTTTGCTCAATAAAGAAATGGTTTCCATTAAAATACTGTACGTTGCAAAATTTACTCGAATACTTGTTCCACGATACAATTTCGTCATATGTTATACTATCATTCCTACCCGTTAGCACAGAAAAATTAGTATTTAATGGTTCTTGATTATCTAATGTAAATGTTTCATCTAGTTTAAAATCATTCTTTAATACGGGAAGGAAAAAATTTAAAAACTCTTTATTATCTATTAACTTATCTGGCAATCCTCCCATTTTAATAATTTCTTCTAAAAACTGGCTATCGGGAAGGGTGTGTTTCTTTGTATTACTGTTTATTTTAAAGTGGGGGGCTTCCTGTCCTGAAAAAAAAATATGCACTGGTTCGTTTAGTTTTTCCTTGGCAATTCTTTGCGCCAACGAGAAGGCAATGAGCGCACCCATACTATGTCCGAAAAAAGCAAAGAAACCCGAAGAAATTTCCTCATGTATTCTATTTAATATATCGTCAATCATGTTGTCGTAACTTTTGTAAACGGGATCATCAATTCTACTTCCTCGTCCTGCAAGTTCCACTGGGAAAAGTTTAATAAAATCATATAGATAAAAATCCCATTTAGCATAAATGGATGAACTACCACCAGCATAAGGAAAACAGAATAATTTTATCTTTTGCATTTTTTCAACACAAGTTAAATTTAAAAAACGTTTATGCTTTTTTACAATTTTTGCCCCTTACAACTATTTTACTTCCGTGCTAAACAAATTTGAAAAACGCTTTTTGTCAGCCATTCATCTTCAACAATTATAAGATCTTACCCAAATACTGTTTACACACCAAGCATTACTATTCATGAATAAACAATTAGGCTATTTCTATTGTAGGGTGTTTTTTTGCCTGATTCTTTCTCAACAAACAATTAACTAAAGGCCAGACCACAACTCATTTCATAATTCATTAAAATGATTGATACCAAATCACATACCTATTTAACTTGGCTTAACAGCCCTTATTAACAAATAATCGGACGTTCCAAAATCGAATCCCCATATTTTAGGCCCTTTTTTCAAATCCTTTTCTGAAATAATTACTTCAAGGTCTTTAGGCCCTAATGATTTGTTAGAAACTCGTTTCATTATATATTTACCTGCTCCTCCATAAACATATCCTGCAATAGATTTGATTGTTACATTGGAAAATCCTGCTTTTTCAAGTTTCTCTTTATACGTTTCTGCGCAATACATATTTTCATCAGGAAAACACATGTAACGTCTACTTCTTTTTTGCCAAAAGTTGTTGAACTTTTCGTTTTTTAATGGAGCCATATCAGCAATACCTAGAACCCCTCCTGGTTTTAGTACTCTGAATGCTTCTGTAAAAAATTTTTCACGTGTATTAAAATGAAAGGCACATTCGAGTGCGGTCAACTTTGTAAATTCCTCCTCATTAAAAGGCATCTCAGTTGCTGAACCTTCCATAAAGCGAATCCTATCTCCGTATGATGTTTGGCTTAATCGTTTGTTAGCAACTTCTACATGCAACGGCGTAATATTTAATCCTTTAATAGATAAAGGATTATATTTATTCATCCATAAAAAATCTTGTTCCCCCAACCCAAAGCCTACATCAAGAAGATGATCGGATTCGTTTAAGTTTATACATTGAGATAGTTGTAGTGCTAGATCTTCACATGCTTTGTCATATGTAGTAGCTTTTTCCCAATATCCAAGATTAAGCCACATTGGTTTGGAATTATTCTCAAATTTATTATTCCTGAATGGAATCACATCGTCTCCAATGTTTTGATAATAAGCAGCGGCAGATTTACTGCCAAACATTCTACTTTTAAGATAATTAAGGCCAAATGAGATAAAATCAATCATAGTTATAGGTTTTTATAAATTATTTAAAGATTCAAATTGAACTTGTTGTAATATGGATTAAAAATTTAACTGCGATACTTTAATTTAACAATCGAGAATACCGTTTCTTAACCTTCAATATTTTCGAAAATTTTAATCTCCAAATCATTCAAGATCGATACGTATTCCATTGTATCAATAGCTTCTGGCATATAATTTATACCTGTCTTTAATTTATTTTTCAGCAATACTAAAACAGTGGCTGCACATCCAACTCCAGTTAAGTAATATCCTCCTTCACTTATCATAGCTGTTTGCAATTTTTTCCTTTTACCGTCTTTCCAACCAGTTATTTCGACCATTGAAAGTCCTAATTTCCCTTTTTCATCCACTTCTTTTCGATAAGCATTTGCTAAGGCTTTCATACATTTTTTATCCGAACGCATAAAATATGTAATCTTCATGAATGTAAGAAATGTAGACCAACCAAACAATGTAAGGTAACCCCTTATATTACGGTATTCTCCATGATTTAATGCGAATGTTTTTAACTCTGAGGAAAGATGAAGGCAACCCAATTGCTTGTTTATTCCAAAGGGTAAGTTGAAGGACTTCATAATGCCCATAGAATTCCTTATCTTACCTGCTTTAACTATTTTCATGAATTCTAAGGAATTTTTTTTAGAATATCTAACAGTATCGAGAAGTCCAGTTTCTGACCAATAATTACGATCTCCACAATAAAAAAACATGTTTTCTTTTTTATCTAAAATTTCATTCGCCCTTAGATCGGAATAGTATGGTAAAATCTCTGCCATACCAGGGATCCAACCAGAAGAAAGAACATACGACAACTTATTATCAATAAGTTGACTATTTTGATCCCTAAATTCTTTTGTTATATAATCATACCCTCCTACTTCTATGAAATTGCAACCTTCTTGAACAGCAATGCGTCCAACTGTATCCTTTATTTTTACTGTAGGTCCAGCACAATTCACAATTATATCACTTGCATGGCAAATGTTTTTCAGTTGAATCTGATCAAAGATATCTAATTGAACAGCTTTGGTGTTTTTACCCAATTGGCTGGCAAGTTTTTGAGCCTTTTCAACATCTCTTCCTGCAATAATTATCTTGTGTTCAGTTTTTGCGGATAGAATATTCGCAACAACCTCACCCGTATTACCATATCCGCCAATTATTGTAATAATTTTCTCTTTCATGGTATTACCTTAATAGATTTTAATTAATAAAATATTTCTTTTCAATCTTAAACTTTCTGGTTTATTCCCAGAAATGGGAATATGATTGCCCTAGAATATAAATATTTAGGATCACTCTATCTTTATTAGATAAAATAAATACTTATTATTCCAATGAAATCTCGCATCTTTTTAAGACTCCTGATAAACATTCTTTTTTTTAGAACCCACATTCATTTTAGTCCTGACAAAATGAAAATATTTATTAATTAATTCCGCATTAATTTCTGGAAAACATACACCTTCCTTTGCCAAACTATTAATTGTTGCAGATGAATCATAAGAATTCATAGATGCTGCCACGCCTATAGTTTCTTCCAATATCTTTACATCATCAATTTTTAGCCACTCAAAAATCAGATCTTTTAAAGCCAGTTCCTCTCCCGAATTAAGATGCTTGTTGGCTGCATACATCCATTCTTTAATGGAAACTTGTTTGATATCATCGCCAGAATACAATTGAAGTAGTTTCTCAATCATAATTTCTTCCGGATTACAAATATGATAGATGCCATTTAAGTATTTGTCATTTAATGCTAAACTTACAATTGCCTTTACTGTAAAATCTACAGGAGTAATTCCAAAACGACTTTTGGGTAATCCAAAGAAACTCTTATTTAACTGAACGCAACTTTGCAGTAACATATAAAACCATTGTTTTTCATCACTACGCCCTTCCATTATATCTCCAGTAACAAGGCCTAACCTATTTGTATTTATTGGAAAACCTCTTTCTTTTGCCAGATGAATTATCTTTTCTGCCACCCATTTACTACTAGCATACCCGTCAGAAATCAAATGCTTTTCATTATCAATTGTTGAATACTCGTTATTTGGCGATCCACTACCTGAAATTGGGCTAAAAACAGCCAATGTAGAAGTATAATGAATTGGTTTAATTTTTTCCCTCATTGCAAAACGCAACAATTCAATAGTTCCTAATACATTGCTCTGTTTTAAATTATAATAATCGGCTTGATGGTTCATCATGGTTGCATTATGAAAAACAACATCAATTTCGCTGCATAGTTTTAAATATTCATATTTAGAAATTCCCAAACTAGGTTTACAAATATCACCAATTACAGGAACGATTCGAGTAAAGAATGTGGGTTTAAATAAATTACTCTCTTTTAAAGTACCTATTAATCTGTCATGAGCTTCTTTATTGTCTTTACCTCTTACCAGACAGAATATGGTAGCATCTGTAGAACAAAGTAGTTCATGAAGTAAAAAACGTCCAACAAATCCTGTAGAACCAGTCAGAAATATATTTTTTGGTGGCTTATTCGTTGGTTGGAATGGAGTATTTATTTGTATATCTTCGGGAAGAATAGCCTCTTCCTTCAAATTAACATACTGTTGTTCAGAAATACAATTTCCTGATAAAATGTTTTTAACAAAGGAATCTATACTAGAATAACGGTAAAATTGTTTTAATGAATAATCTGTTTTTAAGACCTCATTGATTTTATGATTTACTCGTATTGCCAGCATGGAGTTGCCCCCGATTCTAAAGAAATCGTCGGTGACGCTCACCCTATCCGCACCCAGCACCTCCTGCCAGATACCGGCTATCTCCTCTTCCAGCTCCGTGGAGGGGGCAACGTACTCCTCCTGTACGATCTCCGCCTTAGGCAGCTTTTTCAGGTCCACCTTGCCGTTGGCCGTCAGCGGCAGCTCGTCCAGGGTTATATAGCAGCTGGGCAGCATGTACTGCGGCAGGTAGTGCCTGAGCTGCTGGTTGATCGCGCCCTTCTGCTCAAGGCCGAACCGCTCCCTCTCAGCGCCATCAAGCATGGCGATGCCCTGAGCCCGACCCCCTGCCTGCCTGCCCAGCACCAGATAGGCCACCAGCTGGTTGTCCTGGACGGTGACCAGCGCCTTATCGACCCCGCCCACCTTCGTCAGCTTGGAGGAGATCTCGTCCAGCTCCACCCGGTAACCATTCAGCTTGACCTGGCTGTCCTTCCTGCCCTCAAACTCCATGTAGCCCGACCCGCTCCACCTGCCCGAATCCCCAGTCCTGTACAACCTCCCCAGCCTCTCGTGCTGGGTGAAGCTGGCCCGGGTCTTAGCCTCATCGTTCCAGTAGCCCACGGCCACCCCCTGGCCCCCGATGTAGATATCCCCGGTGACCCCGACGGGGCAGTGCTCCTTGAACTCATTCAACACGTACATCTTCTGGTTGGGCATCGCATGCCCGTACGGTATTGAGCTCCACGACGGGTCTACCGCTCCGACCTCGTACCATACCGACCAGATGCTCCCCTCCGTGGCGCCGCCCAGGCTCATTACCGTGGCGCTCGGGTTCAACGCCTTGATCTGGCCCGGCAGCTTGACGGGTATCCAGTCCCCGCTCATCAGCACCACCCTCAGGGTGCCCAGGGCCTGCCCCGTATCGTTCGCATAGTCCACCAGCAGCTGCATCAGCTGGGGTACGGTATCCCACACGGTGATGCCGTGCTCCCGGATCAGCCCGTACCAGTGGTGCGGCTCCTTGACCCGCTCCTGATCGGGGAATACTATCGTCCCCCCTGCCGCCAGCATGCCGAAGATGTCGTACACCGATAGGTCAAAGCTCAGCTCGGAGAGCGCCAGCACCTTGTCCCCTTTGTCGACCCTGAACCTATCATTAACGGCTACAATCGTATTCACGGCCCCCCTATGCGATATCGCCACCCCCTTGGGCCTCCCCGTGCTGCCGGAGGTGAAGATGACATAGGCGGTATCATCCATTCGGGGCGTGGCCAGCTGATCCGGGGCAACCCCGGGCTGGTAGCTCACCATGGACTCTATGACCAACCACTCGTACTTGGGCTCAAGCTCGCTGCCCTTAACGCTGCCGTCGTACTCCGACCGGGAGACGAGCACTGTTGCCACCAGGCCCTCCTCCAGCACCTCATCAACCCTGCCCCTGGGCCAATCCACGTGCAGCGGCAGGTAGGCGCCGCCGGAGCGCATGATGCCTAGAGCCGATACGACCTGCTGGTAGCCCTTCTCGCTCAGTATCCCAACCAGGCGGTTGGCCTTTGACAGCCCGTGATCCTGCAGGTACCCGGCCACGCGGTAGCTGTACTCGCCTATCTGCTGGTAGGTGTATGAACCTTGGGCGTCGATGACGGCCACCCGACCCGACCCTTCACCGGATCCGGGCAAGCAGATCTCGGCCAGGGTCGATGACGCTTCTGGCTGTGAGTAATTATTGGCCCCGTCAATCACGGCCCGCTCCCATTCGGATAGCGCGATTTCGGGCAGGGCGGTCTCCCAGTCCGCCTCCGCCAGGTATTCTATTATGCCGCAGTAGTCCCCGTGCATCTGCTCGATGGTGCCCCGCGCGAACAGCTGCTCCACGTAGTCCCACTCAGCGATGAAGCCCTCCTTTGTCTGGTAGGCCTTGTTGTCCAGGTACACCTGAGGGGTCTGAGAGATCGAGTAGCCGGCCCCCAGGTACCCCCCCAGCGAGATGTCAAAGTTCTTATCCCCCAGCATGCTGGTCAGAACGACCGGGGACAGGGAGTGGTTCGGGGAGATGCCCAGCTCCTTGCGGATTAACCGCTGGAAGTCGACACCGTCAAACAGGTTATGCTCGATGTCCCTCCACAGCCCGTCGTGGATCTCCCGGATGCTGGAGAGGATGCTTTCGCGCTCCGCCCGCCTGAAGCTGAACAGCTCCAGCACCGTGAAGTCCCCCAGGATATCGCTCACCTGCTCGTGCAGGGGCAGGCGGTTGAACAGCGTTAGGTTTATGCAGAGCTTGGACCTCCCGCTCCACTTGGACAGCACCTGCCCGTAGGCGTACAGCACCACCGTGGTATGGCTCACGTTGTGGAGCTTGGCCTTATCCTCGACGGCCCGCCACTTAGCCTGGGGGATAGTCCTTGTCAGCCGCACGAATTTAGGCTGGGCAACGGCCCCGGGGCTGACCCTCATCGGCAGGTGCGCCTCGAAGCTGTACGAGCCCAGCTTATCGATCCAGTACTGCGCAGCCTCAGCGTACAGCCGCCCGGACCGAACCTCCGCGTACTTCAGCACGTAGTCCCTGAAGCTGATCCTCAGCGCGGGCAGGCTTACCCGCTCCATGTCCTCGGCGTTGTAGAGAAGCCCCAGCTCGTGCAGGAGGATGCCCATGCTCGTGCCGTCCATGATTAGCACGTCGAAGCTCATGTGCAGGATGCTACGCCCCCCGAGCTCGCTCACCTCGTAGTCGAACAGCGGCCACCGCCCCACCTCGTACACCTTGTGCGATAGGCGGTCGCGGATCGCCTCCAGCCCCGCCTGATCTATCGGCCCGTGGCTGACCACCCGGTAGGAGGGGACATCCTGGAGGACCGCCTGGGAGTCCTCCCTGAACACGGTTCTCAGCGCGCCGTGCCGCCGGATTAGCCTGTTCAGCGCGGCCTCGAATTTACCGCCGTCGAAGTGGCTAAACAGCAGCTCAGAATAGATATGGGTGGACACGTTACCCATCTCGAACGTCCCCAGCCGCCCGAACAGGTAGGCCTGCTGTACGTTGGTCAGCTCGAATGCGCGCATCGCGTCGGCGAGGCCATCGGTGATCAGGTAGTCCTTATACTTAAAGCCCCCGATAGAGCGCTGGAGGACAACCGACAGCCTAGAGATGGTGCTATGTTTAAATATATCCCCAACTGATATCTGCGCACCTAGTTTAATATTCACCATACTTACCAAACGTATTGCCAGCATGGAGTTGCCCCCGATTCTAAAGAAATCGTCGGTGACGCTCACCCTATCCGCACCCAGCACCTCCTGCCAGATACCGGCTATCTCCTCTTCCAGCTCCGTGGAGGGGGCAACGTACTCCTCCTGTACGATCTCCGCCTTAGGCAGCTTTTTCAGGTCCACCTTGCCGTTGGCCGTCAGCGGCAGCTCGTCCAGGGTTATATAGCAGCTGGGCAGCATGTACTGCGGCAGGTAGTGCCTGAGCTGCTGGTTGATCGCGCCCTTCTGCTCAAGGCCGAACCGCTCCCTCTCAGCGCCATCAAGCATGGCGATGCCCTGAGCCCGACCCCCTGCCTGCCTGCCCAGCACCAGATAGGCCACCAGCTGGTTGTCCTGGACGGTGACCAGCGCCTTATCGACCCCGCCCACCTTCGTCAGCTTGGAGGAGATCTCGTCCAGCTCCACCCGGTAACCATTCAGCTTGACCTGGCTGTCCTTCCTGCCCTCAAACTCCATGTAGCCCGACCCGCTCCACCTGCCCGAATCCCCAGTCCTGTACAACCTCCCCAGCCTCTCGTGCTGGGTGAAGCTGGCCCGGGTCTTAGCCTCATCGTTCCAGTAGCCCACGGCCACCCCCTGGCCCCCGATGTAGATATCCCCGGTGACCCCGACGGGGCAGTGCTCCTTGAACTCATTCAACACGTACATCTTCTGGTTGGGCATCGCATGCCCGTACGGTATTGAGCTCCACGACGGGTCTACCGCTCCGACCTCGTACCATACCGACCAGATGCTCCCCTCCGTGGCGCCGCCCAGGCTCATTACCGTGGCGCTCGGGTTCAACGCCTTGATCTGGCCCGGCAGCTTGACGGGTATCCAGTCCCCGCTCATCAGCACCACCCTCAGGGTGCCCAGGGCCTGCCCCGTATCGTTCGCATAGTCCACCAGCAGCTGCATCAGCTGGGGTACGGTATCCCACACGGTGATGCCGTGCTCCCGGATCAGCCCGTACCAGTGGTGCGGCTCCTTGACCCGCTCCTGATCGGGGAATACTATCGTCCCCCCTGCCGCCAGCATGCCGAAGATGTCGTACACCGATAGGTCAAAGCTCAGCTCGGAGAGCGCCAGCACCTTGTCCCCTTTGTCGACCCTGAACCTATCATTAACGGCTACAATCGTATTCACGGCCCCCCTATGCGATATCGCCACCCCCTTGGGCCTCCCCGTGCTGCCGGAGGTGAAGATGACATAGGCGGTATCATCCATTCGGGGCGTGGCCAGCTGATCCGGGGCAACCCCGGGCTGGTAGCTCACCATGGACTCTATGACCAACCACTCGTACTTGGGCTCAAGCTCGCTGCCCTTAACGCTGCCGTCGTACTCCGACCGGGAGACGAGCACTGTTGCCACCAGGCCCTCCTCCAGCACCTCATCAACCCTGCCCCTGGGCCAATCCACGTGCAGCGGCAGGTAGGCGCCGCCGGAGCGCATGATGCCTAGAGCCGATACGACCTGCTGGTAGCCCTTCTCGCTCAGTATCCCAACCAGGCGGTTGGCCTTTGACAGCCCGTGATCCTGCAGGTACCCGGCCACGCGGTAGCTGTACTCGCCTATCTGCTGGTAGGTGTATGAACCTTGGGCGTCGATGACGGCCACCCGACCCGACCCTTCACCGGATCCGGGCAAGCAGATCTCGGCCAGGGTCGATGACGCTTCTGGCTGTGAGTAATTATTGGCCCCGTCAATCACGGCCCGCTCCCATTCGGATAGCGCGATTTCGGGCAGGGCGGTCTCCCAGTCCGCCTCCGCCAGGTATTCTATTATGCCGCAGTAGTCCCCGTGCATCTGCTCGATGGTGCCCCGCGCGAACAGCTGCTCCACGTAGTCCCACTCAGCGATGAAGCCCTCCTTTGTCTGGTAGGCCTTGTTGTCCAGGTACACCTGAGGGGTCTGAGAGATCGAGTAGCCGGCCCCCAGGTACCCCCCCAGCGAGATGTCAAAGTTCTTATCCCCCAGCATGCTGGTCAGAACGACCGGGGACAGGGAGTGGTTCGGGGAGATGCCCAGCTCCTTGCGGATTAACCGCTGGAAGTCGACACCGTCAAACAGGTTATGCTCGATGTCCCTCCACAGCCCGTCGTGGATCTCCCGGATGCTGGAGAGGATGCTTTCGCGCTCCGCCCGCCTGAAGCTGAACAGCTCCAGCACCGTGAAGTCCCCCAGGATATCGCTCACCTGCTCGTGCAGGGGCAGGCGGTTGAACAGCGTTAGGTTTATGCAGAGCTTGGACCTCCCGCTCCACTTGGACAGCACCTGCCCGTAGGCGTACAGCACCACCGTGGTATGGCTCACGTTGTGGAGCTTGGCCTTATCCTCGACGGCCCGCCACTTAGCCTGGGGGATAGTCCTTGTCAGCCGCACGAATTTAGGCTGGGCAACGGCCCCGGGGCTGACCCTCATCGGCAGGTGCGCCTCGAAGCTGTACGAGCCCAGCTTATCGA
The DNA here is from genome assembly GCA_013376985.1 of Bacteroidales bacterium. Taxonomy (GTDB): domain Bacteria; phylum Bacteroidota; class Bacteroidia; order Bacteroidales; family Tenuifilaceae; genus UBA8529. The sequence goes on from JACABB010000003.1 coordinate 18,120, forward strand.
TCCAGTACTGCGCAGCCTCAGCGTACAGCCGCCCGGACCGAACCTCCGCGTACTTCAGCACGTAGTCCCTGAAGCTGATCCTCAGCGCGGGCAGGCTTACCCGCTCCATGTCCTCGGCGTTGTAGAGAAGCCCCAGCTCGTGCAGGAGGATGCCCATGCTCGTGCCGTCCATGATTAGCACGTCGAAGCTCATGTGCAGGATGCTACGCCCCCCGAGCTCGCTCACCTCGTAGTCGAACAGCGGCCACCGCCCCACCTCGTACACCTTGTGCGATAGGCGGTCGCGGATCGCCTCCAGCCCCGCCTGATCTATCGGCCCGTGGCTGACCACCCGGTAGGAGGGGACATCCTGGAGGACCGCCTGGGAGTCCTCCCTGAACACGGTTCTCAGCGCGCCGTGCCGCCGGATTAGCCTGTTCAGCGCGGCCTCGAATTTACCGCCGTCGAAGTGGCTAAACAGCAGCTCAGAATAGATATGGGTGGACACGTTACCCATCTCGAACGTCCCCAGCCGCCCGAACAGGTAGGCCTGCTGTACGTTGGTCAGCTCGAATGCGCGCATCGCGTCGGCGAGGCCATCGGTGATCAGGTAGTCCTTATACTTAAAGCCCCCGATAGAGCGCTGGAGGACAACCGACAGCCTAGAGATGGTGCTATGTTTAAATATATCCCCAACTGATATCTGTGAGGTTAACTTAATATTTACTATGCTTACCAAGCGTATCGCAAGAATTGAATTCCCTCCTAAAATGAAGAAATCATCATTAACACCTATCCTTTCAATGCCAAAAACCTCCTGCCATATTTCAACCAACAACTCCTCAATTTCGTTGCGCGGAGATTGATATTCAGACTGATTTCTCTCCAAAATCAATTTATCAATTTTATCACATATTTCAGAGTATAATCCCAACAGGTAGTTTTCTTTAAGTTTGTATCTCTGTATTTTTCCGCTAGTAGTTTTCGGAATTTCTCTCACCTGAATAATTCTATCAACCTCAAAGCCGAATCGCTGAATAATATGCTTTTTCAGATTAATAGCAATGGGGATGAAATCCTCTAACTTCCCTTTATGCAAAACAAAGGCAAGGACCTCTTCTTTTTGTAGTTTGTCATTAAAATATCCAGCAGTTGCAATTTTTCCAAGTTCAATTCCATCTAATTCCTCGGCACATCTTTCAAGGTCATGCGGATAATAATTCTGCCCATTAATAAAAATGATATCTTTAGCACGACCTGTGATAAATAATGAACCATTATTTATAAATCCAAGATCCCCTGTGTTTACCCACCCATCTTTTTCTAAAATTTCATTTGTGGCTTTTTCATTATTATAATATCCACTGGTGACATTATCTCCTTTAATACAAATAGAACCAATAATATTTTCTTCAACATCCTTATGACTCTGGATTATTTTAACATAACATTTTTCAATGGGTTTTCCAACATTCACAAATGTTATCCCATCTTCTCCTGAATTAACTACTTGTATTTGATCGCCCGCATTCAAAAAGTTCCTGTTAATCGTGATTTTTTGAATTTCATCCTCAGGTTCACTGAAAGAGACACCAACGCTTGCTTCTGCCAATCCATATACTGGAAAAATCACATTCTTCCGCAACCCATATCTCGCTAACTTCTCAGCAAATTCAATACACAAATCATAGGAAATGGGTTCGGCTCCATTTGTAATAAGCCTTAAAGAAGATAGGTTTAAATTTTCAGCACTATCAAAATCCAATCTATTAAGCAGATACCTATAACCAAAATTCGGCGAGGCTGTATATGTAATCCGATGCTCATCAACTTTGTGAAGCCATAAAGAAGGTCTTCGTATAAAAAGGTCAGTAGGCATAATGAAATGTTCCCAATTTGCCACTAACGGCGTAATATGTAACCCTATAAGTCCCATATCGTGAGTTAAAGGCATCCAGGATAAATAAACCTCTCCTTCAGCAGACGGCTTTATCCCTTTTATTATAGATAGCGTATTCGTAATTAAGTTTTTATGTGTCAACTTAACTCCTTTAGGGGTTCCTGTAGAGCCTGATGAGAATTGAATATAAGCCAGATCATCCTCTTTGGGATAAAAAATATTACCTAACTCATTTCCATCAAATAAATCCTTCTCGAAAAATATTTTATCTCTAATACTATCGATAAATTCAGCTTGTCCGTGAATATTTATTAATCTGTCTACATTCTGTTCAAATGTGGCCAAACAGGGTGTTCGCAGAAATTTCCATACATTTATTGTTTTTAATGCCTGTTCTTGATTTCTAGGTACAGTAAGAGGAACTGGGATAAATCCACCTAAAATACAAGCCCAGAACACTACAATAAAACTCTTATTATTATCAAAATGAATAACCACCTCATCACCAACAACCAAACCTTTTTGTTGAAGATTACAAAGAACTTTTAAAGAATTATTATATAGTTCAGTATAACTTAATTTCTCTTCGTTTGAACTGTTTTCGATAAATGTTACTCCAGAAATACTACTTGACCTGGCTATCAAAACTTCCACAAGTGACTTGAATTCCATAATATTTTACAATTAAAATGTTGTTATCTAAATACTTCCTAGATTAAAGATTTTGTTTTGCGCTATACTTTTAAAATATTAATCAAAAATTTCTTATAAACTCTTCGCTTTAAAAAAGTAATATGTCAACACACCTCAAAGATTTGCCAAATCTCAGTTTGCATTGTTATTTTGCTTGGAACATCAGCCATTGAAGAGTCATGTTTTTCAAATAACTCTCCGTCTATAAAAGAATTCACCATTAAATTTCTCTAAAATTCAGTTTTTTAATATGGGTGAAAATTCACAAGCAAATTCTATAATATAAAATTTCCAATAATTTATATCATTTAAAACCATTTTAAAATTATTTTTAAGAAAATCAAAAATATTTAATTTTTATCTTGAAATAAAATTGATATTTGCAACAATTTTATAACAATTGTAAAATTTAATAAAAATAATTTATTATAGATGACATTAAAAGATATATAAAAACCATAAAAAATCATTTATAATATAATAACATAATAGTATATAATATGTATATTTTAATTGCAATAAATGTTTTTTTACTAAAAAAAAGATGGGTATTGTAATTATCGCAATTAATACGTATAAAAAATAATTATTTACAACCATTATAAATACGCAAGTATGTCCGCAAAAAAATCCATTAAAAATCAAGTTGATTTTATTAATACTATAAAAACAAGGCTTAAACCATCAGAATCCTTGGTACACGAAATGGCAGATTTATTGGGACTAAGTCTTGATTCGACTTATCGAAGAATTCGAGGAGAAAAGAAGTTAACCTATGATGAAATTTACTTTTTGTGCGAAAGATATAACTTATCCTTTGATGATATAAACTGTATCAATGGAAAGTCAAATGTTTTTTCACCCACATCGAGCACAAGGAATAAAACTGAAAACATCAAATCTATTTTATATAATATTAATAGTGAATTAGAACAAATTAGACATAAGAGCGACAAACTAGTTATTTCAACCTGCAATGAAATTCCATTTTTTCGGTTATTTAAGTATCCAAGATTAACTGCATTTATCATTTCAGAATGGGTTGATGATGAATTTAACGAGTGTAATCTAGAAGAAACCACAAAAGATATTCTAGTTTTAGATAATGAAATAAGAGAACTCACTGTTAACATTGCTAAATTATACAACACAACTCCATCCATTGAGATATGGAAACCATATATTGTAGATTTTTTTGTTAAAAGCATTGAAAATTATGGTAATATTGAATCAAGAAGAATTCCAATATGTTATGAACTTTTAGAAGATCTAATGAATTTATTAGACGATGTGAAGTTTTCAATAGGTACGCCGAACATGTCTAACGAATTTAATTCTAATTTTAAGTTTTATTTTAACGAATTCAATTTTAACAGTAATTACATCTATTTTTATTCGGGAGCATACAAAGTTGTATATTTAAAAACCTTCGAAACAAATTTTATTTCTAGCACAAGCCCAGATATTACTACCGAAGCGGAATGTTGTTTGCAAAACTTGACAAACAAGTCTACTCAATTTAAAAATATAAAGCAGCAACGATGTTCTCTCTTTTTTAAAAAACAAAAAGACTTGATTCTTATGCACAAAAACAAGTTGCTAAATATAGGAAGCAATCTCTTAAATTGTATTTTATTGTTTTCATTCATCCATAGAATACATCATCTCTTAGAAAATTTGGTTTAGAGTTTTGAAAACCTTTGTTAGAACTTCACATGGCTTAAAGCTGGCTAATAAACCTCAACCATGGACTGTAATATGCGATTAAGTTCACCTAAACGTATGATATTATAGAAGTTAAATGTATTTAAGCACCTGTACTAAAATTAATGAAATATACTAGTAAAGTTTGGGGTATCTTTTGGGATTAGCATCATTCATTATGCTATAAATTCCTTCGAAAACATCTTCTGCATTTGGATTTGAGAAATAGTCTCCGTCGGTTGTATATGCAGGTCTATGCTGTTGTCCTGTAATTGTTTTAGGAGCTGAATCGAGAAAAAAGAATCCGCCCCTCTCTTCAAGCACTTTCTGCATCATATAGGCAGTTGCACCACCAGGGACATCTTCATCGAAAAAAACAACACGATTAGTTTTCTTGATAGATTGAAGAGTCACATTAGGCAAATCGAATGGCAGAAGGGTCTGTACATCTATGAGTTCAACTGATATCCCAAATTCAACCAATTGCTCAACAGCTTCTTGTGCAATTCGAACACAACTACCATAGGTAACGAGGGTTACATCTTTCCCCTCTCTTAAAATCTCAGGAACTCCAAGGGGAATCCTGTATTCACCAAGATTATCAGGGCGTTTCTCTTTTAATCTATACCCATTCAATGGTTCAATAACCAATGCAGGATCGTCACCTTCAAGAAGCGTATTGTAAAAACCAGCAGCCTGAGTCATATTGCGAGGAACACAAACATGCATTCCTCTAATTGAATTTATTACCATGCTTAGAGGTGAACCAGAGTGCCAAACACCTTCAAGCCTATGACCCCGAGTACTTACAATAAGTGGAGCCATTTGACCTCCTTTAGTCCTCCATCTAACCGTTGCAAGATCATCACTCATTGTTTGGAGGGCATACAGAAGATAATCAAAATATTGAATCTCGGCTACAGGTCGAAATCCTCGAAGTGCAAGGCCTATGCCTTGTCCAAGTATTGTTGTTTCCCTAATTCCTGTATCCGTTATCCTATTCTCTCCGTACTTAACTTGTAATCCCTCGTAGGATTGATTTACACCACCTATTCTTCCTAAATCTTCGCCAAAAGCAACGAGTAAGGGATTTTTACTAAAAAGCACATTCCAATTATCACGTAACACCTCACGACCATTTACTAAAGGAGAAGTACTTGAGAATATTGGTTTAACTTCTTTAACATTAGTTGAAGCTCTACCTGTTTCGCAATATAGATGAGAACCATATCTTTCTAACCCATCTTCATTATTACGTTTCAGCCAAATAGATAAATCTTCTTGGAGTTTATCACGCATCGTACAATCGGTGCAAACATAACGAAGTATCTTTTTAGCAGAACTCATATTATCCTTACGAATCGGATAAGCAATTTTCTTAAGATCATCAACAACTATTCCAACCTTATCTATGTGTTCACGCTTACATATACAAGAACGATTATCGATTATTTTTATCAATTCATCACGTTCTTTTCTAATTGGTTCAGTAAATTTTAGCCATGCTTGGCTTTTAGCCTCCTTAGCAATCTTTAAGGCCTCCTGTTCAACCAAATCAAGTTCTAAAGGCGTAGCAATTTCCTCATTAATAATCCACTCACGAAATCTCCTATTACAATCAAACTCAATTTCCCATTTTAATCGTTCTTCTGATTTATATCGTTCATGAGATCCTGAAGTTGAGTGTCCTTGAGGTTGCGTTACTTCGGTAATATGAAATAGAACAGGTATTTGCTCACTCCGACATCTATCAACGCCTTCTTTAAAAATTGCAATAAGTTCTGGGTAATCCCATCCTTTAGCACGATAAATTAGTATCCCTGTCTTATCTCCTTCTCTTTTTTCAAATCCACTAACTAGTTCTGAAATATTATTCTTTGTTGTTTGATAATCACGAGAAACCGAAATACCATAGCCATCATCCCATATTGAAAGAGCCATTGGCACTTGTAAAACGCCTGCAGCATTAAGTGTTTCGAAAAAATGTCCTTCGGAGGTACTAGCATCACCAATAGTTCCAAAGGCTACTTCATTACCATTCTTACTAAAACTCTCATATCCAACTAATTCTGGATTATTTCTAAACAACTTTGACGCAAGTGCCAATCCTAATAATCTAGGCATCTGTCCTGCCGTTGGGGACATATCAGGCGAACTGTTTTTCATGGAACTAAGATCCTTCCATGTTCCATCAGGATTAAGGCTTCTGGTCGAAAAATGATTATTGAAAACTCTCCCTGCATTACCTGGGTTTAGAGATATATCCGTTTGACCATATAGTTGAGCAAAAAATTCTTCTGCACTGAATAAACCTGCCGCCATCATAAAGGTTTGATCTCTATAATAGCCAGAACGCCAATCACCATTACGAAATGTCTTAGCCAAAGCAATTTGAGCCAACTCTTTCCCATCTCCAAAAATTCCAAATTTCGCCTTCCCAGTTAAAACTTCCTTACGACCTAATATGCTAATTTCACGACTTAGTACAGCCAATCTATAATCGTCTATTATTTCGCTTTTATTCAAATTAGTAATCTGTTTTTTGGTATTTGTAGCCATTGCAGAATTATTAAATTAAGTGTCAAATTATTTTACTTTTCAATGAATTAAACAATAATATGCTTTAAAAGTTTTAAAATAAGAATTTAAAACACAAATACTCTGCAAGGGTTTTAAGTGTGAGGTTTGTTATTGAGTAATAATAAAATTAATTCACCCCTCATTAACTAAATTATATTTTAAGTATTAAAGAAACCCTATTTAGCAAATGATAAAGAAAAGGAAGTTATTATTAAAAAGTAGGACAAGGAATAGGCTTCCAGCGTTTTCTAGTATTTACTTTGAACTCATATATAAATGAGATTTCATGAGAACCCCCTGAGTTAAATCCTAATTTTGAAACGGTGAAATCATAGCTGTATGCAAAACTCACTTGCTCGAATTTATAACCAACCATAAATGCTATTGCATCAAATTTTTTATAGGTTTTGGAGATTGGCAAGCCCCTATACCAAACCCCAAAACTAATTGGCTCGCTAAACCAATATAAACCAAGATCTAATTGCTGAAAGTCAGCCTGTTTCCGATAATAAAAAGCACCTGTAATACTTTCTTCAATTTTACTTAATACAAAACCTCTTATTACCCTTCTTAACCCTCCATAAACTGAAAACTTAAAAGGTAAACGAGACTGATCGTTATAAAAGGATGTTGTTGGTCGTAACATATGATCCCAAGTTGTACCAATCCATACATTATCTGAATAAACAAGCAATGATGATGAGACATCAATGTCATAAATAGAGCTTTTGTTTGGTGGAGCGATAGTCGTTGGTATACTACTATTGTCAGATGTTAACTGATCCCCAAAAATAAGGCTTGAAAAATCGATCGAAGTTTGAACCAAGTAAAATCCCAATCCTGGCCTAAGATGCCACTCAGGTATTGGAGTTATATCGTAAGAATAAAGTATACCACCTCTTGTATTACCTAAATTCCCAGCTCCTGCCTGATCGCGAATAATAGAAAGACCGAGACCGCTATGAAAATTTATAAAATTATGATCCCACGATAAACTAGCCGTTTGGTATGCATCTTTAATTCCAATCCACTGGTTTCTGTAGTTTACTACAGTCCTATGGCCTGCTATACCTCCAGCAAATGAAGGGCCAAGAAACAAAGGACAGGAATAAAATTGAGTGAAGTTTGGATCTTGTGGTCTTGCTGAAAGTCCAAGCAAAATAAAAATAAAGAAAATTATAAATTTTTTCACTTTAAAATTAACGTTAAAGTATCAAATTCCTAATTCACAAAGTATTTCAAAGTTTATATTCGATATAAAAAATCAATAGTGATTAAAGATATCAAATATTTTTCAACCCGCTCTTCTTTAAAATTGATTACTTAAGCAAGGTAACATTACCTTTTATGTCAAAAGTTTTTCCATTAGTATATTTCCCAATTGCCCTCCAAATATAAACACCCTGATCGCAAACTCTTCCATTAAAATAACCGTCCCAACCAATTTTGATATCTTTCGAAACAAAGAGTTGTTCTCCCCAACGATTAAATATCATTAGTTTATACTCAACAACACCATAATGAACTGGGTGGAAAACTTCATTTTTATAATCGATATCATCATACAAACCTCCATTTGAACCATTTTTATTAGGTGTAAAAGCATTCGGGAATCTTATTTTCCCAAAGCCCTCAACCCATACTGCTGGAAATTTGGAAGTATAATCCTGACAACCGCCTAACGAATCGGGAGCATATGCTTTAAGTGAAACTCTAAACTCTCCTATTGCATTGAAAGTGTGAACAGGATCCTTATCAGTTATAAGCGTACCATCACCTAAATCCCATTCATATCTATCAGCATATTTTGAAAGATTGTAAATGTGCACGCTAGCATCCGGAAGCATCACCCTGTTTGGGTAGACAGCAAAGTCTGCCACAGGGTTTTGGTATACCCTAAAGGTCTTATAGTAGTATGAATCTCCTCCATCACCAGTTACTCTCAGTTTGACATTATAGTAGCCAGGAATGGTAAATGTATGAATAGGTTCATCAACAGTTGATGTTGTACCATCGCCAAAATCCCATAGATAGTTTGCCCCATACTGAGATGCATTAATTAAATGGGTTTCAAGCGGCGAACATGAGTTGTAAATATCCGCAGTAAAATAGGGTATTGGTTCTGCTGGTAATAACCTTAAAATATTGGAAGTAGTATCCCAACAATGAGCATTTTCCACCCGAAGCTTCGATTTGTATATAAATCCATTTGCCTTAGACCCCCAAGTTGTGTATGTATGATCACCCGCTTCCTTAAGCGATGAAGTATAACCATCGCCAAAATTCCATGAGTATGTCCAATTATCAGCTGCTGGTTTAGATTGATTATGGAAATTAAAGGTTGCATCGGGGAATATCTTCAACGGTGGATTAACAGAGAAATTGGCTACAGGAGTGGCATAAACCGTTAAAGGTATTGTAATTGTATCCTCACAATCATACTCTGAAATAGATTGAAGATGAACACCAAAGATTTTGTCGTTCTCTGAGACGTTAACAAATCTATGGTTAGGGCTCATAAGATTTGAATTCGTTCCATCTTTAAAATTCCACTGGTAAAAATATGCGTTTTGAGAAATGTTATTTAACGAAACAACAAATGGACTGCATGCAGCACTGCCTGGGTTAAATGAGAAATTAGCTTTAACCTCAGGGTATGCATATACTGTTTGAGATGTGCTATTCTGACATCCAAATGCAGTAGTTGCATTTAGAGAAATTACATAAGGTTGAACATCCGAAGTGAGGTTATGATAGGTATGCGTAATAACTTGATTTCTATCAATAGTATTAACGAGTGTCCCATCTCCTAAATTAAATGCATAGCTGAGATCTGTTCCACTAGATAGATTTGTTAGGCTAATTGGAAATGGCGAACAGCTTAAACTTTCATTATTCATTACATAGGAAGCAATTGGACGAGGATGCACGGTGATTACTTTAGAAACAGAATCTACACATTGATGAACAGATCGGGTAATTAGTTTAATATTATATACAGTATCCCTGATGGCTAAATTATTTTTATACAGCAAGTTAGTTAAATTCTTTTGGGTTGAATATGTTCCGTTTCCTAAACTCCAAATATAAGAATTAGAACTATTGTAAGAAACGGTAGTGTTGTTAATATCAGTTACTAAAGGGTGACAATTTGCACTATTTGTAATATTAAAATCGGGATAAATCCTCGGATTTACAGTTATAACTCTACTCACAGTATCAAAACAAACCGCATTATTTTTATAGGTCGATTTTAGTTGAACTTTAAATTTATTGATAATTGGAGGATTTGATAAATTAGTAAATATTCGTGAATAGTCCTGCAAATTTGACTCTGATGCTCCATTAACAGTCCAATCATAATTATAAGCAGTAGAAGGAGTTAAGTTGCTAAACTGGGCAGTAAATGGTTCACATGCTTCGACAATTGATGAACTATAAGATGCAATAACTTTGGGTGCAATTGTAACAATTTTTCTTGAGGCTGATTTGCATCCCAAAATATTCGTTGCAGTAAGTTTAATATTTAAAATCGATTCGTTTACAGTAGATGGATTATCAATACTTAAGTTGGCTGGAGTGGTTGCATTAAACGATAGTCCATTATCCAGCTCCCACAGGTAATTTCCTAATCCTCTAGAACTATTCGTAAATGTGATAATAGTTGGGCTACATCCACTTACAGGGCTGACATTAAAAGTCGAAATAACTTTTGGGTAAACCTGAATAAACCGAGAAATTGTATCCCAACAACCAGTTACTAAATCATCAAGCCTAAGATTGATTTTATATTTTTTAATCTCGTCTGTTGTTGTTTCATTATCAATAAGACGAGTAAATGACTCCCCAGAAACCAACGAGGTTTTCTGTTGTGGAACACCTCCTATAGTATGGCCAAAATCCCAAGACCACTGAGTACCATTTAATGATTCATCCTTTAACTTTATATAAAAGGGTGTACATGCACTATCCCTTGTCATTGAAAATCTGGAATTCACTTCAGGAAATGCAAATACAGTTTGTGTAGCATTACTACTACAGCCCTTAGTATTTAAAGCATTAAGTTTAACATCAAATTGTTTTGTTGTCGCAGTCCTATTCTCGAAGAGATGTGCAATATTATTCCTATTAGAAATTGTTTGTATATCGCCATCGTTAAAATCCCAAGTAAATGATATATTACCCCCGGTTGATAGGTTTTTAAACGTAAAATTTGCAGGAGCACAAAGCCTATCAATGGGAACGCCCCCTCCTGTTAATGGTAAAGCAATATTAAGACCGGCAATTACCTGTGGATCAACTGCAAATGTTTGCGAAGCACTGCTTGTACAACCAAAGGTATTATTGAGATTTAATGTAACAGTTCTGTTTACTGGATTCTCAGGATCTGGATTTGCAAACTCAACAACAAAATCATCATCAACCGTACCTTGAGGAACTCCACCGTTAAAATTCCAGTTATAAGTAGATATTGTAGGTCCAGCAAACGATGCATTTAGAATTTGAACCTGCATTGGTGTACATTGCTTAATGATTTGCGCATTGAACGCAGCTGAAACAGTTGGATTTACAGTAACTGGAAATGTTTTTGTATCAACACAGCCTCTTGGTGTTGTTGCAGTTAATGAAACATTAAAAGTTTTTGGAAGAGTATTATCCAAATTGGTAAAAATATGGCTAATATTTGTAGCAATTGAACTAGTATTATCGTTAAAATCCCAAAGAATACTGCTAATTGGAGCATTTGTTCCGAATAGTGCAGATTGATTTTGTAGGTTAACAGTTAAGGGGGTACACCCATTGGTAGCTGGTAATGCTGTCCAACGGGCTTCAACCTGAGGATAAATTACTATGGATTTTGTAAGTTGATCCGAGCAAAAACCGCTACTTACTGTTAGTTTAATATTTCGATTGATGTCAAGACCAGTTAAATTGTTTGGATTAGGGAACACCTGATTTGAACCCGTATAGGCTGTTCCATCAAAATCCCATGTGTAATTGGTAATTGCCGCAGAGGTAGTTGCAGAAACAGTTGCATTGTAAGGCGGACATCCAGCTGTTTTATCTAAACTAAATAACGCTTTAACACTTGGTCTAACAACAACATTTTGTGATGTTGTGGCAAAGCAGCCAAAGCTATTATTAGTTTTAAGCGAAACAGGGACGGTTACATCAGTTACGCCATCATTTGTAAATGTGAATGGAGGATTATCAATGGTTGAGGCTCCATACGGGCCAAATTCCCACTGATAAGTCTCAGTATTGGTTACAGTGCTTGTAAACGAAGCATTTAGTGGTGAACAATGATTTGCATTTGCATTATCAATATATGTAAAACTTACAGTTGATTGAGGATTAACCGTAATTGTTTTAATGATACTACTTGTGCAACCACCTGCATTACTGGCCGTAAGTTTAATTGGAATAGTTCTTACGCCAAGCGTTGTTGAAGGATTGGCAAATATTTGAACCGGAATGTTTTTTGTCGAAAAATCAATAGTCCCATTATTTTCAATGTCCCACTGAAAAAGGGTAGCTCCAAGAGAAGATGTGTTGTTAAAGTTAACTGTAAGAGGAGAACATCCCAACTCTTTATCAAGAGCAACATCTGCATTAACATACGGTTGAACAATTACATTAGATGTTTGGGTTGCAGAGCAACCATAGGTGTTTGATGCTGTAAAACTCACAACTTTAGTAACAGGTGCTGCAGTAAAATTATCAAATGAATAAGCCGCTGTGGTTTGATTATCAATTGCATTACCATCAATTAACCAATGATATATTGTAGCATTTGTAGTAGTAGATGTAAAATTTAGATTAAGTGGCGAACACCCCAATGGGTTTCCATTATTGTTTGTGATAAAACTAGCCAAAACGGGAGGATTAACCGTTATTGTTCTTGAAGCGATATCAGAGCATCCGCCTCCATTGGTTACCTTCAGTCTAATTGTTACAGGCTTAGGTGTATTGGTTATGGTTCCATTAATGTAAGGCAAAGTCCAGCCGGTCATTGTTGGAACTGAATATTCGAATCCACTAGGACCTGTTGCTATATCACCATCCCTATCCCAGTAGTAATTATTAACACCACCTTTACTATCGTTAAGCACAGTTAGGGTAAAAGGAGAGCAACTCTCCACCTTATCAACAACAAAACTTGCCTTAATATATGGTTGAACATTTATTGAAAGGGGAATAGTGGAAGCACAATAATTGTACTTATCGGTTATCTTTAAACTTCCGTTGTAAATTGTTGGGCCAATATTGAAATTGTTATAAATGTGCGTAGGACTTTTATCATATGACGTGCCACCATCACCAAAAGTCCAAGAATAAGACAATCCATTTTCTGCAGTTGGGGGGCCAATTTTACCTGATGAAGTATTATTAAATGTTACACTGAGGGGATGACAATGATTAACATCAGGTATTGTAGTTGAGAAACTTGCACTTATTCTAGGATAAACAAGAATACTCTTTGTCATTTCTTTAAAACAGATACTACTAGCATCAGAGGCTAACAATGTAATGTAATAACGAATGGTATCGTTTGTTAAGTTATCGAAAGTAACAGGGAATGTTGCAGCATTATTTAAACCCTCGCCAGGATCTGTCAAATCTCCATCACTATTTAAATCCCAGAAATTTAATCCAACACCTACTGAATTATTAACAACATTAACAGTTAAAGGGGCACATCCTGCAAAAATATCTGTAGTAAATTTTGGGTTCATGTAGGGTGCAACAATAAGGTTCACCTCTTTTGTAGCAGTTAGTCCACAAACCCCACTTACAGTAACCTCATATTTAATAGATTTAGTAACATTTCTTGCCTTAGGGGTATCCTTAAAAGGATCATCAAGAAAATCGCTTGGAACCCAATTGTAGATTGTTCCTCCGCTGGCATATAATTGCGCTGAATCCCCATAGCAAAGCATATTTCCAGGCCCCCCAGTCTCAACAACAAATGTTTGAGGATCAAATTTATTAAAATCTGAAAAATAGCCGAACCAACATGTTGAGCCTGCCGTTCCATTAAATATTCCAAGGTGAAAAACATCCAAAGTATTGGATATCACGTGCTGACCAACACTTATAGAACCTGCCCCTGCTGTAGGTATTCCTGCAGGTGAAATTCCAAAGCGGGCAACCATCCAAGGCGTTCCAGGCACAGCAACGAAGGATGCAGGATTTATTAGTGCATTATTAGCAACTCCATCAACCAAAAAACTATTCTGAGCCCCTGCCCTTACCATCATTGTTAAGTAAAAAGGTGTTGTATTAGATCGCGTAAATGATACTTTTGTGCTACCCGTACAAACATCAATTGGAGGTACCACCGCAGCACCAACCTCACAGCCAAATCCACCAATATGGTATACAATAATAGGTTTATAAGGATTGCTAACAAGTAATCGTGAAGCTATTTTAGTATAGAAATTTGGGACACCTGTAAATTGAACTCTATATTGTTGCCCTGCATTAATTGTAGTTTTAAGAACTCCATCTACATATATTGGCGTGGCATTCTGAGTTGCCACTACAATAATATTATCCTCATTATCAAGAAATGTTCTAGTACAAATATACTCCACACCTGCAATATCTACAGGAATCAGTTGATCCCCTAAAGCGTCTTTACAGCCACCACTTGTATGTGATATTGAGTCATCCTTTAATGATATCGCAATTGGTTTATCAGAAGTAACATGTGTCCCCGATAATCTATTGGCGGCTACCTTGCTAAAATTCTTAGGATAGATAGATAACGTTTGTCCCTTATTGAGAACAAATACTTTAGAGGTATTTGCTGGTATGAATAGCCCTCCGTTGCCGTAACCGGCATCCTTTGTTGGTGTGACAGTTACTGATGTACCATCCTCACTAGCTACAATGTCAATAGCCGAATAGGGCTGTGGAGTATAGTTCCCATTATCCGTTAATTGTTGAAAAGGAGTGAAAAAATTTGTACCCAGCGCATTTCTCCCTTTTAGAGCCCATATCTCTCCGTTATTTAAATTGTTAATTTCATAGTAGGCAGTAATTGGGCTAGTTGAATGTATGTAAAGACCAAAGTTATTGATCCCAGAAAGATTCAACGGTTTATTTTCGAGTATATTTTGATCCGTCCAAACTCCTAATACCAATTTTGCGATATAATTCGACATATCGAGATTGTAACTGGAGTTAGCTGCTAAATTTATAACTATTGGCACAAAGCCAACATTGGCTGGTTGGCTAACAGTAATAGTTGCAGGTAAATTTGAGGTTGCAAAACGAAGATAGGCAGGTATACCCCCAGCAGGAGTTGATGGATGATTATGACCTATAGTTATATCAGGAACAACAAACCAAAAGTCCGTATCGGTTTGGGCAAATAATTTTAATGGACAAAAAGAAATTATGATTAAAAATAAGATTTTGACCAACCTTCTATTTTTGTTCATAAACTGCAGAATAATATTGACAATATATTTCCTGTTTACGGAACTGTAAAGATAATGTTAATTAAAAAATATGCATTAAAAATAAAAAAATCTATATTTGATGAATGCTTTTAAAAAATGTAACCAATACGATGCCAATATACGTATCAAATTAATAAGGCAAAAATTCTTGAACATGAAAGATATGAAGAAAATATCAATTTGCTTCGTTTTATCACTTATGTGTACAACAAGCATAAATGCTCAGATATTCACTTCTGAAGGATTTGAAAGCGGCTCCAAACCAACTGGTTGGACCATAGATGTGTCAAGTTCGAGTTGGTTTTATCAAGATGGTGGTTATGCTGCAACCAGCGCACCAAATTACCATCACCCTTCAAATGCACATACTGGAAATTTCAATGCAATGTTCAAAACCTTTGGTTCACCAGTATCTTCTAAACTTATAACAATTCCAATGGATTTGCGTTTTGCCATAAAACCCGTACTCACTTTTTGGCATGCGCAGGATCAGGTTGGTGCCAGCTTGTACGATCAACTAAAAGTATACTACCGGATCTCAAGTACATCTTCATGGGTTCTAATTGAATCATATACAAACCCCACATCTGGATGGACTTTACGTGAAATAATCCTTCCAGATGCTGCAAAGGTACAAACCTGTCAGGTAGCATTTCAGGGTACATCCCAATTAGGTAGCTGGGGTATGTGTCTTGATGATATTAAAATTGAGGAAAAGGGTATTTTGCCTCGTCAAGTTGAATCATTAATGCTACTTCAAAATAATAATGTAATACCCTCTGGTTCATCAACTAACTCTCTTGGGTTACTTGATATAAAAATATCTGGAAATACAGGAATTATCCCTTTAAATTCCTTCTCGATAGACTACACGGGAACTAACATAAACGATTTAAATATTAATAGTTCAGAAATATTTTATACCCGCGATACAATTTTTTCTCCAACTATTAAATTAACACCAACTATTTCAAACACAGGCAATACAATTACATTTTCTAACTTAAACTACAACCTCCAAACTGGTGAAAACTTCTTTTGGATTTGCGCCTCCGTTAAATCTACTGCAACGCATAACGATATTGCTGACTTTAGAATTTTGCAAAACAGTGTAAATATTAATAGCATTCTTTTCCCAGCAGGCAATCTTGACCCTTCAAGTTTTTCCATTATTGAAGAATCGATTTTCTTCGATAATTTTGAATCATCTTCAGTTTGGACATTCAGCCCAGGTTCGTGTTGGCAAATGGGCATACCTACTGGATTAGGAACACTTGATCCTAACTACCCCTTTTCCGGGCAAAAAGTAATGGCAACAAATTTATCTGGAAATTATCCAAATGGCATCCATCAATCCAACGCACAAACAGCAACTACACCAAGCATAAATGGCAAATACTACCAAAACATCAACTTAAGATTTAAGCGTTGGCTAAATTTCGATTACTTTGATAAAACCTCTATTCAATATAGTATTGATGGGGGGACATCATGGATTAAATTATGGGAAAACACTAGCCTTTTACAAGATCAAAGTTGGAAAAGTATTGGTTTTAATATCAGCCAACAAGCAACTCGCAAACAAAACATTAAATTTCGCTTTTCAATTGACTCAACCGATAATACAGGTGATTTTGGGGGTTGGAACATAGATAATTTTGCCGTAACTGGCGATTTTATTGCAAAAGACTTAGGAATAAGTGGTGTGAACTCACCTGTAAATCACTGTGGTATGTCCAGTGCTGAAACTGTCACTGTAAAAATTAAAAATTACGGAGGAGCTACAGTAAGCGTTCCTTTTGATGTGGGATTCTCTCTTGATAATGGCAGCACCTACACGAAAGAAACTATAAATCCTACCATTAATAGCGAACAGGAGTATACCTACACATTTACAGCAAAAGCAAACCTATCTCAACCAGGTCTCAAACAATTAAAGTTTAAAACCTTTCTTACTGGCGATGAGGATTTAAGTAATGATACTTATAGCACCACTCTCTTTGTCTACCCAAGTGTAAATTACCTATACCTAAACTCATTTGAAACCGCAAACGGTTACTGGAACCCTGGAGGTGCAAATAGCACTTGGACATGGGGAATTGTAGCAAAACCGACAATTAACAAAGCCTCCGATGGAACAAAAGTTTGGGTCACTAGTTTAAAAGGAAACTACGCAAATTCAGAATCATCCTATCTCGAAAGTCCGTGTTTTGATTTTACTTCAGCAGAATACCCCGTTTTTGCATTCGATTATTGGGTGAATTCCGAGAACGGAGTTGATGGATTCAGACTTGATTATTCAATAGATGGTGGTACAACATGGAATCCTGTAACTGCAAACTCTAATCATAATCAAAACTGGTGTACTGGAACAACTGTATCTGCCCTCGGCACTGATGGATGGACTGGTAGCACAGCAACTGGGTATCAACTAGCAAGGACACTTCTACCCTCTGATGTTACTGGAAAAAACAACGTTAAGTTCCGTTTTGTATTTGCCTCTGATGCAAATAGTTCAATGGAGGGGGTTGCCATAGATAATATTCGAATATTCGAATTACCTTATGATGTAGGTGTATTGAGTTTGACCAGTCCTATCTCAGGATGCTTGATTGGCGGAGGCATTAACCCTGTCAACCTGACTGCTAGCATTAAAAATATCGGATATCGTCCACTTAAGGCGGGTTTGAAAGTTCCACTAGAAATTAAACTCCGAAACGAGAATGTTATTAAAGACACTCTTGTAGTTGGTACTATTGTAAATAAAAATGGTACTGCTAGTTTTACATCAACTAATACCTTTAACATAATTGCAAAAGGTTCGCATTCATTAAGATTAAACACAAACTTCGCCCAAGAACTTGATAGATCAAACGATACGTTAAAGACAACCCTAAATGTTTTAGGAATTCCAGGTTATACACTTGGAGCAGATATTGCAGTTCCAAATCCATTCCCTGCATCTATCAGTGTAGAACTTGATGCGGGTCTTAATGGTATAATTCCATATAATAATTATTTATGGTCGACCACAGAGACAACCAGAAAAATTACAGCAACCAGCTATGGAACATATTCCGTTACTGTAACCAATGAGAATGGTTGCAACGCCACAGATGCAATTAATGTTATTGAATCAACAAATGACATTCAAATTTTGTCTGTTACCGGTTTAAATAATGCATGCACATATCCGACCCCCGTAAAACCACAAATCACAATAAAAAATAATGGACCAAGTGGTGTTGGACCAAGTTTCACAATGAAAAACATACCTTTATCTATTATGGTAGATGGTGTTGTAATGGTTTCAGAAACATTTACACCAAGCGCAGATATTGCCTCTGGAAACTCATCAATTTACACTTTTACTAACAGCATAAATATATCAACTCCAAAAACATACGCCATCAGTATCTACTCAAAGATTAATGAAGATCCAAATAAAAATAATGACACACTTAAAATTTCCACTCAAGTCTGGGGTGCTCCAAAAATAAGTTTTCCTCAAGATACAATTATTAGCCTTAATGCTACATCTATTATACTTGATGCGGGACCTGGATTTCAGTCATATGCATGGAAAAACAGTTCTGTAACAACACAAACATTTAATGTTCCAAGTTTAAATTCAGCATGGTATGTTGCTACAGTAACCGCTTTTAATTCGTGTGGCACGGCCAAGGATAGTGTCTTTATAAACGCAAAAGATTTAAGCGTTCTCGATATCGAAAGTCCCTTCAATGCCATATGTAGCAATCCAGTTCCCAAAGTTGCCGTAAGAATAAAGAATGCGGGAAGAGATGATTTTGCTTTAGGAAGTACCGTTAAGCTAAGTTATATTACTCCAAGTGAGAGTATATCCCAAAACTTCACGCTAGACGAAACCCTTGAATCGAATAGTACAAAATTGCTAACCTTTAACAATTACGTTAAATTACCATTAGGTGAAGGATTCGTTAGAGTAATTGCAGATATTGCTAATGATCCCAACCCCTCGAATGATGCTTTTGAAAAATCGGTTGTAACATTAACAAACCCAACTGTATCATTCAATCCTCCAACCTTGTATAAGGTATTTGGAACTGAACCCTATACTGTTTCACCTGTTTATAGTAGCGATGTAAAATCCTATTTGTGGCAAGATCTTAGCATCGATTCTTTGTACATAATAACGGGAACGCCATTAAGTAGAACGTTACAAGTTATTGCCTTTGATGCTCTCGGACAGGTAGGTTGTACTGATACTGCATCTCTTTCAATTGTTTCCGAAGATATGGTTGTTGATGCTATAAAATCTCCAACAAATCAGTGTGTACTAGGGAGCAATGTGCCAATAACTGTAACAATTGCCAATAAAGGAAATTTTGCTTATCCCGCTGGAACATCTTACACAATAGGCATAAATGTTGATGGCGCTAATTATCCCAGTGAAGTTAAAACTCTTGCAACTCCTTTAGATCCCGGAGGAAAGATAGATTTAACACTCAACCCCATTTTAGATTTAACTGGTAAATCAAGTTCAAATACTCAAATTTCAGTATCAACGACTATTGACGCAAACACTAACAACAATACGCTTAATAAAACAATTTATGCAACAGGATATCCTACAATCAATCTTGGACCAGATAGGACAATACATGCCTGGGAGGATACTCTGAGAGCAGGTAAAATTTTCAACAAATACAATTGGCAATACAATACATCAAGCATAGGCAGTGATTCAATTTTAGTTGCACATCTAAGCGGGACATACTCTGTTACTGTTACTGATTATAATGGCTGTTCTGCTTCCGACAATATTGTTCTTACCTTTGTTGTTGATGACATCTCTCTAAAAACACTGGATAGCCCAACAACTGGATGCGGGTTAAAGGACGCAGAAACGGTAAAAGTAACTGTGAAAAATGATGGTACAGAAATTATCCCAAATGGAAAACAACTTGAAATTGGATTTACTCAGAATGGTGCTACGAAAAAAGAGAATCTCACTCTAACAAGCAATCTAAACGCTGGATTGAGCCGCACCTTTGATTTAACGGGTACAATGGATTTCAACATTAAAAAGTCATACCCTATTAAAGCATGGGTGAAAATGGTTGGTGATATGAATCCATTAAATGACACCCTCCCTGTTACCATTGATGCATATCCATCCGTACTTTTTAGTTTTGGGCCAGACATTCAATCGGAAACACCTTATACATTAGATGCTGGCATTGGGTTTTCTTCATACCTATGGAGTACGGGAGCTACTTCCCCATCAATTGTAATAAACACAACTGGTAACTATTGGGTAGAACTAACCAATAGCTATGGCTGTAAAGGTAGAGATACTGTGAATGTAAAAATTGGCACAAGAGATTTAGCCGTAAGATCGGTTGTAGCACCACAAACATCATGTTCACTTTCTGCCAATGAAACAGTGACTGTTAGATTAAAAAACACTGGAACAAATAATATTTCGAATGGAACTGTCATACCTCTTGTATTGAAAATAAATTCTAGCACAGTGGCTACTGAAAATTATACACTTCAAAGCGTACTTGCGATTGGAGATAGCATCAATTACTCATTCACATATAAACCAAATCTTTCCGCAGTTGGTAATTACTTAATCCAAGTTTCCTCACAAATGAGTGATGATGAAGTATCATCTAATAACTCAACCACAAAGAACATCGCTGTTTATGGCAATCCTGCTCCAAATCTCGGTGTAGATAGAACCATTTCGACCCCAACAATTCTTGATGCAGGCTCAGGTTATACTTTATATACGTGGCAAGACGGTTCACACAACCAAACCTTTACAGCAAACGCCACAAATAAATATTCTGTAACCGTTGTTGATGCTAATGGCTGTCAAGGGTACGATGAAGTAAGTATTATTTGGCAAGAAGTTACTGATGTTAGAATCTCACAGCTAATAGCACCAACTACAAGTTGCTTTAATGCCTCTGGTCAAACGGTTATAGCAAGACTCACCAATATGGGATCAAAGATATTTAACAGTGGGGATAATATTAATGTAAGCTATCAGGTAGGATCAGGAACGCCAGTTGTTGAAACAATGACCCTCACTTCAAGTTTAGCTAACAACCAGAGTGTCAACTATACTTTTAATCATAAAGCCTTGATTAACCAAGGGGCAGTAACCATGTATCTAAAAACAATCATTTCGGGAAATAGTGGTCAAACGGCTAGTTTTCCTGTTATCATTAACTCTAAACCCAACCTAAATCTTGGAAGTGACACAATCAGAACACTATTACCATACGTTTTAACCTCTGGAATAAGCGGGGTTACATATCTATGGAGCACTGGAAGTACAAACCCATCAATAACAGTTTCAAATTATGGGAAATATACATTAACTGTTACTGGCATCACAACAAGTTGCACCGCAAAAGACTCAGTAGTAATTCACTGGCCTGTTGGAGTTGAGACAATCCCCGGAACAAATGCTAAAGTCACAATATTCCCAAATCCAGTAAATGATGAATTAAACATCACCATTGAAACAGATAAAACAGAAACATTTACTATTGATTTTATTAACCCCCAAGGTCAAATCGTTAAAAACTTAAAAACTGATAATATATCATATTTCAAAGAGAAAATTAATATTAATAATTATTATCCTGGCATCTATTTCGTAAAGGTAAGTAACAACAAGGGTTCTGCTGTATTCAAGGTTGTTGTTGAAAAGTGATGTATTTATATATCAACTCATCAAAAGAGAGGTTACTTTGTTCCAAGTAACCTCTCTCCTTTTTTAATGATATCTGCGTTTTTTTGAAATCATCGAGTTTGATGATTTCAAACATCAATTTGTCATACAAATAACTGACAATAATCATTGCCATAAAACTATTACAGTAATACTTTTGAAAACCAATTTTTGTTTAATCTACATATTATAAATACTTATAAAATGCATAAAATAGAGACTCATCCGATTCTCGATGTACCCAAAAGAGATACAATTTCTTTCAAATTCGAAGAGAAGGAAATTAGAGGAGAAAAAGGATTTACTATTGCAGCAGCTTTGCACCAAGCAGGATATCCTGTGCATAGCCACAGTATTGAAAATCGTGAACGAAGCCTTGAATGTGGTATTGGAAAATGTGGTGCATGTGAAATGCTTGTTGATGGACAAATTAAACGTATTTGTATCACAACAGTTGATGGCGTTAACGAGGTTAGAGAAATTCCAAAGGAATACACACCAAGCGTAAAAACTCCTGACAAAAAACATTCAACCAAAATCTATAAAACATCTGTAGCAATTATCGGTGCTGGTCCTGCGGGCTTAGCTGCCCGCGAAATTTTGCTTCAACATGGCATAGAGAATATTGTAGTTGACAACAACTCAACTATAGGAGGACAATTCAATATGCAAACACACCAATTCTTCTTTTTCGAAAAGGAGAAGAAATTTGGTGGTATGCGTGGTTTCGATATCGCAAAAACTTTAGCTGGAGATAATCACGAAGGAATTTTTCTCGACAGTACCGTTTGGGATATTCTCGAAGGAAAGCGCATTGCAATTAAGAATATTAAGACTGATGAAATATATTTTATTGAAGCAGATCATCTTGTAATTGCTACAGGTGCAGTTCCTTTCATGCCAACTTTCGAAAACGATGATTTACCCGGTGTTTATACCGCTGCCGTTGTTCAAAAAATGATGAACCAAGAATTCACCCTTCTTGGTAAAAATGTACTAACTGTTGGTGCCGGGAACATCGGTTATCTTACAAGCTATCAGCTAATGCAAGCTGGTGCTAATGTAAAGGCAATAATTGAAGCAATGCCAAACGAGGGAGGTTTCCCCGTTCAAGCCAATAGAGTTCGACGTTTGGGAATTCCTGTTATGCTTAGCAAAATATTGGTAAAAGCACTTCCAAACGAAACCCATACCGGCGTTGTTGGTGCTATCATAGCCGACTGTAAAGATTTTAAAGCAATCCCGGGTACTGAACAAATCGTTGAGGATATTGACGCAATCAATATCTGTACTGGTCTTGTTCCAGATGATCAACTGCTAATAAAAGGTAACGAAATATTTGGACGTAACTGTTACGGTGCTGGTGATGCAATTCGCATTGGTGAAGGAACAAGTGCCGTGGTTCGTGGAAAACAAGTTGCCTATGAGATTCTTCAGGAAATGGGTGCTCGTTATAGCTACGACACATATCTAACCATAAGCAAAGAGTATATTGACAGTCAGCAACACCCAACTAGAGTAATTGAACAACCATATAAACCTTCTGACGAACGTAAAACAAAAAAACCATTCGTTCAAATTGATTGTCTTTTTGGCTTTGCATGTAACCCTTGCGAATTTGCTTGTCCACATGGTGCAATCACAAAAACATCAACAAGTACTGTTCCTCAAATCGATTTTGAGAAATGTATTGGCTGTATGGATTGCGTTTACCAGTGCCCAGGGCTTGCTATATTTGGCTATCATTACGCAAAAGATTGGTTGTTCTTACCTATAGAGTATGAAGCAACAGAAGGATCTGATGCATTCCTTGTTGATAACAATGGTAAGAAAATCGGAGAAGGTGTGATTGAAAAAATTCTTCGCAAACCCAATAAAACCAATATTGCACGTGTTAAATCACTTACTATTCATGGTGATGAGCTGATTAACGTTCGTGGTTTTGTTGTTAAAACAAACTATCCAGGCCTTGTTAGACTAACAAAAACTACTTATAAACCCGTAGAAAAAACTTACGTTTGTCACTGTGATGATGTGAGCATGGATGAAATCCTTGAGACTATTGGTGATCGTAAGTTTATCTCAGCGGATGAGATTAAGCATACAACCCGTTTAGGAATGGGTGCTTGTCGTGGAAAACGCTGTATCAAACGTCTTAAAACTGCTTTAATCCCTAAAGGAATTCAGATTGTTGGCGATGCAACACCTCGTGGGCCATTAAGCAATCAGGTAAACATGGGTGAACTTTACCCAAAAGATGTACATCCCACCTATATCACTGGAATTAATGGCAAGAAAGCAGAGGTTATTAAAGTTAAGAGTTTAATCGCAGGTGGCGGTATGGGTGGTAGTGCACTTTTCCGTTACATGGCTGAAGCAGGAATGGCTCCAGTTCTATTAAACTATGGTAGAGGTGCTTCATGGCGTAATATTGCTGGAGGTCGTACAGCATTCTCCTTACCCGAAATTGCTGATATTGCAACAAAGAGTCATCAAATCTTCAAGGAGATAAATAAACTAAGTAGTATCGACTATCGACCAATCAACTACGTTAATTTTGCTCACGATGATGCTACCTATAAAGCACTAGAAGCATCTATGGCCTGGAGTAATGCTTATATGGTTGATCCAAAAGATTACAGAAAAGAGATATCCCCCTACTTTAATACCAACCTTAAAACGTATCAGGCAGCACTTATCACCAAAGATTGCTGGCAAGCAACGCCTGGAAAAACTGTTGATCTTGTTCGAAATATTGGTTTAAGCAAAGGTGGTATTGTTAAAGAGGATTGTGAATTGATCAGTGTTCATAAGGATGGCAATAAATATGTTGCATTAGTTCGCGACCACGATAAAAAATACATCGAGTACCATGCAGATGAGTTTGTAAACGCACTAGGCCCAACTGGTGATAAATTTGCTCGAATGCTAGGTCATGAATTAGGAATATATCCTGTAAAACATCAAGCTTTTATTACCCGCCGTTTACCTTGGATGGGAGTTAACGGTGATCCTCTAGGTATGCTTATTGACAGGAGAAGGTACAAGGGATTTGTTGCAGTTTATGGACAACAACTCGCTGAAACGGGTCAGATTATTGGATGTGCTTCACCTGGAACCGATCCTCAAGAGTCTGATAAAAACCTCAAATTTAATTCAGAGGAATTCTTAGAGATTGCTTCCGAAGTTTTTGCTAGTTGGATTCCCGAGTTAAGTTCTGTTGGATTCCAAGCAGTTTGGGCTGGTTATTACGTTGAACCAAGAATGTATATAGATCCAAAGCATGGTCTTTTCCTTGGATTGCGCGGACAAGGATTCATGCTTGGTATGGAATTAGCTAAAATGTATGTTGATGCTTTAACTGGCAAGCCAGTTCCTGAATACTTTAAGCGACTAAGTATTGAAGGCGATGGGTTACCTGAAAAAGCTTTTAAGTAGATTTTTATAAAATACTTTACAAAATCCTGAAAATTAGTTTTTTCAGGATTTTATTTTTATAATTGTTTTAATTACTAACCCTAAAATTAAATGCAATATGAAAAAGAAAAATTTAATTGGAGTTATTATTTTACCTGTAATAATCACTCTAAGCATTTTGGTTGTTTTTTCTTCTAGAATTGCAACTAAACCATCTGATGCTGGATTCTGGATGATTTTAACTTTTGGAATGTCATTAGGTGTTGCCTTAACTAGAATAATTCTTTGGTATAAAGAAAAAACTAAGTAATAGTTCCATTTAAAGAACTCAAACGCAGAAAATCATTAAGGAATTATATTACTCAAAAAACATCTGAATTTTTGATTTAACAAGGCTTTGCACCAGACAACGTAAAATCTTGCTATACAAAAGGAGTTATTTTCTATTGGCCTTAACTTTATTACTTATTGGCTAATTGATTAAACTTTTATTTATTTTTACTGTTAGATAAAAAAACTACTATGGAAAAAGTTACTATACATGCCGATTGGCAAAACGGAATGATGTTTGAGACTGAATTGAATGGTCATAAATTGATAATGGATGCTGCCGATAACGTAGGTGGAACCAACAAAGGTCCACGTCCAAAACCACTTATGCTTGCAGCGCTTGCAGGTTGCACAGGAATGGATGTTGTATCAATCCTAAGTAAGATGAGGGTTGAAGTTACAAAATTCAGGGTTTGGGTAGAAGCACAACAAACCGAAGAACATCCTAAACATTATGCTGAGATAAAATTAATCTATGAATTCACAGGTAAGGATTTGCCAATGGATAAACTTGAGAAAGCAGTGAGTCTATCAGAAGAGCATTACTGTGGAGTAAATGCAGTTTATAAAAAAGCCATGAAGGTTACCTATGAAATTAGGGTGAATAAAGAATAAGTAGATATTGATAAAGCATATTAAACAAAAACACCCTCTGAAAATTCCCAGAGGGTGTTTTTGTTTTTTCTATGTTATCAAATAAATTTACTTTATAACAATAATAAAACACAATAAAATAGAATAAAACAACATAATAGCCCGCCATTATAAGAAAATTATTCACAAAAAATTGTATACAACTATAAGTTATTATATTGAGGCACTATATAAATAACTAAAGTTATGATAAAAAAATACTTATCAATCTTCCTGTTGATTTTTGCTTCAATCCAGTCAACAATTTCAAGTCCTGCTTACCCTAAAGCAATTAAATTCACTCAACCTGATGGAACAACAATAACCATCATGCTAAAAGGTGATGAGCATTCAAAATGGGCAGTTACTTCCGACGGGTATACACTTTTATCAAACTCAAAGGGTTATTTTGAATATGCCATTAATGATAGCCGCGGTTATTTAGTACCATCTGGAGTTATCGCAAAAAACAATGAAAGTAGAACAACTGAAGACAAGTTGTTTTTATCTAAAATATCAAAAGGAGGTTCCTATTCTAAAGAACAACTTCAGATGCTTCGAAGTATCAGCAATATAAAGAGAAGTGAAGCAAAAAAAGCATTTCCCACAACAGGAAATCGCAAACTCGTTTGCATACTTATGGGCTTTAAGGACAAAGCATTCACTAAAACACAAGCTGATTTCGACAATCTTTTTAACCAAGTAAACTATACTGTTAATGGAGCAACAGGGAGTGTTAAAGATTACTATCTTGAAAACTCCTATGGCAAGTTTAATCTTAGCGTAACTGTTGCAGGGCCATTCACAGCAGCAAACAACATGAGTTACTACGGCGGTAACGATGCAAATGGAAATGACAGTAATCCTCAAGCACTCGTTACTGAAGCGGTAACCTTAGCAGATCCAACTGTAAATTTTGCCGATTTTGACAATGACAACGATGGTAATGTTGATGGTGTTTATGTTATATATGCCGGTTACGGCGAGGAGGCAGGCGCTCCTGCAAATACGATTTGGGCACATGCTTGGGAAATACCCGCAAAAACACTTGATGGAAAGGTAATTACTAGCTATTCATGCTCCGCCGAGCTCGAAGGAACATCAGGCTCTACAATGACTGCCATTGGCGTAATTTGCCATGAATTCGGACATGTGCTTGGCGCACCAGATTACTATGATACTGATTATGCAACGGGAGGACAGTATGAAGGAACTGGCGAATGGGACATAATGGCAGCTGGTTCATGGAACAATAACGGGATAACTCCTGCTCATCATAATGCATACACAAAAGTAGTGGTCTACGGATGGGGAACAGCAACAACATTAATAAATGGTACAACAATCACAATACCATCATCTAAGACAGATGAAAATGCTTTCTACCGAATAAATACGGCAACTGCAAATGAATATTATTTGGTAGAAAATCGTCAACAAATAGGCTTTGACACAGCAATTCCCGGACATGGTCTATTAATATACCACATCAGCAAGGACATTGACACTCATTTTAGCAGCAACGATATAAATGCAAAAGCACCACAATTGATGTATCCTGTTTGCGCATCGGCAACTTCAAACCCAGGCTCAACTGCATCTTCGTATGGAAGTATAAATACTGGAGGATGTCCTTTCCCCGGAACATCCAGCAAGAACTCATTTACCGATGCAACCACTCCTTCCATGAAATCATGGCTTGGTGTAGCAACAAGTAAACCAATCACCAATATATCAGAAAATACAGGCACTGGAGTAATAACCTTTGATTTTGACGGTGGAAATACTGGAAACCCAACAGGATTTACTGCAACTCCTATAAATAGTTCACAAATTGATCTCACTTGGTCTAAATCAGAAAACAGGGATGTTGTTATTGCCTACTCCACAACATCTACCTTTGGCTCTCTTACTGATGGAACCGAATATACTGCCGGGCAATCCATTACTGGTGGAGGCACCGTTCTTTTCTCTGGAGATGCTACAACATTTTCACATACAGGACTAAATAGTAACACCACCTACTTCTATAAAGCGTGGACTAAGTTAACCTCTTCAACATACTCATTAGGAACAATTACTCAAGCAAAAACGGCATGTACAGGAATTGTGTCTCTCCCTCTTTTTGAAGATTTCAATACAGGAACATTATCTGGATGTTGGTCAATTATTGATAATCAAGGAAATGGACAGGTATGGCAGGTTGGGAACATTACCAATGGGTTAACAGGTACTTATAACTATTTAAACTCCGATGGATTTGGCTCAGGAAATACTCAAAATGCCGACTTAGTAACTCCCGCCATAGATATGACAGGGATAAGTTCGGCAACCATATCATTTAAACACTACTTTAAAGTTGAAGCAGGCGAAACAGCAACTTTTTCTTATAGTATCGACAACGGAACAAATTGGATTCAGATTGACAAGTGGACAACAACGATAACAAATCCATCTAATTATAAAAAAATATTACCCGATATTGCCAATAAACCATCGGTTAAGTTCAAATGGAATTATACAGGAACCTATGGCTGGTACTGGTGTTTAGATGATATAAGTATTGCTGAAACAACTGCGGCCGATGTTACGGCTAACTTCAAGGCGGAACCCACAACTGTTAATATTGGCGCTACAACCACATTTACTGACTTATCAAATGGTACAGTAACTTCTTGGGCATGGAATTTTGGTAGCGGGGCAACACCGGCAACGGCTATAACAGCAGGTCCTCATAACGTAACTTATGCAACTGCAGGAAAGAAAACTGTAACGTTAACAATTAATGGAAGCGTA
Organism: Bacteroidales bacterium; assembly: GCA_013376985.1. Lineage (GTDB taxonomy): Bacteria > Bacteroidota > Bacteroidia > Bacteroidales > Tenuifilaceae > UBA8529. The sequence goes on from JACABB010000003.1 coordinate 47,356, forward strand.
ACCGAAACTAAAACAGATTATATAACTGCCGTAGATCCAAATGCTCCAGTTGTTATAGTTGCTTGGAACTTCGAGGATAATAATAATGCCGCAGATGACGGTATTTCTGCTAATTCTTCAAAAACAATTACTACAAATTCCACTGGAACAATCTCATACACTGGCGGAAGTGGTGGTACTGGTACTTATGCAATAACCAATACTGGCTGGGATAATGGAAACGCTTCTAAAGCATGGCAAACAGAATTCAGCACATTGGGTTATAACACCATAACTATATCTTCAAAGCAGAAAAGTTCAGGGACTGGACCCAAAGAATTTAAAATTCAGTATAAAACAACTGGAGCAACTTGGATTGATGTTCCTTCAAGCAATATCACGCTAGCTAATGATGCCTTTGTTTCTGGTGTTTTAACCAATCTTGCATTGCCTGCTGATGCTGCAAATCAACCATCTGTTTCGTTACGATGGGTTATGAGAAGCAATCTACAAGTAAGTTCGGGTAACATTGCATCTGGAGGAACTAGCCGAATTGATGATGTTGTTGTAAATGGTAAAGTAATCGTACCCCCTGTACAGTATACACTTTCTGTTGCAAAAATGGGTAATGGAACTGTTACACCCACCGTTGGTGACCATATCTACGACACAGGTACTTCAGTTATCCTTACTGCTACACCTGACCAAGGTTGGCAATTCGATAAGTGGGAGATTAATGGGAATACAGTAAACTCGGCTTCTACTCAAATTACCATTAATGCAAATACTACTGCAACAGCTACATTTACCCTAATTCCAGTTACAACTTACAAACTCACCGTTTCGCACGTTGGGAATGGGACTGTTTCTCCTGTTGATGGCGAATCAACTCATAATGCAGGCGAATCGGTTACTCTCACAGCAACTCCTGACCAAGGCTGGCAATTCGATAAGTGGGAGATTAATGGGAATACAGTAAACTCTGCTTCTACTCAAATTACCATTAATGCTAATACTACTGCGGCAGCAACGTTCTCGGTAATTCCAGTAACAACCTATAAACTCACCGTTTCGCACGTTGGGAATGGTACTGTCTCCCCTGTTGATGGTGAATCGACTCATAATGCAGGCGAATCGGTTACTCTCACAGCAACTCCTGACCAAGGCTGGC
>JACABB010000003.1:48605-56613 GCA_013376985.1 Bacteroidales bacterium
CTGACCAAGGCTGGCAATTCGATAAGTGGGAGATTAATGGGAATACAGTAAACTCGGCTTCTACTCAAATTACCATTAATGCAAATACTACTGCAACAGCTACATTTACCCTAATTCCAGTTACAACTTACAAACTCACCGTTTCGCACGTTGGGAATGGGACTGTTTCTCCTGTTGATGGCGAATCAACTCATAATGCAGGCGAATCGGTTACTCTCACAGCAACTCCTGACCAAGGCTGGCAATTCGATAAGTGGGAGATTAATGGGAATACAGTAAACTCGGCTTCTACTCAAATTACCATTAATGCAAATACTACTGCAACAGCTACATTTACCCTAATTCCAGTTACAACTTACAAACTCACCGTTTCGCACGTTGGGAATGGGACCGTTTCTCCTGTTGATGGTGAATCAACCCATAATGCAGGTGAATCGGTTACCCTCACTGCAACGCCTGATCAAGGTTGGCAATTTGATAAGTGGGTGATTAATGGCATTACGATAAGTAATGCGTCTACTCAAATAACAATAAATGTCAATATTACTGCAACAGCTACATTCTCGCTGATTAACAGCATTGAATTGGTTGAAAACAATGTAAAATTTTACCCAAATCCAACAAACTCCTCTGTTAATATTGAAAGTGGAAGTATTATTAAATATATCGAAGTAATGGATTTGACGGGAAGAATCTTATTTACCTCAGATTTGATTCTAACTACTACTTCAAAAGTTGATTTATCTAATATTCAATCAGGTTATTATTTGATAAGAGTATTTGATACTAAGAATAGAATTCAAGTGATTAAAATTTCAAAACAATAAATTTGAAACTAGTTAAAAAAGGAGTCTGAACTTCGGACTCCTTTTTTATTAAAGACTAGATTCTATAAGAATTTATTAATAATTCCCTCTTAATTTATTTATATTTTTAGGTATAGTAGGTTAATTTGATAAAACTCAAAGTCCGATAACTAATATCTGAATACTTTTTTTGTTTTTTAATAACCATTAACTACATTGCACCACAATTGAAACAGAAATGATGTACCAAATCAACAATAATCTTTCTAATAATAATACTACCAATAATAATTGGAAGCACTGGGAAGGTATTGTTTGATAGGTAAAACCATAAAACTCAAAAAAAACCTTCCCAAAACTGGGGAGGTTTTTTATTTTATACCATATTAATAATGAGCCAAAACTCGAATAATAATAACAATAATCGTCCACCACCCATCGGGAATGGTTCGTAAATTCTTTTACCCAACCCTTCCCGATTTTCGCGAAGGGTTTTTTCATATAATTCTAACTAAATTATCTCTTAAAAATGGAAATTAAAGAAATGACTTACAAAAGCCAACTAAGTCAGCGTCAAACGGAGAAAGCCATTGAACTAATCAAGGATTTTTTCTCAAAAAACCTTGCAGCCTCGCTTAGGCTTCGAAGGGTAACTGCTCCAGTTATAGTTCAGGCAGGACTTGGCATTAACGATGATTTAAATGGGATTGAAAAACCAGTTTCGTTCTCAGCAAAATCATTGAATGGACAACAGATCGAAATTGTTCAATCACTCGCAAAATGGAAACGGCTAACCCTTCATACTCTTAATATTGAGGAAGGAACTGGCATCTATACCGATATGAATGCTCTTCGTCCCGATGAAATAACCGATGCAACTCACTCAATCTATGTTGATCAATGGGATTGGGAGAAGCGATTACTGCCAGAACAGCGTAATCCGGAGTTTCTAAGGGATACAGTTAGGAAAATATATCAGGAAATAAGAAAAACAGAATATATGCTCTCCGAAGAGTTTCAGGGTATTAAACCTATTCTATCCGAAGATATTATGTTTTTTCACTCTGAGGATTTAGCTTTACTCTACCCCACTCTTACTACAAAACAAAGAGAAAAAGAAATCTGTAAAAAATATGGTGCGGTATTTATCGAAGGCATTGGATATCCATTGGTTGATGGTAAACCTCATGATGGTCGTGCTCCTGATTATGACGATTGGTCAACCCTCAGAGCTGATGGTAAAAGAGGGCTAAACGGCGATATTATGGTTTGGAATCCTGTTCTTCAGGATGCTTATGAATTATCATCAATGGGAATTAGGGTTAACCCCAGCGTAATGATTACCCAACTTGAGATGTTAGATTGTAATCAAAGGAAAGAATTATGGTTTCATCAACAACTGATTAAAGGAGTATTTCCCGATAGTATAGGCGGAGGAATCGGTCAATCGAGATTGTGTATGCTTTTGCTTAGAAAGGCTCATATTGGAGAAGTCCAAACTTCTGTATGGTCAAAAGATACAATTGATGAATGCACATCAAAAGGAATAAACCTTTTTTAGTAAATCCAAGGAAACCTCTCAGCGAGCAACTGGGAGGTCTTACTCTTTTTTAATAAATTTTAAACTTATGCGCTTCTTTGAGTCCGTTGGTATTATTGATACAATGTAGATTCCATCCTCTATTCCAGATAAATCCAATTGATAAGAATTTTCATCAATTGGTAACTCGCTCAATTTGAGCCTTTTTATATTTCTTCCGATTACATCCGAAAGCACAATATCCCCATTCAACTCGGTTGATATTTTCATGAATGTTGATGCTGGATTTGGGTAGATTAAAAAACCTTGCAATAATGGAATTTCATTAATGCCAGTCGCTACAACTGCGGTAAAACTGCCAACCATTCCCATCGATTCATGGTAATTACAAGCATATGAGTAGCTACCTGCAACAGTAACAGTATAATCAAACGAAGTATGTGTAGAATTTAGCGGCGCATCCCATGCCGTAGCACCTACAGGTATGGTCCTAGATGATGTTGTATGCGAACCATCAGCCCATACCCAATGGATAACATCTCCAACATTAACGGTTGGATTGGCTGGTAAGAAGTACATTCCAGATTGGTTAATCACATGAATTGCTGAAAAAGAGTTGAAACTAATCAATATTAGACATGCGATGCTGATAATCCTTATTGTCTTCATGCTGTTATTTGTATTGATTCTAAATAGAAACAATCCTAAGCCTATTATGTTCGTTTTAAAATATATTAATGGGTGTATCCTAATTGCTATTAATAAATGGGTTAATTTTTATTTCATCCTTTCGCAATACCCTCTATTTGAGGTTTTGATTTTATCTTTTATCCCCTATATCAGCTATCTTTACAAAAAAAAGTATGTCCAGGTTTAAGTTGACACTCGAATACGATGGCTCCAAGTTCAAAGGATGGCAATTTCAAAAGGACTTGCCAACCGTTATGGGCAAAATAATGGATGCCTGCAAAGATGTTTTTAGTGCCAATGACTTCGAACTATATGGATCTGGACGCACAGACACTGGCGTTCATGCTTTATTTCAGGTTGCTCACTTAGATATCAAAACGGTGATGCCTCCACATATCATTAAAATTAAACTTAATGATGCTCTGCCTGCTGCTATAAATATCCTCCATGTTGAGAAAACCAGTCCAAATTTCCATGCCCGTCACGATGCTGTTGCCCGTAGCTACGTTTACCATATATCGAAACGCAGAACCGCATTTGGAAAGGATTTTGTGTGGTGGATTAAAGACAAACTTGACGTTAAGGCAATGGCAGATGTCACTCCCCTTTTCATTGGAATGAAAGATTTTAAATCGTTTGGGGTAAAAGACAAGGAGGGTGAATCAACCATGGTGGATTTAACTTCGATAAGAATTTTTGAAATAGATGATGCTATTCTAATCCACATAGTTGGATCTCACTTTCTTTGGCGAATGGTTCGGCGGATTGTTGGGGTTATCGTAGAAGTTGGTCGTGGTAGAATGACTGGTGAAGATATTCAATCATTCTTTCGGGGGAAATCCGAAATTCCATCTCAGTTTACAGCGCCACCATCAGGTTTATATCTTGAAAGAGTTTACTACAAAGGTGATCCCATTTCCGACGAACCAAAATGGCTAGTGAATGTTCAATGAGATTTTTATCGGTTTTAGTAAAAAATCTATAGATTCATTTCATTGTTAATTTAATATTTAACACTATGGCGTACAACGAGAATTTAGCAAACCGAGTTCGTGAACGTCTAGTTAATCTTCAAAATATTGAAGAAAAAGAGATGATGGGTGGTTTAGTATTTATGTACAACGATAAAATGTGTGTTGGCATAATCAAAGACGAATTGATGTGCCGCATTGACCCTGATTTTCACGAAACAGCAGTTGAAAAATTAGGTTGCCGAACCATGGACTTTACCAAAAGACCAATGAAGGGTTATATACTGATTGAAGATGTTGGAATGAGAACCCTAAAAGATTTAGATTATTGGATAAATCTTGCTTTAGACTTCAATAAAAAAGCTAAATCTTCGAAAAAAAAGAAACAATAGTTTGATACAGATACACTTTGATCTCACCTCAACTTACGTTAACAGCTCAAATTAACCAATCAATATAAACGTTCACATCTGAAAAGCCAAAAAAATGAAAATTCTATTAGTAGGCGGTAAAGGAACTATCGGGAAAAAGGTTAAAGAAAGACTTGAACTGAACCATCAGGTAATTATTGCGGGCAAAAATTCAGGAGACATAACATTTAACCTAGAGGAATCAATATCTATCAAAAAACTATTTGATACTATTGGACAAGTTGATGCAATTGTTTCAATTGCTGGTGAAGCCAAATGGGATCGATTCGAAAACCTAACCGAGGACGACTACTACATTGGTATCCGAAGCAAATTAATGGGGCAAGTTAATTTGGTGAGAATAGGCAAAGACTACTTATCAAAAGGTGGCTCAATTACCCTTACATCAGGGATACTAGCCGATGAGCCTGAGTTTATGACAACCAGTGCTGCAATGGTCAATGGTGCCATTCATAGCTTTGTAAAAGCTGTTACTTTGGAGCTTGATACAATCAGAGTTAATGTAGTCTGCGCCGATGTTGTGGAGGATTCTTTCGAAAAATATAAAATCTTTTTCCCCGGTCATACTCCTTTACCGATGAATAAAATAGTCAATGGTTATATAAAATGTATCGAAGGTAAAATTAGAGGCGAAATAGTTAGAATAAAAGAATAATGCAATCTTTACAGAATTGTATCAACTCTTTAAAGCGAGAGTCCTTTAGATATAACAATTAGATGAAAGAAGAAGAATCAATCAGAATAAATAAATACTTAACTGAGGTTGGATACTGCTCACGCAGAGCTGCTGATATACTTATAAGCGAAGGTCGGGTTACCATAAACGGAGTTGTACCCGAAATGGGTACTAAAATCACCACAGACGACGAGGTTAGAGTTGATGGTGATTTAATCTCAAAGCCCAAATCAAAAACTATTTACATTGCCTTTAACAAACCTGTTGGAATAGTTTGTACAACCGATACCAAAGCCGAAAAAAACAATATTATTGATTTCATCAACTACCCAAAGCGCATTTTCCCAATTGGTCGCTTAGATAAGTTTAGTGAAGGGCTAATCTTCCTAACAAGCAATGGCGATATAGTTAATAAAATTTTACGCGCCCGAAACAATCACGAAAAGGAGTATTTAGTAACAGTTAATAAACCTGTAACCTCCGTTTTTATTCAAAAAATGAGTAAAGGCGTACCTATTTTAGATACAATAACACGAAAGTGCCATGTTGAACAAACAGGTAAGTGTGAATTTAAAATCATCCTAACACAAGGACTGAATAGGCAAATTCGCAGAATGTGCGAATACTTAAACTATGATGTTGTAAAGTTGAAGCGTATTAGAATTATGAATATTAGGCTTGACGTGCCAGTTGGCAAATGGAGATACTTAACCGATAGCGAATTAAAAGAAATCAACCGATTGGTTTCATCATCATCAAAGACTCATAATGATTCGAAATAAATAGTGTATGTCAAAACAATATTTCGTTAAAGTTTTATTATTGATTTGTAACATATTGTTTTTGTGATATTTTGTGTTTTCGTGTTTTGGTGGCAAAAATCTTGTAATAGCCACAAAATCACCAAGTCACCAAAATACACCAAAAAGTTCACCAAACTATTATTAACTAAATCACGTCAAAAGAATACTTAAAAAAAGGAGGGAAAACTCCTATAATACTCTGTTATAAACCCATATTTAAGGGGTTGGGGTTAACACAACAATTAATAACTTGCCACCAAAACAACAAAGCCACTAAACCATGATAGAAACAGAACGACTTATACTGAAACCACTAACCCACCAACAACTTATAAAATACATAAAACTGGATAACTCCTTAGAAACAGAGTTAAATCTACAAAAATCAGCTAGGGTAATATCTCCAGAACTAATGGAAGCGCTTGAGCGCAGCATACTCCAAAGAGTTGCAGATACGAGTAAAAACTACCTATTCTCTACCCTTTGGACCCTGATATCCAAAGAAGAAAACATGATGGTAGGCGATTTATGCTTTATGGGAGAACCAAACTCCGATGGCGAAATTGAAATTGGCTATGGAACCTACGAGCCATTCAGGAAAAGAGGTTTTATGACCGAAGCCGTAGGGGGAATGATTAAATGGGCAAAAGAACAACCAAATGTAAAATCAATTATTGCATCATCTCTAAAAAACAATACCGACTCATCATCAATTCTTAAAAAAAACAATTTTACTATTGTTGAAAAAACCAATGAGTTATATAATTGGCAAATCACGTTGAAATAGAGGTGTGATTGGTTAAATATTATTGATGTAATGAATTCTTCGAAAGGAAGGCTTACTATTTTGGATTAGTACGGTCAAAGACCCCTGTTTAGTTATTATGTAGATACGCTTCACTATACAGCATACTCGATTCAGTGCGGTGTTTATTTCCAGTTTAGGTTTCCAACCACAATCAGGCTCCGACTTTCCTTTTTTTCTTTGACGATTGAACTTTTCTTTTGGCGGTTTTAGCTTTCAGTTCGCTCATCAATTTCCTGAAGTCTTTTAATTCTTCCTCAGTCCATGGTTCGGATTGACCAGTAAAGTCAACATTTTTTGGTTCTTTTATGAGTCCCATATTTTTACGGTTTAAAATATTGTGAAATCAGTCTTAACGCCGCAGAGGTTTCAATAAACATTCTGAGTCCACGAAAATAGGTAGCATGAAGTGTTTCTTGATAATGCTTGATTAAAGTTGTTTTAGCATCGAAAACCAAAAATCCTTGATACCCTTTGTCAAATGAGACTTTACATGCAAAAGCAACAAGATTCCCCGGCACACCAAAATAAACCTTGTCTTTTCCCTTATTGAATTTGGAACTTTCAATGAGGTGCATGAAAACATGATCTTCCTTGTCCTCAATGCTCAAAAGCCCTTGAATAATTGTTGGGTTATTTACCGTTGTTAGCTTGTAAACCTCTTTTGTCTTATCCTTTAGTTCTTTGCTCCAGTCGAATTGCCACTCTGATTTATGAATGAAACCTAAATCCTTTGATGTTAGTCGAACAACAACAGTGTCAAAAACTTCTCCTGTAGAGGTATTCTCTATAGAATTAGTGAGTTTGTCAATCTCAAAATCAAGAGGTAAGTTTTTGCCAGTTTTCATACACCAAAGTTACAAAAAAATGATGTGTGAACCTTGTAAAAGTCAGCTTTATCGATGGAAATTTCTGTGAAATAGCTTAGCCCCCAACTCAATATCTAGTTTTTGTTGCCCCACCCGAAGGAATTGAAGGTGAATAGCCCTGTATGCAATGCGCAGGAGCTTATTAAAACTATGCAGTTCGTTTATTCAATCTCGCAGCTGATTAATTTATTAGCGTAGTTCTCATTATGTTAAACGCAGTTGTTGTATTTATACTCGCAGTTCGTTATTACAATTTCCCAGTTCGGATAAATAAAACCGCAGTTGCTATATTTATACCCGCAGTTCGTAATTATTACTTTGCAGTTCGAATATATATAACCGCAGTTTACATATTTATAAACGGAGTAGGTTATTCAAAGAACCAAGTAGGCTATTTGTAATTAAACCTTGATAGCT
>JACABB010000003.1:56713-111179 GCA_013376985.1 Bacteroidales bacterium
GAACTATACCAACTAACAATGTATTTGGTATTAGATATGAGAAACAAACCAACCACGAGTGGTTGAATATTATTAATAAAGTGAATTCTACGAGAGGAAGGCTTATTATTATTTTGGATTGGTGAGGTCAAAGAGTACTATTTAGTTACGAGGTAGATACGCTTCGCTAATTCTGAGTGGAGGATAATTCTAATCTAATCCAGAATTCTTCTTCAATCTCTGTTGATTTGATTCTTTTCTTAAATACTTTTTTGAATGAATCACTAAATGAAACTTCCATTATAGCATTTTTTTGAGTGCACTGATTTTTGAAGAAAATTTCAACTTACCTGATTTATGCTCTTCTTGAGATTTTTTATAATTAGCTGCAATCTCATTTCTTCTAGTATCGGCAATATTGTGTTCCAAAAGATTTTTAATTTCCATTCTATCCTCTAGCGGTAAGCTATATATTGTCTCAACTATATTATCGAATTTTAAAGTTTGCGTTCTCATATCCTAATATTTAACGTAACAAAGATAAAATATTTATATAATGTTTTGAAATCCATTAATAAAGATATCTGTTTACCCTTTTACCTAAAGGCTTATTATTTTGAATTGGTGCGGTCAAAGACCGTTGTTTAGCTATGATGTAGATACGCTCCGCTAACCAATCGTCATTTGCGAGTTCGCTGAAAGTAATCTACGACTAGCAAGGGAGCAATTGACTTAAATATGTTTCTCTGTCTCTACTCTTTGATGACATTGTCTAAATATGATGAAACTGATGTTTTAATTATTTCAATTAGTTCATTGTCCATGTACTGGTACTCGCCTGGGATATCTAATACAATTATATTTTTTTCTCTTGTGATGGTTGGAAATTTTTCTGTTAATCGTTGTTTGTGTTTCTTTTCCATAGCAAATATAATGTCAGCCCATTCTATCAAATTCGATGTCACTTTAATTCGAGCAGAAGGTTCAGTTCCTGCTGATTTAACATTAAAGTCTTGATTGTCTTTAAATATAGTTTCAGCGGTTCTACTTCTCCATTTATTTCTGCTACATACAAATAGTAAGTTCATCGTTAAATAATGTGTGCTAACGTTTCGCGTATTTGTTGTGTCTGGGAGTTTGAAACCGCTTTCTTATCCTGCGATAGTAAAGTAAGCAAAAAGCGTTGAGCATTACCAAATGCGTTATCAGCCCAAATACAATTAATTTGCTGTTAGCAATAGTTGTTATTTTATTCTCAAGTCGTCAGAGTCCTGTCTACAATCCCAAATAGAGTGGACAATAATCTTTTCGTTGTCATATTCATAAAAAAGAATATAATCGTCGACGATTAGTCCACGGACAGATTCAATTTCTGTATTCAAGCCAACGTCGGGTTGTTTTAATAGGATTCTAAGTTCTTTATTTAATCTTTGGTATAGTTTTGCGGAATAAGTTCTACTCTTGTTTCTTTCGGCATAAAATTCGAGAATCTTGAAGAGTTTAATCTCGGCTCTATGAGACCAAATTATCTTGCGCTTAGCCATCTCGAAACTTTTTTATCCAGAAGCTCATGTTCAATGTACAAACCTTGCTCAATCTCTTTCTTGGATTCAATGATTTCGTTTCTTTGTTCTAGTGTCAAAGAAATAACCTCTGTATTGGTTTTTGATTCGAGAATAGTCTTCAATGCTTTGAGAAATGAAATGTCATTTATCTCAGTTATTCGATGAATCAAGACTTTCTTTAGCTCAATCGTTGTCATGGCTATTCCTCTTTTTCTTACAAAGATACAAATATTTTGGAGTCAAGGAAGATGCCTGTTTTTTCGGCAGGGGAATTCTCTATGGAATTAGTGAGTTTGTCAATCTCAAAATCAAGAGGTAAATTTTTGCCCTATTCTTTATTGGAAACAAATTATGTCACAGTTTATAATTATCTTTGATAATAGATTTAAAATTACCTCCTGACACACTTTATTGAATAGACTCGGAGCTTATTAAAACTATGCAGTTCGTTTATTCAATCTCGCAGTTGTTGTATTTATACTCGCAGTTCGTTATTGTAACTTTACCGTTCGGATAAATAAAACCGCAGTTGTTATAATTATACCCGCAACTCATTATTATATCCTTGCAGTTCGAATAAGTATAGCCGCAGTTTAAATATTTATAAAAGGAGTAGGTTATTCAAAGAACCAAGTAGGCTATTTGTAATTAAACCTTGATAGCTTTATATTCTACCTTGGATACTTGTTTGTATTAGGTGCTTGTTGTATTGTAGAGCCACTTAATTTAAGTTTTTACGGCTGGAACTATACCAACTAACAATGTATTTGGTATTAGATATGAGAAACAAACCAACCATGAGTGGTTGAATAGCGAATTCTGGGTTTATTTTGAATTGGTGCGGTCAAAAACCGTTGTTTAGTTACGACCTAGATATACTTCGCTAACCGAGTGTTATTTGCGTATTCGCTTAAAGCAATCTGCGCCGAACAGTGCTAGCGCGGATTTGCAATCCGTGCTTTTTAAACTTAATGAATCAAACTAAAAAACGACCATTTATCTATTCCTCTTGTTTAAATTTTATTGCCAATTACTGTATGTATTGCTTTTAACTCTAGCACGGATTGCAAATCCGCGCTAGCGGGGTGTCATCAGCCCAAACACGATAAATACGCTGTTATACTTAGCTTATTTATAATACTAGTTGTCAAATTTATTTTCTAATCCCTTTTTCGCAGAACTTCCCCATTTCCGATAAACAAATGTGGATAAAAGAGACATGAAAAAGCCAACAGGAATTGAGAACAATATACCATAAATAAAAGACCTACTCGACGATTCTTTTGCGTCCATGGTAATAATGAGTTTGATAGATTCTAACTGCTCTTTTGTTAAACTCTTTAAATTTTCAGCGATTCTTTTAGATTCTTCTGCATGTTTTCTTTCTATTTCAACCTGGGTTCTAAGTTGACCGATGATACTGTCATTTCTAGATAAGATAATATTGACTTTTTTGGAATAATCAAGGCTATTGGTCAAAATCGATTCTATTTGTTTTAACGTTAGATCTTTGGGATTATTCAATGCTTTTGTAACAATACTCATTTGTTCAGAAAGTTTCATCAATTCATCGTTGTCATTCTTTATAAGGGAAGTTAGTTCAATTGGTTTATTAGGAATTTTAAAATCAAAATATCTATAAACAAAAACAGTGCTTGGAGTTATAAGGATAAATATTAAGGCGAATAAAGCGTATGGCCAACCTTTTGTTTTTCCTTTTTTATTATTTTCAAAGCCTTTTAAAACACCAGATATAATAAGCCAAATTATCAATCCAACTATTATTACTGCAAGACTTAATGCTGCGAGAAGTAAATTAAATTTCAATTCTTCCATATTTCATATTGTTAAAAGAAACTTCTTTAATCAAATATTGTATATAACTCAAGTTGCGCCTATCTCATATATACACCTTCATACTCTACCATCCCTTTTTGAATGTATTGCATGATAAAACCATACAATATATAGGGTGAATTCTATTTTAACCTCTCTATCTCCCTTTTCGTTAAGCCTGTAAGTTTAATTATCAACTCTACTGAAAGACCTTCTTTTATACTTTTCTTAGCCATTTCGATTTTCTCTTCTTTCTTTGCACCCTTTATAGCCTTATCCGCTTTTTCCCTTTCAATTCTTAGGGCTTCCTCCCGAATCTTCTTCTCCTCGGTGCGGATTCGCTCAATTAGCTCAAGCGGGGGAACGTACTTGGTGCTTTCCCCCAGCTTGGCCATTAAACCTTTAGCCTTAAAGTTCATGTAGGATTTGGTGGAGATAATTAGGTGGTCAAATACATTGATGTGGATTATACGCCCAACCTGAATTAGGTTGTCGGTGAGGTCTATATCCTTTTCGGAGGGCGTGAGATTTCCGCTGGGGTGGTTGTGTATTAGGATTACCTTTGTGCAGCCCTTCATCAACGCAAAGCGGAATACGTTTATGGGCTCTGCATAAGTGGCACCTACGCAGCCCAGGCTAACCAGCTCAACGTAACTTATGCGGGTGCTCGGGGCAAGACCCATTACCCAGAAGTGCTCCTTATCCCTATCGATTTTATCCTCACGCATGAGGATCTCCTTCATTACTTTGAAGGCATCATCGCAGCTTCGGATTTTTATGCGCTGCTTGCGGGTGAGCTTTATGGTCATGGGGTACTTTTTCTGTTCAGTGGAAACAAATGTAGGAAAATTTTGGATTGGAAAACTCACCCCCGGCTCCTCTCTTCCTTCTTAGGTCGGAAAAGAGGGGTGTGGAAAAAAGAAACGGTATTGAGAATTGGAATACTTTACTCGTACTTATTAATAATTTACTATTCACCAATTATTATCGAGAACTGGAAAGGTTGGTAATTTTACTAAATTGTTGGTTACTTCGCTCCCCTCTCTCTTGCCGGGGGAGAGTAAGTTTCATTATGGTTAAAAACTCCAAATAAATCGAATATCGAACAAGGAACAACGAATGTAGATTTTAGAAGATTACGAGAAACAAGCTGATTACATAAACTTCATATATCATAAATCGTTGATCCTTGTTCTTAAATCAAAGTAATTGTACTTTACTAATTAGATCCTTTGCTGCGCTCAGGATGACAAAGGATTCATTTTACAATTCATCATTAGTAAGGAAAGGGGTTGGAGGTTTTCAGGACTTAATGTTGCTTGTCATGCTGAACGGAGTGAAATCCGAAGGATTCGCCGAAGGCAACCATCTATATGTAGAAGATCATCCACTTGTGCGAATTTACATTCTTGCTTTTATATCGGTTTAGCTATATCTTTAGGGGAAATATAAAACACTTCAAAAATATCTCAATTATCAATTTATAAAAGGAGGTAATTATGACACCACAAGAGGAAACAAAGTGCTGCCCTCAGTTTGATCCCGCTCCATGGGACGATAAGGTTTTTGATTGGGAGAATAAACAATTTATTAAGGATAAAGTATTCACGCTTTTTTACATGCCCATGAATTTTGGTGCTGCAATGAAAAGGCTTGATGCTAAAGTAAAAAAGGCCAATGCAACTATGCCCGATTGGCTTTGCCTAGCCGATCATACATCTAAATGGAACATGGATGTTTACCTTGCCGTAGATAAAGTGATTCCCGAAGCAGAAAACAAAATCCTAAGCGGAAAATTTTATAGCAGAGTATACGAGGGACCATTTAAGGATACAAAGAAATGGTGCAACGACTATGAGGAAAAAGTAAAATCAAAAGGGCTAAAAATTACAAAATGGTATATGTGGTACACAACCTGTCCCAAATGTGCCAAGAAATATGGAAAAAACTATACAGTAATTGTAGGCCGAGTGGAATGATTAAAATTTAGCGACAAAAAGGGTGTCCAAAAAGTCCAACTAAACCAAATTTACCACTAAGGCATGAAAACACGCAAAACAATTATTATCAAAACATTAAACTTTTTGATATCTTCTTGTTTTTGAGACTTTGTGGCTATTTATTTACTTTTTAAACACCCTCTTCTCTATTCTGAAAAAGTTTACCTTTGAGAAAAAAACAACTATGAACACATCAAATATTATCTACAAGGGAGAGCTTAGAACAGAAGCCGAACACGTACGTTCAGGAAATAAAATAGTTACCGATGCTCCTGTTGATAACCAAGGAAAAGGGGAATTCTTCTCACCAACAGATCTTTTAGCCACATCGCTAGGTTGCTGCATGATAACAATAATGGGAATTGCCGCTCGCACCCATGGGTTCAACATTGATGGCACCAAAATAGATGTAACAAAAGTGATGGGAACGAATCCCCGAAGGGTGATTGAAATAATTATCAACCTTCATTTTCCTCACAATAATTACTCAGCAAAAGAGCGCAAGCTAATTGAATTATCGGCTAAAGAGTGCCCAGTAGCGCAGAGTTTGCACCCAGATCTTAAGCAAACCATTAATTACTTTTTTGGCAGCTAAAATTTACCTAAACGCTAGAATTAAGCACTTTGTATTAAACAAAATTTGTGAAGTTTGCTAAACAAACTTCACAAATTAATGTTATAGAATTACAGTGCTACAAACTTTCAATACAATTGGAAGATAAATTATCTCATAGTAAATTTCTGGCTCAATTTTTGCATGTCAACTTTTCTATTCAAGTTTTGTTCAATCTAAGCAACCCTTTCAATCATTTATTCATCTAATGTAAAAATACGTGCGATGAAAAGATTACTAGCAATTTGTTTTATTTGTGTGTTTATATTTGGATGCAATTCATCAAAAGAAAAAAACACTTCGTATAAAATTAAGGCCAAAGTAAACCAAATTGGTCAGGTTACAAGTGACTTATCAATAAGAGTTAACAGCGTTGAAGATTCAAGATGTCCCGAAGGATGTGAATGTATTTGGGCAGGAGAGGTTAAGGTGTTCTTTTCGTTGATTAACAAAGAATATAGCATCGACACCAGTATGGTTTTGCCAGCAAACCCTAAAATGCAATTCAGAAAATATAATATTACTCTTGAATCGGTAAGTCCTTACCCAATTTGCAACTACCAGTTCCCTAATATCTTCACAGTATATTTTCATGTAGAAGATATAAACAAAGAAACCCTGCTGGTACAGGGTCATCTTTAGATATTTGGAATAGGAAAATCAGATCGTTTGTTTGCTTACTGCGTCTATATTTCTATCAACCTTTTTAATTAATCCTTGAAGAACATTCCCTGGTCCTAATTCAACAAAACTAGTTGCTCCATCGGCAAGCATATTCTTCATTGTTTGAGTCCATTTTACCGGCGATGTTAGCTGAGCAATTAAGTTTTTCTTTATCTGTTCAGGTTCAACAACTTTACTAGCATTTACATTCTGATAAATGGGGCATATTGGTTTTTTGAAATTAGTTATATTGATAGCCTCTTCCAACTCAACCCTTGCTGGTTCCATAAGGGGAGAATGAAAAGCACCACCTACCACAAGTTTAATTGCTCTTTTTGCACCTGCCGCAGTTAATTTTTCGCAAGCAATATCAATACCTTTAATTGAACCTGAAATAACGACTTGGCTGGGGCTATTATAGTTTGCAGGTACAACAATCTCATCAATTGACTTGCAGATCTCCTCAATTTTCTCATCTTCAAGCCCAATAATTGCAGCCATAGTAGAAGGTTCCTTCTCACATGCTTTTTGCATTGCTTTAGCACGAGCCGAAACTAATTTTAATCCATCCTCAAAGCTGATTGCGCCAGCGGCTACTAATGCAGAAAACTCACCTAGTGAGTGACCAGCAACCATTTCTGGTTTAAAATCACCACCTAACACCTTGGCAAGAATTACCGAATGCAAGAAAATAGCGGGTTGTGTTACCTTTGTTTGGGTTAAATCCTCAACTGTTCCAGAGAACATCATATCAGTAATTCTGAAACCTAGGATTTCATTTGCCTTTTCAAACATCTCCTTCGCCAACGGGGAGTTTTCGTATAGGTCTTTTCCCATACCTACAAATTGCGCACCTTGACCCGGGAATACGAATGCTTTCATACTTAGTATATTTGATTAAACGGGGCAAAAATATAAAAAACATTAGAACTGAAACTTTTCAATTCAAAAAAGAAAACAAACAAGATGTTTAGTGGCAGAAAATCCTTATAAAACTATTCAAGCACCAACTCTACAACAGGCATATTATTTAAAATTTCTTTCTCCTTAAGGATTTCAATACGTCCATCCAAATTCACCTTTATTGATGCCTCAATTACATTGTCTGCGAAGAGTAATGTTGTTTTAACTAGAAATGAATCTTTATCTTTTTTAATCTTGGGTGTTTTTATTGAAGATTCAAGTTGTTGGTATTGCTCTTTGGTTGGTTCGGAGCTAAAATCTATTTCATCTATAGAATTAATCAATCTATAGGAATTATCATGCTTTTGAATATTCCCAAGAACAAGCATTGTGTACTGATAAACTGTTTTACTAGTCAAGATAAGAGGTGAAATGCTATTTGCTTTTAAGAATGGTTGCTGTGTCCCATCAAGAGGAATTGTATGAGTTCCATTATCAAGCAATTTCATTTCAAGATAGGGCGAAAAACTGAGATCAATAAATGTGTAAAGTTTAAAATCATTATAAAAGGGAAGCGAGGTAGTATAATACCTTGAATCTTCGGGTGAAACCAAACTACATGAGTTAACGTTATTAATAGCTTTCACAAGCCTAACAAGGGTTTGATCAAGTTTTTTACTTTTAAATAACCATTTCATCTCTCGTTTTTTAAGTTAACATTAAAACTTTTTAAACCCAGAATGGATTTACAATACCCTTCCTTTGGGATAAGCTATAAATGTTCAATAAAAAATAATTCGTAAAAAAAATTAAACCAGATAATACTGATGCAAAGATAGATAGTGCGCCAAACGTTCCAACCCATTTATTAATACCCGAAGCATAACTTTCGATTTTAACAAATTTCCACCAACCTCCAAAGTGATTGCTTACCCCTACTGTTTCCAAGCCGATGATTATAATGTTAAGTACAAGGAAAAAAATTACAATGCTTAATAGCCCCCTCCAAGCACCTTTAATATCAGGTGGGCTTAACTCCATGTGCGAAGAGATACACATTGAGAGGTACAAGAATATCCAAAATTTATAATCGGTAAAATTTCCTTTTTTAAAAAGCGTTTCAAGAGTGTAAAGAGTTGACTTCCACAAAGGATTTAAACTATTCATAAACTCACCATGAATTCCTTGAGATAAAACCTTACTTTGTAATTGAATTGATGATAGTACATCTTTTGTATTTGGCACTAAAAAGAAAAGTAGGCCATAAAGGACTATCGTTCCCAAAATGATTGGCCCTATTCCAATAAAGAAATTTCCAATTTTCTGATAAATACTTTTGGGGTTAAATGAGTGATTAACATAACCAAGTGTTCCATCCGCAGAATTTGGGGTATAAAGCTTAATATCATCAATCTTATGCCAAAAAATAATGCAGAACAAAGCATGTCCCAACTCATGAATGGGAGTACCAATCCACCCAGTAACAATTATATCTAAAGTCTTCCCCGTTGTTTTTATGTATGTATTTCGAGTAAATCGAGCTAAAAAGAAGAGGATAAATCCGAATATAAAAAGCAAACCAAGCAACCATAATAGTTGGCTAAACGTTGTTAGTAAAACTTGTTTTATAAAATCAATTAAAATATTTAATCTACTCATCCTAATAAATGAATAATATTAATAAGCAAGTTATGCTTTTTATTATGGTATATTCAAGCATTGTTAATTACTTTTTAAAATATTGTGAATAACTTAATTTAACTCGAGCCTGATACAAACACAACGTATTGATAATAAATATAATATCAAAATAACACTTTGTCATGCTAAGTAAAACGAAAGATCTATTCTTTAGATGATTAGATCCTCCGTTCTACTTAGCATGACACCTTAATTTAGTATTATAAATTAGCATGGTATTTTTGAGGTTACAAGCAACTAAATCGATTTTGACCAATTGACCAAATGGAGTTACTAATGGAATACATTAAATTGTTGATTCTTTTTATATTTGAAAAAAAATATTTGAAGTTGTATATAAGAATTAAAATTAACCCTAAGACTATAAATTAAACCATTTAACTATGAAGAAACTTTTAATTATTTCGGTATTTCTACTATTTGCCGCTGTCGCCAATGCTCAGATATTCACCATTTTTGGGCAAGAGGTTGGCTTTATTTATGTAGGACCAAAAATTGGTGGAACATATTCAAAAATCTCGAATTTCTCGGATATGTTCCCTGGATTCACTAAGTATAGGTATGGTTATCAACTAGGTGCAGTTGGAGAATTTGGATTTACAAGTAAATTCTCTATTCAAACAGAAATAGAATTTATTTCAAAAGGTGCGAAATCAAATGCCGATCAAAGAATAAAAATGAATTATATAGGAATACCAATACTTGCAAAGTATTGTTTTAAGGCGTTGGGATTATCTAAGATATACGCAATGGGTGGCACTTTTGAAGATGTCAGGACTAAAGGTGAATGGGTGGATCCAGGTCAAACACAACCTCTAGGTGGTGGTTTTAAAAAGTATGATTGGGGGTTTAGTTTCGGGGCTGGTGCTGAATACCCAACAAAACAGGGAATATGGGCTCTGGATCTTCGCTATAATTTAGGGATGACAGATTTACATAGTGAAAATTGGGAAAGCTATAAAACTCGAAGTCGTTCATTTGGCATTTCTTTATCCTATAAGTTGAATTTGGTAGACTTATTCTCAAAATTGAAGAATAAGGATAAGAACAAGGAATCCACTCAGGGTAAATAAACCAATATTGAAAGTTGATAGTTCTTAAAGAATAAACATCTACAATAAAAAAAGGCTGTCTTTTTTGGCAGCCTTTTTTTATTAATATTTTGAACATTAAATTTTTTGTGCAACTTCTTGCATTTCTATGGAATTATCTTTTCCAAGGTACTTATCAATTAACATATGCATCCAATAAATAGCCGGCGTAAAGAGTATGGCAAGTGCTATTTTATATATATATTGAATAAGTCCCACGGATACAACTTGTACTAGCGTCCAGTTACCAAGCAAATAAAAAGCAATAAATAGTATTAGAAAACTATCTACTAGCTGAGAAACTACGGTAGACCCAGTGGCTCTTAGCCATAAGTATTTATGCTGTGTCAATGATCTAAGATAGCGAAAAACGTAAGCATCTACCAATTGTCCTACCAGAAAGGCAATAATTGATCCAATTATTATCCCCATGCCTTGCCTAAAAATTGCATTGTAAGCATAATTGATATTAAAGGGATGTCCATCGGGATCTACAGAATTATTTTGAAGCCAGAAATCGGCTGGAGGAGTTCTCATTGCTAGGTAAACAAGAAGAAAGGCATATCCAATCATCCCTGCTCCAATATAGCTTATACGTTTTACCCCACTAGTTCCAAAATACTCATTAATAATATCCGATATAATAAAAACGATCGGCCAGATAATCACTCCCACGCTCATATTAAGGTTAAGGGTTTCGCCACCAAAAAAGGGAAGCGCCATAGCGCGTAAATGAAAAATTTTTTCAAATGACAAAATCTTTGCACCAATAACCTCAGCAATTAGAGCGTTTGTAAGGAATAAGGTGGCTAGAATTATAAAAAGATTTTGTTTTTTATGACTATCAATTTGTGTACTCTCCATCAATTCAATTTTATCAGGTTACAAACCAAAGGTATTAAAATATTTATTCAAGTCAACAACATGCTTTTGGGACGAATAATTCAAATTGGCGTAAAAATAAACTTTTTGTATATAAATACCTTTATTATTCCTTATTTGTATTGAATTGAGTAAAAACACTTGATTCAAAGACATGTTGTGAAAAATATTTTTACTACAAAATGAAATCATAATCTGGTCAAAAACAATAAAACAATTCAAACTTTGCTGCCGAATTCAACTCAAATATTTAATTAATAGAGTGTTGTTGGCTAAATAATTTCACTATCGACACCCAAACTCGCTTAATGTAGCGAATATTACATTGTCAAACAGTGTTTGTTCACCATAAAAATAAATTCTATCTTTAGAGATTCTGTTTATTGTATTATTTTATCAAACAAGATGAGAATCTACGAAACGCTAAACATAAGGCGTGATGAGGTGTTGCCGGTATCTCTCTTCATGTTTCAATCCGTTTTTCTTGGTGTTTTCCTTGGAGCTTTTGATGTTGGTGCAAATACTTTATTTCTAAAAGCATTTGATTCGTCAATGATCTCAAAAGCCTTTGCCATATCCGGTCTAATAGGTATTGGACTTACCTCATTATATTCATACTTTCAAGGCAGAATTATCTTCTCAAGGCTATCAATTTATAATCTACTAGGTGTTTTTTTAATTACTTTCCTGCTTCGTTTTGGGTATTTTTTCAGTGATTCAAAGTGGCTGGCTTTTGGGTTATTCGTAATGATGGGTCCTTTAAACATCGTTGCGCTTGTTGGTTTCTGGGGAACAGTTAGTCGAATATTTGACTTACGTCAAGGGAAAAGGATATTTGGGATAATCGATACGGGACAAGTAGTTGGAGTAATTTTAAGTAGTTGGGCTGTCCCTTTTTTAATTGCCAATGGTTTTAAAACCAACAACCTATTGTATATAAGTGCCATTAGTATTTTCATATCGTTTATTATTCAACTGTTCATCAGCTCATCATTCCCTGAAAAGTTAAAAGAGAAGGTTACCAAAGAACAAAAAGAGAGTCGTTTTAGCGATACGATGAAAATGCCATACGTTAGAACAATGGCGCTTTTTGTAGTTTTATCAATGCTTGTAGCATTCTTCGTTCATTATCTATTTCTTGCTGTTGCAAAATCCCGATTTGAAAATTCCGATGAGCTGGCTAAATTCTTAGGCGGTTTAATGGGAACATTAACCTTTGTGAGCATTCTTATTAAGAGTTTTGTATATGGAACATTGATGAAGAATTATGGGTTAAAAGTAACTCTTTTGATTTCCCCAGTGATTATGGTCATTTTAACAATTAGTGCCGCCGTTGTAGGTTCTATATTTGGATACACGCTTGAATCAGCATCTTTTACATTTTTCTTCCTACTCATTTCACTTGGTAAATTATTCCAAAAAGCACTAAAAGATTCCGTTGAGAGTCCTTCTTTAAAAATGATTTATCAATCATTGGATCCATCCATTCGTTATGAAGTTCAGGCAAGGGTTGATGGCACTGTAAACGAAACTGCTGCGCTATTCTCAGGTATTCTTCTTACCATATTTAGTTTAGTAACATTTTTCACGTTGATACATTATACATACGTTCTATTTATAATTATTTTGCTTTGGGCATTAACTACCGTTTACCTTTATAAGGGATACCGTAAGACTTTGCAACTAACACTTTTGAAAACAGTCAGACGTGAAAGTAAATCGAAGAAAACATCCAACAGTCAAACTTCAATTAGCGGAGAAATTCTTAAGGAACAACTTTCCCTTATTGAAAAGAGTAAACCCTGGAATCTTGTTGGTTTTATTAAAGATAAACTTTTTGAGTTGGACAGTAAAGATTTTCCTATTTTGTTAAACAAAATTGTTGATCTGGGCGACATAACATTGGTTAACCATCTTAAGAAGCTAAAAATTCGTGTAAACATTGAAGATGTTCATAAATCGATTGATAAGATTATTGAATATCTTGATAAAATCAAACTAGACTCTGAAGATTTGAATTTAATAAAGGAGCTAACAAGTTCTAAAAATTTTGAAGATCGAGTTTACGCAGCAAAATTAATTGGTGCATCATCCAATGTTGAGATAAAAAATAGCCTAACATTTTTAATGAGAGATCTTGTTCCTGCTGTAAAAAGACAAGCAATATGGGCTGCTCGTGGTTCAAAATCTAAAGAAATAATCAGTTTTCTTATCGACTTTTTGGATAAGGATCTTTATGCTCCAATTGCTCACGCTTCGCTTGTTGGATCTGGAGAAACAGGGCTTGAATTGTTAGAACTGACTTATCAAAAAACTAATTTATCCGATTTAGCGAAAGAGAGAATATTAAAAATTTTACCAGACACAGGCAGCATACTAGCACCATCGGTTTTATTTAGCAAATTTTCTATAAAAGCGCATAACAGATCCATTATCCTTGAAGGTCTATTAAGAATTGATTTTACTCCTAATGAAAAGGAAAAAATACTTCTCAATCAAAAATTGATAGAGCAAGCAGGAATTTGCGCTTGGAACTTAAACGCTTTTTATTATTGCCCGAACGATTCCAAAATACCTTTACTTAAAGATGAACTAGATAGGGAGTTTCATAAAAGTATTCATTTCCTGTTTGATATTTTAAAATTGGCCTATGACAAAAACTCTATTGAAGCAGTTTTAGATAACCTTGAAGCGGGAACAGGGCAGAGCATCGCTTTTGCAGTGGAACTTGTTGATACTTTTATGGCAGAAGATATTAAGCCATATATTGTACCTTTGCTTGAGGATAATAGTATATCAAATAAGATTTGGGCACTTGAAAACTACTTCCCTCTTCGTGAGTACACGACTGAAAATTTATTAAAGGCTATTATTAATAGAGATAATAATTTGATTGGCAAGCAATCAAAAATATTTGCGCTCAATGCCTTTCAATACATCGAAAATAAAGAAATTAGCGTTGATTTAGTTTCTCAACTATTTAATACCGACAAGATTCTTAGACAATTATCTGCTCAAATAATCGAGAGTATTGATAGAACTCAGTACCTCAACTGTAAGAAACGATTAAACGATAAACTTCGCATAGAACTTGATAAACAGATCAGCCTTTTTCAATCAACAGGCCTATCAGCACCTGATCGAATAAATTTCTTCAAAACTCTTTTTAACCAAAATTTGGATGAGAGAGAAATTCTATACTTACTTTACCAATCAACTGCTATTAAAATAAATCAAACAAATCTACTAAACCTCGAACTTTTTAAAGGTAAGGCATATATCATGTTTGTCGAAAGTGGTGGAATTTTTCTTTTTAATGGGGAAGAGCAAGTTATGAGTTTCAGCGCTGGGGATATTATCAATACTACCTATAAAAATCAACTTCCCTGGAGGTTGATTACACAGGAGAATACTATTATTCATTACGTTGAGTATGATAAAGTGGTAAATAGTATTTATGATCACGATTATCTTACTAAGTACATTGACACACAAATTGTAAATAATTAATATTTAGACAATAAGTTATTTAACTATGAAGCAAACAACGGTTTTTCGGCAGTTAATTTATAATATTGTTTTCCCTGTAGTTATTGCTTTATTCATACTCGGGTTGATTAATTTTAGTACCACAAGGTCAATACTCAAAGAGAGTAGTAAAACCAGAAATTTTCTAATATCGGATGAGATAACCCAAGTATTAAAATTTCAGGATGTTACAATGTCAGTGCTTGAGGATAATTTAAATCCGATGCTAGAACAGGTAAGCAAAAAACTAACTGTAAACTATTTTGTATCAACTAAAAACATTGCTACTGCTGATTTAAACCAAATTAGAAATGAACTTAAACTCGAATCAAAACTTTATGATCTCTACGTTATAGATACAAATGGAGTAGTAGTAAATACAACCTTTAAGAAAGATTTAGGATTAAATTTTTTCTCATTTGGCGAAGAACATAAGGCTTTAATTAAGAGAATATTCAGCGAGGGACAGTTTAAAAGCGAGAAGTTTACTATTGAAGCAAAAACACGTCGTTTAAAGAAATATACCTACCAGCCCACCCTTGATGGAAAATATATTATTGAATTAGGAATATACTCCTCCACAGCCGATCAGATTGTAAATATTATTAAGGAAACTCTTGAAGAACTTAATATTAAAGAAAAGTCCATAGTATCTGCGGAACTTTTTATGAATGCAGATAATCCATTTTCATTAACCAAAACGGATCAGCTGGATCCCAACGAAAAAGAGTTTATCAAACAACGCTTCACTAAAAGGGATAGTAGTTTGATTAATAAAAGAATAGAACGCCGCCATCTCTCTTACCAATATTTCTACATGAATTCAGAAAACTCCGATCTCTATAAAGGATCTGTTATTCGTATAGTTTCCGACCGAACAGATGAAATTAGAGATGAGTATTTCAGGCTTTTAAGCTATGTGGTAATTTTCATCGTAGTACTAGTACTCATTATATCACTCATATACCGTAAAACTCGAAATATTACAAACCCAATAAGAAAACTTGTTACCAATGTAAATCGAATTGCTGATGGTAATTTGAGCGAAAGAGCGGAGGTTGCTGGGAATAATGAGATTACTACTTTATCCCAAAAATTCAATGTTATGATTGAGCAACTCGAAGAACTTTATACCGATTTGGATAAGAAAGTCAAAGAACGTACTGCTCAGGTAGTTGCTCAAAAGGAGGAAATTGAAACTCAAAGAGACGAAATTGAAAAACATAGAGATCAACTTGCTGAACAGCAAAAGCATATCATGGATAGTATTAATTACGCTAAACGTTTACAGTATGCTATTCTTCCCACCGATGAATATATCAAGGAGTTATTCCCTGAATACTTCATTGTTTTTCACCCAAAGGATATTGTTAGCGGTGATATTTACTGGTTTAATCAGCTAAATGGCAAAAGATATTTCTCTGCTATAGATTGTACTGGACATGGTGTGCCAGGTGCTTTAGTATCGATGGTTGGACACAATTGGCTTGATTACGCTGTAAAAGATCTTAAACTTGAACGACCCATTGATATCCTTGAATCATTAAACGTTGGAGTAACGGCTACATTTAAGGAGAAGGACGAGGATGGTGCTGTAAAAGATGGAATGGATATCGCATTATGCTGTGTTGATTACAAAACAATGAAACTTCAATTCGCAGGAGCTTACAACCCAGCAATTATTATAAGAAATAATGAACTTATCCAACTTAAGGGAGATAAATGTCCCATTGGAGCATTCTCAAGAAGAGCTGCAACAGGGTATACACATCAGGAAATTGATATCCAAACAGGCGATATGGTTTATGTTTTTTCCGATGGTTATGCCGACCAGTTTGGTGGGGATGATGGTCGAAAATTTTTAATAGCAAACTTCAAAAAACTTCTTATTGAAGTTAGCACGCTTCCTGTTGACCAGCAGAAGGATAAACTAGAACAAACCTTCTTCGACTGGATGAAATATGAAAGTCAACTTGATGATATTCTTGTAGTGGGCGTAAAAATTTAAGTATATGAGATAGCCATAAATAATAAATTTCATTTTAAACAATGTTATTCATGGCTTTCTATGATATTTTAAAAACAATATAACAGACATGAATAAAACGATTAGCTTAGATTTCCGTTTTAGAAAGAGTAACAAAGACACAGCTATTTTCGCGGAAAATTTTTTGCAAGATTTAGGTAAATGCCTAAACCGTTTTAAGATGGATGCTACATTGTTAGAGAAGAATTCTTTAACAACTGATAGTTTTGTTTTAATATTCTTATCGGAGCAAGATTTTGATGACAAGCAATTTGTAAGTGAATCTATTGCCTTAGCTGATGCTCCAAGCACATTACTAATTAATATTAATCCCCTAAAAACATTAGAAAGGGGATTCCCATTGCATAAATATAAACTATTCAGATTTTGGGAAGAGATAAAAGAAACGGGCGAGGTTAGATTATTCAGAAGAAATTCCTCCGAAAATAATGCTCATTACTGGGAAAGGATTACAGATATTACAATTGCCATTGCTGAGAAATATTCTACTAGCAAAGAATTAAAGAAAGGAAAGATATTTCTAGCCCAAACTGATAATTCACAAGCATCGGATCGCGATAATCTCTCAAGAGATTTAACCGAAATGGAATATGAGGTTCTTCCTGATCGCTTGTTAAGTCTAGATTTTAATGAGTGTACAGAACAGGTGGAGCAATATCTAACAGGATGCTGTTTAATCATACATCCTATTTCTCTTGTATACTCAAAATATTTTAGCGATAAGCAGATTTCACTCATTGAGCATCAATGTACTCTTTCATCCAAATTTATTACATCGGATAAGCACCTCAATATTAAAAGGATTATCTGGATTCCTTCAGATTTTGAAATTTCTGATGAAGAAAATCAAATCTTTGTTGAAAAAATTCAAAGAGATTTAGATCAATCAAATAATACAATGGTTCTAAAGGTAACATTGGAGGAACTTAAAAAAATCTATCGTAAAATCTTATCAGGAGAAGAGGTATCAATAGGAGAGAATAATCTACCAGACATCTATGTTGTGGCAGATAATGATGATAAAAAAATAAACGAAAAACTGGTTTCCTCAGAGAGTGGTTCTGGGATGGCAGTGAAAACAAATTATAAAGGGATTACATACAACCAACATCTAAAGTATTTAGCAAATTCTCAGGTTGTAGTTATAAACTACACCAGTGAAAATGAACCTTGGTTTACGATGAAGGTTAATGATATTTTTAAATCAAAAGGTATGAATTCATCTAAACCCTTTAAAAAGGTTATTCTTGTTAAAGAGAACAAGGATTTAAATACATCTGCATTCGAAAGTCGTTTTTCCGAAATACACATTTGCTCATTAGAGGAATTGAAATTGAATTTAGCAGTAAAAAACAACTAATAATTTACTCTTATGGTTACATTAACCGAGCAGGGAGCAGTAACAACTAAACTAATTAATCCATTCCCTGGGTTAAGACCCTTTCATACCAATGAGGCTCACCTATTTTTTGGGAGGGAAGGTCAAAGCGAAGAGGTTCTATCTAATTTATCTCGAAATAAATTTGCTGCTATTCTTGGCGCATCAGGAACAGGAAAATCCTCATTAATATATTGTGGGCTATTACCAATTCTTTATGGTGGTTTCCTTCATAATGGCCGATCAAAGTGGAAAGTGGTTATTACTCATCCTGGTTCAAGTCCTATTGACAATCTGGCGCAAGCAATTGCCGAAACCTTCAGGGGTTCCGATAATGAGGAAAAAATCGAAACCGATACACTAATCAATCGTGCTCTACTTAAACGATCATCATCGGGTATTTTCAATGTTATCAATCAATATGGAGTTAACCCTCAGGAAAACGTACTGCTATTAATTGACCAGTTCGAGGAACTCTTTAGATATCAATTTACAAGCCATGATGCTGAGGCTGTAAATCAGGTCGATCATTTCATTAATATGATCGTAAATACAGTAAAGCAATCCGAATTACCAATTTATGTGGTAATCACAATGCGCTCTGATTTTATTGGTGAATGCTCACCTTTTCAAGATCTTACCCGCCTTATCAATGATGGTCATTACCTTATCCCAAGGATGACCCGCGATGATTTTCAGAAAGCAATAACAGGCCCGATTGCAGTGGGTGGTGGAACAATAACGGATCAACTAGTACAACTCCTTCTCAACGAAATGGGGAATAACCCCGATGAGCTTCCTATACTCCAGCATGCATTAATGCGTACATGGGATTATTGGACTTATAATAATTTAACTAATAATCCAATAGGTCTAAATGAGTATGAAGCTATAGGTAGGCTTGAAAGGGCTCTTTCTAATCATGCCAACGAAGCCTATGATGAACTCAATTTCGAACAAAAACATATCTGCGAAATTATTTTCAAATCACTTACTGAAAAAGGTGCTGATAATAGAGGAATAAGAAGACCCACAAGCGTTACTGAATTGGCTCAAATTGCAGAGACTAGTGATCAGGAGGTAATCAAAATTGTTGAAATTTTTCGTAAAAAGGGTAGAACCTTCCTTACCCCTCCCCCATCCATTGAATTGCAATCCGATTCGATGATTGATATCTCCCATGAAAGTTTAATGCGAGTATGGGATAAATTAAAGGCTTGGGTAGAGGATGAATCAACCGCAGTTAAAATGTATAATCGGCTTGCTGAATCAGGTGAGCTGTTCCACCAAGGGAAAACGGGGCTTTGGGGTCCTCCTGATTTACAACTTGCAATTAACTGGCGAGAAAAACAAAAACCCAATCTTGCATGGGCTGTCCGATTTAATCCTGCATTTGAGAGAACAATGGTTTACCTCAAAACTAGCGAGGAGGAATACATTGCCGAGGAGGAGAATAAGATACGCTTACAAAAGCGAGCATTAAGGCGTTCAAGAATAGTTGCCTTAGTTTTAGGCTCTGCGGGAATGATATCAATAGCATTAGGTGTTCTAGCGTTTATTCAAAAACAAGAAGCATTAAAGTCAGAATCAAGAGCAAAAGAGCAGGAAAAAATAGCTATAGAAAATGCAAATAAAGCTGAGATTCAGAGAATAAAAGCTGATTCAAGCGCCATATATGCAACATCTCAGCAAAAGATTGCTGAACAACAAAAACAATTAGCTGAACAGGAAAAACAAAATGCTGAAATAAATGCTAATGAGGCACAAAAACAAAGAACTAAAGCTGAAGAGCAGACGATTATTGCACAAGAAAAACAAAAATTAGCAACCGAAAACGAGAAGAAAGCGAAGGAAGAACAAATTAAAGCCGAAATAGCCCGAAAAGAAGCCGATAACCGTAAAATGCTTTCAATTGCCCAATCCATGGCGGTTAAAAGCGAACAGATGCGCACTGACACATTACTTAAGGGGCTGCTAGCTTTTCAAGCATATAGCTTTAATAATGATTACAATGGTGTATCTTATAATCCCGATATTTATAAATCAGTTTATACTGGATTAAAGTTTTTCAAAGGTGTTAATTTTAACATCTATAAAGAGCATACCAGTTTTATTAAAACTTTAGTTCAGGATAAAGAACGAATAATCTCAGGTAGTAGCGATGGCCAAGTTATTAGCTGGAATCTCAGCGATAAAACCTCAACTGTATTATTATCAAATCAACCTATTGTTAAAAAATTGATTATAAAGGATCAAACCATATTATGTTTAACCAATAGCAGTATTGTTAATTATGATTTAAATAACAAATTACCAGATATTTACAATCTACAGGGTGTAGATGTAAAAGACTTATTTATTACAAAGGGAGGAAAATATCTGTTAGTTTTAAATCAGAGTATCATACTTACAGATGATTATAAAAACCAAGGTGTTGAATTTTATAAAGTAGATTCAAAGATCAATGCTGTAAAATATGATTTTAGCACAAGTAATCTATTTGTTGCACTATCGGATGGTAAAATATTTTACTGGAAGAACTTCCAATCTGAACTAGAAAAGCCTATTCTTTTGGCTAACATTCCCGATGGGAACTGGGGTGATATTAGCTTTAATGCACAGAAAAATATTGTTGCTGCTGGAACTGCAAATAATCAAGGAGTAATTTATTTATGGGATTTTACCAATGGTAATCAAATATCACTACTTAGAGGGCATACAGCAAAGATTACAGGGATTTGTTTCTCTTCAGATGGATCTCTTATGGCTTCTGCAAGCTACGATAAATCAGTTAGACTCTGGCACATGGATGATTTGAGAACTTTACCAATAGTTTTTGATGACCATGGGTCATGGGTAACTTCGGTTATGTTTACAAAAGATGATAAATATCTGATCAGTGGTGACAAAGACGGTAATATAAGGAGCTTCCCCACTGATGTTAATTCCTTAATTGTCGGTTTTTGTAATTTCTTATCAAGGGAACTAACTCAAAGCGAATGGCAAAACTATGTTGGCACAGATATACCATACAAACCCACTAAATGCAATAATAGGTGATGAAACGAATTTTACTCATAACTTCTATTCTTTTCCTTGGCATATCGACCATTAAATCACAAAACACATGTGCCGATCAACTCAAGGTTGCACAACGAAGATTTGATGATGGACTACTCGATGATATTCCACAACTTCTTGCTAATTGTATGAAAGATGGATTTACCAAGGAGGAAAAAACGAATGCATATAAACTTCTTATTCAAACTTACCTTTTTAGTGAACAAACCGAAAAGGCTGATGGGGTGATGCTTAAGTTTTTAAAAGAATTCCCTAGCTATTCGATTGCATCTAACGATCCCAAAGAGTTTATCAACCTTTACAGCACATATCGAACGAAACCAATCTTTAAATTGGAGATCAAAGGAGGTTTTAATTTCTGTATGCCAAAATTTATTGAACCCTTCGGTGTTGGTAATACCTCAAAGAGTCATCCAACCTACAAATCTAAACTTGGTTACAATGTTGAGGTTGACTATATTAATAAACTTTATAAGGATTTTGAATACAGTATTGGGGCATCGCTAACACTTTCAAATTTCGATTACTCCAATAAACCTTTTGAGTATTCAACGGTAACTGGGACTTTTAAAAATAATTATTTAGGACTTCCAATTGCTGTGAGATATAATTATAAGTTAAAGACAGTAAATCTATTTGCCAAAGCAGGGCTTGAATTTGCATATTTATTTCAATCGTCAGTAAATTTAACTCGAACAGATATAAACGTAGGACGATCAGAGCCATATACTGGTGTCGAAAACCTTTTATTATCACATAAAAAGTTTGATGTTAGACCATTGCTAGCTATTGGAACCGCGTTGAAAGTTAGGAATGCTCAATTCCTGATTACTGCCGGGTTCAAACTTAGTACTATAACTCAGCTAAATAGGCAAAAGACCTATTTGAATCCATTACTTCAAGAAAAATATTTCTTTGCCGAAGATGAGTTATTATTAAATCAATCTTTCATATCATTTTCATACATCCACCCAATTTATAAACCCAAGAAAATTAGGTAATATGAAGAGATCTTATTTCATATTTTTTCTAGCAACATTGCTTATTTCGTGTGAAAAGCCAATATCAGATTTTCAATCTAAAAACTTTATTAAGTTTTTTGGGAGTGGTTTTGAAAGCAAGGGAAACGATGTAATTGAGCTAGCAGATGGCGGCTATGTATTTACAGGTTACGATAAAACAAACGCTTCAGATCAACAGATATTTGCAGGTAAAGTTGATAAAAATGGAAATTTGATTTGGAGTAATACTTATGGAAAAAACAATGCCAAAGCGGAAGGAAAAATTGTTAAAGCAATATCTGATGGTTTTTTAATTGCTGGTACTTCTATCCCCACTAACTCTAGTATTACTCGTTCATTTATTATGAAGGTCAATACATATGGTGATTCGCTCTGGTATAAAGAAATTGATGATTCTACCTATAGCATTGTAGTTAATGATATCCTTGTAACAAGTAATAATATATATGTAGCTGGTCAGTCCTATAAATCAAACGCGAGCAAATCAGATTATTACAGGGCTAAACTGAATACTTCGGGCGAACTCCTCTATGGAAAGTCAAGTTTTTTAGCATCTAATAGTTCTTATAAAAGAATCTTTCAGCAGCAGGATAATAATTTACTCCTAGTTGGAACTTTTGGTGAAAGCAATTTAATTTCAATTGTTCCAATTGATCAAAACACTATGAACGAAACAAGTCCTACTAATACAGTGACTCCAGGCGAAACTGCTGCTGATGCCACTCTCAATGGGGATAAATTGTATTTGCTCATAAATAAAAACCAAACGAGTTTGAAACTATCAAAATTAAACTCGGGCTATATTGAAGAGTGGCAAACAGAAACAATAAACTCAATTACAGGCAAATCCGTAGTTTATAATGTTGATGGAACACTAATGATTGGTGGTGAGAGCGTTGATGATTTAGGTAATTCATTAATTAATTTTATAAAGATAAATGCTGATGGTAGCGTTTACAATGGACAAACCTATAGAACTTTTCTTGGCACTATTGGAAGGCTAATACAAACAAGTGATAATGGGCTAATTATGGTCGGAACAACAAATGAGACCTATGGTAAAAATGTTCAGTTGATTAAGACTGATAAGGACTATTTTATGCTTAAAAAATAATAGACACAGCCATGAAACTGAAAAATATTTTGATGCTAATCGTATTAGTGTCATTAAATTACACCTCGATATTTGCAACTGAAACGCTTACACCTGTTCATATCCAATCAGATAATGCATCCTCAAGTCTAGCAAAAGTTGGTGATAATATTGCACTGACCTTTACCTCGTCAGGTGCAATCAGCGGTGTAGTGGTTACTATAGCGGGACATAATATTACTGGGGGGAATTTAACAAATATTGGAAATGACTGGACTGCTTCATATACAATGGCAGGAGGAGATTCCGAAGGAGCTATTGCTTTTACTATCGATTACACTGAAAAGGTAGCACAAGTAACAAGCACAACAGATGGAAGTTCAGTAACATTCGATAAAACAGCACCTGCTGCACCATCCATCACGGGTATCTCGGCAGGTTATTTCAACACCAATCAAACCTTTACAGTTAGCGGTGAGGCTGGTGCTACCATAGAGTACTCAACCAATAATGGGGGCTTGTGGACAGCATACTCTGGGGCAGTAACTCTATCGGCAGAGGGAACATACAATGTACTTGCTCGTCAAACCGATCAGGCTGGAAATGGCCCAACTGCTTCCGCCGTTATTACTCTAACTATAGATAAGACAGCACCTGCAGCACCATCCATCACGGGGATATCAGCAGGTACTTATAATACCAATCAAACCTTTACAGTTAGCGGTGAGGCTGGTGCTACAATAGAGTACTCAACCAATAATGGAGGCTTATGGACAGCCTACTCTGGAGCAGTAACTCTATCGGCAGAGGGAACTTACAATGTACTTGCTCGTCAAACCGATCAGGCTGGAAATGGCCCAACTGCTTCCGCAATTATCACTCTAACTATAGATAAAACAGCACCTGCTGCACCAACCATCACAGGTATCTCGGCAGGCACTTATAATACCAATCAAACTTTTACTGTTAGTGGCGAGGCTGGTGCTACTATAGAATACTCAACTAATAATGGGGGCTTATGGAATTCATACTCTGGAGCAGTAACCCTATCGGCAGAGGGGACATATAACGTACTCGCTCGTCAAACCGATCAGGCTGGAAATGGTCCAACTGCTTCCGCAGTTATCACTCTAACTATAGATAAAACAGGACCAAATGCTCCTTCGGTAACTGGTACTACACCAACCAACGATCAAACCCCAACATGGAGTTGGTCTGCTGGTGGAGGAGGTAATGGCACATTCCGCTATAAACTTGATGATAGCAATTTAACTGTTGGTGCTACTACCACAACATCTTTAAGTTATACACCTGTTACTAATCTCACCGAAGCAAGCCATACTCTTTATGTCCAGGAGCGTGATGCAGCCGGAAACTGGTCAACCAGTGGTAATTTTACTATTATAATTGATATTACAACCCAAACTCCAATTCTTACATTACCTGCAAATAATTCATTTATAAATAAAGATGTAGAAATAAAGTTTACACTACCAGAAGCCGCCAAAAGTGGAACTGTAAAAATGACTTTTGTAAGGCCATCTGCTACAGATAGATCTGTTACATTTACATCTGATTTTGAAACAATTGGAGAGCATACCACAATACTCAACGGAGAAGATCTTATTAATAATATTCATGTTGCATCGGGAAATGGAAATAATTATTTGTTTGATACAGGTGTTTATAGTATAAAAATTGAATACCAAGACCTTTTAGGAAACACCATTTCCTTTGTAGTAAATACAAATATCCAATATGGTTCAACTAAACCGACTCCTAGTTTTCAAGCAATTTCATCTCCAAGAAATACAAGAGTAGGAATAGTGAACTTAGATTTCGATAAGTATGTAAAAGCCGATCAAGTTACTTGGGATGATTTTACACTTACAAGAAATGGAACAACCAACGTCCCCCTTGATAATAGTCTGCCTTTTACTTTTAGTCATGATTATAACTATAGTGGTTGGTATTCAAATTCTTTCACATTGGATCTTACTGCATATAACACATTAACCGATGGTAATTACGAATTGAAACTTAAAGCCACGGGTACTGGAATTAAAGATTTTTATAATAACGATTTAATGTCAGGTGCCAATGTTATTTGGACAATGGATGCAACACCGCCTACCCTAACTTCCGTTCATATTCAATCTAACAATGCAAATCCTGCATTTGCTAAGCCAGGGAACGAAATCACGGTTAGTTTTACGGCATCAGAAACCATTCAAACCCCCACAGCCACAATTAATGGGAATGCTGCAACAATCAGCTTTGTGAGTGGAAATAGTTGGACAGCAAAATATACAATGGTAAATGGTGATACTGAAGGCGATATTACATTTAATATTTTATTTCTGGATTTAGCAGGAAATAATGCTAACGTTACCTCTGTTACCGATGGTAGTTATGTTACTTTCCTAAAATCCGCACCAACATTATCAACAGCAACTATTAAATCAAACAATGCTAATATCACATTAGCAAAAACTGGAAATATTATTACGCTTGATTTCACCTCAACAAAAGCGTTAGCAAACGTTGTAGTTACTATAGCCTCACATACAATTTCGGCAACTAGTAGTAATGGAGATAAAACATGGACAGCAAGTTATACCATGATAGGAACAGATTTGGAAGGAACTATTCCATTTACTATTGATTTCACTGATAAACCTGGTAATGCTGGTGTACGTGTTACCTCAACAACAGATGCTTCCAGTGTAACTTTCGATAGAACCAATCCAACACTAACAAATGTAACCATTTATTCAAATAACACTTATGCTGATAAAGCAGGTGTTGGAACAAAGGTTTTTGTAACATTTACCTCATCTGAGAATTTGGGAAGTGGAACAGTTTCTGCAACGATTGCAGGCAAAGCGGCAACAATTTCAGGATCAAATCAAAATTGGACAGCAAGTTATACAATGTTGGCTTCTGATAACCCTGAAGGACTAATCTCTTTTAGCATTAGTTACAAGGATTTGGTCGGAAATTCTGGATCTGCTGTATCAACTGTTACAGATGGCTCAAGTGTAACTTTTGATAAGACCAACCCTACCCTTTCAAGTATAAGTGTTGTCTCAAATAATACTACTAATACACTAGCAAAAGTAGGTGACGTAATAACCGTCTCTTTTACTGCTGGTGAAGTTGTAGAAGGTGTTTCAATTAAACTAAATGGTAAAAGTTTAAGCGCTACCAATCCAAGTGGTAATAATTGGACTGCGAGCTATACTATGTTGGTTAGTGATGCAGAAGGTTCTTTATTTGTAACAATAGATTGTAAAGATCAGGTTGGAAATACTGCACAAGCCACAAATTCTAGCATTACGTTCGACAAAACACCCCCTTCCTTTACCGAAATAAAAATAGTATCAAATAACTCTTCTAACACTTCTTACGCAAAGGAAAACGATGAGGTAACTATAACATTTAAAACCAGTGAGGTTATTAAAACACCTGTAGTAACCATAAATTCATTAGCTGCTACAGTAGTTAATACAACTGGAAATACTTGGACTGCAAAACGAACAATGAGTTCATCAGAAACTGAAGGAGTAGTTACGTTTAGCATCCCAATTTTGGATTTAACCGATAATAGTAACACAAGTAGTTCGACAACTGATGCTTCAACAGTAACTGTTGATCGGACATTGCCTGCGATTACTTCTGTTACTGTTCCCTCTGGAAACTATGGAATTGGAAGTATTATTGTAGTTACAATTCTTTCTGATAACAACATTTACACTGGACAAACAGTGGAGGTCAATGGAAAACCTCAAAATTTAGTCAATGTAGGTGGAAATACATATAAGGTTTATTACACTGTAGGAGCATTAGATAATAATCTTACTGCCGTTACCTCTTTGCCTTTGAATATTATATTAAAGGACTATGCTGGAAATACTATTTCCGCTGATCATGCTGATGTGCAAGGTGGAACATTAACTATAAACACCAAACCAACCTATCATATTACTGGTACGGCTTCACGATGTGAATCATCTCCTAATCTACCTGTTACATTTACTTTTACGGGTGTACAACCATTTACATTCACTTACAATGATGGCGTTTCTGATCACCCTGTTTCCAGCTTATCTGCTGATAGTTACACATTAAATGTACTCAGTGGAACCTTTACCATCGTAAGTCTTGTTGATGGAACAACCAACTCTGCAACAATTATACCCTCAGAGAAGGCTATCATAACTGAAAATGCAAAATCAACAATTACCTTCAATCCAACTTCATTAACATATAATCAAAAGGACTCTAAGGTAAACTTAATGAATTATGTTACTCCTATAAATGGAACATTTACAGGAGAGGGAGTGGGTTCGGATGGTTATTTCTACCCTGTTTTGATTAGCCCAATACCCATCACAAAGACTATAACTTATACTTACACCAATGCATTTGGTTGTACAAGCACAAAAACAATTGACATTACCGTTACAAGCGATGGTGCTTATTTTAGCGGTTTTGACACTAGGTATTGTAAAAATAGTAGTGCTGCAACATCAGATATTATATCTATTGAGGGCATTGACACCACAAATATCTCAAATGTAGGTTTTACTCTTTCCCCATCTTCGAACAAAGCATATAAAATTGCTAGTTCTGTTCATAAATTCAACCTAAATCCAAGAGATATGAAGGCGGATAAGTACACTTTAGAGTATACTTATAAGAACAACACTAATGGCAAAACATATACTATAAATAGCATTTTTACAATTGACTCTATAAGCCAAAATATTGACTTCAATATACCTTCACCAAATTTTTGTAGTAACAACCTCTCTGGTATTACACTATCTGCCGTTAATGAATTTCCAGTTGGTGGAACAGCACATTTTTCATGTACTTCAACAACAGGATTTTCGACATTACTCAATAATACAGCAATACTTACTCCTTCTGCTGTAGACCTTGCATCTCAACAATATAAAGACATATCAATTTCTTACTACTATGAATCGAAAGAGGGATGTTTATCTCCAACTATAACACGTTCAACAAGGGTAAACAAACCACCTGTAGTTGATTTCACGCTTAAAGACAACTATAATTATGATGGCCCTTCAGAAGTTCTGATAGGGAACTATTCCCCTTCAGGTGATTTCAGTTCCGACAGAAACATTATTCAGGGAGGTCAGACTCTCAACCCTAATAATATTAGCACATCAGATCTTGGAAAAGTTGCTAAAGTAACCTATTCCTATACAGCTCCAACAGGTTGTACTAATACAAAAGATAGAAATACTGTAGTGTATAAAGCCACTACACCAATACTTGGTTTAGATGATAAATACTGTTATGGTGATATAAATAAACTTATTACTTGCAATCCAACTGATGGTGGAACACCAACAGGTATTTTTACAAGTAAAAAGAATGCTGTTACTTTTGTTTCTGGTAATTCTGCGATGTATAGCCTAAAAAAAGCAGGTGATGGTATCGATACTGTTAGATTTAACTATACAATAGGTACAACTCCTTATGAAATATTGAAGCGAGTTGTAATTGATTCTATTGGGGATGTTTCAATGACTGTAATCGATAACTCTTACTATTGCAAGGATAATGCGCCAATTCAAATATATGGGACTCAAGGTCATTCGAGTGGTATTGGTAGTTTCGCAATTTCGCCGGCCTCAACAGCATTCTCTTATGCCAATGGCATAGCTACGTTTAAACCTACCTTGGAAGTTGAAGGTAAGCATACAATCACATACACTTATACCTCAAATATAAATAACAGCTGTTCAAAGTCCGACACCAAGAATATCTTTGTAAATCCAAACCCTGTTGCAAATTTTTCACTTGCGAATTCTTGTCCAGGAACTGATAAAGATGTTAAATTTTTAAATCAAACTACGATTCCTACTGGCACAACAATGACTTGGGGATGGAGTTTTGAAGGGCAAAGTTCAACAGATCAAGATCCAAGTTATCGCTTTACTTCTGCTGGTTTAAAAACTGTTTCATTAATTGCCTCAACAGACAAAGGGTGCAAATCTGAGAAAAAATTAGATATAACCATAGGTGTTTCCGCTAAAGCAGATTTTAAATGGAATAACGAATGCTTGAATGGTGATTCAATTCAGTTTACAAATAACTCTTCGGGAGGAGCTCTTAATACAACAAAGTGGAAATATAACGAAACAATAATTTCAAGTAAAAAGGATATTAAATATTACTTTCCTAACCTAGGAAAGTATAATGTAAAATTGATTATTCAGACTGTTGAAGGGTGTACCGATTCAATTACTAAACAAATAGTAATTCAGCCTTACATCAAATTTCTTGATCTTCCACAAAATGTTTACACCAATAATTTTGACTCAGGTACTCAAAACTGGGATGCAAGAGGAGTTTTAGATAATGGCTATTCTAGCTGGAAACTTGGAGCACCACAGGGAAACATAATAAATACAGCAAATTCAGAATCCAATGCATGGTATACAAATATTGATTCTCAGCATCAAAAAGTTGAGAACTCACAGGTAGTTAGTCCATGTTTTGATTTTAGCGGTTTAAAGAAACCGATGATTAAGTTAAATATATGGTCATCTCCAGAAGCGGGTCGTGATGGAGCAGTACTTCAAAGCACAACTGATAATGGTGTAACATGGAATAATGTTGGTGATGTAAACGAAGGCGATAATTGGTTCAACTCCACTACAATCCAGAGCAGACCTGCCAACTCTTTTATTGGTTGGAGCAAATCAACCACTGGCTGGGTATCTGCACGTCATGATCTTGATTATCTTAAAGATTCTCATAATGTTCGTTTTAGAATTGTTTATGGAACAAATGCCAATTCAATTATCGATTATGATGGCTTTGCTTTTGATGATGTTTGGATTGGCGATAGGCAACAAAATGTTTTGACTGAGTACTTTACAAATAAATCAGATGCATCATGTGTTGCAAGCAACCAATTTATGTCCACTTTTGAAGCAAACAATTCGTTGGATATAATTCCAATTCATTATCATACAGGCAACCCGATTGGAGATCCTTTGTATAATGATTACACATCAGGACCATCATCAAGAGGATTCTACTATGGGGTTAGCCAAGCTCCCGATGTATTTGCAAATGGAACAATTCAAAGTAGCCTGATA
This sequence comes from Bacteroidales bacterium, assembly GCA_013376985.1. Classification (GTDB taxonomy): domain Bacteria; phylum Bacteroidota; class Bacteroidia; order Bacteroidales; family Tenuifilaceae; genus UBA8529. Next base: position 87,241 of record JACABB010000003.1, read on the forward strand.
AATGGTACTGCTCAGACCGCATTTATTAATTCAACAAATAAAGAATCGTTGCAAGATCCTAAGATATTAATCGACCTAAATGTTACTAAAACAAATGTTGGTGTAACACTAACAGCAAAAAAGAATTTGACAAAGGATAACCTTGTACTTTACTGTGCAGTTGTTAAGGATAGCGTACAAGTTGAAAGTGCATACTATTATAATGTACTTAGAAAGTTTATTCCTAATCCAGGAGGAATTTCAATAGCAACTACGGGATTAACAAATGGACAAACTCACACCGAAACAATACCAATAAATATTGATAATTCGCCAGAGTTTATTGGTTCAAGATTGGTAGTGTTCATTCAGGATGCCACCACTAATCAGGTTTACCAATCAGTATCAATCAAACTTTCTACTATTACAGATGTTAAACCCGCCACAATTAATAACTTGGTTGATATCTATCCAAATCCTGCAACGGAATACCTTGTTGTTGAAAGCGAATATAGCATCGAAAGGTTAATTATTTTTGATATTTCAGGTAGAGAGGTTAACACTCTGCATCCAAACCAATCAAGGTATACCATTCCAGTTCATAATCTTGAGGATGGTATTTATATCATAAAAGGAAGCACCAAAAAAGGAGAATTTATTAAGAAATTCATAAAGCAATAGAAACAAGGAAAGCCCCGTAAAGGGGCTTTCGTATTATCAAACTAAAAGTTAAATCTAGTGCAATTTCATTCCAATTAAATGAATAAACTCCTCACGGGTTTTGATATCGGAAAGGAATATACCCGTAAAAGCAGAGGTAGTTGTTACAGAATTTTGTTTTTGAACTCCCCTCATCTGCATACACATATGTGCAGCCTCAATAACCACAGCAACTCCAATTGGGTTTAATGTATCTTGAATACAATCCCTAATTTGCATTGTAAGCCTTTCCTGAACCTGCAATCTTCGGGCAAATGCCTCAACAACACGAGCAATTTTACTCAAGCCAGTAATGTAGCCATTGGGTATATAGGCAACATGCGCTTTCCCATAAAATGGTATCATGTGATGCTCACACATAGAGTAAAGATCAATGTCCTTTACAAGAACCATTTGTGGATAATCCTCCTTAAACTTCGTTTTTTTAAGCATTTCATGAGGGTCGGCATGATAACCTTGAGTAAGATATTGCATTGATTTGGCAACACGCAATGGCGTTTTTTGTAACCCTTCACGACAAGGATCTTCACCTAAAAGTTCAAGTATAGATTTATAGTGCTCTGCAAGTTTACTAGTAGTCTCTGGATTCCACTTCTCTATTTTGGAGTAACCATTATTTTCGAATTCGTTCTCCTCATCATCAAAAACTTCCATATAGATTCACTAATTAAATTTGATTTACAAAGTAAATGGATTTTTTGCTTTATAGTTTGAATAATAATATTAATTAACGTTAGTTAAGTTTCACTGACCACTGCCAAAAGATTCCTTAGTATTTTTTTATCTAAACTAGTTAGAGATTTTATAGCCTTCAATATTCAGAGAATAAAAAAGTGTACCACTAGATTCAATATCTCGTTGCTGTTTTCCGTAATGGTACTTAAATGTGTTGTCGTTAGAAAAGGAGCCACTGCAGTTCGATGGCTGAAAACAATAATCGGAAAGTGTTCCATCTTCGTTTAGATGAACAGCCATAATGTGGGTATCCGAATACTGAATTTTCAGTTCATCGTTTGTTTCTCCTCGAGTTATAGTTCCTTGGTAGTTAGTTGTGTCGTGCACTTCCTTGGTAACTGGTAGGGTATGGCTATCGATTATTACCTTAAAATTCCAGTTACCAATGTAATTATCAAGACATAGATCTTTCGTGCAGTTTGACCACAAAATCAGTAGTACAAAGGTGATAATAAATTTAGTAAATTGAATAGATTTCATGATGTAGAGAATAATTGATACTATTTTTTATAATAATCCTAATAAAATACAATTTAGTAAATTTATAATATTCTACACAAAGAATATTTTTTTTATAATTAAATTGAATTCGAGCTAAGGAATGATAGTAATATCCTAAAATACAATTCGTAACGAATATTTCATTTTTTTCTTACAAAATAAAATACTGAAATTGTAGCATTTGGATTATTAATTACATCGAACTGACGTTAAATAAACTTAAAGATTCTTAAAAATCAACATTATCAGGTATTTAACCACCTATTCTCCATAATATTCAACATAGTTATTCTCAGTTTCTTGAATTTTTACACAGTGCAGTTTTACGCCTAAATCTTCAATGGGTTGAATTAATACTTCCCAAAATGCAACGGCGAGATTTTCCGTTGATGCAATTTTACCCTGCATAAAATCAACGTCAAGATTTATGTTTTTATGATCGATTTTATCAATTATTAGTTCTCTAATCAACTTGCTAATATTAGTTAGATTAGTCACATAGCCAATCTTTTTGTCAATATCACCCTTAACTGTTACAAAAAGTTCGAAATTGTGTCCATGCCAATTTGGATGCGAACACTTACCATAAATATTGTAATTTTCCTCATCGGATAGTTCTTCTCGGAATAGCCTATGTGCAGCATTAAATCTTTCCCTACGGGTAATATAAGAAATTGGCATAGCAAGCAATTTGGTAGGCTATAAAGTTAAAAAACTATATCTTTCGGAGTGGAATTATAGCCCTAATTAATTTTAATTATTTTGAAAAATCACAACAAAAAAGATTAAAATGAAAATACTTATTGTTTCAGCTACAGCAAAAGAGAATGGCTTAGCAACGGGGCTTGATGTAAAAAAAGGTATTCCAATAAAAGTAAAAGAGTCATTTAATCATGAAGTTGATGTTTTGGTTACTGGAGTCGGTGCTGTTCCAACAACCTTTTTTTTAACAAAAGTGGTAGGAAATTATCAACTTATCATAAATATTGGAATTGCTGGATCATACAATCCCATTTATCCCATAGGTTCTGTTGTTTGTATTAATGAGGAAACTTTTGGTGATTATGGAATTGATGATAGGGGTGTTTTCAAGTCGTTATGTGATGTGAATATTAACGCAAAAGACGAGTTTCCATTTTTGGGTGATACTCTACATAACCCTTGGCTAAAGGATGCTTTTTTTGAAATAAAACTACCATTGGTAAAAGGAGTTACTCTTTCAACAGTTAGCGGTTCAGAGGAGGCAATTCGTAAAATTAAAGAGCGGTGGAATGCCGATGTTGAAACAATGGAAAGCGCTTCTGTGTTTTATGTATGTAGATTAATGGATATTAAGTTTGTATGCTTAAGATCCATTTCAAACATGGTGGAGCCAAGAGATAGAGCAAAATGGGATTTGAAAAATGCCATTAATAACCTCACGCATGAGGTAAGATATTTAATAAATAGCATTCGCACAGATTGTTAACTCTTTGATATAGAAAGATAAAAATATGAAGTTAAAACTTTGCTTCTCAACTTGTCCAAACGATACATTTATGTTCGATGCATTGGTGAATGGTAGAATTGCCAATAATGATTTCACCTTTGATATTCATCTTGGGGATATCGATGAACTAAATCGGTTAGCATTTGATGGGGCTGCCGATATAACTAAAATAAGTTTTAATGCATTTGCAAAAGTATGCGATAAATACCAACTACTAAACTCTGGTAGTGCATTGGGTAACGGTGTAGGTCCTTTAGTAATTAGCCGTAGGCTCATTTACCCCGATGAAATAAAACATGCTAAAATTGCAATTCCTGGACTTGAAACAACTGCAAATATGCTATTTACAATTGCTTTCCCCGAAGCAAAAAATAAGAAAGTTTATCTCTTTTCAGATATCGAGGAGGCGATTCTATCAAATGAGGTTGATGCAGGTGTGATAATCCATGAAAATAGATTTACCTATGAGAAAAAGGGACTTAAGAAAATAATAGATCTTGGAGAATACTGGGAAGAACAAACAAAATTACCCATTCCTTTAGGTGGAATTGCAATTAAAAGAAGTTTACCTGATAACATCAAAATCAAAATAAATCAACTACTCAGAAAAAGTATTGAACATGCTTTCTCCTACCCAAAGGAATCCTATCCGTATGTTAGGAAATATGCTCAAGCTATGGAAGAGGAAGTGATGTACAAACATATTCAACTTTACGTAAATGATTATTCAGTTGATCTAAGAACTAAGGGGAGAGATGCGATCATTGAGCTATTCAAGCGATCAAGCGAACTTAATCTGATACCCAAAATGGACTATGATATTTTCACAATTAGATAAAAAATGATTTGGCTTCTGATTTTTAATCCTTCCCAGAATATGAACGTTTAAAAATGGCATCCCATGCCCCAAGCGCAGGTTTTGGATTAAAATCCTTATCCACCAATCCCATATATGAAAACAAGGTAATATTCGAAGGCACATTAGGCGGTAATGCTGAAATATCAATATCCGTAAATGTTAGCTGAAATACAGCAATGGCACTCACCTGATCAAGTAATTGAGCTTGCCGATTAATATAATCACTCTGCTTTTCCGGTGTACCAGTAAAATTATTTACTGTTGCCGAAGACCAACCCCCTTCGGAAATAAACACAGGCAATAATTTTCCGATCACCAATTTGGAATAATAATCCAAGGGAATATCCTGAGGTTTATCAAACCCAAAATATGGGTATGACGACATGCCCAACTCTTCAATAAAAGGGAAATCAGTAAAATCCTGAGCAATTGAATTGGGAGTGCCATTACCCAATTTCCCCCATGCATAATCCACTTGAATACTCACGCTCAACTTTGCGTGTGAATCACAGGCACGTACTTCTATTGCGGCATCGTTAGCTGCCTTTTTTACGCCTTGGTAGATTGAATCGGGTGAAGCCCCACGAATAAGATTAGTTTCCAATGCAAGTCCCAAATGATCGGGTTGCAAAACACTATCCATAACAAAAGTAAAACGCCTGTATAAACGCTGCACATCGGGCTGAGCAATGCTCTTATGACGAGCCACCAGTGCCAGTGCATCCGATCCACGATTTAGTCCATTAGCAGGATCGATATAAACCCATAATTTGAAATTTTTGGTACGATAATAATCGACCAACCCCTTGTAATTATTAATCACATACGTTTTTGGTGACATTCCATTATACAAGGAATCCCAAGGGACTTCGGTTGTAATCATTGCAGCATCAGCTCGCTGCTCCCATAAATGCAACGATTGAATTACCAAATCAAACTCTATTCGGGGTGCTGAACTCTGAAAACCCATTCGGTAAGTACGTGTGTTTAGCGGCTTTTCTGATTCTTTACTACATGAAATAAATAGCACACTGCAAATCAGGAAGAAAAACCATAAACGTTTTATTTCGATAATCTTCATAAATCTTTGCTTAAAAAATGTGTAAATACAGGATTTATTGATATTTCAATCTTCTTATCACATGACATATCTTTAAATTTTTCTCTCCATTACTCAATTTCTGCAATATTCTGTATTAAATCCTCAATAAATCCAGTTCTATCAGAATCTGAATCAAAAGGCAAAGCACTTTCAACACCTTCAGTTAGACCCTCATTCTTCAATAGATTTTGGCATTCCTTTTTTAAATATGCTTTTACGATTAAATTAGCATTTCTGATACTGGTTAATATTTCAAGACAATTATCTAGTATATAAATAATATCCTCAAAATCGTGACTTTGTCTTAAATCATTTCCGCCTCTACTTCTATGTGCAGCGAATTTCGAGGCTAAGTAGTACTCTGGAGTAAATACAAATATTTCGATACCACTAGGCAGTACTTTTGCCATTCTATTCTCGATTCCGTCATGATACCATTGGTTGCTAAATCCAAGTACAGCTGAATCGGCTGGCATTACATCAACTTTAATGCCTTTATAAATCTTTCGGCAAATTGGTGCTCCTATTGAAGTATCGTGTGCAAAACCTTTTGCTCTTAATTTTTCTTCTAATCTCGAATGTTCAATTCTTGAGTTTAATTCTATTACACAGTCTACATCAAGTGTTGGTCTAATATCTGAGGCAGCAGGGTCACTAGCATATAGTTCAGCCACAGCACCCCCAACAAATACTATATTTTCTTTTAGTTCGCCTAAACCATTGGCTACTGTTTGTAGCATCATAATATTTACACTAGGCATTTTGCAACCGTTTTTCAAGTTCATCTATAGCTATCTTTATCTCTCTTGTGCGCCCAACCCTTATTGTGTCTATAATTACAAGGAGTTCATAGAATATATTATCATTTTGAACGGTTGCTGGTAAAGTTTTATAAAGAGGTTCTATTGCCTGTCCTCGTTGTTCACCTTTAGCGTAAGGCCATACATAAACATCATTTCCCGATGAGATTTGCACATTAATTGGATATGCAGAATGTGCAGTTGGTATTCCTCTCACAATAGCACCTGGTTCGGCAGGAAAAACATACTTTAAACCGTAAATCAAAAACTCCTTAAACGAATTAATGTGCACCTTTCTTTTTTTAGCATCAATTAATCCTGCTATTTTACATCTATTTAATACTTCTGTCACTTCAGATGCGCTTATTTGTAATGAATATGCTATATCTGAATTCCTCCAGTTATCATGCTTTAAGGCTATTATTTTCAATAGCACTGCTATGTCTTGGGGGCGCATCCCATTGTGTTTTTTCATCCTTACTTCATTTTTTCAATTCGCGATTCGCGAATTGCGAATTAATTATCCAAAAATAAGGAAAATATTTTCCCGAAAGAATATTTGGTTTGATAAAAAACAAAAAAGGCATCTCTCGATGCCTTTTATATTATATAAAGAAAGTGTGATTATACTAAACCTTGGTCTAACATAGCGTTGGCAACCTTTAGGAAACCTGCAACGTTAGCACCTTTTACGTAGTTAATGTAACCATCTTTTTCTTTACCATATTTAACACATGATTCATGAATGCTCTTCATGATTTGGTGTAAGCGAGCATCAACCTCTTCGCTCATCCAACTTAGTTTCATGCTGTTTTGTGACATTTCAAGACCGGAAGTAGCAACACCACCTGCATTAGCAGCTTTACCTGGGGCAAATAGAACTTTACCATGGTGGAATACTTCAACTGCTTCTGGTGTGCAAGGCATATTAGCACCTTCAGCAACACACATACAACCATTCTTTACTAATGTTTCAGCATCAGCTTTACCTAACTCATTTTGAGTAGCACAAGGCATAGCTACATCTACTTTTACTTCCCACGGACGTTTACCAGCGAAGAATTTTGAGCCAGCAAATTTCTTTGAATAAGGCTCAACGATATCTTGGTTAGAGGCGCGAAGATCAAGTAAGAAAGCAATTTTATCACCACTGATTCCATCCTCATCAAGAATATAACCATCTGGCCCAGAAATGGTAACAACTTTACCTCCTAATTCTGTTACTTTAATAGCAGCACCCCAAGCTACGTTACCGAAACCTGAAATAGCAACCCTTTTACCTTTAAAACTAGCACCTTTGGTAGCAAGCATTTCTTGAGCAAAATAGGTAGCACCAAAACCAGTAGCTTCTGGACGAATTAATGAACCACCCCAGTTGATACCTTTTCCAGTTAAAACGCCTGTATTCTCTTTTTTTAGTTTTCTGTACATACCGTATAGGAAACCAATCTCACGACCGCCAACTCCGATATCACCAGCAGGTACGTCAGTCTCAGGACCAATGTGAGCAGCTAGTTCTAACATGAATGATTGACAGAAACGCATAACTTCAGCGTCTGAACGTCCTTTAGGGTTGAAATCGCTACCACCCTTTGCACCACCCATAGGAAGAGTAGTTAAAGAATTCTTGAAGATTTGCTCAAAACCTAAGAATTTCAAGATTGAAAGGTTAACACTAGGGTGGAAACGAAGGCCACCTTTGTAAGGTCCAATAGCGTTGTTAAACTGAACGCGATAAGCAAGGTTTACATGAATATTTCCTTCATCATCCATCCAAGGTACCTTAAAGGTAAATATTCTGTCTGGCTCAACAATTCTTTCAATGATTTTTGCTGATTCAAACTGAGGGTTTTGATTGTAAACTTCCTCAATTGACTCTAATACTTCACGTACTGCTTGTAGATATTCCACTTCACCAGGGTGTTTTTTCTCAAGCTCAGTCATTAATTTGTTAACATTCATTGCTTTAGTTTTAGTAGTAAATTATAGAAATCAGTTTGTTATAATAAATGATATTTTTCTGTAAAATCGGAAGCAAATTTTGCCCTTTTAATTTGAATTTCAAAGTAAAAATGTCATATCAAAACATGATAAAAAACATTTTAGTGAATTTTAACTCAACAAAAAACATCCTTAAATAACAATCTGGTTTCAATACTGGATTAAATAATTAATTCCATTAAACTAATGGGATTAATTTACTCTTTTTATGTTTTTCATCAAACTTAATAGAGCAATAAAAACCTACAAAAACTATTCTTTTAAATTTTCCCCATACCCTTAATTAGTTCTCGCTCACCTTTTCTGGTTTAAATATTACACCTTTATTGCTCTTACCATCAATCTGAATAACAAGATGTTTATCGAATTTAATACACCGCAAATGTTCCGTTTCAAAAAATGATTTTTGAGAATTCAGAAATGCTACATCATACTTTCCATCATTAATGTACGGGTTGATAGTAAGGTAACCAACTCTAAACGATGTTAGATTTTGAAAGAAGTGAGTTCCTTGACTTGGATCTACTTTGAAGTTATCCAACCCTGATTCAACAATTACTCTTGCTTCCGATATTTGAGACCATTTTATTGGAATACCCAACCATGGATCACTACTACCCCATCGGCCTGGTCCTACTAAAACATAATTTCTCTTTAAGTCGATATATTTTTGATTTACGGCCTCCACTTCTTTAGCAATCTCCTGTGTATGAGAGGGATTAAATTTTTCTGGTTTAACATAAACAAAATCAGTGATATTATTGATAACCCCATGTCCAAGTGCTGAACGCGAAAACAGCAACGCTTTCTCACAATCAATATCACTCCATAGGAACTCCTCAGTTTGCTCATTCTCGACTATAGGGCGAATCTGGAGAAAATTAAAAATTTTAGGCCAACCCGGTGGAGTATCTAAGTTTACAGCAAATTCTATCTCAATTGGGTTATTCATCTCCTTCTGACCAATTTCAAGTAAAGTTTGTATAATTTCTGCAAGGGGAAACGTTTTGTGTTTCAGTATACTTGAAAAGGTAACTAACTTAGTACCACCCTCATAAAAACCATCACGAAGTGTTTGGTTATGATAATCATAAGTTGATACTACATGGCAAAAATCGGGATAATTTATTGCTTCCTTGATATCAAATTTAAGGATATTAACACCATCATCTACCGAGGGTACAAACGATTCTGGTCGCATATCCAGAGCATAGAATTGTTTCTGGGTTTGCCTAAGAGCCATTTCTGGCGATGAAAGTTGTAATATTTTTTTGGGGTATTTAGGAGAAAATCTTAAAGCTCCGCCGCCATCAACAATAAGTTTTCCAAGACCATATCCAACAGTTGCAATTCCATCATGCGCCTTTTCGGAGCCAATTGGGTAAAAATTAATTGATCGTGCAACTCCTGAAAATGTAGGAAAAAAGATATCTCCTCGCCGATTCCCACAAATTTCTTGTATTACAATACCCATTTTTTCCTCATCAATTACATTCGAGGTGGCAGCCATGTATGCTTTGCTACTCCTAAAATAAACTGATGCATAAACGCTTTTTATTGCTTGGCAAATCATTCTATGCATTGTATCTACATCTTCAACCAAAGGAACCATATATGTTGAATAAATTCCAGCAAATGGTTGATAATGTGAATCTTCAAGTTTACTCGACGAGCGAATTGCAAGCGAATTCTTCATTGAACTTGCAATTGTTTTTAAATCAACTTTGAGGCGCTCGGGAAGGTTAGCCTCCAAAAATCGGTTAAGAATATCTTTATCGGGTAGATCTGAAAGTGCTACTTTATAAAGTTTATTGTCCTCCATGAATTCATCAAAGAATTCAGTGCTTATAACAACTGTTCGTGGAATGCTGATTATTACGTTTTCGAACTTCTCAAATAACTTATTATCTTTAATAATTGAATTGATAAATGCTAATCCCCTTGCTTTACCTCCAATAGATTCTTCACCTATTCGTGAAAAGAATGAGTATTCATCAAAACTATTCCTATCAAATTTTGCAATAATACCCCTCCCTTTACTTAGCCTATATGAGGAAATTGATTGATATATAAATTTTCTAAGTTCAGATATAGATCTAAAATCATTTACTGTTAATGGTTTACAAAGTTGTGCTATTGAGAAGAGGGCTCTGGCATTTAACCATTTCGAAATATGATTTTGACTTGTATGGTATTGGAAAGAATCATCTGGCACATTAAGTATTTGTTGTTGTAGGTGCTGAAGATCAGTAGCTCTACAAATTTCCTTCATGGTTTTGGGATCACGGAATATAAAATCGCCAAATCCAAATTGGCTTATAATGTAATCCCTAAGTTCAATATTTAATGTTTTGGAATTTTTGTAAATAAACCCCACTCCCATCTCATCAGCATAGGATTTATTGGAGATATCAGATGATTGCAGGATAAAAGGCATATAAGGATCTTCCTCTTTTACCTGTTTACAGAGCAGTAATCCTGCCATTGACTCTGAGTTGCGCTTATTATCAATCTTATAATTAATGTCTGAAATAATACCAAGTATATTTGCTTTATATTTATCGTAAAAACTCTTTGCCTCTTCAAAATTTGTTGCTAGTAGAATTTTGGGTCTTCCTCTCAACCTTAGCATTCTTTGATGCTCATTCAGTGCCTCCTTCATGAAGCTCTTTGATTGCCTAAAAATGATTTTATAGATATTCGGCAGAAAAACCGAGTAATATCTTACAGAATCTTCAACAAGGATTATTGCTTGAACGCCTATATGCTGGAGGTCATACTCTGCATTCATTTTATCTTCAATTAGCTTAATAATTGCTAAAAGGATATCCGCATTACCTAACCAACAGAAAACATAGTCAACAGCGCTTAAATCCTCTTTTTGCAACCTTAAGGAAACATCTTTTGAGTAAGGAGTTAGGACAACAATTGGGATTTCTGGATACCTTGACTTAAGCAACCGCGCAAGGTTAAAAGCATCCATATCGCTGATATTGAGCATGGAAATGATAAGATCTATCTTTTCCTCCTGCAATATAGTAAGAACCTCTCGGGATGAATGAGCCTGAATAAATGTTGGTGGATATCTTAAACTAAGGGAAACGTATTCGTTGAAAATTTGCTCATCAATACGACCATCCTCCTCAAGCATAAACGCATCGTAACTGCTACAAATAAGCAATATTTTATGAATACGCTTTTGCATCAACTTATCGAACGAAGTATCGCCAAAATCTAGTCCAAGTGTGTTGAGATAAGGTTGTGAATAAGGCATCTGGGAAAAATTTGAAGCGTCAAAGATAACTGTTTTAAACGGTTGAATCAATAACGAATTAAGTAAAGGTTTAATACAAAAAAGGAGGCGTGAACAAATCACGCCCCCTTTAATTATATATCAAATGTTAGATTATACATCCCAGGTATCACCGCTGTTAAGTAAATCATCAACATTTTTGATCTTTGCAGTTTTCATTACCTCAAGAACTTGATCACGAACGTTATCATCGTAAGTTGTTTCTTTTACATTTCTAATAACGCCAAGAGCAACAGGATATTCAGGATATGCCATATTTGCAAGCATCATATGAACGCCTGGATTTGCTTCATAAGCATCGTGAGTAAGAATATCATCAATTGAGAAACCACCTTGGCCAATTGTAACAACTTTTAGGCTAAGTCCGCTCAGAATAAGACCTTTATCACGATTTTTACCAAACACCATCTTTTCACCATGGCGAATAGTAATAACCCTATCCTCGCGATTTTCCTTATCGGTAATAACACCGTGAGTTTTATCGTTGTAAATAACACAGTTCTGCAAAATCTCAACAACTGAGGTTCCATCGTGCTTTGCAGCCTCAACCATTATCTCGGAAGTTAACTTAACATCAATATCCAAAGAACGGGCAAAGAACTTACCTTGAGCACCAATTACAAGTTCACCTGGACGGAAAGGATGTTCAACGGTTCCGAATGGTGAGGTCTTGGTAATAGAGCCTAATTTTGAAGTGGGTGAGTATTGACCCTTGGTTAATCCGTAAATCTCGTTATTGAAAAGAAGAATATTGATATCGATATTACGGCGCACCGCATGAATAAAGTGGTTACCGCCGATTGCAAGAGCATCACCATCACCTGTGATTTGCCATACGCTAAGTTTAGGGTTAGCACATTTAATACCTGTAGCAATGGCCGAAGCACGACCGTGAATACCATGGAATCCATAGGTATTTACATAGTATGGGAAACGGCTTGAGCAACCAATACCCGAAACAAATACATATCGCTCTATGTCGTAGTTAAGGATATGTGAAACCTCGGGAAGAGCTTTTTGAACAGCGTTTAGAATAAAGTGGTCGCCACAACCTGGACACCATCTAACTTCTTGATCGCTCTTAAAATCCTGTGGAGTATATTTAAAATTTTCTGCCATGATTACTTGCCCTCCAATACTTGGTTAAATTTTTCAACTAGTTCAACAACGGTAAAAGGAAGACCTTGTACCTTATTGAATTGCATATAATTAAACTCTTGGAAATTCATACGTAGGTAATTTGCAAATTGACCCATGTTGAGCTCGCAAACAAGAATTTTCTTATAACGACCAAAGATTTCTCTAACATTCTTTGGAAGTGGGTTGATATAGTTGAAGTGGCAAAGAGAAACACTCTTTCCTTCATCGCGCATCTTTTGAACAGAGGTTAGTAGATGTCCATATGTACCACCCCATCCAACAACAAGTAGATCACCTTCTTTATCACCATAAACCTCTTGCTGAGGAATAAACTCCTGAACACGTTTAACCTTAGCTTCGCGAATATCGGTCATGCGTTGGTGGTTCATTGGATCGTGAGAAACTGTTCCTTTGATGAAATCCTTCTCAAGACCACCTACTCTATGCTCAAGACCTTTTGTACCAGGTAATGCCCATGAGCGTGCTAAACGTTTCTCATCACGAGCATATGGTTGATATCCTTTAGTTCCTTCAGGAACAATTGGAGCTTTAATCTCTGGATAATCCTTCATACTAGGAATTCTCCATGGTTCACTACCATTTGCAATATAACCATCGGTTAGTAGAACAACTGGGGTCATATGCTCAAGGGTGATTTTACTTGCTAAAAAGGCAAAATCAAAGCAGTTACTTGGAGTACTAGCCGCAATAACTATCATTGGGCATTCACCATTACGTCCGTATAAAGCTTGGAAAAGGTCTGATTGCTCCGTTTTGGTTGGTAAACCTGTAGATGGGCCACCACGCTGAACGTTTACAATAACCAATGGAAGTTCAGTCATTACGGCTAAACCCATTGCTTCGCTCTTAAGCGATAAACCAGGACCTGATGTTGTTGTAACAGCAAAGTTTCCAGCAAAAGATGCTCCTATTGCGGTACAAATACCAGCAATTTCATCCTCAACTTGTAGCGTTTTAACACCTAAATCTTTACGCTTTGCAAGTTCGATTAGAATCTCGGTTGCTGGGGTAATTGGGTATGATCCGCAGAATAGAGGTAATTTAGCCTTCTCTGATGCTGCAATGAAACCCCATGCTACGGCTGTGTTACCGTTAATGTTACGGTATTTACCTTTTGGAATGCTTGTAGCAGCAGGGATGTGATATGTATTGGGTATTGCTTGAATATTAGCTGCGTAGTTGAAACCATCACGAAGAACCTTTTTGTTGGCTTCAACAATCTCAGGTTTCTTCTTGAATTTTGTTTCAAAATACTTCTCAGTAAAATGCAAAGGTCTTGAAAAGATGTAGTAAACCATTCCAAGTGCAAACATATTTTTACTACGGATAATGCTCTTGTTATCGAGACCAGTATCCTTCAAACTTTCTTTAGTAAGATTTGAAATGTTTGCAAAAATCACCTTAAAGTCTTGGAGTTTTAACTCCTCAACAGGGTTATCGGTTTTAAAACCGGCACGTTGGAGACCCTTTTCGTTAACGGTATCGTTATCGACAATGATCATTCCACCGGGCTTAACCCATCTTGCATTTGCCCTAAGAGCTGCAGGGTTCATTGCAACAAGCACATCACAGTAGTCTCCAGGAGTATTAACCTTTGTACTTCCAATGTTTACTTGGAAGCCAGAGACACCGCCAATTGTCCCCTGCGGAGCACGGATCTCCGAAGGGTAATCTGGAAATGTGCTTACACTATTCCCGTAAAGCGCTGATGCTTCGGAAAATAATGTACCAGTCAACTGCATTCCGTCACCTGAGTCACCAGAGAAGCGTACTACTACTTCACCGATCTCAAGGACTTGTTTTTGTTCACTCATGTTAGAAAAATTAAATTATAGCAGTTTTTGTTGAAAAATTGTTGCATATGAAACCACTATAAAATATGCAACATATTGAATATTAAATAATTATATGAAAAATATATGAAAAATGTTGATACAAAATTAACTTTTTTATACTATAACACGAATCAATGTTAGTATTTTACAACATCTAGGTAAATATCTTTAATCGGGTAGATAAAGAGTTGCTCATCAACCTTTCTTGCACTATTTGAATAAACAGTTTATAAAACTATTCAGCCACAATATTGCCAGAAGTGTAAATGAACTAGGGTTGCTCAATATTTTTTAAAATCATTGTGTATTTTAGTTATATTTTTATAAAAATTATCGTGTATTTTATAATAATTATTATTATTTTTATCATGTGTTTTATACCAGATAGTGATATTAGAACGACTTAGATATGTTTAATAGAGATATAGTGGATAAACTGAAAGAATGGGCTTCCAAAAAGGATCGTAAACCTCTCATTCTAAGAGGAGCCCGTCAGGTTGGAAAAACTTCGGCTGTAAATATTTTTGCCAAATCATTCGATCATTATATCTATCTAAACCTCGATTTAGCAGAAGATAAGCAACTATTCGAGCTTGATTCCCCATTCAAAGATACGGTTGCAGCAATTTTCTTTTCCAGAAATAAGGAGATGAATGCTGGTAGAACATTGCTTTTCATCGACGAAATCCAAAACTCGCCCAGTGCAGTATCGAAATTACGCTATTTTTACGAGAATGCAAGTAATATCTATGTAATTGCGGCTGGTTCACTTTTAGAATCTTTAATAGATAAAACAATTTCATTTCCCGTTGGGCGTGTTGAGTTTCTTGCTGTTAGACCATGTAATTTTGGCGAGTTTTTGTTGGCCATCGGCGAAACTGAAAGCGTTAAAATACTAAGCAGCTATCCTGTACCCGATTATGCTCATGATAAGGTAATTAATCTGTTTGCAAAGTATATGCTAATAGGAGGAATGCCAGAGGTGGTAAAATCCTATGCTGAGCATAGAGATTTGGTAAAACTTGCCAATATCTACGAAAGCCTTATCGTTTCATACCTCGATGATGTTGAGAAATATTCGAGAAACCCGAATCAAACCAACATAATTAGGCATATCATTTCATCGGCATTTTTATATGCGGGGGAGAGAATTAAATTCGAAGGATTTGGGAAGTCGGGTTACCGCTCAAAGGATATCGGGGAATCGTTTCGAATATTAGAAAAAACAATGCTTTTGCAGCTGGTTTACCCTGTAACAACAACCACATCGCCAATTGAGGCTAATCTTGCAAAATCGCCCAAACTCCATCTGCTCGATACGGGTTTGGTTAACTATAAAGCAAAAATACAAGGCGAACTCTTGAAGTCGAATAAGATTGATAATGTGTACCAAGGTAAAATAGCAGAGCATATTACTGGTCAGGAGCTGATGGCATTAAACCAATCGGTACTGGGAAAAATTAACTTTTGGACTCGTGAGGACAGGAAAACCAATGCTGAGGTTGATTTTATTTACCAGTTCCGAAATTTGGTTATCCCAATTGAGGTAAAATCGGGCGCAAGCGGCAGTTTAAGATCACTTCATAGCTTTATCGATAAAGCTCCACATAGCTTTGCCGTCAGGGTTTGGTCGGGCAAAGCAGGGATTGAAGAAACCTCTACGCTTACAAAAAAGCCATTTAAGTTGATAAGCATTCCTTTCTATCTCATACGCTCTTTAGACTCAATACTCGAATACTATCGTGTTGGCGAGTAGTATGATCATAATTGGTATAATGTACAGCAACACAGCACACAAAATTCAATAACTTTGTAGCAAAACTTATACCCCATGGCAATTATTAAACCTTTAAGAGGTATCACCCCAAAAATTGGCAAAAACTGCTTTATTGCGGAAACCGCAGTAATTATTGGTGATGTTGAAATTGGTGATGATTGCAGTATATGGTATGGTGCAGTTCTTCGTGGCGACGTAAATTCTATAAGAATTGGGAATAGAGTAAATATACAGGATAACGCTGTTCTTCATACAACCTACCAAAAAACTGTTTTAAATATTGGCGACGATGTATCTATTGGACATGGAGTCATTGTTCATGGAGCAGAGGTTAAGAACGGAGTATTACTGGGCATGGGTTCTACAGTAATGGATAATGCTGTTATTGGAGAGGGAGCAATTGTTGCAGCAAATGCACTAGTAATGGAGAGAGTGATCATAGAGCCTTGTAGCATTTACGCTGGTGTTCCTGCCAAATTTATAAAAAAGGTTGATCCTGCTCAAAGTAAGGAGATGAATGAACGGATTGCCCGTAATTACCTGTTTTATTCTGGGTGGTACAAGGAGGAGAAATAATTTGAGAATTTAGGGATTTGAAAATTTGAAAATTACCCAAATAATCCCACAGCAACACAGCATCACTGCCCCGATTGTCCCACGATCGAATAATTTTGTCAAATTATCGCAGTTTGCGATAGTGGGAATGAAGTTAGAAGTTGGAAGATGCTTAATAATTTGATGATTGGAGAATTTGAGAATTTAGGAATTTGAAGATTTGAAAATTAACCAAATAACCCACAGCAACACAGCAAAACAGCATCACAGCATCACAGCATCACAGCATCACAGTAAAACAGCAACACAATTATACAGCCCCACAGCATCACAACCCAACTATCAAGGTTTTACAAAATCCCTCTTTAAATTTCTTTTTAGGTATTCAGCCGTATAGCTCTTTTTGTTTTTCATTACCTCATCGGGAGTTCCACAGCAAATAAGTTCGCCACCACCTGCCCCACCTTCTGGGCCAAGATCAATTATATAATCGGCAGTTTTAATTACATCCATATTATGCTCAATTACCATGACGGTGTTTCCTTTATCAACAAGTCGATTGAGCACTTCCAATAATACGCGAACATCCTCAAAATGAAGGCCTGTTGTGGGTTCATCGAGAATGTATAAGGTTTGTCCTGTATCCCGTTTGGCTAACTCGGCGGCTAGTTTAACTCGTTGCGACTCTCCTCCCGATAAGGTTGTTGATGGTTGACCCAGTGTGATATACCCTAGACCAACCTCTTTAAGGGTTTTCAACTTTTGGTAGATTGATGGTATGCTCTCGAAAAACTCAACAGACTGAGTGATTGTCATATCAAGAATCTGGCTGATATTCTTTCCTTTGAACTTAACCTCCAACGTTTCTCGATTATATCGTACTCCAGAACATTCCTTGCATTTCACGTAAACATCAGGTAAAAAATTCATCTCTATAACTTGAACCCCAGCACCTCTACATGTTTCACAACGACCACCTTTTACGTTAAATGAGAATCTACCAGCTTTGTATCCTCGAATCTTAGCATCGGGGGTCATCTCAAAAAGTTTGCGAATATCGGTCATCACTCCAGTGTAGGTTGCTGGATTTGATCTTGGTGTGCGACCAATAGGTGATTGATCAACTTCCACTACCTTATCGACATTCTCTAAACCTATTAACTTATCGTAGGCTAAGGGCTCTTGAAATGATCTATATAAGATTTTACTAATTGCTGGATGCAATGTTTCGTTTATCAATGTTGATTTTCCGCTTCCAGAAACACCTGTTATACAAATAAATACCCCTAACGGAAACTCTACATTTATATTTTTCAGATTATTCCCTTTTGCTCCTTTAATTATTATAGACTTCCCAGTTCCTTTCCGATGAGTTTCGGGAATAGGAATTGTTAGTGTACCGTTTAAATACTGTGCTGTCAGCGTACAGGATTTGGCAATTTGTTCAGGAGTGCCTTCGGCAACAACTTTTCCACCATTTCTGCCAGCATAAGGTCCAATATCAACCACATGATCGGCAGATAGTATCATCTCCTCATCGTGCTCAACAACAATAACTGAATTGCCAGCATCTCTTAAGTTACGCAACGATTCAATTAGGCGTATATTATCCCTTTGGTGTAAACCTATGCTCGGTTCATCGAGAATGTATAGAACATTAACTAACTTTGATCCTATTTGTGTTGCAAGCCTAATACGCTGACTCTCACCCCCTGAAAGGGATGATGAGCTGCGATTCAAAGAGAGGTAGTTAAGCCCAACGTCAAGTAAGAAACTTACACGTTCTCTTATCTCCTTGAGTATTTCAGTTCCAATAGCTTTTTGCCGATTATTTAACCTATCCTCTAAATTCTGAAGCCAAAGCCAGAACTTATCGATGTCCATTGCAGATACTTCGGCAATATTTTTTCCATCCACCTTAAACCATAACGATTCTGGTTTAAGTCTTGTACCATTGCAAACTGAACAATTAACTTGTCTTATAAACTGCTCAGCCCATTTTGGCCCTTTTCCACTCAATTCTTCATTCTGATGATTCTGCACAAAATTCACTACCCCTTCAAAGCTCAGAAAGTAGGATGATGAAAGTCCCATCGATGAGTGTTTGAGTTTAAACTGCTCCTCAGATCCATAAAGAATCACATTAAGCGCCTCTTCAGGAATATCCTCAATGGGATCTGAAATATCAAATTCATACTTTGCAGCAATTGCCTCAATTTGCCAAAAAATCAGAGAACTCTTATAGGGTCCAAGAGGTTCAATACCCCCTTTTTTAATACTTAGTTTTGGGTTCGGGATAATTTTTGAAAGATCTGCCTCGCTTACAGTTCCAATACCATTACAATGCGGACATGCACCTTGTGGTGAGTTAAAAGAGAAGGTATGCGGTGCTGGTTCATTGTAGGAGATACCTGTACTTGGACACATCAGATGACGGCTAAAGTAACGATTTGTATTGGCATCCATATCAAGTACCATAATTGTACCTTTACCATGCCCCATGGCAACAACAACAGATTCTGAAAGTCTCTTCCTATCTACATCGGCAACCTTCATTTTATCAACAACAAGTTCAATGTAATGAGTTTTGTAGCGATCCAATTTTAGTCCAGATCGCATCTCAACTACCTCACCATCAATCCTTGCATATAAATATCCCTTTCTGCGAAGCTGTTCAAACAGCTCTTTATAATGACCTTTTCTACCCCGAACAATTGGGGCAAGTATTCCCGTTTTCTTTTCCGAAAAATTTTCGAGGATAAGGTTTACAATTCTCTCATCGGTATACCGAACCATCTCCTCTCCCGTGTTATAGGAGTATGCAATTGATGCACGGGCAAATAGCAAACGAAGAAAATCGTAAATTTCCGTGATTGTTCCAACTGTTGATCGTGGATTACGGCTAGTAGTCTTTTGTTCAATTGAGATTACTGGACTTAATCCAGAAATCTTATCTACATCTGGACGTTCCATTGTTCCTAAAAACTGCCTAGCATATGCCGACATGGTTTCAATATAGCGTCTTTGCCCCTCGGCATAAATAGTATCAAATGCCAACGAAGATTTTCCACTACCGCTAAGACCAGTTATTACCGTTAACTTATTCCTAGGGATATTTACATCAATATTTTTCAGGTTATGTACCCTTGCTCCCTGAACCGATACCTCTGTTGCTTCTCCCTTTAAAACTTTCATTGATTTGTTTTTTAAGACTCAAGATTTGAGCCTACTCCGAAAAGCCATTATCTCGCCACAAAAGCACTAAAACACAAAATTCCACCAAAGTTATCTGGCATATATTCAGTATTTTGTGATATTTGGTGTCTTGGTGTTTTAGTGGCATTTTTTGATTTTATTACTTTTCGGAGTGGACTCAGATTTTAGACATTTAAAATCTGGTGTCTGAAACCTACTCACTATATGCGTTTTCTCTATAATTATTTTCGGGAATCAAAATCTGATATTTTTTTCTTGATGCATTCGGAAGGTAATTCTGCCGTAACCAAGGATTAAACATCTTAATCATCTTGTAATTTGTGTTGTAGCGTTCGGCAAACCTCGCAATGTTATTTATTGTTGTATCAACTTCAACGCAATTATATTTCAAAGGCGGGTATAAATTCTCTTTTTCGAGGGCAAAGCCATATTTCTTAGGGTTTTCAAATATCACCTTAAATGCAAGAATCCGGTAAAGATATCGACCTGTCTCCTCCCCTAGCACAAGATTATAGTAACTTCCATCATTCTGACGATCGATTTGCTTATCAATTCCATTGGCACCAAAGTCATAAGATGCTGCCGCCATAGTCCAATTACCAAATCTACTATAACTCTTTAGTAGAAAACTACATGCAGCCTTCGTAGATTTTTCAATATTATATCGTTCATCAACATCCTTATTGATTTCAAGTCCCAACTCTTTTCCTGTTGTCTCAAGAATTTGCCAAAAACCAACCGCTTTGGCGGGAGATATTTCTTGTGCTAAAGCACTTTCAGCAATTGCCAAAAATTTAAAATCATCTGGAATTCCTTTTTCCTTGAGAATAGGTTCGATTATAGGGAAAAAGCGGTTTGCGCGTTTTAGGATAAGTAATGTTTGAGAATGCCAGTATGTATTAAGTTGAAGCTCTCTATCAAGGCTTTCACGAACATCAAAATATTTAAGGGGAACTTCTTCGCCTGCAAACGATAATTTTTCCGGTAATGGTATCTGATAGGCTGGATTTCTAAACATTGCTGTATCTTTTTTCAAGGTTTTAGAACTTGAAAGTTCTCTACAACCAGCTATATCAACAGTAAAAGTGATAAATAGAACAATCGTTAGAATGGATGTTAAAATAGAACCAATTACTGTGAATTTTTCTTTTCTCAAATTACCAATACGCATATTCAAATTTTAATAAAAACAACTCGTTCTCACCTTTTGTTTTGTGAAAATCAGGCAAAGTTAGCATTTTTTATCCTTTGGGGGGAGAGATTCAGAGTCAAAGGCTAGATCTTATTTTGAGGTGCTGGTGAAAAAATTCTTTGTGTAACTTTGGGTAATACTTTGTGAACCTCTGTGTAATAGCTATTCCACAAAATACACAAAGTAATCACAAAAAACACAAAGTAATATGCAACAATTAAGTGAGAATGAACTTTCTAACATTATACTTGGATGTGCAATTGAAGTTCACAGGCAATTAGGTCCTGGGTTATTAGAGTCTGCGTATCAAGAATGCTTATATTACGAGTTAATCAAGGCAGGATTGGATGTTCAAAAAGAAAAACCAATGCCAATTATTTATAAAGATGTGAAACTTGATCATGGTTACAGGATAGATTTGCTAGTTAATAACAAGGTTGTTATAGAAATTAAAACGGTAGAAACTTTTACAGATGTTCATACAGCACAAGTGTTAACATATTTGAAATTAGGAAATTATAAACTTGGTTTATTACTTAATTTTTATGTCACAACACTTAAGAATGGAATAAAAAGGGTCATTAATTAAAAAGATAGCACCTTAAAATAAGATTAAATCAAAAAGGAACTTCAACCCCAAATTTGATAAAGGTAGAGAAAGGGTAAGTTTTACTATTTGTTAGGTAGAGAGATTTTAATCCTAATCGAAAGGTTGGTTCTATTAATAAATTGGCATGATTTGTAATTGGAATAGAAAAGCCTAATGAGGCTAATGCTGATGGTGCAAATGGAGCAACTCCACTAGTCTTACCACTTAATTTGAAATTCGAGCCGCTGACTTGAAGTTTATTATCTATTAAATATCCCACCGATAGACCCGATTTTACAGTAAACAAAACACTTTTCACACTAAAACTTCGAGCCAAGAGAACGGGTAACTCAATATATCTAAATCTTTGATAGGCGTTAACCTTATCTAAACTAATTGCATTAATGGTAGGTGTTGAAAGCCCATATAATCCATTCATATCCGTAACTTTTAACTCAGCATTGGGAACTGAAAGAACACCATAGCTATTTGAAAACGTGCCAACATCAGCCACAACGGGGTTATCAACACCAGTGTTTAGTAAGAAAATATTCTTCTCTTGTTGACCTAAAGTGCTATAGGTTAAACCCGATTCGATTGAAAGTTTATTGGAAAATGCGTACCGAATAGAGATAGATCCTCCCCACGAAACAATACCAGATTCCTGATGTGTATCGGAACGGTTTATTGCCCCATAAGTATGAAATGAGTAAACTGGAAACCCTGATGCTGTAAAATACCACTTTCCTAAATCTTTTTTATCAGGTTCTACCTGAGCAACAACTTCATTAAAATCAATTTGATTGCTTTTAGAAATAATGTGAAGCTGTTCTGCAACATCAACATTAGATATCTTTACCTTTGATTGAATAGCTTGAATTTTACTAGGAATCTCATCATATCTTCTAATATCCTCTGAGTTTTCTGGGGTTAAAGTGGAATTTGAATGCAAAACTACATTTCGATTAATTTCATTTGAAACAACCCTTTGCTTTTCTATTTTATCAGTAGTTACTTTGCTATAAGGACTATTAATGCTTACTTTTTCATCAGCTGATATATTGATTTCTGATTTTTTTTGATTATTCGATACAATAGCTATATCCTTAACATTCACATAATAAAATCCACCAATTGTAAAAAGCACAGCAATGGTTGCGGCAGAAGCCCAAGATGTAATAATGAAAAATCTTCGTTTACGTTTTGCCAATAAAGTAGCCTCAATATCATCCCATAAACCTTTGGGAGGATCAACCTCAACTGATTTGAGGCGATTAATCATTTCAATATCCTGACTACTATCGTACAAGTTCTTCATACTTAAAATCAATCACCTGCTCAAATTTACTTCTAAGAATTGCTCTTGCTCTTGAATAGTTCGATTTACTTGTTGACTCTGAAATATCGAGCATCTTAGCAATTTCGCTATGTGTATATTCATCAATGGCATAAAGGTTAAAAACCAATCGATATTGAGGAGGAAGCTCCTTTACAATACCTAAATAGAATGCATAATCAGTTCCTAAACTTTGAATTTCAGCCTCACTCCCATTGGCAACATCAATATCAACATAATCCTTCCTCTGCCTTAAATACTCCAATGCAGTATTTACAATAATCCGTCTAAACCATCCCTCAAAAGAACCATCGCCCCGATACGATTTTATAGATGTAAATACTTTTATATACCCATCGTGAAGTACATCGCGAGCAATATCTGAATCGCCAACATACCTCAAGCATAAACCGTACATCTTTGCCGAGCTTAACTCGTAAAGTGTACGTTGTGCCTTCCGATCACCCTTATACAACTTGTCAATAAAATCCTTCGAATACTCCACGCTTGCAAATAGTTGGGTATGTTAACTGTTTTGCAAATATAGCACCAACTATTCGTTAGATGCAAAAAGATTTTAAATGGTTGCGTTGGTTTGGTTGTTGATTCTGTTGGAAAACAATACGGGTAAAGAAAATGGCAGCTTATAATCGGGTAGGCAGCCGATAGATCTCGCACAACAGTATCTCGCAGAGCGGGACAGGCTGTACGGGTCTGCTCATACGTGTATGTTACTTGGGGTTTTTATTTAAGATTTGGGATTTGTTCATCCTAGCAAT
>JACABB010000003.1:111279-254464 GCA_013376985.1 Bacteroidales bacterium
ATATCGCAATTTGCGATAGGGGCTAACACCTTTTATGTAATGGCTATTCCACAAATAACAAAATAATAAACTTCCTATACGAACCTGTTATAGATACTTCTCAAGGAATTGGGGTTTTATTCATCTAGCAACACCCATTTGCTATTATATCGCAATTTGCGATAGGGGCTAACACCTTTTATGTAATGGCTATTCCACAAAAAACACAAAGAAATAACAAAAGACACTAAGCAAATACACATTTACACCGAAAGAAAGAAGAGGAAGAAACCACCGTATCACCATGTTATAGACCCTTCTCAAAGGGTTGGGGTTATTTTTTATTGGAATAGAACTACTACTACTTCTTACAACCCTTTCGGTGCTGTCCCGTAGGGACAATATATCGGTAAATCCAAAATCATCCCTCCGCTTCTTTAAATCCCATCGGGATGAAATTATATTTGGGTGAGTTTAGCAAGCGGAAGAAATAAGTGCCTACAATTTCATCCCTAGCGGGATTTTTAAAAACCTTTACTTTACCCTTTACCAATATATCGTCCCTATCGGGACTTTCCAAGAGGGGCAAATTGTTGGTAGATCCTAGGTTTCGCATTTTGCAATTTTTTGTTGCAAACCATTTCCCTTCCTCCGTGCAGTTGTTATTATCCCTTTTCAA
This sequence comes from Bacteroidales bacterium, assembly GCA_013376985.1. Taxonomy (GTDB): domain Bacteria; phylum Bacteroidota; class Bacteroidia; order Bacteroidales; family Tenuifilaceae; genus UBA8529. The sequence goes on from JACABB010000003.1 coordinate 111,938, forward strand.
AGGATTGGGGTTTTTATTTATAAAGAAAATAGTAATCCATAGCTATAAATTACCATTTTCCGAAAATATAATGGTATTCTAACGAATAAGATTACCATTATCCGAAAATATAATGGTAACCTAACGAATAAAGTTATCATTATCCGAAAATATAATGGTGATCTCACGAGTAAGATTACCATTATCCGAAAATACAATGGTAATCTAACGAATAAAGTTACCATTATCCGAAAATATAATGGTGATTTCACGCTTAAGATTACCATTTTCCGAAAATATAATGGTATTCTAACGAATAAGATTACCATTATCCGAAAATATAATGGTGATCTCACGAGTAAGATTACCATTTTCCTATTATATTTTAATAATCAATAGATTTAATTCAAAGTAATGAATAAATTAAATGCTTATACAATAATGTTGTTTAGCTAAGTCCGAAGGGCTTGAATACGAATAACCTCCGGTAACACCGGAGGTAGCAAATATGTTGGTTACCAACTCTGAAAGGGTTGAATATTTAACCATAACCCCACATTTAACCCTTTCAGGGTTGGTTTTATACCCTTTATCAGCTCCCCCAATTTCATTGGGGGCTATTCATATTTAAGTCCTATCGGACTTATGGCTTAACTAAACAGCATTAATTTGTATGAAAATAAAATTATTAATAGTTTTAATGCCATTAATCTAATTATCTCTACTTTGATAGATTGCTTATAACACGAAAAATCAACCCAATTTTACCCCTACCCCTAAAGGGATTGGGTTGATTTTTCTGCTTTTTCCCTTTAGGGTTTAGGGTAAAAAAGCAAAGAAAATCAAGTTTATTTCAAATCTGTTAAAGTAGAATTATAAACAGGGAACATTATTCCCATTAAAACAAATACTTTATGAAGTTACCGTCAGAAGGTGCATCGAGTGAGGTATTGGTTAACTACTCTGTTTACACATCGGTTCGGGTGGCTGTTAAACATGAAACCAATCAATTATCCGCTCCAATAGTTAATGCTTGCGAAGCATTAGAAACAAAAATTGCAGAACGAAAAAGGAAGGCAAAGGAAAGCGCTGCAAAGCTGGCAATGCGCGACGAAAAAAACGATTGTTGCGATAATGCAATTGTAAACCTATCGTTGGAGCTGCTAAGTTCCACTGGAAACAGCAGGGAGGATAGTCGCTATAAGAGTTTATTTACTAAAACTCCAAGTAGAATAACAGTACAACCAATTAAAGATAAATCGAGCGACGTTAAAGTATTAATCCAAAAACTTAGTACCAATAGCGGGGATGCCATATATGCAAAGCATTTACCATTAATACAAGCGGCAGTAGCTGAGCTTGATGAAGCAGAAGCAAGCTACCAAGCAGCATTGATAAACGAGCAGAGCAGCTACGATTTCGAGAAAGCATCCCAAGCAGCATTACGCAGCACTTTAGTAAGAACCTACGGAAAGCTTATTGATATAGCAGGGAAGAAGAATGCAGATAACTATTTTAAGAAAGCAGCGGATAAAAAGAAGAAAGAAACAAAGCAGGGAGGAACATCCATTGAGCCTTGAGATAATTAGAGTGATATAAAAGTTAAACCCTTTACGGAAAGCTAATCTCATAGGATAACATTTCCTCCCTCGAAAGTGTCTGCACATTTTGATTTTTGCTCAATGCCGCCCCGCAAAGCAAAAAACACAAAAGGAGCAGACACTTTTGTTTTTCTTATCTCCAATAGGGTATAATATAGAATATGACTGTTTTAAATACCCCCAAAAGATAAAATTGCCTTTTGATAATTTATAATAAATCACTAAGTTTGATAAAGATTACTAAAAGGTACACAATACATTTTAATATGAGTGTATAAATGTGGTTTTGGTGCATGTATAATAAGTTAGCAAACATTATCAAAGAGAACGACTTAACATAAGTAATCGTTATAAAGAGAGATAGATTAAAATGAGGATTTAAGCCTTGAATCAAATTGAATATTTTTTAATGAAATATAAAATACATGACATGATTGAACTAGATGTAATTAAAGAAGCAGTTAGCAAATTTCCAATCTCTGGTGATTTCATCACTAAAATAAATGAAAATGAAATAATTTATAAAAGTGGTGGTCGTCTAACGACAAATGGACAAACAGATTTATCGATAAATGATAAGGTTCTTGGTGTTCATCATCGCTATGATGAAAAGAAAGATGAACTTCATGTCGGAGTTTTTCATATTTCTTCTACAAAGAGAAAAGGCTGGTTTAATGCTATTTTAAAAAGAGAGAAGTTAATTAATATTCAAAGAGTACTGAAAATAAAAACAATATTATGAATAGGTTTGATGAGACTAGTTTATAACAATTAGAAATAATAACGTTTGCTAACAGCATATTTATTGTATTTGGGCTTATGACGCATTTGGAGTTCTTAACGCTTTTTGGTAACTTTATTAATGGGGGATAAGAAAGTGGTTTAAACTTGCAAATACAACAAATACATGAAACGTTAGGTACAATCCAAAAAAAATGACGAGAAAATTTAAGGTAGAAAATTACAATGAAGTACTTCCGAACTACGTCAAGAATAATGAAATTTCACTTTCGACTAGATTGATAGCTAAACATTATCTGGATGAACAAGCAGAAAAATATAATTGGATTGAATTAGAAATCGAGAAATTTAGATTTTTTATTCGTTTAGATAATAGTCCCTATTTTAAATACAAGCCACAATATAAACCTCCTTATACAGAACCAAAGAAATGGTTTTCTAACACTTTAGCTCGTGCTTTAGCTAAAGCTTGTTTGGATAAATACGAAGGAGTTCGTTTTTTTGATGATTTTGATAGCTATTATGCAGCTTCTGGTAAAAAAAAGTATGCCTTCAAAAATCAAAATATAATTACTAGTAAAATAAATAAAAAAAAGAAAGGTCCAGATTTAATATGCAAAAACAATAATGAAGAATTTGTTATTGTAGAATGTAAAGGACGTTTATCACCTTACTCTGAAAAAAACCTGAAAGATTTTATCACTCAAAGTAATAATGCTCAAGTAAAAGATACTAATGGGAATATATATAAAACAAGGCACTTTGCAGTACCTTTTTACATAAGCTTTAATAATGATAAATCATCACTCTCAATTGTTGACCCACCAAATGAGGGTAAAAGTGCGAAAGACGATAACATAAATTTAATAGAGAGAAATCATTATTCTAGAGTTCTACAGAATTTAGGTTATAGTGAATTAGCTTTTCAACTTTTGGAAAACCAAAAAGAAGTAAGTAAGTCAAAATTTGAATTACAAGTAGTTACTACTAAAATAGATAATAACAAATATGTTATACCTGACTATTCATTAGAATTTTTTCCTTTTTACAATCAATATATTTACTGTTTAGAATTATCTAGATTTCAAAAATTGAAAGAAATAATTCAAAATCCGAATACTAATTTCAGTAGTCTATATTCAGAAACAAATCTTAGGGATAATGAGAAAAATATACATTTATCGAATGACGGTTCTTTTTTGATAAGCATGAATGAAATAAGTGAATTAAAAACAATTCAGATATAAGTACCCCCGCTCGGCATTCTAAGACATAAGCAAATAAAATAGAATAATTATTTTTGTATAAAGCCTGACATGAATCATACCTATCCCTTAAATTTTAAAGTATTAAACTTACAAATTCAGGTTCAAGGCAGAAAAGCAGAGGCAGAGAGAGAATGAATAACTATAGAAAGAAATGGATAACTTGGAAATAAAACAGATTAAAAATGCACTAGTATTTTGTAATTCACTTGAGAATGAAAATAGAGAGAATTTTAAATATTTATTGGGATTTTTAACAGATTTTAGTTCAATTTATGATAAAGAAAAATCTCAATTGCCATACCATATTAATCTTATTGACGAATTACATGCAGACGAAAATGCTCATAGTCGAATTTTTGCGAAGTTATTGCGTTATGAGGTAAATTATAAATACCTGTTTTTAGAAAAATTTCTAAAAGATGTTTGTAAATTTAATTTAAGGGTTGAAAAACCGAATGTTGAAAAAGTTGATTCATGTGGTCGGATTGATATTCCTATTTTTGATAAATCCTATGCTGTAGTTATTGAAAACAAAGTAACTAACAAAGCCACCGACCAAAACACAGAAAAAGGTGGGCAATTAGCAAGATATATAGAAACTATTCAAAACCAAGGGCGAAAATCAGAAGAGATTTTTGTTATCTATACTCCAAAATACAGTAGAGATCCATCCGACGATTGTTGGATAAACAAAAGCGGATATTCATATAAAGATGAGTTTAAATCCAGATTTTGTTCTTTGTCATATAGAGATGATATCTATCCTTGGTTGAAAAATGACATTCTGCCTGAAATTGCAGAAGGAAACAAATATTTAAGAAGTGCTACAGAGCAATATATTGACCACTTGGAGGGAATGTTTAGTTTAAGATCTGAAAACGAAAAAATGAATATGGAATTACAAGATTTTATAAAAAAAGAATTGGGCTTGCAAGACGACAAACCTGAAGAAGCAAAAGAAATTCTATCTGAAAAAGAGATAGAATTAAATAATGCACTTAATCAAATCCAACTCTTGAAGAATAAATATCAAAAACAAATCGTCATCCATCAATTTGAAAGATGGGAAAAATCATTACAAACAGATTTTCCGACTTTAGTAATTGTTGGTGATAAATTTACACGTAATGAAAATATTATTAATCTAGGAGTAAAGTTTTCTTTTGAGAATAAAAATTTCGCTGCAATAATAGAGTGCAATAATTACGTCAATGAAAACGTATATTTTGGTATTGGAAGACACTTCGTAAGTGAAACAAAACATGAATTACCAAATGCACTGCAAAGTATTCTTAATGCCAATGAATTAGTCAAACCCGTGGATTTTTGGTATGGATGGAAATATACTTCCTTAAGAGATGCTTATTCTGAATTAAAAGTGTTTATAGACAAATACATTTTAACAATAACACAAGATTAGGATCCCCCCGCTCATCGAAGTTTGCTTTCAGCGAACTCGCATAACTTGTCCCGATGCTTTTTATCGGGAGTTCACTCGGTTAGCGAAGCGTAACTTCGTTGTGGTTAAATAGCGGTCTTAAATCGCACCAATTCCAAATTAAAATTCCCTGCTTTCTATAGAGTTCATCCCAATTTTGGGTATTCATTTTTTTGTTAATTTTGATATGGAAAACAGGGGATAAAACCCTATTAAGTTGGCAGTAATTTTCTTCAAACCCGCCACAGCGTAAGATGAATATTAATTTTAATTATTTAACATGAATTTTATGTATAATTTGAAACAAGCAAATAATCCAAATCAAACTATTGTATATAATGAAGAATGGATAAAATCTTATGATAATTATGCTAAACTTATTTATGAAATTGATTCAGATATTTATAATAATCAAAAAAGGTTTGAAAGAGATGTACAAATAGTTCAAAATGTAATAAAAAAAAGTAATATAAAACCTATATCAATTATAGATTTAGCTTGTGGACCAGGTGGTCATTCAGTTGAACTTGCAAAACTAAATCCTGAAATTTCGATATTAGGATTAGATTATTCAAATGGTTTTTTAGAAATTGCTAAAAATAGAGCAAATCAACTAGGAAATTTAAATAATCTTTATTTTGAAAATTGTGATATGAGAAATATACAATTACCAGATAATTATACAAATGTAGTAGCAATGTTTGGTAATAGTTTTGGTTATTTTAGTGATAAAAAGAATGAATTAGCTTTTAAAGAAATTCAAAGAATTATTAAACAAAATGGAATATTGATTATGAATTTAACTAATATTGATAGTATAAATTATCTAAAACCTTTTGCAGAATATATTGTAGATACTCCAAGTTTTGGAAGATTGGTAGATAGAAGATATAAAATTTGGGATTCTACAACCAAAAGATCAGTTGGAAGAAAAATTCATTTAATTCAAGATGGCCAAGTTTTACTTGACCAATCTTTATCTATTAGAGTTTATACTCAAAATGAATTACAAAATTTAGCTAAAAAAGTAGGATTTAAAAACATTGAATTATTATCTAATATACAAGACAATAAAAATGAAAATTTAGGATTAATGAGCGATACTAATTGGTATTTGTTTTCTAAATAATACATATTTTACAAAATAGTTTTGGAAAACGATTGAAAATTGAAGTCGAATAAAACCGCTAACATCGCACAGCCGACAATTGCCAGCCTTTTTGCCCCCCGCTCGTCAGAGTTTAGCGAAGCGTAACTTCATCCTAATCCGTGATTTTAAATGGTTGCGTTGGAGCAATCGCTAAATTTTCAATAATAAATTTAAATCTATATTGTTAAACACAAGCATCTATATAAAATCGATCTGCAAATAATTACAATCTTCTACAAAAGTTACGCAACCAAAAACGCTTTCGTTTCATCTTAGTTTTAACAAGTAGTAAAACTCATTGTATGAAGGCAAAACTATTACCATTAATTATTTCATTACTAATTGCATTTACTGCATGTAAGAAAGAATCTACCACACCTATCCACAATCCTAAAACATTAAACCTACCAGTAGAAGCTAATGAGATAATTTCTAAGAGCAATAATTTTGGAATTGATCTTTTTAAAAAAACCGCAAGTGTTGAAGAAGGGAATATAATGCTTTCACCGTTGAGCGCAAGTGCCGCTCTTACCATGCTGCTGAATGGGTGCAGCAGTAGTACTTACAATCAAATTCAACAGATGCTCGGGTTTGAAGAGATGAATACCACAGATATAAACGAAACCTATAAAAGTCTTGTTGATCAACTTTTAAATGCCGATCCGGATGTTAAACTGGCAATAGCAAATGCTATATGGTACAGACAGGGATTTGATGTAAAGCCTCCATTTCTGAATACAATGCAAAATGATTTCTCGGCACATATTGAAGGGCTTGATTTTAGTCAGCAATCGGCTTTAACCACCATGAATAAATGGGCAAGCGATAATACATTTGGCAAAATACCCAAAGTATTGGATGAAATTTCGCCAGACGCTGTAATGTTCCTAATGAATGCTCTTTACTTTAAAGGTACGTGGACTTATCAGTTTGATAAATCAAAAACTTATTCTGAAAATTTTTATAAAGAGGATAATTCAACTGTTAGTGTCAGTATGATGCATGCTAAATTCAAAGCAAACGTCTATACTAATGCTAACTACAAAGCAATTGAGCTAAACTATGGCAGAACAAACTTTTCGATGATTGTTATCGTTCCAAATGAAACTTTAGCGGATTTATTTAATAATTTCAGCAATGAAGATTGGAACAATCTAACTACCTCTTTTAATAGTAATATCAGTACCACACAATGGGATATTTCATTCCCGAAATTTCAATTCTCATACGAAAAAGTGCTAAATGATCAACTCAAGAGTATGGGCATGGTTGATGCTTTTGATTCAGATCTCGCAGATCTTTCGGGAATATTTGATGCTAAATTGTATGTTAATTTTGTAAAACAAAACACATTTATTGATGTGAACGAGGAAGGAACAGAAGCGGCAGCTGTTACAACCATTGGAGTAAACACAACGAGTGCTGGTGATTCAAATGAATTTATTGTAAACAAACCATTTGCATTCGCAATTAGAGAAAGAACTACGAATACCATTCTTTTCATAGGTAAAGTAGTCAATCCATTAGATTAATTTTATTGAAAAAATTGAAGATAAAAGAGAATTCAAAAGGAGAAATTAGTAATCAATAATTTCGAATTTCTGGAAACTCTTTGATTAGGTAGGTTAATGAGAGGGTGTCCAACTAGACACCCTCTTTATTTTTTAAGCATTACCTTTATTTCTTCGGCGTTTCTTTTAGTTTTTGCATTGCCTCTGCCTTAATTTTTACAGGGCAATCCTTAACCTGACAGTTTTGTGGTGGTTCCTTATGTTCTTTATTACTAGCTGGCTCCCAACCCATGAAAAACAGCAGAACAAAAAATCCAACTATATAAGCCAATGTTACATGCCATCCCTTCCTTAGCCAAAGCAGAACATTACGTGATTCAGGGAATTTGTTGGTTATTGCAACACCTGCCGAAGAACCAAACCAAATCATTGAACCACCAAATCCAACTGAGTATGCTAGCATACCCCAATCGAAGTGACCTTGGTCGAGACAAAGCTTAGTTAATGGAATATTATCGAATACAGCAGAAACAAAACCTAGAATAAATGCAGTCATCCATGATGCATCGGGAAGAGTTTCTACCGGCATAAATGAAGCAGAAGTAACCAAACAGATTAGGAAGATAGCACCCTTAATTGAAGCAGGAACTTCACCCCAAGGTATCTTTGTAAATATTGCTCCAATTAGTATAGCTACCCAAACGCCTAAAGCAGGCATATCGTAGTATACATTCGAAAGAATTGCACCAACAAGCATAAGAACAACAATACCTAACCGAATCCAATCAATCTTTGCTCCAAGTTTTGCATCGGCAGTAATCCGCTGCAATTTATCTTGTTGATGGGAAGCAAACCATGCACAAATTACAAGAGCTACTCCGGCAGCAATAAATCCATGAAGTACATTAAATGCTGATACGCCATCAATCCACATCATAGTTGTTGTTGTATCACCAACAACACTGCCTGAGCCTCCAGCATTTGAAGCGGCTACAATCGCTGCAACAAATCCAATGTGAACCTTATTCTTGAATACAACCAAAGCAATTGTACCCCCAATCATTGCTGCGGCAATATTATCAAGGAATGAGGATAGTACGAACACAAAAACTAAAAGAACAAATGGACCTTTCCAATCATTGGGTAAGTATTTTGGAAGAATATCAGGAACACCAGACTCCTCAAATATCTTCGCCAAAACAGCAAATCCTAATAGTAATCCTAAAAGATTAAGTAAAATACCCCATTCTCCTTGGCGCATATCCTTATGGATAAACTGGTCAATAATTGAATTTGTACCAAAGAAATGCTCAGCAAATGGGTATCCTGAAATAAAAAATAATTTATAAAGGACAATTACTGTAATACCAGTAATTGCAACCCAAAATGTTTGGTTGTGGAATAATGCCACACCAAGAAGGGTTAATCCAAATAGAAAAAACTCAATTCTGATTCCTCCAATCGATGGAGCAGATGCACCACCTTCAGCAAAAGCCCAATATGGTATTAAAATGAAGGCAAAAAATATAAAAATCCATTTTGAAAGTTTTGAGGACATAAAAATGTTTTAGCAATTTTATTTTTAGTTTTTTAAGACATAGAGCAACAAAAGTAAAAATATATTACTTGGTGTTTCTTTTGGTGACAAAGAGTTTTTTTCAACCATTTATAACAGTAAATTTGAAGCCAGAAGTTGTTATACCTTTCTAGGAATCTAAATACAAATGTATTTGTAGTTTAAAACAAATTTTAAAGACGATGACCATTATTCAAACAATTATTCTATCCATCATCGAAGGATTGACTGAATTCCTTCCAATTTCGTCCACGGGACACATGATACTTGCTTCAAGTATCATGAAAATTCAAGACGATACTTTTGTAAAAACATTTGAAATAGCTATCCAACTCGGAGCAATTCTGGCTATAGTCATGCTTTATGCAAAAAGATTTTTTCAAGGATTTCCTATATATTTTAAACTCGGTACAGCTTTTCTTCCAACAGCAATTATTGGTTTTTTAGCGTACCCCTTTATCAAAGCCTATTTGTTCAACTCAGTAATTGTTGCCGTTTCTCTTATAGTGGGGGGAATTGTACTTATCCTAATTGATAAAAAGGTTGTCAACCAGCAAAGCAAGACCGATGTGCTCGAAAGCATAACCTATAAGAATGCTTTTTTCATAGGACTTATTCAGTGTGTTTCCATGATACCAGGTGTATCAAGAGCTGCTGCAACAATCACTGGTGGTGTATTCAACGGTTTAAATAAAAAACAAGCAACCGAATTTTCTTTTTTACTTGCCGTTCCAACAATGTTTGCTGCAACTGGATACGACTTATTAAAGACACCTATTATATTTTCAAAACAAGAAATAATTCTTTTGGCAATTGGTTTAATTATTGCTTTTATTACTGCCTGGATTGCCGTAAAGATATTTCTAAAAATAGTTGAGAATTATGGGTTTAAGCATTTTGGTTATTATAGAATTATTATTGGAATAGTTTTTCTAATTTTCCTAAGATTCTAAAAGCAAAATAATAAGAAATTTGCCATATGGTATAATATACAAACTGGCAAAACAGGAAGTAACATACTTATAGTAAACTCCAAAACATTAAAGGCCTAAATTAATCTGGCACTTAAATTGTTTAATAGAGACTTGTCACAATATTAAAAAAAGACCCTATTAATCTTTCATTCATTTTTTATACATTTGATTTTTAGCGTTTTTTTTTAATTTTATTAATAGTTTTTTCAAAACAACTTCATGTTTTTATTTAGCAATACAATCATTTTAAGGAAATTAGGGGAATTTTAAAAGACCAATTGAAGATCCATTAAAAACTATGAGAAAAGCCCATTTAATAATCATAAGTATTCTATTCACTCCGCCATCCATACTATTTGCTCAATCCAAATCGTCAATTATTTTGGCAGATAACATATTTATAACTCATTCGTCAGGAAATTATAGGTGTGATAATTGTGGTTATTATTACCAAAAAAACAATCCTCAATCAGTAGACAAAAATATTTACAAGCTAATTGCAACTGGGCAAGAGAATGAAATCAAAAAATATTTTAATGAAATTACCCTTGATGAATTGACGAGATCTGACACAGGAAATATTGTCAAGGCATTTAAAAGACTTAATACAAAAGAAAAGGTTACGCATACAATCTGGATTTTGGAGGAGGTCAAGAATCGCACCCTTGATATAAAAAAGTATGTTTACGAGGAACTTGAAAAGGTTGAATATAATAGGCCATCATTCTTTTTGAAGCAGTTGATAAACAACTACTTTACTAATTTCAATGAAAAAGAAATTACTCTGGCAGAAAAAGTCACTGCACTTCAAAATAAGATGAACAAATAGTTTTGGTTATTATCTAAGTTTTCTTTTAAAGTCTCAATGCTTAGTTCTTTTAGAATAGGCAAAAATTTAAAAAACTATATTTGTATATAAATTGTTTAATGATATTAACACAACTCTAATAACTATTAATTTAATAATTTTAATCATATGAATATGAAGAAGTATATTATTTGCCTGGTAACCTTTTTATCAATCTCTTTCATGTTTAACTCTTGTACGAAAGATGATAATTTTGATGAAGCATTACTTGCAGGGAAATGGCAATCGGGTACTGTTTTTTTCAGATACACAAGCGATGGTAATGGCGTTACATGGGATACTGCCGATGACGTAACGGAAGCTGAAGGTCAAAAATTCACATGGACATTAAAAAAAGCCGAGCTGACTCAAATACACATTATGTCTATCGGCGGCAATGTACCAAAAGTGTATACGGTAACTGTGTTAACCGCTACTTCGCTTAAGTACCATGATAGTTTTGGTGTGACATACTCGTTTACAAAGGTTTAAAAAAACAAAAGATTTATTACTCAACCTAAAGGGTATTACTTTACCCTTTAGATTGTCTTAAATTTATTAAGTTAATAAATAAAAATTCTAGTGAATTGTTAGTTTTTCAGGCGTAAACAATCACAAGTTAGTTTTTCAGCAATGCGTTTCTTTAGTCCTTAAAAACAAAATCGTACAGTAATGAAAAAAATATTTAAAAGAATACTAATTGGATTTGTTGTGTTGATATTTATTCTAATATCAACCATTGGAATTGCAATATGGTTTGTTTTTACCCCTGAAAAACTAACACCAATAGTTCGTAAGCAAGCCGCTAAGTATATCACCTGTAAATCCGAAATAGGAAAAGTAGAACTTACCTTTTTTAGTACTTTTCCACAATTTGGCTTAAAGGTTAGTAAGTTTACATTGGTAAATCACTTTATCAACGCACCTTCAGATACTTTGATTAGCACAGATCAACTTATTGGAGCTATTGATGTAAGAGCCTGGTGGAAACGCAATGAACTAGTGTTAACAAATCTGCAACTTTGCAATGGAAAAATAAATGCATTTATTGATAGTTTAGGACACACTAACTTTGATATTACCTCCAAAGATACAATTCCCGCCCCTCCCAGTACAACTAAATCAGAAATGCCATTTCGATTTATCGATATAAAAAATGTTGAGTTTGATAACATAGCGTTTAACTACCTTGATAAAACACAGAAGATGCATGCTAAAATAGATAACCTCGTTGTTTTGTTTAATGGGTCAATAGTTTCCGACACCCTAAATATGCATCTGAATGTTAGTGATTGTGTATTGTCATTTAATTATGAGGGGGAAGATTATTTTAAGAATGCATCGATTAAATTAAATATGCCAGCACAAGTAATCCTATCGAAACAACTCATAAAACTTGGGGATGCCGAAGGATCCATCAATGATATAAACCTCTCATTTAGTGGTAGTGCACAAAACGATAACATTAACCAAAGAATCAACACTGATATTACGTATAAAAGCAAGAAATTCCCTGTAACAAGTGCTATTGCACTAATCCCTCCATCCTATCAATCATATGTGGAAGGATTGAATGCCGTTGGCACAGCCTCGTCTGACGGAAAAATTACTCGCTTTTATTCCTCAACAAAGTATCCATTGATGGATATACATATTATACTTTACGAAGGAACTATTAAACATACAAGTTTCCCGTTAACATTAACTAATACACAAGGAGATTTTGTATTCTACTCCGATTTAGCTGACGATACGTTGACCTATTTTCGTATTAACAAGTTCAGTGCTAACACACCCAAATCGTCATTTAGCACAAGTGGTATGATTACGCATTTATTTTCCGATATAACCTACGATTTAACCTCCTCAACAAACAATCTCAATCTTGCTGAATTTACACCTATGATTCCTGCTAGTTTGAAGATGACCATAAAGGGAAATGCTTCAGGTACCATGAGAACAGCCTTTTCGATGTCGCAGTTGGATAAAATGCTTTTGAATAAAATGAAGTTTTCAGGTTCAGTAGCACTATCAAACTTTGATGTACTATATGATAGCATCTACATGAAAACAGATTACTCAACGGTTGATTTTTCATTACCAAATTCTAATATCTCGAGTAAGAATACCAAGTTTATGTATTCAAAAATAAAATCAAAAAACCTTGAGGCTGGTACTTTGAAAAGTTATAAAACCTTCATGAAAGATGCTTTGATATCGCTTGAAACCTCTGATGTAATGGACACTACTAAGTTACCAGATGTCGCCTGTACTTTTGCCGTCGATTCACTCGCAGCAAGTATGGATACTATAAAATTCACAGCACGTAAGCCTAGCGGAAATTTCACTATGTTATCCAAATCTAAAAAGGATAAAAACTCACAGGATAAAATAGTTCTAGCCTACAGCAACGATAGAATGAGAACTAATATGGGTTCTAAAATATCGATGCGAATGAACAAAGCAAATTTGAATGCAGATGTTGTTAACTTCATGACCAATCCAGCAATTAAACTTGCTTTTTCAGGAAATAGTTTGGCAATGCGAATGGATACAATCACTGTTGGTATGGATAAAGCGCAAATGAATACCGAAGTTGCCGACTACTCAACTCAGCCAAAAGTAAAATTTGCCTATTCAAGCGATAATTTAAATATACAAATGGGCAAAAATAATTCGGTACGAGTTTCCAAAATCCAAATGAACACTGATGTAGCAAACGATACGACCCAACAGGATATATTTTTGAAATGGCCTGTAAAAGGCTTCCTGAATATGGAAAATGGAATGATTTCTATGTCATCATTTACCAAACCTTTTGAAATCCCTTCCATTAAAATGGATTTTGATCCAGAAGTATTTAATATAAAGGAAAGTAAACTTAAGATTGACAGATCTGACTTTAGTCTTACTGGAACACTAAAAAATATTAAATCATACTTCAAGAAAGACTCACTTCTACGTGGTAATTTCAATTTTGAGTCAAATCAAACTGATGTTTTACAACTAATGAGTTTAACAAGTGGTATAGGTAACGAAAAAACCGATTCAATTGCCAAACCAGCCACCACTGGCACTACCTCTTCTGGACCATACATGGTTCCTAAAGGAATGGATGTTACTCTTAAGACAAAAATTAATAAAGCATTTTTTGGTACTGAAATAGCCAAAGACATTAGCGGCGAAGTAAGGGTAAAAGATGGAATTTTGGTTCTGGATGATTTAATTTTCACGACGCCAGCATCCAAAATGCAACTTACTGCGATGTATAAAACACCAAGAAAAAATCATATTTATGCCGGATTCGACTATCATATGCTTGACATAGAAATTGAATCGCTACTTAAAATGATTCCTGATTTGGACTCAATAATGCCTATGCTTCGCTCATTTAAAGGGAAAGGAGAGTTTCATATGGCTGCAGAGACTTACCTCGACTCAATGTATAACCCTAAGAAATCTACAATACGCGGAGCCTCTTCAATTAAAGGACATGATCTTGTTCTGATGGATGGTGAAACCTTTTCCGGAATATCCAAAATGCTATTTTTTAATAAAAAAACAGAAAATAAGGTGGATAGCCTATCGGCTGAATTTACCGTTTTCAAACAGGAAATTGATGTTTATCCATTCATGTTGGTAATGGACAAATATAAAGCGGTAGTTTCTGGCCGACATAATATGGATATGAGCTTTAACTATGACATTTCTCTTGTTCAACCTTTAAAACTCTGCCTAAATATAAGCGGCACTATGGACAAGATGAAAAAACGACTTGTAAAATGCAAATATGGGGATCTATACCGTCCCACATCTAGGATGATGGTTCAAAACAAACAACTTGAGTTACGAAGGATAATTCGTGAATCGCTACTTAAGAATGTAAAAAAAGAATAGGATTTTCCATTGTTAATTCAATGGGTACTCTAGCACATTTAGGAATAAACTGAAACGCCAAATCTTGAAATTATGAAGATTTGGCGTTTCAGTTTTTTAAAAATTACGGACGATATTTTGATCGATTAAAAATTTTCTGATAATCACGTTCTTTCATCATTTGTTGGAATGTAACTTCCTTGTTATTCTTTAAATACGAATCGACAATTCGATAACCAAGCCAAACGACTGCTCTCCCAGGTGATTCCTGAGAAAAACCTGATGTAAATGGCGCATCATTAATATATTTATTGATAATGAAAGAATCGGTAATAAATAGCATCTTATTCTCAATAAAATAAGTCCAAAGTTGTTTCTCATTGTTTTTGCACCATTTTAATCTCGCTGGAGAGAAACCAAAAATCAAACTATCTGATTGTTCAGGAAGCATCTTTTTAGTAAAGTACATTAACTTTCCTTCATAAATAATATTGTTAATCATATTATCAATTGAATCGTTGAAAGGAAACTCACCAATAGCCCATGCCCGCATACAATCAGAAGTAATTTTTGAAGGCATCATGTTTCTTATTGAATATTTGGGTATGCCTAAACTAAGATAATAACTGCAATCGCCACCTAGATATCTATCAAGGCCTATTCCTAAAAGGTTATCATCCAACATGGTTGACAGGTTAAAACCCGAAACAAATGAATAAATAATTGGAATATTTCTATTTGGAAAGTAATAATGATAACGTTTAAAAGCATCTGTGAATTCATCATTTAGTTTATCCAAATTAGGAAAAACATCCTGAACTTTTTTATAGGTATCCTTAACCATCGGATTGGTAACAAAACTCTCTAAGTATCCAGCAAAATTAGGCTCCTCAATTTTGCCAATTCTTATTACCCCCTCTCCAAATATTTGAAAAAAGCGTCCATATTCGTGCGATAGTTTAGGTATTGAACATCTCATACTATCAGGGTTAATGCTAAACAAAGCCTTATCAAAACGCCTAATTTGAACCCTAACATCAATTTTATTTAAATTAATATCATCATGTTTACTCCAGCATGAACTTATAGTAATTATAATAAGTGGAAAAAGGTAAAGAAAAAATCTTTTCATTGTCAAGTTCAATTTATTTATCAGGTATCAAATATAATAAAATTAGAATCGCAAATCTTGACATTTTTGAGTTACCAGCCTCGCTAAAACTTCATCTTTATTATTGCAAACAATGGAGATTGCTATTTTCTCCATCACTTTTTAATATTCGTTTTGTTTGCTTCCGCACAATTTGCAAGCAGTTTATCAAAGATTTTTGTGTGATTGTAAAAAAAAAGTTATGTTTGAAACCAAACAGTAATAGTTAATGTTATTAGCTACGTATAATATTAAAAATTGATGTAAAATTTCTTATGACTGAACGAAGAACTTTTATCGGTGTTGATCGGCTTATGGTTGATCGAATTGACTCCCTTGATGAAAAATGGTTTGTAGAGTTTTGGGTGGTTAAATATTATTTTTTTGGAATTGAAATTCATACACAAAAAAAAGAAATTGTAAAGCATAACCATAAGCACAGTTTTCTGTAAGCACAACATTACAATAGCCTTTTACTTTACCCCTCATTTTAATAATCATCAAAATTGCCCACAAGGTTAAGGCTAAATGAAAGATATTTAATAGACAATATTTGTTTTTAGCATTAACGTTTGAAAAATAAGAATCAACCCTGTCCTAGAAAAAACCATACGGATAAGTATCAAAAAATATTTAAAAAAAACAAAACATACAATTATGAATGTAAAAAATTTTATCTTCTTAATTTATTTAGGTTTTTGATTTTAGATTTCGTATTATTGGTAGGAAATAGAGCCACTACAATGCAACGAAAAAAAACTTCCATATATTATCCATTTTTAATATTATTGATTATAATTATTATAAAATCTGCCAGCGCAAATGATTTTATTTCAGACACATCTCATATTAATACAATTCTCAAAAAAGCAATAATCAAGTTCGATAGTTCCAAAAATCAAGAATCTCTCCAACTTTTAATATCTGCATTAAACATTTCAACCCATATTGATTACACCTATGGTATTGGAAAATCCTTATTGCAAATTGGCCATATTCAATTAGAAAGTGGTAAAAGCGATTCATCAATCTTATCATTTAAAAAGGCATTGCCTCTTTTAAAAAAAATCAATAGGGAATTTGAGGTTGGCAATGCTTTAAACGAAATCGGATGGGCCTTTTGTAATATCGGCAAGCAAGATAGCGCAGAGATTTATTTTAACGAATCATTAAAAATTCAACGAAAAATTAATGATACAAAAGGTGAAGCCACAACAATCCACAGTTTAGGCTTAGTTTATTGGGCAAAAGGAATTTACCCTAAAGCACTGGAATACTGCTCACAAGCTCTTTCAATGAATGAGAAATTAAACAACAAGAACGGACAGGCTATTACGTTGAATAGTATCGGAATTATTTTCGGTAGCCAAGGAGATAATACAAGAGCCTTAGAATTCTATTTTAAGTCATTAAAAATTTTTGAAGAATTAAAGGATATAAAACGTATCCCTGCGCTCTTTAACAATATCGGTTTAGTCTACCAGCATATTGGCGATTATAAAATGGCTCTTAAATATTACAATGAATCTCTTAACATCAAACAATTATCACACGAAAAACTGGGAGTATCATCATTATTCATCAACATTGGCGACATTTACGAGAAACAAGGTGATTTGCAAAAAGCCCTTGAATATTATCTGAAGGCAGAGGACATTAGGAAAGAGATGTCGAATTCTCCTGGACTGGCAAATCTTTACGTCAGTATGGGCAAACTTTACTTGTCGATGAAAAATCCATTAAAAGCTCTTGAAACATTAAAAAATTCCGAAATAATATATAAAAGCATTAAAGATCCTAATGGTTTAGCAAATTGTTATATTCAAACAGGGTTAATCTATTATGAATTAGGAGATAAGAATAGTTCAATTAATTATTGCTTATTAGGAATTAATCAAGCCAAAAAGATTGGAGCATTTGACTTAGTTCAGCAAGGTTATGAAAATCTATCAAGGATGTATGAGAATTTAGGCAAAACTGCTCAAGCTTTCAATTCATACAAATTATTTATCGCTCTTCGAGATAGTTTAAATGGCATTGAAAAATCAAAGGAAATTGTAAGAATCCAAATGCAAGCAGATTTTGATAAGGTTATGCAGAAACAAAAGATAGAACAAGACCAACAACTCGAAATTGCCCAGCTGAAATCCAAGAAACAAACAATGATTGCCAATATTTTTATTCTTGCTTTTGCACTTACTCTATCAGTATTTATTTTATTCTATATAAATTTTCGTCAAAAACAAAGACATAATGATTTACTGGCATTTCAGCAACTTGATATGGAGCGCCAAAAAAGTGAATTGATGAACCAACGCGATGAGTTAGAGATACAGAAAAATTTAGTAATTCATCAGCGGGATAAGATTATGACCATGTTGACGGATCTTGGAGAATCAATTGATTATGCTCGGAAAATACAACAAGCCTTACTCCCGTCAGATAAGACCTTGGAAAATATTTTAGGAAAATATTTTTTGCTCTTTCAACCACGAGAATCCGTTGGGGGTGATTTTTACTGGGTTGCTACACATGAAAACAATATTTACTTTGCCATTGCAGATTGTACTGGACATGGTGTACCTGGAGGGTTTATGAGTATGCTTGGAGTATCATTGCTTAACGAAATGATGTCACGATCAGAATGTGATTCCCCAGCAAAAATGCTTTGGAAATTAAGAGATATGATTATAAGAGCGCTTAACCAAACTGGTCTTGATGATGATAGTCAGGATGGAATGGACATCGCCCTTTGCATGTATAATCCTGTTAATCGTAATTTAGTGTATTCCGGAGCAAACCTTTCAATAATAATTGCGACCTCAAGTCCTCATAAAGAAGGGGAAAAAATATGTGTCCAAGAAAATATTGTCGAACTAAAACCCAATAGAATGCCCGTTGCTTTTTATCAACGAATGCAAGAGTTTGATGAACATCATTTAGTGCTAAATTCGGGTGATTCAATCTACTTATTTTCTGATGGATATGCAGATCAGTTTGGTGGAACGCATAATAAAAAATTTGGTTACTCAACGTTTAGAAATCTGATTTCATCCACTTCTAAAAAACCATTTGAAAATCAACATGATATTCTCTGGAATGAATTTGATAGGTGGAAGGGAGACGAAAATCAGACCGATGATGTAATTGTAATGGGAATACAAATATCATAGGATTTAGAATGTTTCAGAAAACAAATCACACTATTGTTTGTTAAAAATAAAAACATATAATATATGAAACACGAACTTCCTAAATTACCGTATGAGCTCGATGCTTTAGCTCCGGTAATATCAAAACAAACACTTGAATTTCATTATGGAAAGCATCATCAAGCTTATGTGAATAACCTAAACAACTTGATTGTTGGGACTAAATTTGAAAACTCCGATCTGGAAACCATAATTCATGAGGCTGACGGGGGAATTTTTAATAATGGCGCACAGATTTGGAATCATACTTTCTATTTTAACTCTTTCTCTCCAAAGCCTAAATTAGAGCCATCGGGCAAGTTAGCTGATATGATTATTAAGGATTTTGGTTCTTTAGCCGAATTTAAAGAGAAATTTAACAAAGCTGCTGCTACACTATTTGGTTCAGGTTGGGCTTGGTTGGTAGTTGATTCATCGGGCCATCTGGATATCAAACAAGAGTCTAATGCCGGAAATCCTCTTAAAAATAATTTTAAACCCTTAATAACATGCGATGTATGGGAACATGCATATTACCTAGATTATCAGAATAGAAGACCAGATTACATTCAAACTTTCTGGAATGTTTTAGATTGGAATGTTATAGAAGGTCGTTTAAAATAATATTGATTATTGGCAAAGAGTGTTATTAAAAAATAGCACTCTTTTTATTTTCATATAAACTTATTATGCTTAAAGATTTAGTGCTTAAGAATCGCAGCTATAGACGTTTCGATCAATCAAAAAAGGTTGATAAGAAAACCCTACTCAAGTTTGTAGAATTAGCTTTAAACACTCCATCAGGACGTAACTTACAAACCCTTAAGTATTTTATATCGGCAGATGCTGATCTAAATTCCAAGATTTTCCCAACCCTTGCCTGGGCAGGCTATTTAAGCAATTGGGATGGCCCAGAGGAAGGAGAAAGACCATCGGCCTATATTGTCATACTCGAAGATACAAAAATCGGGAAAAACCTTGTTCACGATCAAGGCATTGTGGCTCAAACCATTCTTTTAGCTGCAGTTGAGCAGGGGCTTGGAGGCTGTATTATTTACTCTATCAAACGCAGTGAGTTAGCAGAGACATTAAGCCTTCCAGAGCATTTGGATGTCGTACTTGTACTTGCCCTAGGCAAACCGGTTGAAGAGGTTGTGATTGAGCCCATACCCACAAGTGGGGAGGTAAAATATTGGCGTGATGAGAATCATGTTCACCATGTACCAAAGCGAAGTTTAAAAGAAGTTGTAGTCAACTTTTAGAATAATTATAATAATCATAGCATTATAAGAGGTCTTTTCCCCGAATGCCCTCTTATAACGATAGATGTTTTACTTTGATTTCCCTCTCATAATATCAACTTAAAACTCTTCTATAGTAACAACAGAAAAACCACAGTTTATACAACACCCATCGGAGTTCAGGCCAACTAATGATGAATAAAAGCCAGCCCGATTTATTAATACATTTCCGCATTTGGGGCAGATCGTATTATTTTCAACCTCTATATTGGGAACATTTCCTATATAAACAAATTGAAGCTTTTGCTTTGCTAGATGATAAATATTGGTAAGAGTTTCAATTGGCGTAATGGGATTATAAACTAAATGAGCTGGATGGTAACGGCTAAGGTGCAAAACTGTAAACTCGCCCAACTCACTAGCAATCCAATCTATCATGGATTTTGCCTCATCCATATTATCATTCAAATTCGGAATCACAAGGAATGTTACCTCAAGATGTTTTCCACTTTTCCGAATTTCCTTTAAAGATTCCAGAACGGGTTGAAGTCTACCTCCCGTATACTTCCTATAAAAATTATCTGTAAAAGCTTTTAAATCTATATTGAATGCATCCATAAACTCAAATAGAACGGAAAGAGGTTCTTTATTTATATATCCATTCGATACCATAACATTCTTCAATCCATCAAGTTTTGCAATTTTGGCAACCTCTAATATATACTCATAGGAAATTGTAGGCTCATTGTATGTGTAAGCAATGCCTATGTTATTAGGATGTATTTTGGCTTTCATTACCACCTCTTTGGGTGAAACTATTCTCAGGCTATCAATATTCTGCGGAACGTATTGAGATATCTCATAATTTTGACAAAACGAGCATCTCAGATTACAGCCAAAACCTCCAATAGAATAAATCATTTTACCTGGAAAGAAATGATATAGTGGCTTCTTTTCGATCGGATCAAGTGATGAGGATGCGATTACACCCCATTGGGTTAGTTCCAACAACCCATTCCGATTTATACGAGTACTACAAACCCCTACCCTCTCGTTTTTTATTTTACACAAATGGGGGCATAGTTGGCATTCAACAGAGCCTGAATCGGACTTTATGTAAAATTGCGATACCATTAAAAATTTATATGCTTACAAGTTAAACAACGTTTGGTTAAATGAAATAAATCTTGGGGCAAAACATCATTGGTTAATTAGATATTTTTCTAATAATTAAACACCGACAAGTATACAAAAGCAGAATATACTAATTCATTGCTTCTAAGAATCAATCAATATCCTGCACTGTTTTTTGACATCGCCTAAAGTCACAAACTACAATAAACCTTTTACAAGATATAAAAAATTATTTTAATATTCACAATATTAATGCATTAGTAATTTTTAATTTAAAGAGATATTAAGAAAATTAAAATAATACTGCTTTAAATTTTATAAAAAAACCATATTTTAATTATTGACTACCAATTTATCACATCTTGTGATAATACAAAAATTCAAAAACACTCTCCTCTGAATTCTTTGTTCCCAAACCACATCAAACTATTTCCTGCAATTTTTACTTTTGTTGATAATCTCTTCCAAAAAAAAGTTTAAAATCCAAAGTTCAATTCTACTTTTGCAGAAAGAACTCAACATGGCTGAAAGACGCACAAACGCTCGTTTACCTAAAACCAATCTAGCAAGTTTTGAGCTAGGAAAGATACCTCCCCAAGCACTAGAACTCGAAGAAGCCGTTCTTGGTGCAATTATGATAGAAAAGGATGCCGTAATCTCAATCCTGGACATCATTAAACCAGAAAGTTTTTATAAGGAAACCCATCAAACGATATTTAAAGCAATTATCGACCTTTCAACTCGCCTTGAACCTATCGATTTACTTACTGTTTCAGAAGAACTGAGACGTAGAAATCAACTCGAAGAGATTGGTGGTCCAATATACCTTGCTCAACTTACCTCGAAGGTCGGTTCTGCAGCCCATCTTGAGTTTCACTCAAAAATCATTGCTCAAAAATATATTCAGCGTGAGCTCATCCGTGTTTCATCCGACATACAGAATCGTGCGTTTGACGATAGCATTGATGTAGACGATTTATTGGATTACTCTGAAATGGAACTCTTTAAGGTTGCCGAAGGCAATATCAAGAGAGAAACGGCTCAGATTAATGTACTTGTTAAACAGGCTCTTAAAAATATTGAGGAGGCTGGGAAACGTGAGGATGGATTAAGTGGTGTACCCTCGGGATTCTCTGACCTCGACCGTATGACTTCTGGTTGGCAAAAATCCGATTTGGTCATCGTTGCTGCACGTCCATCTATGGGTAAAACAGCATTCGTCCTTTCAATGGCTCGAAAAATGGCCGTAGATCATAAAACTGCGGTTGCCTTCTTCTCTCTCGAGATGTCGAATATCCAACTTGTAAATAGATTAATTGTCAGCGAATCTGGAATTCCTTCCGAAAAAATTCGAAACGGGAAACTCGATCCTCATGAATGGACTCAACTTGTTGTAAAGATTAAAGATCTTACTGAGGCAAAAATATTTATTGATGACACCCCCGCCCTTTCAATATTCGAGTTTAGAGCTAAATGTCGAAGGTTAAAAGCCCAATATGATGTGGGAGTAATTGTAATTGACTACCTACAATTAATGACTGGTCCTTCTGAAACTAAAGGGAATCGCGAGCAAGAGGTAAGTACTATTTCTCGATCATTAAAGGCTATTGCAAAGGAATTAAATGTTCCAATTATTGCCCTATCTCAGCTTAATCGTTCGGTTGAAACCCGTGGTGGAAACAAACGCCCTCAACTATCGGACTTACGCGAATCGGGTGCAATTGAGCAGGATGCCGATGTTGTTATCTTTATTCATCGCCCAGAATACTACGGATTTCTTGAAGATGAAGATGGTAACTCTTTAGCCGGTTTGGCTGAAATAATCCTCTCGAAACACAGGAATGGTGCTGTTGGTGATATCAAACTAAGATTTGAGAAGGAAATGGCTCGTTTCTCTGATTTTGAAGATGTTAACTACATGGATTATATTGCAAAGGCAGGTTCAGAAAATGCACAACCAGCAGTTACATATAAATCTAGGATGAATGAAGATGTGCTGAGCGGTAAAGAAGGTTTTGGGTTTGAGCCTACCCGATCACCCGATGCTGATATTCCATTTTAAAAAATCTACCCAATTTAAAGTATCTTATTGAGTTCTATTAGGGCATAAATTTCATGAGTTGGCTTTGCCTTATGGCTTACTTTGTAACGATTAAAGTACACCTGATCGATACCAAATTTTTTAGCACCAATAATATCTATCTCCAGATCATCACCAATCATGATGCTCTCCTCCTTCTTAGCATTTGCCGATGAGAGTGAGTATCCAAATGCCTCAAGGCAAGGCTTATGATAACCAGATGTTTCGGATGTAATTACCTTGTCGAAGTATTTTGCTATATGACATTTTTCAAGTTTCGGAAACTGAACTTCATCAAAACCATTGCTAATTATATAGAGTTTATACTTAGCACTGAGATACTCTAACACCTCGCGAGTATTAGGTATTAGTGCAGTTTTAGTTGGTGTAATGCGAATATATTCATCCCCAATATCTTTAGCTAAAATTTGATCGTTAACACCATAATCCTTAAGGGTTAAATCAAACCTTTTAAATCTTAATACATCCTTTTTAAGTTCGCCAAGACGATATTTCTCCCAAAGATAATCATTGTGTCTAGTGAAGGTATCTATAAAAGTCTTAATATCAGGAAAAACAACATTGAGGTTAAAATCAAAAAAAACATCACGAAGAGCATCGATCATATTCTGATCAAAATCCCAAAGGGTTCTATCAAGATCAAAAAATATATGTTTGTAAACTTTTGCTTTTTTATTAAAAAGGCCATTAAACATATGAAAAAAACTTTTTTACGAAAAATAGTCAAACAAGTTCTCAAACGAAGATTTTAGAGAATTTGTTTCGAAATTTATTTTTCAAATAGAATATTTCTATTATTAAACTGCATTGAACTGAATTTATGTCTGTTAAATGGTTTAAAAAATCACAAATAAAAAATCTCCGCAGCTAAAGATTATGAAAAAGTTCTATTTTATTATTTGACTATAAATAAAACCAAAAGATTAACTACAAACAAAAAAAGCTAACTTTGCATAATATTAAAACCATAAAATAGAATACGTTGACTTTCGAAGATTTTAATTTTCATCCTGATATAATTGGTGGTATTAAGACTATGGGGTTTGAAAAACCAACTCCTGTTCAGGAACTTGCAATCCCTTTAATACTTCAAGGAAAAGATTTAATTGCATGTGCCCAAACTGGAACTGGAAAAACAGCTGCTTTTGTTCTTCCAATTTTAAATAAACTTGCTTTATTACCAGTTAAACTGAACTACATAAATACCCTTGTAATTGTTCCAACACGTGAGTTAGCCTTGCAAATTGATCAACAGGTAGAGGGTTTTGCCTATTTTTCGCCAGCCAGTTCAATTGCCGTTTATGGGGGAAACGATAGTGGTAACTGGGATCGCCAAAGGGCTGCTATAGAAAGTGGCGTTGATTTCCTGATCGCTACACCAGGAAGGCTTATCCAACACATTCAAATGGGCTATGTTTCACTTGATCGTGTTGAACATTTTATCCTTGATGAAGCCGATAGAATGCTCGACATGGGATTCTATGAGGATATTATGTCAATTGTTGAGAAACTTCCAAAGAAAAGGCAAACGCTTTTATTCTCGGCAACCATGCCTGACAACATCAGGAAACTCTCAAAAGTTATACTCAATAACCCCGAAGAAATTAGCTTATCAATCTCTAAACCCGCTGATAACATATTGCAAGCAGCATATTTCGTAGAAGATCAACAAAAATTATCTTTACTCACATCATTGGTTGAGGGGAAAAGCAACGTTCAAAGCGCTCTTGTATTCGCCTCAACTAAATCGGAAGTTAGAGATATTGAAAAAAAATTGATTAAAGATAAAGCCAGTGCTCGGGCTATACATTCTGATTTAGAGCAACAAGCGCGTGAAGAGGTAATGAGAGATTTTAAAAACCGAAAATTTCAAATTCTTGTTGCAACCGATATAATATCAAGGGGTATTGACATTGAGGATATAGATTTAGTTGTAAACTATGATGTTCCTCGCGATCCAGAGGATTATGTTCATCGCATAGGTCGTACTGCTAGAGCCCAATCCGATGGGGTTGCTCTTACATTTATCAATAAAAAACAGCGAAGATCATTCGAGAAAATCGAACAATTTTTAGGTACAAAAATTTATAAAATACCTACACCCAAAGATTTATAAAAGGGTAATTACTTTGCTTTTTGTAGAATTGAGTCCTCTATTACTAAACTAAAGATCTCCGCCATATCCTTACCGAATGCAGATACCTGCTGAGGAACTATGCTTGCCTCACTCATTCCAGGTACAGTATTAATTTCTAGGAAATAGAGTTTATCATGGCTATAGATATAATCAATTCTAACAATCCCTCTACAATCGAGCCTATCATAAATTTCTGATGATAAATGTTGAATTCTCTCAGATAGTTCTGGACTAATATCCGCCGGGGTTATCTCAGATGATTCGTTGAGATACTTTGCGTTATAATCAAAAAATTCGTTTTTTGATAAAATTTCCGTTACAGGAAAAATATACTCCTTTTCAGATGTTTTAACTAATCCACAAGTTAATTCACGACCAGCAATAAACTCTTCGATTAATACGGTTTTATCCTCCTTTAGAGCGGTTGTTACCGCACGAGTAATATCTTCTGCCGTTTTAACCTTACTCACACCATAACTACTACCACTTTCGTTAGGCTTTACAAAAACTGGAAGGCCAAGCTGTACAGTTAGTATCTCGGGATCTACTACCTGCCCTTTACGGATTAATATACCCTTAGCCAAATCAACCCCTGTATCCTTAACCAACTCTTTACAAAAATATTTATTAAAAGTTACAGAAGTATTCATTACACCTCCTGTAGTGTAAGGAATATTAAGCATTTCAAAGTATCCTTGCAAAAGCCCATTTTCACCAGGTGTTCCGTGTATAGCTATTAAAGCACAATCGAAAGTAATTTTATCGCTATTTATGGTTACGCCAAAATCGTCCTTAGATATTTCAAAATCTCCAAATTCAGGGTGCTTTAGAGTCCAACTAATACCTTTAACAAGTATTGTGTAAACATTATAACTCGTTTTGCTCAGCCATTGAGTGATTTGCGCTGCACTTTTAAGCGATATTCCTTCCTCTGATGAATTACCTCCTGCAATAATTGCTATATTTTTATGTTTGCTCATAGTCATGTCTATTTCAAAAGAATATCAAAGATATTGAAAAGAGTTAAATTTTAGAAGTAAAAAATGTTTGAGAATTGATATTAAGAAATCTGTAAGAACTAACCTTTTATTCCTCAATCTCTCTGCCTGCAACATAATTCCTCCATTTTTCAATAACATTTTTCATATCAGCAGGCAATTCAGATTCAAAGTACATTTCTTTTCCTGATGTTGGATGCTTAAATCCCAAGGATTTAGCGTGAAGCGCATGTCTGGGGCAAAGAGCAAAGCAATTATCAACAAATTGTCGATATTTAGTAAATACTGTTCCCTTTACAATAAGATTTCCGCCATATCGATCATCGTTAAAAAGAGGGTGTCGGATATACTCAAAATGAGCTCTTATCTGATGTGTCCTACCCGTTTCGAGTTTACACTCTACAAGGTTTACGTAACCTAAGCGTTCCACAACTTTCCAATGAGTTATGGCATGTTTACCTTGATCCCCTTCGGGGAAAACTTGCATCTTTTTCCTATCACGAATACTACGACCGATATGACCAGTAATAGTTCCCTCATCGGTATCCAAATTACCCCACACCAAAGCAATATATTGGCGTGATGATGTACGATCAAAGAATTGCTTAGCCAATCGGTTCATGGCAATTTCACTCTTAGCAATCACCAGGATACCGCTAGTATTTTTATCGATTCTATGAACTAAACCCGGACGAACCTCTCCTGAACTAAACAGTGGAACATCTTTTAGATGATACATTAATGCGTTTACCAATGTTCCCGAAAAATTTCCATGCGCTGGATGCACAACCATTCCCGATTCCTTATCAACTACTATTAGGTCATCGTCCTCATAAAGAATTTTCAACGGAATATTCTCAGATTTGATATCTGTATCCCTAGGTGGATAAGCCATAACAATAGAAATGGAATCAAGCGGCTTGACTTTATAGGATGATTTTACAGCCTTCCCATTGACTAGAATATTATCAGCATCAGCAGCTGCTTGAATTCTATTCCTCGATATTTGATGAATTTTACCAGTAAGGAATTTGTCTATCCTAAGCATTGCCTGACCTGGGTCAACATCAAAATGGAAATGTTCGAATAATTCCGATTGCTCCTCCGAGGCTTCATCGAGCTCATCGTCAGGATCGGTAAGTGAATCTTTGGGGTTGATCATTTTATGATTACCAACTTTTTAGTGTTTGTGGTTCTGTTGTGGAATGTTAGCTGGAACATATAAATTCCAGGGGAAAGATTTCCTAAATCGACACTATTGCTTTGATACAATTTACTTATAACAACCTGTCCTGAAAGGTTAAAAACCCTTATCAATTCAGGCTTAGCATCCTCATCAATATTCAGATTTATAAGATTCGATGCTGGATTTGGGTAGATTGTAAAATCGCCTTGCGTGGTTGGTTTTTCAACTATAGTAGGTTTATGGGTAAGACTACCGAATACAGGTCGAATCATTATAGAGCCCTCAAATTGGGATTTCGTCCATTCTCCAGTAAGATTATAGTAAAGTTTATCGTTATGAACATTATTTAGATCAAATCCTACATTAAGCATATCGGAGGTGGTATTTACCCATCCCACCCAAAAATCACCTCCAATCTTCAACGGTCTATCCACGCCGTAAAGAGCAAACTTATTCAAACCATTCAAATAAATAGGTTTTAATCCTATTTTCTGATACAACGTATCACCTGGTTTGCCATTTAAATCCTTCCACACGGTTAGTTTAAAAGGAATTTGCTCAGGATAATAATGAAGTAAAGTGTCAGCGTAAATACGGTTAAAATAAATCCAAACCCCTTTTAGAGAATCTTCTACATACGAATGAAATTTCTGCGCTACCATTCCTGTCTGACTACCCTCACCGTAAATCCCGTAACCATTCTCAGCAGAACCATCATCGTAGGCATAGTAGTTGAGAAACTTTTGGGTATACCTAGTCGTATCATTCCAACGAAGGTATCTTGTACTATCATCAACATCAGTTATAAGATAACTCTCCATATTAAATTTAGCCGAGTCTTCCCAATTTGATGAAAAAGCGTACTCGAATTCTCTAGAATAGTCAACAACTGTTAAGGGTATGATATTATCTGCACCACCTGAAAAAAGGAAGGGAACGCTTGGTTCAGACTGATCAGTAATAATATATTTTCGAGTTACGTTCCATATCTCTTGACCAAGGTTTTTATAACTAATATCGAAAGTTAATGGATTAGCAAATTCTGATTGTTTGGCTACGCTATTAAAATGTTTCCAAGGAATTGATTCGTAATTCTTTAGTAAAGATTTTAAAGGTTTGCTAAACGAAATATCTCTGAGTAAAGTATCAGCACTTGAACGATTCTTGTTGATATATACTAAATCGATATGCCAATGATCGCCATTACCCCTTAAACTGGGTACCTGAATATTTAAGGGTAAGGATGCATAATTCATAAATCTTAAACGGAATCCTGCTTTTAAGAAACGTTCATCTTTAATAGGAATCATTACATTAAAAAAATGTTTCGAGATATCGGAGGCCTTCTGGGTAACCACTTTTTTTAATAGGTGATGTTTTTCGCGTACAACATTATTCGTAAAATCTGCTGAAACCGACCAAACACGAATCCATTTATTGTCTTGATTCGATAAAAATTCGACTACAAGTGAATCATTTGGTTGCGGTGCTTTTCCTAATCCTTTTGGTTGATACTGAAAAGAAAAGTATACACTGTCACTTTCTGATAAATTCAAATCAATGGGCTGTGATGAAAGGGTATCAGCAATTTGGGGTGTTGTTGAAAGGTATTTGTAAAGTTCCCCTTTCTGATTTATTGCATCAAACGTGGCAACTCCAATAGTTGGAGGATTAATGGGGTAAGTCTGATTTATAAACACGTATGAATTTTTCCATTTATCGGGATCAGGGTAATCTAAACCTTTCGAGAAATCATCAAAAAAAGGCATAGTTAGC
The DNA here is from genome assembly GCA_013376985.1 of Bacteroidales bacterium. Classification (GTDB taxonomy): domain Bacteria; phylum Bacteroidota; class Bacteroidia; order Bacteroidales; family Tenuifilaceae; genus UBA8529. The sequence goes on from JACABB010000003.1 coordinate 141,813, forward strand.
AATGAGCTTGACTTTACTTTCAATTTTGTTTTGGTAATCTTAACCTCCTTAATGGGTAATGCCTGTAGGTCTAATAGAATTTCCTGTCCATAAGAATCTATGGATTGTCCAATTAAAAGAATCAAAAGAAGTAAAAAGCCCGTTCTCATTCAACTATATCATCAATTTTTGTAGTATCAATTTTCACGTATGATGAATCAAGACCCAGTTCTGCTTTAATCTTCGGGATTCTTGACTCATTTAGAGTTAACCATATATCAACCCTTGCACCAAAGCTTATAGAATTGGATTCTTCCGAGTAAGCTGGGTACTGACTATACACCATTGCATTCAACGAATCCTTATAGTCTTTTATTGTTTCATCGTACTTAACCTGCCCTAAATTTAATGAAGCATCTATTAATCTACTCCTAGATTCACTCTGGTTAAGACCTATAAGCAATGGCAGTCCACCTTTTTCGTTTTGCATACCCCTACCCAAAACTAAATCTACTCTCGAACCTTTTGGAATCATAGTGCCTGGCTCAAGAGGTTTTCCTCTGAATTTTTGTTCAAGTATATTGTTTACTGCGATATCTGGAACAAAAACTAAATTACCAACTATAAGTCCTTGCTGGTCAAGAATTCCTTTTGCTTGGCGAAGCGTTACTCCAACAATATTAGGCATCTCTACCTTTTTAGGATTGCGAGCATTAATGGTAAGGAGTACCCTACGATTCTGTTTCACTTTGACACCAGCAGCAGGTATCTGTTCAACAACTGTACCTGGCTTACGGGTTAGGATATAAACAGAATCAGTTACCTCTACCCTCAACTTATATTTTTTAGCCAGTTTAACTACTTCGTTATGTTTTAACCCACTAAAACTTGGAACAGGGTAACTTTGTCCATGACGGGTAAATATGAATAAAAAAATAAAAAATAAAAGGACTATGCCAATTATAAAACCTAAAGGGTATAAAACGGTTTGAACGTTATAGTTTGAGTATACCCTTTTAATAATCTTTTTAAAATACTCCAACATGGCTAAATTTAACTGATTTCGAGTGATAAAATAAAAAAGATGATTAAATAAATTCTATGGCAAAATTATAATTATATGCCTAAATAACTATGCGATTAATCATTTTGGTATTAATAGTACTTAATAATATTGTAAAGTGAATTTCTTTCAACAGGAACTCTTCCAGAACTTTTTATGATTTCAGTAAGCATCTCAACAGTCATAGAAGGTTTTTGATCCTCTGCTCCTGCCATTGAGTAAATCTTTGTTGTATCATCAATAGTTCCATCAATATCATCAACACCAAAAGAGATTGCCAACTTTGTATTTTGTTTACCTAGCATTGGCCAATAGGCCTTAATGTGGTTAATATTATCGAAAAATATTCGAGAAACTGCAAAGTTTTTTAAATCCTCAACCGTGCCAACTTCTCCAAGGTACCCAAGTTTGTTGTGTTGAGCTCTAAATTTTAGCGGAATAAAGCAGTTAAACCCACCTGTTCTATCTTGAAGATTCCGAATAGCATCCATGTGTTCAGCACGATGTTTATAACTTTCGATATGCCCATAGAGCATGGTTGCATTTGAAGGTATGCCTTCCAGATGAGCAGCCTCATGAACTTCAAGCCATTGTTTTCCTGTAGCTTTATCGGAACATATTTTTTCGCGAACTTCGGGATCAAATATTTCTGCACCTCCTCCCGGAATGGAGTCCAATCCATACCCTTTTAATTTCTTCATTCCTTCTCGATGGCTGAGGTTTGCTTTTTTTATAACATACTCCAACTCAATTGCCGAGAAGGCCTTTACGTGCACATTGGGCAGAATTTTCTTAATGCTCTTAATTATTTTTCCATAATAATTAATATCCCATTTAGGGTGAACACCCCCAACAACATGAACTTCGGTAATGCTTTTTTCCTTATAGTTTTCGGCAAGTTTTGTAATTTGGTTGAGCGTCATCTCCCAACTCTCAGGATCACTCGCTGCCTTGTGGTATGAACAGAATTTACAATTATAGATACAAGTATTTGTTGGTTCTATGTGGAAATTCTTATTAAAGTAAACGTTATCGCCATTTTTCAAATCACGAACGTGATTTGCTAACATACTTAATAAACCCAAATCGGCATTTTCATAAAGATGAACGGTTTCTGAAATGGTTATTCGCTCCCCTTTTAAAACCTTGCTCGATATTGAAGCTAATGGCCCTACAATCTTATTTTTTTTAATAAAAATACTTAAATCAAGATTTTTATAAGAATCCATTCTTTGGCTATTTTTAATAGGAATACAAAAGTAGCCAAGATTTGTTCTGGAAAAGATAAAATAGTAGTAAAAGGTGAATTCTTTTTTTGCACCAAGAGAAATTTAATAAAAAAGGCAGGTAAATTACCTGCCTTTCAAATGTTTTCCTATATGATTTTACCTTTTGTGACTTGGTTCGTCAGAAACAGTAAGTCTCTTTCTTCCTTTAGCACGACGAGCGGCCAACACTCTTCTTCCATTTGGGGTTGCCATACGCTCGCGGAAACCATGTTTATTTTTCCTCTTCCTGTTTGAGGGTTGGAACGTTCTTTTCATTGCTTTATGCGTTTATATTTTTCTACTACTTTTGATTTTCAACACAATAAGTTCATCACCTGAACTTTTTTTGAGACTGCAAAGATAAACTTTTTTTGAAAGTAAAAAAACATCTATCAAAATTCTATTTGCGGGGGACAAATATAATTGATTTTCCTTCAAAATACTCTTCTTCAAAATAATTTTCTATATCCCATTTTGTTAAATCTCTTTTAAATGATGCAAGTTCTTCATTCAAATCTCCCCCTTTTAATGCTATAATTCCGTTAGGAAGTTGATTTAAACCTCCGGGGTTAATAAGCTTTTGAACCCAATTAGCGATTGTTGGCAAAGGAGCAACTGCACGGGTTATAACAAAATCGTACTCCCCATCTAATTCTTCTGCGCGAGTTTTTAGAACTTTTACATTTTCCAAAGCAAGCGATTGGGCTATTTCATGTGCCACAATAACCTTTTTCCCTATAGAATCAATTAGAGTGAATTTACAGTATGGGAAAAATATTGCCAACGGTATTCCAGGAAAACCACCCCCAGTTCCAACATCCAAAATTCTGGTATTTTTCGCAAAAGATATAACCTTTGCAATAGCAAGTGAGTGAAGAACATGGTGAATGTAAATATTCTCAATATCTTTTCTTGAAATTACATTGATACGAGAATTCCAATCCTTATAAAGGGGTTCAATTTTAAGTAATTGTTGACGTTGAGTGGAATTTAACTCAGGAAAATATTTGATTATACGGTTCATGGATAAACTAATAATATCAAATTAACTGGTCTGATTTTCAAAAAAACTGGTTATCACGGGATTATTTACTTTTTACAATTGCCTCGCAATAACTTTTCAACTTACTACTATATATTTATTGTATTCAATCTAGTAACCAGTATAGTACAACAAGGAATTTAGGTTATTTAATGACGGGGACTGCTTTTAAGAATATTGAAGAGTAGTTCGCGAGCTCTAAATAACTGTGCTTTAACCGTTCCAATAGGAAGATCGAGTTCTTCCGCTATCTCTTCATAAGAAAACTCGCTGAAATACCTTAATTCAATTAACTTACGATATCTTGGTTTGAGTTTTCCAACAACTTCCTGAATTAGCTTAATATTTTGTTCTTTGATCAGCTGTTCCTCGGGATCAAGGTTGCTAGACTGTAAATGTGCTGTTGGAGAAGAAATAGGGCCTTCCTGATCCTCGGCTGTATTGTCAATTGAAATAAGATTCGCTTTCTTTTTTCGAATAAAATCAATACAATTATTTGTTGCTATTTTAAAAAGCCAAGTGCTAAAAGCGTAATTGGGAGTATACTGATGAATATTTTTAAATGCTTTTCCAAAAGCTTCTATTGTTAAATCCTCCGCATCGCTTTTATTGTTGACCATTTTCAGCAACATAAAGTAAATAGCATCCTTATATCTATCAAGCAATTCAGCATAGGCCTTTTGATCTCCAAGCATTGCTTGTTCAACCAGTACGAGGTCAAATTTGGCTTTTTCTGATAGATTAGAGTTTATCTCCATGTTGGCTTCCGAGGATTTAAGCGATTTAGTAATAACAACCCTCCGTAGAAGAAGAGTGAATAAAAGTCGTAAAGTAGCGAAAGTAGCAATAATTTCTTTTCACTCAAACGATTCATTACCCCTTTTATTATTGATAGTTGCACAACCCATCGCAGCATAAAAATACTACCAATAACCCATGGGTAGTAAATCATTGCCAACAGTGCAATTGAAGAACCAAAAAACAAGACTCGGGAGGTGATTTCACCACTTAACATTATTTTAGAGAATAAATTATACCTTTTTGAAGTTGTGATGTGTCTACGTTTTTGAATTACCCATCGTTTGTAAGAATTTCTGGGAATAGTTTTAGTATGGGCTTCAGGCCTAAACTCAACTCTTGTATTAGATTTTTTTGCTACTTCATTAATAAACAAGTCATCATCGCCAGAACAGAGATGAGCATGCGAAGCAAATCCTTTATTCTTAAAAAATAGATCCTTTCTGTATGCTAAATTTCTACCCACCCCCATATATGGTCTACCATTAAGTGCAAATCCGAAATATTGCATTGCTATAAAAAGCCCATCAAATCGAATGAGTTTGTTTAAAAATCCTTTCCCCTCGAAAAAACCTCCATAGCCCAATACAATCTCACAGCTATCAGAAAACCCAGCAGCCATAGTTGAAAGCCATTTCTTGCTATCAGGTTTACAATCAGCATCAGTTAAAACAAGCCAATTATTTTTTGCCGCCTTAATACCAACAGTTAAAGCTAACTTTTTGTTGTGTGTAAATTTTTCATCTTGCTTTATTGTGGTCACCCTAAGGTTAGGATACTTTTTTGCAAGGGCTTCAAGCGTATATTCGCTATTATCAGAAGAGCAATCATTCACAACAACAACCTCGAAATCAGGGTATTCTTGCTCCATAACGGAAGGCAAAAAGGATAACAGGTTTTCCTCTTCGTCTCGGGCGCAAATAATTACCGATATAGGTATATTAGGTGTTATCGGCTCTTCCAATTTATTCTTGTACAATACTACTTTTAGGTAAATTCCAAGATAGTAATACAGCTGAATTAGAAAGGCAATTATTAAAATTGAAACTAGGACTAGTTCGTAAACAGTTGAATTTGAAATTATTTCTCTCACGGTAAAATCTTATTAAAACGATGACAATGATATTAAACATTTCTGTGTTTACCAACATAGTGCGTATTGTTAAATCAAGATTAATTATTAGAAACAATCCATGATATTAAATTGTTCGTTTTCAATAAATTATCAACATCAACCCTATCAATCAGAATCTAATTATTATTTCAGCAAATTTCTATATTTTTGAATACTTGGCTCTACATTAGGTTATGCCTTAATTATGAATTTGGAGCAAATTATTTTCAACAATGTTTTTAATTATCTTTGAGCCTGAAAAATTGGGCTAATGGATTTTAAACTGGAACATACGGACGGATCGTCAAAAGCTCGTGCTGGGAAAATTACAACAGATCATGGTGAAATTTTAACGCCGATTTTCATGCCTGTTGGCACAGTTGGAAGCGTAAAAGGGATTAACCATCAGGATTTGGAGAATGATATTAATGCTCAAATAATCTTAGGAAATACCTATCATCTATACCTACGTCCTGGGTTAGAGGTTCTTGAAGCCGCTGGGGGTTTACACAAATTCTCAAGTTGGAATCGCCCAATTCTTACAGATAGTGGTGGATATCAAGTATTTTCATTAACTGAAAACAGAAAGTTAACACGTGAAGGAGCCTCATTCCGCTCCCATATTGATGGCTCAAAACACATGTTCTCACCCGAATACGTTATTGATATTCAACGAATTATTGGAGCTGATATTATTATGGCATTCGATGAATGTCCTCCGGGTAACTCCGATTTTGAATATGCACGCAAATCGCTCGATTTAACTCAACATTGGCTCAATAGGTGTATTAATCAATTCGATAGCACTGAACCTAAATATGGTTATGGTCAAACTATTTTTCCAATCGTACAAGGATGTGTATACCCTGATTTGCGTCGTAGAGCAGCAGAATACATAGCTGCATTAAACCGCGAAGGGAATGCTATTGGCGGCCTATCTGTTGGAGAACCTGCCGAGGTTATGTATGAAATGGTTGACGTTGTAAATGAAATCCTTCCTAAAGATAAGCCTCGCTATTTGATGGGGGTTGGAACACCGGAAAATATCCTCGAAGGAATTGCTCTTGGAGTGGATATGTTTGATTGCGTTATGCCAACTAGAAATGGCAGGAATGGTATGCTTTTCACTAGCGAAGGGATTATTAATATTCGTAACCAAAAATGGAAGGATGATTTTTCATCAATCGATCCTAATGGCCTATCTTTTGTTGATATTAGATATTCCAAAGCATATTTAAGACATCTATTTATTTCGGCGGAAATGCTTGGCCCACAAATTGCAAGTATTCATAATTTAGGTTTTTACCTTTGGTTGGTAAAAGAGGCTCGCAAACATATTTTGCAGGATGATTTTTCAGCATGGAAAAATCAAATGGTTAAAAAATTATCGGCACGATTATGAGAGAAAAATTCAGACTAAAAACAATTGACTATTACATAATTCGTAAGTTTATTGGAACTTATCTGTTTGCCATTGCTCTCATAGTGGGTATTGCAGTAGTTTTTGACATTTCGGAGAAGCTAGATGATTTTATGGAGAAGAAACCTCCGCTGAGCTATATCGTATTCCATTACTATTTCAACTTTATACCCTATTTTGCGAACCTATTCAGCTCCCTATTTACATTTATTGCAGTTATTTTCTTTACATCAAAAATGGCCTACAATACCGAGATAATTGCAATTCTTAGCAGTGGTGTTAGCTTCAAACGGATGATGTACCCTTACTTTGTTTCAGCTACAATTATTGCTGTTTTCTCATTTTTTCTCACAAGTTTTATAATTCCGCCAGCAAATCGAGTGAGGCTAGATTTTGAGAATACTTATATAAAGAGACCTTTTCAAAATAGCGATCACAATATTCATAAGCAAGTTCGCCCGGGCGTTTTTGTTTATATGGAAGCCTATAACTCATTCAGCCAAACTGGCTATAAATTTTCCCTCGAACATTTTGTGGACGGAAAACTACAGTCAAAATTGATGTCGGACTATGCTCGATGGGATTCTACCAAGGGAAAATGGGCGGTTCAAAACTACTATATAAGAAACTATCTCGCCGATAGTCAAGAGATTAAAAAGGGGGAACGGATTGATACCTCTATATTTATTACTCCCAAAGATTTTACAATGAGAACAAGTGTTGTTGAAACCATGAATCTTTTCCAATTAAATGAATTCATTGATCAACAACGCTTACAAGGTGCCGATACTGTTGACGTTTTTTTAATAGAAAAATACAGTAGGCTGGCCTACCCTTTTTCAACTTTTATTTTAACGTTAATAGGAGTAGCCCTCTCATCGCGGAAAGTAAGGGGTGGTATTGGTTTACATATTGGTGTTGGGTTGGCAATTAGCTTCTCCTATATACTTTTCATGCGATTCTCTACCATGTTTGCCGTTGGTGGCTCATTAACCCCATTTTCGGCGGTTTGGATTCCAAATATTTTATTTGCCGTGATAGCCATTGGGCTTTATAGAATGGCACCTAAGTAGGAATAATCTGATTTTTAAGTTGATTATTAGATATTTGAATGCTTTGCAACAATCTTGTTCTGTTGCCATAATAAAATATCGCAAAATGCGATATTTCAAAAAATTGAATTTTAAATTTCTGCAATAGATTTAAATCAAAACAAAAGCACCAACTTCACTTTTCAAACTCGTTTAATCTGGAGTCAATTCATTGGATAAAGGCGGTCTTCAATCGATTCAACTATATTCAATGTTTCCATAGCATTCTCAATACCAAAACTCAATGTAGTTTTTTCTGATATTTCTTGGACGTAAAGTTCTAAACTTGCCATGAACCCCTCGTCATTTAGTAGAAGTTCAGGGGTTTTAAGAATATTTTCTTTAAAAGCCAAATTATTGGCAGGTAACTCTTTAAAATATCCATCATCGCCTGAAAAGAAGCGAATCATACATTTTTCTGGCTCATTTATTCTTGTTAAACTTGATGCTATTACGCTACCATTATCATATTCCATTCGAAGGTTAATAAGTTTGGACGATTTAGTGAAGAGAGGTAAACTGTTAACTCTTAGTTTCCTCAAACCACACGGTCTTATCCTAACAAAGGAGGCGACGTCATATATTAGCATTCGCCGAAAAACATCATCATTTATAGCCATCCCTGCATCTCGTATAAGTTGAAGCATAAAGTAATTACTTATAACCTCATCTTGTCTTATTAAGATTTCACCTGCACAGCCAAAACCGATGGGAACGCCTATTTCAATAGATAATTCATTAACCTCAACCAAAGCAGCATGGGTATAATCGGGTAGGCTTGCTAAAAAAAGGTTTACCCCTCTCCTCAGCGTTTTAGCTGTAAAATCTAAATAGCAGGATCTATCAAAAAATACAAATGCAACATCAATTTGAACAAGGAGTTCATCCTCCGACTCATAAATATAGGGGTTTGAGCCTATTGAATTATCAAAATTTTTAAAGAAAGCACCTACCAGTTCAAAATCATTACTCTTTGCTATATCAAGCAATAACTCAATACTAATTGGAAATTGAAAAAAAAAGCCTGCTTTCATAATCTTATTTATATTTAAAAAATATTCGATATAATTTTTGCCGTTAAATATTCAATGGAATGTTCTTATACAAACTTATTCCAAATTACTATAAACATGTGGAGTTTTCAACACTTTTTATCAACCAAATAGTAACACCCTAAAATCTTAAAAACTCCTGTTATCTTTGCGATAATAATTATCGTTGAACAGATAAAATGCAGGATTCATATAGGCATAAAGGTCTTAGAAAAAATTTGGTTGAAGAGATTAGATTAAAAGGAATTTCCGATCAGCGAGTTTTAGATGCAATAAATCGTATACCACGCCATTTTTTTATGGATAGCGGCTTCATCAACTTTGCATATAAAGATTCGGCTTTCCCTATTGGTGCTGGTCAAACAATATCTCAACCCTACACGGTTGCTTTTCAAACCCAACTTTTAAACGTTCAACCCCACGAAAAAGTACTCGAAATTGGAACTGGTTCAGGGTATCAAACAGCAGTTCTTATTGAAATGGGAGCCAATGTTTTCACCATTGAGAGGCAAAAGGAGCTATATCTGAAATCGAAGGCTCTGCTTGAAATAATGGGTTATCGTCCACACTTTTTTTATGGAGATGGATACATCGGAATGCCTAGCTATGGGCCTTACAATAAAATCATTATCACAGCGGGAACACCTGAAATACCTGAAAAACTTATTGAACAACTGGATATAGGTGGAAAATTAATAGCCCCTGTAGGTGACAAAAATAGTCAAGTAATGACTTTGGTCGAAAAAATTAGTGCCACTGAAAGTAAGATAACTAAGCATGGAAACTTTATCTTTGTCCCCTTATTAAAAGGGGTAAAACAATAATATAATAATTGAAAGATGATACATATCAAGCGATTAATACTTAATCCTTTCCAAGAGAATACTTACATTATTTACGACCAAACCAATGAAGCAGTTATTGTCGATGCTGGTTGTTATTCCAATTCAGGTATAGAGGAGGTTAAAAGATTTATTGGTAAAGAAAATCTAAAAGTTAAATGCTTGTTAATTACACATGGACATATCGATCATATTGTAGGGAATCAACCACTTAAGGAGATATACAAAGTTGAATGCCTCGCTCATCCTGATGAGTTTGCACTAATAGAATCAGCCCCATTACATGCGCTTAGATTTGGGTTAGATATTGATAAAGCACCTGTAATTGATAAACCTTTTAAGGATGGTGATATTATTACTTTTGGAAACTCAAGCATCGAGATAATACACACACCAGGTCACTCAATGGGCGGTGTTTGCTTTTTCTTCCGTGAACAAAAGATTTTAATCACGGGAGATACCCTTTTCAAAGGCTCGATTGGTCGAACTGATTTAGGAGGAAATTATGAAACGCTAATTAATAGTATTATTAATAAAATTCTTCCATTGGGCGATGATATTGTAGTTTATCCGGGACATGGCGACTCCACTACCATTGGGTATGAAAAAAAACACAACCCATTCCTTTCATAACAATAACCATTAAAATCTTTTTTACAATATTGATATTTCTCAACTTTTATCAGTAATCCTTTTTTTAATTTTACAAAACTTTTTGAAATCTTTTCAATTAAACTATAAATTCAAAAATAATGATAACCGATTCCTTTGTTTCACGTCATATTGGTCCTCGCGACCACGAATTAGATGAGATGTTAAAAGTTATTGGCGTATCAACGCTTGATGAACTTATTAACCAAACGGTACCAACTAACATACGCTTAAAAAAACCGCTTAACTTACCTTCTCCAATAACTGAACACGAATATTTAAACAAAATCAATGCATTAGCAGCAAAGAATAAGATATTTCGTTCTTTTATTGGCTTGGGTTATTACGGCACTGCCACTCCAGCAGTAATCATGCGCAATATATTTGAAAATCCAAGTTGGTACACTTCATATACTCCATACCAAGCAGAAATTAGCCAAGGTCGTTTAGAGGCTTTACTGAACTACCAAACCATGGTTATGGATTTAACAGGTATGCAAATTGCCAATGCATCGCTTCTTGATGAGTCAACCGCTGCATCAGAAGCAATGATTATGATGTACAATTTACGAAGTCGTCAAGCAGTTAAAGAGGGTAAAAATGTAATTTTTGTTGATAAAGATATTTTTCCACAAAACATTGAAGTTATCATTACCCGTGCAAAACCTTTGGGAATTGAGATTGTAACAGGCTGCTACAGCGAGTACATCTATACAGGAAAAGAATTTGGTGCAATTGTTCAATATCCATCAGCCAAAGGAACTGTTAGAGATTACGCAGGATTTACAACCAAAGCTCATGAAGCAGGTGTTCTTGTAGCCGTTATTTCAGATCTTTTAAGCCTTGCACTTATTACACCTCCAGGCGAATGGGGCGCAGATATCGTAGTTGGATCAACCCAACGCTTTGGTGTTCCAATGGGATTTGGCGGTCCACATGCAGCATTCTTTGCAACTAAAGATGAGCACAAACGCAGTATGCCGGGTCGTATCATTGGTGTTTCAATCGATAAACATGGCAATAAAGCGTTACGTATGGCTTTACAAACCCGCGAGCAGCATATCAAACGCGAACGTGCAACCTCAAACATCTGCACAGCACAAGCACTTCTTGCCACAATGGCTGGTATGTATGCCGTATACCATGGTCAGGAAGGAATTAAGAAAATTGCTTCATACACTCATAGTGCAGCGGTAATTGTTGCCAACGAACTAACAAAATTAGGTTATACACAGAATGTTAGGAGTTTCTTCGATACCCTTGAGATATCTCTTCCAGCATCAGTAAATGTAAGCACAATTAAAGAAAAAGCGCTTGCAAATAAGTTGAATTTCTTCTATAAAGAGAACGGAAATATTGGCATCAGCTTCGATGAAGTAACCAATGTTAGTGACATTAATTGCATTCTAACTGTTTTTGCCGAAGCAAATGGCAAAAAAGCAACTGTAATCAACCAAATAGTTGAATCAAACCAAATACCTGCTAACCTAAAACGTAAAAGCAGCTTTTTAACCGAGAAGGTATTCAACATGTTCCACTCCGAAACCGAAATGATGCGGTATATCAAGAAGTTGGAACGTAAGGATATCTCCCTAACTCATAGTATGATTTCATTGGGTAGCTGTACCATGAAACTTAACGGTGCTGCATTAATGATGCCACTTAGCCGTGCAGAATTCGGAAGCATTCATCCATTTGTCCCAGTGGATCAGGTTGCTGGTTACATGGAGATGATTCACGATTTAGAAAAATATTTAGCCGAGATAACTGGTTTTGCAGCAGTTTCGCTCCAACCAAACTCTGGTGCAGCTGGCGAATATGCTGGGTTAATGGTTATACGTCAGTATCATATCGATAGAGGTGATACACATCGTAACGTTGTGCTGATTCCTGCATCCGCACACGGCACAAACCCTGCGAGTGCTGCTATGGCAGGCATGGAGGTTGTAGTTGTTGCCTGCGATGAAAAAGGGAATATCAATGTAGACGATTTAAAGGTAAAAGCAGAACAGTATAAGGATAAACTTTCATGCTTTATGGTTACCTACCCATCCACTCACGGGGTATTTGAATTTAAAATCCGTGAGATGATGGATATTATTCACAAAAATGGTGGTTTGGTTTATATGGATGGAGCCAACATGAACGCTCAGGTTGGGCTTACCAGCCCAGGCGAGATTGGTGCTGATGTTTGCCACCTCAACCTACATAAAACCTTTGCAATTCCTCATGGTGGTGGTGGACCTGGAGTTGGTCCAATTGCTGTTACAAAGGAACTTGCTCACTTCCTACCTTCACACCCTGTTGTAAAAACTGGCGGTGATAAAGCTATTACCGCTGTTGCTGCTGCTCCTTACGGAAGCGCAAGCGTACTTCCAATTACATATGGTTACATCCTAATGCTAGGCGGCGAAGGTTTAACAAACGCTACCAAATGGGCAATTCTAAATGCAAACTACATGGCTACCCGCCTAAAAGGACAATTCAGCGTTCTTTACACTGGCGAAACAGGTCGTGTTGCGCATGAGATGATCCTCGATTGCCATCATTTTAAAGCAACCTACGATGTTGAAACAGGTGATATAGCTCGTCGTTTAATGGATTATGGATACCATGCTCCTACCCTATCATTCCCTGTTCATGAAACCCTTATGGTAGAACCTACTGAAAGTGAATCTAAGCAGGAACTCGACCGTTTTGTAGATACTTTAATTACCATTAAGAAAGAATTGGATGATATTAAAGATGGCAAAGCCGATAAGGTTGATAACGTAGTTAAGAATGCACCCCACACAGCCACCGAAGTTACTGCTGATGAATGGAACCATACTTATGGTCGTCAGAAAGCAGCATTCCCACTCCCTTGGATTGCAGGGAATAAATTCTGGCCAGCGGTTGGCAAGATTGATTCAGGCTATGGCGATAGAAATTTAGTTTGTTCTTGTGCTCCGATTGAGGAATACTTGTAGCAAATATGGAAAAAGAAGAGGGTGTCCAAAAAGTCAAGGACACCCTTTTTTATTAGTACACCAGTCAGAAAAGTTTTAAACATTAAATTTTCAGAAACTCAACTTCTCTTTTTTTGACAACACCCCTGTTATTTACAATCTTTTCTATGCCTTAAAATGTGAAAAGGTCTGCGGATGCAGACCTTTTCAGCTAAACAACTAATTAACCACCGGAGATTAAGCATAAAATGCTCTTCTCACACTCAAATTTACTCTTCTAAAGCACAACATAGTTCTTTGATTTGACTAATAAACCCTTTTGCTAGGTCAATGTATCTTTTTTATATGTATTGCTTTTTAACAGATACTTGGAATCAATTATTTTTTCATAATTTCATCATTATAACGTATTTTTACTTGCTAAGATTTACAAATAATTAAAAGGCTATGAACGAAAGGATTGAAATCGATATAAAATCAGAGATAGGAGAATTAGAAGGGGTTATAATTCACACACCCGGTGCAGAGGTAGAAAATATGACTCCACAAAACGCCCAGCGTGCGCTTTACAGTGATATACTTAACCTCTCTATTGCCCGTAAGGAATACTCACAACTCAGCGGTATTCTTTCAAAAATTACAAGAACCTTTCAAGTGGAAGACCTACTTGTAAAAGTTCTATCAAGAGAAACTTCAAAGCAGGAGCTCATTACAACAATCTGCAAACATGAAAATGCGCTTTTCTTAGTTGACGAGCTTCTAGGTATCCCGGCTAAAGAACTAGCAAATCTTTTAATTATTGGCATACCTTTAAAAATGAATAATCTAACAAACTTTTTAAGCCACGAAAGATTCTCCTTACCTCCTCTTTATAATTTCTACTTTACCAGAGATGCATCAATATCAATGCTCAACCAAGTACTAATTTCCAGAATGGCTAATAGGGTTAGAGACTTAGAGTGCATAATTATGGAAGCAATATTTAATCATTCTGGGGTTTTCTCAACAACAACTGTAAATCCTCTCAAATTTGGTTGTGAAGACAATACCACTATTGAAGGAGGTGATGTCCTAATTGCCCGCGATGATATTTTTTTAATTGGTAATAGTATCCGAACTACAACTCATGGTATTGATTTTATTCTAAGTAGATTAATCACTCAAAATGATAAAAAGAAAAGACATATTATAGTTCAGGAGCTTCCTGATTCACCAGAATCATTTATCCATCTTGATATGGTATTTACTATGCTTGATGTTGACAAGTGCATGGTATTTGAACCAGTTATACTTAAGCCCAACCGCTATCAAACAGTTCAAATAACTGTACAAAACGGGAAAGTTCTTGAGATTAAAACAGTTGAAAATATACTTACCGCATTAAAAAGCCTTGGGATGGATCTTAAACCTATAATCTGCGGAGGATCTCGTGATCCATGGATTCAGGAAAGGGAGCAATGGCATAGCGGAGCTAATTTTTTTGCTATTGGGCCAGGTAAAGTAATTGGCTATTCGCGCAATACCTATACGATGGATGAAATGAATAAAAATGGGTTCGAGATTATTAGAGCAAAAGATATTCTTGCCGAGAAAGTTAATATCTCTGATTACAAAAAATATGTCATTACGATTGATGGAAACGAACTACCTCGCGGTGGCGGAGGCGCAAGATGTATGACCATGCCCATCCGTAGAAAAAATGTTATCTGGAAGTAAACATTAATAGTTTTTGTTTGTTTAATTAGTAAATAATAAATTATAACAAAATGAAAAAAAATGTTGGCACAATTGACATGATCATCAGAATAATCATTGCATTGGTTATAGGTGTTGTTGGTATTGCATACCAGAGTTGGTGGGGATTAATTGCAATTCTCCCTTTAGTAACAGCATTTATAAAGTTCTGTCCTCTTTATACTGTGCTTGGGTTTAGTTCTTGCCCTGTAAAAGAAGAAAAAGTGTAAAAAAGTAAAAACCGAGAATCTTCTCGGTTTTTGTATTTAAACTACAGATATCCTTACCAGATCCGCCGCCTCTTGTAACGATATTGCGGATAAAACTTTCAATCCAGATTTATCAATCAAATCCTTCCCCTCTTTTGCATTGGTACCCTGTAGTCGAACAATTACAGGAACTGCAATATTTCCAATCTCTTTATACGCATCAACAACGCCTTGCGCAACCCTATCGCAACGAACTATACCACCAAAAATATTAATTAGGATGGCTTTAACATTTGCATCTCTAAGAATTATGCGAAAACCAGCCGCAACGGTTTTAGCATTAGCACTACCACCAACATCAAGAAAATTTGCAGGATCTCCACCCGATAACTTAATGATATCCATTGTTGCCATAGCTAATCCTGCTCCATTTACCATACAACCCACATTTCCATCGAGTTTCACAAAATTCAGGTTGTTCTCAGATGCTTCAACCTCAGCAGGATTCTCTTCATCTTTATCGCGCAATAAAGCCAAATTTGGGTGACGGTAAAGCGCATTATCCTCGATATTTACCTTTGCATCTACAGCAAAAATATCGTCATTCGATGTTTTTACTAATGGATTTATCTCAAGCAACGAAAAATCGTTTTTTATATAAGCATCATACATAGCCAATACGCACTTAACCATCTGCGTATAAGCCTTATCCTTAAGTTCAAGATTGGAAGCAATTCTTTTTGCCTGATAAGGTTGAACACCCAATGGGTGAATATCTTCCTTAAAGATTAATTGAGGTGTTTGAGCGGCAACCGCCTCAATATCCATTCCCCCTTGAGGAGAATAAACTATCATATTCCTACCCGTTGCCCTATTTAGCAATATGCTGATATAATACTCCTTTAACTCGGAAGGACCTGATTCATAAACACCATTTTGAATAAGCACCTTTCGAACGAATTTACCTGCGGGCCCTGTTTGAGAAGTAACTAAAGTCATGCCCAGTATTTGCCTTGCACAGTTCTCAACCTCATTAACACTATGGGCAATTTTGACACCTCCCGCTTTGCCTCTTCCACCTGAATGAACTTGCGCTTTTACAGCAATCTCATTCGAACCTGTTTTTTTGAATATCTCCTCAGCAGCACTGACTGCTTCAGCAGGAGTTGTTGCAATCATACTGATTGGTATAGGAACGCCTGATTCCTCTAGCAATTGCTTGGCTTGATATTCATGAATATTCATTGGAATTGTATTTGTTTGAAATGCATCTAAATTACAAAAAAAGGTTTATTTATCTTTGCGAAAACTAAAAACGATGACAAGCAATCGAAAACTTGAAAACATAGAGTTAAACCGCAAATCAATAAAAGAGTTCAAACAATCTGATAAAATATCTATTTTAGTTGTGCTTGACAATATCAGAAGCCTTAACAATATAGGTTCTGTATTTAGAACATCTGATGCACTGCTTGTTGAAAAGATTATTTTATGTGGCATATCGGGAACACCCCCGCACAAGGAGATTCACAAAACAGCCCTTGGTGCCGAAGAATCTGTTGAATGGGAGTATTTTGAAACAACAGTGGAGGCCGTTATAAAACTGAGAAAGAATGGTTACAAAATTATCTCCCTTGAGCAAACATCTGATAGTATTGATTTAATAAAATATCAACCAAAACAAGGAGTAAAGTACGCTTTAGTTTTTGGTAATGAATTACGCGGTGTTGAACAAAACGTTGTTGATATTTCAGATGAATGTATAGAAATACCTCAATTCGGAACTAAACATTCCTTTAATATTGCCGTTTCGGCAGGTATTGTACTTTGGGATTTTTATACAAAAATCAGAAAATAACCGTATCTATTTCAATATTATTTAATAGTCCCAATTAAGCTTGTCTTTTAGCTATTATTCTACGCATTTCCCTAAATGGATGTGAAAGCAATTCGCTTCGCAACCTCTCTGAGAAATAGACTTGATAAGCATAGGCCGTACATGCTGTCAAAAAGTAAACTCCCGTTTGTATCCAAAGAGCCATGATCTCTTTTCTTGTTTCATAAATAGTTGCTCCCAGCGATTTCATTTTAACAAACCCAAATATGGCGTTTGACGAAGGGAATATTTCCCTAACAAACAACCAAGTTGGGCTAAAACTTGATAAAGGCCAAATAACCCCCGATAAAAAGAGTATAGGTATCGAAGTGAATGCGTAGAGCATCATTGGACTTTCCCTATTTTTAAAAGCCACTGAAAGGGTTAACCCAAAAAATATAGTTGATAGTAGGAAAGGGGTTATAAGTGCTATTAACTCGGGCAAACTTGCTGCTCGACCATAGCCGAACCATTGTGGAATCATACCCAACATATAAACACAAAGCAAAGCATAAATAGTAAAATAGGCAGCCGTTTTCCCCAATACCAATCGCAAAGTTCCTAGTCGCTTACGATCAAGTGGAACGAGAGTGCCAAAAGCATGACGTTCACGCGCCGTACCAGCCATTATACCAATAGCAAGAATTAGCGTTTGTTGAATAATTAAAATTAGTGATGCAGGTACACCATAATTGGCAAACCCCCCAGCCTTATTGGCCATGACATTATCAACCAACTTCATAGGTTCAACAGTTACCTGTGCTTGTCTCTCGGTTAAACCCTCCTTCATCAAATTATTGATCTGTATTCGATTCCCCGCATCGAGCGTTGCGTAACTTGTTCCCGCCATCAACGCTTTGTAATACATAAAAAACTCCATATCCGCATAAGTAGATATTGTTGTTTGACGATTCAATGCAATATCAGCACTAAAAGTCTCAGGTATTTGAACAATACCACGCACCTGTCTATTCTTGAATGCCAAGATGGCTTCCTCCATTGATGCGCTATTTTTCGCTACCATCAATTCAGGTGTAGCATCAAGTTTTCTGATAAACTGCCGGCTAGCAGATGAGTGTGAAAGATCCACAACTGCAATAGGCATTTCACGAACAACCTCTTTGTAATAAATTGTCGAATACAATATCGGATATAATAAAGGCGCAGCAAATACAACCGATATCACTCCTACATCCAAAATAATTAGATGAAGTTCCCTCATCCAAATGCGTAACATACTCCGGAATCCTTCTGCGATTTGCCTAAACAGGTTTAAACTTTTGTTTTTCATTATAGTAAAAGTTGTGCATTTAGATATAAGTCATTAACGCTAGATTGAAGAATTCATTGAATGTATATCTTCAACAAACCTCTGATATATCAAAGCCGATTTTAGTCTGCTTAATATTATTAGAGGTAACAGCACAAATATCAAGAGATACAGGTATGAAGGTAATGAATATTTCAACTCAAAACCAGTGAGTATCTGGCTTTGAAATATATGCATGTAGTGTCTGGCTGGAAGAAGATTTGACCAGTATTGTATTACAGGGGGCATTGAATCTGTTGGAAAAGAGAATCCAGTAAGTGAAAGTGCCAGTATGCTAAAAAAGGCTGCCAAATTAAGAGCATGTCGCATAAGCGGGAGTACTCCAATAAACAATATCCCAACAGCCTGATATGCCAGCACAAACATAAACGAACCAAGCATCAACCATCCAAGGTTTGTATGCATGGGCATCTGCATTACTCTATACAGAATAAAATTCTGAAACATCATTACAATAAAGAAACTCACAGTATAGGGCAATAATTTACCAATTAGTGCAATAACGACTGATTTATTTGAAAGTCTTAGCCATTCACGCGAAGTTTTCTCCTTAATTTCAATCCCAATGCTGTAAACAGTCATTAGTAGAATAAAGATTTGAAGCATAATTGGCATTACAATAGTAGAAAGATACACTGAATAAGTTATCGTAGGATTAAATAGTTGATGTGTATTACGCTGAATAGGTTGTACCTGAGATGAAATATAGTCCTTAGATTGCCCCATTGCTTCGCGCTTTTTAATGTTTATCCCTCCCGATAAGCTGCGAAGAACTGTTGCTAAGTTGCTTTGTATCAAGCCTCCTGCTGTAAGGAAAGCGTTGTGATAATAATAGCCAACTATAGGTTGTTTGGAAGTCAAGATATCTGCCTCAAAGTTTTTAGGAAAAACTACAAAACCATAGATATTACCTGCTCGTAATTCTGACATGGCCTCAGTCTCCGATTGCAAGAATTCGACTACTTTGCTCATTGGCGTAACATCTATACTACGAGCCATCTTACGTGAGGTTGCCGTTTGGTCAAGATCAACAATTGCTATGGGCATTTTAGTTGGAAGCCCATCCTTGAAAAGCGAACCAAAAAAAAGAATAGACAGAAGGGGAAACACCAGCATCACTAAAATGTATAAACTTCGAGATGACATCCGATTTACCTCTCTCCTTGCAACGTTCCTGATACTCACTAATATTTCTTTCATTATTTTATTCAATATAAAACGATAAAGAGCAGAAAAATCAAGTTATTTAATTGATTTTTAAATATTTACATTAGAATTTATTTGATTTTCTCATATTCAACCATCAAACTCATTCCTGGGCGTAAACCATCAATAAAAGTCACAGGAATTGCATGTACTTCAAAGGTTTTGACATCGAACCCCCCTGTGGTTTTTGTTGCTTTAAACGTGGCATAACTCGCCATTACTCTGATATAATTTACTTTTAATTTCACAATTTTATTTCCTAAAGCAGGTATGTTTGCTTCCAATTCGGTATCCATTTTAATATTGGTTAATAAGTCTTCCCTTATATTGAAAACAACCCACTGATCTTTTAAATCAACAATACTCATGATTGGTGCACCAGAGCCAACCAATTCACCTCTTTTAGGAAATATTTCTGAAACTTCGCCGTTGATAGGTGAAACCAATTTTGTTTCGGAAAGATACGATTCTACTTCAGAAACAGCCCCTTTTGCACGATTTACCATTGCAATAGCAGCAAGTTTGTCCTCCTTTTCAGCACCATTTATAGCCATATCGTATTGCGATTTTGCTGCTTTCGAAGTTGCAATGGCTGCTTGATAGTTAGCCTCAGCCTCATCGCGCTTTTGAGCAGAAACAACACCCTCATTAAACATATTTTGTAAACGATTGAAAGTTTTTTCAGCCAACTTCACACCCACTTCTGCTTTTTGCCAAAGTTCATAAGCACCTGCTATCTGTTCAACGCGTGCACCTTTATTTGCTTTCTGATTCTGTGCATTTGCAGCGTCCTCTGCCGATAGTGCTTGAAACAATTTTGCGTTCAATTCAGGGCTACTTATTAAAACAAGGGTATCTCCTTTATTTACCGTCATCCCTTCCGACACCATGAATTTTTCGATACGCCCAGGCACCTTCCCTGATACCCGCACCTCCGTTGCTTCTGCCTGACCCTGTAAAATGATTGGTTCTGGTTTTAATACAATCCAGCCAATTATACTAACTAAAGCAATTACGAAAAGCAAGGTTAAAAATGCGATAAGCATTCCTGAATGTCTTTTGTTTATTGTTTTCATCGTGCAAAAAATTATAAATATGTTGACTACTTTTTTTTGTTTTTTACTTAATATTTGATAGTACTAGGTCGCCTGTGGCCTTATAGCACTCTAAAGCTGATTGGCGTTGCGCAAATACTGCCTGAATAAATTCAAGTTCAGCATTCTGCACTTCGGTTTCAGCGGCTAATCTTTCCGTAATATTTATCATTCCTTCGTCATATGATTTCTGGGCTAGTTGAAGAGCCATACGAGCAGCCTGCCGTTGTTTTTCTTTATATGCAACCTGATTTAGCAATGCATTATAATTCGTTTTCACCTTGATCTGATTAAGTTGCAATAGTTCACGAGCCTCTTCTCTGGCGTTGTCCGCTTTACTTACTTCTAATTTTGCTTGTTGTATTTTGGCAGAACCACCAGATCTATCTAAAATCTCCCATTTAAAACCTACTCCAACCATAAACGTTGGTCCTAGTCCTATACTATTGATTTTCATATCCATTGGTATTGGAGCGTTTAAATTAACATCGGCCTTGAAAATATTATCATAACGAACAGATGCTAATGCTTGTATTTTTGGCAGATAATGCGATTTCTCTGACTTTAACATATATTTCTGTGCTTCAACGCCTGCAGTAAGAGCCCTGAATTCAGCTCTATTATTGATATCAGAAGTTGTATCAGTATAAATCAATGGCTGTAAATCAGGATTTGAAACCTCGAAACTTGATGCGGGTTTACCTGTTAACTGAGCAAGTTTCTGATACAGCAATGTCTTCTTACTATCATACTCAGAAAGTTTTGCGTGTAAATTAGCATCGGCAACAGCAATTTTAAGCGTATCGAATGTTGTAGCAAGACCATTTCTCAAAGCAGTATTTGCATACTTTTTTTCAGCAACTAATCTTTCCGTCGATTCATTAAGTACTTTTTTTGATTGAATTAGCAATGCTAGTTGATCATAATAAGTTATCACATCACTAATTACATCCGATTTACACTTATCGGATAATGCTTCCTGTGCTTTTATTTTCTCGGATAACGCTTTTGCAGCATTCGGTACTTGACCTCCGCTATATAAAAGCATTTTAGTAGTAACATCAACTCCAAAGTAATTCCCAGATAAATCCCCATCCAAACTATTGGTAATGGAAGGAAGTTGCATCCCTTGTTGAGCAAGCAATTGCTGTAACTTTGTAATTTCACTGCTTAAACCAGCCAAATTTGGAAATAACACAGGGAAAGCAGGATTAGTCATAAACTCCTTTAACTTCGCAATACTTTCAAAACCATCAACTTCACCAATTTTTGAGTTTACCGAAGAATAGGCATATAAATATTTGCCCCCTAGTTCTATTTTTGGGATGTAAGCCGAACGAACGGCTCTTCTCTGAACCTCTGCAATTTTCTTATCAATATCTTTATCAGCAACTTTGTAATCTTTGTTTAATGAAAGTTCGATAAGTTCTTTTAATTCAGACGAAACCTGAAGAGATTGTGCATTAACCCTAAACATTAAAGAACTTAGTGCAAAGATTAGAACAAGAAAATGAAACCTTGTTTTCATACTATTTAATTTTTATTTTAACTTACTTTTTCTCCAATTCTTGTTTACTTTTATCCGTTAGAATTCCAAGGTAAACAATCCTTACAACCTCATTAAAACGGTCAAGAGGCGAATCAGGTAGATTGTCAGCTACTTCTGACGGTAACTGATGCTTAATAAATTTTGGATCCAACATACTGTGTAAGGCGCTGAGATAAAAGAAAACCGTCATATCAATACTTATCTCAGGTTTAATATCTCCCGTAGATTTTCCTTCTTCAAGTAAATACCTAAAATGTCTAAATGCAGCATCCTTTTTATAATCAAGCCACATTTTCCATACCTCTGGAGCCTGATATTGAATATCATCATAAAAAAATGGGGGTATTTTTGAAAACTGCCTTGAAATAACCCTCATACTTTCTCTCAATTTATCGGTAAAGGGAATTGATTTATCAGCTATTATTTTTTCTATCTGAGTGGATAGTTCAGTTTTTATACTATCGAATA
The DNA here is from genome assembly GCA_013376985.1 of Bacteroidales bacterium. Classification (GTDB taxonomy): domain Bacteria; phylum Bacteroidota; class Bacteroidia; order Bacteroidales; family Tenuifilaceae; genus UBA8529. The sequence goes on from JACABB010000003.1 coordinate 164,547, forward strand.
TTGCCACTAGGATTTTTTCTTTGCTTTCGAAATTCTGATATAATGTTTTTTTGCTGATTCTAATACTCTCGGTAATATCATCAACAGAAGTTTTGCTGTATCCATATCGAAAAAATAGTTCCTCAGCTGCTTCTAAAATCATTAGTTCAGTACTTTTATTTGTCATCTGGAAACCAATTTGGTTTTTTGAGTTTTCTATCGCAAATATATATTAAGTTAAATCAAATTGATCTTTTTGATGAATCTTTTTAAAAAAATAATTTCACAGGCAGATATCTCGCTGATAAACTCATGATAATGTGGAAACAATAAACCAAAGATGAACTAATTAGGAATTAAAAAAGAATAAAAAAAGGCTGCTTTTTCAAGCAGCCTCGTAGAATATTTTTTTAAATTATTTACTCAACAATAGCTTTGAAAGCATCGTTTTGGAAATAGTTACGGAATTCAAGGTCGTTCTTAGCACGAGCTTTTAGGGTAGCATCTTTAATTGCACTACGAAGGTTGGTCAAAACCATAGCCTCGTCCTGAATACGAGCACCAACAATTGCTAAACCGTAGAAACCTTTTTCTGAATTAACCTTTTGAAAGGTATTTTTTGCAGCATCGTTCTTATTAACTAATAGCAAAGATAAGCCTTGGTTGAAAGAATCAGTTCCACCAAGATATTCTACTGCTGCAGGGTAAGTGTTCTTTATGATTGCAATAATACCAAGATTATATTTTACATCTGGGCCTGCATTGGTAGCTTCTGCAAAAAGTTTTTCAGCACCTTCAATATCACCATTCATTAAAGCAACACAACCACGATTGTTTATAACAGCGGGTTCTGTTGATGTGGCAACTTTTTCCAAAGTGGCTTTTGCATTAACAACATCTTTCTTCAATAAATACAAGTAAGCAACATTGTTATATGCACGAACATCATTGAATTTATCACCTACCTTTTTATAAACTTCAAGTTTCTTATCAGCATCTGCTATTAAAGTAACGCCATACATCACTTCTTCTAAGGATAAACTATCGTAAGCATTAGCCTCGATCTTTCCTTTAAGTTCTTCATCTGAGTAACCAACTAGGTTAACGTTAGCTGTCATTTTTGAACGACGTAACTGAGGAAGAATCTTTTCAGCAAGAACTAAATAAACTTTTGATAAGTTTTTAATCTCTCTTTCGCGAACAGCAGGATCTGAATACATCGAAAGAACGCGAAGAATAAGTTCTTTATCTTGAACATCAGAAGCACCAACTAAAGTTTGAAAACCGTCCCAGTCCTCAGCAGTTGTTTGAACTGTTACAAAGTTTTTATCTTTAGTATCAACTTTAGCTTTCTTGAAAATATCTCCTAACCATTTTTCGGTACTCTTACCACGATCAACAGAAAGTTTAGCATTGTCAGTTTCTGGACCATCTGGTGATGCATAAGCAGAGACACTAACACCTTTAAATTCTTTTTTCTTATCAACTACTGATTTTGCGATGAAATCTTGAAGAAGTTTAACATCATCTTTGGTTAACTCGGTTTTCCGAATATCAGCTTTTGAAATAACAAAATTGATTTGACCATCTTTTTTATCAGGAGTAATTCTTACGAATTTATTATCCTTTAACATAATTGGTTTAGGATCGATATCAACTAGTTTATAGGTCGCTAATACACCTTTTCCAACTTTATAAGGAGCATCGAAAGGAATTTTTTTATCCTTATAGGTAATTACAAAACGCAGTTCAAGGTCTGAACTAAACATTTCATCTTTATAATCAAATTCGATGTCCTGTTTAAAACTACCACCAGCATCATAACTGATAACTTGATTATTTGCTTGAACATCCTGTCCTTGTAAAGTTTTTACAGTAAGAGCAAGTTCTCCACCTTTGTAAACTAATACAGGAGTTACATCAACAATTGCTTTTTTGTTGAAATACTTAGCAGGAATAGTACCTTCAATGGTTGCCTTAACTTTATTACCGTGAACCTCTAATGGATTTGGTGTAACCTTAAAACTTACACCCGCTGGAAGCTGTTTCATCTTTTCTACGCCACCGCAACCACCTAATAAAATAGCTGCTACAGTGATGAATGCTAGATGTTTGAACCTGATTCTTTTCATAATCTACGTATTTTTTGTTTGGTTTTTCATCCTTAAATATAATGACTTACAAACATAATACTCTTTTTGCAAAAAAAGAAGTGATATATTTAAAATCTTGAAATCATCACTAAAAAGTGACCCTATGTATACCTTTTGTGTACTTTTCGTCAAAAATAGCCGACTTAAGTTTAAGATAATCAACATGATTTGAAACAAAATCTAAATTGCTTGTATCTATAACTAAGAATGAATACTCGGGGTGCTGTTTGAAAAAATCGAAGTAACCTTTTTGAATTTCATCTAAATAATCTGATGTAATTGTCTGCTCGTAATCCCTGCCTCTTTTGTGAATATTCTCCAATAATTTGGAAGTTGGAAGGTGAAGATAAACGTAAAGATCTGGCTTAGGAATTGAACTATAGATAATTTCGAAAATCTGTCGATAAAGATTGTATTCATCTCCACTAAGTGTATTATGAGCGAAGATTAGAGATTTCATGAAAAAATAATCAGCAATTATTAATGGCTGGAATAATGATACTGTTCTAAGTTCGTCGTTAAGCTGCTTATATCTATCCGCTAGAAATGAAAGTTCGAGGGGAAAACTATACTGCTCTGGACTACTGTAAAATTTAGGAAGAAATGGGTTTTCAGCAAATCTTTCAAGAACTAATTTTGCATTAAAATCTTTAGCTAATAGAGCAGAAAGGGTGGTTTTCCCTGCGCCAATATTGCCTTCTATCACTAAATATTGCATATCCTTTTTTTAATAACTATAAAAAAAGGAGTTGGTAATCCCAACTCCTAATTTGATTATTGGATATTATCTATTTTTTAAGTTCTACTCCAATATTATAAAATGTAAAAGAATAGATATCAGCAGCCTCCTCAATTTGAATAGAGGTTGGCATACCTGCACCATGACCTGCTCTAGTTTGAATTCTGATCAAAGAAGGGTTCCTACTGTGTCGCTGCTTATCCTGAACAGTTGCTATATATTTAAATGAATGAGCGGGTACTACTCTATCATCTCTATCAGCAGTTGTAACTAAAATAGATGGGTAACGAACACCAGAGCGTACATTATGTAATGGGGAATACTTATATAGATTTATAAATTGAATAGAATCCGCACTTGACCCAAAATCATTTATCCAAGATCCTCCAATTGTAAATTTCTGATAACGAAGCATATCCATAACACCAACTTCAGGCAATGCAACCCTAAATAGTTCAGGACGTTGATTTGTAACAGCGCCAATTAATAGTCCTCCATTCGAGGCACCTTCAATAGCAAGCTTATTTGGCGAAGTATATTTCATTTTTATTAAATATTCAGCAGCTGCAATAAAATCATCAAATACATTTTGCTTATTTAACTTTGTACCAGCCCTATACCAGTTTTCACCATATTCTCCGCCTCCCCGAATATTTGCTTGAGCATAAATTCCACCATTCTCTAACCATATTAACCTACCAACATTAAAGTGTGGAAGCAAACTAATATTAAAACCACCATATCCATAAAGTAGTGTAGGGTTTTTACCGTTTAGAGTGATTCCTTTTTTGCAAACTATAAACATTGGAACTTGAGTACCGTCCTTACTTGTATAGAATATTTGCTTTGTTTCGTAATCATCAAAATTGAAATTAATTGCTGGTTTGAAAAACTCAGAAGATTGATTGCGATTAATATTGTACTTATAAATAGTAGTTGGTACTGTAAATGAAGAGAATGAGTAGAACGCTAAAGAATCGTTCATATCCCCATTAATTTGATTAAACATGCCTAAAGTGGGGAGGTCTATTTGATTTACCTTTTCACCCTCAAGATTATAAATCTCAACTTTACTCTTAGCATCTTCGATATAGTTTGCAACTATTTTTCCCCCTATCAGATTACAACTTTTAAGTACCTCTTTCTTTTCAGGAAGTATATCACGCCAATTACCAACATCAAGGGTGTTTATATTTATTTTAATAAGTTTATACTTTGGAGCTTTATAGTTTGTAAGTACTATTAAATTATCATTTACATCATCCAGTACTTGGTATTCAAATTCAAAGCCAGTGGTTATCTGAACAAATCCATCGTTTCGGTTTAAGTTCTTGGTATAAATAGAGTTTCCATATGTGGTCTCAGATTCATAGATAATAAGGTATTTTTCATTTTTTGTTACTTGGGCAGTAAACATTCTTGATGGGATTTGACTATTTCCGAAAATAACCTCATCCTTATCCTGTGAGTCTCCTATTTTATGATAATAAATTTTTTGATATTGATTAATACCAATTAAACCCTTACCGTCTTTAGGTGCATCGAAACGACTGTAGAAAAATCCATTTTTAAACCATGCTATTGATGTGAATTTAGCCCAATTAATTTCATCTGAGAGGTTGTTCCCATTACTAAGATCCATAACTTTAATTTTTATCCAATCGGAACCACCATCAGCAATTGCATACGCCAAATATTTTCCATCTTTAGAAACGCTGACATCTGATACAGCAACGGTACCATCCGTGCTTAACTTATTGGGATCAAGAATCAATCGAGGTTCTGAACTCAACGTTTCCTGTAAATATAAAACACTCTGATTTTGATTCGGCTCTTTTTTATAAAAGAAGTACTTTCCGCCCTCTTTAAAGGGGGTGGAGATTGTAGAATAGTTCCATAACTCAGTAAGCCTTTCTTTAACAATACCTCTAAACGGAATTTTGTTTAAGTACTCATTTGTAATGTTGTTTTCCTCTTTTACCCACTCTGCAACCTCGGCACTTGAATCTACCTCAAGCCAACGATAAGGGTCATGGACTTTTATTCCAAAGTAGTTATCAACTACATCAACCTTTTTGGTTCTAGGGTATTTAGCTCCATTTTTCTTACATGAAAAGGGTAAAAGTAAAGCAACAACAAGAAAAATTAGGATTAACTGTTTCATAGAAGTTAAATTTTCAATTATAAGCCATGTTGATTTACAAAAATACAATAATGTTTCAAATATAATAATTTGTTGCGATGTTGATTTAACAACTTCATACTTGAGTATACATTTAATTGAATGGTTAAAGCAACAAAAAAGGAGGTTTCCCTCCTTTTCTTAATCATAATAATATCGCATTAAACACTTTTCTGCTCTGCTTCTGGGTTACTTTTTGCTGGTCTAGGAAGTAGTACCTTTCTTGACAGTTTGTATTTACCAGATTTTTTATCAATTTCAATTAACTTTACCTCAACCTCCTGACCTTCCTTAAGAACATCCTCAACTTTTTCAACGCGTTTCCAGTCTATCTCAGAAATATGAAGTAATCCATCTTTGCCAGGAAGAATTTCAATGAATGCACCAAAAGCCAGAATTGATTTTACCTTTCCTTTGTAAATCTCACCAACTTCGGGAACAGCAACGATACTCTTAATCCATCTTACAGCAGCATCGCGTGACTCTGCATTATCAGCAAATACATTTACGATACCATTGTTATTAACCTCTTCAATATTAATGGTAGCAAGAGTTTCGCGTTGAATTTCTTGAATTACCTTACCCCCTGGGCCAATCACCGCACCAATCGATTCGCGAGGAATAATGAATTGTTCCATTCTTGGGGCATGTGGTTTAAGATCTGATTTAGGCTCTGGAAGAACCTCTAACATTTTGCCCAAAATATGAAGCCTTCCTTCATGTGCCTGTTGAAGCGCTTTTGCAAGTACCTCATACGATAGACCATCAACCTTAATGTCCATTTGGGTTGCAGTGATACCATCTTTTGTACCAGCAACTTTAAAGTCCATATCACCTAAATGATCCTCATCGCCAAGGATATCTGATAGAACTGCAAATTTTTTGCTTTTACTATCGGTGATCAAACCCATTGCAATACCTGAAACAGGTTTCTTCATCTTAATACCAGAATCCATAAGTGCTAATGTACCAGCACAAACAGTGGCCATTGAAGATGAACCATTTGATTCTAAAATATCACTTACAACACGAATTGCATAAGGGTTTTCAGGAGGTGTTGGAACCATGCTTTTTAAAGCACGATGAGCAAGATTACCATGTCCAATCTCACGACGACTTATGCCGCGTGAAGCCTTAGCTTCACCGGTTGAAAATGGTGGAAAATTATAGTGCAATGTGAATTTTTCTGTTCCTTTGTAAAGCACCTCGTCGATAATTTTCTCATCAAGTTTGGTACCAAGAGTTACAGTGGTTAGCGATTGTGTTTCACCACGAGTAAAAAGGGCAGAACCATGAGCCATAGGTAGAAAATCCACTTCACAGGTAATAGTTCTAATCTCATTAGTTTTGCGACCATCCAAACGTACGCCTTCATCAAGAATCATGTTGCGCATTGCTTCTTTCTCAACCACATGGTAATAGCGGTCAACCAAGAATGCTTTTGCTTCACGATCTTCCTCTGAAAGAGTGGCTTTAAACTCCTCCTTTACAGCTTCAAAAGCATCAGAACGTTCATGTTTTGGCTGCATTGACTTAGCAACTTTGTATACCTTATCATAACAGAATTTATGAATTTCTGATTTAAGAGCTTCGTCATTAGTTTCGTGACAGTATGTACGTTTAACTACACCTAACTCTTTAGCTAATTCAATTTGAGCAAGACATTGTTTTTTAATAGCTTCATGAGCGATTTTGATTGCCTCAAGCATTTCTGCTTCAGAAACCTCTTTCATTTCGCCTTCCACCATTAGAATATTATCGTAGGTTGCACCAACAATCATATCAAGATCGGCTGTTGCAAGTTCACTATACAGCGGGTTTATTACAAATTTTCCATTAACACGAGCAACCCTAACCTCAGAAATTGGACCATGGAATGGAACATCTGAAATTGCTAAAGCGGCTGACGCAGCAAGACCAGCAAGTGCATCAGGCATTATATCCTTTTCTGCTGAAATAAGGTTGATTGTAACAAATGTTTCAGCATGAAAATCTTCTGGGAAAAGTGGTCTTAATGCACGATCTATAAGGCGTGCAACAAGAATTTCAGAGTCAGAAGGTTTAGCTTCTCTTTTCATAAACCCTCCAGGGAATCGGCCACTAGCAGCATATTTTTCTTTATACTCTACGCTAAGTGGCATAAAATCTACATCTTCCTTAGCATCTTTTGCACTTACCACCGTGGCAAGTAACATGGTATTACCCATCCGAAGAACAATTGATCCATCGGCTTGCTTAGCAAGTTTACCGGTCTCAAGGGTGATTACTCGTCCATCACCTAAATCAATTGTTTTCTGTACAACTTTAAACATACACGTTAAATAAAATGAATTATTAAAATCTACAACAACATTTCAACTCTTTTGTTTTCAGCCACATAATAATTCAATACGCAAGGATTGAACCTTCCGACTGATTACAAAAAAAGGCAATTCTCGAATTGCCCTTTTCTTTTTTTACTTTCTCAAGTTTAGCGCTTTTATAATAGCGCGGTATCTTTCGATATCACGTTCCTTAAGATAATCGAGTAGCCTTCTCCGCTTACCCACTAGCTTCAACAGTGCACGCTGTGTACCATAGTCTTTCCTATGAGTTTTAAGGTGCTCTGTGAGGTGGCTAATACGGTAGGAAAATAACGCTATCTGGCCTTCTGGAGAACCAGTATCGGTATTAGACTTTCCGTACTCTGTAAAAAGATCCAATTTTTTTTCTGCAGTCAAATAGTTCATAACACTGATAATTAGTGGGTATTTAAATGCGTATTTCGAGGCGCAAAGATATAATTTATTTTGGAAATAAAAATGCAATAAAAGTTATAAATTATTTAAATACACTTCAACTCTCTGTTGCTAGGAGGGTTCAAAGAGTTATTTTTTAATAAATATTTATATGCAAGAATAATAATTTAGCAAAACCCTTACTTTTGGTGGAGTTGGTTCTTTAGTATCTTTAAGGAATCGTTTAATGAGGTTGGCTGGTAGTTCAATAAAATTTTTGCCTTGGTAATATCAAGGCTAGTATTTAAGGGTCTAATTGCTGGTTCTGATAATTCTTCCGTTGATGTGGAAATAAGTAGAGATTCATCGAACCCAAAACAAACGGCTATCCGCTTTGAAAATTCGTATACCGATAATTTTTCGCCACCAGAAACATTAAAGACTCCTCCTTCTCTCTTCTCTGCAATGGTTATTAGTGCTAGTGCCAAATCTTCTGCTAAGGTGGGTGTTCTTATTTGATCAAAGGGAACCCGATACGATAGCCCGTTTTTTAGATGATCAATGACTCTAAGTGCAATGTTGGAGCGAGAAAGGTGTTCCTCATATCCATAAACTAAGGATGTTCTTACTATTGTTGCACCAATTTTCATATCCTGAATAATATTTTCAATCTCAAGTTTTGACTCGCCATAATAGCAAATTGGCGCAGGGAAATCAGTCTCGGTATAATCTGCTTTTTTACCATCGAAAATAAAATCGGTTGATAAAAAGATAAGATGAGTACCATAATCCCTACATGCAGTTGCAAAACGTGATGTAACCTCAACATTTAATTTCTTACAACTATACTTATCCACTTCACAAGCATCGGGGCTAGACAAGGCAGCACAATGAATCAACACATCAGGTTTTAGTGTTTCAACTAATTTGTTGATATCAGAGTATATTAGGTTAACAGTAAAAAACTCAATGTTAGGATTAGCCTGAATCTTTCTTTGAGATGTGGCAAATATTTGATTTTTATTGCCTATTTGGAGCGCCTTAATGGTTTTCCGCCCAATTAATCCATTTGCACCTGTAACTAATATTTTCATCTGAAAAATATTTCAAATAATTAAACATCAATTATTTGATTTTATAAATTTAAAATATTTTTGAGATATCCGCATAAAAAACATTTTTATTTCACCCTGATATCATTCTAAAATATTACCACTCATTAAATCCTTCAGATGCCAAAGTTGTTCGCGAGAACCAAGGACAAAAAGTTTATCACCCGAATTAAGTTGAATATCGGGTAAAGGGTTTAAAACATATTGCTTGTTCGCCTTTTTTAAGCCTATCACATTGGCACCCGTTTTCTCACGAATCTTAAGTCCATCAATTGTCCATATCTCATGATTCTTGTCATGCTTTACCAATGTAATTTCATAAAGGGCAACATCACCTGAGCGCTGGAGCATAATATTTTCGATAAATTCATGGATATCAGGCTGAACAATAAGTTTAGCCATTTTCTGCCCTCCAACCTTATCGGGCATTATAACATTGTTTGCACCTGCTAATTTTAATTTCTTATCGTTGGTTAATGCTGATGCTCTGCTAATAATTGTGAGGTTTGGATTCATCTCCCTTGCAGTTATTACTACGAATAGATTATCGGAATCACTTGCCATTGCAGTTATAAGAGCTCGTGCCCTTTCAACTCCTGCATTACTAAGAACTTTATCTTCAGTGGCATCACCTTGTACATAAAGTATCCTCTCATTCTCCAGAGCATATTGAATAACTTTGGGCCTATTATCAATCACTACGACAGGTATATCATGAGATAAAAGTTCTTCAACAGCTTGCGATCCATTACGGCCATAACCAACAACAATAACATGATTGGTTAACTTACTAATCTTCTTTTCCACTTTTGTGCTGAATTTAAGATTGTTTACAATATTCTCAACAAAATACTTTGAAATCACTGAAACTGCAAAAGCATAAATTCCTAAACTAAGAATTATTAGAACCACTGTAAACCACATACCTACAATAGATAATGGGTGAACCTCTCGAAAGCCTACAGTCCCCATGGTTATAATAGTCATGTAAACAGCTTCGGAGAAGGTATAATTCTCAATTATCATATAGCCAGAAACTCCAAAAACAACTCCACTAAAAAGGAGAGATAATGCAATTACAGCAGATCGTTTACCATGTACCTCCATGTTACTTAAAATCGATTTTTTACTCTGTCTAAAAATTCCGCTCTATGGCTTTAATAATCAGATAATGGAAAATTTGAAACTCAACATCAAAGTTCAAAACTCTATTACACAAAACCTATTTAAAATCAACACTTTTCAATAGCAACCTTGCACCCAGATGACAAAATAAACACTTTTTAGGGTCGCAATAGCAAGTTTTAAGCTGAATCATTGCTTGTGTATCGTAAGCAGTTTTTGCGGTAAGGCCTAAACCTACAAAACCTTTTGTAATGCTATTATTTTCTGGTTTAATCTCTTCGAGTAACCTCATAGCCTTTTCCTTTAAACCACTATTTGCTCTTGAGATTCCATAGGCAAATACAAATGGAACAATTGAATTTATTGCTATGATACCTATTGAATCATCGCCTAAACGCTTATTTATCTCATCCGATACTTTACCAAAAGTATAATGAGATTTCCAATATATCGATGGTTCAACACGAATTAATCGGATTATATCACTTATTTCTTCTATTTCTATTATTTTTGAAAACAGAGAGGAGGACTGATGTATAAGGCTTGTAAATTGAGCAATTCTAATAGTTGGAAATGCAGTAGGTCGCATCCGTAAAAATTTCCAGAGATGACCTTGGATTGGAGTAAGGTTAAATTTATGCTGAAGGTATTTATATTCAGCGCTTAGCGATTTTGAATATTCATCGCATAAATCTAATTCAGGCAACAGCCCCGATTGTCCAAATAGCAATGCCTCTATCTGAAAAAGATTATTCTTGTGTTTTGATAGAACTTTTAATGGTGTAACCTTTGCCAGTAACTCAAAAGGCAATGCATTCGTTTTAAGTCCAAAACTCCTAGCCATTGAATGGTAAAAAGCCTCCTCCCAACTTCCATTCGCTTCATCGACTAGATTTAAAACATAGTTTGTCTTTTGCTCCAATCTTTCAACCAAAAGATTGGACAACCACATACTAGTTGTTAGTGAGTCAAAAGAAGCAAATTTCTCTTCACACGATATCCATTTCCCCGAACTTGTTAGATGCATTAGTTCCCTTTCGAGAACATTCGGGTATTGGGTTTTAATTGTTGGTATTGATAACCCCTTACTATTAATTGCTGGCTTATCGTTATTAATAACAACATGTAATATTACATTATCGTAAGCAGGATTGTTATGATGTCCGTGCAAATACCAATCGGACGAGTTGATATGTATCTCAACATTTCCTGCCCACAGAGTTTTCCCTATACGAATTTTGGCGTTAAAGAAATCGGGGCCAGAATCGCTATTGTATTCCCCAGGGTGAATTACCTCAATTAATTCCCCTTCGAACGTGGTTTGTCCATTAAAAGCAAAATGCTTGGTTTTCCAAATAAAATACAGCAAATCCTCTCTCATTCATTATCAGGTTATTTCAGCTTAAGATAGTAAAAAAATATAAAATAATCGATTCATGAGAAGAAAAGATAAAAAAATGTAATTTTGCTGTCCATAAAACGGGGTGTAGCGCAGCCCGGTTAGCGCGCTACGTTCGGGACGTAGAGGTCGTGAGTTCGAATCTCACCACCCCGACAAAATGGGTAACAACCCAAAACAAAAGCTCGTAAATCTTATGATTTACGGGCTTTTTTATTTTTCTGATACAAAATCGAAACAATTATTTTCAACCAAAATGTTACCTATTCGGAGACCAAAAATTTATTTTACTTTTGGGTCACCGAATAGCACGTAAATAATTTATATACAATTAGTTGAAAATATTATTTAGGTGTTTTTGATGGATTTTAAGAGGTCGTTTTAAGCAATTAAGGTGACCAAGATTTTAAAACGAATTAATAACAACTAAAACGTATTTGTATGACAACAACAAACACCTTCGGAATTATCTTTTATCTTAAAAGACAAAAAGAGAAAAAAGGCAAAGCTCCTATCTATGCCAGAATTACAGTAGATGGGAAACGTGTAGAAGTTTCTATCAAAAAAGACATTGAAATTGATAATTGGAGCCACGGTAAAGGTATGGCCAAAGGAAAGGGTGAGGAAATTAAGGCTTTGAACACCTTTCTGGAACAAATAAGAAGTCGTATGGTAGAATGTTACCAGCAACTACAGCTAAAGAAGCAGCTAATTACGGCTGTTGCAATTAAAAACAAGTTCCTGGGCATTGAAGAAAAAGAACATTCACTAATGAGTTTATTCGACTACCATAACGAGGAAATGAAAAACATTCTCGAATGGGGAACAATGAAAAACTACTATACGACAAAGACATACTTCCAGTTATACATAAAGGAAGTGCTTCATACATCAGACCTATACCTCTCCCAATTAAGTTATAAATTTGTCGTTGGTTATGAGAAATTTATGAGGGAGCATAAACCGCTTCAACCCAAAAAACCTTGTGGTCAAAATACTGTTATGAAACATATCGAAAGGCTCAGAAAGGTTGTTAATCTTGCAATCAAAAACGAATGGCTAGACCGAGACCCTTTTCAGAAATTTCAACCCGTTTTTATTAAAAGCAACCGGCAGTATCTAACTGCTGAAGAATTGGCAGCAATCGAACAGCGAGAATTTAAAATTTTGCGATTGCAACATGCCAAAGACATGTTTATATTCAGTTGTTACACTGGACTTGCATATATTGACGTATATGAATTAACACCACAAAATATGTCATTAGGTATTGATGGCGAATATTGGATAAATACCTGCCGACACAAAACAGACATACCAGTTAGAGTACCATTGTTACCAAAAGCTATGGCCATAGTGGAAAAGTATAAAAATAACCCAAGGGTTTTAGAATCCGGTAGGTTATTACCAGTTTATGCCAATCAAATACTAAATTCTTATCTAAAAGAGATTGCTGATTTTTGTGGTATCGAAAAACCTTTGTCCTTCCATATTGCCCGTCACACGTTTGCAACAACCGTAACCTTAACAAATGGAGTTCCAATTGAAACAGTATCAAAACTTTTGGGGCATACAAGTATTAAAACAACCCAAATTTATGCTAAGGTCATAGAGCAAAAAGTTAGTAATGACATGCTAAATCTCCGCAGTAAACTAAATGAAAACATTCAAAATCAAATAAATAACGACAAGAAGTTGGCGATAATTTAAACTTATCTGCTTTTGAAACTGTTTTGGGAATTTTGACGTTTTTGTGATAATTGGGGTGATTTTGAAAAACTTCAACCGATTAAAATCCGTATAATATATTAGGGACACAGATACTTTAAGGTTGCACCAGTACATGAAATGCGTCAATGTCTGTAGAGAAGAACCTTTCATTGCAATACGAATTAGGAGTACTTGATGAATTAGTACTCGAAAGGATAAACCCGGAGCAAGAAATGAGAGCCTTGTTACCGGAGTGTATAGATATTGCGAAGAAACAGAAAGAAATTATCAGTAAAAAAATGGTAGCTACTGCTTATTCTTTTACTAAAGAAAAGCATACCCTTACTTACATACACAACCATCAAGCCCGGTTAAGTTTCTTAATAGAACAACTCACTAATTATCTAAACCATGAATTTATTAAAGACTCAGGGGAGCATCAACAAATAGTTGACCAGGTACTAAAACAGATTGTATCCCTGGTTCGATTCTTGGCTGACACATTCAAAGATTATTTTAACTACGATGCAGAATCGACCGTAACCTTTAAACATACGGCCTCGGCTTACTTTACCGAACAAATTAAAAAGATTGAAGGAAAATTTGAAGGAAATTGCCCAGCTTTATTAGAACTCGCACTTGGAGCTATCAAAGAATTTTCAACCAATCCACTAATTAAACCAACCACATTCCGTAGGTTAATGTATTATGATTTCATGTTAAAAGATATTGAACCATTAATTCTATCGGGTAAAATAGACTCGAAATCCCTGATAATTACTTTAATTGGGCTGAATTTTAATTCGAGCCAGTTCATGTGGTATTTGACACAAGAAATAGAACATGCTGTGATGCCTTTAGAAACTCATAGCGAGAAAGTAGATAAATTGACTTGGTATCTAAAACAGTTCAATCAAGCCCATGTCAGGAGCGATATTATCTTTGAAAAGAATCAGGAGCCAATTAAAGAGCGAATTATCAACTGGATTTTGGAGGAAGTTGGATATTTGGAGCGAAACATGAGAGTAGAGCAAGGTTTGATTAATTCCGGCAAAGAGCTAACAGATACAGAAATTTTGTTTGAGACAACACTTTCAGTCCCACAATTGGCATATCTTTTTAAGGTTATGCTTGAATCAAAAATAATTAAAGAAAGAAACATTACTCAAATGCTCAGATTTATAGCAGAACATAGCAGTTCTATCAATACATCGGGTAAAATTGGTTATCCCAGCTTACGAAAAAACTATTATACTAACGAGACAGGGGCAAAACAAGCAGTTAAGGACGTTATTATCAAGATGCTCAACGAAGTGAATAAAAGCCTCTAATCGTCAGATAGCACAGAATCTACATCGTAATATTTCAGGATAGTAATCAGTTCATTTAGTACCCTATACCCAAAATAGGGTAGTTTTAACAGTTTGCTTACGGGTACTTTGGTAATCTCTCCGAGATTGTTAAATCGGTTTATCCTTGCCATTTCCAAAAACTCATCACTTAGAGCAAAATGGCTTAGAGGTTTTTTAAGAATAGTATTCTCTTTAACCATAATTTTTCACTTAGTAGTCTCACGCAAAACAAAGCGTGGGTTATCAGTAATCAGTCACAGAGGTACAGCCAAGCACCCACAGCACCAATAAACTGAGCCCACGCAGAGCGTGAGCGACCAGTCTATTTCCGAGTGCTGCATAGAATTTGGCTGTTTTCTGTGACTCAGTAAATAGCTTTCGCTACGTATGTTTTATAATATCTTCAATATCGCTGCAAAGGTAACAAATTATCTCCAAAACGTATTTGTTTTTATCGCATTACATTCTCTCAAATAATATTTTTTAAAAAATTATTTCTCTGACTGTCAGATATATGACAGGGGGCCACGTGGCCCCTGTGACTGGTTGCGCATTGATAATTTATTTTGTTTTGCATTGAATTAATTTAAACTTTATCAATATGCCAACACAAATTGTAACAACCGATGATTTGAGGGAACTCAAAATAGAGTTGCTCGAAGATTTTAAGCGTTTATTGAAAGAACATGGTGGACAACCCTCTAAAAAGTGGCTTAAATCGCCCGAAGTTCGAAAGTTGCTAAACATTTCCCCTGGTACGCTACAAAATCTGCGTGTAAACGGTGTTCTGCCATACACCAGAATTGGTGGTGCATTGTATTATGATTATGAAGATATTCAAAAAATATTTTTAGCCAACAAGAAGCAGAACAAATTATTTTGATTGTTGCACCCTTTAATTTTGAGTGCGCATGAACTATATCAGGCATCTTTCAGCGTTTTATTCAAGGGCTGCTAATGACAATAGGCTCAATATGGCACATATCAGTTTATACCATGCTTTATTTCAATTTTGGAATATGAATAGGTTTATGAATCCTATATCCATTAACAGGTCGCAATTATTACGATACAGTAAAATTGGCTCATTTCACACCTTTTACAGATGTCTAAATGACTTACATTCATGGGAATATATTGAGTATTTGCCGTCACATTCGCCAGCTAAAGGTAGCTTTGTTAACTTGTGCAATTTTGACATAACTGAACCATCAAAAAACAAAAATATTGGTGCAGATTCAGCACAACTACGGTGCAATTTCGACACAACTGATGGTGCAAATTCAGCACAACTATGGTGCAAAAACGACATAACTATTGGTGCATATATGCATCCTTCAATAAACAATATAAACAATAAAACAAATAAAACATATATAAAGGGGAAAAATCAAGCGCAAAATTCTGAAAAAGTTATTTCTGATTCTTTAAAAAGTAAAACTGGTTTAAGTCAAGATGAACAAATTATCGACGATTCAAAAAGAAAAAAAGTTGCGCAAAAAAAAGAAAAGGAATTTGTTCCGCCGAAACTTGATGAAGTAACAACTTTCTTCATAGAAGAAAAGTACCCGGAACTTGAATCAAAGAAGTTTTTCTATCACTTCGAGGCCAATGGATGGAAAGTTGGTGGAAAAAACCCGATGAAAAACTGGCAAGCTTCCGCACACAATTGGATTCTTAATGCTTCCAAGTACGAAACCGAAACAAAACCAAATGCTGTAAAACTTAACACGAGCAAAGACTATGGCGAACCCTTATGATTTTAATACATGCCTGAAAATAATTGAAAGGAAAGGGAAAGAGCTTTTCGGAGGTCATTTCAGGATACATGACGAAGACCACGAGCTAATAGCAAAACTTCTGGTCTATATCCTGAAAGACGAAGAGAATGCTCAAAAACACAGTATTTCACTTCATAAGGGGATTTTATTGTCCGGGCCGGTTGGTTGTGGTAAAACTTCACTAATGTCAATTTTACGGTTCTTTCAGCCGGGAGATAATCGGTATATAATGAAATCGTGTCGTGATGTGAGTTTTGAATTTATTCAGGATGGGTATTTGGTGATTACGAAGTATAGTAAACAAGCTTTTAACCAGGACAAGCCAAAAGCTTGTTGTTTCGATGACCTTGGAACTGAAAACAACCTGAAATACTATGGGAACGAATGCAATGTGATGGCCGAAATCTTACTATCCAGGTATGATTTGTTCGTTTCGTGGCAAATGGTAACACATATCACAACCAACCTAAATAGTTCCGAGATTGAATCGCTTTACGGAATAAGGGTTAGAAGTCGGATGCGTGAGATGTTTAACCTCATAAATTTTGACACAGGTGCAAAGGATAAGCGATTTTAGGTTGAAAATAAGTTGAATTTCGGTTAACAACCAATTAAAAAGTAGTTCAATATGAATAGAATATCATTAAAAACAATTGGAAAGTGGTTGAAAAAGAATCAATCAAAGCCTTCCGAAAAGAATTCCTTCGGAGATACACCCAAAGCTTTGATAACTTTTAACAAACTGGAATACCGCAAATCTTCACCTTTCTCGTATTTGCCATATTGGGCACGGGCAATGTCATGCTCATAAGCAAAGTTTTCGTAATTGCTATAACCCATTTTCAAGCGTAAAGAACGGATTCTATCCGCTAGCTTTTTCAAGTCTTCTTCCTTCTGTGTGTTTCTTTCTTCCAATTTCATACACAAAAAAAGAAAAAAAACGCCGGATATATTACCTTTATTAAGTTACCGTTTATTAATGGCTTTTATTATATTTGCATGGTAAACAAGTTTAACACAATTGTCCTATGAATACGAAAATATTATACATTGACAATGACGTAGCCAGTTACTACCTTGTTTCAGAGTTATTGGAAGGCTATGATATAGAAATTCTGCATTCGAGATGTGGCTCACTTGCAGTACAATTATTCAATGAATTTCCTTATTTTGATATGGTTATTACCGAGTTAAAACTACCAGGCATTGATGGTTTTGGGGTATTGAACGAAATCCGAAAGACAAATCCCAATATTCCAGTAATAGCTCAAACTGCGAATGTTGTAAACAACATGAAATACACTTGTTTGAATGCTGGGTTTTGCGAGTTTATTCCCAAGCCTATTGATTTGGGTGCTTTTGTATCAATTTTGAATAATTATTTCCACATAACTCGTGTGATGGAGTTGGTGAGCTTATAAAATTGACCTTAAAGAAGTAGATTCAACCTTATAATAACTTACATATAATGATTTATATTTGCATTAAAGGTAAGTTATTGTCTTTTATTGCAAACGTAATTAATTCATATGGGTTGGTGCATTTTGCAATTTGCCGAGAGATTTTTTCGACCGGATTATTATTGATGAGCGCTACCAAGGAAGTGCAACAGATGATAGCAATTGGAGGGAGATTTTAGAGTATTTCAATACTTCGGCACAATTAGGTTTATCCATAACACTGTAGTGTCATGATAACAAAGATACTTGCGCTTAATACTTACAGTCAAAAACAAAGAATTGAGGATGGATATTAGCTCCCTATAATATTCATCGTATAGTAACCGAAATCAATGAAAAAGGTTACAGACCTAAATAAATTCATACTTCGCAAACTTTACACTTTGTATTTTATTCATAATGCACTTACTAATAGTTAAACAGGTATTTATTAACAGCCTTCCTTTGTTTGCATTTATTTTATATATTTGACAAAACCGTCTAAATATTTTTCATCTAATGAAAAGTGTAGAATTTGGCTCTTACATAAAATCGCTCAGGGAATCCAAAAACATTCCCCAGCGTATTGTTGCTCACGCTCTCGATGTGGACACCAGCACATTATCAAAAATGGAATTGGGCGAAAGGCAGGTGCTTATTTCAATGATTCCACAACTGGCTAAAGTGTTAGGTGTAGACTTTAAGGACTTGCAGATAAAATACATTACCAATAAAATAAGGCTTGACTTTAAAGGTCAAAAGTACCTAATTGAAGCATTAGAAAGCATTCAAAATGAACTAAACAAGAAATAGAACAATATTTAATATGACCAACTTTCAGGATAAAGCCAATTTTATTTGGAGCATAGCAGATTTACTTAGGGGCGATTATAAACAGGCGGAATATGGAAAAGTAATACTTCCGTTTACAATACTCCGTAGGCTCGATTGCTTGCTTGCAGAATCGAAACCAAATGTTTTAAAACAATACGAAAAGGTCAAAACTCAAAGTGAAGAAGTAATTGACCGAATCTTAAATCAAAAATCAGGGTATGAGTATTTTCATAATCATAGCCCATACGATTTTGAAAAGCTTTTAGGCGACCCAAATCATATTGCAAAAAACCTGCGCAACTATATTGCTGGTTTTTCAGCAAGTATCAAAGAGATTTTCGAAAACTTCCGTTTCGATGAACAAATAAAACGCCTTGACGATGCAAACCTTTTGTTTCGCATAATTCAGGATTTCAATACTGTTGACCTTTCCGATACCGACAGCCTCGAAATGGGATATTCATTTGAGCATCTGATACGGAAATTCGCTGAAGCATCTAACGAAACCGCCGGAGAGCATTTCACCCCTCGTGAAGTTATCCGCTTAATGGTTCATTTATTATTTGCCGATGATGATGAAATATTTCGTGAAGGCACTATTAAGGAAATGTACGACCCTGCCTGTGGTACAGGTGGTATGCTTTCTATTTCAGAAGACTATTTTACCGAACACAACACAAGTCCAAGTTCTCAATTAAACTTATACGGGCAGGAGCTTAACCCCGAAAGTTACGCCATTTGCAAAGCCGACATGATGATTAAAGGGCAAAATCCGGGCAATATCAAACAAGGCAATTCATTTACACAAGACGGGCTGCCTAATGAGAAATTCCACTACATGCTTTCAAATCCTCCATTCGGAGTAAACTGGAAAAAAGTAGAGAAAGAAATTAAGGACGAATTTGAGAAAAAAGGTTTTGCAGGTCGCTTTGGTGCAGGTTTGCCAAGTGTTAGCGATGGCTCGTTGTTGTTCCTGTTACACATGATTTCAAAAATGAAACCTGTTAAAGAGGGCGGTTCCCGTATTGCTATTGTATTTAATGGCTCGCCTCTGTTTACTGGTGGTGCCGGAAGTGGTGTTTCTAACATTCGCAAGTGGATAATCGAAAATGATATGCTCGAAGGTGTTGTAGCCCTTCCTGACCAACTTTTTTACAACACGGGTATATCAACTTATATTTGGATACTTACCAACCGCAAAAGCCCAAAACGCAAAGGGAAAATACAACTTGTAAACGCTGCCGAGTTTTACCAAAAAATGAAACGCAGTCTGGGCAATAAACGTAACGAGTTTTCAGACTCGCAGATTGATGAAATTACCCGTATGTACTGCGAATATCAAAACACCGACACTTCTAAAATATTCGATAATGAAGAATTTGGCTTCACCCGTATTCAGGTTGACCGCCCGTTATTAGAAAACGGAAAACCTGTAAAATTAGGCAAGAACAAGTTTAAACCCGACACCAGCCTTAGGGATAATGAAAACATTCCGCTAAAAACCAACATTGATAAATATTTCAAACAAGAGGTTTTGCCCCATGTTCCCGATGCTTGGTACGAACCCGAAAACAATAAAATTGGGTATGAAATCAACTTTACACGATATTTCTACAAATACCAGCCTTTACGACCATTAACTGAGATTCGTGCTGATATTTTGAACCTTGAAAAAGAAACTGAAAACATTATTAAAGAATCTTTATTATAATTATGGATACAAGAATGAATTTATATCTTCTTATAGACCATAATGATATTTATGGTTCAGAAAAGAATTTGAATGATGCTTATGAATTAATAAAAAACATACCATCTGTTACTTTAATTAATTACATATCAGGTTTTTCAGCACAATTATACTTGAATGACAACTCGGTAGAATCAGGTAAAATTCAGGCAAATCTTATTGATAGTTTACTTAGTAAGGCTGGTAAGGAAAGTATAAACAGATGGGTTGCAACTATTACAAAACAAGCAGAAAAAGGCAATGCTCCTCTGTTAATTTGGGAATACTCAAATCTTAAATTTTACACACTGATTTTTAATAATTTTAATAATTTACCTACAAGGGATTTAACAAATGAAGAAGCCCGAAAAGTATATGATGCTTATTTAATTGTAAATGCTTTAGTTAATAGCAAGCCTGATGTTGAGAATTTAAAAAAGCAAGCCAAAAACTTTGAAGAACACATTGAGGATTTAACAATACCAACATTTATTTATCAAAAGGATTACTCTTCTACACTAGATTTCTCGAATCAAGTTACTAGAGGGGTATTATTTTTTAAATACCTTGAAAGTCATCCTGTTTTCTGTAAAGTTATTAGTGATTATTACAAAACTAAAAATGTACAAGGTTATTTAAGAATGTTTAGAAACCTAATGATTCTATTTACTGAATTAGGAATTGGACCAAACGAAAAACGAAAACAAATAGCAGATTTGGAAGAATATTGCAAGGTGAAAATAGTTGATTTAGAATATATAAACACACTTTGTATTAATGATGAAGTATCGACATATCAGGAAGACGAAAGTTTTAGCAAGTTAAGAGAAAAATTTCTTTATAGGTTTAACGATTATAGATTCTTCATATTAAATGTAAATTTTTTAATAGACCAGTTTTATAAAGCACAAGTATTTTCTTTCAATAACTTTTTAAAAAAGAATAACATCGAAAATGATTTTCTTTCAATTAAAGGTAAAGAGTTTATGGAAGAAATATATTTACCAAAAGTGATTGCTTCTTGTTTTCCGAGTTATATAAAGTATTTTGGTAAAGAGGCTGTTAATTCCAATGGCGAAGAATTGTGCGATATGTATTTTAGAAGTGCGAATAGGGTTTGCCTTATGGAATTTAAAGATGTTCTACTCAATGCGAAAATTAAAAACCAACAAGACAAGAAATCACTATTTAATGAGTTTGAAAAGAAATTTGTAAAAAATCAAAGAAACAGACCAAAAGGTATTACCCAACTGGTAAATGCAATAAAAGACATTATCCATAATTCAGTGTTATTTGACGAGGAAATACCGATACAACAAATTGAGTTTTTCCCTGTCATTCTTTATACCGATTTTACATTTGGGGTAGAAGGTTTAAATAAAATTTATAAAGAAAAATTTCAAGATGAAATCCAAAAGCTTCAATTAAAAAACATTGTAATTCACGATGTAACGTTTATTAATCTAAGTTATTTAGAGTTACATGAAGATTATTTAGCAAATGGAGTTCTTAATTTTTTTGACCTAATTATAGGTTTTCACAACCATATTAAAGACCCAAACTATAAATTAACTCCTTTTGAAGTTTATTCAAGATTTTATATGAATAAATACATTAAAGAGAATTACGGTTTACCGAATACTTATCAAGAATTGCTAAAAGAAATAGTTCAAGCATGAAAACATACTCCAGATATAAACCTTCCGGCATCGAATGGATAGGCAACATTCCTGAACATTGGGAGAATAGAAAATTATCTCGCAGTTTTAATTTAATTGGGAGCGGTACTACACCAAAATCAGACAATTTAGAATATTACGAAAATGGCACTGTAAATTGGGTACTTACTGGCGATTTAAACGATTCAATAATTTATGAATCATCTAAAAAAATTACTGAATCTGCTTTTCAAGAACATTCTACGTTAAAAATGTTCCCTAAAAACACTTTACTTATTGCTCTTTATGGTGCGACTATTGGTAAAGTAGGTATATTGGACATCGAAGCTTGTACAAACCAAGCTTGTTGTGCTCTTTCCGGGAGCTACCTAATCGACTATAAATTTGCTTACTATTGGTTTATTGTAAATCGTTCCCATATTATTAATCTTAGTTATGGTGGAGGACAGCCAAACATCAGTCAGGAAATAATAAAATCTCTGAAAATATCTTGCCCTTCATTAACAGAACAGACAACCATTACTGCCTTTCTTGACATTAAAACTATTGAATTAAGTAACGCCATATTCAAAAAGCAACAGCTTATAGAACTGCTCGAAGAAGAACGAAAGGCTATAGTTAACGAAGCAGTTACGAAAGGTATTAACAAAAAGGTAAAATTAATACCGACTGGTGTTGATTGGTTGGGTGAAGTACCTGAACATTGGCAAATAAAGAAAATCAAGCATACTTCTTATGTAAAAGGCAGAGTTGGTTGGAATGGGTTACGTTCAGATGAGTTCTTAGATAGCGGGTATTCATATTTAATTACAGGTACAGACTTTGAAAATGGTTTAGTAAGTTGGAACACATGCTACCATATAGACAAAGAGCGTTACGAGGAAGACCCATTTATTCAATTGCAAGAGAATGATTTGTTAATTACTAAAGATGGGACTATTGGCAAAACCGCAATTGTAAAAGATTTAAATGGCTATGCCTGTTTAAATAGCGGTATTTTTGTTGTTCGACCCCTTAATGGTTTTTATATCACATCATTTCTCTATTATATTCTAAATTCCAATATTTTTACCCAATTTATAAATTTTACAAGCTCAGGTTCAACAATTCAGCATCTCTATCAAAATGTTTTTAATGAGTTTAAGTTTACCGTACCGCCAATTAGTGAACAAACAGATATTGTAAATTATATAGGGAAACAAACGACAAAAATAAATTGCACTATTTCTCAAATCAGCCAAGAAATTGAATTACTGAAAGAATACCGCCAATCGCTCATTTTCGAAGCGGTAACAGGGAAAATTAAAATTGAAGCATAAAAAAACTAATATGTCAAAAGTCCATACCGAAAAAGCATTTGAAGAAACCATTGAACAAAGCCTTATTAGCAATGGCGGGTATGTATTGGGCAATGCAGTCGATTATAATAAAACTTATGCCATTGATACATGCCAGCTTTTCCAATTTCTTAAAAACAGCCAATCCCAACAATGGGACAAACTGTTTTCGGTTCACCGCACCGAAATTGAAAACAAAATACTCATGCGCCTCGATAAGGAAATGCAGAATCGTGGTTCTTTAGATGTTATCCGAAACGGCTTTACCGACAATGGTGTTCATTTCGATATGGCATATTTCAAGCCCGAAACCACGCTTAACCCCGAAACCGAAAAGCAATACAATCAAAACATACTATCCGTTACACGTCAGGTATTTTACAGCCTTAAAAACGAAAACTCTGTAGATATAGTACTTTTTCTCAATGGTATTCCGGTTGCTACCGTTGAACTTAAAAACCAGTTTACAGGACAGGACACCACCAATGCACGCCGCCAGTTTATAGAAGACAGAGACCCGCGCGAAAACCTATTTGCTTTTAAACGTGGTGCATTAGTCCATTTTGCTGTAGATACTGATGAAATATACCTTGCAACCAAGCTCGAAGGCAAAGAAACGTTTTTCCTGCCTTTTAATCTTGGTTACGATGGAGGGGCAGGTAACCCACCTAACCAAAACGGTTACAAAACAGCCTACCTTTGGGATTGTGTTTGGCAAAAAGACTTTTGGCTCGATATTATCGGTAAGTTTGTTCATCTCCAAAAAGATGAGTTTATTGCAAATGGTAAAAAATACATAAAAGAAAAAACCATATTCCCCCGCTACCACCAGTTAGATTGTGTTCGTATGTTGGCAGCACACGCAAAAACAAACGAAGTTGGTCATAACTACCTTATACAACATTCGGCAGGTAGCGGTAAATCCAATTCTATTGCATGGTTAGCCTATCGCTTGTATAGCCTTCACAATGTTATTAACGAAAAAATATTTCATTCGGTTGTAGTTATAACCGACCGTAAAGTACTCGACAAGCAATTACAAGATAACATTTATCAGTTTGAACACAAACAGGGAGTAGTACATAAAATAGATAAAAATACCCACCAATTAAGAGATGCGTTAATAAATGGGAACAGCATCATTATTACTACCCTTCAAAAATTCCCTTTTATACTCGAAAGCATTGATAAACTCTCAAAAGAAGAAGGTGTAAATACAAAGGACACCCTAAAAAAGATTTCTAAAAACAAATATGCCGTAATAGTTGACGAAGCCCATAGTTCACAAGGTGGAGAGGCTTCTAAACAAATGAAGGAAATATTAGGCAGTGAAGCCAACCAGAACGATAATGATGAACCCGATGCCGAAGACCTTATTCGGCAATCAATGATTGCAAGGGGCAAACAGTCGAATATGAGCTTTTTTGCTTTTACAGCCACGCCCAAGCCCAAAACATTGGAGGTTTTTGGCGAACCCGGAGCCGATGGCAAGCCCCGCCCTTTTCATCTATATTCTATGAGGCAAGCCATCGAAGAAGGCTTTATCATTGATGTGCTTCGGAATTACATGACATATAAAACATTTTACCGCATAACACAAGAAACCGAGGATAGAGAAGTACATAAAAAGAAAGCCAGCCGTGCAATTGCCCGTTTCCTCTCATTACACCCTTACAACCTGTCGCAAAAGACGGAAGTAATGATAGAACATTTCAGGCAGGTAGTTGCAAAGAAAATAGGCGGTAAAGCAAAAGCAATGGTAGTAACAAGTTCACGGCTTCATGCTGTGCGTTATTATTTCGAGTTTAAAAAATATTTAGAAGCTTATAAATATACCGACATAAAAGCCCTTGTTGCCTTTTCAGGTAAACTTTCCGACCCTGAAATACCGGGCAGCGATTGGACTGAGGAAAAATTAAACGGTATAAAAGAAAGGGAATTACCTGAGAAATTTGCAACAAACGAATATCAAATCTTACTGGTTGCCGATAAATACCAAACAGGTTTCGACCAGCCCTTATTGCATACCATGTACGTTGATAAAAAGCTTTCGGGTGTTCAGGCTGTACAGACTTTGAGCCGTTTAAACCGTATACATCCGGGCAAAGAAGATACTTTTGTGCTTGATTTTGCTAATGAGGAAGAAGAAATAAGAGAATCATTTCAACCTTTCTACCAGCTAACCACAGTAACAGAGGTCTCAGACCCTAACAGGCTTTACGACCTTAAAAACGAAATTGAACAGGCTCAAATTATTTGGCAAACCGAAGTGGACAACTTTTGTGCAGCCTACTTTAAAACAGCCGACATACATAGGAACAAAATCCATGCTTTGCTCAATGCCTATATTGACCCGGCTGTTGACCGTTATAAGGCAATGGATACCGAAGAAGAACAAGACGATTTTAAGAATGCTTTAACCGAATTTGTTCGTGCTTATTCATTCCTAAGTCAGATTATTCCTTTTCAGGATATTGAACTTGAAAAGTTCTATTCTTATTGCAAGCTTTTATTAAACAAACTGCCACGCAAACAATTATCCGACCGTTTCAAGTTAGGAAACGAAGAAGTTACACTTGAATACTATCGTTTACAAAAGACTAAAGAAGGAAGTATTGTATTAGAACCACAGGCAGAATATGGTTTGCAACCGGCAACCGAGGCAGGTATCAGAAAAGAAAAGGAAGAAAAAGCAGCATTATCCGAAATAATCAATAAAATAAATGAGAGGTTTGGTACTGATTTTACTGAGTCCGACAAGTTATTTTTCGACCAGGTGGGCATAGACCTTTTGGCTGACGATACCATAATAAAACAAGCTCAAACAAACACATTCGAGAACTTTAAAAAAGGTAAACTCGAAGACCTGTTTTATCAAAAACTCATCAACCGTATGGAGATGAACGATGAAACTACAAACAAAATACTCAACAATAAAGACCTTGCTAATGCTGTAATCTTTGATTATCTGGCTAAGGTGATATTTGAAAGGGTAAATGTGTAATATCTGTGAAAATGATTATTGTAATAAATTGAAAGATGGACATAAATTTAAAACAAGCTGTAAAATACTTCTTCTCCAATCCATCACTTGAATTGGTATTTATAGAAGCTATTTATAATTCAATCGATGCTGAGTCCACTGAAATTAATGTAGAAATTTCAATTCAAGAATTTAGCAAACCTGAAACACTTAAAATAACGATAAAAGACAATGGTGTTGGTTTTACAAATGAACGCTTCGCAAAATTTTCAAGACTACTCGAAGTTGATGAAACTAGCCATAAAGGAATCGGTCGTTTGGTATTCCTTAGTTACTTTGAAAGAGTTGATATTATAAGTAAGTATGGGAGAAATCAAAGAACATTCCGTTATTCAAATGATTTTGATGAAAAGAAAGCCAATATAGTTCCTATTGATGAAGATGTAAACGAAACCTCTTTATCATTTAGCAATTACTACTTATCAAAAATTGGGAAGCACGAGTACTTAAAGCCTTCTTATTTGCGAAAAAAACTACTTGAAGAGTTCTATCCTCGCCTTTATCTAATGAAGCAGGAAAAGAAAAAACTTAAAATTACTTTAACACTTTATGTAGAACAACCTGATAATCGTTATGACTTTTTATCTGAAAGAAAAGAAATTTCTATTGATGAAATCGAACAACTTGAAATTGAACCAGTAGAAGCCAATATGCTGGCAATGTTTCATAATATGGAGGTTCACTATTCTATAAAACAAAAGGAATTAGAGCAGACA
Organism: Bacteroidales bacterium; assembly: GCA_013376985.1. GTDB lineage: Bacteria > Bacteroidota > Bacteroidia > Bacteroidales > Tenuifilaceae > UBA8529. The sequence goes on from JACABB010000003.1 coordinate 191,573, forward strand.
ATTATTACTGCACTTTGCATAGATGGTAGAACATATAAATTGGACATCATTTCTGACGAAAATATTCCTTTGGGTTATGAAATTATATTTCTTCTTTACTCAACTTATTTTGATGGTAAGGTAAACGCCTCACGTCAGGAATTAACGTTAAATGATGCTGATTTAAAACTCGTAAGGAAACTTTTTCAAACGAAGGTAGCTGAAATCTTAAAACTTAAAATACCTGCTATTGTTGAGAATAATGAGAAAACTAAAGAATCTTTAATAAATACATATCCTCATTTACTTGGTTATTTTGAGAAAGATACAATAGGTTTTATAAAACGAGAAGACTCAATTAGAAAAGCGCAAGAAAAGTTCTTTAAAGACCAGAGAGATGTGTTAGATGCAAATGGGCTTTCTGAGGAAGTCTATGAAAAATCACTTGAACTTTCATCTCGTGCATTAACAGAGTATATTTTATATCGTCAATTAATCATCAACAAAATCAAATCCATTGACAGAACTAATAGCGAAGCTGATATTCATAATCTTATAGTTCCAAAGGGCAAAACATTACACAAATCTGACTTTATGAACGATTTGTATAGCAATAATGCATGGTTATTGGACGATAAATATATGACTTACAATACCATTTTGAGTGACAAAGTAATGTCTGACATTGTAAAAAAATTAACTGATGAAGATGCTGGCAAGGACAATTCCGAACCTGATTTAGCCCTAATATTTTCCAACGACCCAGCCAATACACTAAAGGTTGACGTTGTTGTCGTTGAACTCAAAAAAAGAGGAATTAAACTTGAAGAAACTGTCACCGCAATAACTCAATTGAAAAAAAGGGCAACTAAATTGATGAATTACTATCCTCACAAAATTCAACGAATTTGGTTTTATGCAATTGTTGAATTCAGTGATGAGTTTAAATTATATTTAGAAAATGACAGGTTTACTTCACTTTTCTCCACTGACACAATGTATTACAGGGAGGACGAAATGAAACTTAGCCTGTCTTCAACAGATAAATGCAATATTGGAATTTACGTTTTATCGTTAGATGCCTTTATTAATGATGCTGATGTAAGGAATTCGACTTTTTTAAGTATATTGAAAGAAAACTTTAAGAATAGAGACATAGAATAGCTTCTACAAAAGTGTAAGCTTATTTTAATAATACAAAGAAAAAATACTTATGCCCGAACAACAAAACATAGAATTCAAACAAAGTTGGCACGACGATTACCTGAAATGGGTATGTGGTTTTGCCAATGCCCAGGGTGGTTTAATCTTTATTGGAAAAGACGATAACGGAAATATTGTTCATGTTGCCGATTACAAGAAGCTCATGGACGAAATACCCAACAAGATTAGAAATGCTATGGGTATTACAGTTGAAGTAAACTTGCAACATGAAAACGAGAAGTATTTTATTGAAATTGTAACACATCCCTATTCTGTACCAATTTCGTTAAGAGGCAGATATTATTACCGGAGCGGAAGTACCAAACAAGAATTAACCGGAGCATCATTAAACGAGTTTCTGCTAAAGAAATCAGGCAAAACATGGGATGATGTATTAGAGCCAAGAGCTACTTTCGATGATATTAACGAAAGAACCGTTACTACATTTTTAAATGCTGCCGAATATGCAGGGCGTTTACCTGAAAATGAAGGATTGCCGTTGCCCGAATTGTTCGAAAAACTAAGACTTACCGAAAACGGTCAGCTAAAACGTGCTGCAATTATTCTATTTGGCAAAGAACCCGCTAAATTTTACCCAAATACATTTGTCAAAATCGGTCGCTTTGGCAAAGATGATACGGATATTAAATTTCAAGAAACCGAAGAAGGTAATCTAATTATATTGCTGCAAGCAGTATTAAAACAGTTAAACCATAATTTTTTAATACGAGCCATTGAATTCGAAGGCATGAACCGCATCGAGAAAGGCGAATATCCCGTTCCGGCCATTCGTGAAATGCTTTTAAACGCTTTGGTGCATAGAAATTATATGGGAGCGCCCATTCAAATACGTGTATATGACGATAAAATCAGTATTTGGAATGAAGGAGGTTTACCAAATGGTTTAACATTAGAAGCACTAAAACGCTCACATTCATCACGTCCCCGAAACCCGATAATTGCCGATATTAGTTTCAAAGGTGGTTACATTGATTCATGGGGCAGAGGAACAATAAAAATTATAGACACCTGTAAAAAAGCCGACCTTCCCGAACCCGAAATGAATGAGCAAGATGGAGGTTTTATAATTACATTGTTCAAAAATAACTTATCCGATGAACAACTATTAAAACTAGGTCTAAGTGAACGGCAATTAAAGGCTGTGCTTTTTGTAAAAGAAAAAGGCAAAATATCGAATACCGATTTCCAAGAACAATTTGGTGTTTCAAAAGCCACAGCAACCAGAGATTTAACCGAATTAGTTGAAAAATATAAGCTATTTGAGAAGGTTGGACAAACAGGCGTAGGTACAACTTATATACTCAAAACATAATGGGCTCACAAAGGGCTCAAAGGGCTCAAAGGGCTCATAATGGGCTCATAATGGGCTCATAATGGGCTCAATTGTTAAAAACAATACAACTATTTCATTATTAATAATTTGAGATGATATAGACAGCATATATGAAAAAGAAAACGCACAGCTGCTTACTGAACTGTAAATTCTATATTAACAGCCTGAAATTCTAATATGAATCAAAAGGACGTTTGGAAGAAATATATTACGGCACAATCCAAAATCTTAGAACACAAATCTAAACCTATTGGAATTGACACATCAAAAGAAATTCAGCTTGACGGCTTGAAATTGCATCTTTCTATTGACCAAGAAATATTCAAACAAGTATTCAAGAAAGAAGTTGAGCAAATTTTCAATGTCAAAGATTTTGATTTTAACAGTGGGTATATTCAGGCTAGCATAGAAAACACTGCAAATATCACAACTGAAAAACTTACCAAACTAAAAGAACTAGCTGAAATCTGTTACATTGAATTTAACGAAAATCCAGTTGTTGAAGGAGTCATTTCAGGAAGCAACAACGACATCAAAGATGAATTGAAAAATGTCATTGGAGAATTACCAACAAACTATCACTTCAAAAATTCAGGACTGATTTTTTTAACATTAGACGAATGGGAAAAAACAAGAGAAATCAAAGGACTTAGATTTGTCAAAAGAATTGGTGCAGTATTTTTAGTAAAACCTTCCCTTTCATTTCTTATTTCTACGTTTTACAGAGACATTGAAATATCTCAAAATGGTAATAAAGTAACTGTAACAGGCGAATTACATCAAAATATTTACGAGTTATTTGAAAAACACTTTGGCTTAGCTAAACGTGGAAATCGTTTGGCTTTTACTTTTCAAAATGCCGAAAAACTAAAGCAAAAGTTTGAAGAATTAGAAAGAATAGGAATCACATTCTCTAAGCCACAAGAAAATTGCCTCTATTTTGATTATGATAATAACTTCTATGAAACTCACGAATCAGATTTGAAATTTGAAGCGGTTCGAATAAGGCTAGCACTTTACAAATACCTTCCTAATAATCCTTTTGAGTTTTCTTACTCAACCGATTATACTTTTGATTTTAGGAAGGTTGACAAAGGAATTGACGAACTTGAAAGAAATGAAGATGTATATTGGAATAAATTGTTTTCTGAAATACACGGAGAAAACTTTCAGATTAGCCAGACTCATAGAACAATTTCATTTGATTTTGAAACGGAAGATGAACTATGTCAAAAATTAGACTTCGTAAAATCGTTCCCTTATTTTGATATATACGACAGAGGCGAGAAACATAAATATAAATTTAACATCAAATTTGAAACGGGCTTACACGAATTGCAATCAGGCTTGAAAAAAGAACTCCCAAATTTGAACACAAAATTAATTGCCAATGGTGAGAAATTAATATTCCGTCAATTCTATCAAAAAGGAAACAAAACAGAAATTCTTGCACGTTTACAGAATCAATTGGACGATTCTATTGATTCGAAATCTTTTACTTACACAATAAATGATACATTTCAGGAAAAATTTCTTTGTGAAGAAAATTTTGAATTAAAAGTTGAGCAAGAAGAAGAAAAACTTTCAAAACTTTTAAGAGAAGATTTCTTTTATGGAAACCTAATAGGAAAACTCAACGAAGACAAATTCTATTTAGGAAAATTAAAAAAAGTAGATTATCCTGATTTATATTTCATAGTTGAGGAAGATAAACTTGAGGAAGTAAAGGAAAATATCGAAGAAGAAACCGTAAAAACCATTTTCCCCGACTTAAAAGGTGAAAAGGATAAAATTAAACGATTAGAAGATACTGTTCTAAAACTTGACTCTAAGGAAAAACTTCCAAATGAAAACGCAAAAGAATTTTTATATGATTCTTCTAAAGCTAAAAGCATTGAAAATATTGAGTATTTATTAAACAAAACAAGTACGGAATGGCAAGACTTTGAAAAAAACCTCTTTTCAAAATCATTAAACGAGTCACAAAGACAAGCTATTTACAAATCGCTTTATGCCGAAGAATTGGCTTTGATACAAGGACCACCCGGAACAGGCAAATCAACAGCAATAGCTGAAATAATTTGGCAACACATCAGAAAAGAACAAAAGCAAAAAATCCTTTTAACTTCTGAAACCAACCTTGCAGTTGATAATGCTATTGATAGATTAAAAAATTCACAAAATAATGTTGTTAAACCAATTCGGTTTGGTAAAGCAGAAAATTTAGAATCAGAAGGATATTTTTATTCTTTAGAAGCCATTGAGGTTTGGCAAAAAGGTAATGGAACACAAAGCAATACTGTTTCTCATTGGATAAACAACATCGTTAACAGAATAACAATCCAAAACGATGAACAAATTGATTCAGCATTAGAGAAGTGGAAAAATCATTTACAAAATCCAAATATCGAAACGAAGTGTTTATTTGCTAATAAATACTTGGAATATGTAAATCTTATTGGTGCAACAGGAAGCTCTATTGGGAAACTAAATTCGGAAAACAAGTGGACTTCATTCTTTCGTTCGTACTTGAATGTTTTTAATCGGGAAGACTACGAAAAGAATAATAGAAATGCTTGCGATAGAATAAATATAAGTTTTGATACAATAATAATGGACGAAGCCAGTAAAGCAACACCACCCGAACTTGCTTTGCCTGTTTTATTCGGTAAGAAATCCATTATCGTTGGTGACCACAGACAATTGCCACCAATGATTGACGGTGAAGAAATTAAAGATTTACTTATTTCAATAGGTGAAAAAGAATTAGCCGAAACACTTTCGAAGAAAGAATTTGAAATATCACAGTTTGAAAGATTGTTTACTCATATAGATGAAAGCATTAAGGGAACTTTTGATACACAATACAGAATGCACCCTGCAATCAATGAAGTAATAAGTCAATTTTATAAAAATGATAGTGAAAAAGGTTTACAGTGTGGATTGCCCTTTGAAGAAGCTTATCACAATTCATTTGAAAAATGGGATTCTAGGTATCACGGTTTAAATTTCAAAAACCTCATTACACCCGAAACGCATACCATTTGGATAGACGTAACAACACCTGAAATTCAGGAAGGTACTTCAAGAGTTAATTACGGAGAAATTGAAGCCATTGAAAACGTTCTCAGTATTATTAAAAACTGCGAAGGAAAAGGCGAATTTGATAATTGGCTGTCAAATCAATCACAAGAAGAAAAACAAATAGGACTTATTAGCTTTTATGGTAAACAAATAAGTTATTTAGAACGAATGCTTTTACAAAGCCATAACGACTTATACAAAGGGAAAGGAAAAGATAATGACAAAAGAAATTTAGTTAGGTTAAGTACTGTGGATAGATTTCAAGGAATGGAAAGAAATATCATAATTGTTTCAATGGTTAGAAGCAATAGAATTGCGGCATCACAAGACCAACTACCTAACTATGAATTATATGGAGAAATAGGTTATCAAAAGCAAGAAAGCTTAGGTTTTGCAGAATCGCCAAACCGATTAAATGTTGCGTTGTCAAGAGCAAGACGACTACTTATTGTGGTGGGTAATGGTGAACATTTTTGCCGAAAACCCATTTACAAAAATGTATTTGACACTATTCAGCAAAACGGAAAAATAATTAGTGCCCAAGAATTACAAAACGTAATAGAACAAAATGGATAGCACTAAAACGCCATACGCATCATTTCCGCTTGAATGGACAGTTAAATCTACTTCTTACAAAATTCGGTACAGAAAGGCTTTTAATATCAATGAAATTGATGAAATATTTTGTTCAATCATCAATGCAAAAGTAAATGAAATCAATGTTTCTGAAATAGGAAGTCTGTTAGGTTTCAACTTACAAGACTTGGCTGAAATAGATATTTTGAACATCTATCTGAAAGGACTTACCGAATACAACTTGATTGTAATAAACAATGAAACAATTCAACTTACCGAATTTGGACAAGAAGCATTACTAAGCAAACTGAAATATAAATATTTCTTCGCAACAACAGCGTTGTTTGAGAACCAACAAGCCACAGGCGAAAAGTTTGATTTTCCATTCAAGATTGTATTTGACTTAGAAAATGGATTATCTCAAGAAAATAAAATTGATAAACTAACTTTTGAAAATCCTGAGTTAATACAAAAACTTCAATTTCAACTTTTCGGCAATGATATTTACAAAGGCGAAATTATTGAACTGTATGAAAGCAGTCCATATATAAATTACAAAAGCATTTCTTTGCAATGTGAGTTTACCGCACTTGAAGATTCTTTTCAACTTTCCATTTACAAATCAAATATAAACAAGCCAGACCTTCAATTTTTAATTGACTTGCCCGAAAATGAAGAATTAAAAAGCAAGTTGATTAGAAAGGGAATGTATCATCATATTCTTTCGGAGAAATATTCCATTACAGTACAAGATATTGAAATGTACATTGACTTATGGAATTGGAAAGAACTTGCAGAAAATCCGAAAATTGCGTGGGGCGATAAAACTATTTTTAAACTATTCCTTGAAAATGGAGACGGAAGCGTTTGGAGTGCTATTTCCGAAAAAGCACCGATTGAAAGCATTAAATCCATAATTCAGGAATATGCTGAATACTGGAACTGGACTACGCTAACAGAAAGATTTGACAACGGTTTTATCAAAGAGCAAATTGAAAAATTCAATTGGGACTTTGAAGAACTTTCATACAAAGCAACAGAACTTGTAATATCGTTACTTTCAAATTCATCACTCAAAGACTGTAATTGGGACTGGAACTATTTATCAAAAAACTTACCTGATAAGTTTATTGAAGAAAACATTGAGAATTTCAATTGGGATTTTTACGAAATAACGGTAAGTAAAAATGATATTTTCAAAAACACCTTCATCAAATACCGTGATAAACTTGAAATACTAATTTCAAAGTCCTGGAATTGGAAATTCATTTCGGAAGAAATCAATCTCAATTTTCTACACAAGAACATTTCAGGTCTTGCAATCAAATTAAATTGGCACACGGTTTTAAATCGCTTCTTCAATAACGAAGAATTAACCGCCAAATGTTTGAAAGAAGAATCGTTTAAATCTCTTTTAAAACAGCATTTGCCCGACAACTTCGTTGTAGCTCTTCAAAAATATCTTTGGACACCAAACCTTATTGATTTTTTTGAACAGCAAAATCTGATACAATGGGAAAGCAAAACTTACATCAATGGTTTTGATACAAACGAAAATGTTCAATGGGTTAAAACCATTTTTCAAAAATATCATAGTCGGATTACGACTGTAAAAGGATTTTTAAATGTAAGCCAACAAATTTCAGATTACAGTTTGATAGAAGAATTTGCTGATTTTACTTGGAATTGGGAAGGAATATCGCAGAATAAAGAGCTTATTAGTAACATTGCCTTTATTGAAAAGGCTTTTGTTGGCGAGTTTCATTTTTCCAACAATCTACTTTGGGACAAAATTTTATCGCAATCAACTTTTGATGTTGCGTTTTGGAACAAGAACTTAGAAGCATTTCACAACACAACAGACAGCGAAAAACAATTTCTGTTTTGGAATTCATTAACTCAAAAAGAAACCCAAGACTTCATTTTTACAAATAGCCATTTCCCTTGGGATTGGAGTTTCATTACAGGAAATAGTACAGCAGAAACCATTCTTGATAGTTTTGAAGATGAAGAATTGTTTGAAAAATGGGATTGGGGAATTGCTACCCGAAAACTTGACAAAGAAACAATCCTTGACAAATTTGACGAATTGGCACGTTTCATTGATTGGAAATTTCTGATAAACGAAGTTTTTACAATAGAAAACGAGCTTTCAATGGATAAGCAACTTCAAAGAATTGCGGATTGTTTGTCGGTTGTAAAAAGCGATAAACGAAAAGAATTTTGGAAAGACTTAACGGCTAAATATCCTTTTGCAACATTATCCTCAATTGTTGAAGCAACATATCAAAATGAAAAGTTTGAATGGGATTGGGATTTCATTTCTAATCACAACCAATTTCCAACTGATATTAGAACGCTTAATAGGTTCAAGCAAAAAATAAATTGGAGTGTTTTATCAGAAAGCAATGCGATTCATCAAAAGTTTAACCCCATTAGTTGGGATACTTACAAAGATTGGTTAAATAATACTGACCATTATCTATCCAAATTCGCTGACAACTGGGATTGGGTTGTTTTGTCAAAAAACAAAAACGTTACTTACAATAGATTTATTCTAACGAAACACAAAGGCGAAAAATGGGATTGGGAATATCTTAGTGAATTTGGCGGTTTTCTGACGAAACAGAAAAGAGATAACGAGAAATATTTAGAACAGGTTGTAAAACAGTTCCGGTTTTACATAAAATTTGAATTTCTTTCTAAACGGAAAGACATAAAAATTGACAGTGGTTTAATCCTTGCAACCAAAGACAAAAATTGGGATTGGAAAGCTTTGTCAGAGAATGAAAAAGTTGAAATTTCTAATGAACTTATTCTTGAATTAAAAGATAAAAATTGGAATTGGAAAGCGATTTCAAAAAGGAGGAATTTAACTTTCAACAACGAAACGATTTTACAATTATTAGATAAAGATTGGGATTGGAATTATTTATCTGAAAACCCAAGTCTTGACTTTAGTTCTGATTTTATTGAAAAAACGAAATCAAAATCTTGGAATTGGAAATCGGTTTCACGGCACAAAACATTTTTGCCAATTGATGGAATACTAACGCTTACCAAAGATTTTGATTTAGATTGGGAATATTTATCCCAAAATTCAAATTTAAACCCAACCAAAGAACTACTTGTAAAATTTGAAACAAAATGGGATTGGTACAACATTACTCAAAATACACAAATCAATTTTTCAGACATTGATTTTATTGAATGTTTTGCAGACAAATGGAATTGGCGTTTTATATGTGAAACAGAAAAACTGCCATTGAATAATCAGATTCTAAACAAATTTAAAGAGTTTTTAAAGTGGAGTTCAATTTCAGCAAACACCAATATAAATTTCACAAAAGAGATTATTCAAGAGTTTGAACAGTATTGGAACTGGTCGGCACTCAAAGAAAACAAACGAGTTGAAGAACTTCTTGGAAGTTATGTTGCTGATGAAATAAGTAAATCTGCAAGCCTTAATTTCATTGATAAAATTGAGCAACAAAATTCACAATGGAAGGGCCATATTTATCACTTTTCACATATTGACAATGCTGTTGAGATTATCAAAAACAGAAAAATTCAAAGTAGAAATAAGGCAAACATACAAGGCGATGCAGCAGGAAACGTTGTTCATCGTAGAGATGATGCACACGATTATGCTCGTTTTTATTTCAGACCGCATACACCGACACAGTTTTACAATGAATTTTTAGGTAAGAATACAACCGATGGTTATAATAGTAGCAATTTTGGTTGGGTATCTTGGTATGAGAAAGCAAGGGGTTTAGGATTTCCAAAATGTCCTATTCCAATTTTTTTCAAGTTTTCACTTCAAGAGGTTTTGTTTAAAAACAAGGAGCAATGTTTTATCAGTAATGGGAATATGCAAACTGATTCAACACAATTCGGAAGCATAGAAAAAATGATAAATAAATTCGGTTTTGATGATTTGTATTACACGCCACAACAGTACGCAACAAAAGAAGATTACAATAGGTATCGCAACTATGCTCAGCAAGAGTTTTTAGTAAAAGACGAACTTACTTTTAATGACTTAACGGATTTTGAAATTGTTTGCCCTTCTGATGCGGATAGAGCTCTACTCATAAATTTATTAGGTCAAGAGCATAAAGATATTTTCTCAAAAATCATTGTTGATTGGAACTATTACAACAATGAAAATCCAAGAGTGAGAATTGAAGAAGAAGAATCTGAATTGCATATTTCGACAAATTTTAAAGGAAACGGATATTTTGTTTTGAACGGAACGTCTGACATTAAAGAAATTGAAATTCTTTCAGGTGATGTTAGCAAAATAGACAAACGAAAAATCATTTTCAACTCTTATCTTTCTCTTGGAAACATAAAACAAAACATACAATTAAACTTTATTGATGAATCAAACAGGAATTGGTTTGTGTATGCAAAATGACACGCTTCAATTTTGTTTTAACTTTGTTATTTATACAGATTAAAAAATGGCATTAAAACATATAAGAGGAAATATTTTCAATACTAAGTGTCAAACTATTGTGAACACCGTGAATTGTGTTGGCATAATGGGTAAAGGAATAGCCTTTGTGCATAGACTTCGCTATCCAAAAATGTATGAAGAATACAAAGAACATTGTAAAAATAAACTCATCAAAACAGGTTCATTGTGGCTTTACACGAAACAAGAAAATGCACCTTGGATTTTAAGTTTTCCAACAAAGTTTCATTGGAAATATCCAAGCAAAATAGAATGGATTGAGCAAGGCTTACAAAAATTCGCAGAAACCTACGAGAAGAAAGGAATTACTTCAATCGCCTTTCCTTTACTTGGCACACACAACGGAGGTTTAGACACAAACGAAGTAAAAAGACTTATGGACGAGTATTTAGGAAAATGTGCCATAGACATTGAAATATATGATTATGACCCAAATGCAAAAGACGATTTATTTGAATTGTTCAAAACAAAATGGTTGTCATTAGACGAGAAAGTAATCAAAGCAGAAACAGGCATACAACCACAATATGCAAGAAAAATTTCAGAGATAATTCAAAACGGAGAAATAAACTCAATGATTGCATTAGCGAATTATGACGGTATCGGAGAAAAGACCTTGGAAAAGGCGTTTAATTATGTATTAAACAGTCCAAGCTAAACAACCACACACATTGCTAAGTAGCACGAGTCAACACTAAAGTCAAAGCTTGTAGGCTGATAAAAATAAAAACCAATTTAGAGTCTTGTTTGCTAAGGAAAGTGAAGTAATTTTCTGTCATTGGAAATATTATAAATAATAGAATGCCAACCTATTTTTGCAATTTCATTAGTAGTGTTGCTAATAGGAATTTGTTTTTGGAGTTTGTTCAGAATTAATCCAATTCTGACTAACTCCGAAGCATCTAAAATATTATAGGATATTATTTCCAGAAGATTTCTTAATGTAAGGATATCAATTCTGTCAAACTGCTTCGCAGTTGGGTTATTTGTAAACGTGATTAGATAATCTAAAAGCCTTTCTGTGCTTATAGTTATGAATTGGTATTTCATAATTTCCCCATAGAAATAGACAATTGAATTTACCTGTTCTAAGCTCAAATTGGGAATGTTGAATACAAATTTGGTGTTCTTGCTTAAAAGTCTTTCTATATCATCTCGCAAATACGAGGCTAATTGAATTTTATTTTCTTCAAGAAGATTGGTTTCAGAAACGTTTAACTGTTTTATCCGTTCGGTAAAATAAATCCCAGCTCCATATATTCCATTATTATTCATAAGGGTTCTTGATTTCAGGATGGCAACAAACAACAATTTGTCAATTTCATCCAGAATAAGATTCTTTTCTTTGCCAATAAACCCATTTTGGGCTAAATATTCGATTCCCCAAGCAATACCGGTTAAACCGTTTTCAAAACTCAAAGGCAAACGGCTTGGTATAAGCTCAAATAATTGGTTTATTAGTTCCCTTGCACAATCCTCATATTCTTCATTCCCGCTAATCTTGAAATAGTTAAATAAGTATATTGCAGCTCCCATTTTTCCATTAAAAAGACCCGGTTCCTGAATATAAGATGAGTTGATAAGAAAATTATCTGCAAACTGTTTCGTCCAATTTAAAAGCTGATTTTGCATTGTCCGTTTTTTAGTTATTATTCCCTGCGCTAAAAAGGCTTAGTAAAAAATCCCATGAAAAGTATTTGAGCCTGCTTACACAATCATCTTTCCCATAAGAAAGTAAAACGCCTTCGTCATAATTTACCAGCCCCATAGGAAAAACACATTTCATGTTGTAATTCTCATTAGAGCCTAATTTTGACAACCTTGTATATTCCTCTGTATTTTCTTCTTCCCAAATACCAATTGGGTCAGGATAGTATTGAAAAGTAAAATCGGACAGGTTTATCCGGGCTATGGTATAATAGTAAGTCCGAAACAGTTTGGGTTTTGAATAGTCATAGATAACAGAATGGACAAACCCATATCTCCAGTCGCTTTTTTGTTTTGGAAAAGAAACGAAAGGAGTACCGCCCCTTATTTCGCCAAATGACCAGCTTTTTGTTTCAATTTTTGCATTGTAACATTCTGACAATATAAAGTTGCCCGGCTTACCCATTGCTTCTAAAATTCGTATTCTGGGTGCAAAATCGGTTATGATAAACAATCGTTCATTCCATTCAACAGGTGTCCAGTTTTTCTCATGGATTCTTTTTCCATAACATCGGAAGGATTGTTGCTGTGTTATTCGTCCGGTTTGTGTATCAATTATTCCCATACCAACAGCGCACATCCATAACCAGCCCATTTCAGGAGAGCCAGCAAGGTAGGTGTAGAATGCAAGTAGGTTATCTTGAAATGAAAATAGCCTGACATCTTCAAAAACAGGATTTTCATTAGTTGCATCTAACTTAGTATGGTTTATGGGTTCAATGTCTTTATTAAGCTCAGTAATATAGTGGGCTGTATCAAGTTCCTGAATGCGCCTTGTACGGTACGCACACCACAAACGACCCTTATTTTCAGCTATTGAAGTATTAATTTTAAGCAGTGCATTGGGACATAAGAGATTTTCAAGCTTAATCTTTGAATTGTTTAGAAGGGTTCTCATATCTCAGAACGTTTCCTGATTTTGAAAAACTTCCAGCTTTCCACCCACACCAAACCTGCCATTAGCTTTGGCAATCCCGTTTTCAACCTCGATAATCACATCCACATCGTGGGCAAAATCTTGTTTTCCCCTGAAATTGCCTTCTTTGGTTGTATGGAATATAAATATGAAGGCTGTTTTGGGATTATCTTTTCTAAGCTTGGTTAAATCTTGGCTCGTTAGACTTGCTTTGCTCACCGAATCAATGAATACAAACTGGTACTGTGATAAATCATCAGGAATTTTCTCAGCTATGATAAGATTTGGATGGATTGCCCCAAGACGTTCAAGTTTCTCTTTTAGCGTGTACCCAAAACCTTCCTCGATGGCCACGAACAAAACCTTTCCGTGATGCTCTGCCAAATGTCGTGCAAAATCAATACAAAGGGTTGATTTACCACTTTTAGGCAGACCGAAAACCATTGCAGAGAACCCTACAGATGGATCGCCAATAAGTTCTCGATACCGTCCTTTTAACCCAATGGTTTCAAATTCCATTCCAGCCAACTCGGAACTGGATATAACAGTTGGGTCAGGTATTGGCGTTGGAGTAGGATTTTCTTCAATTCCTTGCAACGAATGTTTTGTTTTCTTATGCTTATGCCCTTTGCAAAAACAACTCATCAGCCCGTTTAAAGTTGTTTCATTGATAATCGGAGCTTTTGTTTTTCCTTGCAAATAGGTTTCAAGAGAGGTAACAATGTCATAAAGCGTATGTATATAAGGGTCTGTATTTGCAATTTTTTCCGTATCAACGGCTTTTTGAATTTTCTTTAATAGCAATTGGGCTTTGGCTTTTACGTCTTGTTTGCCGTGCAAGCCAATGTATTGTTTGATATACATAACAGATAACATAGTCTTTTCGCTGTGGGCAATGACAGAATAAGCCTCCAGTGTTTTCTCGTCAATGTTTACCTGTATGGTATTGCCCATTTGATTGTAACACTTGATAAGCTGGTTCTGAATGTTCCCGATTTCTTTGGCATAAACTGATGTTTTACGGATGCGTTTTTCGACTATGGCTTTTTGAAGGGAGTTTAGCAAATTCAAGACTTGCGACTTGTCTTTCGTTTTTCCATGTAACCCAACATAGCGTTTGATAAATGAAACCTCTAAATCAAGTTTCTCCACCTGAATCTCGGAATCATTTTGGGACGGTTCTGTTTCAGGTTTACGAGATGATTTTGGAGTTTTAGTTTTTTCGGATTTCTCTTTCTTCTTTTTAGGTTCAGAAGGGGTTTTAACAGATTCTTTTTCTAATACTTCATTGAGTTTCTCCGCAAAAGCATCAATATACTTCTTGATGGTTTCATCATCATTATATAAGTCAATATTCTCACGAATAAACTCGAATTCGTCCTGTTTTAAAGCTTCAGGTAAAATACTTTGGTCAATGCCAGGGTATTCTGAAATAATGTTTTCGGTTGTTATCATAGCAGTATCGTTTAATCCGTTTAAAGTCCCTTCATCGGCAAAAGAGTAGTAGCCCTCGGTTGTATAAATCACATGGTCTAAAAGAACAATTTTTACCGTTTTTAATGCTTGCGAAAGATTCTTGGTGAGTTCTTTGTCGGGTTCTGATGGAAAAAGTGAACCGGATGGATGGTTGTGTGAAATAACAACTGCCTGTGCCAGTGCTTTTGTCGCCAGCCCTATAATCATTGGTATATCAACAATGGTTGCAGAAGATGAACCGATAGTATGCCGATAATAGCCAATAAGTTTATTTGCCCTATTTAAAAGCAGCATGATGAAGTTCTCTTGAATGGTATTGCGGCCATAGATGCGTTTTAAAATAGCATATATGTCGCCCGATGATGTTACTTTCTTTACATCAAAGGCTTTTCCCTTGTTCATTCGGATTTTAATCTCAGGCACAAAAGCCTTTAAAGGCTCATCGTCCACGCCGAACAACACTATTTCTTTTTTCTCCTGGTACATGGTTATACTTTTAAAAGTTCGAGCATTTTGAGCTTTGCTTGTGCCTTAATTCGTGCAATGCGAATGCGTTTTTCATTGTCTGAGCCAGCTTGTGGGGTTATTGGAACTCCCGGCTGTTTTGGGTTTATTTTGCAATAACCCGGCTTGTCCGATGGTTCTGGAAATACACAAGTTTCAGGGTCGTAATCATCTTTGAGGTATTGCAACAAATAGTTGAGCTTCGCAAAGTCCTCAGCCCGTTCCTTTGGAGATTTACCTTTCACAGCAAGGGTTTCTTTCTTGGCTTCGATTTCCTTAAATAGCTCATGGAAGCGTTTGGATTGTTCGCCATGTTGACCACCTCTGTAATTGGATAGCTTTGCATCAGCATTCATCACATCTTTCTTCAGCTCGCTTTCCAAACCACTCATATTATCGAAAATAGTAAGTCGTTTGGGTTTGAGAATGGTACGCTCTATTTTGTAAACGCTGGTCATGGATTCCTTGAACTCGTTTACAATCCAGTAATTGTCAAAGTACTGAACTTCACGTTGTATTTTACGGGCGCATTCCAGCAGGTCGTTATCGGAAACTGATGTGCTGGTTTGTATTTTCTCAATCTCAACTTTCAGGGCTTCGCTTTTCTTTTGAAAGTCCTTTATTTTCTTGACTTGTTCCTTTTCGTCAGGTGCATCTTTATATTCATAAAGCTTCTTATCAACCTTTTCATTGTCGAAAATCCAATGTTTGGCAAGCGATTCATTGTAGAACTTATTAATCCAAACAACGAGTTCGTCTTTATCGGCAAGATATTGGCTAATGGCATCCTTTACTTTATTCACTTGCGACAGGTTGGCACTGGCACGACTGAGTTCCCGTTCCACATCCCTACGTTCTTCATCGAAGTATAAAGCGGTGATTCGTCCAACATCGGTAATAAGTGCCAACTTTACTTCTTGTGGGTCGAGCGATTCAACATCAAGGACATTCCCCCGGTCAGCTTTGAACCAGATATCGTTGATACGTCCCGTTTTTTCTTCAAGTTTTTGGAATACAAATACGTCCATCGAATCCTGCACCAACGGCATTACCGAACGGATAAAAGCAAATTCATTGCCCTGTCTCCAAATACGCCCTTCGAGCTGGCGAATATCTGTAGGATTCCAATCGGGATAAAGATTGTAAATAACCGTTCCCCGCTTTTGTAAGTCAATCCCTTCACGAATGGTAGCTGTGCCAATAATGATTTTAACAATCCCTTCTAAAAAGGCTTCTTTGACGTTCTCTTTCTTGATGTCGGAAATGGAACTATCCAAGATTTCAACTTCATCGAAACGGGTATTGTTGTAAAGCACATTTTTCTTGTAACCGATTTCTTTTTCGAGGTACTCTTTGATAAGTTTAAAATATTCCTTCCCTCGATTCATGTACAACACCTGTCCCGATACTTCTTTCAAGACCTGTGGAATGTTTTCAGAATTACTCTTTGCCAGCTTTTCGTGATATTCCTTTACCGTTCGGCAACACTCGCAAGCAAAGAGTATTTTCGGGCTTTCTTCTACAAACTCTTTGTAGTTCTCAGGTCGGTCGGCATTTCCGACATACAGGTATGGAGAAAGCGCATTATCAAGGCTGTAAGCCAATGCACGGAACAAATCACCCATATTGAGTTTCCCAGAGGTCGCAGATTGAGCCAACGAAACTATGGCTTGCTGGTTACGGCGTTGCTTCACCGTAGGCTCAATGTAAGTCAATACTTGTTTGGCAGGGCTTAATTTTAGCATCTTGCCATCGGACGATTTATCGTAAATCTTAGGAAGGTTGACTTTAAACGGACGTTTTACTCCAGCTTCTTCGCCTGTTTTATAAAGAATGTGATTATAGATAAGCTTTTGAAGGATTAAACGGTTAGTAAAGCTTTTGATAACCTCCTTTTCTACGATTTCCTCTTTGTAATTTGCTGTCCACTCCACGGTGGGCAAAATAAAAGTATCAAAAAAAGCATTGATATGATAAATGCCGTTCTTGCGCATACTTTCATAAGCCACGAGCGAAAGCATGGAATAGATTTCAAGCGGACTGTTGGTAAAAGGTGTTGCAGTTAAAAGCATTATATTGTTGCCATAGGTGCGTTGTATGTAGTTGGCATGGAAAAAGGCTTTGATACCTGTTTCGGAAACGGCAGAGGTAATATTGTAGCGTTTGTTTCCTTCGTCATCGCTCTTTACCTGTTCAAACACATTCTTGCAACGGTGCGCCTCGTCAATAACAAGATAGTCTATTCCTAGCGTGTCAATATCGCAAACGGTGTTCTTTTCACCCATGCCGATTTTCTCACGGTATTTCTGGTAGTCAATCTCCGCATCACGGGCGGATTTTTCGGCACTTTGCCCAAGGATATTGACCAATTCTGTAAATAAGTTTTCGGAAACATTTCCTGAAAAGCCTATCTGTTTAAATCCTTCATAGGTTACGAGGGTTATTGAGTTTTCCGGTACTTGCTTTGTAAAATTGATTTTCTCCTTAATGCCAGTTCCGAGGTTACTCCAATCATTTAGCTTGATACCTGTATATGACAATACACCTGGTACAAATTCTTTCGTATGTTTATCCGTATAACCGATAATTTCACCAATCCATTTTTTGTAAGTAGGCTTAGGAACAACAACCAACGGGCGTTTGCATTTACCTGAATAGATATTGGTAGCAATGTTGATGATTGCAGTCATTGTTTTTCCAACACCAACGTCAAAAGCACAGATACCACTACCCAAGGCTTCAAAGAAGGCTACACCTTCTCGTTGAATGGGTGTTATCTGTAACATACCCGATTTGAAACGAGACGAACATTCAAAGCCCACTGGAACACGTTTGTGGTTAATGTCGCTCTGGGCATTGTACATCCGGTTCCATGTTTCATCGAGGCGTTTCTGGTCTTCCGGTGTGAGAACTTCATGCAGGAAACGTGAAAAGAGTTTTTCGCCTTCATTTCTGGCGTTGACCTTTAGCTCTGCTTTCTGATCAGAGGTCATTTCATCGTCCTTCAATGGCTTATTGTATAGATAGTATTCGGCAATATCAATGGCATTGCTTTTGTCAAAATCGGATTGTTGTAAGGTGTATAACCATTTAACGAACACATCACGCAAAGAGTAATCGGTCTCCCCATCGAAACGCAAACGGACAACTTTATACCTGGAGCTGGCCGAATCCTTTTTCACGGATATTTTGCCGTTTACTTTGGTGAGTTGTTCAGCTTTCTCTGTATCCATATACTCAGGACGAACGGAATGAATGCTTAACAATTCTTTGTTACGAACGAGTTCTGAAATTGCCATGATAATAGGGCGCTCTTTCGGGTCGGGTTCTGAAACACTCAATTGTTTGGGAATGGCTTCGGTTACCACTTTCATGTGGTTTTCAAAAACTTCTTTGCCGTATATTTTGGAGATTTGCTCTTTATCTTGCATGAGCTGGTCTCTGCGGTCATACATATTACCAAAGGAATAAATGGGAAGGGGCATAAACTCTTTACCGCAGACAAACATTGCTCCGGCTTTTACTAAATTGGGCAAATCACTATCAACAATTTTATAAATCTTGTTCCAATGGGTCATGGGTATGCCTTGCTTGCGTTTATACCAAACCCATGCTTTGATTTCGGCTTCACTGATACCTTCGTTGTACATTTTGACAACATCGGTGAAAGCAACTTTCTTGCCTTCAACAAAACCAAGACCAGATAGGTTCTGTGATTGTTTCAGCACCTTGGTAACAATTGATTTATTGTCAGAAATAGCCTTACGAAACAATGGGCGAAGTTCTCCCAAACCAGCCAGCCCATCAATACCCGATAATGCGTTTGTTTTTATTCTTGCCATAGCAGTGTATAATTATCTAAGTCCAGAATGAGTGAGCCATTGCCCACTTGAATATATTTGGTATATGGGTCGCCTTTAGGTTCGTGAATCTTGTTTTTGATATGCCCTTCACGAACCCAAGACCTGACCACAAAAAACATATTACCCTGCTTCACCCAGCGTTTGGCATCCCGAACACCAATTTTTATAGGTTCACCTGTACCTGAAAGTTCAACCAGTTGCAAAAGTTTGAGCTTTACTGCGGCTTTCACTTGTGCTATGCGGATTCGTTTTTGTTTGTCATCTTGCAAGCCTTTGGAAACGGTATTGATAATTTCTTCTTTTGTACCCTTAATGGTCAGTGGAAAATTGATACTGGAAGTAATTGTTTCCTTTCCGGCCACCTTTTCATGGTGCATGGCAAACCAAGTATTGAAAGAACAAGTTTCCGTAAAGGTGAGCGGTGCATCAGACACCTTTATTCCAAGCTTTGCGAAGCTTGCTATACGGCTTTCAAACCGTTCCTTTAAATCGGGATGGACAAAGCCTTGTTTCAATAATTCCAGCGGGCTGTTTTTCTGGCTTGTATCATAAACAGGATGCCCCGGCAATTCTTCATGCAGAAAATACCGGAAGGTATCGAGTCTTGCCCTGTAATATGAAGGAGTGCGCCCATTCATTACATCAAATCAAGTTCCTGTTCAAGTTGCGGAATAGCTGCCGCAGCGGTCAACTGTCCCGAAATGATTTTCTGCACCAGCTTTCCTTCCATCCTTGCATATCCTTGAAGGTTCAGGCTTCCGTTTGCATTATGAATAGCCTCATATACATTCGGGCTGTTGGCTTTTGTCACCTTGCTCAATTGTTCCTTTATTTCAAGGCGTAATTGGTATTCCAAATCGTTCTTTGCCATATCATTTGCGTTTAAAAACAATTATGTCCGTTGGAACTTCTGAAAAGCGGAACACGGAAGGCAAACGGTACGCATCCACCAGCTCGGCCAATTTTCCGATTTCATCCTTTGCCTTGTTGTAAGTAAGACCATTGCGCAAGAAGTTGGAGCTGGTCAGATAAATAAGCAATCCGCCCTTTTTCAATAGTTGTAGCCCGTAATACATGAAAAACTGTTCAATCTGTGGCATTTTGGGTGTTGGGAAATATGAACTGTATTTGTTACGGTATTTCCCATACGGAGGGTTGCCTATGACCAGCGAAAACGGATATTCTTTTAACCAGGTAAGTTGATTATTTGGCAAACGCCTGGTAAACCTTTCGGGCTGCATGAAAGCGGTTTCAAAATAGCCTCTGTGGATTGTTGCACCAGGGTAACTGATTTCCGCAATACGGGCAGAAGTAGGGTTGATTTCAAAACCTACACATTTGGTTTTATCCGATGCAGGTTCTATGAGTCTTCCGGTTGCAATACTTGGTTCAAGAACCGTTCCCGATTTATCGAACCCATACCGAAAAGCCAGCTCCCACATTAATTCAACAACAAAGGCAGGCGTGTAGAATTCATATAAAATCCCTTCGCCTGTTGCCCCTTTGCTGCCTTGCCCACCTGAACCTTCATACTTTTGAATAAACTCAATATCAGTTTTGGAATAGCTTTCTTTCCTGTTATCCTTATCCTGAATAAAAGTTTCTATTTCCTTGTTAAGCTGATATTGGTTTTTTGCTGCCACAACCTATTTCTTAACTTCGTTTTCCAAAGCCTTCAAACCGTTCTTAATGGTTGCAATAGTTTTTTTCAACTTGGCTTTTCTTGCCGATGGGATTTTACCCAAAGTTGTTTTCTTCCGTTTGGTGGTAGTTTTTCTGCGAACCGGCTTCTTGGTTTTTCTTTTGGAAACCGCTGTCTTCCTAGTTTTTGTTTTCTTTTTCATTACTTTATTATTTGAATGGTTCTGTTATACAAAATCTTGTTGTTGGGGTTTTTGCAAGTAATTACTTGCTCAATCCTTCGGCGTGAAAACACCCAGAGCCAGGGGCGAAATCTCTTTCCTTTGTAAACCACTTGTATCAAGCTATCAATGGAACAAATCTGGACTTTTTGAGTATCGCCCACTGCAATCCCCCTAACCGTATAGAAACTATCCTGGTAACTGAAAACCCTTGCCCGGATAGTGTCGTGAATAATGCTGTCTTTTAGGTGAGTAACGATTTGCTTTTCGCTTTTGACAACTGTTTCTGCATATTGTGTTACTCGACTAGGCTTTACATCGAGGTTGCGTATTTCGTCCATTACCTTGGGGAATATTTGTTTTACCTCGTTGTACCGGAGCTGAAGGGTTTGGTTTTGGGCTGCCATTTTCCCGTTTTGGGTGCGGTAATAGGACAGCGTTTGTTCTGAAGCTTTAAAGCTTTCAGTAACACGCTCCCGTTCACGCTTTTCGTGGTAATACATTTTTGCGTACTCGAAACCAACAAAGCAGATAAACAGGAAAATAATAGTTGATAAAGCTTTTTCTTTCATGGCGTTTGATTTTGGTTTTTGTTTGATGGCCGTTGGGTCTCACCCCAGATATAAGTGGTTAATATAGTCAGGACACCTGCGACACAGGCCGAGGCGACCCCTTCCATGTTTTTGAGTATGGAAAGGGCTGCCAGCATGCTCAATATAATTCCTGCTGCAATGGCGATGGTATATCGTTTTGATGTTCTCATTTTCATTTTTTCTTTTCTTTCTTTTTCAGTTTGTTATAGAACCAGTAAGCGCCTAATCCAAGCAGTATGAAGCCACCAACACCTAACTCAAACTTTTTTTTTCGAGTTCAGATACCACCTCTGCCACAATAGCTTTGGGGATAGATTCATACATGCGCCTTTTAATTTCACCAGCGGTAAGCATTCCATCTTTGTTCACATCGAAAAAAGGGTTTTGCTTTGCAATCATAGAGGCTGAAAGCTTCGATGTTTGCAATATATAATCATCAGGCTTGCCAATAGCCATAGGAAAGAAGGTTACAAAGTATAAATCAAAGTAACTTTTTATCTTTCCAGACCAAGGCTTGAAATACCGATACACATAGCCAAGTTGCTCAACATTGCTCATGTTATACAATACTGTGGTCGTTGTACCTAAATTTCTTGCAGTATCGGGCATGAATTGTATTAAGCCGGTTGCCCGATATGCAGCACGTTTGGCAGGGTCTGCCGAGTCTCCTGGCTGCATGTTTACTGATTGGGCATTTAAACGGCTCTCTGTCCACATAACCATCATGAGCCAATTTGGGTTTATTCCCAATGAGCCTGAAATGGCGTTCATCACCTTTTCAAAGTTGGCTAAGGATTCTCCTTTGTTACATTCAACTCTATCTAACAGTATCATATCGTGTTGTCTTTTATGGTTACAAAATCAGCTTTTACCCAACGTTCTGTATTGTCCACCGTGCGAAATTTTACAAATCTTATCCTTCCAGTATCAAGACACATAAGGTATTGCCCCAACAAAGTCTGAGGTGGCACAATCACAAAGGGTTGCATCTTATCATCGAGTATTTGTGTAGCACGCTTGCTTATTACAGCCTGTGTGATAAATCCTGTAAGGGAACTGTAATAATCCAGAGGTTTTTTGTACGAGCATTCCTGTTGTGAGCTGGGATATGCCTGCCACAAATCTTTATAAGACTGAAAAATATCAACGTAGTTGGAGCTTGACGATACCCAATAGGTGTAGGTTTTACCTGCATAAGCTTTTAAGGATGCTGGTAGGTTTTCCTTCTTTACCAAATAACCCACTTCAATAAACTTTACATTGTTCTTGTCATCATAAGCCTGTTTGCCTGTGGCATAGCCCAAAAATTCACCAACCTTGGCCTTGCGGATGATGTTCTTATGGTCACTGAAAGCCTGATATATTGCTTCGTGGTAAGTAGCATCGGGAGAAGTGCGCAGAAACACTTCGACTTTTGCCACAACCATCTGGCTTTTCTTTGCAAATGAGACCGGTGCGCTACCTCCGGTTTTCGCCGGATTGGATGATACCATTGTCAGGAACTTTTGATAATCGGAGGCGCTCAATTCACTTTGCAGGTCTTGTAAAAGGTCATCGCCATAAAGTTTGCGATAAGCATCCCCAACATCATTCAGATTCTTTATCTGGTGTGATGTGTCAAAAACTGCGGTGGTGTTTGTCCCGTCAAATGACCGCATCCATGAAACCCCAGAAGGGTTCATAGCCGAACGCAAGGCCATTGCCTGTCGTACTTCCGGGTTATCGGAGGCAAGGTTCTCCGTGTTCCGCTGTTGCATGTTTGAAACAATCTTGCTCCCCAGCTTATACAGCAGAAAACCACCTACGCCAATAGCAACCCCGCCCACAAGTAAACGCTTGGGATGGTCAAAAATACTGTCTTTATTTTCCTGCTTGTCAGCCATTACATGAACATTTTAGCTTTCTTTACCAGCGAAGGTTTGGCTTTTAATTTTGTGCCAAACTCAATAAATTCTTTGGTAGAAGTCTCGTTTCGGATGGTTTTCATAATGTCGAACATCGAGAGTAATACTTCACGGGCTTCTTCCCTGTTTTCAGCTTCTATCATTACAGTAAAATCAAACTTTTGCATGTTCTTCTGTTTTTAAAGTGTTTATATGTTGAATGATTTTGTCTGCCATACCATTGTCTGCCTCTATTTCTGAAAAGATGCTAAATACATTGGCCAGCGTTTGGTTACTGGTTGATTTCAGGTAGTCGGCAATCAGCGAGATAATCTCTGTCCGCTTTTGCTCCTCTGCGCTTTTTGTTTGTTGACTTGCCGGTTCTTCGACTATTCCAGAACTGTCTGCGGTTACGGAACTGACTTGTTTGGGCTTTTCGTCTGTATCGTTTATCCCCATCAACTCAGCAATGGGCTTTTTAATCCTTCCCTTATCAATGCCGAAGCTTTCAAAAATATCGCCTAACATCCCTGCATAGTAGCGTGCCTGCTTTTTGGCTTCAAGTTCCTGTTCCAATCTCGTGTTTTCGTCCTCAAGCTCTTCAATAGAATCTTGCAGTTCTTCGTTTTCATTGGTCAGTTCTATTACCTGTTCCTTCAGTTGTTCATATTCGACAGCACGTTGCCGTTCCTTAAACCTTTGGTCAACGATTTCATTTATCTCAGCTTCACCCAATCCTTTGAAGCCCTGCTGTGGTTCAATTTCTATTTCCTGTTTTATAAGAAGTTCCTTAATCCAAAGCGGGTTGGGCGTTTCTTTTCCATCATACAATTCAATGCGGACTTTATCGGGCGTTTCGCATTGCAAGTTTTTGGTCACAAGCGATAGTTGTGCCACGGGCGCACGGTCAACAAGTTTTACCTTTTCCTTTCCGGTAATAAAAATGGCTGAATACAGGACGTTTTTGCCTTGTTTCCGGTATGTCCGTATTTTAGTTCGGATATTGCCCATGCTCGATTCAAACTTGTCCGTTTCCATTTTCATTGCCATTGGGTAAATTGTCATTAATAATTAGGGACAACCCTTATAAATTCCAAGGTCTGAATTTTATTAACCTGCGGTTGGGTAATGTATATGTTCCCGGAAAACTCCTGAAGCTTGTTTATTCCCATGTATTGATAGAAATCTTCAACCTTGAAGTAGTTGTTGTCAGCTGATATTTCTGTCCCGGATGCCAGCTCTGTGGAAGTCAAATAGTAATATTCGTTCTGTCCTTCAATGGTGAACGATGGGCTTTCTTCCGTTAAAATCACGAGATAGGGTTCAAAATGAAATACGGGAAACCCTAATTGGTGCATCCGGTTTACGATATAGGCAATGCAAAAGCTGTCTATATTCATCCCCATGTTTTGGTTAAAGTGAGATGGGGATGTTGATGGTATATTTAAAGCTGCTCCCATTGTAGACATTGTAAATAGATTTTAACTGAATAACTAAGAGGGACAATATTCTTATAATAACCACCGATTCTTGTGCCTCCGGCAACCGGTTCATCGAGTTTGCATATTATGTAATCCATCCTGAAACATGCCGGAATACTTTTTACAGGTAAACATGCTGGCTGGCTTTGACGGTAATTCAATGACAGGCTTAATTCCCCAAGGCTGTGAGGATAGTAGAACCCTGTCAAGTCAGAAACAGTAACAGCGACACCAGTACAATGAAAGACGTTGGAAGGCATACGCCAGTCAATCTGTTTCACCTCATTGTTCTGAACAGATAAAGGGATAATTACCCACTTTTCAACCAGGTGTTTTTGTTCCATTAGCTTTTATCTTCCAGTCTCAAATAGATGTTGAGCATATATGGATAGGGGAATCCCAAAGCATCCGTACCGTCTTTAAACTTGCCTTTTATGGTACTTCCATTGGCTTCCTCATCAAGCAGGTAGAACAGTTCATTGGTTGGCACACCGGGTCCAAAAGTGATAAGCTTGATTTCAAAATCATCGGGAAATATCTCCTTGTCATTAATGGACAGCGAAAGAGTTGATTTCAACAAAAACGAAACATAAAAAGGAAAACTGGCAAGTATGCCTGTTATCTTTTTGTACATCTTGTCAGTATTGACGTTGATATTAAATGTACCTCCTTCTTCGGTCACATTGACTTTGATGATTTGGTATTTTATAGCTTTTACTTTGTCCATCACAGTTTTATTTAAATGTCAAACTGAATACAAAAAGGCAACCTGTTTGAATTTACAGGCTGCCTTTGTCTCATTAATACTTGGTAACCGCTGTTCCTACGAGCATCGCTTTGATGAACGTGTTGTCCGGTGCATTGACACCCCATTCAACATTCATTTCCATGGCCTGCTGGTCATAAATGATTTTTGGATTGTCGAGCTTGTAATACCCCATTTGGCGGGTTGTGCCAAAAGTGTTGAACACTTCGCACGAGGTGATGGGCACCAAGGTTGTCCCGTTTGCCTTGAACTCAAACTCACCGTTGCTGATAACATCGGTCAACAGGTCGAATTTGGCTTCTTCCACTTTGGCCGCACCTCCCACAGAGGCTAACATAATAAGGCCACTGAGCAACATGATGTTGCCTTTTTCGAGCTTTCCGCCTGAAATGTTCGAAACGGCAACAATCTTGGTGTCATCATCTTTGAGCATCTTGGCGATTTTGTTGTTCGACACGTTTTTTGTAACGTAATAAGCTGCATCCACTGCCTGCAAGGTTTTATTGGCTAACCCCTGCTGGATTTCCCTGGGAAGCTGGTTGATACGTTTTTCAAACTCACTGCGAGAATCTGATTTGTTTGAAAAGGCAACTTGTGTTTGCTGCTTCATGCGGCGAAGGAACTGACGGCGTTCTTGCTGTGGTGCTTTTTCCAATGCACCTAAAAGTTCTTCCTCGGTCATTGCACCGAGTAAATTGTAATCGCTGGTTACGATTTCTCCTAATGTAAACATGGCTTTAAATTTTTATGATTATTACTTTGTGAATCCTTTGTTTCTGGCTTTTTGTTCAGTTTCTACATAATTTCTACTTCTTTCACTTCCTCATATTCCCCCATCTCTGCACCCGAAACTTCATTCTCATTTTCGATAGGTAATGCGGCAATTTGGGTGTTTGAAGCTGGTGGAAGTTGTGGTAAATCCGGGTCATAGGGTGCTATGCTCAGGCTAATGGGTTCACGGAATACCTGATTTACAGGATTGGTGTCAGAAGAATCCCCTAAACCGGCAAAATTGGTCAAACCCTGCAATATGTCTTTTTTTAGGAACACCTTCACGGTTGATGCAATACCAGTAGCAGCTACACCTGTGGCAATGAGTTTGAGGTTCTTGTCTTTAAGAAACAATGCCCCTCCCACGCCTGCCGTGATTTGAATAATGGGTTTGACAAGGGCTTTTGCCTGAAAACCGGTTGCTTCTTCGTCAACTTTCACGGCCTTGTCTATAAGCTTACCTGCCAGGTTTCCACCTACCATACCCAGAATTATCAGTCCTGGTGTTTTTAGTTCTTCTATGATAGCTTTGGCATCGAGCTTCGTTTTTGTTGAATTTGAATTTTTCTGTGCCATAATTTTTATTTTTAATGTGTTATTGTCGATGAGCTTTTATGTTAGTTTGATTGATTTGAGTTTTTTATGCCCTTTGGGGCTGGCTTTGGACTTCCCCCTTGGTCTTTTGTGTTTGCGAAATGGCGTACCACTCAAACCTTTGTCTTTTTTCTTTTTACCCAAAAGTTTTGTTAAACCCCATATTCCGAGGGCTGCACCTCCTATGGCAATCAATGGTTGTCTCTTTACGAATCCTATAATACCACCCCCGCTATTACTGGTATCGGGGTTGCTTGCATCAACCGTTTTATCAGTACTATCCCCAGCATTTTTAATATCAGGGTCATCGGCCATTTTATTGGCTTCCCCTGCTTTCGCATTCACTTCGGATTCGATGTTGTCGGCTTCTTTTTTTGACATTACACCCGATTCCTGGAGTATTTTTAAAGCAGACGTAATTACGGGAATGGCGGCAGCAAGTGCCACAGCAGGCAAAATGCCCAAGCCTGAAATATCTGTTTCTTGTTCAATACCGTTTATTCCTCCAGCCTTGCCTTTCAGAACCGCACTTTTGAGCCCGCTACGTGTACCTTGAAGTTTATCCACGAACAGGTGTTCAATTTTTGTAAGGGCATTTTTAGATTTCTCCCAATCTTGCGCAGATACTCCTTTGGCTGCGGCTTGTTCTTTGGTGGCATAGCCCCACTTTATTTTGGAAGCCATTTTTTTAAGGTTCAGCTTCATGGCAAGAAGGAAACCTAACCGTGCTGAAATGGTTATAGGATTGAAGCGTAAAAAGAATTTACCTCCTTTTTTAGCAGCTTCACCTACCTTTTTGAAAAAACTCTTGAAACTGCCCAAGCCTTCCACGTAGTTCTCATCGCCTTCCAAGTCCATAAACCGGTCATCTAATCCGTCCATTTCCGGGTCGTTTGGAATTCCTGTAAACCCATTGAGACGGTTCATCGCATCTTCATTCCTGGAGAGTATTTCAAGGGCTTTGTCCCGGTTAGGCGTGTTCCAGTTCTCGATAGCATAGTCCAGCATTTTTAGGAAAGCTGGCGGATAATCCACAGAACTGATAAGTTCCGGCTTACTGGCAATCAGGTTACGGGTCTTTACCAAATGCTCGTAGAGGGATTGCAATCGTTGGGTCTCGTTGTCTGCCCCAAGCAGTTCCATGTCATCAAGACCTGAAACCAGCTCCATAACATCGTTTGTGCCTGCACCTGAAAGCACAGCCACATTTATTCCGTTTAAATTCATGGCAAAATCTTTTTTTTCGGTGAATGATTTTTCATAATTGAATTGGTTCAGTACACAGTCTATAATGATGTATTGCGATGTGTCGGATTGCGGGACAATCACGTACACATGCTGGAATACATCTTTACCGTATTTGGTAATGCGGAAGCTATGTGGAATTTTTAGGTTGGTAAGTATGCTTGATACGAATATCGAAAAGCAATCGCAGTCTATTCCAGACCTTCGTTCTGCCCAACTGCGGTTTGGCCGGCGCAATTGTTCAAGTCCCTTCTTATCTAGCCGGTACTGAATATGATGATAAAGAAAGTTCCAGATATTTTCGCAAGTATCAATGAGTGATTGGTCTTTTAGGTAGGGGGCAATTCGCTTTGTATCGTCTATATATTTCCAGACTACCCGCTTCATCAAGTCAACGGTTTGCTCTACTTCACCATCCTCAATTATTATCCTGTCTCGTTCATCGGGCTGGGCAAAATATTTATCAAAAGAATTCCCATCCCGTATTTGACGATAACCCGATGTGATACTCCCTATGTATAGCTGGTTGCTCATTACATGATTTTTTGTGGGTCAGATTCGTAAAAGATGTTGTTGGCATAGAGCGAATATTTCATTTCCAACGGTATGCCTAAAGATGATGCAATGCTGCTCAAATCCTTCTTTTTAAAAGCAGCGATAAGTGCTGGTATTTTGGAAATTATTCCAGCTACATAACCAGCAAGGGTTGTCCAGCCGATAATCAGTTCAATGGTGTCAATGTTTGTTATGCCAAGCGGCTTAATGGTAAACTCTTTGTTTTCAGGGCTATTACTTGTGATATAGTTCCCTTTGGTGGTAAGGGTAACGACAGGTTTGGTAATGGTCATATCGTTTTTAGTAGGGTTTTGTAGTTTTATTTCGGTACGAAAGGCAATCCCGCTAATATCTACCTTGTGTACACGTGGATTGGAAAGGCTGCTAATCATTTTGTCCGATACGGTTTTCATCTTGAAAAGCTTTATCGCTCCAAAGATTAATCCCCCTGCAATGCCTATTTTTAGCCAATTATTCATTTTTTGCGCCTTTTAAAATAGATTAGCATACTATCAATGCCTTTCTTCACTCCATACCCTACCAACGCTGAAATAGCAGCATAAAAGGCAACATCAATTGTTCCATGAAAAGTGATATTGGCCAAAACGAGATGGGCAGTTAATGCTTTACCAAGTCCACCGCATAGGCCGGAGGTGGTAACGACTATCGAATTAAGTTGATTCTGTGGCATGGCTTGCAACGGAATTGGTTTCTGATGCAAGATTAAGATTAGGGAAAAGAATGGAATCTATTAAAGTTGTTCTATGTAACACGCAGAAATATACTGAAACAGATAGCCGTGAAATGAAATAAATTGAAGTAAGTTTTAGTACATTTGGATTCAAACAGATAAAATAACAATCTTTAAGACCGTAAATACTATATGAAATTAGCCGGATTATACCCTATTTATAAGGAATTATTAGCAAAAAATGAAACCTATTGTGTTTTTAAATTTACCAAAAACAAAGTAGGATTTGATGTCTTTTTCGATATTGGGCAAACTCCCTATAAACTGGGCTTTTTAGTAATAGGTAACAATTTTCAATTATGGTTAAATATTGAGAGGGGATTTGTCATTGATACAAACCTAAAAAAGGCAGATTACAAACGATTAACTGAGATATTAGGGTTGAAATTTAACAAGGATAATAAATTCTCTACTTTCGCTTTTTTTGAAGAATTTAACGCCAAAATTCCGACTTCAATTCCAAATATACCTGAACGACATATTAAAAACGTATTGGTTAAGTATTTTAAAGTAGAAGATGAAGATAAATTATACTATGACGGTTATATAGATTGGGATAAAACAAATATAAAGAAAGGTCGCAAACCTAAAAACTTAGAAAAAACGAGGCTATTGTTTCCAATGTTGTATAATAGTATCAAAAATAAAAATATAAGTATTAAATACACTGCTACACCAAATGATTTTAGAGACAATGGTTTGTTAATTTAATAAGGCGGGTCAAAATGCCCTATTAAAGTTTTTACTTGTTTTGGAGTAAAATATCTTTGTCGTTTCTTCCAATCCAATTTTGTGAGTTTTTTAGTTAGTTCAGAAGAAGAGTTTATCCATATTCCGAACATACGGGAAGCTGATGATTTTGTAACGTGTGGAAAATATAATTGAGCGAGTTCTCCGAACCCGAATGTTCGAGTTTCAAACTTTTTTTCCATACTTTTTTTCAGGAAAAGTAGCCATACATAACTCAAATTCAAAGCACTTGGCAAAAGCTTACCCTTTTTTACCAATTTTTACCGTATTTTATCGTTTCAAGGATAAAATGTGTACTTTTGGGTAAACCTTGTTCTTTAAAGTGAGCAAAGCATCTGGCAGAATAGTAATCTATCCGAAAGATGTTCAGAGGTTGACAGGCAGGAGCGAGAAATCGAGCAGGGAATTATTTAAAAAAATCAGACAGTGCAAAGCAAAAGAGAAACATCAGTTTGTGAGCATCGAAGATTTTGCAGAATTTACCGGTATTTCTGTTGACCTAATCAAGCAACATCTTACTGATTGATAACAAATCTTATTAATCCAGACTCACCCGAAACCAAGCGAATATAATTTGCGAATTATTGTCTTCATTTGTATTATAAGTGTTTCTTATAATTCCATATCAGCTCATAAAACTTTTACTCCTCAGGGTAGCCCACTCAATTGGGCACAGTGTTTATTTTGGTTTTACTCCTCCAAATATTGAAAGCTCAAAAGCTTCAAAATAGCAGTCAACCTTGAAAAATCGTATTCATTGTAAAAAACATACGGAATTCCTTCATTTAAAATAAAATTGAACTGATTTCATCATATTCTATCTCTTCCTTATTAAGTCTACTTTTGAGTTTTCTTATGTTGATTTCAATTAGTTTATCTCCTTCAATTTTCAAACAGTCTTTAAATTTTTTGAATATATAGTCTGCCGAGTGTCTTGATAGACCGTAATTCTGTAAGGTGATTACGACAGTGTTCTGTGTTCCATACTCTAAAAATGTCGCCCAGTTAACACCTGCATTTTCTTCTCCTAATATTTCAACAAGCATTGCATAGTAGTTATTGAAGTATTTTTCAAAAAGAAATCGTAAAACACTTTCAATATCATCAATGATGTTCCCAATAAGAACATTTATATGATGTTTACTATTGTCGAATACTTCATATGTAGGTTTCCCGTTCTTATAACCAACCATTAAGGTGCTTCCCTTGCGGATGTAATAAGCTATTGATTCATTGATGATTTGACTTAATGAAACTCCATTTATCCATTGATTCATAAGGACAGCATAATAGTCAAGTTGATTTTCAGATTTAAACCGCTTTTCCTCTGTAGCCCAATGAAACATAATATAGAATTTATGAAGCCATTCCTTACAGACTTCATAAGTAACCCTATTTGGTAATTTGATGGATGCTGGATTTTTAACCTGCTTTTTCAAAGCAATAAAAACCTCATTCTGTATTTTGAGTTTGATTGAATTATTTGTATTTAGAACACTTGAAGGAACTTCAACCTTTCCGTTTTTCTTTTTTGCTAATTCAATAATTGCTTCCTTGTTGTCGGCAATCAGTTTCTTTATAATCTCACTGCTGTAATTAGCTCGCTGAATTTCAAGTGTGTCAATGCTTATGATATTGGCAATGTATTCCAATATCTCTTTCATTGTTTCAGTTTCACCTTTTATGTCCGGATTTTCATTTAGAATTTGCTCAATCTTCTTTAGCTTTTTGTCAATGTAGTTTTCAATGGAAGGATTAAGTTTGATTTCTGCATCACCTTCTAACAATTCTTCATGTTTTTTCCAGTCTTTATCCGTTTCCTTGAGGCAAATGATATTGCCTGACAATTCATGTTTAAGTCGTCCTGCTCGTCCTGCAAGATTCCAAAAGTCTATTGGCTGAAAAGTATTTCTTCCGTTCTTGTTATTCAGGATGAAAACATTCTTGGCTGGCAAATTCACACCTTCCAGAAGTGTTGATGTGCAAAACACATAGTTGATTTCTCTTTCCTTAAAAAGTCCTTCAACTTTATTTCTGATAATCTGTGGCAGGTTGCCAAAGTGATAGCCAATTCCTCTATTAAGAAATTCACCCAAGTAGTAATCCTTATGTATGTAGGTTCTGATTTGTCGAATAACCTTTTTTACATTTTTGGAAACTTCAATCTGTTTATTCTGATTTTGCTCAAATAACTTTGCGGCTTTATCAACGGCATCAAATCTTGAACTACAATACACAATATTGCTATCTTCCCTGCCAATTACAGAAAGTAAATCATAAATTGTTTCTGCTTTTGTTACGATTTTGGGTTCAAACAGATAGTTACCATTATCCAAGTAATGTGTTACTTTCTTTTCAATCAAGTCAATAAAGAACAGATTTTGAGAAACTGGTGTTTCTATTGTTCTGAAAAACATCTTTTCGTCTTTCTTGAAGAGTTTTAGAAAGACTTCTGGATTTGAAACATTTGGAGAAGAAAAGTATAAATTCAGGTTAGGGTTTCTTCTTAATGTCTTAGAAATAGCAGAATACGCAGTTACTGCCCGAGTATCTTTTTCTGCGGCAAGTTTGTGGGCTTCATCTACAAACAAATAAGCAATAGTAGGATTTTTCTTTTGTGACAAGTAACTCAAAAGCCTTTCAGGTGTTAGCACAAATATGTAATGCTGTTCTGTAGATGGCAATTCTGAAACATTGGAATTGGTTATTACGGTGTAATTGTAATGCTCCAATACATCTTTCAGTTCTTTGTTCAGGTCTATGGAAAACTGGTTAATCAAAGCTCTGGTCGGAACCATGATGACAATATTCTCAGGTGGTTTATTGCCAACTACTTTCCTGATAAACGACTTAATGATGAAAGATTTACCCATTGAGGTAGGGCCTGAAAAGCTAAAATGCTTTGAGCCGCTTATCTTTTTGTAAAGCTCAAATTGAGAATCGGTAAATATTAAATCATCGGTATCAGGAACAGCTTGAATAAATTCCTTGACCTTCTTTTCAAGTTCTCTGTCAAATGGTAATTCGGATGAATTGTTTTCATTCTTCAAAAATTCAATTCCGGGAAAGTTTCCCAGTTTAGACAAGACAGAATGAGAGAAAGTCTGATAATACGGATTGGCTTTGTAATCCTCGTTAAGTAATGTTATGAGTTGGAATGCTTTGTTTCTCGCTTTAGGATTTTTGGAATTGGAAAGAATATCGGCAAAACGTAAAGTATCGTTTAGTTCTTTTTCAGTTAGTTTAATGCTTCTGCCATTTTCCGAAAACAAATTATTAGCCAATAGTTTAGCTGCTTTATTATTTAGGGTAATAAAGTATTCATCTTGCAAAACATCATTGGCTAAACGTTCTATCATTCTTCCGCTCGTGTTATTTTCTTGATGATTTCTTTTCGTGTTTCATCCAGTTTCATGAATGGAAAAACGTAAACGTAAAAAGTGTAGCTGAATAACTTGAATTCCTCAATCTTCTTTTTGATGTGACTCATTTTGCCCTCTACTTCGGCTTTGATTTGTGACTTGATTAAAGCAAGAAATTTATCGTTGCTCAATCGCTTTTCTTCATTCGTTGGGTTAATCTCAAATCCTGCGAAAATGGCAAAGGCATTGTTCTTTATAATTGGGTTGGTATCGCTTGCCTTTGGCATGATAACCGATTTCAAGAACTGGTATAAATCTTCATCAAAAGCCTCTTTGCACAATTGCGAATTGATTAAGCCAATTTCATCATGGATGTTATTCTTTTTCCTTGTTAAAAAATCGTGAATAGATTTAAAGGCATGGGAAATTGATGTTGTCAAACTTTGTTCGAGTTTAGATTCTCCAAAAATCAGTTGGTAGTTTTTAGGAGCCAATTCAAGCAGGTGAATACCGTCTGAACCTTTGGCATAATCGTTTGACGAAAGTTTGATTTCAAGTTTCGTCAGGATTTTAGGAGCTTTCAAATGCGATTCAAGAAAACAAAACAGAAGCAATTCACCTGCTTCACCATCATTCACTTTTGCATCCCTGAATTTTGAAGCCGCTTTTTCTACCAGTTCATAATACCGTTGATCTTTTTCAAATTCTTTGATTTCTTTTTTCGACAAGGCAAAAGGAATCATGTAGTTTCCTAACTGTTTTATCAATTCATCATAACAGAACTGGTTATTCTCAATTTTAAGAATGTGCAGATTTAGTTTTGAATTAGTATCAGGCACGTCACATTCAATCTCTTTATAAAAGAGTTCTAAGAATTTTTCGCTTATGCTTGGTTTAAAATCCATTTTCAAAGTATGATATTCTCAAAAGTAACAAATTAGCATAGGTGCGTTAGCAAAATTGCAGCTCTTTTGCAAATCATTGGTTTGAGCAACTCGATTAGCGCCTGGCTATTATTTTTTATTCATATTATCTCGTACTTTTTCTATCACTTCTGTTATGTAATCAGGATAAACTCCATCTAAATATTCAAGAATCAAAGGATTTCCAGTAAAAAAATGACTTGTGTATTTTATCAATGTTTCAACATCGACAACTCCGTTCATTTTAAACAATTTTTTAGAATTTGATTTAATCTGATGAGCATGTTTGTAATTATAGTTAAAATCTGAATCACGTCTTTGAAAATATTCGCTTTCATTATATAAATGCACTGCCCCATCAAAATGTCTAAAAGACTTTTTATTTAAATCAAATTCTGCATGAATGTATCTCGCTGGAAAATAATCTATACCATTAATATTTATCGTTTCTTCTTCTGTCTTAAATTCTTCGGCTTGAAATGATTTTATCCCATTCTTTGTTTCCCATAATGTATCCAGCGAATAAGCATTTTTAAAAAAGAAGGAAATAATATGTTTGTCTAAATCAAGTGGTGGTCGAAGTTTTGAAACATTATCTGGTATCTCTTGAATATCTTTAGTGAATTGAGCTCCATACCACGTATCTAATTCCATATACATAGAATCATCAACATTTATTCTAACTCGGTCGAAATCAATTGCTAAATACAAATCCATTTCAGGATTATTTAAGCTCCAAAACAAGTCTATAAATTTTGGAGCATAATTTGAATTTTCATAAAATCCTCTCCTAAAATATGGATGAGCCATAACCATATAATCTGCTGCATAATAATATCCGCTAACAAATCCCTTTTTAGTATATTGATTATTCAATAAATCACATTTAACCAATTCTTCTTTGTCATTCTCTATTTTGGGATTCAAATAAGATAAAATATTAGGATATGATGCAATGATTCCAATTGTCTGCACATAACTAAAATTTTTATCTGTTAATTGTAGTCCTTTTGAGGCACACAACTTTTTAAAATGCTCAATCTTATCAGCATTCTCAGATAGCTCATTTTGTTCCTCCTCAATCATACTTTGAAGATATTTTTGCATTCTTTCTTCCATTGAGTCCATTTATCGCAGTGTGTGTCGTTTTTTTAGCTTGGCGCTAACATGTCAATTACACCAATTGTCGTTATCATTATTATAGCATAACTGTTTTTCTCTTGTAACTTGTTGATTTATCGAATATATTAATAATTCTGTAATATTTTGGTTTCCCCTCTTAAAACGATAAGTAATGATTAAAAGTAAAGTTATTTTAACTATTATCAAAAAACTGTCGGATATCTACAAAACGAATAAACATTTACTTCTCTTACTATGAGAAACACAATCATCCGTCTGGGTAGCATCGCAAAAGCCGGTTCCCATATATCTTAACCCGGCTTATCAAACACCAAAAGTATACAATTTGCGAATTTTTGCTTATATTTGTCCCGAAATCGTTCTTTTTATACTGAAATTTGAGAAAGTATTGAATGGTTAGTCCATCAATTGACCTATTCGGTTACCTAAATAAATTTCGGTTTTGTAAGCATCAGGAAAATAAGTTTTTACAGCATAGGGGTATCGTCTTCTCACCCCGACCAAACTTAAAGGGAGTATTCGGTTGATTACTCCTTTTATATGTTATACTAGATTTCTCTAGCTTCGCTTTATTGCTCTAAATAAGTAAGACTATAAAATCCGGAACGATATTACAATGTCTTCATTCGAAATAGATTATAATCCTTGAGCCTTCATTTTTTCAATAATCTCATCAGCCGTCAAATGCGTATTCGGTAAGATATTTGGGGGGCAAACTCCCATAATTCTGGCAACTTGATAGCGCTTGCACTTACTTTTACCTTCACTTCCGCTCTCACAAAATAATTTCTTGTAAGTTTGGGTTAATATCTCATTTGACTGCAAAATGCCTGAATAGATTGGGCATTTTTCAGTTTTTTCACAATTATTACTATCTACCATATTGCTTATTATTTAATGGTACAACATCTTAGATTTTATCCTGATTCTACATGCGTTAAAAACCTAATTCAACATATTTATCTTTAAAAAGACATTTATACAAACATTCAAAACAATAATTTTATTTTGATTAATAAATCTATTTTATTGCAAATATTTATTTCAATGTTACAAATATTATAACATATAAAACAATTAGCACAATAAATACCCCAAATTTATACAATATTTATTGTATATAATGATAGGATGATTTTCTTTTAATATGCGAGGAAGTATATTTTATATTACATAAATAACTACTAAAGATCAATAAAGGCGATATTACAACATCTTGATTTCTAAAATACTCCGGAAAGACTATTTTGTCTTATTGATATTTCTGAAACTCGAAGAATTAATTGAAAGAACCAATCTATTTTTTTGTAATTAAAACGGTTGTTTGACTATATGATAAAAATAAATTTGCACAAACAATATACGGTTGTTTTTCAGCGTATTATCTCTCAGGATCGATAATTATTCAGCGAATAATTTTGCAGGAGCACTTAGCAACGGCTATTTTATGCCGAACGCAGTGATAATTCCTTTTTGATTGCAGCCATAGTCGAACTTACCAGGGTGAATTACAATCTAGGCTAGATCTTCAGTTTTTCTATTTCTTTTTTTGTTAAGCCACCGTCCATGCTAATCAACACCACGTACCTAACGTTGTTGTTCTGTGAAAGGCTCATTACCCAGAAGTACTCCTTATCATCGATTTTATCCTCACACAGGAGTATCTCCTTCATTATTTTGAATGCATCATCGAGGTTTTGGATCCGTATACGCTGCTTGCGGGTAAACTTTATGGTCATGGATTGCATTTTGTTCCGTGGAAACAAATGCAGGTTTTTTTTGGATTAGGAGGAGGGGTGTTATTTTTAGTTGAGTAATTGGTATGGTTAGGTGATGGCTGTTTAATTATGAAAATCTCTTTTATTTATCAAGCATTGGAAACCTCAAATAATTTAATCCAAATTCAGGCTAAGGTTTTGATATTTTATTAACCTTTTACGTTTCAGTTTTGCTAATCAACAAAAAAATGCCCCTATCTTTATAGCAGATTAGTAAAAGGTAAAAGTATGGCTCTTGATACGATTATAGAATTCGCTAATGCCTCGTTATACCAAGAGGGGCAGCTTATACTCTCAGAGGTAAATTTTACAGTTGAGAAGGGGGAGTTTGTCTATTTAATAGGCAAAGTAGGAAGCGGGAAAACTAGCATAATTAAAACAATTACCGCTGAGATCGAGCTTAAGGAGGGTGAGGTTCGTGTATCGGAGTTTGAACTTCGGAAAGTGAAACGCAAACAGATCCCTTACCTACGAAGGAAAATCGGTACGGTTTTTCAGGATTTTCAGCTGCTAACGGATCGTTCGGTGCATGATAATCTTCTTTTTGTGCTTCGTGCTACGGGGTGGAAGAATAAAGCCGAGATTGAGCAGCGTATTAAGGATGTTCTTGAGAAGGTTGGTTTACAAAATAAGGAGCATAAGATGCCGCATCAGCTATCGGGTGGCGAGCAGCAAAGGGTAGTAATAGCCAGAGCATTGCTCAACGATCCTGAGATTATACTTGCCGATGAGCCTACTGGCAACCTTGATCCTGAAACCTCTGAAGAGATTATGCGTTTGCTTCACGATATCCCTGCAACAGGAAGAGCTGTAATAATGGCAACGCATAATTACGCTTTGCTAAAAAAATTTCCAGCAAGAACGCTTAAGTGCGAAAAGGGGAGTGTATCTGAGTCGGAGCAAATGTCGGAAATAGATTTTGAGAGTTTGATGGAGTAAACGCCGCCTTCGGCGGTTGCTACGCAATTTAAAGTTCACGCAAAGACAGCAAAGAAAAGATATTTCAAAAATAGTTTTTAAGTCATTTTTCTTTGTGTTTAACTTCGTTGAGGGTTTTGCCGTTCTCCGTGTTCTTACTACTTATTTCTCAGCGTTAATATCGTCTTGTCGTTTAAACAGGTTCTAAATAAAAGCGCAATCGCCATCCCCATCGTTAAAGGTTTTGAATTTACCCGTTAACACACTTACTATCTCTTTTGTTGCAAAGTATATTTGGGTGCGGTTCCTAGAAAAAAGGCGGAATAAAAATTTTTGTTTAATTGCTTTTACAAGATCCGATTGGTAGATGGTAACCATCGAGGCTTTATACTTAAAGGCATGTAGCATTATGACTTTTGCAATCAGATTAGAATCCTCATTTTTGAATGAGCAGTAGGGAACTGTTAGTTTATTGTCAGTTAATGTAAATAGTAAAAATCCTACCAATGAATCGCTCTTATATACTTTAACAATTGATTGGCTAAACCGTTGAGGGTTGGAAGAGAAGTAATATTTCCTACCAATCCTGTCGCCTAGGGGTGATGATACCAACCAAGGAAAACGCAATATCCATTGTAGTTCAACCCTAGATCTTCGTGTTGGTGTGGTGCTACAAATCTGCTCAAACATCTCCGAAATCTCATTATCGGGTCTTTTCAGATACTCAAATTCAACCTCTTTGTCTAATCGGATTGTTTTTCCATATAGGGGTATCGGATTAAAAAAACGCAAGAAGGTATCTGCTATTTTTAAAATCCAACTGTTGCTTTTAAAGAAAGGCAATCTGTTTGGAATTAAACTAAAAAGGCAGGGTCTTAGGTAAAAACGACATCCCTTTTTAGTTAGTAATTTTTCAAATTTATCGGATTTATCATATACAAATTTCGATTCTAGGGCATAGTTAGTATACATTAACTTAGAATTCCAATCCTTAAGCGCTTCATCAAGCAAAAGTGTAGCTATGCCTTGTCTACGATAATCGCAATGAACCCAATTACCACTGAGCCAAGCGACTTTCATTTCTTTGCCATCAACAAAAACTAAATCGGGCATTACAGTACGATACCCTATTAAAATATCATCTTTATATGCTAGATAAAGAACCGTATCGTTTGGGTTTGCCCTAGGGTTAACCGAATAGGACATTGCCCTTAACCGGCTGATAGGGATATGCTCCCTTTCAGAAAGTTGAGGATCTTGGGAGTAAAGCTGTATATCGTTGGTATTTATTCTATAAATTTTTATCATACTTAACTCTATAATACCCTGATTTTTTCTTTGCAAGATAGTACATTATCTCACTACTCAAAAGCCTCTTACCAGAGATTCCATTTAACTCCATTGGGATACGCTGTAAGTGTTTTGGAAACCGAACAGGTTGAATGCCACATGTTCCAAAGGTTATATCGCAAGAACCATCTGGGGTTAAAAGAAGTTGATTCAGCAAATTATCAGTAATCCCATAGTCGGTAAATGGAAAGGCAAAGAGTTTTGGTTGATCTGGAAAGTTTGAAGTCACCCAACCCATGCAGCGCATTACCTCCGAAACCTGTTCCTCAAAACTAATCTCATTAAAATATGGGTGGTTATAGCCATGCCCACCTATTGCAAAGCCTGATTTCGCTAGAACTAACAAATCATCCAATGCAAGGTAAGGTTGATTGGCACTTAGATGTCCTCTAATATCAACATCAATAAGTTCAGCAATCTCATTCAACAGTTTGCTCTGATTATGTTTTACTTGAAAAAGGGCTTTTATAATAGTGGTGGAATTACAATTTACACCCAACAATTTAGCTATCTCATTATAGATAGTCCCTGTAATATTTGCAGCTTTTAACCTATCAACAATTAAACTAATCTTACACCTATACATGAGATCGTGATTGCCTATATAGGCTGGATTCACAAAGAATGTGGCTGGAATACCTTTCCTTAAAAGAATTGGGGTGATAATATCCTTAACCTCCCTAAAACCATCGTCGAAGCTAAGAAAAAAGGTTGGTTTCTGAATTTTAGTATTGCCTGAGAGATTATCAATTAAAGTTTTGCTATCGATTGGTGTAAAGTATTTTAAGAGAAAATCTAAATCTCTCTCAAATTCATTCGCAGATAATACATGGTAAAGATGCTTTACATGAGATGGTGGATTATTAGATACTAAATGGTAAAATGGGAAGATGGTTTTACTGCCAATTCCCTTTACTACCATTCTGGCTGGCAATGCTCTTGAAATTGCTCTAAAAAGCCTTCTCATCTTTTAAAAAGTTTCAAATACCAAGGTAATCTGTTTACAATTAGCTGCTGGTATTTACATTTTTTAGCACCAAAACCCGCATAAAATCTTGCAACATTTTCAATTGAAGAGCCCTCAAAGTCCAACACCAAATGTGATTCCGAATAATCGTTAATAAATTGATCAACAAGGGCAAACATCGCCCTATTCGCCCGCCCCAATTCGTTGGAAACGGCCGATAGGTAAATTACCTTATCGTTGGAACGAATAAAAAATGCTGCTGCGCATAATTCTCTTTGGGACGTGAATGCTGCGTATATTTCACCAACGCCTTTTTCAAGTGCATGAACCATTATTCTATTTAGCCGTTCAATTTGATCGCTCTTAAGGGGAACAATCAAATTTTGACGCTTAAAGTGAACATAATCAGCAACTGATAGCATTTTGTTAATGTTTACACCCATTGCTATTGATTTTGATATGTTCCTTTTAGTGTTATCGTTATAATTTGAGGATAAATTGAAGTAGGGTTGAATCAAATCGAACTGATAGGTAATCCTTTCGAATACCTCTCCACTAATGTTTTCAAGGTTGTTAAAGGTATTGAAATTAATAACCTGATATTGAATTTTTTTTGGAATTAAATCTAAAAATAACTTAATATCCTGACTATCTATTTTAACAGGTGAAAATACACCTAGCTGCTGTGTAAACAAGGGTTGATAAAGATATTGCACTCCATATTTCCCCCCCTTAACTAGAGGAAAAACAGCCTTATAATCATCCCCAATCAATGCATCCCACTCATCTGCTACAATATTCAGATACCATGAGTATGCATAAACAATCCCATTTAGAGAACAATTTATACAATCGTCCCACTTTGAGAAATCAATGTTATTATGCTGAACGTAACTAATTTTCACATTAGAGTTTCTTTACTTTCTCAAGCACTAATGGCATTAGTAATTCCCACCCTTTCCAAGGTGATTGTCCCGATAAGTACTCGTTATGCCAAATTGAAACAAATGTTCCATTCACCGCTTTTACCTTACACACAAGGGTCAAAATTTCTTCGTAAGCCTCTAATGGTGTCAATTTCATCTGGGAGCAAAGGGTGAAATCCATTGTTTGGAAGGGGAAAATTTTCAGATCAATTACCCGCTCTTCTTTAAGGTTATAGAAATAAAAAGGAGTACATGTTCCAGCTCGAAAACCAATACGATCAGAGTATCCCATTGAATAATCTTCGTTTATCCCAAGTGCTATAAGGTTACTATATGTTGTTGGGAGAAAAATTCTTAGAAAATGCTGTCTGCTTGCAAAAACTTCGGTTTCAATTGCTCTAACAATATTAGAAATTTCCTCTCTTACTATCTCAACATTAGTACCAGAGCAATACGAAGGGTGGATTCCAACTTTGAATTTTTTCCTGATTCGTAATAACAAATCCTTCATCTCATTATTATCAATGGAGATGTTTCTATCATATCGGCTATATTTTCCAACTAAAACAAACCAAATAGCATTCGGCCAATCATTTAGGGTTGGAAAAATGCTATCATATACATCAAAAGGATCTTTTCTCAATTTTGAATAAACAGCAATTCTGTTAATTACATCGCTAAAGTGAAAGGTTAGGAGCGATTTTAATGTACCTAATATAGCTCTATTAAGGCTTTTATTTTGGTATGCAAAGGCGCTATCAATATCAATAGTGGGAATGAATTCAAATTTTTTGGGGTTGATCTCAAAACTAGGAAATTTATCTCTAATCTTATCTACTAACTTATATGCCCATTGATCTACAATTGGATCTTCCAAAAAACCTCCAATTGAAGCAACGCTTTGCTCAGATGTAAAACGATTATGCTTATCGGGTTCAAAAAGCAGATACTCTTCGTATCGAGAAATAAGGAAGAATGAAGCTGCAAATAAATCGAATGGTATATCAGCTTCTTTTGAAGTGTGGAAAAAAGCAGGTAACTCCTCCCATCTAAAAAAATCAATTTTCTGACGAGCAATTGAATCCTCAATCATAAGACTGTGAGGAACAATATGAATACCCTCTTTAACCTTTGATCTACAATACGATATCAATACGCCACTGCACTGTTTAGCTTCTGAATAGGATGATGTCATTCTAATTTTGACCCCAAGAATCTCCTCAAAAATAAACCTAATCGCATAATCAACACGCGGTGTAAGTCTCTGGCTATAAACAAGTACCTCCATTCAGAAAAATGAATTTTTAAACTATTACGAATATATGGCTTTTTTTAACAACTAAGTAAATAATGCATGTGTAAGAAGAGCCACATTATCAATCAACTCAAATTACTAGAGACTAGTTGCTGGTTTCTGAATATTTGTTTGATTTTTTAATTGATACAATTTTCATCTCTCAAAATAAAAATTAGATGCAAAAAAGAACAATTACTGTAAATCATCAAACTAGTAACTTGTAATCAGTAACTAGCAACTTAGGTAAATTAAATGATAAACAAATTGCAATATCTACAAGTCTAACGTAACATTAGTAATCCCTGTGCCTCCAAATTCAATGTGCTCATCGGCAAATGATTTAACACCGGGGTGAGTTGCAAGATATTCTCTAATCAGCTGACGTAAAATACCGTTTCCTTTCCCATGCAGAATACGAACCTGACCAATACCCAACATCAAGGCCTCGTCAACTAACTCCTGAACTGCTCGAATTGCCTCATCGGCACGAAATCCTCTAGTATCGATATTTGATTTAAAGTTTAGCCTTCGCTTATGCGTATCAACACTGGCTCCTGTTCTGGGTTGAGAAACTTCCCGGTTCGCCTTCCTGTATTCATTTGCCGATATCAACTCTAATTTATCGATATCAATACTGGTCATCATGTTCCCAAAGGCAACAACTGCATTCTTTTGTCCAACCTCAACAATCTCACCAACTATATCTTGCTCTTTTATTTTAACCTTATCGCCCTTCTCCATTGACTTGGGAGCAAGTTCTTCGGAGATCTCATTGTCTATTTGCCCTTTTTCTTTGTTCTTCTCCTCTCTCCGCTTCTGCTTCTCCTTAATCTGCAATATCTTTTTCTCAATATCCTCATCATTCGAATTGATCTTGCTCTCAAAATCCTCCTTAAAATCCTCCAACTCGATACGTACCTCTTTGGTCTTCTCCTTTTGTGCGTTTGTTTCCTTAATAACCCTAATTGTATTCTCTATTTGACGGTTTGTATCCAATAGTAAAGCACCGGCCTCCTTCTTTGCCTTAGTAAGAATCTCCTTGCGCTGCTCTTTAATGGATAGAAGTTCCTGTTCTAGCTTCTTCTCCATCTCCTCAACCTTTCTGTTTGTCAAGCGAATGTTATCACGTTTCTTCTCCCAGTAACGTTTATCACGTGATATCTCCCGGAGATGCTTCTCGAAACTAACATGATCCTCTCCCACCTTTGATGATGCCGATTGAAGGACATCTTCGGGCAGTCCAATTTTTCTAGCAATCTCAAAAGCAAAACTACTCCCGGGCTTCCCAACTTCGAGCCTAAAAAGCGGTTGAATCTTACTAACATCAAATAGCATTGCACCATTTACGATGCCATGTGTACCCGATGCAAAATGCTTAAGGTTTGTATAGTGAGTTGTAATAATTCCGAATGTTCCCTGTTCGCAGAATCGCTGAAGTATAGA
The DNA here is from genome assembly GCA_013376985.1 of Bacteroidales bacterium. Taxonomy (GTDB): domain Bacteria; phylum Bacteroidota; class Bacteroidia; order Bacteroidales; family Tenuifilaceae; genus UBA8529. The sequence continues at coordinate 236,076 of JACABB010000003.1, forward strand.
TTCGGCAATGGCTCCACCAACCATTGGCTCTGTTCCCGCACCAAACTCATCGATAAGAATTAACGACTTTGAGTCCGCATTACGGAGAAAATGCTTCATATTCAGCAAATGCGAACTATAGGTACTCAAATCGTTTTCAATTGATTGCTCATCACCAATATCAATAAAAATTTTATCGAATACCCCAATCTCAGAATTCTCTAATAGTGATGGCAAAAATCCGCATTGTAGCATATACTGGAGCAATCCAACGGTTTTAAGGCAAACCGATTTTCCACCCGCATTCGGCCCTGAAATAAGGAGAATTCTCTCGTTGACATTAAGTTCAACATCCAGAGGGACTATCTCCTTTCCTTCGCGTTTAAGGGTTAAGAAAAGCAATGGGTGTTTAGCCTGACGAATAAATATATGTGGTTTGGAGGTAAGTATTGGTTTTGCCCCTCCAACATCTATAGCAAAGAGTGCTTTTGCTCTAATAAAATCAATAGTTCCAAGGAAATCATAAGCTAAAATTAGTTCAGGTAGATATGGTCGAATTGTATCTGTAAATTCCACCAGAATACGAATCACCTCTCGACGTTCAGCATATTCCAATTCTCGAATCTCGTTGTTCAATTCAACTACCTCAACAGGCTCAATATAAACTGTTTTCCCAGATGCCGATTCATCGTGAACAAACCCTTTTATTTTACGCTTATTTGCAGCCGCAACTGGGATTACAATCCTACCATCGCGAACAGCGGGCGTTGCATCAGATTCCACAAACCCTTCGGATTGTCCTTGCTTAAGTATGCTCTGAATACGCTTTGAAACCGATGCTTGTTTGGCAGATACTTCAGAACGAATTCGAGCCAACTCAGGCGATGCATTATCCTTTATCTTCCCGAATTTATTAAGAATTGAATCTATTCTATCGGTTACATAAGGGTAGTAAGACAATCCTTTTGTAAGATTTGTAAGATTTGGGTAACGTGGCACATCGCCTCGGCGAAAAAATGAAAGCAACGACTTTATGGAATCGAGTGATTTGCGCAGATCAAACAGTTCACGCTCATCAAGCCAAGTTCCAACAACTTGTATACGTTCGAGGAATGGTGTAGAATCGATGTAGTTATCTACAGGAAAAGAATCATCCATCAAGCAGATGGTTTTCATTTCATCGGTTTCGGCAATTAAACGAAGAATCGTTTCAAAATCTGTGTAAAACGAAATTTCACCAACCTTTTTAACTCCCAAACTAAAAAGACAACGAGAGGAAACTAGCGCACGAATACGGTCAAAACCGACTTTCTCTTCAAAATTTTTTGGATAGATGTATTCCATATTGCTTTAAATTCAGCACAAAGGTAAAAAAATATGTGTTCGTTATTTTTATTATATTTCGCTGTAATCTATTAAACTTGTACGATTTCTTTATGAGGATATTACCAGTTACTAGATACTAGTTGCTGACTTCTGTTTATTCGTCAGATGTTTTGATCGATACAAATTTTGCCTCTTTAAATAATTAAAATACAAGAAAGAAATAAGGCATATAGCAAAACCTAGCAACCAGAAACTCGCAACCTAGTCCTAATAGAGAAAATTCAGATTTTGGTCTAAACGGAACTACACCTTGACTAAACGTAAAAATAAATATACTATGAATTCACAATCTCCAACCTACAACTTTGGCCTATGCGGCATCAACTGTCAGAAGTGTTTTGCTTTTAAAGATGGAAGCATCAGACAAAATAGCGAAAAACTCAGAATCGATCTAGGAAATTTTGATGTATACGCCAAGCGTTTTGTGGAGCTACTTGATGCTCCAATTTTCAACAAATATCAAGATTTTAAGGAGATGCTTGATTATTTTGCCTCTTCCAACTGCTTGGGATGCCGGAAACAGGAGTGTCATCTATTTAAATCATGTAATGTACGGGTTTGTTACAAAACCAAATCGGTTGATTTCTGCTTCCAATGCAATGAGTTTCCGTGTAATCATACTGGTTTTGATGAACATCTTGAGCAAAGATGGATGAAAATAAACGAGAGGATGAAAGAGATTGGTGTTGAAAATTACTATAACGAAATAAAAGATAAGCCGAGGTATTAGTATAAAGTGCCTAGAGTACTTGGAGTGCCTAGAGTACTTAAAGTTATGTGTTGAAAAAACCTTAGGCACTCTAAACTTTAGGCACTTTAAGTACTTTTCTTACTAATAATTAGTTCCCTTTTCTTCGAAATAAGCCTCGGGATGATTACAAACAGGGCAATTTTTTAAGGCCTTCTTTCCCTTATGAACATGTCCGCATTTACGGCAAACCCATTCGATCTCCTCTTCACGCTCAAACACCTTACCAGATTCAACTCTTTCCAGTAACTTTTTATACCTCTCTTCATGCTCTTTCTCAATCTTAGCAATAAGCTTAAATGCGGTGGCAACTTTCTTAAAACCTTCCTGTTCGGCTATCTCTGCAAAATGTGGATACAAATCAGTCCACTCCTCATGCTCACCCATTGCTGAGGCTTTTAGGTTCTCTGCGGTTGTTCCAATTGAACCGGCGGGGTATGTTGCAGTAATTTCAACAGAGCCTCCTTCCAAGAATCGAAAAAATATCTTAGCATGTGCCTCTTCTTGTAATGCAGTGTTCATAAATATTTCAGCAATTTGCTCGAAACCTTCTTCCTTCGCTTTCTTTGAAAAGAAAGTGTAACGATTCTTAGCTTGCGATTCCCCTGCAAAAGCTTTAAGTAGATTTTTCTCGGTTTGAGTACCTTTTATACTTTTATCCATGGCCGTATTGTTTAATTTAGATTTGAATCAAAATTAGTAAAAAGAAGTTTTGCTTCCTTTACTTAGTAAGTATTTATTATTGAACCAACTTATTCCCTTTTCGGATTCTGATATAGGGTATAAAGTTTAATGCGTATCTTTAATAAATAATACTCTTTAAACTCCTACCATGAAAACCCCAAAATCATTTTTATTCATTTCGCTAGCAATCATGCTGATTGCTTATAATGAATTATCGGCTCAAAATAGTTTTCCAATTCTCAAAGGTGATTTTCTTGGTCAAAAACTTAATGGATCAAAGCCAGAAATATTTGCACCGGGGATAATATCAACAGGTTTGTACGAAAGAGATTTTGCAATATCTCCCGATGGAAACGAAATTTATTACTCTCTTTTTCAGGGTGATTGGAATACAATTATGACAACTAAAAGGATTAATGGCGTTTGGCAAGAACCAGTAGTTGCCTCGTTTGCAAGGGATACATCCTTTTTCTTTGCTGAACCTGCTTTGTCCGCCGATGGCAAGAAGATTTTTTTCCTCTCAACAAAACCCAGAGCCAATGAGGTTGCTAAAGCGGGTTGGGCGAATCAGAATATATGGATGGCAGAAAAACAAGCAGATGCTAGCTGGGGCGAAGCCAAACCGTTACCTGAATGTATAAATGCTTTCGATGAGTTCTACCCATCGCTTACAAAGGACGGAACACTTTACTTTTGTCGTACAGATTCAAAAACAAAAGTATCGCAGATACTTCGCTCAAAACTTGTGAATGGTGAATACCAAAATCCAACGGTTCTTCCCGCTCCAATTAACGAAAAGGGAACAATTTACAATGCTTGCATTGCTCCCGATGACAGCTATCTGATAGGTTGTGTGGCTGGAAGGGATTCGAGTAATTTGAAAAGATCAACCTATATGCTGTTTTTCCACAACGCAAATGATACTTGGAGTAGCGGGATAGATCTTATTAAAGAGCTAAACCTACCCTGCCCCGATGCCATAAGCATTTCGGTTACACCGGATGGAAAGTATCTGTTTTTTGCCTCATCAATAAAAATCATAAAATTTAAAGATATACTACAAGATTGGAAACTTAGTTCAATATCAAAAAGAAGACTGGTCCCAGGCAATGGAAATTCAGATATTTACTGGATGTCCATAGATGAAGGATTTAGGAAATTTCGAAAATAGATTATCGGCATTTCCGCTATAATAAACACAATCCATTGTCATTGGCTCCGCCGAACTCGTAAACTCGGTTCCGGGCGAAGTCCCGGAATCCATAATAAATTGAAAAAACTGGATTCCTGCTTTCGCAGGAATGAACGAGAAAGTTTATTGTTCATAGGAATATACAATAACAACCATAATAAATTATATGAGTGTCCGTTTAAATAACAAAATCAAACCTCTATCCTGTCATTCCTGCGAATGCAGGAATCCCATTGTTTACACCCAGATTCCGGGACTTCGCCCAGAATGACAACTAAGTATGTTTATTGAAATAGTAATCTAAACGGATACTCATATAAATTATTCTCATTTAGAGTTTTGTATATCTTTACCTCATATCCTTAATAGTATTGTGATGAAAACACTCTTACCCCTACTCCTATTGTTTTTTGTTGTTATTAGCTGCTCAAGAAATAATTTTGATAAAGATAAAGGCGAAATCAAAGCCGTAATGGATAAGCAGGCCCAATGCTGGAGCAACGGCGATATTGAAGGGTTTATGGATGGTTATTGGAAATCCGATAGTTTAAGGTTTCTAGGCCGAAGAGGCCTGACTAAAGGCTGGCAAACCACATTAAATAATTATAAAAAATCGTACCCCGATAAACAAGCTATGGGAAGGCTTAAATTCACCCACATATCATTTGAACCATTAAATGATACGCAGATGTTTGTTGTTGGCAAATGGGCTCTTGAAAGGGATAAAGACACCCTAAAAGGATACTATTCTTTACTATGGAAAAAAATTGATGGCCGATGGAGGGTAATCTTCGACCACACAAACTAGCACGAAATACTAAGGCTTTAATTGAGAAACTTACTGTTAAGGTTTAATCACTATTGAATCTTTTCTAAACTTCCCTTCTCTTAAGAAATAGAAATAGTACTTACCTGGATCCTCAATTGTAATACTAATTGTAGTATCCTTATAGTTCTGAGTGTCGTAGCACATCTCTCCGTGATTCTCATAAACGGCACGAGCATAAACTCTATATGTAACGTTATCGTACTTATCCACCTCAAATCGCATATTTTTTAAGCAAGAATTATCGAGTAATGAAGTTAATGAAGTATTAAATGGAACCGACACCTTTGCTGTATCGGGCAAACTCCAACTTGTTAGATTTAATACTACATCATATTTTTCATAGGAACCTCCGTCCATACATCTTGACAAAGTAATTATCAATATCAAGGTTCCAATATAAAACAGTAGTTTTTTCATGATGGAAATATTTTAATTCGATTATTTAAGTAGTCTTTACTTGTACTTTTCAGCGTTGTAAAAATAAGCCTTTTTTCTGCTCTTTGAGCAGCTTTTATTGTAACTTTTGGAATTTAGCTACTACAGGAGATTCAACAACACTGTAAATCATATTAATCCTTTCAAATATTTTGCTAAAAACATTACCAACAAAGGATTTTGGGGGTTCAAAAATTAATGAGTAATTTACCATTTACACCTTTTAGCAGAGTAAATGAGGGAATGCACAACTCAACCGGTTTCATCCAGAACAAGAAATCGACACTATCATCAATAAAGCAACAATAATTATCATTTTATATATCATTTATACAAAAAAAACATTTACAACATAAAATTTCCATAGGTACACATATAGTTATGAAAAATATTGGCAATTACATTTCTGGAATTAGACCTATCTCTATGGCTAAGGGACACAAAAACCCAGCTTGCGATATGCTGTTTGAGGTGTGAAACTGGAGACACCAGCTAAAAATTTAACAGAAAGCATAAAAAAAATATTCAATATAAAAAACCGAAACATAGCGGTAGTTCTATGTAATATCTATTAAACATTTAAATTTAATCAAATGAAAAAAATTCTACTTTTAGTTGCCGTGATGGTAACGCTTGGTTTTTCTGCCTTTGCACAAATCAATATGAATGCTACTGGCAACGTTGGAATAGGGGGTATAGCAACAAGTACAAAACTTACAATACGAGATGCAAACTCCCTTATCCGTTTCACAAATGGTAATGGTTACAATTGGGTTATGGGTAATTACCCTACATCAACATCTGGTGGAGCCAATGCATTTAGACTTTATGATGAATCGAGTAATAAAAACGTAATTGACTTTCGCATGAATGGTACCGGTACCTATTTATATACCCCATTGTTTATTACCGGCAATTTGTCTGTTTCCAACGATTTGACTGTTTCCCATAATTTGAATGTCGCCAACAATTTAACAGTGCTAAATCTGAATGTATCCAACAGTTTGACGGTTCCAAATAATTTAACAGTGCCCAATCTGAATGTTTCCAACAACTTGACAGCCCCTGACCTATCTGTTTCCAACAGTATAACTTGTGACAATTTGAACGCTATAAGTAATTTAAATGTTGCTACTTATGGCTGGATATATAGGAATTGGGCTGCTGCGGGTTTTGATTTAAACAGCAATAGACCAAATACCAATTTAGGCTTTTTGTTTGAAAACACCTATTCCCGCTCTAGTGGCTATTATTGCGATCGTGATTATGCGGCAATCTGGAGTCCCGGAAATTATAACCGCCTTTTGAGAATATGGGATACGGATTCTATACTTGAAAAGTTTTATCTCAACAGGAATGGGGTTCCCTTCTATATGAGTGATAAGGAAAGAAAAGAGAACATAGAGCCAATTAAAGGGTCTTTAGATAAAATTAAAAATTTAGAAGGGGTTACCTTTGATTATATAAAAACTAAGAAGGAATGGATGACCGACGATTCAATTTTTAACGGCTTGATACCATATGCAGGTAAAATTGAGGATTATAGGAGGAATATCGAGAAAAAAGATTGTGGATTCATTGCTCAAGATTTAGAAAAAGTTATTCCCGAAGTTGTTGAAACGGACGAAAAGGGGAGTAAATTTGTTAATTACGATGGCATTATCCCATTCCTAGTTGAGGCGATGAAGGAGCAGCAGGCAATAATAGAAAGCCTACAGATCCAGATTCAGGAATTAAAAGGTGGAACCCGTGGAAGTACACTTAATGATCCTAAAGTTTCTGAAGCACAAAAGAACATCCTATACCAGAACATACCAAACCCATTCTCGCAAAGCACCGTAATTGAGTATACAATAGCTGGGAATGCTAAAAATGCAATGATATGTATTTACAACATGAACGGCAACCAGCTAAAATGTAACCCTATAAACCCTGCTGGGCATGGTAGCATTGTAATAAACGGGAGCGAGCTAAGCGCAGGTATGTACTTATACTCGCTGATAGTTGACGGCCAGCTGATAGATACAAAAAGAATGGTTTTAACCAACTAAACATAGTGTAATATGAAAAAATTAGCACTGTACTTTTATTTCTTGCTGCTTCTATGCGCCATTAACACCAATGCGCAAATTAGAACAGCCGAAATAAGAAAAACCTTTAGAGTAGATGTCTCAAACATTGAATGTATATCCAAGGTAAACAGCCAATACTACTTAAACTCCTGCGATAAAACATATCGGATTAGCGAAAGTGGAGAAATTATTGAACAAATAAACCACGATAATATTTATGGCTGTTACTTCGATCAGGAAAATAAACGCTCAATTTCCTTCAAGGGTTTGATATATGAATCATCATTATTAATTTCCGACATCTCAAGCAAACTCACATCCGATAATATGATAGCAAAGTTTTTATCAAAAACAGACGATAAATACTATTCGTGTCTTGTTGACCCAGATAGGCTATCATACGCAAATGGGATATTTCAAATAAGCGGAAATGATTATTCGCTATTTACATACGTAGTAGGTATTCCGGCAGGTCTTTATACCGACAGTAAATATTTGTGGTATTTATATCATCAATCCGTTCCAGAATCAAACGGAATACTAAGGAAATATGATATTAATACTGGTGAATTAATATCCGAAATAGAAATACCTGTAAAAAACCCCGTAGGGTTAGCCATTGATTCGGATTTATGCTATGTATATTCAAATGTAACAAAGGAATTCGTAATAATAAATATTGGAGGAAACTAGCATGAAAAAGATTCTAGTATTAATCATAATTAGCATTCTATCATTTAATGCTTATGTTAAAGCAACGGACTATGCCATATTAATCTCTGCAGGACTAGCAACAACCGATAACACATTTAGCAACTCCGAGTATTGGTATGACCTCTATTTAGCATACGAAGACCTAATTTTAAAAGAGGGATATACCCACGATAAAATCATCGTCTTTTATGGAAACGGAACTAGTTTCAACTCCGCTAGACCTAGATATCAATTGGCTTTACATAATTGGCCTAATATTGTTGATTATGATAATAACCCAGCCACGATGAATGCACAATTTGCAGCTTTAGGTAATATAATAACAAACAACGATAATTTACATATTCGTTGGGTCGTAGGCCATGGTGGTTCAACCAATCAGGATGACTATTCGGCATTAATTCAAAATAGAAATGTTACAATGACAGAAGTCCAGATTGTTAATATGATCAATCAAATCCCGAACTATAATCGTCGAAAGATAATGTGGATGACCTGTCACTCTGGTTGCCTTGCATATGGCAATATTAATCTTAACAATAGTCGTACTGTTTTGATTACAAGCTCAAATTGGAATCAAAACTCCTTTGGTTATTGGATGCCAAGTGAAACCATACATGCCCAATTCAACCATGTTGAAACAAGTGCATTGTATGGGCAAGACCCATTAGGCGTACCTTTTAATGGCGACAGTAATGCCGATAGGGTAATTAGCATGTGGGAACTATGGCGGATTGCAGATATTAGCCCCATAATGACTTCCGATCCGCAATTAGGCAATACTGGTGCTTTGGCAGATAAAATATATATTGATGAGGGTCTTCAGCTAACTACTGTAACATTTCCCAATAGTATAACATATTGGGTTGATAATTTCCAAACAAATAATGTAGTTTTTCCAAACACCTCAAACGTAACAATTGACATTGACCAAGGCTTTAATGCCACAGGTACTTTTAGTGCACCTGTTGGAACTGTATTAAATATAAAACCATAAAAGCATTATATACGTTACATAACAATAATTAGCAACAGGGCTTGTGGAAGATCCAAATATTATCTTCTAACAAGCCCTTGTTCATTCTATATCACATATTATCCTTAGAAATTAATTTGCACTGACCATTCCAACGTATTTTTAACACTCCCTACACCTATTTCTTTTTGTTTACAGTTTTGGGCAAACCGGGTAATTTAACCGCAAAGCATAAAGTTTCTTTGTGGTTTTAGTGGTTAGTCCTCTGATTGGAAGTCTGCAACTTAATCGTCTTTAAGTAACAGTATATAGACCGCTTACTAAATCTAAAACATGTTTTCCCTGAAACTGATTTTTTAAGCTGAATTGGTGCGGTGGAAGACCTCTGTTTAAAAAAGCGTAGTCAGGAGACTAGGCTTAGGGGGAATATTAAACCGATTGAAGTTGGAATGGATTTGTTATCGTTTCGTTTCCAAATAAGCGCAATAACCCCACTGAATCGTTCTCATCAATATTCGCTTTACGAATCTTCTTTAGTTGATATGGCTGATTTATGGTTGGAATCCTTGTGGCAAAGAAAGGCCACAACTCTTCGTTTTCGTAAATACGATTCTTGTCAGGGAAGTCAATTATTGTATTCAACGTTTGATTTAACTTAAAATCATCCGAATACTCAAACTTCCAAATATTATTTTTATAGGTAAGAGTCCCAACCTTAAGTTTCCCATAGAATAAATGGAAAACAGCATCAGTAATGACACGGGGATTGTTAAACTCCATGCCATCAGCCTTCCAAATAAAACTCTTTATCTTGTTAATCATGGTGCAAAGTTAAAATATTTTCTTAATTCTATCATGCCGATATCTTAAACAGAGTTTAATCATCTCTTTTCTAATTGGACTCAGTAAAACTGTGAACTCTTTGTCAATCATTGTAAAAACTTTCTCTAACGATTCATCTTGACACAAACTGTTTATTTCTTGACAAGTTATCGTGATTGGCAAAGATTTAACAAACTCAACTAAATCAAAGTGGTTTAACTTACTTACTCCGTCCCATCCAATTTTAGGGGTACTCTCTTCACAATACTTCTTAATAAACGAATTTATTCGGGTTTTGTTGCTAAATACCTCATTTAGTTTGTCTTCGTGAACGTTCCAAAACAGCCCCCGGGCTGTGTCGTATATTGGTGAAAACACTGGTTTATCTTTCCCCTGAATATTTCTAATTATAGCCCAATTGTAGAAATGGCGGTCGTTATTACCAATAAGCGCATCGAAAACAATTAACTTAAGAAACTCCTTAAATAGTTCATTGTGTTCGTTTGGAAAAAAATACATCAAAGTCTCAGAAGTGAACTGAACTGTAAAGAAATTTGGTGATTGATGAACCTTTTCAATCTCCTCAACAAAGGCACGATCGTTTAAATATCCAGCATACAAATCGGCGCCATGGTCGAGGGTTTGCTCACAAAGTTTATTCAAAAAATACCTTGAAAGAAATCGGACTTGCCCACCAAGCCAAGCCAATTCCGATTTTGCCATACTAAAACCAAGTACCTCACCAATGCGTGTCAGCAGATGCTCGGTAATTGATTCCATTGGATAATGCTTATGCCCAAGCTTTGCAATAAACAGAGGCCACGCTTTTGTATTCGATTTTCTCCCTTCTCCGTAATGGTAATAACGAATAAAATCTTTGGGGGCATCGCCAGTAATGGCAATATTTGGAACAATGAAGTATTGATGCCGTTTTACAAAAGAAATAGTACTATGTTTAGGGTTAAAACCGCTAAAGTCTTTTATTTTTAAGGCCTTTATGTGTTTCCTTGTGTGCATCAGATATTTTTTATAGTGTTCTGCCAACTCTACAATTGGAACGAGCCTTTGCCTCGTCTTTTCGAACCTTCCCAGTTTAGCCTGTTACTATAGTATGACTGAGGTGCAACCTAGCTTACCAGGGATATTGGCTAACTTTCTTCTTCGTAATATATCTTATAATACTTTCTTCCATTTTCATCAATTCCTTGTTCTATTAGTTCACGATTACCATGTATGTATATATGGAAGTTTTTATCTAGTTTAAGTACGCTTTTGAATATCCTTGCTTGCTTCTTCACAGCTTGAGCTGAAATTTCAAAATCATCTGACAATTCAACATTGTTCTCCTGACGATATGATTGGTCGAACTTTCGAAATGATTCAATAATATTACCGTCAGCAAAAACTTCTTTTTCAAATTCTTGCTTATTGAAAGTGTCATGAGTTTTAAAATAGCCAACAGATCGGTTCAGAAAATCTATTTGATCTGTTTTGGTAACTTCAGAATCTTCAGCAAGTTGTTTGGTTACGAATTGTTTGGTAATGCTTAGAAACTGGTTTGTTTGATGGTAGTCATCTTTTGCTGGTTTAACATTTAAAAATCTATCTTTCCAATATTGAGTTTCCACTGATTTACTCGACTTATCAATAACACATACTTGGTAGCCATTTTCCTTATCCAAGTCTAAAACTAAACAACCCTTGTCAAGTTTATCAATATTAATACCATCCTCGTAGTTTAAAACAAAATCATTAGATTTTTTATTTAGTTTTAGAAATGGTTGTCTATTTTCCGATTTAAAAATCCCAAAACCATTCACCAATTTGCCATTTATTTCAATATTGGAAAAAGAAGAAAGAAACAAATCGCCTGATTTTATCTGAGGGTGCAATGAAATTTCATACAGATGCTTTGCAATACTTTTACTTACATCTTCAAAATCATTTTGATTTGAAAAAATACTTGTTGCAAACTGATACAAAGGATTTAGTTTAAAATCTTCATTGGAAAATGAAAAAGAATAAAATTCAGTGTTTGAAAATGAATACAGAAAATATTTTATTAGTAATTCTCTTAGCCTTGAATCATTAGTTTCAAGCAAAGATTTTGATAGCACTATATCTTCGTCATTGGTTTTATTCCCAACCTGATGTACTATAACTTTTCCTAAGTTACAGTTCGTAAAATCTAACATGTTTTTATAGTTCATTTCCCCAAAGAATTTTAACTTGTTCAAGGTCATCTGCGTCAAAGTCATTCTGCCAGTTATCTTCAATAGTGAAAGAATTATTTTGCAGCATATACCAAATTATAAATATTTCCGGCTGTGTGAGCAATAGTATTTCATGAAAACGACTTCTGTTTTCATCGTAAATTTTTTGAATTTTCACTTCACTATTAGTCACGAAACTTTCAATATTATTTATTAATTCTTGCTTAGCTTTATCCGTTTCAAAATAACTGAGAATTGTATTTATATCTTTTAAAGAGGTTTCTTTATCATAATCAAATCTTGCAAACTTATAAAATTTCCCTTCAATCTTCTTTAATAGATTATAAATGGGATTGTCCTGATATGATTTCAATGCTTCATTTACAGCAGAGAATTCATCATCAGCAAGTTCATATAATGACAATAGCCTATATACTTTTCTTTTTAACTTATTGGGTAGATCAGTTTCTTGTTTGTAGGATAAAGAATGTGCTGTGTTTGACCAAGCGTGCTGGTTTAATGTTCGCACTTGAATTTCAAAGACAAGATTTTCTAGTTCATTTTGTTTTTTAAATTCTTTTATTGAACAATTTATAGTCACATCATAATGATTTGAAACGTAGTCAAGTTTATTGAAATCTATATTTTCTTGCTTATATTCAACATTTTTAATAACAAAATTATTTTTAAGAAAAGTATCAATAATCTCTAATTCTTCTTGAAATGTGCAAATTATCCTTATGCCTAGTTTGTCATTTATGTTCTGATACGAATATTCTTTTTGAGCCTGTTTTTTCTTCACTTTTTTGATGATACTCAAAAGTTCTTTAGTTCTGTAGTGAATTTCAGGCAATATTTCGTAATCTGTAATTTTATTCTTAATAAAATCATTTACAATTTTTCCTAAATTTTCATATTTAGGTTGTTCTGCATTCCAGAAATCAACTATTTCTTTAACATTGATCATTTAACATATGCTTTTTACCTTAGAAACAATTTCGGCTTTTGTTGTTCCGTCTTTTTGATTTTCTAATTTCACGTTTTTATCAAAAGTTCCTTTTTTCCCAATAATTGCAATGTCATTAGCAAACAACATTGTGATTGTTTTTATTTGTTTTTCTATATAGTCATTATTCTTTGGGAACTCTGACATTTTAAATCTTTTCTCATTCAAATAATTACTGTAACTGTTTTTATCAGTTGTTTCCATATAATCATCGGCAAATTCCTTAGCACTAATCATTTGAGAATTTTTCTGTAGGTATGAATTAAGGTCTTGAGTATATTTTATTATTTTTATAGGGTCTTCAATTGTTTGAATAAATGTAGTTGTATAATTATAAAACTTTTTCGTAGTGCTTCGTGGGTCTTCAAGAGGAACACAACCTAAAAACTCTTCAATAAACCAAGTTGTTACTACTTTTTTAGTCTTCGGATCTATTTGCAAATCTGCTGTACTTCCATCATATTTAATTTTAAATAAGGATTTATCTATAAATAATCCTACTTTATAAATTTTAGTTCTTCTTGTAAGCATTAAATCTTTTACGTCCTTAATATTAAAAGATTTTGTTAAAGGGTTCAATTCTAATTGTGCTCCCTCATCTCTTTCAAGTTTAATTATGATGCAAGTATTGCTTTCACTTATTTTTCCTGATATAACTACTAAAATCCCAGAAGCATTTTGACCATCTTGGATTTCAAACAAATATTTGGTCATTAGTTTGGACATCTCAACTAAATCAGCACCTTCAGAATTAATAATCTGATTAATGTATGTAGAAACAGGTGATACACTATTAGTATCATAGCATACCCTTAGTTCCTTGTTGCTTTGCAAAGATTGAACTACTTTTTCCTTAAAAAAAACCCTTAAACCGTCAGGAAGTGAACTTTCCTGTTCACTATATTGTGGTTGAACGGAAAAATCACCTTTTCTGTGTTTAGGAATACTATGAACAATTATTCTTTCAATCGTGATAGTGCTTGTGTCGAGTATCGTCGCCATATTATTCTAGTTTTTTATTTAATTCTATTTTACCTTTTTGCTTATACCTTTTTCCCAAATGCTATATTCAAACATAATTTCTTCTCTAGTAAAGTTATAAGATTTTTTTAATGTTTTATCTTTAACTAAATAGATTTATTAAAAAAACATTTTGGTTATAGTCAAAACAAATAAAAATATTCTACTAAAAAAGAGACATGTTGCAAACATTGGAATTAATTATCATTCAATAATTTGATAAATTAATTAAGTCATTTAACCATCCAAGCAGTTAAGATTTCAATCCTTTATAATTTCCAATCCCATCCCAAAACCAAAAACCCCCATCATCCCCAACCCACCCCCCACAAGCACTTAATCTCAAACAAATTACTCCCAATTAGGTTTTTGATTAAATTATGCGTTACTTTGCAACGATTTTAGCATAAGATAGATCTGTGTAGTGAGTATATCTCTAGGAGCATTCCTTTTTTGAAGACATTCTTTCTAAGTTCACTAGTTTACGCTGAATAGTATTTACGCCAAAGAAACATTATCCCTTTGAACAGATGTGTGGTTAATGTTAGTATCAGCGGCATTAACCAATTTTTATAATGGAGAATAATGGATCACCTCAGAGGAGGCGACAACGGGTTTTTGAGCATAAAAGCCCAGCAAGGAACAAAGTTTCAAACAACAAGAAGGCTAACACAAAATCTCTAAACCCAAATCTTTTTATTAAAAAGGCTGAGATGCAGGAGGAAAAAAAGTATAAATCTTCCCAATTAATTCAAGACCTGCCAGTCAACCAACGGATTATTTCGAATCTACTTAAAAAGGGTTATAAAACTCCAACCGAGATACAGGATAAAACCATTGAGGCTTTGCTTAGCGGCAGAAACCTAATGGGCTTAGCACAAACAGGAACCGGAAAAACAGGAGCATTTCTAATCCCAATAATCAACAACTTACTCGATCAAAGGCCAATGTTTCAGGTGTTGATAGTATCGCCAACACGTGAGCTTGCCATGCAAATTGATAGCGAGTTTAAGAGCATTGCCAACGGATTAAACCTTAGCAGCACCTGCTTAATTGGGGGTACTAGCGTTCAGCGTGATGTTAATAACTTAAGACGTCCAAGCCATTTAATTATCGGAACACCCGGTCGTATTGCGGATATGGTTCGCCAACGCGCGCTAAATCTACCTAAATTCAACATCTTGGTATTAGATGAGTTCGACAGGTTACTGGATATGGGATTTTCCATAGAGATCCAAAAGCTTGTTGATGGCATGAATAATCGCAAGCAAACAATCCTTTTCTCGGCTACCGAGGAGAAAGGTCAAAAGCAGCTAATTGCAAACCTACTCGATAATCCATTCGAGGTACGTGTTCGTGCGGAGAATGTGAGTGCGGATACTATTGATCAGGATGTAGTTAGGGTGAAAGATGGTCAGAATAAAATGGATGTTCTGGTTAGCATGGTTCGCGATAAATCGTTTGAGAAGGTTCTGGTTTTTGCCGAAACAAAACGATGGGTTACCCGCATTTGCAGGGATTTACGTAGTGCTGGTATTAAGGCGGATGAGATTCATGGCAATAAATCGCAGAATTACAGGATAAATGCTTTGGATTCTTTTAAGAATAAGAAGATACAGGTTTTGGTTGCAACGGATGTTGCAGCAAGAGGGCTCGATATTTCCAATGTTTCGCATGTTATCAATTATCAACAACCAAAGAATATGGATAGCTATATCCATAGGATTGGACGAACCGGAAGAGCCGGTGAGAGCGGAAAAGCATTTACATTTATTAACTAATAGTATAAGAGTATGGCAGGACCAAACAATCGCTATATCAAAAAGCAGAAGGCTGAGAAGCGGGTTAAGAAAAGACAGGAGAAAGATCAGAAGAAGATCGTGAGAAAAGAGAATTCCGCAGGTGGTAGCTTCGAGAATATGATTGCCTACGTGGATAAGTTCGGTAATATTACCTCCGAACCTCCGGTTGAGGATAATAATCAGGAAGAGGAAAAGTCTGAAAGTGGGAGTGATAAATAAGATTTAATTTACCACCCACACGCTAACAATATTTTTCTCAGGTTTTAAATCTTTTCAGATTTTCAATAGACCATTGTGGGCTAGATGAGGTCATCTCCAAGGACCAAAAAAATTTAACGCAAAGGACGCAAAGTAATGAATTATTTTCTTTGCAATCTTTGCGAAATCCTTTGCGCTCTTTGCGTTAAATCTTCTTCCAACATTATCGCAAAATGCGATATATAAGAATCTTTTATGATTGTTCTTAAAATTTTTAAACGCTAAGGATGCCAAGTTAAAAAACGCAAAAGCCGCAGAGATTTATTTCTTTGCAGCCTTTGCGAAATCCTTTGCGCTCTTTGCGTGAAACTCTCTATCGCAAAATGCGATATATATAAAGATCTATTTTAGCTTTTCAATTATCCCTTTTACGCAGTTTACCTTTTCATCCAACATTGCTTTGGTTTTGGCTTCGGCAATGAATCGTAGGTATGGTTCGGTGTTGGAGGGGCGGATGTTGAACCACCAGTCGGGGAACTCAACACGGTAGCCATCAAAATCGAATGATACGGTTGGTTTTTCTGTTCCAATAAAATGATTGCGAACGGCATCCATGGCTTCCTTTTTCTTCTCAATTTTGAAGTTGATTTCGCCAGAGTTGGCGTAGGTTTCAATCTTACCGATTAGCTGCGATACGGAGATTCCTTTGGCTTTCATCTTGCTAACTACGTTTAGGATTAGCATACATGCAAGGAGACCTGAATCGGAGTAGTAGAAGTCGCAGAAGTAGTAATGCCCTGCAAGCTCGCCACCATAAATACCGTTAATTTCACGAAGTTTTGGCGCAGCATAAGCACGTCCAACACGCCATGTTTGGGTTGTGCCACCCATCTTTGATAGATATTCGCCAACGGCCTTTGAGGTTCTGATATCCTGAAGTACCAAGCCTTTCTGATTCTTCTCTTCCAAGAAGTAGTGACCCAACACAGCAATCATAAGATCTGGGGAGATAAAGCGGGAGTTTTCATCAACAAACATAACCCTGTCGGCATCGCCATCGAATACAATTCCTATATCGCATTTGTTATCCTTAACGAGTTTCTGTAGGTCGACAATGTTCTCGGGAACGAGTGGGTTTGCCTCGTGGTTTGGGAAAGTTCCATCAAGGTCATCGTAGATATAAACTGGGGTGTTGCCAAGTATATCCTTGATTAAAAGGGCAGCCATTCCGTTTGAGCAGTCGATACCGATTTTTAGGCTTGAGTAGTTGCCAATGTATTGCTTTAGGTACTTTAGATATTCGTCTTTTACATCAAAATCGATAATCTTGCCCTTTTTGGCAACGGGGGTAACTTTATCGTTTTTAATTCTTGTTTCAATCTCCTTTAGGCCTGTATCGTAACCAACGGGTAGAGCATTCTCACGGGATACCTTCATGCCGTTGTACTCACGTGGGTTGTGTGATGCGGTGATCTGAACGGATGCGTTGAAGTTATTCTTTGCTGTGGCAAAGTAAACCATTGGTGTGGTTGCCAACCCGAGGTTATAGACATCGGCACCAGCATCGGTTATGCCTCTGGTTAGGTAGTCGTATATTTCATCGGATGATACCCGAGCATCGCGACCAACGAGTACTTTGTTGGTTTTTAGAAGATCGACCAGAAAGAATCCGATTTTGTAGGCATCGTCCTTGTTAAAATCCTTGTTGTAAATTCCACGGATATCGTATGCATGAAAAGCTCCCATAGTATCAGTTTTTAAGCAGTTATGATTTAACGGTTTAATATTCGGTAAAAATAATAATTGGTTTAGTTTGATAGATATATTTAACGGGAAATTCTTGGTATTTGGAATATAAATCCATAAAACTAGTTGTTATGTATACGTTTCGCCTTAAAGTTGGAGGGATTCTATTAAAATATAATTGCACAACATCTTCCTGACTCTTTCGGGTCTAGCGACGCCGAAAGGTCTTGCTTTGTGGGAAAGCCTCTTTCAAAACGATTTCACCCCTAACGGGGTTACAGGGAATTGGTGTTGCTTTAGTTTACCGATATTTCAGCCCGATGGGCTTGTTGGGCGATTGTTCCAATACGATTGGGCAATGGTCTTTACTAATTCGGATGGGCTAACGCCGTTAGGCGTGGAATCTTGGTAAAATCAAGCCGACGCTACTGGGTTTAACGCCAGAGGCGTGGAATATTACAAGCAATTTACCTATTAGGTGTGTTCTCCAGACTCTTTCGGGTCTACCGACCCCGAAAGGTCTTGCTTTGTGGGAAAGCCTCTTTCAAAACGATTTCACCCCTAACG
>JACABB010000003.1:254564-261635 GCA_013376985.1 Bacteroidales bacterium
GAATATTACAAGCAATTTACCTATTAGGTGTGTTCTCCAGACTCTTTCGGGTCTAGCGACGCCGAAAGGTCTTGCTTTGGGGGGATACCTGATAGGTTCGAAGAGCTTATTAGCATTTCCGTGTTCTTGATCTCCATTTCCGAACTCTCGATTGGCATTTCTTTATTCTCGATCTTCATTTCCGACCTCTCGATTGGCATTTCTTGATTCTCGATCTCCATTTCCTGACTCTCGATCGGCATTTCCTAACTCTCGATCACCATTTCCGAACTCTTGATCGACATTTCCAACCTAATTTCTGACATTGCGGCAGTCTCGATGAGCATTTCTCGACTCTCGATCACCATTTCCGAGTTCTTGATCGATATTTCCGAACTCTCGATTGGCATTTCCAATGTAATTTCTGACATTGCGGCAGTCTCGGAGGGCATTTCTTAATCCACGGAGAGTATTTCCAAATCCGGGGGTTGTTTTACCCCAAAAATCACAAAGGATTCCACAAAATAACACGAAGAATATAATCTCTACCTTACTTGTAGTTGTAACTCTGTCAGGGTTTAAAACCCTGACAGAGTTTGTAAGCATCAAAGTTTTCTCTGCGTGATCTCTGCGAACTTAGCGGTTAACTCCTATCCTCCTTCTTCAAAAACGGTTTTGGTACTTGCGGTAAACCCAACCATTGGGCGATATCGTTATAGCCCTTGGCGATGTCTTGGGCAATGCTTACGCCTTGCTTAACTCCGCTAATTGTTTTATGTAGTTTGGATTCCTCATCACCTAAATCCTGAACAAAGCGTTTTAACCTATTCGCAATGCCCGATTCTTTTACCTCATCTTCGTTTTTGCAATTCTTTGACTCTTTAAGCGCTTTGGATAAATTCTTTAGCTGGCTCGATTCCTCGCCCGCTCCTTTCTCTGAAAGCAATTGAGCCAATTCGTTCAAATTGCCTTGCAACCCAATATTACAATTGTAGTAATTATTTATGTTTTGAATAGATTTATCAATTGAGAAGTTATCCACTTTATCGAAAAAAGCATTTTCTATATTTATTTCATATTTTTTGATAACTTCATTCATATCTATAATCTTACCAGAAGTATCATCATAGTAAGGCAAGTTTTTATTATAGTGATTATATATTTTCCTAGCAGATTCCCATAGTGGCAAATTAGTTTCCAATTCATCTGGTATTTGTCCAAATCGCTCAACCCTGTATTGTAACTCTGGCTTGTTACTTTTATAGCTATTAAAAATATCATTTAGCGTTTCTCTTAGAGTGCTGACAAACTCTGTTTTTAATCTCCCTCTAACCGATACACTTATAGTTCTATCCTCCTCTCGCACCAATGCTATGCTCCCCTTGCCATCCTCAAGAACTACGCCGTAACGCCATACAATATATTTACCTCCTACCTTTTTTATATCCTGATTATGCCTAACAATAAAACGCGATATGGTGTTGGGGGGCAACGGTTGCTCTGCTTTATAGCGAAGCATTAGACTCTCGCCAACAGGGAAATCTGGTAGTTTTTCTGGGCGATCCTCCTTTAGTAGATGTGGTATAATCAAACATTTCCCTCTATCCGTTTTGTATGCCAACTCGTAATGTTCCATTAGTTGAAAAAAGAATTTATATTTATCTGCTGGGTAGCGGGTTTTATCATCTTTAAAAACCATTTCAAACTCCTCAATTGTTAATAAGTGCTTTTTCTCATTGTTTACCCAATTAACAATCTTATAAACCCCATTGCTTATCCACTCCGGGTTTAATACCATAGTGTTAAATTCTTCCAGTTCCTTATACCACAAACCAATTCCAAGAGCGTGTAGATTGGTTAGCAGAGCCTCTATATTATCTGCACCATTTGCCTTAGCAATCTTATAAAATTTATCCTTTGTAATATGCTCAACACATCTATTACTATCACCTTTTATAAAAAGTTTCTCCAATTCTTCTTTAACATTGTAATAATTAGCTGGTATTACCTGATTATTCCACGAGGGGTTATTCTCTATATAATCCGACACTATATCTCGAAATTCTTCCAGTTTCAGTCTATCACCTTGAATTGAAAAAGCATAAAGATCTTCGATATTGTACTGTTCCTTTAATGAGTTAATTGGTATATCTACCCGATGCTGATCGCGCCTATTTACAAGAATAATTGCCTTTGAATCCCCTCCAAAGTTTTTTACATGGTTTAGCCAGTACTCAAGCCTATTTCGTTCCTCTGTCCGTCCATCATAAACAATAATATACAAACAACGCTCCGAAAGGAAAAGTTGGTGTACAGCATGGGTAACGGTATGTCCAGCAAAATCCCATATATGCACATTTATATTGCCTTTCTCCAGCCTCCAAACGGTAGTATCAACGCCAGCCGTACTCTCGTTTTCAGTAGTCATATTGGCTTTTGGATTTACTAATCTTCTAGCCAAGCAGGTTTTCCCTGCACCCTTTTCTCCTAGTATTATTATCCGTGCCTCATTCAGTATTTTAGCCCCTTTTTTTTCTAATTGCTCTAAATAGTTTGCTACGGCAGATGCTCCCTGTTCACGTATTTCTTTTGGAACATTTACCCGTTTTTCAGCATCCTTTCTTGCCCATTCAAAGCCATTATTAAAAATATTTTCGTACAACCGCCCCCAATACCCACATCCTTCCTCCTTTAAAAGTTTCTGAAAATTATCCCAAACAATACCATAAGAATCAATTTGTATATTAACCTCTTTCCCCGATTTTATAGTTTCAATATCTTTTGAAATAATTGTATCCAAATAATCGTCTGAAAAGGCAGCGTGTGGGTTAGTATGAGCTAAGAAACTGAAGGCGGCAGCATGGGCAGCGGCAGATGTGTAGTTGGTAACTAAAATAGTATTGGCAGCATGGGCGGCTGCTTTAATTGTATGGGCAGCAGCGTGGGCGGCGGCAAAATAGAAGGTGGTGACAGTGTAAGCATAAGCAATATCAAAAGCATAGGTGACGGCAGAAGCAGCATCGGAGGCAATACTGTCGCTATAAGCTATATTTAAATCTAATACATAAAAAACAGTATTGAAATGTTTCTGCTTATCTTTCTTTTCCCAGAATTCAAAATGACCGTGTTTGCCCAAGTATGGTAATGCACGAATAGCACAAACCCATGCAAAGTATGCAACCTGCTCTCTATTTAGGACTTCTAATTCTTTTTCAACTTTATCTCTAAAGGTTTCCGTATCCATATTTTGATATTGAATAAGATTTTAAATAAAATCAACATAAAAACTTATGCCATTAAACCAATTTACGCATTGGTGTACGTAATTGGTTAAAGAACGTATATATAAAAGCTAGGAAAAAATTGTGGGAATTGGGGGATGAAGATATAATTGGATATAATTACATTTAATTAACCCCAACCCCTTGAAAAGGGGCTATAACAGAGTTATACAAAGGGTTTGGGTTTCTCTTTTAGGGAGAGTTGGTGAGATGATTTTAATATCACAGATACTACAACTCCACCCTTTAATCCCAACAATCATTGCAAATGTAATGCACATTTACACCCCCTTATATTTAAGGGAGCTGGGGGTTATTTTTTGTGGCGGATAAACCCCCAATTCCTTGAAAAGGGGCTATAACATGGTTGGGTGGTGGGTTTGGCTTTCTCTTTTAGGATTGAACTAGATGTGCGGATTATCCCCAATCCCTTTGATCAGTGTTGCTTGGTGTTTCCCCTCCTATTTTAGGAGGGGCAGGGGAGGTATTATTGGCTGGGGGTTTTCTCTAAGCCATACAACAATACCTGCTTTATAGAAGTTCCCTTTAGCGGTTGCAATTTCCTTGCCCAGAGTTCAAGGCAATACATTAGCGGCTGCAAATATCATGTCTGGTGTTCAAGGCAACATGTTTGCAGGTGCAAATAACATGTCTGGAGTTCAGGGCAGCATATTTGCAGGTGCAAATGCCTTGCCCGGAAGTCTGGAGGTACTATTTGCAACATAATATCGCAAATTGCGATACTGGGTAGGGGCGATTGCATTTTAGTTTTATTTACCTCCCCTGCCAAAAAAATCAAAATTATCTCACGCAAAGCCGCAAAGAAAAAAACGCTAAGATCGCAAAGTGTTGAAATAACGAATAGTATACTTTGCGAACTTTGCGAAAACTTGGCGTTCTTTGCGTGAAAAATCCCCCCTTTTTTGTTCTTTTGTATCCTCAAACAAACTATCAATGGATATAGTTAACGTCAATAAACACATCGATCTTATTTCGAAGGAGCTTTCAATCAGCTCACGCCAGGTGGCTAATACGGTTAATCTGCTTAACGAGGGTGCTACAATCCCCTTTATCAGCCGATACCGTAAGGAGCACACAGGCAATCTGGATGAGGTTCAGGTTACGTCAATTAGGGATCTGTCGGTTAAGTACACCGAGCTGGATAAGAGGAAGGAGACTATCCTTAATACCATCGAGGAGCAGGGGAAGCTTACCTATGAGCTGAAGAAGAGAATTATTGAGTGTTACGATCCTACTGAGCTGGAGGATATCTACCTACCATATAAACCCAAGCGAAGAACTAAGGCTACTATTGCGAAGGAGAAAGGGCTTGAACCCTTAGCCGCTCTAATAATGAGGCAACAGGATAGGGATATAATCGGCAAAGCCGAAAAGTTCCTTAACGATCAGGTTGCAGATGTTGAAGAGGCTCTACAGGGCGCAAGGGATATTATAGCCGAATGGGTTAGCGAGGATCAGAAAGCAAGGAATGTTGTTAGGCGGCACTTTAAACGGAGCGCAGTAATCCGCTCAAAGGTTGTGAAGAATAAAGAGGCTGATGGGGTAAAATACACCGATTATTTCGGTTTCGAGGAGGAGGTTCGTAGGTGTGCATCGCATCGGTTTTTGGCCATGCGCCGTGGACAGGAGGAGGGTTTCCTAAAGGTTAGCATCACCCCAAATGGCGATGATGCCATTGAGGAGCTGGAGCGATTCCTTGTTAAGGGTTCGGGCGAACCCCAGAAACATGTTGCAATGGCGGTGCAGGATAGCTACAAAAGGCTTATAGAACCATCCATTGAGAATGAATTCACCTCGGAGCTAAAGGAGAAGGCTGATGAGGAGGCTATCAGGGTATTTGCCGAGAATCTTCGTCAGCTCCTACTATCTCCACCACTTGGCCCACAGATGGTGCTAGCACTTGATCCCGGTTACAAAAGCGGATGTAAACTGGTATGTATCGATAAGCAGGGAAATCTTTTGCACAACGAGACCATCTACCCTCACCCACCCCAAAGCGAATCGGGCAAGGCGATGAGTAAGGTCTCAAATTTGGTAGATACTTTTAAAATTGATGCTATTGCCATTGGCAACGGCACTGCAAGTCGTGAAACCGAGAGTTTTGTAAAGCATATCAGATTTAATAGGGATGTTCGGGTGTACGTGGTAAGCGAGGATGGAGCATCGATATACTCCGCATCGTCCGTGGCACGTGAGGAGTTCCCTGAATTTGATGTAACTGTTCGTGGGGCTGTTTCAATTGGACGTAGATTGTTGGATCCTCTGGCGGAGCTGGTTAAAATCGATCCTAAATCGATTGGCGTTGGGCAGTATCAGCACGATGTGGATCAAACCAAGCTGAAGTCGGGTCTGGATCAGGTTGTTGAGAGCTGCGTTAACCATGTTGGCGTTAATATAAATACTGCAAGCAAGCATCTTCTCACCTATGTATCGGGGTTAGGCCCCCAGCTGGCTAAGAATATTGTTGAGTATCGGAAAGCGAGCGGGGCGTTCCAGAACAGGGATGAGCTTAAAAAGATACCCCGTTTAGGCGATAAGGCATTTGAGCAATGCGCTGGCTTCCTCAGAATTCCCGAAGCCAAAAATCCTTTGGATAACAGCGCAGTTCACCCCGAGAGCTACCATGTTGTTGAGAAAATGGCAAAGGATAATGGTTGCGAGGTTATTGATCTTTTAAAAGATGAGTCGATAAGAAGCAAAATCAAGTTAGAGAAGTATGTAACCGATAAGATTGGGCTTCCAACGCTGAATGATATCATGCAGGAGCTTTCCAAACCCGGCCGCGATCCTCGTAAAACCATAAAGGTTTTTGAATTTGCCGAAGGAATTTATAAGATAGATGATTTAGTACCGGGCATGGTACTCCCAGGAATTGTAACCAACATCACCAACTTCGGGGCTTTTGTTGATGTTGGAGTTAAGCAGGATGGATTGGTACATATCTCGCAGCTAGCCGATAGATTTATCTCCAACCCCAACGATGTGGTAAAGTTGCATCAACACGTAAAGGTAAAGGTTACCGAGGTTGATGTTGCACGAAAGAGGATTCAGCTGAGCATGAAGGAGGTGGAGCAGTAGACCCCTCTATGACCCCTCTGGGTCTCCCCTGAGAGTGGAGATTTGTGATCTACATTGAGTTTCGACAAAAAAGTATTGATTGTTTTATGAAATCAAAGTTTCCGATGTACTACAATGCATCGCTGGCAATGCATGAGAATGCTAAGGTGCTGAGGAAAAACATGACCGAAGCGGAAGATAGGTTATGGCAAAGGATAAGAAAGGAAAAACTTGGCGTTAAGTTCCGAAGACAACACATGATTGATAAGTACATCGCCGATTTTTATTGCCATGAATGCAAACTTGTTATTGAAGTAGATGGTGGATACCACAATAATCCTGAGCAAATTGAATATGATGCAAACAGAACGTTTGAGATTGAAGAATATGGCATTAAAGTGATACGTTTCACTAATGAAGAGGTGATATCGAATATCGGCTGGGTTCTTCAAGAGATAAAGAAAAATATAGTGATAAATCCCAATTGATTTCCCAGAAAAAGAGATCACGTTTCTTCATAACCCTAAAAGACCCCATCCCGTCCTTCCCCTGATAGGGGAAGGACGGGATGGGGTCTTAACTCTCGATAAAGGACATGGAGCAAGGATGGAATTATATAAATAACTATGTCAGGGTTTAAACCCTGACATAGTTGTCTTAAAAATATGTATTATTTAATTTGGTATAATGGACATTTTTAATGGTTTTTTTTGGACCATGCTCCCTAATGGAC
>JACABB010000030.1 GCA_013376985.1 Bacteroidales bacterium
GGGCTGCAAAGGTAATCATCTTTTTCTCTCCTCCAACTCCTGGGCCATCTTTTTTAAAACTTTTTTTTTCGACCCGAGAAACTCCCCTCTATACCCCCGCTTCCTAATCCGCCCTACCTCCGTAAAGCGGGTGCAAATATAAAGGGATTTTCTCTTTCTGCAATAGATAGAAAATATATTTTTACATTTTTTTAAAATTATTTTTCATCTTGCTGAATATCAATATTATTTTTTGTGTATTTTTTATTCAACTTATGAATTATACTGAGTAAAGTGAAAATAAACTATCTTCGCATACACATTTGTATATATAAGGGGTCGTCAAAAAGAGAACTTTAAACTTTTAAGCAGATAATGAATACAAAAGAGAAACTAGTAATTATTCCAACCTACAACGAGAAAGAGAATATTGAGAATATAATTCGAAAAGTAATGTCTCTTGATGGAGCTTTTAACATCCTTATTATCGATGATGGTTCTCCAGATGGTACGGCCTACATTGTAAAAGATCTCCAAAAGGAATTCAATGATAGGATTTTTTTAGTTGAACGGAAGGGTAAACTTGGCTTAGGAACCGCATATATAAATGGCTTTAAGTGGGCTATACAAGAAGGTTATGAATACGTTTTCGAAATGGATGCTGATTTCTCTCATAATCCTGATGATTTATTTAAACTCTTTGATGCATGTGAAAAGGGAGCAGATCTCGCAATCGGCTCAAGGTATATATCAGGCGTTAACGTGGTTAACTGGCCGATGGGAAGGGTTCTAATGTCATATGGTGCTTCGATGTATGTAAGGTTTGTAACCCGCATGAAAATAATGGATACGACTGCTGGTTTCAAGTGCTACCGCTTAAGTACACTAAAAGCAATCAATTTTGACAAGATTAGGTTAATAGGTTATGGTTTTCAGATAGAAATGAAGTTTACCGTTTGGAAACTTGGTTTTAAGATCGTTGAAGTTCCTATAATATTCACCGATAGAAGAATAGGATCCTCAAAGATGAGTGGAGGTATTTTTAATGAGGCATTATGGGGTGTGCTGAAAATGAAGTTTGGTAGTTTCTTCAAAACTTACTCAAGACTTTCAAACTAACGAAAAACAATAAAACATAAAAACTGTTTATCGGGTATGGCAACTATTAGTATAGCAAATGCCACTCTGATTAACGATGGCAAGGTGATAACTGCAAGCATTCTAATTCGTAATGAATTAATTGAACGAGTTATCGTTGATAATCCCGATGAAATCTATAATTACAAAACAGATCATCTAATTGAAGCAAAAGGGAAACTTCTTTTCCCAGGCGTAATTGACGATCAAGTTCACTTCAGAGAACCTGGATTAATCCATAAAGGTGATATTTACACTGAATCAAAAGCGGCTGTTGCAGGTGGTATAACTTCGTTTATGGAAATGCCTAATACCAATCCACCGACAACAACAATAGAATTATTGGATGAAAAATTCAGAATTGCATCCGAAAAATCTTTTGCAAATTATTCTTTCTATTTAGGCGCAACTAACGATAATGTTGAGGAAATAGTTAAGGTTGATCCACGAAATATTTGTGGAGTGAAAGTTTTTATGGGTTCATCAACAGGGAATATGCTTGTTGATAAGGTTGAAACCCTTGATGCTATCTTTAAACTATCGCCTGTTTTAATTGCTACGCATTGCGAGGATGAAACCACTATCAAGGAGAACATCATTAAGTATAAGGAACTTTACGGAGAAAGTGTTCCTTTTAAATATCATGCAGAGATAAGGAGCGAAAAGGCTTGTTTCCTTTCATCTTCATTGGCTGTAGGACTCGCAAAGAAGTATAATTCAAGGCTTCATGTTTTACATCTATCTACAAAAAAGGAACTTGATCTTTTCGATGAGACTACACCTTTATATAATAAAAGGATTACATCGGAAGTTTGTGTACACCATTTATGGTTCTCGCAGGATGATTATGAAAAGTATGGTTGGAGAATTAAATGGAATCCATCTATAAAAAAGGGGAGTGATAGGCAAGCCCTTATTAATGGAGTAAAGTTTAATAGGATTGATGTTGTAGCAACCGATCATGCGCCTCACCTTTTATCTGAAAAGGATGCCGTGTATTTTAAATCGGCTTCGGGAGGGCCAATGGTTCAACATTCGTTGGTTGCAATGATTGAACTTTCCAAAAAAGGACATTTCGGTTTGGATTTAATTGCTGATAAGATGTGCCATGCGCCAGCAATTGTTTATGGTGTTGAGAAAAGAGGGTTTGTTAGGGAGGGTTATTTTGCCGATTTGGTTTTAGTTGATCCTAATTATAGATGGACAGTAAATAAGGATAATCTTCTTTACAAGTGTGGCTGGTCGCCGCTTGAGGGACAAGAACTGACATCGAAGGTAACACACACTCTTATTAATGGTACACTAGTATTCGATAATGGTACTTTTGAGGAAGGCTTTAGAGGATCGGCTTTGAAATTCTCACGATAATAGAAATTCATTAACCAGAGGAAGCATGAAATATATATTAATAGGATTATTTGTAACTGCTATAGCATTTGCATCTTGCAAAAATAACACAACCGAAGTTGCTAAGACAACTGATAAAATAACTACAATAAATGCTAATACTCTTGCTGATAGCCTAGTATATGGTATTGTAACACATGCAAGTGAAAATATTGATCCATACGAAAACGATAGATTTAAATCATTTCTTCAAGATAAGTTGATTAGCTCTATTTTCGAAAAGTTGTATGAAGGAAGACTCAAAGCATACGACTTTTTCTCCGATAAAGAACTCAGCATTAAAGAAATTCGAGAAATTGAAAAGGCAAAGGGTTTTAACCGATCTAAGGTTGGCAAAGTACAATTCAATGAGCAATGGTATTTTGATAAGAGTGGTGTTTTGAATAAACGTGTAAATAGTATGACTCTGGGCATTGAGTCCTACAGTAATCAAGGGAGTTTTACAGGGTATAACGCTCTATTTACGGTTAAGTTCTAATTACTGCTCAGATCGCTTCATTACAATCCTTACGGTACTCCTAGTTTCCTGCTTTACATAAATTTTCCTATCCGAAGTCTGCTCTTTAATAACCTCTTCAGTATAGTGTCTCACAGTGAGCATTTCGGCATCCTCGTTATAAAGAACTTCAAAATCTTTCTGCAAATCGTCTATAGCTGCTGGAAGAAAATGTTTCTCCTCATCAACACAGAATGAAAAAGATATTGCCGAAGTCTGAATCATATTTACTTTTACCCTATGTTTATATAAAAGTGCAAATATTTGGCTTAAACAATCTTCAATCACAAAAGAAAAATCCCGTGGAGTTAATGATATAAGTCTCTGATTACGTCTTAAAATCAATATAGGAGGATACTGATGGGATTCATTTGAGTCTAAAATTTTTGTTCCGTCAGCCTCGGATCTTAAAAATGACTTTACATATAGTGGTATCCTTTTATTCTGCAAAGGTTTTATGGTTTTTGGATGAATGATTTGCGCACCACAGTATGATAGTTCAATCGCTTCTTTATACGATACAAAATCGAGTTTGCAAGTATTCTTAAAGATTTTTGGATCGGCATTTAGAACTCCCTCAACATCCTTCCATATTGTAACATCCTCGGCATTGAGAAGGTTTGCCATGATTGCTGCTGTATAATCGGATCCCTCGCGTCCAAGGGTGGTGGTTGTTCCAAACAGAGTTCCGGCTATAAATCCTTGGGTTAAATATATTCTATTGTTAGTAAAGCTGAATGTTGCTTTGGAGAGCTCATCCGATCTTTTATAATCGATATTCCCCTCACGGTAAGTGGCATCAGATTTTACGCAAGTACGAATATCAATCCATCTATTTTTAATCTCAACGCTGTTGAGATACTCGCTAACAATTGTGGTTGATATTAATTCTCCGTAGGAAACTATTTGATCGTAACAGTAATTGTAGTCGGTGTTTTTGTTGGATTTAATAAAATTCTCAATCTCCCCGAACAACAAATCGATTTTTTGGGTCTGCTCCTCGATGTTGCTTTGGAATAAGTTGGATAAAATGTTTACGTGATAGTTTCTAAGTTGATCTAAATTCTGAGTATACGAGTTATCCTTTTCGAGATATTTTGCAAGGACAACCTCTAATGCGTTGGTGGTTTTACCCATTGCGGATACAACAATCACCAAATTCTGGTTATATCTCTTTACAACCTCTGCGAGATTACGTACACCCTCAGCGGAACTTACGGATGCTCCTCCAAATTTAAATACCTTAATTATAGATGACATAAACGTATTTTGAAATGCTCAACAAACATAGTGATAGGGAAGTTAAATATCAAATAATATTATACATGAGTAGCTGTTTAGAATACAATTCCAATGCCTAATCCAAACTGTCATTCCGGGTGAAGTCCCGGAATCTGAATACAAAATAATAGGATTCCTGCATTCGCAGGAATGACAATTTGGAGTATTTGTTCTTTATCGTTTATTATTTTGAACAAGCATTTTATTATAATCTAAAATTCAGCGCATAGTCAGCACAAACGTTTTAAATCTGGAAAAATTGGGTTGACGGTATTCAACTTACCTAAAATTATTATCTTTATCGAAACTATTCTTTTCACATTATACCAATGGAAGGATACAAGATTAAAACGCTTACCCAATTCATTATTGAGCGACAAGCAGATGTTCCCTATGCTACTGGGGAGTTTACCCGTTTACTTTACCATGTGGGCGTTGCCGCAAAGGTTATTAATAAGAAGGTTAATAAGGCTGGACTTGTCGATATTCTAGGTTCGGCTGGTGATATAAATGTTCAGGGCGAAGAGCAGAAGAAGTTGGATCTTTTTTCCAACTGGCAATTACTTCAGGCTCTCAAAAATAGCGGTGAGTGCTGTGGTGCTGCTTCGGAGGAGGATCAGGAGATTATTACGTGGGACGATAATCTTACCCGCGATGGTAATTACATCTTTTGCATGGATCCACTCGATGGTTCTTCGAACATTGATGTGAATGTGGGAATTGGTACAATCTTTAGCATTTACCGTAGGGTTAGCCCCCGTGGCGAAAAGCCCACTATGGATGATTTTCTTCAACCCGGAAGCAAGCAGGTTGCCTCGGGTTATATAATTTACGGCTCATCCACAATGCTTGTTTACACAACTGGCAGGGGTGTTTACGGTTTCACGCTCGATCCTTCTATTGGCGAATTCTGCCTATCCAACTATAATATTGTTACCCCGCTAGATGGATCAATCTATTCCGTTAACGAAGGAAATTATGAGCATTTTCCACAGGGTATTAAAGATTATATTAACTATTGTAAGGTTATTGATAAGCCAACAGGCAGACCATACTCAGCACGATACATCGGCTCGCTGGTTGCCGACTTTCATAGAAATCTGCTCAAGGGTGGAATCTTTATATACCCCCAAACGGCATCTGCTCCCAATGGCAAGCTTCGCCTGATTTACGAGTGTAACCCTATAGCATTCCTTGCGGAGCAAGCAGGTGGCAAGGCTACAAGCGGGGCTGAGCGAATACTCGACATTCAACCCCAATCGCTTCACCAACGAGTGCCTTTTATTGTTGGTTCAACCAATATGGTAAATAGTTTGGAGGGGTTTTTGAATTCGAATTAGGGTTGATTAGTACTTTTTAAAGAGAGAGTAAAGAGGTATCTACTCAATTTTTAATTTCTGAAAGTTCAATCAAATAATGCCACAATGAAATCCTATCTTTTGAAAGCTCCCTGTAATGGAACGAAAACAACTTCTCCACATAAGGAAAAGAACCGACTTTAATCAACAGCTCTTTACTATCTGTCCAATCAATTGTTGGGTCAAGGCTGTTTTCGGACAACTCTTTAATCCATGTATTCACTTTTTCTATCCAATCATAGGAGGTCTGGTTTTGAACGTAACCAAACATTCCACATACTCTAAGATGAGAGGAATGGTGTCCTCTTTTAAATCGCTCAATACCGCCTCGTAACCCACAAACGTATTCTTTGTTATTTGATGATTCTGAAAATCTTTTGGCTTCAAATTCAATAATAGGAAGCGGCTTTAGATTTCGAGTCATTACAAAAACACCAATGTCTGTTTCCTTACCAGATTCCGATTGCGTTGGATTTTTACTAAACCTAAATGGGAAATAACCCCCAGTTTCATTCTTGCACAATTCAAAATGATGAACAAGGAAATCGCTTATTCTATTTTCTTTTTTCGAATCTCTTACCGTTTGGTAGTAGGGTGGAAAATATGGAACATGCTTATCAATAAACGACAATACTAAATCCACTTCAAGATTTTGAGCTACACTTAGGTCTTTATCTCTAGGAGTTTGATATGTAGGTAATGAATCTTTAAGCACTATGGTATCGGGATTTAACGTAGTCTGCAAAAGTTTCATCGGCATCCCTTAATGCTATGGATGGTAACCAGTAACGCAATTGTTTTGGTTTGACCAGAATAATTGAATCCTGCCCATAAACTTTCATGATTTTTTGTATATGCATACCTTCTTGATTCTTTTTTCTTGAAGGTATTGCTGCTTCAATGTATTGTTCTATATCATTGACATTTTCAGATATTTGATGAAGTTTTTCAGAAGTATATTCAAAATGCAAGGCATAATATTTTCCCATGTCAATGATTTTGAATAATTGGAATGATTTCTCTTTTTGGTAGACGCTGTTTAGAGTTTTGCAAAATATTAAAGCGAAGTTTTTAATATCTCCAATAATAGCAACATTTGATAATAAATCTTGAGCACTTTTTATTTGGTAAGC
This sequence comes from Bacteroidales bacterium, assembly GCA_013376985.1. Classification (GTDB taxonomy): domain Bacteria; phylum Bacteroidota; class Bacteroidia; order Bacteroidales; family Tenuifilaceae; genus UBA8529. Next base: position 6,792 of record JACABB010000030.1, read on the forward strand.
AATCACATCATTTATTAAAATCTCATCTACAGAATTTATTTTAATTATATCCATTCCTTCAGGAAACGGTAAATTGTCAATATCCTTTTTTAATATAGCTGTAGCCCTTCCAATTAAAACCCGATTACTAGTTACCATTATAAAGAACCTATATAGAAAATTATTTCTAACAAAAGTATCATATACTGATTTCAATGTATTAAAATCTTCGGGAGGAGCATATATACCAATAATTTCATGACTAAAAACGGCATCATAATTCAATAGGCTCACAGGAATCTCTTTTTGTCCAATATTTTCTTTAATAATTATATGTGGTTGTAAAAAAATTTCCTTAGATTTTTCTCGTGGAGCTTCAAAATATTCTTCCTTTTCAATATCTGTTTTTATAATTCCATTTTCAGAGAAATGTCTTGGGTTTATAGAAATCTTATTGTGTATATAGTCTGCATAATGCCTTTTATTGCCCAAGGTATATCCTTCACTATATTTCCATCTAAAACATTTCACTTTTTCTTTAAGAAATGTTCCAAACGTTTGCATTTCTGATAACCTTTCAATTAATTGAACAAGTCGTCCCCCTCCCATTAAATTAGCCTTCCAAACATAAGGACTTTTTAAAACTGCATCCTTCGATACTAGGTGAAAATCATAATGATCAAACTCTAAAAATAGTCGGTTTGCATTTGAAAAGGTGCGATTTGCTACTAAATGAAGGACATCCTCATTATTTGGTAATGATTTTTGAATAAAAATAGCTGCCGTTGCTACATTTTTTCTACCCCACAACTTATCTGCAAGTTTTGTAAAATCTATAACCTGCAATAAATTATTCTGAGAAAATAAATCTTGTTTAAAACTGAGGTCGTTTTGGTAGAGAATTGGACCAGATGGCTGAATTAAACACAGCATCGCATCTTCTTTGAGTAGTTTTAGTGATTGTACAAGAAAATGTAATGCTGGATTCTCGTCTGGTATATTTATTTCACTTTTATATCCTATCCTATTCTTTAATTCTTTAAAATGATTTTTTCTGCTGGGCTCTTTGCCGTTTACAGGTGGTAAATTAAAAGGAGGATTTCCAATAACCAAATCGAAATCAGCCTTTGGTTTGCTCATAATGAATTCAAAGAAATCCTTAGTAATGATATTCTTACTTAAATCAGGAAACTTCAATTTTCCCCATGTTGGCGGGTCTAAATCAACTTCATCTAAAACAGCTAATGCCAAACTGAATATGGAAAGTCGGATAGCATCCTGCTCAATGTCAACACCATGAATGCTTTTTAACAAAAGCTCTTTTAATACTGATAGCGGAGGTTTAATTAGTTTTCCTGTTTTTTCCCATTGCTCATATCGCCACCATTGAACAATGCGCTTATATGTTTTTACTAGGAAGATTCCCGAACCACAGCTAACGTCAATTATTTTAAAATCCTTTTGAGGATTCTTTATTGGCATGCATTCATCTACCAAAGTGCTAACAATCATCTCGGGGGTATAAACAATATCCTTGCTATCTGTTAGCAACTCTTCATAAACCGAACTAATAACCTCAACTGGTAAATGTGAAAATGAATACAAACGCCAAATTACATACTGATTATCAATTTTGTCGCCATCCAAATAATTAGCAAGTTTTTGGACTGATAACTGCTTGATTGCTTCTCTGGCCTCAATTTCTTCGTTTTTGTTCCATTCAAATATTTTACCATTAAAATCCTCGGACAATCGGTCAAGTAAATCAAGCAACTTACCATTCCGAATGGTATCACAAAAATCGGTGCATTGAAAGTTATTTTTAAAGTATGTACCCGCAAAATAGCCACTGGCACTTTTTGTATCTCTTTCTTCGAGATACTTTATCAAAAGACTTTGAACCAAAAGTTTTAAAGCCACATGTCGGTTTAACCCTGATTCTGCAAGAAAACTCTTGAAAACTTCTTTCAACCCTCTAATTAGATCTCTTGTAGCAGATTGTTCAAATTGAAAATCTTTTTTCTCATTTTGTTCATCCCAAAATATTCCGCTATCAAAATCCTTAGCATTAAAATCCTTGATTTCCTTACCAATCAGTGTCAAAATTTCTTTAGCATAGCTGTCTTTCTCTTCTTTTGGCCTTTTCCGAGAATCAAATATACTTACCAACGATTGTTCAATGATAATATAAGCGGGAACTTGATAGCCATTCCACATTTGGATGTGTATCTTGTTCTTTTCTTCGTTAGTAAGTTTTTTGTGAGTATAATCGAACAAGTACAATTGAGGTACAGCTGCTCGTCCATCCTGAAAATGTCGAAAATAAACGGCATCAGCTTTAAATTTGATTTTCGCAGTCTCTAACGCAAATAGAATATCGGGAGAGGCTAAACCAGAATTGATATTTTCGAAATTATTCGTCAATAGAACACCACTCTTCTGCTTATCATCTAATAAAGAGAAGTTTAAATCAGTGATATGTTGAACAAATAACTGTGTATCCATGCTAAATTTTCACCAATAATCGTAAAAACAAAAATACATTTTTATTAACGAGTTGCTTAAAAAATCCATCAAATTATCAACCGTATTTTTAGTTGCTGTAAAGTATGGTGTATCTGTGGAAATTTGGCCTCCCTGCTTGGCATTCTAAACCAAACTTTCATCATCAATTCCCAAAGCGCAAAACCATATTGCACGCTCACAAACTTGTGCTATGTTGCAAAGAAATTATTCCATATCCCAGTTATCGCAATTTGCGATAGCCCTCTCCCCCACCACATGTATCGCAATTTGTGATAATGAAATTTTTTCACATTAAATACTTTTAACCCGATGCTGGTTTTTTAATATTCCGATTGCAAAAAACTTGTGCCATTTGTACTTATATTCTACTAATTGGGTGAAATATAAAATCAATTCGTATAACTTTGTAGCATAAACATCAAGCCCATTAATGGAACAGGCGCAAAATATTGATAGTATCCTTGAACTTTACCTTTCTAATAGGAATACTCTACAAATAACCGATAATATACAGAGCAACCCACAGGCTAATATCTATTTAAAAGGGTTGGCGGGCTCATCAATTGGTATTGTGGCTTCGGCGTGTATCAAAAAGTTGGAAAGGCCGTTCCTTTTTATTCTGAATGATAAGGAGGAGGCTGCCTACTTTTTTAACGATCTGTCAAATATTCTATCGCCCGAGCAGATTTTCTTTTTCCCATCATCCTATAAGCGTTCCGTGCAATACGGTCAAACACTGCCCGAAGCGGTAATCCAACGCACGGATGTTCTGAATCTTCTCCCAAGATTATCGCACAACCCCAATTCAAGCATCGCGATAGTTACCTACCCCGATGCGCTTTTCGAAAAGGTTGTAACCATTGAAAATCTGGAGAGGAATACTCTGATAATTAAGAAAGGCGAGAAAATCCCGCCATCGTTCATAACGGATCTTTTGGAGGAGTATGGTTTCGAAAGGGTTGAGTTTGTTTATGAACCCGGTCAGTACTCAATCCGCGGGAGCATTGTTGATATATTCTCCTTCTCATCATCATTCCCCTACCGTGTAGATTTTTTTGGCGATGAGGTTGAATCCATAAGGGTTTTTGATGTGGAGGATCAGCTCTCCAAGGAGCAGCTGAACGAAATTACGATAGTTCCCAATATGCACGTTGGCGCAGAAAGCCTTTCGAGGGTTTTTCTCACCAAAGCGTTGCCAAATAGCACATCTACATGGGCTAAGAGTAGCGAGGTTGCAATTGGCAGGATGAACGAACTCTACGAACTTGTATCTACCACAGATATTGAAGGTTTTACGGGCGATGTAGAATCAACCTTTGCATCGGGGAAAGAACTTTTTGATCATTTAAAAGATAGAGGCTCGGTTGATTTTGGGTTCAAACATCTATTTAAACCCGATTTTACCGTTGATTTCGAAACATCTCCTCAACCACTTTTCCACAAGAACTTTGAGCTAATTGCCCAAAATATCGAGGAGAATACGCTAAAGGATTATAAAACGTACATCCTTGCCGATAATAAAACCCAGTTCGAAAGGCTTCATGGAATTTTCCAGAGCGTAAACAAGCAGATTCATTTTACACCGATTCCCAAAACCATTCACGAGGGTTTTACCGATCATACCCTTAAAATCTGCCTTTACACTGATCATCAGCTATTCGACAGATACCATAAGTTTACCCTAAAGCATGAGTTTAACCGCAAGGATGCCATTTCGATTCAGGAGCTGATAAATCTAAAACCCGGCGATTACGTTGTACATATCGATCATGGGGTTGGTGTGTTTGGCGGTTTAGTTAAAACCGAGGTCAATGGCAAAAAACAGGAGGCTGTTAGGCTGATATATCAGGATAGCGATACGCTACTTGTTAACATCCATAACCTACATCGCATATCGAAATACAGGGGAAAGGATGCCGAGGCACCAAAGGTTTATAAACTCGGCACTGGTGCTTGGCAAAAGCTCAAGCAGAATACAAAGCGTAAGATTAAGGATATTGCCAAAGATCTTATTGCTCTTTACGCCAAACGAAAGGCTGAGCGTGGTTTCGCCTTCTCCCCCGACACCTATATGCAACAGGAACTTGAGGCTTCCTTTATTTTTGAGGATACTCCCGATCAGGAAAAGGCCACAACAGCGGTTAAGGCTGATATGGAGTCGCAAATCCCAATGGATAGGTTGATTTGCGGAGATGTTGGCTTTGGAAAAACAGAAATTGCCGTTCGGGCAGCCTTCAAAGCCGTTGCGGATAGCAAGCAGGTTGCGGTGCTTGTGCCAACCACAATTCTTGCGCTTCAACATCAACAAACCTTTTCATCAAGGTTAAAGGATTTTCCGTGTACCGTTGATTTTATAAGCAGGATGAAATCTGCCAAATCGCAAAAAGAAACCGCACAGAAGGTACTTGAGGGTAAGGTTGATATTGTTATTGGAACACATGCGCTTATCAAAGATTCGTTGAAATTTAAAGATCTTGGCTTGCTGATTATCGATGAGGAGCAAAAGTTTGGGGTGGCAGCAAAGGAAAAACTAAAACAGCTAAGGGTTAATGTCGATACGCTTACTTTAACCGCCACGCCTATCCCCCGAACGCTTCAGTTCTCCTTGATGGGTGCAAGGGATTTATCCATCATCAACACACCTCCGCCTAACCGACATCCAATATCAACGGAGATACACGTTTTTAGCTCGCAGATAATAAAGGAGGCCATTGAGTTTGAGGTATCGAGGGGTGGACAGGTTTTCTTTGTTCACAACCGGGTGCAGAATATTATCGAGGTTCAGGCAATGATCCATAAATTAAGCCCACAGGTTAGAACCGTTGTTGCCCATGGACAAATGGAACCCGCTAAGCTCGAAAAAACAATGCTCGATTTCATCAGCGGCGATTATGATGTTTTAATATCAACCTCAATAATTGAAGCTGGGCTCGATATATCAAACGCGAATACTATTATTATTAATAACGCTCAAATGTTTGGGTTGAGCGATCTACACCAGCTGCGTGGACGTGTGGGCAGATCGAATAAGAAAGCATTTTGCTACCTAATTACACCTCCCGTTGAGGCTCTTACCAACGATGCTCGCAGAAGGTTGAAGGCAATTGAGGAGTTCTCCGATCTTGGAAGTGGATTTAGCATCGCTATGCAAGATTTAGATATTAGAGGTGCTGGAAATTTACTTGGAGGCGAGCAAAGCGGATTTATTGCCGATATTGGTTTTGAAACTTATCAACGAATTCTCGATGAGGCAATTCAGGAGCTCAAAGAAACAGAGTTTAAGGATGTTTTTGTAAACGAGAATGTTGAGAGTGATAAATCGTGGAAGCCTTTACATGCCGATTGCCATATCGAAACTGACCTAGAACTTCTATTCCCCGATACCTATGTAAACAGCGTCCCCGAAAGAATGCGACTTTACAGGGAACTCGATAGCATTGAGAAGGCGGATGATTTACAAAAATTCGAGAACCGGCTAAAAGATCGGTTCGGTGAATTGCCTCAACAAGCCCTAGAACTTCTTAATGTAGTTCGATTGAGATGGATTGCCATTGAATTAGGAATGGAAAAGATTGTTCTTAAGAACGAAACTCTTGTAGGATATTTTATTTCTAACCAACAATCGTCGTTTTACCGCTCCGAAATATTTGCAAAAATCATAGGTTACATTCAAAAGGATCAGTCGCAATTTCAATTTAAAGAGGCAAAAGAGAAACTATCGCTCACTGTTAAAAAAGTTGAAAATATCGAAAACGCTATTAAAGTGTTACAACAAATTACTAACTAGCTGCCTGTAAATAAATTTTTTTACTGGATGAACCTTGTTGTTGATATCGGAAATTCTTTAACCAAAGTTGCTATTATTGAAGGCGAAAGCATAATCAATGTTGATAAGTATGAAATTCTATCAACCGATGTTATTGATAAAACGGTATCAAAATATGCTCCTAGTAGAGCAATTATTTCAAATGTTGGCAAAATAGATAAAGAAATTTCAAGTCACTTAAAGAACATTATTCCAACAATTGAATTTACTAGCTTAACTAAAATACCTATCACCATCAACTATAAAACACCACAAACCTTAGGGCTAGATAGAATAGCGTTAGCTGTTGGTGCTAATTATCTCTATCCTTCTACAAACCTGCTCGTAATAGGTTGCGGTACGGCTATCACCTACGATCTTGTTGATAGTAAAAGTATGTACTACGGAGGAGCCATATCACCGGGTATTGTACTAAGATTTAAATCATTAAATCAGCATACAGCAAATCTCCCACTCCTAGAACAAGTAGATAAATTTGAACTAATCGGCTCAAGTACCTCCGAATGCATAGAATCAGGGGTACTAAACGGGGTTATTGGTGAAGTTGATTACTTTATTGACAGTTTTAAAACAAAATTTCCCTCACTAAAGGTATTAGTAACAGGTGGTGATGCGAATTTCTTTGTTAATAAGTTAAAAAATAGCATCTTTGTAGTCCAAAATTTAGTAATAATAGGCTTAAACCGAATAATTGAATTCAATGCAAAACATTAAAAAAACATTCTTAACCAGCGCATTAATTATTGTCTCAATTTTTGCTTACGCTCAAAGTGTTAATACATATTCACCCTATTCACGCTATGGAGTTGGTCAAATACCAACTCGCGGGTTTGCTTCAACAAAAGGGATGGGTGGAATATCACAGGCCGTCAGAAATCCTTTTGGAATAAACTACCTAAATCCTGCTTCATATACCGCTCAGGACTCAATGTCGTTTATACTAGATTTTGGAATGGAAACTGGGGTAACTAAATACGAGACCCTCAATCAATCAGCAAAAAATGGATCGGGTGGAATTCACCATGTTGCTATATCTTTCCCAATGACAAAGTGGTGGGGCGCAAGTTTTGGTATTGTACCATATAGCCATGTTGGCTATAAAATTAAGGATTATGAAACAGATCCAATTTTACTTAGCTCAATTGGTCGCATTAAATATTATCATAGTGGCGAAGGGGGAATTAATCAAGTATTTCTTGGAAATGCTTTTAAATTAAAAAACTTATCGGTAGGTTTTAATCTTTCATATTTCTTCGGTAGCCTCGATTATATTAATGAAATTGTCTACCCCGCAGATAAACAAAGCTACTATGCCAATTTTAAGGAAAGAAACAGTATCGTTATAGGCGATGTTGCTCTCAGTATTGGGGCGCAGTATACATTGTTCATTAACAAACAAGATAATAATTACTTCCAGTTTGGTGCTACCTTAGATAACGAGTCTAATATAAGAGCTAAACGAAAATACTTTGCACAATCTGAACTTAGCGGAAATGCCGATACGGTTTCATTTAAGGATAGTACATACGGACATATCACCTTCCCACGAAATATTAGCATAGGTGCTGCTTATAATTATAAAAACAAGATTTTTACCTCAATTGAATACTCCACTCAGGATTGGTCTAATTCAGCATTTTTGGGGGTAAAACAACCCCTTTCTAACTCTCAAACTTATCGCTTTGGAGTTGAGTATACACCAAATCGTAATGATTTAAAGAGTTATTTCAAGAGAGTTAATTACAGATTTGGCTCACACTACACTAACTCATATATTAAGATTAATAACAATCAGATTAACGAATATGGAGTAAGTGCTGGGTTGGGATTTCCTTTTAGGAATAATACAAGATTTAACGTTTCCTTTGAATGGGGAAGAAGAGGAACAACTAATGATAATCTTGTAAGAGAAACCTATGGTTTAGTTAGTTTTAGTTTAACATTCTATGATTTCTGGTTTATTAAAAGAAAGTATAACTAATTTTCTCTAATACGTTAGCGTTCCATTTTAACAGAGACCTTGAACCTGTGATTAGACTTAGTTTAAAGAAAAATCATAAAACCCTGATATTCGTAACCTTTGTATTTTCATGGGTTAGTACACTCATTTCTTGCACTAATAATATTGATATAGCGAGTGTTCTTGATAATAAAGAAGATAAAGCTTCGATAACTGCAAAAAAGTCAGAAATTATATATACAGAGAATGGAAAGGTTAAACTTAAAGTAATTGCTCCTGTAACCAAAATCTTTCAAAATGTTGATCAGCCATATACCGAATTTCCAGAAGGTATAACGGTATATAACTTCTCTGACTCGATGGAAATTGAATCAGAACTTACCTCGAACTATGCCAATTATTACGATAAAAAGAAACTCTGGTCTGCTAGCAACAATGTAATAGCAAAAAACAAAAAAGGAGAAACCTTAAATACTGAGCATCTTTTTTGGGATCAAAACAAAAAAACAATTTATACCGAAGACATGGTTAAAATAACCACAGCCGATGGTATTCAATATGGTCAAGGTTTTGTTTCTGATGAAGCTTTTAATAATTGGGAAATAAAGAAACCCAATAGTTTTTACTATTTGAATGAAAATAAGGAAGCCAAAAAGGATTCTACCTTAAGTAAAAAATAATTCTTTAGTGCCTTTTTTGAAAATACTGATCCTCAAATTCACTCAACTATTTAATGAAAAAATTAGCTTATATCCTTGAAATGACTTGGTTAACCCTGTCTGTTATATGCTTAGCCATTGCAATATATACATTTATTTTTCCTGGGATAAAGGCAAATTCTATGTTTCTGGTCTTAAGCATAATTGCATTCCTTATGTACCTTATGAGAAGATCTAGGCGTTTAAAGCAATCTTGAGGCTTTTCAAAATTATTTTTTCTTCAGTCCCTCCTCTCTAAAAAAGCATATTGTTCCTAATATAATTAATAATCGGCTATTTTTTAAAAATTGAAGCTCGACTTTTGAAAGGCAAAAACTAAAATTGCTATATTCGTAGCTTCAAAAAAACGAAATTAAAAAGAGAACTAAATAAGAATTAAATGGCTACACTAGAGAAATTAAGAAACCGAGCAGGTGTTCTTCTAGCAGTTGTAATTGGAATAGCACTTTTTTCATTCATCCTAGGTGATTTTATCAAACCAGGTAAATCGATTTTTGCAAATTCTGAACATGAACTAGCTAAAATAGCAGGGAAATCAATTCCTTACCAGTTATACCAAGGAAAGGTTGAAGAAATCTATGAGATTAATAAACTTTTCACAGGTAAAAATAGTATTGATGAGCAGACCTCTGAGAACTTACGCGAACAAGTATGGCAACAACTTGTAAGAGAGAATGTGATGGAAGATCAGTACAAAGATCTTGGTTTAGCATTACATCCTGATGAACTATTTGATATGGTTCAAGGCCGTAATATACACCCTATGATCCAGCAACTTTTCGGAAATCCTCAAACAGGGGAGGTGAAAAAAGAAGCAATTATCCAATTCCTCAAAAAAATGGACGAAGATCCAAGCGGTCGTCAAAAAACGATATGGTTGTATGTTGAGAACGAGATCAAGACAGAACGTATTTTCACAAAATATACCAACCTAATTCGTAAAGGTCTTTACGCAACCAACCTTGAAACACGCAGATCTGCCAATGACAAAACCACTAAGGTCGATTTTGCTTATATAAATAAACCTTATTCTTCAATTTCAGATTCTTTGGTTAAATATACTCAATCCGATTTAGAAAAATACTACGAATCTCATAAACAGGATTACGAACAAAAAGCAACACGGGATATTGAGTATGTTATCTTCCCTATTCGTCCTTCTGATGAGGATAACAAGATCGTAGAGGAGTGGATTAATAAGATTAAGGGGGAATTTCAAAATGCTCCTGATGCAAAACAGTATGCAACACTTAATTCCGATACTCCTTTTGATGGTAGAAACTATAAAGATGGCGAATTGCCAAAAGATTATAATAGCTGGTCATTTCTTGCAAAGCAGGGTGAAATGATGGGTCCAATTTACGATGGGAATAGTTATAAACTTATAAGGCTTGCAAGTATTAACTATTTGCCAGATTCTGTAAAAGTTCGCCATATTCTAATTAGCCCCAAAGTCAAAACCCAAGAGGCAGTTAATAAAGCTAAAGTAACCGCTGATAGTTTATTAGCTGTTTTGAAAAGAGGGGGAAGTTTTGATAAACTTGCAAAGGAATATTCTAGCGACCCTGGCTCAAAGGATAAAAGCGGAGAGCTTGGTTGGATACGTGAAGGTATGATGGTTAAACCATTTAGCGATGCTTGTTTTAATGGGAAAAAAGGAGAACTTACTATTGTTGAAACACAATATGGTTATCATATTTTAAATGTTATAGACAGAGGTAAAGAGGTTAAAAAGGTTCAGGTTGCTGTTGTTGAAAGAAAAGTTACTGCTAGTTCCAAAACTATTCAATCAATCTTTTCTGAAGCATCCCAATTTGCAGGAACAAATACAACCAAAGAACTATTCATAAAAGCTGCTGCAAGTAAAAAATTAACCCCACGTATTGCTTCAAACCTTCTTGCAAACGATCGAAAAATAGCAGGACTTGATAATCCTAGAGAAGTTATTCGCTGGGCATTCAAATCTAAAAAAGGAAATGTATCAGATGTATTTGAACTTGGAGAAAGTTTCATAGTTGCAACTCTTTCAGAAATTCGTGAAGAGGGTTTTGCTCCTCTTTCTCAGGTTAAGGAGGAGGTAAAATTAAATGTTATCCGTGGAAAAAAGGGAGAAATCCTATCCCAAAAACTTCATGATGCAATGAAAGGTTCGCAAAATATTGAATCCATTGCACAAAATGTTGGTTCAAGGGTAGAACAAGCATCAAGAGTATCTTTCAGCTCTTTTTCATTACCAAATGCAGGAGCTGAGCCATCAGTAATTGCAACAGCAACTATCAGCCCCGAAGGAAAAATCGTAGGCCCTATTAAAGGAAATAGCGGTGTCTTTATTCTTAGCATAACAGCACTGAATAAAGAAGAATCTGATTTAGTATCTGAAAAAAATAGAATACAAGGCTCTTATGCATCAAGAGCTTACTACGAAGCTTATGAAGCAGTAAAGAAAGATGCAAACATTAAGGATAATCGTTCGAAATTCTATTAATATCTGATTCCTTAAGAATAAAAAAGGAGGGTTTCGACCCTCCTTTTTTTGCTCTAAATCCTTTTTCGCTTGATCTGCAATAAATAAATATCTAAATTACATCGCTTATATTTAATCAATTTGATATTAAATTCGTAAAAGTGCAAATAGAAACCTAACCACAATACATATGAAAACCAGAATTACTAAATGGCTTGGAGTTTTATTAATAGGGATGACTGGCTGTTACGACTATTCAAATTTCAACAACATCGCTATCGATCCCTTCTCTCCATCTTTTGTGTTTCCTGTGGTGAAATCCAAGATTACATTTAAAGAATTAGCCGAAAAAAGCGGTGCTAATACCTTAGTTGAACAGCATGCCGGAAGTAATATGTATTTTCTAGCATTTAGGGATACTATTGATATTGGATTGGCCACAAACCTGTTCAAGACTCCCACAGTTACTTTTAACGACAACTATGGGCTTCCAGGAGGCTTAATTCCACCCATTTTTCCTGTAAATACAACAATAGTTTTACCAACACAAACCTATAATCAAACTTATAATTCAATTGCTGGGGCAGAACTGAAACAAATAGATTTATCGGGAGGGACGCTACAAGTTAATCTAACGAATACGTTTAATCATGACTTTAGTGGCGACATTACCATTACATCCTTAAAAAATGCTTCAACTAATAATCCAGCAACAATTCACTTTACATTGCCAAGAACTGGAACATCCAACAATTCAATTTCTCTCAACGGGTACTATCTAGATCTTTTAGATCCACCTAGTACTTATAATAATATTAAGTACTCATTAGCAGCAACAATTACATCAAGCGGAAACCCAAGTTTAGCAGGTAATATAGCAATACAATTATCAATGAATAGTCCTACCTACCAAAAGATAACTGGAAAAATTAACTACTCTTTTATTCACACAAATCAACCCTATTCAATCAGTATTTTCAATTCAACTATTCTGGCCAAACAACATTTAGCAAAACCAAAACTTTCATTGAATTTTATCAATAGTTTCGGCATACCCTCAAATGTTAATTTTACTCGTTTTGATGTTGAGAATAACCTAGGAACTATTGTTTCTGTGACAAATAATGGAACAACTCAACCGGGAGATCTATTGATAGGAACACCTAATTTACTTAAATATGCCACAATTAGTAAACCTGTTGATACTACAAAACTTAAACTTGACTATAGTAATTCCAATATTGAAGATGTTTTTGATATTGCACCCCGTACTATTGGCTTTGGTGCAACATTTAATATAGGAGATGCAACTGCAAACCACAATTATTTTATAAGAAACGATAGCAAATTTCAACTACTTTCTGAAATAGAAATTCCCCTTCTAGGCTGGGTAGTTACCAATCAAATTGCTGATACACTGGCAAATATAAATTGGCCAGATCTTCAAAAATCAGATATTTTACTAGGCGATTCTACAAAAGTGACCTTAAAGTTCAAGTTTTCAAATGAGCTCCCTTTAGATATGTTTCTTCAAGCCTATTTCTTAAATCAAGTTGGAGTAGTAGTTGACTCACTATATGATACTGGATCCAATTGGTTTATCAAAAGTGCACCAGTTACTGCTGCAACAGGTGAATCATCTGGTTCAACCAATGCTTATTCTTACATTAAGATGAATAAAGTCAAATACGATAAAATATCAGCATCTCAAAACATGATATTGCTCTTTAAATTTAAAACGGGTGGTGCAGATAATACTCCCCCTCAGAATATTACAATTCTCTCAACCAATTCCATTGCTATTGATATGAGTATGGAAGTCAGTGGAACCGTTAAGCCTAAACTTTAAATCTATTGAGCCGTGAAAAGAATATCAATTATAATATTCAGCATAGGATTGGTTTTACATGCTAAAGCTCAATCGGAGCTAACATTACCTTTCTTAAGAGATGTCTTTCAATCTTCATATATTAATCCTACTGTTCTTCCCGAACATACTGTTAGTTTAGGGTTGCCAGGAATGTCTTCGATCTATGGACAGGTTATCCAAAATGGCCTTGTCCTGAAAGATTTCACCGATTTTAGAAACGACACTACACATATAAGTCCTAATAAACTACTCGCTGGGTTAAGTGATAAAAACCTTATTTACACAGGAGCAACTGTAGATATTTTTCATCTACGCATAAAAATTCGCAATGGCTACTATTGGATTGGTGTAAGAAACAATCTTAACTTAGGATTACAATACCCCAAAAGCCTCATGTCGCTAATAATAAAAGGGAATAAGCAATTTATTGGCAATAGCCTTGATCTAACTAATACTAGACTTGATTTGACCTTTTATAATGAGTATTCCTTTGGCATGGCAAAAGAGTATAATCGATGGGTATTCGGCGGAAGAGTAAGCCTACTACAAGGATTATCAAATATTCAGTTTGATCCTAAAAGTTTTAACATCAGCATCGACAACGATATGTATGTTCATACCGCTGAGGCTGATGTAAAGATGAATACAGCTGGAATTCCCAAAAATAGTAAGGGTGATTTCAGCTTCGATCATATTCAGGACATGACCTATTTAACAAATTATTTTTCGAATTTTAAAAATAAGGGCATATCCCTCAGCGCTGGAGTAACATACAAATTAGATGATAAAACAAGGTTTTCGGCCGCTTTTTCTGATCTTGGCTATATTAACTGGAAGGATAGCGTTACAAACTACACCATGAAGGGCAAAACCAACTTTGGTGGTGTTGATATGCTAACTGGATGGCTATACAGCAATAAGATTAATACTGATTCATTGATTAATAAGATGAAAGATGATTTTGTTCGAGATACTATTCATACTAACTATAGAACATACTTGCATCCTAAATTTTTAGTATCGGCAAGTTATGATATATTCCGCAGAACAACCATTGGAATATCTGCCACGGGAGTTTACAACAAAAAACTTTATCCCGCATTTACGCTAGGCTTCTCACAGGGTTTAGGTAGATTTTTTAATCTAATTTCAACCATATCCTACAATCAAAAAACAATTAATAATCTTGGAGTAGGTCTAGTAATTAAACCGGGACCAATGCAGATATTCATAATTGCAGATAACGTCTACCCAGCAATTAATCCTCTTTATACTACTAACGTCAATTTTAGAGTAGGTATAAATCTGGTATTTGGCAGAGTTAAACCAGCAGTTGGTTTACCCTACAGATAATAGCTATTCCTAAGTTATGAAGAACACAATAAAGATCGCTATGAAAAAACTTATTAAACATATACTCCCTTTCGCAATAGGATTTTTACTGGTTGTAATTAATGCACCAGCACAATCAACCTTTGCGCCCCAAAATCTAGGATCAAGTGTAAACTCTGAATACTCCGAGATTAACCCTGTTTTATCAATAGATGGTAAAACGTTGTATTTTTCTAGGGCTAATCACCCAGAAAATACTGCTGGCCGTTTAAATAGTCAAGATGTTTGGTTTAGTACCCTAAATGATGATGGTACATGGAGTTCAGCAAAACGATTACCAAAAGAGGTTAACATTGGCCGCTATAACGCTATTCTTGCCACTCTCGGCGATGGTAAATCGTTCCTCATAAACGGAGTGTATAATAGAAGAGGAACTTTGTGGTTGGAGCGTGGATATTCTATCATTAAAAAGATTGACGACAATACTTGGAGTAAACCCAAACGCATTCATATAAAAGGTTATTCACGAATGAATAAAGGCAAAGTATCAAATGCATATATTTCACCCAGTGGAGATCTATTATTCTTGGCCTTTTCTACAAAACCAAATAATTCAAAGTTAACCATTTATGTATCTAGGCAAAGTGATAGCTTAAGATACGGTAAACCCAAAGAACTTAAAGGAGATATAAACAAAGGGAAAAGCGCAGAGGCCCCATTTCTTAGTGCTGATCGAAAAACCCTTTATTTTTCTGCTAATTATGGTAATGGTCGCGATAATTTTGATCTTTACAAATGTGAACGTACTGATGATTCATTTCGAAAATGGTCAAAACCTGTATTAATTCCAGACTCTATAAACACGCCCAACTGGGATTCATACTATAAACTTAATGCCAAAGGTAGTTGGGCCTATTACTGCTCAATAACCAACTCTTTGGGAAAATCTGATATCTTTAGAATTAAACTCTTTGAAGAGAGCCCTTTTGTGAAGGTATCTGGTTTAATTCTTAACAAACTTGATGAAACCCTAATGCATATTGATACTAGCTATCAAATATTAGTTAATGGAGAATTGCATCCAAATGTAAAAATTGATAAAGCATCCGCTTCATATGAAGTTTTACTTCCTCTGGGTAATCTTTACTCAATAAAGCCTGTTTTAAAGAATTGGAATGGCATATCAAGCGATATCGATGTTAGAGATGTAAAGGAGTACTCCGAATCCAAATTAAATCTTTACCTATCAACAATTCCGTTCGTTTTAATTAAAGGTAAAATCATTGACAAAAGAACTAATTTGCCAATTTCCCTTGAAAAAAATCCAAGGGTACTTATCAATGGGATGGAATACGATTCCGTTAAATACGATCAATTCTCGGCAAGCTACCAAGTACTTCTACCTCTTGGTTCAAAGTATGTAGTAGAAGCAAAAGTTAAAAATTTTACACCAAAAGCAGATACTGTAGATGTATTAAAAGAGACTGTTTATCAAGAACGTGAGGTTAACCTTTACTTATCCTCCCATCCATGGGTTGAGGTCAAAGGAGTGGCACTTGATAACAATTCGTTCACCCCAATTATTGGAAATTCAAATCCAAAACTTCTTATTGATGGTGTTCCCGTCGATAGTATTACTATTGATCCAGCATCTGGCGAATTTACTATTAGGCTTCCCTATGGTAAGAAATATAAAACGGCTATCGCTTCTAAGGATTATAATATTATTGAGAATGAATTAGATTTATCTGGTTATGTCGAATTTACAACAATAAAACATAACGTATTTGGCGAACGAAAGGATGCAAAAATGGCTATTCTTTCAGGTAAAATTATAAATACTAAAACAGACAAACCCCTTGAAGTGGGCATTCCTGTAAAATTGAAAATAAATGGAGTTATTTCTGCAGCATTCAAATATGATTCTATAAAACTTGAGTATACTCTTAAACTTCCTGTTGGATATATTTATGATCTAACTCCTTCTGTTTATAATTTTTACAATAAATATGAACCGCTTGATCTTACTAAGGTTACTGCAATGACCAAAATTCCAAAGAATTTTTATGTCACCCCAATTGAAGTTGGACAGTCAGTTGATATTGAGAATATTTTCTTTGAAACTTCAAAAGCAGAACTTAAACCTACATCATTTAAAGCTCTAAATGCTCTAGTTTCATTCCTAAATGAGTATCCAAATGTTAGGGTTGAAATTAGCGGGCATACAGATAATATTGGTGCAGCTAACATTAACATGTCCATATCAGAACAAAGAGCCCAGTCTGTTGCAGAATATGTTATCTCAATGGGTGTACAAGCATCCAGAGTGGTCTCTAAGGGTTATGGTTTAACCAAACCTAAATACACGAATAAAACACCTCAGGGAAGAGCAAAGAATAGAAGAGTTGAGTTTATGATTACTGGTATATAAACTATAAATTGATCACTCAATAAAAGAGACCGTCTCGTTTTACTTTTGAGACGGTCTCTTCCTTTTCATCCAAAACACTTACATTAACCCTTGTAAACCTTATATTTTAAAATAAACAATGTAACGCCAAACAAAATATTAACTTGTTGCGCCTGTATCAACCTTAGATTCAATTGCACTTTGTATTGTTGTAGATACATTATTTAGAAAATCATATCCCGTTTGGCTTTCAATATAATCCACGGTAGTACGATAGTTGCCCCATGCGCTACTTACACTTTGAGTATTTGGTGTCCATATTGCAATCACACGAGTAGATGAGGTAATTCTTGTTACATCGTTATCTCCAACAGGAAGCACAACTATTATTTTCCAAACGTATGCAGGAACTACAATACTTTTGGAAGCGATTGTACTTAATGAGCCATTTGAACCAACTCCGCCTTGTCCCCAAGGACCAGAAATTATATATAATTCATTACCAGCATCAACAAGAGTTCTACAATAATTTTCAAGATTAACCCATGTTTGTTGATTATTAATTGGTGCTTGTGGAACCATATTGGTCATTAAAAAAGTTGCTGAGTTATCAGCTACAGAACCAGTTCTATCTGCGCTAGGACACATATGTCCTCTATCAAATCCTGAACCTGAAAAATCGGTAGCGCCTACTTGTACCCAACCAGAAGGTAATGTAGCATCAGCACGAAAATCATCCTGTCTTGCAGCAGATCCAAGCCATGCACTACTAAGATGCCATGATACCCAGTTACAAGTCCTCTTGCTATCATTATATGACATTGTATACTGCGTTTTGGTCATTAAGTAGTTGTTAGGATAAGATGTACTTGCAACAGCACCAGAAGGATTCCCTAAAGCCATATTATCATCACGTGTTGGAGTTCCACCGCCGCCACCGCCGCCTGAATAAGCATTAATTGTGAAATCATCAATATTAATGCGTGCTGTTCCTCCTGAAATTTTGCGAATTTCAAATCTAACATTTCCTGATTGGCTAACTGTGAATGATACTTTTGCAAGAGTTGTTGAAGAAGATGTAACTGTTGATCCAACTTTAGTCCAAGTTGATCCAGCATTGGTTGACATGTAAAGCTCCCATGTACTGGATGCATCCGAACTAAATACAGCATGGTAAACATCAACGGTTGATGCTCCGTAAGTATAATCAAACTGCATGGTGATTTTACCTGTGTTTTGCACTCTAACGGATTTTGTTCCGTTTTTTCTATCAGTACTTAAGTTTCCCAAAAGAGCATCATTAAGATACCATGATCCTGTTCCAAGGGTAACAGCTGCTCCAGCATAAGCTGTTTTTGTGCCAGTTTCAAAATCCTCAGTCATCAATGATGATGATGTCACTTTATGAAGTGTTTCCTGTGTTGAGGCTGTAGGCTCAACACTCTCCTTTTGACAGGAGATAAAGAAAGCAGTAATAGCTATCAAGGCTGATAATACTACGATTCTGCTTCGTAGAAATGTTTTTTTCATATTTTATGGTTTAAAAGTTAGGTAACTAAATGTAAGGATATTTACTACCAAGAATGAAATTCAAATCTTAACAAAACATCAATAAATAGAATTGCTCTTTACAATTAAACGATTGTTTTAGACGAAAGGAATTCGTTCTTTTCTTTTTATAAAAAAAGAACATGTCTCAACTCTTCTTTTGGATGATTTTTCCCAAAAATGAACTTTAGTAATTTTAAATAAAACGCTAGAATTAGGTTTTATCCTACCTATTCTAATCTCTTATTGATAATTATTGATACAACTTATTGCGTTGGTTATCAGGATTAATAGTAGTATTTACAAGATTTATAATACAAATATTAAACTGCAGATATCTGAATTGAATACCCCGTTGGTTGAAAAAAACTTTCTCGATGAATAATGAAAAAACTGGAGGATTTAGTAAAAATTAAAAAAGGAATCATCTCAAAAATATATTGAGACGATCCCTTTCCATTAAAGAAAATCTTATTTACTTTTTATAACTTAAATCATTTTGTAAAATGCTAATTATAACTAACTATTAACTAGTTGCACCTGTATCAACTTTTGATTCAATTGCGCTTTGTATTGTTGTAGATACGTTAGAGAGAAAATTATATCCCGTTTGACTTTCAATGTAATCTACAGTAGTACGATAACCGCCCCAAGCACTACTTACACTTTGATTGTTAGGCATCCATACAGCAATTACGCGGGTAGATGAGGTTATTCTGGTTACATCGCTTGATCCTACAGGAAGCACAACGATTACTTTCCAAACATAAGCAGGAACTACAATGCTTTTGCTCGAAATTGTAGTTTTTGCTCCGCTTGAACCTGTTCCGCCTTGTCCCCATGGGCCTGAAATAATATATAATTCATTACCAGCATTAACAAGGGTTCTGCAGTAATTTTCTAGGTTAGCCCATGTTTGTTGGTTATTAACCGGTGCTTGTGGAACCATATTGGTCATCAGGAATGTTGCAGAGTTATCTGCTACTGAGCCTGTTCTATCTGCACTTGGACACATATGTCCTCTATCAAATCCTGAACCTGAAAAATCAGTACCCCCAACCTGAACCCAGCCAGAGGGAAGCGAAGTGTCATTCCTAAAATCATCTTGCCTTGCTGCAGAGCCAATCCATGCGCTGCTACACTGCCAAGAAACCCAATTGCAAGTCTTCTTACTATTGTTATATGACATTGTATATTGGGTTTTAGTCATCAGGTAGTTATTTGGATAACTTGTACTATTAGCAACTGCGCCAGAAGGATTACCCAGTGCCATATTATTATCCCGTGTAGCTGTTACTTTTTGAATTCCTGTTTGAGGAGCATTCGATGGTTCAATATTCTCTTTTTGGCAAGAGATTATTATAGCTGACATAGCTATTAGAGCAGATAATGCAATAATTCTGCTTCTTGAAAATAATTTCTTCATAGTTTTTAGTTTTTAAAGAGTTAGGTTCACCCAAATTAAGGCGATTATACTCATAGGGAAATAGATGCAAAAAAAATTGACGAATAAATAGATTCATTCTATAAATTCGGGAGTGTTTTTTAGAATAAGGTTGTTTAATAACAGAATTAATTGGGATTTAATAAATATAAAAAGCAAGTTTTTATATTTATTTTCCAAATACCCTGTTTTTAGGGTTGATTCAGAAACTATAAAAAACAGGTTTTATACTCTTTTCCAATTTACTATTTGATATCACTACTGTCCGACTAAAATATTAAATAATACATGAAATACTTGATATTACTACATTTAATATATAGGTCGCCCCTAACGGGGCTTGTTTTTCGGTTTAATAAAAATTCTACAAATAGATCATCGCTCTGCGACTATAAAAAGCAGCATTGCTGCGAACTATTTGTAGAATAGATGATTAAATTTTAGCTAGAAGCAGCATCGCTGCGACCTATTGTTTTTAGATTTTTTCTCGGTTAATAATGATTTGATATATTCTATTCTGATATACGCCAGAATTAATGGTAGTATTGGCAATATTTACGTTAAAAATATTAGGTTAAAGATATCTTAATAGAAGCTCCTATTAATGGTAAAATATATTTTCTCATTGATCATTAAAAAATTATAAAATCTAATAGCAATTAAAAAAGGAATCATCTCGGAGATGATTCCTTTCCTTCAAACAAAATCTTATTTAGCCTTTATAACTTAAATCATTTTGTAAAATGCTAATTATAACTAACTATTAACTAGTTGCACCTGTATCAACTTTTGATTCAATTGCGCTTTGTATTGTTGTGGATACATTGGATAGGAAATTATATCCTGTCATACTTTCAATGTAGTCTACGGTTGTACGATAGCCACCCCATGCAGTACTAATACTTTGGGTATTGGGCATCCATACAGCAATTACACGGGTAGATGATGTTATTCTAGATACATCGCTTGATCCTACAGGAAGTACAACGATTACTTTCCAAACATAGGCAGGTACTACAATATTCTTGGTTGAAATTGTTGATTTTGTTCCACTGGAACCTGTTCCACCTTGTCCGTAAGGGCCTGAAATAATGTATAATTCATTACCTGCATTGACGAGAGTTCTGCAGTAATTTTCGAGGTTAGCCCAAGTTTGTTGATTATTGGTTGGAGCTTGAGGAACCATGTTGGTCATAAGGAATGTTGCAGAGTTATCAGTTACAGACCCTGTTCTGTCTGCGCTTGGACACATATGCCCCCTATCAAATCCTGAACCTGAATAATCGGTACCACCAACTTGTACCCAGCCTGATGGAAGCGAAGTATCATTTCTAAAATCATCTTGTCTTGCAGCGGAACCAATCCATGCGCTGCTGCATTGCCAAGAAACCCAATTGCAAGTCCTTTTACTATCATTGTATGACATTGTATATTGAGTCTTGGTCATTAAATAGTTATTGGGATAAGACGTACTTGCAACAGCCCCGGAAGGATTTCCCAAGGCCATATTGTCGTCCCGAGTAGCAGTTGCCTTTTGAATTCCTGTTTGAGGGGAATTTGAGGGTTCAATGTTCTCTTTTTGGCAAGAGATTACAATAGCTGACATAGCTATTAGAGCAGATAATGCGATAATTCTGCTTCTTGAAATTAATTTTTTCATAGGTTATAATTTTAAAAAGTTAGGTTCAACTAAATTAGAGCTATTACAACCACATGTAAATAGTCATATATTGGATCATCAAATAAATAGAATTGCTCTTTATAGCAATATAACGTTTTTTAGAATAATAATGTTTAACATTAGGGTTATTTGTGGCTAAATAAACATATAAATTTGCTTTTTATATTTATTTTCTAAATAATGGGATTTTAGGTTTTTGACAAAAACTATGAAAAATAGGCTTTATCTTTCCTAGTCTAATTTTTTAAATACTAATTCCTTAAAATCAAAATCAGGATTTGGAACGTTTACTCTCATCTCTTCAACCTTTCCAGCAGCATTAATAATAAATGTAACCTTGCCTTCAGGTAATGATGGAAAATCAGGGAACTGTATAGAGAATGTATCATACTGCCAATGTTTTAGTATTGAATGAAACTGAGGTGCTGGAACAAATGATAATTTAAGAGAACCGTTTTCATTTGTAATTGTTGCGTTTCCATATAGTTCACCACCATATAATCCTTCGTATTCTTTTAAACTAAGAGTTGGGTGAGAGTCTTTAACTCTTTTTTGCTCCTCTTCAAGGTTATTTTTCTTTTCAACCTCTTGTTGTTTCTTCAAATTTTCTAACATTAGCTGACTCCAATCAGTATCCTTTCCACCTAAAAGAACATCAAGCGTTTTAAAAACTAATGGATTATAAACAGAATTATTGCAATTTGTAAGGATAACAAATCCGAATTTCTCTTCTGGTATCAAGCAAGTATAGGATAGCATACCATCATACCCTCCGCTATGAGATACAATTTTTTTACTAAGGTAATCGCTAACACCCCACCCCAGAGCGTATGCTTTGAAGTGGGTAGATGGGAACTGCTTCTCTGAAAAAGTTGATACATTCTGAATTGTATTAGGAGACCACATTTCTCTACTTCGCTTTTCTGAAAAAACCTGATTCGAACCAATTTTACCATTCCTTAATTGAAGTTTAATCCATTTTGCAAGATCTGCAACGCAAGAGTTAATTGCTCCTGCAGGAGCAATATTATCCCAATTTAGGTAGGGAATAGATATAATTTTATCATTATACTCAGTATGACACATTGCCACATTATCCAAACCTTTCAAGTCATTTACAGATGTAAAAGTTCTATTCATTCCCAATGGTTTAAATATCTTCTCCGCAACAAAAATATCCCAAGATTTACCGCTCACAGAATGAATCACCTCTCCAGCCGTTAAATACATAATATTTGAATAACCAAACCGTTCACGAAAACCATAAACTGGCTTTAGAAATCTTGCCCTTTTAATTACGTCCTCTCTCGAATATTTTGAAGCATACCAAAGCAAATCTCCACTAAATGTAGCCAAGCCGCTCCTATGGCAAAGAAGGTCACGAATTGTCATATTATAGGTTACATAAGGATCGTACATTTGAAACCAAGGAAGATATTTAACAACCCTATCATCCCAATTCACTTTTCCTTCATCAACTAGTATGGCCATTGCGGCAGAGGTAAAGGCTTTCGTATTAGAAGCAATAGCAAATAAAGTGTTCTTGTCAACTTTTTCGGGTTTACCTATCTCCCTAACCCCATAACCCTTAGCAAAGATTACAGAATCATCCTTAACAATGGCTATAGCCATCCCAGGAACTCGCCAATCATTTATTGCCTTGGCATAATATTCATCAAGGGACTTTAGACTTTTCTCGTAATTTGTTTGAGCAAATGCTGGATGAGTTGCCAATAATAAAAAATAGCACAGAAATGTAATAATACCTTTAAATTGGAAATTATTACGACTAAGGATTTTAACTGTCATGTTATTTATGGATTAGAGCAAATAAAGGTATAATAAAAAACAAATCGTTTTTTGTGTTTTAAACTTTCTTTGGTGAAAAATTAAATCCTTCGCTGCTACTTTATTAAAAATCTTATGCTTTATTTTACAACTAAATTGTTTAATAGAGGAGAATATGAATGTAGAGATTATAGGTATTGTGGCCGGAGTATTATCCTGTACAACCTTTTTACCACAGGTAATTAAAACTTATAGGTCAAAATCAACAGATGATGTTTCGTTAATGATGTTTATTATAGCAGCACTAGGTAGCGCACTATGGCTTATTTATGGCATTTTGATTCAGAGTTTTGCCCTGACATTTACCAATATTATTGTTTTAATATTTTCATTAGTTATGCTTTTCTTTAAAGTAAAATACAGAAAATCATAATAAATTTCTTACTAAGAATAATTTGAGAAAATGGTTCCAAAAACAAAACAACGAATTAAAAACGAGGAGATTGTTAATAGCACCTCTCATGGAATTGGCTTATTTATTGCATTTGCGTGTACTGCTCTATTGATTATTAGAGGTGCATACTATGGTAATGTTTGGCATATAGTAACGTTCAGCATCTTTGGAGTAGGAATGATTAATCTATATACTGCATCTACATTATTTCACAGTGCAGTAAATCTAAAAATTAAATCGAACCTTAACCGATTCGATCACTCATCAATTTATATCCTAATTGCAGCAACCTATACGCCTTTTGCATTAGTGGGCATTAGAGGTGCATTCGGATGGGTGATTTTTGGACTTCTTTGGGCAATGGCTAT
This sequence comes from Bacteroidales bacterium, assembly GCA_013376985.1. Classification (GTDB taxonomy): domain Bacteria; phylum Bacteroidota; class Bacteroidia; order Bacteroidales; family Tenuifilaceae; genus UBA8529. The sequence continues at coordinate 31,161 of JACABB010000030.1, forward strand.
ATCAGGTGTTATCTTTAAGATTTGGTTTTACTCTCTCAAATACAGACGTTTATCAACATGGCTATATGTCATCATGGGTTGGACAGGTATAATCGCAATTGTTCCAATTATTAGAAATGTTCCAATAACCTCTTTATGGTTTTTGATGGCAGGGTGTTTAGTATATTCTTTTAGCGTAATTTTTTATTTAATAGAAAAAATCCCTTTCGGACACGGTGTTTTCCACCTATTTATAATCGGTGGAAGTATCTGCCACTTTTTCTCTTTAATATTTATGATCTAACTTTGGATACCTTAAAAAATGAACGAAATGAATAATAATTACAAGATAAAACCCGAGGATATCAAAGATTTGATTCACCCATCGGGGTATTGCTATGCCTCCGATAAGGTAACTATTGATGGATTGCCAGTGGGTTTTATGTATCGCGAAATGTCCGAGGACGAGGAGGATAGCGGTTGGCGTTTCTACTCAGGGACTGAGACTGATGAATACGTTGAAAACGAGCATCATTTTATGATGTTCGATTTGAATTATATTGCTAATTGCGATCCTGCAATTATCCCTTATCTTAAATCAAAAAAAGGGACTGAATTCGAAAGGGTTGAGGGAACGGATAAGTTTATGGAAATAAAGGATTAATTAATATTTCAAATACCTATGATTTCTAGCGATAAAGTAAGTCAAATTGCAATGAAGTTTGGAGCTGATGCTTGTGGAGTAGCCAGTATCGAAAGATTTTCCAACGCTCCAACTGGGTTTAACCCTAAAGATGTTTATAGTAAATGTAATTCTGCTATTGTATTCTTAAAAACAATGCCCTCGGAGGTAATACTGGCTGAAAATCCAGTACCTTATACACATATCGCATATCAACTTTATTCGGAACTCGACAGAATTGGATTGGCAGTTTGCCGTGAACTTGAGCAAAGAGGAACTACTTCTGTGCCTATTCCTTCTGATACACCATATTTATGTTGGGATACAAAAAGAACACATGGAATGGGAGTAATTTCGCTAAGACATGCTGGATGGCTTGCAGGGTTGGGAATACTTGGCAGAAATACTCTATTGATTAATAAAGAGTTTGGAAATATGGTTTACATCGGAGCCATATTAACCAACGCTGAACTTGAACCATCTCCAATGGTTGAAGGTTTTGATTGTCCGCCAAACTGCAAAATATGCTTAGAAGTATGTCCTGCAAAAGCATTAGATGGTATTACGGTAAATCAAGAACGTTGCCGTAAAACCTCCTTCTTTAAAACAGAGCGAGGGTTTGATATCTATGCTTGTAGTAAGTGTAGACAAAAGTGCCCTTTAAGGCTAGGAAAGAAATAAAAATACTGGAGTTAAAGTTGCCTTTTATAATCTTTGGGTATCTAGCATTCTTACAAAAAAGGTTTGTTTAAACAATCTCCTTTTCTATACTTGAATCGTATTCCAATTCTAATGCTCGCTTAAAGTACTCGTTTGCTATTTGCGGATTTCCGTGCTGCTTTGCTTCTCTTCCTAGGGCAATTAATTCTGAGGAATCATTTAGTTTGCTAATCCTCTCCCGCTCTTTTTTGTAGGCACAACTATAGGAACAGTATATGTTCTCTACAGGTTTAAAGTCTTTATTATACTTTAAGCTGGGGCAACCGCCGAGACAATAAGATGAATACTGGCACTCATGGCAGAACCCGACAAGAGATTCTTTGCTCATCTTCCTATTCCAAGCAAAGCTATTCTCATCGTGCCAAATATCCCATAGCGTTCGTTCGTATATATTCCCTTCAACAAAATGGTTTTTAGTGAGGGCAATACAACCCGTAATATCCCCATTAGCCTTAATCCCAAAGGTAGATTTACCAGCTGCGCATCCATTTATAAAGGTTGTTAAACCATACCTTGGCAATGATCGATAAGACCTAACCTCAATTTCTTTGGCATTATAATGACCAACACAATCACCAAGGTAAACATCTACTGGAGAATTTTTATAAATGCCATGAGCAAAATCAATAACTGAATCTATTTGCTCCGGATCGAGCATGAAATTCTTTTTTTGCTCCTCCAAAGTTCCCTCGGTTACTGATAATTGCAACTGCCATCCTTTCGCGCCATTTTCGCATAACAAAGAATAAAGAGCAGGGAGTTCACCAATGTTTTTCTTATTAACAGTAGTATTAATAGATGTGTAAATATCTTTTCCTTTTAGTTTATGTAAGGAATTAAAGATTCGCTTAAAAGAACCTTTTTGTCTAATTGAATCATGCGTTTCCTCAAGTCCATCTATACTGAATCCAACCCAATCAATCTTAGAGGCGATGATTTGAGCAAGCGTATCCTCATTAAAAAGCCATCCGTTGCTTAAAATACCTGTTTTTACTTCTAACTCCGATAATCTAAGGGCTACGCTTGGCCATATTTCAGAAAGCAGAACTTCACCCCCAGAAAGCAACACTGCCTTCACTTTCAGTCGAGCCAATTGTTCGCATACTTCCATTGCCTTATTTAGGTCAAATGCTGCGCTTTTAACCAGATCTTTATTATAGCAATGGGCACACTGAAAATTGCATTCACTGGTTAACTCCCATACCGCAGAAATAGGCTGATACTCACTCATAAAATTGATTTTTGGAAAATATTTTGCCTCAACTATGTTGAGGCAAAATACAAAACAACTTAATCATAAACCAACATATTAAACTGATGAAAGCTTATGATTTTAATAATTACTCAGGTAGATCCGTTGCAATAATGCCAATAGTATGTCCTGGAGGAACAAAAATACCACCATTAACCTTCTTTAATTCTTCTAACTTAAGCTCTTCTTGCTTAAGAATGTCAATGCTAACAAACTCTTTCATAGTAAAATAAATTATTATTAGCCTACTCTATTATGGTTTTTCGGCATACACCATATTATTTCATTGGAACTATTTTATTCAAATGTTTTATGCTACTTATTAAATGCTCATTTCATTAATCCGAAAACCCAAATACAATTTCCAACATTAGCACAAATAAAAATACATAAACAGCTGTAAATTTATATCTAATTACTTTTAAAATTATTGATTTAAATGCAAAAGCATTACAATCAAATATGTAACGAAATATACTATTCAAAGTATAGATAGATTTGATATAAGGAAACCAAATATACAAAAACGAGCAGGTAAATGTTCGTTTCATAAATTAGATATCTTCCTAAATTATTCTTTGGAAAACACCCTAGTATACGTTAAATGAATAAATATGAGGTATTCTAAAAATCTTACCCTGCCAGTAGAGTCTTTACCTTTTCGGAAATGGCCTTACCATCGGCCTTGCCTGCAAGAGCTTTTGAAGCAACGCCCATTACTTTACCCATATCCGATGGGGCTTTTGCGCCTACCTGTTCAATTATCTTTTTAACCTCAGCGGTTAATTCAGCATCAGAAAGCATCTTTGGGAGGTACTCCTCAATTACTTTAGCCTCTGCCAACTCTTTTTCAGCTAGTTCAGGGCGGTTCTGCTGCTGGTATATTTCGGCTGATTCCTTACGTTGTTTAACTTGCTTTTGTAACAACTTCATTTCAGCATCAGCTGAAATAGTTTCGGTGTGACCTTTTTCGGTTTTAGCAAGTAGAATTGCACTTTTCACTGCCCGTAGGGCTTCAAGGCGAACTTTCTCTTTTGCCATCATGGCTGCCTTGATATCGTTGTTGATTTTTTCTTCTAAAGACATATGTTTAGTTGTTAGTTGACAGTTCACAGTTGTTAGTTCGAAGTTACATTAATTCTGTCAACTCTCAACCAACAACTGTCAACTAATTAATCTACATTATCATGCAAATATGCGTTATCGCTTTTTAAAAAGATATCGCCTTCCTCTTCTGATAAGGTAAAGCGTGAAACATTACTGGTTTTTGAATGCTCCGATTCGTCTAATTTAATGTTTTTCCGCTTGTAAGCTGGAATTTTTTCTAGCTGATCGATATTTGCCTTAACGGTCAAAGGGGTTGCATTCTGTCTGGTTGCAGTTTTAGCTGGAGGTTCTTTTGTTGCGATCTGTTGTGGCTTAACTGATGTAACCAAAAATTCATCATCATCAAAAAGACCTTTTTCAGTAGATGGTTTTGATACATCGGCAAACACATCAAACTCAATAGTCCTTTGAGATTGTTCCTGTTCTGTTAACCTTTCACGTTTATGAGAGATGCTCGGCCTATCCTTAACTTCAAACATAGATTCTTTTACCAACCTATTTTCTGATCGCTCACCGTCAAGCATAACAACATCAACCTGTTTATTCCTAATGTAGAGTTCAGGGATACTACTTGTACAGAAACCAGTTGCAATAATGGTTACATTTAAATCATCACCTAGGTTTGGATCGGTGCCGTTACCCCAAATTAAATCAGCCCCTTCTCCTGCAACGGCCTGAATATAATCAGTGATTTGACCAATCTCATCCATCGTAATCTCATCCTTACCCGAAGTAACGTTTAGCAAAATATTGCGAGCACCAGAGATATCGTTGTTGTTTAAAAGCGGTGATTGAAGTGCTGCTTTTATGGCTTTAATTGCACGATTTTCGCCAGATGCTCTTGCCGAACCCATGATTGCTACGCCACTATTAGCCATAACCGTTTCAACATCGGCAAAGTCCACGTTGATATAACCATGGACAGTAATAATCTCGGCAATACCCTTTGCAGCGATAGCTAAAACATCATCTGCCTTAGAGAATGCCTCAGATATTTTGAGATCACCGTACATCTCACGAATCTTTTCGTTGTTGATAACAAGAAGCGAGTCAACATGTTTCTCAATAGCCTCTATTCCCTCAACAGCTTGAGCAATGCGGCGTTTCCCTTCGTTTCGGAATGGAATTGTTACAATGGCAACTGTAAGAATTCCTAATTCTTTTGCTGCCTTAGCAATAATTGGTGCAGCACCTGTTCCCGTTCCGCCGCCCATTCCTGCGGTGATAAACACCATCTTGGTATTTCTTGACAGGACATCTGTTACATCCTGAATATTCTCAATTGCCGCCTGTCTACCAATTTCAGGTTTATTGCCTGCTCCACGACCCTCGGTAAGAGATGATCCTAGCTGAATTTTAATTTCAACTGGACTATTCACCAATGCTTGATGATCGGTATTACACACCACAAAATCAACATCCTTAATACCCAACTGAAACATGTGGTTTACGGCATTACCTCCACCTCCGCCGACTCCAATAACCTTAATTATTGATGCTCGGTTCGATGGTAGCTCGAAATTAATTAGGTCTTCGGCCATGATATTTAGTTTAAGTTATATATTCAAAAAGCCAGTATTATCTTTTTACTTCTTTTCAAGTTTTCCTCCAACACTCTTTATTACATTCCGCCGCAAGAATCTTTTTCACACTAAATAATCATTCGCACGTGCGGCGGACTCTTCTCTTCTTATTTCCAGGGGTTAAAACCCCAGGTTATTGATATTTGACCCTTACAGGGTCATACTATAACAACTGAATAACAAATTTTCACTCTTCACTATTCATTTTTCATTTCCCATTACATCTCCATATCCTTCTCTTCAAACATGTTGGCTAGTGTCTTTTTGAGACCATCCATAATGCTTGATTTCTTGACGTTGGTGCGAATTACCTCTTTCTGCTCTGGGGTTACTTCAACCTCTTTCTTTACAATGATTTCCTCAACCTCCTTCTCTATATGCGAAACCTGATCGTAACCTTTTAGGATCAGTCCAATTGCAGTTGCATACATAGGTTGATTAATATCCTCGCTACAATCAGCACTCAGATGCTCATTAGGAAACCCGATACGTACATCGTAACCAGTTTTGAACTTAACCAATTGTGAAAGATGACGTAACAATGCACCACCGCCTGTTAGAACTATACCAGCACTAAGTTTCTCGGCATAGCCAGAGTTCTCGATCTCATAGTTTACTGCATCGATAATTTCTTCCATCCTTGATTGGATGATGTAGGCAAGGCTCTTAAAAGATATCTCCTTAGGATCACGACCACTAATGCCGGGGATTGTAACAATCTTATCCTCTGGTGCCATATCGCCTAATGCAGAACCAAACTGTACCTTAAGCGATTCAGCCTGACGGAATAGAATTGAACATCCTTCTTTTATATCATTAGTAATCACATTACCACCAAATGGGATAACGGCGGTATGACGCACAATTCCATCATAGAACATGGCGACATCCGTAGTACCACCTCCAATATCTACTAGCACAACACCAGCTTCCTTCTCATCCTCAGTAAGGACTGCTTCAGAGGAGGCAAGTGGCTCAAGGATTAGGTCATTGACCTTTAAGCCAACCCTGTTCACACATTTCTCAATATTCTTTGCCGATGCGGTTTGACCTATTACGATATGGAAGTTGGCCTCAAGCCTACGTCCCATCATCCCAATTGGTCTTACACCAGGTTCGTTATCAACAATAAAATCCTGAGGCAAAACATGGAGGATCTCCTCTCCTACCTCAATCGGGATTTTATACATATCGTTGATAAGTTTTTGAACATCTTCTGCGGTTATCTCGCTCTCGGTATTATCGCGATTGATATAGCCACGATTCTTAATGCTCCGAATATGCTGCCCGGCTATGCCAACGAATACATCGCTTAAAATGATTCCTGACTGAGCCTGCGCCTCTTCAACTGTTCGTTGAATTGATGCCACTGTTTCCTCAATATTAAGCACTACTCCTCTTTTAATCCCTGTTGAAGGGGTTTTGCTTTGTGAAACAATCTGGAACTTGCCATTGGGATTCTTTTTACCGATCAGGGTTACAATCTTGGTTGTACCTAGATCGATTGCAGCAACGTATTCATTCATCTTTGCCATAATATTATCGTTTTGTACAAATTATCTGATTTGAGTATTTCAAGTTTATCATTTTATATTTGTTCCAACCCTCAGCGGGTAAGGCTTTTTCGTAAAATTTTTTAAGTTTATTGAGTTTACCCTCGTAATCATCAAAACTACCCAACAGGATTACCTGAGAGCCTACACGAGGAATTAACTCAATATCATCGTAACCTCCCACGTAAACCTGCGTGATTTGTGCATTCCAAAAGTCATTATCTGATACATACTGGGCAAAATCGTAAATTTTACGAATTAATGGTTCCCTTTTATATACGCTTGTATCCCATTCCATTATATCCTGATTTGCTTTCAGCTGAAAAGGCTCATTTATCTTTCCGTTTACAACAAGTACATGTGCTGCAAATCTATCGGAGAGAGGAAGCAATAATCCATGATCATCGATGTAATAGCTCTGATTATCATGATTGAAAATTCTAACCAAAGGCCTGCGTTGCTTAACCTTAACCGAAAGCACACCATCTGCTGTTTTGTAAATTTGAACATCTCTGACAGACATCATGGTTGATATTCTATTCTCCAACTCAAAGGTGTTTATCGACTGCATTGTCTTTCCAATTGGAGAACTTCCTTTCTTATCGATTATTCGCCTAAGATCTTTACTTGTAACAAAGGAATTCTCGGAACTGTCAACCACTCTAACCTGAATAGTCTTACACACCAACTCACGATTGCGCTTGGTCACAAACCAAAGTCCTGCAACCAAGTAGATCACAAGCGATAGCCATTTAAGCGTTGTTAGTGTATAGCGTTTCCAGTTCTTCACAATTTCCTATCGGTTAAAATTTTAACAATCGCTGGTACTAACTTATCGATATCACCAGCACCCATGCTTACTATTATATCAATATCATCTAATTTTATTTGGTTAAGTAATTCCTCTTTGCTGTAAATCTTCTTATCGGGACATTCCATCAGTTTAAGTATTGAGTTTGATGTGATACCCGGAATCGGCTCTTCTCGAGCAGGATAAATATCAAGTAGATAAACTTTATCCAACAAATCGAGGCTTTGGGCAAATTCCTTTGTAAAATCGCGAGTTCGCGTGAAAAGATGCGGTTGAAAAATACCCGAAACTCTTCTCCCGGGAAACATCTCCTTAACCGAGGTAATCGCAGCCTTTAACTCCTCTGGATGATGTGCATAATCATCGATATAAACAACTTTGTTTCCACGATATCTAACATCAAATCGGCGAACGACTCCGCTGAAACTACTGAGTCCTTCTCGTAATTCATCCTCTGTAACACCTTGCTGTAAGGCTGCTACGGAGGCAGCAACTGCATTCTCAACGTTATATAGACCAGGAACTCCCAACTTTAAACCATTGATTGTTCCAGTCGGCGTAACTAAGTTAAAATGATAGTAACCATCCTTTATCTCGATGCTGGTTAGGTAATAATCGGCTTTATCTCTTAAAGCATAGGTATAAACTTTAACACTAACACTTAACAAAGGTGTTAGTCCAATACCATGCTTGATGATAAGTATACCACCATGCTTTATCTGACTTGCAAATGCTTCGTATGCTAGAAGAACATCATCATGTGTTTCATAGATATCCAGATGATCTGCATCGACTGATGTGATAATTGCTAATTCAGGGAAAAGACTTAGGAAGCTTCTATCGAATTCATCGGCCTCAACAACAAGGTTCTCAGAACCTTTTGGGTTGATTACAAGATTGCTGCTAAAGTTCTTTGAAATACCACCCAAAAAGGCATCACACCCAACTTTTGATGTGGTTAAAAGATGTGCTAGTAATGTTGATGTGGTAGTTTTACCGTGTGTGCCTGCAACAGCAAGGGTTTTCTTTGCACTTGCAATTACGCCTAGGGCTTCAGCCCTTTTTACAATCGTAAATCTTTTAATCTCAAAGAACTCAAGTTCACTGTGATCCTTGGGTACAGCAGGTGTATAAACCACAAGCGTTCCCTCGATATTATTCCTAAAATCCCGTGGAATAAGAACAATATCATCCTCGTAATGAATATCAATACCTTCTGATTCAAGTTCAAGTGTTAATGGTGTCTGGGTTCTATCATAACCACAAACCTTCTTCCCTTGCTTAGCAAAATACCTAGCAAGAGCACTCATCCCAATGCCTCCTATCCCAATGAAGTAAACCCTCTCGACCTTGTCAAACTTGATGTTCATCATGTGTTTTTATATGAGTTTCACGCAAAGTGCGCAAAGAATTTCGCTAAGCACGCTAAGAGAATTCTTCTTTGCGTTTTCAACTTTGAGGTCTTTGCGTGAACTTTTCATTTTCCTTTATAATTACACTCCACTCGCTAACTCCAACACCTTTTCAGCAATCACCCTAGCTGCATGAGGCAGTGCCAACAACTTAATATTCGCTGAAAGCTCTAATTGCTTCTCTTTGTTTCCTAACAACTCAAACGCCATTGGGACTAACTCCTTAGGAGCGCTTAGATCGGTTACCATTATTGCTGCATTCTTTCTCTCCAATGCCTGTGCATTCTTGGTTTGATGATCTTCTGCTACGTTTGGTGATGGAATCAGAATAACAGGTTTACCTACCAAGCAAAGCTCTGAAATTGTTCCTGCACCAGCTCGTGATACAATCACATCGGCAATTGAGAAGGCAAGATCCATGCGGGTAATAAAATCGTATAACCTTACATTCTTGGCATCAAATCCACTCAACTCCTGCTTAATATCTGAATTGTAGAGTTTGCCAGTTTGCCAAATAAGAATTGTATCCTGCTGCTCACCAATCTCCTTCATATAATCCATCAAACTCTTATTGAGGGTTTTTGCACCTAAACTACCACCAAGTACAAGTATTACCTTCTGACCTTCTGGTATATTGAAGTACTTACGAGTCTCATCTTTTTTATTATCTAGGTTGACCAAATCCTGACGAACAGGATTTCCTGTCATTATTATCTTATCGGCAGGGAAATATTTCTCCATACCTTCGTAAGCAACACAAATGGCTTTGGCTTTTTTAGCCAAAAGTTTATTTGTTACCCCAGCATAGGAGTTTTGCTCCTGTATCAGCGTTGGAATGCCTTTCTTCTGCGCTGATTTAAGCACTGGCCCACTTGCATAGCCTCCAACTCCAACAACAGCATCGGGTTTAAATTCTTTAATTACCCTACGAGCCTTCATCATACTACGATAGAGCTTAATGAAGAATGTAAAGGTTTTTAGCGATAGCGATCTCTGAAAACCTGCAACAGGAAGTCCAACTATTTTGTAACCTGCATTGGGAACCTTCTCCATCTCCATTCTTCCCTCAGCACCAACGAATAGGATATCAACATCAGGTTTAAGTTCCCTAAGGGCATTCGCAATGGATATGGCTGGGAAAATATGTCCTCCCGTACCACCACCGCTAACTATTATCTTTAACCTCTTCTTCTCCATCAAATAATTCAGTTTTACCTTGAGTTCTGCTAATACTTAAAATAATTCCAAAAGCTGCGCTGGTAAAAAATAGGGATGTTCCCCCCATACTAACCAATGGCAATGTTTGTCCTGTTACAGGAATCAAGTTTACTGCTACGCACATATTCACCATCGCCTGAAGGACTAGCAGTAACGCCAGTCCAATTGCCAGAAAGGCTGGGAACGTTCGATTTGCCTTTTTGACTATCACTCCAGCTCTAAAAAGGATGATAAGGTACATGAGTAAGACAATCGTTCCTCCTATTAATCCGTACTCCTCAACAATGATTGCAAAGATAAAATCGGAGTATGGGTGAGGTAAAAAGTTTCGTTGTGTACTATTTCCAGGTCCTTTACCTATGATTCCGCCAGTTGCAATTGCTATTTTTGACTGATCTGCTTGAAAATTCCCTTCTCCACCATCATCGCTCATAAAGTTTTCGATGCGATGTTTCCATGTTTGAACACGGTTTACCGTTTTAAACTGCAAAGCAATTATGATAAATGCAATTAGTAGTACAATCGCTAAACCAGTGAAACCGAAAAGATGTTTTAAACTGATTCTACCAATAAGCATCAACAACCAACAGGTTAAGCCAAGTAGCAATGCTGTAGAGAAATTGGCTGGTAGAATTAGTAGACAGATAATAGCAACCGGAGCAACTATTGGTATAAAAGCCTTTTTTAAATCTTTTATCTCTTTCTGACGTTGAGATAGAATGTTTGCAACATACATCACTAAGGCCATCTTTGCGATATCGGAGGTTTGGATCGTAACCCCTAATCCAGGAATAGCCAACCATCGGGCAGCTGAGTTTAAACTTGCACCAAATACAAGTGTAAATAACAGAAGTGGAATTGAAAACAGTAGTAAAAACTTTGATACTGGCGCATAAACCTTAGAATTCACCATGTGAACAAGGAATACAACAGAAAGCCCAACAGCAATGAAAACAAACTGTTTTAGAAAGTAGTAAGCAGTATTTCCCCCTTGATATTTATAGGCCAACGATCCCGTTGAGCTATAAATAGCCAAGAGTGAGATGATTGACAGAAAAATCACTATCAACCAAATTATTTTGTCGCCCTTAAAATACCTTCCGAATAACGCTTCCATTTTCTTTATCTTTGAACGCTAAGTCGCTAAGATGCTACGTAATCTGCAACCACGTTTTTTTATTTTACACCTAACTATCCTTCAATTAAAGCTGCTCTTATGCTGCTCTTCCACTTAATGCTAAGTCGCTACAAAAATTCTTTGCGACGTTGCGCCTTTGCGTTTAATCTTATAATTCCCTAACTGCCTCCTTAAATTTCCTTCCTCTATCCTCATAATTCTCGAATAAATCAAAACTTGCACAGGCAGGAGATAGCAATACGGTATCCCCTGGACTTGATAACTTGTATGAATGCTGTACCGCCTCAGTTGCCGAATGTGCATCTACAATAACTGGCACCATACCCTCGAATGCTTTATGAATCTTCGAGTTATCGATACCTAGACACACAATTGCTTTTACTTTGGTTTTCACAAGTTCATAAAGAGATGTGTAATCATTCCCTTTATCAATACCACCAACAATCCACACTACTTGTGTTTTCATGCTTTCAAGCGCATACCAGGTTGAGTTTATATTGGTAGCCTTTGAGTCGTTGATATACTGCACACCACGCACCTTGATTACCGATTCTAGGCGATGTTCAACCCCTTGAAAATCCATGAGGCTCTCGCGGATAATATCCTTGCGAATTTTAAGAACCTGACCTGCAATACCTGCTGCCATTGAGTTATAAATGTTATGTTTACCCTTTAATGATAAATCATTTATCGATATTACAAACTCGCTATTATCATAGTTTAAGTACATGTGATCGTTCTCTACCCAAGCAGATTGGTTAATCTTAGTCTGTAGGGAAAAAGGTAGTTGCTGTGCTCTAAGAACTATCCGTTTAAGCTGCTCAACAGTAACTTCATCATCAGAGCAGAAGATAAAGCAATCATCTTCGGCTAGGTTACGCGTAATCCTAAACTTTGACTCAACATAGTTCTGCATCTTATAATCGTACCGATCTAAATGATCGGGAGTAATATTCAATAGAATGGCTATATCAGCCTTAAAGTCGTACATGTTATCGAGCTGAAAACTGCTAAGTTCAATCACATAGTAATCAAACTCATTCTCGGCAACCTGAAGGGCAAAACTTTCACCAATATTTCCTGCCAAACCCACATTTAGTCCAGCCTTCTGCATCATGTGGAAAATAAGCGATGTGGTTGTTGTTTTGCCATTACTACCTGTAATACAAACCTTTTTAGCCTTTGTGTATCTGCCAGCAAATTCAATCTCTGAAATTATCGGAATTCCTGCTTCCCTAATCTTATAGATAATTGGTGCTTTATCGGGTATTCCAGGGCTCTTGATTATCTCATCGGCATTGAGAATCAGATCTTCGGAGTGCTTATTCTCCTCCCAACTAATTTGATATTTGTTGAGCAACTCCTTGTACTGAGGCTTAATAGTTCCGAAATCGGATAGAAAAACTTCAAAGCCCTTTTTCTGAGCTAGCACTGCTGCGCCTGCTCCACTTTCGCCTCCTCCAAGAATAACTATTCTCTTCATCTCTTTTGAGTTTGTAATGTGTTAGCGGATCTTGAGCGTTACTACCGTGATCACCGCCAGTAAAATGGCCACAATCCAAAATCGTGTTACAATTTTAGGTTCGGGGTAACCTTTTTTCTGATAATGATGATGCAAAGGTGCCATCAGAAAAACACGCCGACCCTCACCATATTTCTTCTTAGTTCGCTTAAAATAACTTACCTGAATAACTACTGATAAATTCTCAGCAATAAAGATCCCGCAAAGAATAGGTATCAAAAGCTCTTTGCGAATTAAAATTGCATATACAGCAATTATTCCTCCTATTGCCAAACTACCCGTATCACCCATAAATACTTGGGCTGGGTAACTGTTATACCAAAGAAAACCAACTGCTGCACCAATAAATGCGCTCATGAAAACAACGAGTTCCCCTGTAGCTGGGATATACATAATGTTTAAATACTCTGCATAAATTACATTACCCCCGAGATAAGCAAAAATCCCAAGGGTTGTGGCAATTATGGCCGAAACACCTGTGGCCAAGCCATCCATTCCATCAGTAAGATTTGCACCATTGGAAATGGCTGTAACCATAAAGATTACTGCTGCTATAAACACTATCCATGTAACTATTTTCCCAAATGCGCCATCAAATGGAACAAGGGATTTATAATCAAACTCGTTATTCTTAAAGAAAGGGATTGTTGTTTTTGTTGTTTTCTCTTTTGGCCCCAGTATCACTTGCTTTCTGGCGGTGTTCTCCTTATTGATCACTATTTCGGTTCCCATTGATGGATTGTGATGTATAACCCTTTCGCGAACAACAATGCTAGGGCTCATGTACATTGCAAGTCCAACAAAAAGACCTAATGAGATCTGACCTAATATTTTTAATTTTCCCGATAATCCCTCTTTATTCTTTTTGAATACCTTAATGTAATCATCAGTAAATCCAACAAATCCTAGCCAGATTGTGGTAACCATCATAATAATTACATAGATATTCATTAAATCTCCAAAAAGGAGAATGGGTATGACTGTAGATGCTAATATAATGATACCACCCATAGTTGGAGTACCCTTTTTCTGCATCTGACCCTCAAGTCCAAGATCGCGGATCTCTTCGCCGATCTGTTTTCTCTGAAGAAATCTTATTATCCTTTTACCAAGCAGTAGCGAAATTCCTAATGAAGCAATAAAAGCCATTGCAGACCTAAAAGAGATATACTGGAATACCCCTGCACCGGGGAAACCAACCATATCGAGGTATTGAAATAGAAAATAAAACATCTTATAATGATTTAAATAGTTCTTGTATCACCTCTTTATCATCAAAGTGATGCTTAACGCCTTTGATTTCCTGATAGTTCTCGTGTCCTTTTCCTGCTACCAGAATTATATCACCCTGATTTGCTAACATATAAGCCGTGCGAATTGCCTCTTTACGATCAACAATAGTTAGCACTTTACCTACCATTGATGGTTCGATACCCACTTTCATATCGTTCAGAATATCCTCTGGTTCCTCAAACCTTGGATTATCCGATGTTAGAATAACCATGCTACTACCCTCAACGGCTACCTTAGCCATTACAGGTCTTTTGGTCTTATCACGATTACCTCCAGCACCAACTACTGTAATCAGTTTTTTATCGGGATTTCTAATCTCATTTATAGTGTCAATTACATTCTGAAGAGCATCGGGGGTGTGAGCATAATCAACAATAACATTTATCTCCTTGGGCGATTTCATGTGCTCAAAACGTCCAGATACCGCAGTCATACTACTTAACTCTGTTAATACAGTTTCCTTCTCTACACCAAGCAATCTTGCGGCAGCATATATTGCCAAAATATTGTATGCATTGAAACCTCCCACCAATCTTGTCCAGACCTCAACAGAGTCGAGATTTAGAAGCATTCCATCAAAATGATTCTCAATAACTTTGCACTTGAAATTAGCCATGCTCCTCAAAGAGTATGTATTTACTTTTGCAGATGTATTCTGAACCATCACTCGACCATTCCTATCATCGATATTGGTTAAAGCAAATGCAGATGAAGGAAGTAAATCGAAAAATCGCTTCTTTGCCTTTAAATACTCATCAAATGTTTTGTGAAAATCGAGATGATCGTGAGTGATATTTGAAAATATACCCCCAGTAAAGTTCAACCCAGCAATACGATTCTGTACAACCGAATGTGAACTCACCTCCATGAAGCAATGGGTGCATCCTGCTTCAACCATTTGCCCCAACAATTTATTGAGTTGAATGGCATCGGGGGTTGTATGTGTGGCAGGAATAACATCATCACCTATATAATTTACAACGGTAGATAGTAAGCCCGATTTAAATCCAAGTTTGTTGAATAATCTATATAATAGCGTTACAGTTGTGGTCTTTCCGTTGGTTCCAGTAATTCCAACTAATTTTATTTTATCCGAAGGATTATCGTAGAATGAAGAGGCCATTTTACCAAGTACCTCCGATGAATCATTAACCCGAATGTATGTAATTCCATCTATCCTCTTTTTAGGCAACACCTCGCAAACAATTACGCTTGCTCCAAGCTCCAAGGCTTTATCGATATACTCATGTCCATCAACCTGAGTGCCACGGATGGCTACAAAGCATGAACCCTTCTTAACCTGTCTCGAATCGAAGGTTATATCGCTTATCATTGCATCGGGTAATCCAATTACCTCAAGCGCATCACTTTTTGATATTATTTGTTCTATGCTTTTCATCGTTAACTAGTACTCATTTCAATTGAAATCCTTTGACCCCTTTCTGCTCTTGTTCCTGGAGATATTGATTGGCTCTTAACAGTTCCCATACCATTTACCGAGACCTTTAATCCTGCATTCTCAAGCAGGAACAAAGCATCCTTAATGCACATCCCAGTTACATTTGGTACAAGGTTCTTAATTACATTGTTATCGTTCATCTCAATATCCTCGTCGGTTCTTATTACCGATACCCACTTGGATTTTTTCGATTTATCTTTTAAAGGAATATCTAGTTCATCTAAAACATCCTCGATATGCTGCTTATAGCCATTCTTAGATTGGGGCATATCCGTTAGATTGGCATCGGAATTCACCTCTGGAAACCACTCGCTACTTGTGGCATACACCTTATCCGAAATCTCCTTAAATATTGGACCTGCTACAACATTCCCATAGTAAACGCTCTTAGATGGCGAGTTTACAACTACAATACATGAATATTTTGGATCATCGGCAGGAAAATACCCAACAAATGATGCCTGATAACTTGTAACTCCTTTACTCTTATATCCTCGCTTTCCCCTTGCAATCTGAGCAGTACCTGTCTTACCCGCTATCATATACCTTGTGTTACTAAGGTTTTTAGCTGTTCCCTCCTTTACCACTCCTTCAAGCACTTCGCGAACCTTTGCTAGCGTTGAATTTGAACAGATTGAGGAGCATATTATTTCACCTCCAAAAGTTTCAACCGGTTGACCATGCTTTAGCAATGCCTTTACTAAATGAGGTTTAACCATTGTACCATCGTTTGCAATGGCATTATAGAATGTTAGCAATTGTAAAGGGGTTATTTTCACTTCGTATCCAATGCTCATCATGGGTAGTGAAAGGCCTGACCAATATTTATCGTGTGGATATTTGATATAAGGAGCAACCTCACCCTGAATTTCAAGGTTTAGCGGTTGATTCAATTTCATTTTATATAGATGGTCGATAAAACTCTCCTCTTTCCCTGTATAATACTTCATCACAAGTTTGGCTACCCCAATGTTCGATGATAACTCAAATACTTGCTTAGCAGTAATTTTTCCATGCCCCTTTTCATCAGAGTCAGTTAAAACATGGTCATGAATTTGCATCTTACCGTTTCCTGTATTTACTATTTCATCGAGTTTGAGATAGCCATCCTCAAGCATAGCAATTAAAGAAGCAATTTTAAAGGTAGATCCCGGTTCTGCGCTCTCCCCAATGGCATAGTTATAAGCCTCGGAGTAAACACCATCCTCATCGCGTTTTAGGTTGGCAATGGCCTTTATCTCGCCAGTTTTAACCTCCATAAGGATTACTGTTCCCCAACCAGCACCATGCTTTTCGAGCTGTTTATGAAGAGCGCACTCCGCCAAATCCTGTAGGTTAACATCCAATGTAGTAATAACATCAGTACCATCTTCTGGATCAACCTGATTTGGGCTATTCACATCTACCCATGAATTCCCGGGAACTCTTTGTAGAAGACTAATCCCTGTTCGCCCTTTAAGCTGCTGATTGAAAGCCCCCTCAATACCCACGGCAACACCACCCTCGTTCACATTGCCTATTGTTCGTGCTGCTAAAGTTTGATGTGGAAGAATTCGTTGATTCACCTGAATTGGTATAAATCCGCCCTTATTTAAACCTAAACGGAATAGTGGAAATTTCTTGAATTTCTGTAGCTCAACATAATCAATATTCCTATTTCCAACTGGGTAAAACCTACGATTTCGTGCCGATTTTCGAGCATTAACCAGTTCGGAACGGTAAGACTTTGATGACTTATCACCAAAAAATTTCGAAAGGCAAATTGAAAGGGAGTCAATTTTGTCGAAGAATACCTCATTGGTTAATCCTGTGGCTTTTAAATCCATTCGGATTTCGAAGTAAGGAACCGATGTTGCCAAAACCCTACCATCATTGGCACATATATCGCCCCTATTGGGTTCAATGGTGATATCCTTATAGGTAATGGTTTTAGCCATCTCACGCCATTTGCCGCCCTCAACAAGTTGGATATATAGGATCTTTGCAACAATAGCAAAACCAAGGAGTACAAATATTAAGTACACCAACGCCACCCGAACCAATATTTCCTTCTTAATCGACATTTTTAAGTTTTAAACGCTAAGACACCAAGTCGCTAAGTTTTATATTTGCTTCTATTCCTTCGCATCTTTGTGCCATTGCGTTCATATTATTTTTTTCAAATTGTTCCATTGTCTTACTGGCACATTGTCCAATTGTCTCATTTTCAAATTGGCAAATTTTCAAATCACTTCACCTTCTTCGGCGGCACTACACTCTCCTTCAACTCCAAACCCCTTATCTCACATAGTTTAGCCACTTCCGACTGCTTACTAATGAACATCAACTGCGCAGCTGTTGTAATAGACTCCGCTCTAAGATTACGAACCTCAATCTGTAAATTCTTCTCATTCCTCACCAGTTTCTCGTAACGATATCGGTTTGCGATATAAAAAACCGCCAGAAAAGCCAGAAACAGGATATAAAGCAACTGCTTCGAAACCGATTCGCTGGTAAGCACACTCCCTGTGAGAAAATCCCTTAAACCCACCGATGACTTTTTCTCCTTGGGTTTTTCGGGTTTCTCCTCAATAAACTCTACCGTTTCGTTTTCCGTTGTCATACCTTTCTTCCAATTCTAAGCTTTGCGCTACGCGCCCTACTATTTATTTTATTCTCCTCGTCCGAGGGAACTATAACCTTTCTATTAATCTGTTCGTATGGAGATGAAACATTTCCATAAAAATCCTTATCAAGATCCCCTTCAAAATTTCCTGAGCGGAAGTAGTTTTTCACCAGCCTATCCTCAAGCGAATGGTAAGCAATAACCACCAACCGTCCATCCTTTTTAAGAGCCTTTGTAGCATTGGTGAGCATCTGCTTTAGCACCTCCATCTCCTGATTCACCTCAATGCGAATTGCCTGAAAAACCTGAGCAAGCATTTTATTCTGCGCATTTGAGGGAAACATCGGTTTTAGCAATTCAGCAAGTTGTTCTACCGTTTCAATCTGTTCCTCTTCACGGGATTTACAAATAGCGTTAGCCAATCGCCTTGCCCCTTGAAGCTCGCCGTACTGGGTTAGAACGTTGGTTAAATCTTCGGGACTGTAAGTATTTACAACCTGCTTTGCCGATAGGCGTTGGTTCTGGTTCATCCGCATATCGAGTGGCCCTTCGAAACGAAACGAAAATCCACGCTCAGGGCTATCGAAATGGTGCGATGAAACACCCAAATCGGCTAGAATACCATCAACCTCCTTGACATTGTGATAGCGAAGAAAGTTGCGGAAGAATCTGAAATTGCTGCGGATTAGGGTAAAGCGTTTATCGTCGATTGTATTTTTCAGCGCCTCCTCGTCCTGATCGAAAGCGAAAAGCTTGCCTTTATTAAGATGTTTGAGTATTTCGCTGGAATGACCGCCCCCACCAAAAGTGAGGTCTACATAGATTCCATTTGGCTTAATATCAAGCCCCTCTATGCTTTCGTGAAGCAGAACTGGTATATGGTAGGCCATTACTCATCCCTTATAATCGATGAACCCATAATTTTCTCGGCAAGCTGCGCAAAATCATCCTCGCCCGTGCGAACGCCTTCATACTTATCCTTCGCCCAAATCTCAATTTTTCCATCCATCCCTGCTAGAATTAACTCACGTTCAGCACCCACTAAATCGAGTAATCGTTTGGGGATTAGCAGACGACCGCTCGAATCGAGCGTAACTTCCGCTGTACCGCGGTAAAACTCTCGCAAAAACTTGTTATGCTCCTTGTTGTAAGGATTTGTATTCTTACGAATAAGGGTGTTCTGACGATCCCACTCCTCAATAGGGAAAAGCACTAAGCAGCTCTCGAAAATATCCTTTTTAACCACAAAACGATCAGAAGAAGCCGATGAAATCTGCTTCTTAAAAGCCGATGGGAAGAGCACACGTCCCTTCTCGTCAACCTTACAACCATAATCGCCTATAAATGATGTCATTATTGGATGCAATTTCAAAAGGTAAAAATATACAAAATATTTCCACTTTATTCCACGTTCTCCCACTTTTTACCACATTGTTAATAACTTTTTGAGGGCTAGCACGGAAAATACATTTTGAAATCAGCGAAATATCAATAAATTTGAGGGATGTGACAATGAGGAGTAAAAAATAATTTAATGCAATGAGTAACGTAAAACTGTTTGAAGAAAAAAAAGTTAGAACATATTGGGATGAGTCTCAGCAAAAATGGTACTTTTCAGTAATCGATGTTATTGAAATACTTACCAGCAGCACAATTCCTAAAAGGTATTGGAGTGATTTAAAAAAGAAGTTAACATCAGAGGGCAGTGAAGCGTACGAAAAAATCGTACGTTTGAAAATGTTAGCAGAAGATGGTAAAAGTAGAGAAACCGATACCGCGGACACGGAAACACTTTTGCGAATTATCCAATCAATCCCTTCACCCAAGGCTGAGCCTTTCAAACAATGGTTGGCTAAAGTGGGTTACGAACGTATGCAAGAGATTTCTGACCCAGAACAAAGCCTCGATAGAGCTCGTGAGAACTGGCAAAAACTGGGTAGAAGCGAAAAATGGATTCAGCAACGTATGACAGATCAGGAAACTCGTAACAAACTAACCGATTACTGGCAAAAAAGCGGCGTTTCCAAAACGGATGAATTTGCTTTTCTCACCAACATTATCCATCAAGAATGGACAGGTTTAACCGTTCAAGGTCACAAAAAGATAAAAGGTCTAAAAACTCAAAATCTCCGCGATCATATGAGTGAGGCAGAACTGATTTTTACGGCCTTAGCAGAACTCTCTACTCGACAGATTGCAGAAGTTGAAAAAGCAAAAGGGGTAGAAAAGAATGCCATTGCTGGCAAAAAAGGTGGGGCAATTGCAAAAAATGCCCGCTTAGCCTTAGAGGCAAAAACAGGTAAGAAAGTAGTTACTGGAGAGAATTTTTTACCTCCAAGCAGTGAGAAAAAGAGCTTGAAAAATAAAAAAAATAAAGAATAGAAGGCATTTCAACAATCTTACAATAATGAACTTACTAGAGTAGTAAAATATAGGTTTAACCCTAGATTTCTGAGCTTTCTAAAAGTTCGAAATTCCTTATCAAACTCAAAACGGATGAATCTATGGTGCCTTCTATTTTATGAGAAGGTAAAAGCCTATTTAACTAAAGATGCTAGTTGCTGAAATATTGTTATTTATCTTATGCTCCCTTAAAATTAAGCTAAAAGCTAAATGAATTAACTACTGTTAATCAGCAACTAGCGATTTGCAACCAGTAACTAGCAACTTAGGTTATTTAACAAAAATAGACTGTTTATTCCACTCATCGAACGAATTGGTTAATTCATCCATTGTGGTTACTGGTTTAGCGCACCAAGCATTGTACATACTTGTAACTTCTTTTTCTTTTTTTAGCCATGCAGCATTTGGAACTGCCTGCTCCACATACTTTTCCTTGATATCGTTAAATATGTTGGTATCAGTTTTGCAATATTTGGGTAAATATTTTTTTAAATGCTTAATTGCACTGCTGGTGCTATTAAACTCATAAGCAGTTCTTTCAAAATGAAGTAAAAACCAGAACTCAATGGAAATAGAACTATAGGCAATGTTAAAATTATTTCTTTTTGCCTCAGCAAAAATCTGTTTTATGTTTGGTCGTTTATCATCGTCGAACACAAGCCAAATGGTATCGTATGGCTGTTTATCAATCTTTGCTAAGTTTTGTTTTTTTATTGCCTCCTTCACTATTCCAATAGGTTCAGAGAAATTTGCCTGCAAAATATTCACATCAATAGTTCGTTGAACCTCCCTTTTAAGCGAAGCCTTGAATGCATCGAGGTAATACTTCTCGGTTTCACCCTCGCAAAGAATCAAAACTCTTTTAAGTAGCTGACGTTTTCTACTTTTTTCCCTGAACATCCTTGCCATAGCTAATATTGGGCTCGTTTATTACAGGTGTTGCGCCAAAACGCCCGCTGAGATACCATTTATCGTAGGGTATATTATTTCTTATTCCGCTAATATCAGCCATAGAGTAGAGTTCTGTAACACCTTGGCTGTTTTTATCGGTAAACCATACCTGATCCCTGCGGAAAATCTCGTTGCTTAAAAGGCTTGTATCGTGAGTGGTAAATAGAATTTGTGCGTTCATGGTATTCATTTGGGGGTTATTATACAGCCCTACCAAGAAACGAACGATTGAAGGATGAAGGTTCTTTTCGAATTCATCAATTACAAAAAGAGAGCCCTTTTCCAACGAATCGAGGATAAAAGTTGCTAAGGCAAAAAGACTTTTTGTCCCCGATGATTCCCTCTCAATACTAAATGCAATTGGCTTTAAGGCATTACCATTCTCATCGAATGCGTTATGATACGTTGAGATCTCAAAACTCAACTCCTTCGATAACATGCTAAATATCTCTTCATTATACATTTTCATCGCCTCTTCAGGCAGTCCCTTCAAAAAAGGTATACCATCGGTTTTTCTAATATCGAAAGAAATTATCCCTGTATCTAAAGCATTTATCAAACTTCTTAGCTTTACTAAAAATGATTCATCCTTCTCTTTTAGTAAACGAGCAATTATATCTGACGAAACAGATCCAAAAGGAACGTTTATGTTTTGTATATCAAAAAGTTCAGTGAATCTAAAGTAATTATAAACGGGGTATAATGCTTCAATTTTTTCATTTGCAGCCCTACTTAGGAATAGCTGATTATCCAGCATTCTGGCTTCAATACTCTTCTTTTCACCTTTGATAATTGTTCCAAAATCAATAGGTTTACCATTAATTCTAACGAAAACTTTTGATTTTTGCCCTTTTGGGTAAAAGTACAGCGATTCGAACTCAACTTTTTTTTGAGATATTTCAACAATATATTCGTACCGAATATTATCGCTAGCAATAAAATCAATTTCGAATTTTGATGGGAGTTTCGAACTTTTTAAGTCAAGCAAGAAAGGATCGTACAAAGGGATTTCCTGCTCAAGTTTAAGGTCAGATGATTCTAGAATATATTTCCCGAAAGTGATTAATCCTAGTATAAAATTACTTTTACCCGAAGCATTTGCACCATAGATACAAGCGGAACGTAAAAGTTCAAATTTTTCGTTTGCATGAAAGAGGTTAGTAGGCCTCTCCTTAAACGCTTTGGCGGGTAACATCGAGAGGGCTACTTTATCTTTAATGGATCTATAGTTTGATATTGCTAAATTTATAAGCATAGCATATAAATTGTGTTTATAATTGTAATTTATTTACAAATATAATCATTATTTTATGTTTATATTCAAATATAGATGTCTTTTTATATCTAAAATCAATTTTAACCTTTCTATTATCTTTTCCAAATCTTCGTGCTATGTAAACCAAAGATAATCTGTCCTTTGCCGATAGTATTAAAAAATTGGAAAGAAAAAACCAACAAACCAACGATAAAAAAAGAATAAACCAAAAAATTAAAATCGCTCGCTCCGGGATTGCAATCTAAAGTGAACAAAATATTTTTTATCCTCCTCGATTAAGTATAGTTTATTTAACTGTTTTTACCTAACTTCGGTTACAAATTAGCAGGGGTTGCTATTTGGCAAATTTCTCTAGATTAAGTGATGTTTTGAAAATTGAATTTGGATGTTTAGAAGACTTCCGTTTAGTTACAAACTTCCCCAAATGGAGAAAGGCTTGACTTAACAACCAAATGAAGTTATACTGATAAAAATAATAGCTATGGCAAAAGCTATATCGAAAAAGGAGCTCACGCTTTTTGAGAAAATAAAAAAACTTGATGAAAACAGCAATGAATATTGGAGTGCAAGAGATCTGGCTAAAGTGTTGGAATATTCTGAGTATAGGCATTTTGTACCTGTAATAGATCGAGCAAAAGAGGCATGTTTAAACAGTAAACAACGTATTGAGGATCATTTCGAGGATTACCTCGAAATGATAGAGTTGGGTAAAGGTGCTAAACGTGAGGTTGATAGCGTTAAACTTTCACGTTATGCCTGTTATCTAATTGTACAAAATGCCGATCCCACAAAAGAAGTGGTAGCCTTGGGGCAAACCTACTCTGCCTTTCAAACCCATTTGTTGGAAAGTAAAACCGATAAACCAACCCTAAAAAAAGGCAAATTGAAAAGATAAATAGGCAAAGCCTATACAAATACCACCATCTTAGGCTTGCAGTCTAAGTTTAATAAAATATTTTTTAAAATTCTCCCCCACAAAGGTTTGTTTGTTTAGTTATTTTACTAATTTCGGTTACAAGTTTGGAGGAATTACTATTTGGTAAAGACTCCAGTTTAAGTGATGTTTTGAAAATTGAATTTGGGTGGACTGGAGATCTCCACCCATCAAGGGAAGTTAAATTGAGAATGATTTTAGCATAGAGTCTTACACCTAGTTTAAAAATAACACATAAGAATAATGAGATCTAATTTAGCAATTCAAAAGTTAACAGAATCAAATAGTACAGAAAATAAAGGCAAAACAACTAAACACAAAGTTGATAATACTTTTACAGATGAATTGGTCGTTGGAATTTGTTATCCCATTGGTTCAAAAAAAAGTGATGTTATTGAAACTATACAACAAAGACTTAAAAAATATGGCTACGAAACTAAAGTAATCAAACTAAGTAAATTTATTGAAAAATATACAACCATACAAAAAGAAGCACTATTAGGTAAAACAAATTCTTATAGCGAGTTAATATTCAAAATAAAAGGAGGAGATGAAATAAGAGAAACTTACAACAGCAATTCGATACTTGCTGATATTGCAATTTGGGATATCAATTTAGACAGGATGAAGTTTTTTCAATCTGATAATGATTCTCTGCCTGATGATATTAACATTAAAAGTAGAAAGGTTTGTTATATAATTGATTCATTAAAAAATAAGGAGGAGTTATTATTACTACGTACAGTTTATAGAAACATATTTTACCTGATTAGTATTTTTTCACCCGATAAAGAACGTAAAGAGAATTTACAAACAAAAAATCTATCAATTAGCGAAATTGATGAATTGATCGAAAAAGATGAGTATGAGAATTTTGATCATGGACAAAATGTTCGTGAAACTTTTGTTGAGGCAGATTTCTTTCTGAGAGTGTCAATAAAAAATAAAGTTTCTCTCGAATCGAGAATCGAAAGATTTTTTCATCTTGTTTTTGGTTCAAAAATAATTACTCCAGATTCATCTGAAAGAGCAATGTACGCAGCGAAATCTGCTGCCTGCAATTCCGCATGTCTTTCAAGACAGGTAGGAGCAGCAATCACGGATATAAAAGGAGATGTAATAGCAACTGGCTGGAATGACGCTCCAAAATTTGGTGGAAATCTATACAGTGATGAAAATCAAAATGATTCACGTTGTTGTGCGAAAAAAGAATGCTCTAATGATAAATATAAAGATGATATAATACAAGACATTACAAAAGAAATTTTAAAAGATGAAACTTTAAGAGCTTTATTATCAAGAACGACAGAAGATACACCCAAAGTAGTAGGAGTGGATAATAAAGTGCTTCTATTAAATAACGCCATTAAAAACACAAGAGTAAAAGGATTAATTGAGTTTTGTCGATCAATACATGCTGAGATGCATGCAATTGTCATTGGAAGTCAATTAAGTAGCAATAAAATGATCGGGGGTAAACTTTATTGCACAACTTATCCTTGCCATAATTGTGCAAGACACATTATTTTAGCTGGTATTAAAGAAGTATTTTTTATTGAACCTTATAAAAAAAGTCTTGGCACAAAACTACATGATGATGCAATTACAGATGACGAAGAGGAAATTGATAAGGTTAGAATAATTGTTTTCGATGGTGTTGCACCAAGAAGATATTTAGAGTTTTTTTCAATGGTAACAGATGAAAGAAAAAAGAATGGGTCTTTAAAAAGTAAAGAATTAACTTCTTATTTTCCAAAAAATCGTTTATCTTTACAATCACTCCCAACTTTAGAAAAGCAGGCTATACTATTTCTAACTGAAATTGGTCTTATTAAAGAATATGAGCAACAATCAAAAGAAAATTAGTAACAAAGTTGACAATAATCAACTGAAGATTAATTTTTCTTCTACTGAAAATGGAAATAATGCTAAAGTTGTTTCTATTAATTATTTTGAAAATATACGAAATCAAAGAATTACTTCAATGATTCTGAAAACTACTAAATCTTTTTAATATCTCTTGCCTAATTTCCAAACCATACTTCCCAAAATACCCATCTTAACCCCACACCAAATACATTACCCAATTAGTAAACCCCCATCCACCCAAAGCCACACCTCCATCATAACAATTCAGCAGCCAATGCCTGCAAGAATATAAGGAGATGAGCGCAACAGAGTAATATTAATATCCTAAAATCGCAATTTGCGATATCCTATTAAGCGTAACCTCCCGATTACGCTTTTTTTAATGAGATAATCTATAAAAATAAAAAGGACGAGAATTTACCTCGTCCTTATTTTGTATTCGGGATTTAAATGATCCTACATCTTAATTTCTACTTAGCAACGGCATCCTCTAAAAGCACATCGTATTTATATCCGTAGCCAAAGTCTTTATTTAAGGCTACCTTGCCCTCAAGGGTAACAATATCTCCAACCTTAAATTCAGAGAGAGTGGTAACCGTTAAATCATAGTTTCCTTCGGATTCGGTTCCATCCTGTATGTGAATCCAGTTTTTATTCATAATCCCAGGGGAATACTTAACTACCTTACCCTTTATTAGTACCAATTTATTGGCATACGTTTCTTTATTCGAATAAAGGTTAGCAACGGTAATATCATCCTTGGATTTCTCAATTACAACATCCATCTTTTCTGCTTTAGCCTTTGCTGAACCGGGAGCAACTGGTTTGTTCTTCTCATCGCTTGATATTGGTTCGGTTGCCAATCGTTCCACAAACAGAATGGTTTTAAAGTCCCTTTTCAGCTCTTTGCTATGAAAATTTTCCATCACCATGCTCTTTTCATAGTAGTACTTCTCGCCAACCTTAGCATCCATAACTGTTGTAGCCAACCACTGCTCGGTGCCATTATCGGTAAATCTTAAATAGGTATACCCAGAGGTTTGAATTACCTCTTCAACAACTAATTCATGGTTGTTACCATTGTCCACTTTGGGGTATATCTGGTTACACGAAATAGCTAAAGTAGCCATGAGTATAAATAATACCTGCTTCATATTTTATTGATTATTTGTTTTTAAAATGTTTTCTGCAATTACACATACAAAAGCAAAGCAAAAAGATAAACACAAAATCTTATGAAATGGTTGAATCGTTTTTGTAAAGTTTATCCAAATCATTATAGATCAGGATTTTTCAAAAAAGACTAATCGCAAGGTTTTTCCACGCTTTCTGATGCAAAATTCTTCTTGAATAAATGGAGAATAAAGTATTTACTTTAAGAATTACCATTTTTTAGCGTATCTTTTTTTGCAGATTTTGCTTTGTTCTTAAAATATTTTTTAAGAAACATGTTATGCTGAAGTGCTTCAAGATCCTCGTCTAGTTTTTTAGAACTGCTCTCTAGGTTTTTAATGGTTTCTTTTGTATTAGAACCCGATTCTTTATCGTTCAGCAAAACTCCCAACGAGGTATTTGGATCGGTAATTTTTTGGTTAAGATTTTTAATTAACTCCGAAGCAGCACTGGTTATACTCTGCAATTGCATTACAGAGGTCTTAATCGATGTAAACATTAGCGTATCGGTGGTTAATTCGTTTACTAATGTACCCTCCTTATTAAGGTTTGAAGTAAATGTTTTAAGTGAACTCATCACTTTTTGAGCCTCTCCCATTACTTTTTGCAGCGAGGCAATAGAGGTATTGATATTGGTGTATACAGAATTATCGGTCAATAGTTTACCTATTGTTCCTTCGCCATCAACCAGCCTTTTGCTCAGCACCCTAAAATCACTGGTAATGGCAAGTATATTATCGTTGCTTTTCCTTAGAGTATTAATCATCTCCTCCGAGGAGTGCTGCTCCTCCACAGCTAATGTATCGCCATCCTTCACGCATTGAGTGTTTTCTGTACCATCAAAAATAACGAGTATCTTATTGCCAATAAACCCATCGCTGCTAATCTTTACCTTTGAGTTATTCGGAATATATTTCCGAACATCCGTATCAACAAGAATACTAACCTTAACTTTTGATTTGCCAGTAAATGCTATATTACTGATTATGCCAACCTTAACGCCAGACAGCCAAACATTATTCCCCTTTTGAAGCCCTGCAACATCATTAAAAATTGAAACAACCTCAACTTTCTTCTCAAATGCTTTATGTAAATCCCCAATTAGTAGGATTGCAGTAACTAGAATAGCTATTCCAATAAAAACAAAAAAGCCAACAATTACGTACCTTTTATAATATGACTCGTTCATTTGATTACTACTGAATAAAATTATAATTATAGAATTCCTTTAAATGCTGATCTTCGGTGTTGAATATCTCATCAAATTGGCCCACTTTAGCAAACCTCCCGTCAAGAAGCATGGCAGTTCTGTCCGATGTATTTCTTGCACAAGTAAGATCGTGGGTAATAATAATGGAACTAGTATTATATCGCTGTTGAACCTCATTTATAAGCTGAATAATTTCGGTGCTGGTAATTGGATCCAGCCCAGCAGTAGGCTCGTCATAAAGCATTATTTCAGGCTTTAAAATAAGGGTACGAGCAATACCTATTCTTTTCCTTTGCCCGCCCGAAAGTTCAGAGGGCATTTGCTTTTTCTTATTCCTTAGATTTACTGCATCTAGCACTTTTTCTACTGCTGTATCCACCTCTTTTTTAGTAAGATGCTTTGCATTCATGGTTAATGGGAATGCAAGATTCTGATACACATTCATTCCATCGTACAAAGCGCTACTCTGGAAGGAAAAACCAATTCGTAACCGCAAGGCATCTAAATCCTTATGATTTAATGAGTGAACAGGTTTACCCAATGCGAATACCTCACCCCTATCGGGTCTAAGTAATCCGACAATAATTTTTATTAAAACCGATTTTCCCGTTCCTGATTTACCAAGAATGGCAACATTTTCGCCTTTGTAGAGTGTAAAGTCAATACCATTAAGAACTTTTAAATCGCCAAACGATTTATATAGCCCACTAATTGAGATTACCTGCTCCTCCTTATCGATGAAATGCTGCTTTATTTTATCCATTTTTTAAGAATTAATAATCCATGTGAAAATTTGGACAATCAGTATCTCTTCAATAAAAATTATGAACATGGCATACACCACTGCTAGGTTTGCCGCCCTTCCTACTCCACGAGTTCCCTGAGAGGCATTGTAACCATTATAGCATCCAACAAAGCCTATTGTAAACCCATAAGTAACCGCTTTTATAGTAGATTCAATAATATCAATAAATGTTATGGTGGAAAAGGCATTCTGATAGAAGGTTATTATGCTACTACTCTCTTCAAAATGAACATTGATAAATGAACCCATCAGGGCAATGAAGCAGCAATAAAATGAAAGAATAGGAATTGTGATAGTGGTAGCCAATATCCTGTTAACAACCAAGTATTTAAACGGATGAATGGACGAAACCTCCATGGCCTCTATCTGTTCCGTTACTTTCATAGAACCTAATTCGGCACCAATACCAGAACCAACCTTTCCTGCACAAATAAGCGAGGTCACCAGTGGCCCTAACGATTTTATGATTGCAATACCCATCAATGAGGGTAACCATGATGAAGCTCCAAAATTTTCTAATGGTGGCCGGGATTGTATAGTAAAAACAATTCCTATAATAAATCCCGTTAACGTAATTAATGGTAAAGATCTGTAACCAACCTCATAGCACTGATTAATCAACTCATTAAAATGGAAAGGTCTTTTGAACGCTTCTTTAAAAAACGTTCTAAAGAACTTACTGATATCGTAAATATCTCTAAAAAACTGGTCAACCCTTCTGGTGAAAATATGTTTCTTTATTCTGTCGCCGTACATCCCTTTAAATTACAATGATTCTCCTAGTATTTCGAATAAAAACTTTTGCATTAACAAATAGTGTGCCGTCATCTTAAGTTTTCGGGTGCAAAAGTATGCTATTATATCTCTTTAACGAACAGTTTTGTAATTTTTTTTGAATACCCCTGTCATTGATAGGGTTGAATTGGATTGTACCAATCCTTAATTACGTTTTTTTAAAATTGATAACCTTTTAAAAATAGAAAGGACGAGTATTTACCTCGTCCTAAACAATTTTAACTATCTTTTTAAATTGATTTTAGTTTTGAACTAAATAGTTCTTTCCATCGGACCAAGCCTTACCAATTTCATTTCCAAACGACCAGTACTTATTATCTGGCATTGTCAGAAAAAACGCTTTCATTTGCTGAAAATCGATATTCCTGCCCACATAAACTTTTTTATCGCAATAAGCCTCAACTATTTCGCCAATTACAAGAGAATTAGTGGGTAGGTCAATGATATCAACCAGTTTGCACGCCATGCTTAATGGAGCCTCATCAATTAAGGGAGCATTCTTTAGCACCCCATAGCTTGCTTTAAAAACTTTTGATTTATCATCTTTGGCACCAGAGGATATACCAACATAATCGGTTTTTATTAATTGTTCTTCGCTGGGAAAATTTACGCTAAACTCTTTGTTCTCCTCAATTCCTTTTATGCTAAAATGACGCTTTCCAATTCCCATGGCAATCATGGGCGGATTTGCATTAACCCTACAAATCCATCCAACTGCCATATAGTTCTCTTTTCCATTGATTTTTACACCCAAAATGCTCATCGGCATCGGGATAAA
The DNA here is from genome assembly GCA_013376985.1 of Bacteroidales bacterium. GTDB lineage: Bacteria > Bacteroidota > Bacteroidia > Bacteroidales > Tenuifilaceae > UBA8529. The sequence goes on from JACABB010000030.1 coordinate 61,689, forward strand.
TACATTGTTTTCAATTTTAACTTTTTCCATATCTAAAATATTAAAAATTCATAGACTAACTTGAGTTCGATGTAAATATAATATATTGATTATCAGCCCATCATTAGATTGTTGCTTTGTCATGCTGAACGGAGTGAAATTCGAAGAATTCGCTGAAAGCAACCATCTGGCCTTTAAATAATTAGATCCTTCGCTTCGCTCAGGATGACACCTAACATCGAGCTGACGTTATACTAATATTCCGCTAATGCAAAATTAACTGTTTTGATATACCCAAGCAAAGGTTTTAGAAAACTCATCGTATGTAGTAAGTGTTGTATTTGCTGCCGTACGTGTATGACCGCTAAGTAAAGTACCATCATTTATGGCTTTAGCAAGATCTACCATTAGCCTTGCAGCATCTGCGCCACAGTAACCTGAATCAACCATTGCTTTGGCTGCATCTTCGTATGGAAACTGTACATATTTTAAATCCTCTTTCCCAATTGCTTTACCTACAATAGATGTTATCTCACCATAAGAGTACTCCTTGGGGCCCAGAACAAACTCAATAGAATTATTCTTAAAATCCAAATTGAGTAATCTTTTTGCGGCTACAGCAGCAATATCCTTTGTTGCAACCATTGGTAGTTTAACATCCGGATTTACTGGATTTCCCGCTATTCCCATCTGTTTTATTGTTCCAATCATTCCAAGGGTATTCTCCATGAAATAGGTAGGACGAAGGTTTAACACATTTGTATCCTTAAGTTGTGAAAAGAGTTCCTCCATATAGCCAAGGCCATCAACAACTCCCGCGCCCTTGCGCAGATGAGCGCCTACGCTACTGAGTAAAACCACATTTGAAATCTTATTGGCTTTTACTGCCTCAAAATAATTTTCGACAATTGTGTTTTGCTCTTTTCGAACATCGGTAGAATGGAAATCGGGTGTAATCAAACAGAAAACAGCATCAGCACCCGCAAATGCTTTAATTACAAAATTCCTTTCGGTTACATCTCCAACTAACGCTTCGGCTCCTAGAGATACTAATTCCTGAAGTTTTTCGGCATTTCTGCCAACAACTTTAACTTTTTGCCCCTTTGAGAGCAATTCCGTTGCAAGTTTCTTACCGATATTTCCGGTTGCACCTGTAATTACATAATTTTTCATTTTTCAGTAGATTAAATTGTTAATTATTTGTACATACAACTATTTGGTCAAAAAAATATTACTTCGTATCCAGCTTAACTGCTGATATAAAGATATCTTCTGTCATTTGATGAGCAAACTCCTCTCCAAGAATATCGGTATATCTTTTATACAGTTTCAACCATGCGGCCTGTATTTCTTGATTTATCTCAACAGATTTTGGTGTAGGATAAATCATCGTCACCCTTCCTTCCATATGCCGCTTAACCAGCTGTTGGCTTTCGAGTTTTTCCAACAAACGTGTAACAGTTGAGGGTGTTAGCATCATTATATCCGATAACTCTCCAGCAAGTAGCCCTGGCCTCTTATTAATAGTCATCACCATAAATGCATAGCTAGGAGCAAGATTCACCGCAGCAAACTCTTCCTCTGCTATTCTTGTAATAATTCGAGCCAAAGCGTTAGCCGAATAGTACAAACATTTACAATATAGATTCTTTTCATCTGACATAATGGTGCAAATATATATAACATTATTTGTATGTGCAAATATTTTTAAATTTTTAATGAAAATCCGTTGTGTTAACATGAATTCTCTTCGATTTACATTATCATCCGCCTTTTTCTCATGTTACACGCTACGTTCTATAACCTTTAAAAGATGTTTGTTCTAACAATGTTAAAAAATATGTATACCAGCCTATTCGTTTAAGGAGAAAATATCGTATAATATTTCTTTTTTTATGGTAGGAAAGGGATTTGTATAATTTGGCCTTCAACAATCCCAAGGGAAGGGGTTAAGAGTGGCGTTCTATTGGGTTTTTGGTATGGTAAAAGACTTGAGGATATTGATAATTATCTTACACATGGAACTAACAAGCAAATTTTTTATAAGATTTACAATTCAGTGGATGAGGTAGATGAGGAGGCAATAGTAAAACTCCTGCGAGAAGCCGTTATACTGGATTCCCGCAGGCTTAAATAACGATTTATGGTTAATTATTTTGATACACTCTTCCAGTCCATCATCGCTTGGGTAAGCTTGGAGGATATCTTTGCGTAATCGCCACCAGAAGCAATCATCATTTCTGCTCCTATTTTTTTCCCACTTATGGCCATTTCTGCTACCCGAGCTGCAATTATATGAAACTCGGTATGAAGTTCTTTTACAGTTTTATAATGACTCGATGATTTATCTACCGACGAAAGTGTTGAACCGTAAAGCCATCTTCCAAAAGCACATTGGTTATCAATGCGTATGGTTGCAATATCGACATCAATTTTTCCCGATTCAATAGCACTTTTCAGTCGGCTCTTCCAAAGCCCGTGAGCACCAATTGCTTTATCAAGTTCCTCAATATTTGCCATTGTACACCTCCTTTTTTAGCTGTTATGATCACTAACTTCTAAAATGAAAGCATTTTCTTATGCGGAACAAACAACCTAGTTGAGAAATAGTTCAAATTTTTGGAATAGTCCGAGTTTTCATAAAGAGTAAAACAATTCATGAAATTTTGATACGACTATGTGCAACCTTGCAAACACTGGGATTTAAGCATTAATGTTTCTCAATATAATCATCAATCTCCTTATGCCACTCATCGGGTTCATAGGTTTTGGGTAGAGTTTCATTGGCAAATAGAAGATCAACTAAATATTTTGGCTTTTTCCCACCAATATAAACCGATTTAATGCACGATACGCAGTAAACAACAACATCGTCCAATGGCATCTCCGATGTTCGTTTTACCATCAACTCCTTAACCTTTTCAACAGGGATAACACCATAAAAACTATCGCCACAACAAGTGCTTTTTGAGCGGGTATTCTGCGGTTCAACTACTACTATATTCATCTTTCTTAGTACCGTTCTAATCGCATTATGTACCCTTTCCTGATCGCGTGTAGGACAGGCATCAATAATGGTCATCTGCTTCCCGTGGTAATTTGGCAAATCAAAGAAATTGCTTTGGGCAATAACCTCCCACAGCGAAATTGTAGATGAGTTTTCATAATCGTTTCGGAATCGCTTATCGCAACCTGGGCAAATGTTTATTATCTCTGTTTTCTCCTTTAATTGCGGGTCGTGCTTACAGCAGGTCGTTAATAATTCCATTTCGCCCAAATTCTTATTTAGGATTAAATGTAATTTTTCAGCCAATTCAGGTTTGTATAACATCAAGGCACATCCGGGGGCAAATACTCTTTTTATCATATTTTAAAAAATTTATTGTTTAACGTCAGCTCAATATAAGAAATGTGATAATGTATTTATTTGCAGAGATCTATAATTATTTTGTGTGATAATGGAAGGTTGGAACCGAGCTTGCGAGTTCGGCGTAGCCAATGGTGGAATAATGGGCAGCAAGAGGTTAGATTCTTACTTATTTCTTCCATTTTTCCAGTATTCCATTTTTCCAATGATTCAAATAAAATGATTGATATATAGATTAATACATTGTTTCTTACGTTGAACTCACGTTATCTATTACCATTCTCAAAATCGAGCAACCACTTCTTTCGCCAAAGTCCACCGCCATAGCCTGTTAAACTTCCATCCTCGCCAATTACTCTATGGCATGGAATCAGGATAGAAATCCGGTTCATCCCATTAGCACCCGCTACAGCCCTCACGGCATTTGGTCTATTTAGCATTATTGATTGTTGTTTATACGATCGGGTTGTACCGTACGGAATAGTTTTTAACATCTCCCAAACCTGTTGCTGAAACTCCGTTCCGGGCGTTGCTAGGGAAACCGAAAATGTTTTTCTTTTCCCATCAAAATACTCGACTAGCTGTTGGTTAAGCAAATCGAAATGTTTATGGTGACCCTGAATTAAATCGGCATTAAATATTTTAGATAATGATTTAAGCTCCGTTTCTAGCATTTTTCTATCCGTAAACTCCAAAAGGCAAATTCCCTGCTCAACCGCACCGGCATACATAATGCCTAGAGGAGTTTCGATTCGTGTGATATTTATAATCTGCTTGTTTTTACTATTGGATGGCGATACTCCAAAAATGGATTTAAATGAATCGTTGAAACCGCTGAGTGATTCGTAGCCAGAATCGAATGCCACAGAGGTTATTGATTCTCCGTTTTGTATTTTTTTGAAAGCGGAATTAATTCGAAACATTCTTTGGTAGGCGTGAAAGGTAATACCATGATTTTTTAAAAACCATCGCCGTAGTTTGCTTGGTTCAACGCCTTTTTGGGTTAATTCCCAATCGGAAAATTTTTTGGATGGATCCGAATTCAATTCTTTAAGAATATCTTTTATATAATCTGGAGTTTCGCCCAGCTTTTCCAATGGAGTGCAAACTTTGCAGGGTCTATAGCCCCTTAGAATGGCCTCTTTGGTTGTTTTATAGAATTCAACATTCTCCTTCTTAGGTTTTCGGGCGGTGCATGTAGGTCGACAAAAGATTCCAGTAGTTTTTACGGCTACAATAAAAGATCCTTCAAAGGATGAATCCTTTTCTACAAGTGCTTTATACATTATATCCTCAGTAAGCATAGTCGATATTTATAATGCAAAGGTAAATTATCCTGAGTAGGCTTACTACCGAAATTTTGACAAGTAATTTTTAATTATTAGAAATGTTCATATTCAATAGTTCGTTAAAGTTTTATTATTGATTTGTAGTATATTGTTTTTGTGATATTTTGTGTTTTGGTTTTTTGGTGGCAAAAATCTTATAATGGCCACAAAATCACCAAGTCACCAAAGTATACCAAAAAGTTTACCGAACTATTGTTATATTCATAAATCACATTTAGGAATTGTTTAAAATCCTTATTATCGCAAATTGCGATATTTATTTGTTGGCTTAATGTGATTTTGGGATTGCTGGGCTACAGTCTAATTGTCGATAAAACATTATTATAAAACAACACTTTTAGAGTTATACAAGAAGGATTGAAAGGAATAACTAGAAAGATGAATAACAACAGGAGAAACGCAGAATTTTACAAACTATGATTAAAATTTAAACCATTTTCATAAAAAATAATCAGAATAGTTGTAACTTTAATCATAAGTAAGGGTACTTATTTTATAATAAACATGCTAAATGGCGAATATGATATCAAAAAAATATAAAAGAATACATTCAAAATTTGAAATCCAATATCTATGAAAAAACTAATTCTGTTCCTAATCTTATTTGCTCTGGCGTTTGATGGCTTTACGCAGGAAATTGAGCGTAGAACCTATCAAACAAATTATACGAAAATTGCCCCAGTGATAGATGGATTAATGAATGATGCCTGCTGGAATTTGGTTGAATGGAGCGGAAATTTTACGCAAACTCAACCCTATGAGAATAAACCCCCAACCCAGCAAACATCGTTTAAAATTCTTTATGATGACAATAATTTGTATGTTTTTATTAGGGCTGATGATACTGAGGCCGATAAGATAAGCAGAATACTTACCCGCAGGGACGATTTTAGCGGTGATATGGTTGAAATTAATATTGATAGCTACTACGATAAGCAAACGGCCTTTTCATTTACAGCAATGGCATCGGGTGCAAAAGGCGATGAGGCCGTTAGCCTCGATGGGAATAATTGGGATTCGAGCTGGAATCCAGTTTGGACGTTAAAAACCTCAATAGATAATAAGGGGTGGAGCGCCGAAATGAGTATTCCCCTAACGCAATTGCGGTTTGGGAATAAGGAGGAGCATGTTTGGGGAATTCAATTGATGAGGCATATTTACCGTGATCAAGAACGCTCTAACTGGCAGTTTATTCCTAAAGGATCACCGGGTATGGTACATCTATTTGGTGAGTTGCATGGCATAAAGAATATTCGACCCAAAAGGCAGGTGGAAATTATGCCGTATATGGTTGCTAAAACCGAAACGTTTGAGAAGGAGGAGGGAAATCCTTTTGCTAATGGAAAGTCGAGCAAAATTACCGCTGGGGTTGATGGCAAAATTGGTTTAACTAACGACTTCACCCTCGATTTTACTGTAAATCCCGATTTTGGTCAGGTTGAGGCCGATCCATCGGAGGTAAATTTAACCGCATTTGAATCCTATTTCTCCGAGCAACGCCCGTTTTTTGTTGAGGGGAAAAATATCTATCAGTTTAGGCCAAATAATCCTATTGTGATTAGTACTATTGGGCAGGATAACCTATTCTATTCGCGCCGTATTGGTCGATATCCACAGTATTATCCAGAAACTGTTGCTGGGGAATATGTTAAAATGCCCGAAGCAACTACTATTTTGGCCGCTTTTAAACTTTCGGGAAAAACAAAGAAGGGTCTTTCCATTGGTGTTTTGGAAAGCACTACGGCCAATGAAAAGGCGGAGATTGATAATAATGGTGCTAGAAGAAAGGAGAGCGTAGAGCCTTTAACTAACTACTTTGTTGCTAGGCTACAGCAGGATTTTAATAAGGGCGAAACGGTTCTTGGAGGAATATTTACAGCTGTTAATCGTGATATTACTAATCCAGCAATGAATTATCTTCACAACGAAGCCTATGCCGGTGGAATTGATTTTAAGCATAGCTGGAAGGAGCGAATCTACTATATTAGCGCAACAACTACATTTAGCAATGTGCGTGGCGATAAAAATGCTATAACCGCCACCCAAACCTCATCGGCTAGGTACTATCAACGCCCGGATGCTAAGCATCTATCAGTTGATTCAAGTTTAACATCTTTATCGGGTTATGGCGGTTCGCTGAAATTTGGGAGGCAAGGGCAGAAAAAAGTTCAGTTCGAAACCAGTGTCAATTTTAAATCGCCCGGTTTGGAGTTTAATGATATTGGTTATATGCGTTATTCCAATATTATCCACCACGGAACATGGGTGGGCTACTATTTGCGGGAGCCATTTAGTATTTTTAGAAATCTTTTTGTAAATATGAATTATTGGATGCACTGGAATTTTGATGGCGATTTGTTATCGACTAATGCCTATTTGAACTTTAATGCGCAGTTTAAAAATAAATGGAGAATTAATGGCTCCATGAGTCGTCAGAATCAGAGCCTATCAACAACATTGCTACGTGGAGGCCCGTCAATTATTTTGCCTGGTTCATGGGATATGAATTTAAACATAAGTACCGATTATTCAAAAAAAGTATCCTGTTTTATTGGAGTATACCATAGAATTGGGGATAGTAATTTATACAGGAATAATGATTTTTGGGCAGAATTGGACTTTCGACCAGTTAATTCTGTATCCATTTCATTGGCACCAGATTTTTATATTGGAAAAGACGAATTACAGTATTTAGTAACAACAGATTATAAAGGCGATCCTCGTTATATTTTTGCTCAAATCGATCAAAAAACACTTGGCATTACTTTTAGGCTTGACTATACGTTAACCCCCGATTTATCCATACAATACTATGGTCAGCCATTTATTTCATCGGGCAAATACTCTAACTATAAACGTATTACCCAGCCACACGCTGCACTCTTACACGACCGTTATAGTATATTCTCTAGCAATCAGCTTGCGCTCAACACTGTTGATGGAATTTATGATTTTGACGAAGATCTTGATGGAACTACAGATTATAGCATTTCGCTTCCCAATTTTAATGTTAGGGAATTTCGTTCAAATCTAGTTGTTCGTTGGGAGTATAGGCGCGGTTCAACTATCTTTTTTGTATGGTCGCAGGGTAGAAGTAGTTCAGATACCAACGGAAATTTCTCCTACCGAAACGATATGCAGGATCTGTTTGGGACTAAAGCGCACAATGTATTCTTAATCAAGTTTAACTACTGGTTTTCTCGTTGATTGGTAGAGATAAAACGACCGAGTTTCACCTCGGTCGTTTTGGATTCAATTAGATAAATTTGAAAGGATAGTTTCACATTGACTCCTACTTAATTCAAAATAGTTGGAGTTTAGTATCAACAAAGAATTAGGATACTTATTCTGATACCACCTTCGCTAAATCAATTAAACTTGAAGAAACTTGTTTTTTGCTATTTACTACTTTCTCCGCCAGATTAAGTGCATTGTATGCATTTACAATACCTCCAGCCTTAGATAGAGCAGAAAATTTAGTTCTTACAATTTTTCCACCCTGAAGGTTTGGACAATATACCTTTTGCTTGGGATATACAGTACAAGATTGTAATAGAACATCTTTTAATTCAATTGCCGTTAACTCGGGGTAGTAGGACCAAACCAGTGCAGCCACTCCTGTAACAACGGGCCCGGAAAAACTTGTACCATTCATTTGAGAATATTTGTTCCCTGGATATAGCAGTATCATGTTAACACCTGGAGCAAAGAAATCTACACTTTTCTGACCATAATTTGAGAATCTTCCACAAAGCTCCTTGTTTAGTTTTTTAGCATTGGCACCAACAGTTATCCAGCTATTAACTGTTGTTCCATCGTTCAAAATATTGGTTGGGAAATTATTGGCAACATCAATATTTTCACCATCATTTCCTGCCGCATGAACCATCAAAACATTGTTTGCCTCGGCATATTTAATTGCCTCGTCAACAAATTCTTTCTGTGGCGAAAAATCTTTCCCAAAACTCATATTGATAATATTGGCACCATTATTAACAGCATAGCGAATTGCTAATGCAATATCTTTATCGCGTTCGTCACCATTTGGAACGGCTCTAAGTATCATTAATTCAACATTCTCAGCAATTCCATCAATTCCGATGTCATTATTTCTAATTGCAGCAATAATTCCAGAAACAGGTGTACCATGATCAGGTCGAGGGCCTTTTACGTCATTATTCCCATAGTTTCTATCATTGATGTCTTTAGGGTTATCTGCAATAATATTTCTTGGAAAGAAGTTTAAATTATAATGCTTCTCTAAAAACATGTTATTATATTCTTTAACTTTTGCCAACTCTTTATAAGAAAAACCCTGCTTATATTTATTTAGCAAGTATTCTCTTGCCTTCATAATTCTTCCATCTACGCTTCGGATACTTTTTAAATCGTCCAAGGTATAGGTCGATCTCCCCAAATAATTTTTAATAATCTCCTCAACAAACTTAAAATCTTTTTCAAATGCCTCTAAATTGGCCTTTATCTTAGTGTATTTTGATAAACCCTCAAGAAAACTTTTTTCGGATTGTAAGTAAAGGTTATACTCTTTCTTCTGCGATTCGGATAAGGAGTCTGTAGATTTAATATTTCTGTAAATAGGATTTAAATCCCGATATATTCTAGTTTGCTCAACATTTTCCTCTTCAATATTTTCACCCTTCGAATTTCCAAGAAACCCCCACCCATGAATATCATCTATATATCCATTATTATCATCATCAATACCATTATTGGGAATTTCACCCTTATTGACCCATATCTTCCCTTGTAAATCAATATGGTCTATGTCAACTCCGCCATCAATTATAGCCACTACTATTTTTTTCTTAGATTTTTTATTACTAAGAAGCTCTTTATAAGCCCTATTTACCTCTACTCCCTGTATTTTATCAATTTCGGGACTCATATTATACCAATTGATAAGTTTGGAGTCTAACGAATCGATAGAATAAACCGAATTGGATTGCGCAAAACTATTAGTCAACAACCCATTTAATAGCGAGATACTAAATACAATTAGTAAAAACTTGGTGATTTGATTCTTCATTTTATAAGAATTTAAAATTTTCATGGAAATAAAATTAACATTAGAGTGATTATAAACAGTTTTTCACTAGTACTAAAACTCAACCCTTTTATAAACTTAATAATGATTTTTCATTTTTTCAAAGATGAATAGAAATATTTATTTTCTATTTTAGAACTGGCATTAAATTTTAAGACTTTTACGGATTGATTTAGTTTAGCACCAAATAGATTAAAGCAACAAAAATATAATTTCATCCAAACTGAGTGTTTGGTTCAAACCTTGTTATCCTGTGATAGTATGGGAGAAGTTCCATTATTTTTTCAGGCATAAAGTAGGAGTATTAACAAGGTGTCAAAGGAAATTTCTCCTACCGAAACAATATGCAGGATCTGTTTGGAACTAAAGCACACGATGTATTCTTAATCAAATTTAATTACTGGTTTTCACGTTAGAGTAAACTTGTCCAATGATTTTAAACAATGATTTATTAAAAATCCAAAGCAAATTAGCTAAAATTTGTGCTATTAAAATTATGGTATTTTTATATTATAAAAATCATAAAAAAAGAGACAATTAAATCAATTTTCTGAAAACGAAAACATTATAACATTTCCGTTTGGGGGATCGAGAAATCGGAATTGCGTCAGAAATACTGTTAGTCTTAGATTATAAAACAACAATTTTACTCTATATAGATTTTTACCTACATCGGTATATACAAGCAATTTGTTTGGTGGTTTTAGTAAAAGGCTTTATTTTCGTCTCTTAGGTAAAGTTTGAAAAGATATACCCGACTTAAACAGCCTAACGCAAACAGGGAAACACAGAGTTAAATGGCTTGAAAATCCATTTTTGAAATATCTTCTCTTTGCACTCTGCTTAAAACAAATTTACTTTTGAGATTATGAATATCATATAAAATTTAGAACTGAGTTTTATAATATGAAATCACTAGCGTTGCGTTAACTTGATTATAAGTTCTTTGAAATCCTTGATATTA
>JACABB010000031.1 GCA_013376985.1 Bacteroidales bacterium
TCTATTTCAATAATCACCTTGTTCTTCCCGTATTTATCTACCATTTTCCCTTTCATCCCACTAAATGGGCCAGCAATTACCTCAACGCATTTCCCGGTTTCAAAAGTTATATCCGAGCATATCTCATTATAATTCTTAACGTTTTGAACGAGTATCTTCAGGTTATTTATCTCCTCGTCAGAAACTTTTGCATACTCATCGCGGAATTTAATAAACCCGTACACTTCTGGTATTGCGGAAATATGATGCCTATACCCTTGCTCAATTTTCACAAAAATATAGCCATTAAAAAGAGGTAGTTGAACCGTTTTCTTTGCAGTTTTGTATGCCCTTGTGTGGAGGATTAAAGGTAAAAAAACCTCAAATCTTAACTCCTCCACTTTCTTTTTGACAATTTTCTCAGATCTTGGTTTGACATAACAAACATGCCAAAAAATATTTTTCACGAATCGTTGCTTTGGATGTTATGGAATAGGATTAAGATAAAAAGGGCGTAAATATTTAATACTTTATTGTATGTAGTGGAAAGCAAGACGCATTCCACTTTTACTCGAAAATATTTTTGTATTTATAGTGCTTTTTGATTACAGCGTACCCAATGCAGAGTATTAAAACGCCACTAAATGTATAAAAATATTAGATTTGTGTATTATTAAAAAAAATACGTGTTTTAAAATTACATTTGTATATATTATTTACGATATAAATATAATTCTATAATAATATAAAAATCATACTATAAAAATACATACATAATTTTATATGGTTGCAAATTTAATATTTAAATTATTATCTACAATTATGAACTATAATATTTAATTTTCATATTAACATAATTTAATACTTATTATAAATATTAAATGTTAAAATAATGGATATAAATAAAATAAAATCTATTTTGATAGCTAAGAAAGAGTTTAATTTAAAGAATTATAAGAGGGAGACGAGGGTTGTTTTATGTAATCACAAATCTTGTTGGAATTTTTTTATCCGAACAGATTATAGAAAAATTTGATATTCTATAAATGGAAAATGGAGTAATTAATATGTGGATTTACCTTGATGGGAAAGTGGAATATATGGATAATCTACCAACCTGAATTCGAGATAAGAAAGCGATATGAAAATAAGAATAAATTAAAGTGAAGACGGGCAATTAAATGTTTTAATCACGATCTTTATAGAATTAAAATCAAAATTAGTGGGTGTTTTCTATTTTGTCAATGAATTCTGCAAGGAACTTTCAAAGATTTGGATTAGACAAAGAGGTAAGATATCGACGCAAGTTGTGTGAACTTTCAAAGTAGATGTGATTACTGTATTTTCTCGTTTTATTGAGCATCAGCAAGGGTGCTATCTCGGATGGTACTATTTCTCAAAAAGATAAAGATGGGAGATTGTAATAATATTTCGCCTGTTGGCTCTAATCCCATTGTGAACATGCTTGAACAACCTATGTATTCAACCATTGACGATTCAATTGTATTGCCTGGTGCAGAAGGTCTACCTTGGTCGACTTGTACCTTATCGCTAATGATTTGGGGTGAGGTCGTAATTCCATGGAATGTAGATATTTGAGAACTCATCAAGGACAGCAATTTTTTTCGCAAGGAGTAAGGTAAACTTTTCACCGATAAGGGATGCTTAGTGCAGAAAACTGTTTGCTGATGAGATATAGTTAGTGCGAGACATCAGAAGAAACAGGGAGGACTCTTTCATGTATTTGATCAGCAAAATTCTGTTAAGAAAAAAGTCAATCACCGGATCGATAAATGATATGCTGAAAAATATTTGTCAGATTGAACATACCCGTTACCTGAGTTTAGATAACTTCATAATCAATATGATTTCAGCACTTATTAGGTTACTCGTTTTCTCAAAAAATCATCCTTTAAATGGATGTTGATGATAAAAAATTATTGAAAGTTGGTTGGGTCTAACTCACGTTAAATTGACAAGCCCCTAGTATTTTGCTTACGTTGTCATAAAGTAGTACTTCTTACAGTGATATGCCCAGATTGTATCCCCTCTTTTATTATGTGTGACAACATGGTAGAGAATTATTTACATGTCCTAGATAACATAGAAGTCACTTTAGGCAAATTAAACCGTACTTTAACGTGAGCTCGATATGGGAAATGTAATAATGTATACATTTGCAGAGACATACAATTATTTAGTGCGATGATGGAAGGTTGGAATGATGAAATAATGGAACTGGAGCGAATCCCGCAGGGATCGACGAAGTCAACCGGAACTCGACGAAGTCAAAACAAGAGGTTAGATTTTACTTGTATCCTCCATTTTTCCATTTTCCCACTATTGGCTTCGCCGAACTTCGTTTCCATTGATTCAAACAAAATAAATTGATTGATAGGTTAATACATTGTTTCTTACGTCGAACAGACGTTACTTTAATTCTTTCGAATGTTTTGCATGTTGATTCGAAATCTTTGGGTTTTGTCAATAATTAATGAAAAAACGACAATATAGATAAGTTTTTTTGGAATTGCATCATAGCTTTATATTTCATCCAGAACCTCAGCGAAGGTCGTTTTATTTTAACAAAAAGGTCTTCTCAATCATACTTTTTATTGATCTAAATCAATTAAAAAATAGTTGTATTATGACATTTTTTTACATAATTTGTCTATTGAAAGTAAACAGACAATGAAGAGGACAAAAACATTGGTCGATCGTATTTGCAGCAACTATATGATGCATAATCCCTACTTTTTTTATAGGGAGGTAATATTCTTTAATCTTGAGGAACCAGTTAGACCTCATCCAGAGTTTCTTTCATTTTACGATATGTTTGTTCGTCAGGTTGATATAAAATTACTTGAGGAGCAGTCGGAAGATAACCTTAAAAGGACTAAAGCCTGTTTTTATTTCAAAAGTTAAATTATACAGCCCAGCACCAACCGAAAAGGTAACCATTTTTGGTTACCTTTGTTGTTATATAATAACATTTTTATCCTATTTGCTGAATATTAAAATTTAAGGAATATGAAAAAAATTCTAACCTTAATAGTAATCGCTTTTGCTGTACAAAATTTGTACTCACAGAGTAGTGATACCAGTAAGACGGCGTTATTAATCATCGATATTCAGGATTTTTACTTTTCTGGAGGCGATATGGAATTAGTAAATCCACAGGCTGCTGCTGATAATGCGTCATTACTTCTTGCATCATTCCGTCAAAAGGGAATGCCTGTCATTCATATTAAACACGAATCAAAAACTCAGTCAGATATTCAATCCACCGTTAAGCCAGTTGAAGGTGAGAAAATCTTTACAAAAAAAGAGGTAAGTGCCTTTAATGGCACGGGGTTAAACGAGTATTTAAAAAGTATTGGTGTTAAAAACCTTGTTATATGTGGGATGCAGACCCATATGTGCGTTGAGGGTGCTGTAAGAGCAGGGTATGATTTAGGTTATAGTATTATACTTGTTCACGATGCCTGTGCAACCCGCGATTTAAGATGGGGTGATGAGGTTATTCCAGCAAAGATGGTGCATCTTTCAACTTTATCTACGCTAAGAAGTTATGCTAAGATTGTTAGCACCAATGAATTTCTAACTGGGAAATAATTTTATTGTAATTGACTGTTTTGCCTACTCTGAAGGAATGTTAAGGAATAATTATTTATTACCTGTTCTATTCTCAAAACCATTCATCTTCTCTCTTAATTCAGAAATAATATTCTTGACGGCATTAGGTTCATTGTAATATTCAAATGTTACTTTGTGCATTTCTCCATTTGCTAGTTCTATTTCAATCCACTCTGCACCACCATCGGCACAATCGGGACAACCAATGGTGGTTGGAAGTGCTGAAAATGAAGCAATATCAAGTTTTTCCTTAATGAGATCCCATTTATTTTCTTCTAAAATATCTGTAAAGGTAATAGGTTCTATTGTTTCTGTCCATCCATAACGTTTATATGAAACAGAACCAGGTTTCAAAGTCAAATCCTTTTTGCAATATCCAATGCACTCACCAAACGAAGTGCCATATTTGACTTGAACTAATCCACTACTATTCTCATTTTTTGAGCAGCATGTTAAAAGGCTCAGGATGAAAATGAAAAAGAGGATAGTCCTTGTTTTTATTATACTTTGCATAGAATTGTTTTTCTATAAGATATTTTTATAGGATAAAAGGTTGCGTTGAAGCCTCTTATCAAATAACGGAAGAATACTTAACAGTTCTGTAAGTGTTGACTCTACAATTATTTTTTGGCTTTCACAAAATACCCGTTATCAAAATAATAATCTATCTCTTTAAAACCAGCCAGTTTCAGAGCATCATGAACTTGCTCAATTGTATATTTGTTGAAAATATCATCTTCGGCAAATGTAGCCTTTGATAAATCTTCTTTACTGTCCATGTAAATGTAAAACAGTCCATCATCTTTGAGTAGTGAAATGACTTTTTCGAATGGTTTTTGGAGATTATCCCAAAAGTAAACAACGTTTAGACAGAACACTTTATCGAAATCCCTGATACCAATTTCGGTTTCAAGAAAATCACCAAACATTAGTTTTACCCTATTGCTAACAATGAATTGTTTGTTCCGTTTTGTTGCCTTCAAGTACATCAATTCAGAGAAATCTATTCCATAAACCTGACATGATTCATACTCCTTCGATATCAAATTAATCCCTAGTCCCGGCCCATATCCAATCTCAAATAATTTATCATTTGGTTGTATTTTAAGATCATTGATCAATATCTCATAACGATTTCTATTCCACTTAATCAACATTGCTGACACAATTTTTCCAAAAAGACCTGATGGTTTTCTTAACTGCAATCCGAGACTTCTGAGCATACTTTGGTTATTTTAACGTGAGTTTGATGTAGGAATGTGATAGTGTGTTTATTTACAGATATATAATAGGTGTTGAAATGGAGGGTTGGAATAATGGAGTTTCTTCTAACTTTTTTTCTTCCAGTAATCCATCATTCCATCATTCCAATTATAGTTTGCACGTATAATGTTGATTAATATATAGTGAACTTACGTTATTTTATTTACTTCTTTATCCCAACATATTTCCTAAAGTACCCACATTCACTAATTATCTCTTGATAATACTTTGTTTTTGAATAGCTGTCGCGTAGTTGTTTAAAATAGATACCACTTCGAATTGACGCTTTATAGTTAAATTCATCAGTTGAATAATATTGGTTTTGCTCACATTTGGCAGCCATAAAGCAGCATTTGGCTTTGAACTCTTTGTCTGTTGATGCTTCCATTGCTTTGTTGTAGTACTCTAACGCTTTTGCACAATCGAAGTAAGGTTTATATCGGGGAGATTTTTCTTCGTTATTATAAATATATCCTACTGACAAGCCTAGTATTGGTGAGGAAAAAACATTGTGGGCATTGCCATAATATGTCATATTATATAAACCATTTGCCAGCAAAAAGTAGTATTGAGCTGCATTTTTAGGATCTGAAATCGCCTTGTTTTGTAGTTCTAGTAGTCGTTGTACAAAAGTGTACTGTGAGAATACTTCTTTATTTTCCAAACGAAAATCGCAATCATGGCAATCGTTGATGTGGATTATAAATGGATCGGCTTGCAAACCACCATTCCCAGAATTTGAGCAAGCGTCAATCATATCAAGTGCCTCTTGAAATTTATATTGATAAATCAAAAGAATTGCCTTATAGGTAAATAGCGTGGCTTTTGAGTAAGGATGCAAACCGATGATTAATTTCTCGAAATCCGTTTTGTTGGGTTTGTCAATCAAAGCAATCAGAGCATTTATGTTTTCCTGATTATCGTAAAAAAGTTTGTTTTGGGTATAATCCAAACATTGTGCTTTTACTGAATCGCCCCAATTACGGTATTTCTCGCTTAGGCGACTCAATGCCCAGCTATTAATACACCCACTGCGTAACGAAGGATTGTGGCTCTCCTTTCCAAGCCAGATTAGTTCTTTGGTTAATTCCCCTTCTGTTTTAGATTCTGGCTTTGTGTACTGCTCAATTCTACTCATTATTCGGAAGGCACGAATTTGTTGGCTAACTAGTTCATCACCTTGAGAGGCAGACTCTGCCTTTGATAGATATTTTTCGGACTGTTTATAACTACCCTGTGCCAGATTTAGATAACCTGCCACCAAATTCCATAGGTATGGTTTGTTTGAATTGCCCTCATTTGCTACCCTCTGAGAGAAATTAAGCAGATCGATATCTACCTTTTTTGTACGTAAAGCATAGCCCGAATCGGGTTTGCTCCAATAATCTTGATTTTTAATGAAATACTCCTCGTTGATATTTACGGCACGTACCAAAAGCAAATCAAGTAGATTCGATTTTGGATTAAGCTTATAAATCTCCTGCATTGCACGCAATGGGTCAACATAAATACCCAGCAGATGCCAAAGAACCTCCTTTTCGTGAGTGTTTTTTGCCAAGGCCAGTGAGCCTTCCCAATCCGACTCTTCCTGTGGGTGAAAACTCATGAAGCTTATTTTCTTCATCGCCTCGCACTGGTCGAATATAATGGAATACAGGTAATTGGCTTGGCTAAAATTTCTTAGCTTATAGTTTGATGCAGCCACGTATCCCATTGCACGGTAAATAATGGTATTTTTTGATGTGAAGAGATTTAAATTCTGATTATAAAAATTGATACAATCCTCGTACAGACCTGCTTGATAAAGCAGCCGTGTATTCTGGAAAGCGTAACGTTCTTTAATAAAAGGAGATTTAGTAACGGTCATTGACTTTTTCCCACCAACCAAAAGTTTTTCCATTGCCGACTTATCATTTCGAGGATCAATGGTGTTTTCATCGGTCCACCATCCGGGAGCATAAGTAGTAAAGGGTTCGCAGCGTTTTGCAAAACCTAAATAAAACAGGAATTCTTTGGATATCGCTTTGTCGTCAAATGCTAGTAGGGAATTGCTTTTCAGCTCACTTTTTATGGGAAACGTATTATTTCTTAGAAAGAATATGCAAGTATCAATTTCCCCAATGCTTGATTTGTAGACTATTGAATTCAAATCCTTGGATTTTACTTTATCGGCAAAAAAGGTTTTCCACTCATCAATATTGGTCGAATCCATAATATGCACAGCATCCTGATAATAATCGCTACTATAAAAGGTCTGCACAGATCTGTAAAAAGGTTTCGATTCGGGTGTATTACTGGTTTCGGGTGCAAAAAATGAGTTATAGAAATCACTAAAATCTTCTCCACCAGTGCAAGCCAGAACAATGCCAGTAATTACTAGAAGTGAAGCACTAATGATAAGTGCTAAAAACTTTTTCGAAATCTTGCTTTTCATAATGCGATATTATTAATGAATCCAGATGAAAAATAGCTATCGATTCTGCATGTTTGGGCAATTTGCTTTTTAGCTGCTGGGCAGCTGTATTGCATTGCGCAGGTGTGATTTCTTCAACTTTAACCACATCGTTTTTCATAAAGTAAAAACCTCTGAAAAAGAACGATTTGGGAATGGTAAAGGTTGAAGAATCAACTTGTGTAAAATTAGCGTTATTTTCAAAGTCCGATGAATTCATGCTGTTTAAAAGTTCAATCACCTTGCCGTTGCGAACATGAATGCCCCACGAAAATGCGGGCAAGGCCACATCGAGGGGTAGGGGATAATCTGGCAGATAATCGATGTATTTGGCAGCATCAGTGGTGTTGAAAACAGAATTTGGCGAGGCGTCAGGGCTTATCTTTCCCATGTTGTAATACATCAACATACCTCTATCAACGGGCGGTAAGCCAGTAATATTTTTATATTTTACCTGATGCAGACGAATGGTTGCTGAAAGTATTTTTCCCTGTTCGTGCAGTTTCGTTTTGAGAACTTCAAGCAATGCGAAGTAATTGCTGTGCGTATTATCACTCCAATCACAATCCATTTGAAGTTCGCAAAATGCGATATTTTTGCTTGACGCAATATTTTCAACCTGTGTTAGAATTTTTATAGCCAAATCGGTAATGTCCTGATATTTTGATTTTTGCAGTGTTTTATTTACGATGTATACAACGGGTACAACTTTGTAGCTTGATAATACATTATCAGCAAAACGAATTTTTGCGATTGGTACTGCTTTCCCCGAAGGTTCGTCCAAATCAACATCAAAAAAGCGGATGTAGAGTTTCGAGATGTTTAGCTCTTCCAGGCATTTCCGTTCCGATTGGGAAAGATGATAAACCGATTTCCAGTAATAGAATGATCGATGCGTTTCGTGCTTACAGGCATTGGTAAGCAGTATGGTAATGAAAGCAATGGTGATTTTTAAACGGTATCGGTTCATCCCTTGGTTAATCGGCAAAAATCAGGATGCAATTTATATAAATTCTATCACTATTGCCCTAAATAATTAGATATTGGGGATTGCCTAAAAAGTATAAAATTTATCTCTTTTTCTCTTTGTGATACTTAGTCTTTCCTTTGTGATACTTTGTGGTTCAATTTTATCTTAAACACAAAGTTCCACGAAGTCTATCACAAAGTAGCACAAAGGAGTTTTTAACCATCTTCAAAATATTGTTGGAGTGTAAGAGGACGTTTTAGTTCCTACTCTAGGAAAGATCAAGCAACCCCAATCCCAACTTATTGCTCAATTTTTCAATTTCGATTTTGGCGGAATCAAGTGTTTCTGTTTTCATTACAGGCATTATCTGTTTATTGGATGAATCGTAAAGGATTATTCTAAAATCTTGGTTGGATATGTCAAGGGTTCTGCTTCCCTGACTATATGTTCTCCATGTTTTGTTCGATTTTTTAATTCCAATTTTCATATTTGTTGAAATTTCTAACCATCTCCCAGCTCTGATTATTCCAAACAGGTTATTCGAGAACTTAATTCGCTTTTTATCAAAATCAATAAGCGTACTTGTTGAGCTAAACCCAACAAATGCGCCAAGGAGAATTAAAAATAGCCCGGATAAGGAAAAGAATACCAGTATTATTCCTACTACAAATATTGTTATTCCTGCCACCGTTCCAATTGGTCCGAATGATTTGTCGAGTTTGTTGTTTGTTATCATTTTTGGTTTTTTAGGGATGTTGATTTTAAAGTTTTTATTCGGAAAAAATTATTCTCCGCAAGATGGGATTTAATATAAATGGATAAGGGTTGACAGTGAGAAATATTGGTGTTTCTTGGTTGAGTTACTGGTTCCATTTAATAACTTATATAGGCTTTTTGATTATTGGCTATTTAATTGGAATTTATTATTTTATCAATTTTTCAACTAACAAACAAACGCTAGTTCCAAGGGAGTTAATTAATTCAATATTATCAGTTGGTAATTTCTGTGCTCTTATGATTGCATTTTTAATACCCATCTCAAACTTATCAAATCGTAAAGAGTTTTTGTTATAACCACTAATTAGTTTTGAGATTTCACTTTCAACATATCGTTTTTTACTTTTCGCTCTGGGTTTTGGATTCGCTAATAATGTACTATGATCATAAGAATCAATGTCAGTAATATGAAGTAGTAACCAAAATTCAAATGTTGGATTTGACAAAGCCAAATTGAAACCTTCACTTTTACATTTCTCAATTATAGAGAATAATTGGTCAGAAGTAACATTTTGCTTATCTCTATCTACAACCATCCATAGTTCGTCTGGCATTAACCCATGCTCTTCCCATTGTGCTTTTCTCTCATCCAGTAATTCTATTACATAATTGGGATGGCTCTTGGTGTCTGTTTTGTCATGTTTTTCTAATCGTTCAATTTTAATAATATTTGAAGAAACCATATCATGAATTCCGTCAAAATATAATTCTTCTGTCTTACCTTCTCCGGCGATTGAGATTAGATATACTGACTTAGTTTCTTTACTATAGGATTCAACAAGTCTTTCTCCAAATGTATTCTTAACTCTTAATCTGCCTGGCATACACTAAAACTTTAATTTCTTAAAACTTTTAAAAATTGGTATTGCTCCGTATCTGCCAAGTAAATAGTCTTTTCTTACAATTTTGTCATTTCGTACCTTAAATTCATCCAAGGAGAATAATTTTGATTCATTATCGACTTTTTCAACAAACCAAATTTCATCACGTCTTAACAAATCTAAATCTAATAATAAGGATTCATGAGTGGTTGCTATTAATTGGCTTTCATTTTTTTCTGATAAATTATGAAATAATTCAAAAATTCCATATGTTAATTTAGAATGTAAACTTCGATCTAATTCATCAACTATGAAAACAGAATCGGTCTTTGTTAATTCATGGATAGCAGGTATGAAATCAAATAATCGTTGAGTTCCATCTGATTCGTCTTCAATATCGAATACTATTATTGACCCTTTATTATTGATATGCTCTAGTCCAATTTTTTTAATTTTATACTCATTATTTTCATTTTTTCTTAAGAGGTATCTTATTCCTTTAATTTCAAAAATTATTGTTTTTGATTTTTCAATATTCTTAGTTAAGTCTTCTTTAATTAATTTTGGAATATCAAAACTGTCTAAATCAATCTCTTCCGATGTAATATTATTAATGCCTGTTTGAAAAACATTTAAAAAATTATTAAATGTACAGGTCATTTCACTATCATCCCCAATAAAGTTTAACCCTAAGAATTTCGAATTAGGAAACAAAACTGTTAACTTCTTATTAAACCAATTATATACTTCCTTGAATGCGACAACCTCGGCAAAATCATCAATGCTTTTTCTATTGATTTCACTTAGAAAAAGTAAAGCATCAGAGTGTCTAAAATCTTCTTTGTAAACACTAAATCTATTGCCTACATTTTTAGTTAATTTCAAACCAATTTCAATTTCATGTTCTCCTTTTTCATTGATGAACCTTTCAAAAATTTTTTTTTCTTTATTACTGCCAATTTCATAAAGCCATTCTTCTAATATTTGGTTTTTATTTAATTGAATGGCAAATCCATACGAATAATAATTCTTGCCAACTTTGATTTCATAGTTGAAAACAGTTGGGATATTACTATTATTCTCTTTAAGTCTAAAATGGCAATTTACGGGATTTATTTTATCAATACCTTTGATGATAATTTTTTTTGAAAAATCGATTGCTTTTACAAAATTAGTTTTACCGGATGCATTAGCGCCATAAATCACCCCCGACTTTAATATATTAATACCATTGCCTTTAACATAGTGAGAGGAAAGCCGTCTTTCCTTGTTTGCTATTAATGAGAATTCGATTTTTTCACCAAAAGACCGAAAATTCGCAACATTAAATCTAATTAACATATTTATTTTATTTATTCTGGCACAATGTAACGAAAAAATCTCATATGTAGTTTTCTGAATAATAAATTTTTTTAGGGTGGTCTTTTTATAGTAATTTATTTATATATCCAACCTTAACATATATATTCATCCATTATAAAAATAAATGGCCTCTTAGATTTAACCCAAGTTACCAATTGATTTCATCCACCCAACCCAAAACTCTAAGCAAAAAACATTTATCGCAATAGATTTCCCCATCCGTTAAACTTGGTTAAAAACTGTTAAGTAGTTTTTAATGCTATTGATTGTTGGTTAATACTGTTTTTATTTTGCTATTCGTAAAGTAAATCTAGTTTAATGAAGTTTGTTTTGAAGTTGTTTTTTTGAAAAAATTAATGGCTATGGAAACAAAAATATCTTTTCGGGCAATCTTGGCTCTGATAATAGTTATCACAGGATTATGCTGCTTTGCACAGCAAATAAATGCTCAAGAGGTTACAAAAAGTAAGCCCAACAAACCCGATGTAAAAATTAAGGTCAACAAGCAGTTTGACGATAAGGGCAATGTTACCCGCTACGATTCTACCTACTCCTACTCATGGTCTGGCAATGGTCAGATGCCCACGGATGTAGATTCAATACTCAGAGGGTTTAATAAAAATTTCTTTTTTAGGAGCAACCCCGATTCAATGTTCAACGGTATGGGCTTTGGCTGGCCGCTTGAAGATGATCCCTTTTTCAACCACCCGTTTTCACATGACTTTAATAAGCAATTCGAAGAGTTTTTTAAGGGTGGTAATATGTTCCCATCCGATTCTTCATCTGGGCATAACCCGAACGATCTCCTTCGCAAGGATTATAGGGAGATCCTAAAACAGCAGCAGCAAAGGATGGAGCAATTCTTTCAGCAGTTTTACCAGAATCAACAACCATTGATCTCTGCTCCTGATGATACAATTCCGCCGAAGCAACAGCCAAAAGAGAAGGTTAAACCCGAAAATCAAAATTATAATCGCAGTAAAAAAACCGAAAAGATAATTACCGTATAGAAACATCCGCAAAATCTACATTACAAAATACAAACCCAATTTTCTATGGATATTAAAATTGAGAATTTAACCAAAAAGTATGGTTACCAGAAAGCCGTTGACAATATCTCGTTCAACGTAAAGACGGGCGAAATCGTCGGTTTTCTTGGCCCTAATGGTGCCGGGAAAACCACCACCATGAAAATTATTACCAATTACCTGAATTGCGAGGAGGGTGAAATAACAATTGGTGGAAAATCGATTAAGACCAATGCCGAGGAGATCAAGAAGCATATTGGTTACCTGCCCGAAAGCAATCCGCTGTATAATGATATGCCAGTTATCGATTACCTCGAATTCTGCGCAGCGTTACAGGGGATTGAGGATAAATTCATCCCCGGACGTGTAAGGGAGATGGTAAAAGTTTGCGGATTGAACTCCGAAAAGCACAAAAAAATTGGCGAGCTCAGCAAGGGGTATCGTCAAAGGGTGGGATTGGCGCAAGCGATGATTCACGATCCCGAAATCCTTATCCTCGATGAGCCTACAACAGGTCTTGACCCAAACCAGATTGTTGAAATCCGTCGGTTGATCCGTGAGCTGGGAAAGGAGAAAACGGTTATCCTAAGTACCCACATTCTCTCGGAGGTTGAGGCTACATGCGATAGGATTTTGATTATCAACAACGGGGCAATTGTTGCCGATGGAACAGCCGAATCGCTACGTAAAAAGGCCAAGGGCAATGAGGTGCTTTCCGTTCGAATTGAGGATGGTGATGCCGATACTATCTACAAAACCCTAAAGGCAATATCAACTATTGATTCTGTTGATTTTACGGATCGATCCAAAAACCGATTTGAAATACAGAGCAGCGTGGGTAGCTCATCGAAAAGAGAAATCTTTAACGTATGCGTTAAAAATGGTTGGGTTCTCACCGAGATGACCCCATCTGAAACCAAACTTGAGGATATTTTCAGGGAGTTAACTCTTAATTAATACCATGTAAGTAGAATATACTTTCTAAATTATCCAATGCTATATGTCGATTAAAGAAAAGACTGTTTTACTCTTTGTGGAACTTTGTGTATTCTCTGTGGTACTCTGTGGAACAAATAATTACACAAAGATACACAGAGTAGGCACAGAGTGACACAAAGGTTTGATACATCTAAGAGAGCATTTTCTTATTTACTAATCGACATGTCAAATTAGAAATTTTAAAAAAATAATATCACGCAAACTATAGACAAATGAAATCTATTCTAATAATCACACGACGAGAATTAAATTCATTCTTCGATTCGCTGATTGCCTACATAATTCTGGCTCTTTTACTGGGCTTTACTGGATTCCTAACATGGATTAGAGGATTTGGTAATTCGGATGTATTTATGCTAAATCAAGCAACCCTTGGTCAATTTATTGGGGTAGCATATTGGACTCTCTTTTTTATTATCCCTGCATTAACAATGCGACTAATTGCTGAGGAGAAAAAAACAGGTACAATAGAACTCCTTCTAACCAAAGCAATTTCTGATAGACAGGTTGTTATTGGCAAATTTTTATCAACGTTGCTCCTAATTTGCATTGCCTTGCTGCTTACACTGCCTTATGTTATTACAATTGCTTCAATTGGAAATCTGGATTTAGGCGAGGTGATTTGTGGATATCTAGGGTTAATCCTGATGAGCGCAACCTACATCAGCATTGGTCTTTACGCTAGCAGTATTACAAGCAATCAGATTGTTGCTTTTCTGGCAACGCTCTTTATCGGTCTCTTCTTCCATATCATCTTTGATCTTTTGAAAGGTGCTGCAACGGGCTTTATTGGCGATTTCTTTAGTATGCTCAGCCTTTCCACTCATTTCGAGAGTATTGCACGAGGTGTGGTCGATAGCAAGGATATCATCTACTTCCTATCCATTATCATCCTTGGGCTATTCCTAACCGAGGTATCGCTATCGAAACGAAAAATTTCAGGATAAGACCGATTAATCAATCTATAATCATAGAGAAAATGAAAAATAAACTATATATCACCACACTATTGGTAGTAGCGATAGTGCTGATAGTAAATCTGATATCGCAAGATTTTTTTGTCCGACTCGATTTTACACAGAATGGACAGTACACACTAAGCAAAGCAACAAAGGATATTCTCAGGAATCTTCCAGAACCAGTAACGGTTAAGGCCTACTATTCCGAAAATCTTCCACCCGATGTAGCAAAAGGGAAAAAGGATATCAAGGAGATGCTGATTGAGTACAATAATATATCGAAGGGTAACCTTGTTTACGAATTTATCAACCCAAATAAAGATGAGAACTCCGAGCGTGATGCCACACAGGCTGGTGTTCGCCCGGTGATGATAAACGTAAGGGAGAAGGATCAGGTAAAGCAGCAGAAAGCCTACATGGGTGTGGTTGTATCAATTGGCGAAAGGAAAGAGGTTGTTCCATTTATTCAACCCGGCAGCGCAATTGAATATACCCTAACAACTGCTATTAAAAAGGTTTCTATTGCAGATAAACCAACCGTTGGTCTTTTGCAGGGACATGGAGAACCTGGGATTGGGGATATCACTCAAGCATATAACGAGCTATCCGTTTTGTATCATGTTGAGCCATTGACTCTAACCGATACAACCAAAATCCCCGACAGGTTTAAAACCATTATCGTTATGCGTCCCGAGGATAGTATTTCGTCAAAACATCTTGCCCAACTCGATAATTTCCTAGCAAAAGGCGGCAAAATGGCTGTTGCCATTAGTAGGGTAAAGGCCGATTTGCAGAATGGCAATGGTTTGGTTAAAAATACTGGACTTGAATCGTGGTTGAAAAACAAAGGAATTGTAGTTGATGATAATGTTGTGGTTGATGCCCATTGCGCTTCGGTTCAGGTGCAGCAACAGCAGGGTTCTTTTAGCTTTGTAACAAGTATGCAATTTCCATACATTCCAATTGTATCGAAGTTTGCCAAGCATCCAATAAGTAGTGGTCTCGAAAATGTTATAATGCAATTTCCCAGTACCATAACATATACAGGCGATTCAAACATAAATTACACTCCAATAGCGTTTTCGTCGGATAAGTCGGGAACGGAAAAGGCACCGATTTATTTCAACATCCAACGCCAATGGGCACAGGCCGATTTTCCAAAGAAGGGTGTTGTTTTAGGAGCAATCTTCGAAGGGAAGTTGTCTGGTAATTCCAGCTCAAAGATGGTTGTAATTGGTAGTGGCGATTTTGCTGTAAACGGATCAGGCGAAAGGCGGCAGCAACTTCAGCCCGATAATGTTAACCTATTGGTAAACAGCGTCGATTGGCTTTCCGATGATACAGGATTAATTGGACTGAGAACAAAGGGAATATCATCACGCCCTCTCGATGAGAAATCGGATGCAACCAAAGCCATTCTAAAATGGCTAAACTTCCTACTGCCAATTTTGCTGATATTGGGCTATGGCTTTGTTAGATCTCAGGTAAACAGGAACAAACGTATTAAACGCATGGAGGAAAGTTATGTCTAAAAAATTCAACAATAAGTATTTGCTAATCGCCTTTGCAGCGCTGATACTACTATTCGTTTTTGTGAAATTTTACAGATCGGTAAAAACGGAAAGCACCCTTAAAACCGATATAGTTAAAATTGATACCGCTAAGATTAGCAAGATTCTTCTGTACCCATTGTCCGAAAAGGGAAAGGAGATAGTATTCACTAAGGAAGGAAAAGTGTGGAAGGTAAGTAATGGTAATATTTCTACTGAAACACAGAAGAATACATTAGGAAATTTAATATATCAGCTTATTGATATTAAGCCAAAACGATTGGCTTCGCGATCAAAGGATAAATGGGCTGAATATCAGGTAACTGATACCACTGCAACACGGGTAAAGGTTTTTGAAGGGGAGAAGGAGGCACTCAACTTATACATCGGGAAATTCACCTACCAGCAGGTTAGTGATCCTTCTGGCAGTGGGAGAAGTGGTATTGTTGGAACTTCTTATGTAAGGCTTGCCGATGAGAAAGAGGTTTATGCTGTTGATGGATTTTTATCATTCGGTTTTAACCAACCATTTAATAATTGGCGTAACCAATCCTTTGTTCATTTTAACAAATCGGATGTTACTAAGCTGACGTTCAGATATCCGGGCGATAGCAGCTTTGTTGCAGAGCTAAAGGGTAAAAAATGGACGATTAACAATCAACCAGTTGATTCCATAATACTTACTAATTACCTAGCGATGCTGGGAAACAAGACCGCATCTACCTTTGATGACAATTATACTCCAGTAGGAAATTCGCAGTTCCAAATAACCATTGAGGGCAACAACATGAGCAATATTACTGTTGATGGGTTTGCTAAGGATAATAGCAATTTTGTTATCAACTCATCGCTTAACCCAAAATCGTGGTTTACATCGGATAGAAAAGGGCTATTTAAGGAGGTTTTTGTGGGGATGAAAGGATTTATGCCGGGGAAGAAAAAGCAAAAGTAATCAGTTTAAAAAGGCTAAAAGATTTAACGCAAAGTACGCCAAGTTTTCGCTAAGTTCGCAAAGGATGTTATTCATTAAATAAACTCTTTGCGATCTTAGCGTTTTTCCTTTGTGCGCTTTGCGTTAAATCTTTATTTAAATTCAAACGACCCGTTATACGCGCCTTTTGATATAACATTTACATCATATTCCTTTACAGGTGCAACGTTTTCCCATGCTCTTTTATACACAAATTTTAGATTGGCAGCCCCATCCGCAATTCCTTTAAAAATAAAACTTTTTTCGACTGCCGCTCCCGGCAATGGAGATGCAACTACAACTTCAGATACCAATTCCAAAACACTTTCGTATCCCGATTTTAGTAACCACTGATATCCCGTTGAGGGGAATCCTTTTGTTGTTACCACCAAAATGTTATTAGTTGAAAGTTCAATATTTGCTGAATTCTCAGCAGTTTTTTGGTCTGAAGATTCATAACCAAATTGAACAACTTGCTTGTTTGGTTCAGCTTTTATTGCGATAACCAATTTATCGTTTGCTTCTTGGCTCAGTTCCATTTTATTCAATTATTTTATTGTGAGTGCCCGTAAATACAACTATTTGAAAAACAGATCCCATTGTCATTCCTGCGAATGCAGGAATCTATTTGTTTAACTAGATTCCGGGACTCCGCCCGGAATGACAGTTTAGATTATTTATTCCTCATTAGGTATTATTGCAGAAAACCAGATTATTTTATTTTTAAAGATAGATATAAAATAAGCATATCCGCTATAATACCTATAAGTAAAGCATAATCATAACTCTGTTTTGCCAGTAGACTTGCACTTAAATCAAAATAATGGGGTTTTAAAGAGGAGTTCTATGGACCAAATTTAACCACTAAGAACACTAAGGATACACAAAGTAAAAGAATTGTAAATTAGTACTTTGTGAGCCTTTGTGGCGTACTTCGTGCTCTTTGTGTTTGAGTATCCTCTTGGGAGGTTTTTCAAGGTTAATTGTTTAGTTAATTCAAAAATATATCGCAGTTTGCGATAGTTGTAAATGCTTTATAAAATCTGTGATAAGAGTTCCGAACTTTTTAAAGGTTCGGAACTCTAGGGTTTAAGAATCTATTTAAAGGCCAAATAAATATCCTCAGCCTTTAATATTACTTTCATTGTTTGCTTAAAGTCGGTGTAAATGCTTGCTGGTAAAGTGGCGTTATTTACACTTACTTTTCTTATGAGTTTTACCTTGTTTCCAGCTAGTTTTACAAATTCCAGCGAGTAGTTTATGTATGATTTATCGAGCTTAAAGTTTGCTGGGAGATCCATGAAGTTTAAGCCATTAGGTAATTCTAATGTTACCTCGGTTTCATAGTAATCGCAATCCTCGTATTTCCAGTAAAGAATTGGCTGTGTTCTTTTTTCCTCAAGGAAGGCATTGGTTGTGAAAATATCTTCGAAGAAAACGGGCTTAATTGCTTTAAGGCCTCCGATTTCAATTATCTTATTCTCAATTGTGTAATCGCTTGAAATTGTTACAACATCGTTTCTGTTATCGAGATTTTCAATGTTATAAGAATTCAGTTTGGGTGTTCCTGAATACTCATTGCTAATCCGCTTAACTATTTTTTCTTTTACCTCATCATTTGTTAGGCCTGAATAGTCTGAACGATAGCTTTCAGCAAGATTCCCGTAAGCGGTAAGTTTTGTGGTGGCTTTTAGTTGATCATCCTCGATTTTAACGTTAATTTCCCGTTTAAACATGCTCTTATTTATAGAGGTATTAGGAATATGTATCAACGAATTCCCTACGGTATCCGTTTCGGAGTTAGGTATTACTAAGGCTTGTGAGTTTTGCAATTTTGTTGGTACATAACCAAAAGGCAGATAGTTGTCGGTTAGCTCTTGGAATAAGGTTTTTCCATCGATATCAATTTTAACAATACAGTGGTTGAAGTTAATGGATGGAAGTTTTATGGCTTCCTCCCCTTTGTCCCTAGTATTAACAAGTACTAAGTTGGTTTTAATTCCAGCTTTTCGGGCAAGGGTGAAAAACAATGTTGATAAATCCTTGCAATCACCTAGCTGCGTGCTTACAGTAACCATAGGTTTAAGAGGCACATAGCTGCTTTGGCGGAAATCTACTGAGCTATATCTTATATTGGTACAGATGAATTCGTAGATTGCTTTGGCTTTTTCAAAAGTGCTTAATTCAATCTTATTCTCAAAAATCTTGCTATAGATCTCATTAATGTTATAATCCTCTTTTGCAATAGGCATAACCAAATCGCTGTACCAATGCGAAATGGTTTTCCAATCCTTAACAGTTGAAATGCTCAATGTCATACCAACCTCATTTATAGTTGGCATGTACGATTCGCTTATGCATTTTTGGGGATCGGCAAAACTCCATTCGTAGCATTTATAATCATCTACTGAATAAGTTTTTGGCTTGGTGTCGATTAAGTTGGTTCTTATTTCGAATTGATAGTCTTGAGGTGTGAAAATTTTAAACATCGATTTGCGGGTGGGTACATAATCGTTGAAAACAAAATCGTTCCAAAACTCCTTTCTAAGTTTACCATAGGTGTAGCGTTCAATTCTGTATTCAAAATATATTGCATCACCAATCTCAAGCGAAGGGAAAACAAGATCGTTGTAGTTTTGCTCTGCCGTAACTTTTTCGCCATTCTTTTTTACTACCTCGGCTTTTTCAATAATCAGATTATCTGTTGATCTATTATACGGTATAGAAGTTTCTTTCCATTTTTCAATACCACTATTATTTAGCATCCTTATTGATGAGCTAGAATATTCAACAGAGGCTCCTTCTGGGAATACTACAAAACTTTGGTTGTAAAAAATGTATTCGTAATTATCATCGCTTTTTAAGGGATCGGCCAATGCCTTTTCGATTTCTTTATATGCATCTTCGATTTTAAAGTATGAGACAAGCGGTTTCTTCCCTTGGAATTCTCTTAGCTTCTCGCGAGCTTCGAATAAATTAGGATTATAATTTATTGCCTTTTCAAGGTCGGAGATAGCCTCTGTCTTCATGCCTAATGCTTCTTGAAAGAAGGCCTTATCATACCAATATGAAGAATTGTAGGGTATGTTCAATAGCGCTTTTTCAACAATTTCCAATCCTTTTTTATACTTTTCGTTCTTATAGTAGAATGAAGTTAGGTTGTTTGTTGATTTGGTCTCTTCGGGGAAAAATTGGTATTGCTTATTCAGCAGCTGTTCAACCTTTGATTTTTTTCCTAAGTTCTCATATTCCTTAATAAGTAATTCTTGTATATCGTAGTTGAAATTTTTATCAAGATACGCTTCAAGAAACTTAGCGGCTTGATCGGTTGACTTACTTTGA
Organism: Bacteroidales bacterium; assembly: GCA_013376985.1. Classification (GTDB taxonomy): domain Bacteria; phylum Bacteroidota; class Bacteroidia; order Bacteroidales; family Tenuifilaceae; genus UBA8529. Next base: position 20,109 of record JACABB010000031.1, read on the forward strand.
TCTTTTATTAGATAATATCCAACCGTTGTAAAATATTGATTTTCGGGATAGCTATTTAGTGCATCTCTTAGGACTGAGATGAGTTTTTGATAATCTTTCTTGGCTGCCAAAAGTTTCATCTGATATTGTATATAGTCTTCAGTAAATGCCCCAGATATCTCCTTGATTTTGTTAAGATGTTCTTCCGCTTCGGCGTAATTACCTTTATTATAGGAGGTGTTATAATCGTAAACGGCAAAGAAATAGAGGTTTGGATCAATCTTTCTTAGCCTCTCTATTTGTTTCAACAGCTCAGTTCTATTATCAATTTTATTGTAGTTTAATATCAACTCATAGTTGGTAAGAACATTATTGGGATAAATCTTTAGTGCTTTGTTGAGAATATCAATAGCTTTATTTACATCACTTCTGCGGAAATAGGCTTTTGAAAGAAGTATGTAGTTGATTATGTTGTTGGGTTGCTCATCTATTTTCTTTTTAAAGAATGCTTCTGCAAAATGTTCAATCTTCTGATTTGCTATTTCTTCCTTCGATTTTGGGTATGGCTTATATTCGCTTGAATAGGTAAGACCCTTAATTGGTTCGTATTTTGAATCAACAACTCTTACAATAAAGTTTGGATAAGAGGTGTTTTGGGTGTAACCAAGCTGAACTAGAATTCTATTATAACCCTTTTTAAGTTTTACCTTACAATTGTATACGTCGAGTTCAGTCATAAATTCATCCTCGTTTTCAACAGCCATATTATCATTAACCCATAGCTTTAGAGATCCGCTTCCACCTAAGCTAATAGTAGCGTCCATATCCGATGGGCTATTCAAGAATGTTTGAGCATAAACAATGGCCTGATTTGCAACAATGTGATTCCCGGTTGCAATCCAAGGGTCTTTTTGAAACTCGGCTGATCTAAACCAGCTAATTTTTGAGTTAGTTGCCGAAATAAAAGATGCGTCGGGTTGTGGCTGATCTATTGGTGGGTATTTTTTATTAAATCCGCTCCCCGAAGTATTATCGAACGGGCCTGTCATCTGCCATTCTTTTATGGAACCAACCTCGGACCAAACCTTTTGAGCCTCCTCAAAGTTGTTGGAGAAAAGGTAGTGTGCCCCAATAACATATTTAGCGGCTGCTTGAATGCTCCCAGATGTTTTTGGGTTTAAAAGCATTTTTTTGAGGGCTTCTAATCTATCGGTTTCCTTTTTGCCATAACCATTTGTTAGGGCATCGGTAAACCATAAGGAGTATAGGTAAGGCGAAGGATCGGATAATGATGGGTATGCTTTCTCCATCACTTTATAAATGTCTTTTTTATTATCAATTATATTCAAAAGCATTAATATAAACTGAGCATCAACCTTTGATTCGGGTTTAAGAATTGCTTGGTCTATAAGAGTGCGAGCTTGCTTTCTATCCCCCGTCTCTAGTGCTTTATAAATATCATCAATTATTGAAGCTCGAATGTTTAGGCTTAATAATAATAGCGAAAAAAGTATCAGTTTCTTCATATAATAATTGTTAAAATATTTAGGGATTGAAGATATAAATAAATATTGCCTTTTTATTGATATCGTATTTTATTGAAAAAAAATTCTCAAACTTAAGGAGGGTTGGGAGGTTTTTTAAGAAGCTCGTAAATACCCATTCAAAATATATCGCATTTTGCGATAGCTATAAATGCCCCACAGAACCAGAATTGCAGCAAAGCTCTAGCATATAAACAGCAAAAAGCGAAGCTTTGGGGCTTCGCTCAGACCAAATACGAACAGGGTTTATTCTTAATTAGCGGCTTCTTGCTCGCTAGCAACCTCATGGGATGCGGAACTCTTCTTCTGACTCTCCGAGCGGGTTTTATTAGAGTTTTTGGAGTGCCTTTTTTTCCACCAGCTCGTTTCCGAAAGTTTTGGGCGGAGCTTCTTTCTCCGGGAGGTTGCTTCAAAAAGTTTTGGAAGGAGGTTCTTTCTCCGGGAGGTTGCTCCCAAAAGTTTTGGGAGGAGCTTCTTTCTTCCTGAGGTTGTTCACAAAAGTTTTGGAAGCACTTCTTTTTTCACCAGCTTTCTCCAAAAAGTTTTTGGAAAGCTTCTTTTTTCACCAGCTCGTTTCTAAAAGTTTTGGAAGGACTTCTTTTTCAGTGGGGTCGTCCCCAAAAATTTTGGGAGGAGCTTCTTTTTCCACCGGTTCGCTCCAAAACGAATTGTAAATTATCCCACTCAGTTTATAGGAAATTTATGACTTTGGCAAGAGGGTTAAGCATGTAAAACGTTAGCAATGTGTGTAGATGTGAGCGGGTTGTCATTTAATCATTTCTGTTAATATTTGCTTAATGTTTAAATGTTTAGCATCTGAAATTTTTTTTGAATTTTCATAAACTAGTTCAATCCAATCTTCAACTTTCTTTTTTTCAGTTGTTTTGATTCCCCAATACTCTGAAAGTTCAATTGTGGATGTGAGTATAATTGTTTCAATGATTGAATTTAGATTTTCAAATAGATTTAAGAAAATACGAGGAATATTACTATAGAGTTTTTTACCTATCATGATTTCTCCTTTGCCTCCTGCTGTAAACATATTCCGTATATTGGGACAAACAACAGTTTCTCTAGTAACTAACCAAATAGCAAATCGTCCAAATTTCTCATTACTGTTACTAAAAAGTTCTGGAAAATAAACCATTGCTTTAGTTTTAACTTCTTGTTTTTCTAAAGATGTAAGATTATTCCATATTTTGATAACCAGATTATTTGCTTTTGTATTTTCTTGATCTATCCACCATAGGTCTTCACCTGGCTTAAGTTTGCTTTTGTAATAATCTACTATTGGTTTAATTGGATTTTCCTTCTTTCGAAGTGTATCGTAAGGGGTCTGAATTTTGTCAAAAATAGTTTTACCTTTTTCTAAATTCATATCGATTAAGTAACGAGGAGAATGTGTTACCACAACTTCTGATAAACATTCTTCATAGGGACGACATCGAAATTCAATTGGGTTAGCCAACTTTGCAAAAAGCATAAAGATTCTTTCAACATCCTCTACACGTGTAGTTTCTAAAACGCTATTCCCAGTTGTCTTCCAATGATTTTGTGTGGTTGTTTTAACTTCAATTCCGTAATATTTTTTAGCAACAATATCAGGGAATTTTAGTCCGCCAATTAATTCTATTGAGTTTTCAAATGGTGAGCCAATAGCTAAATTAGACATTACATCTTTAACAAACGGTTCAATTTTGCTTCCTGCGAGAGTTGAAATGGTTTTAGCTGATTTTTTTGCTTGGCTATTTAATTCAACAATTGTTGTGCTTAATAAATAGTCAAACTCTTTTCTGTTAGGTTCTGGATTTGCTGAAATAATCATTGCTTATTTTTTAAAATATAAGTCCCAAATATCCTCAATACGTTTTGCTAAATTATAAGCCAATAGCGGAGGGACAGCATTACCAATAATTTTATATGCTTGGGATGGACTAACTAAAAATGTCCCATTTTTACCATATTTTTTTTCAATTACAAATTCATAGTCTGGTGGAAATGTTTGTATTAATGCACATTCTCTAGGAGTCAATCGTCTTTCTATTAGATCATTTTCAATCTCTTTTAGAATTTTACCACCATTTTCTTTTGAAAGTCTTCTGAATTCAATATTGCCGTGATGTTCTGCTCGAATTGTAGGCCCAATACTATTTGGTTTGATTTCAGTTTGACCTTGACAGTGAGCACCCATATACTTTGCTTTTGAAAAAAACTTTTGCGAAAGGTCATTTGTTTTTTCTGGCTCTTCTAAATTGTTAAAAACTTCTTTAAGCGTTACGTGTCTTTTTAACTTTTCACCCTCAACAGTATAGGAATGGGTTGGTTTAGGATATGGGTTGTATGAGTCATTTACTTTTTCTTTCTGAAGCTCTTCTAATGCCGTTTTGTGTAGTGCGGATTTTCGAATTCCAATAAAAATTACTCTTTCCCTTGATTGGGGAACTCCGAAATTGGCAGCATGAAGAACTTGGGGCTCTAATACAATGTAACCGTTATCTCCTGTGCTTGAAAAGTCATTTTGAATGATTTCTTTAACATTGGAAAGATTAATGAGCCCTTTTACATTTTCAGCAATAAAAATTTTTGGTTTAGTGATTTCTATTACTTCTTTCATCCACATGTAGAGTTGGCCTCTAGTTTCAATTGTGGCAGAACTCTTGAGGATTAATTCACCTTTGTGGTTTTTATGTGAGTCAAACCCATTCCGTTTTCCTGCAATACTGAAGTCTTGGCAAGGAAAACCTCCTGTAACAACATCAATATTATCTGGGAAAATATTTACACCACTTCGGTGTAGTTTTACTAAATCCACAATACTTTCTGTCGAAAACATCTCGGGATTATGACCTCGTTTTGAAAAATAATTCACCCAAGCATTTCTTGCATCAGGTAATATGTCGTTAGCAAAAACCGTCTTAAATCTTGTCTTTTGCAACTGAACGAATCTATTATCCAACTTTTTTGCAATAAAATGAGGAGTTAGAATTTCATTTACTGATGAGGATAAAACAGAAAAACCTCCTTCAAAACCTAAATCCATACCACCACAACCTGAAAAGAGAGAAAGTACATTTAATGGATCAATTCTAGTTGTTTTTTGGGGAATGATATAAGTGTTTGGATTAGATAAAAACCTGATTCCCAACTGCGGCTCTTCAACTAAACTTATTTCTTCTATTTCTTTGTTTGTCCGCATTGTTAACTATTAATTGAATGTGTTTTTAAATATTTTATTTTCTTTTCAGCAAGTTTTAAAACTCTGTCAGCACAATCTTCATCCGCAATATCATAAGCAATCTTGTCACTCATATATTGAGCAAGTAATTCATCTTTGTCAAATTTTAAAATTTCAGCAAGTTTAATGATTAACTCCCTGTTAGGCTTACGTTCATTTCTTTCTATTTTGCTCAAAATCGCTTGGTCAATATCTGCATAAGCAGAAACTTGGCGTAAAAGCAGTCCAAGGTTTTCTCTTTTATTCCTAATTATTTGCCCTATTGTTTCCATTTGAAATATCCGTCTTGACAATGTGTGTCAAATATGAGATAAATGTTCAAGAAAAGCATTTGGGATTTATAAAACTTTTAAACAATTTCTTAACTGACAAGTTAAGAGAAGTAAACATTTTTTGTGAAAAACGAAAGTTTTTTTGATATTGTGTAGTCGGGTGTGTATGAATGTGTGGTGGGTTGTTAGTTTTATTTACTTAGACATTGAATTTTAGGATATCATTCATTTTTGATAAACTTGGCTACAATTCAATTACATATTCGATTTTTCTCAATATTTTCTTCCAATCTGAATATGTCTATTTAGTTCTAAATGTTTTATCCCAAAGTAATTAAACACAATTCCATTGTAATGATCTACTTCCTCACCACCACATTCCTCCCAAAAACCCCTAGAATACGCTTTACTTGGGTTGTGTCTTTGCTAAGACTGTTTAATACAGATTTATCCACTTTTAGTTTATTGGCATCGCATTTTGTTTGGAGGTATCGTGCTGTTTGAATTAGGGCGCTATCGTAGTCTACTCTGGATTTAAACCAAAGGGCATAGCGATTTTTGGGTGTTTTTAAGATTTTGGTGCATTTATTCAATGCACGGTTGTAAAGGCTATCGCGGTATATTCGGGTTAGGCTGGCCATCTTATACTGAAAATCGGTTTTAGGATGGTAGTTTATTATTCCCTTTGTTAAGCTGCTATCGATAAAATCGTTCTGGGGAATTCTGTAGTTAGCCATTAGCCTAAACATATCATTCTTTATGCTAGCCGAATCACGATAGGTGGTTGAGCATAAAATCTGAATGGCTTTTGCGAGTTCAATGGTATCAATCTTATCGTTTTGTAGGAATGGAGCCATATCAAGCGAGATACCATTTACAGGATTGCCGGCATATTTAAACGATTGAAGTTTTTTGCAGAAATCGCTAAGATCCGCAAGCTGCATGCGATAGTCGGAATAGAAGGCTGTGTCAATATCTTTCAAACTTTTAGCCGTAAGCTCATTGATAAATATGGCTTCTTGGTTGGAAATAAGTGTATCTTTCTGAATCTCACTTAGTATCTGTTCGAATTTATTCTTGGTGAATACAACCTGTTTAACATTGCTATCCATCAGTAGGCTAAAGAGGTTCATAAGGCTTTCGCGTGCATTTTTTCGGGCCTGATTAATGATTCCGCTATTAATCGCTTGTATACGAAGGTTTTCGATACAAGCCTTTTTTACCTTAACTGCCTCGGCAAAAGGATTGTCAAAACTTCCTTTCTGCTTTATCAATTCAAATCCTTTAACCTTGTTGGGAATAAACCACGGGTTAATATCGCAGTTTAGGATTTCGGGTTCGCAATTTTTGATGTATAAAGTGCTGTTGCTAGAATTGTAGAATATGTCATCGGGTTTAAGTCTTTCGAAATTGATACCCGCTTTTACCCAGCCACGGCCTATGTATACAATATTCTTTTTTAACTCCTGAAGTTCTATCTTCATTTTTTTGGTTACGTAATCGGCAAACTGCTTTAGTTCTGTATCTTTATTAATTTTAATGGTGTTTTCTGCAATATTACCTTTCATACATAAAGTATAAAGCAGTAGTTTTCTATCATAAACCTTCTGAGAGTTAGCCTTTATATTATCGCATAAGAAATCGAGCAGCAGTGGATAAATCTTATTGTGCGTTATCCACGGGAAATATTCGTCCATCTTTTTTTCGATATTGCTTTTATGTATAGCATCGAAGGTGAACCAACCTGGGCGATCCGTTTTTTTAAGAGAATCAAGGGCAGCAAAAATGCTTACAAATAGTTCCTGACCCTCTTCATCAATTTGCTCAGAGTTGATTTTTTCCATATAGCTTTCGGAGAGCGATGCAATGGCCTCGCCATAGTATTCGGCGGTGATTAGCTGCCTTATTTCCCTAATGTTTTGCACCGAAACAGGGGTGTTACGAATATTAATGCCAGTGTTAAACCATTTGAAGGGATCGAATATTACAAAAACTACTATTATGGCAGCAATTATCAGCGCATCAATGATGGAACGTATATTTTTAAGCAAGAACGAGATTATCATAATTACCTCCTGTTTTCATTTCCTATAAAACGTTGAGTCGGCCACTGATGGTTTAAGCAAAACGCCATCGATTTGCAATCCATCTTTAAACTCAAGGTATATCTCGGTGTATCCCAAGCTCCGTAGAAGTGTTTCAAGCAGGGCACGAGTTTTTTGTTTGGTGGATTCTTCAATGCCTATAAAAGGAATCACATCGCGAATTTTAAGTTCTGCCTCCTCAAGTATTTTATCGTAATCCTGAATGGAAAACTTATTCATAAAGGCATTTTCGCTGATTGTGGAATCAATCTTAACCCTATCGATAGGGTACGAGAAGTTTATAATTTCTACATGAGGTAATTCAATGCGGATGGTTTTTCCCTTAATTTCTACATCCTTTTTCTTGAGTTTTTCAAGATCAATACCCGCTTTTATAATTGCCTGTGTATTAGCTACAAAAATTGCCTCGTTTAGCTTAATTACCCATAGGAAGGTTTTTCCTTTGGTGGCAATAACAGCTTTATTTAGAGTAAACTCAGCAGTTGCCAGCTTTGAGGCTTTCTGAATTTTGCTAACAACCAAACCCTCATCGGGCTTGGAACACGAAGCGGATAGGATGACTATTAGTACTATTGCAAAACGCTTCATTTTAGCAAATTTTAAGTTCAAACTTATCGGGCATTAAAGCATATAGTTTGATAAGGGTATTCTTGCTTTCAATTACATCGCGTTTACCATCCTGATTAATGTCCTGAAAATCTGAGCCAACTAAAATGCAACCCTGTGTTTGTGTGTAGTAATTTCCGCAGTGAATCAATATCATAGAGCGATCGGGAACATTAAGCAGTTGAAAATGTGTGCCATATTTCTCACTCGTTCGCTTAATAACGGTGTACGTGCCTGTTGGTATACAGCTGATATTGCGCTGGTTGTTTAACCAAGGTAGTTCTAGCGTTTTACAGCTAAATATTTTAATATCGCTTTCGGCAATCTCAAGTTCCCCAAGCGTTTGCTTATCATCACTCTCTTTTCTGGTTAGTGTAGCTTTTATTTTTGTGTTCATGCTGATAGCAAAATCGTGATAGGCCTGCTCTAGGTTAATATCGTATTTGTTTTCGGCATATTTAGGCCCATTGTATGCACGTGCAAAGCTGCTCCAATCCTTGGCTTGCAGGTAGTTAACTAGGTTTTTACCTTTAAATATTGTGTTGGTAATAAAGCTAACAAATGCTTTTAGATGCTCTTTCTCCGATATTTTCTGCGCTTCAACAAAATCGCTTACAGTTTTTCCTTTAAAACCAGCGGCCTCAAAGTTTTCGCCTAGAATTTGAAATTTACCCCATGATGTGGCCATATATGCCGAATCTCGGTCAATAAGTATTGCCTTTTCTAAACGTAGATATTCCTTTTCATCAACTAAATAGAATTGTCTTGTCCAGTCCTTATAAACAATATCAGGGTAGGTTGAAGCATAATACTCTGGGCCATTGGGTATCAACCCTTTTGCTTTTTTATCGGCTAGATGTTTCCAGAACACGTGTCCTTCGAATAGAATTTTCACCTGCCCGTTTTCAAAGAATCCTGAATCGCCCGATTCAACTTGTACAACCGCATGCATAGCCGCAGGTTCAATATTCAGCGCCTTGCAGCTCTCCTCAATATCATCGTTATCTAGTGTTTTGTGCTCAATAACAAAATTATCGCCTTGGGCTGTTAGGGTTGCGGTTGGCTCCTTTTTCTCCATTACAGATGGACTTGTAACCTTTGATTTGGCTGGAGCCGATGTTGTAGTTATGGTTTGTGTTACTGGTTGAGTATTTGATGTGGCTGTGGATGTAACTGTATTTGTAGTAGTATCCGTTGGTGGTTGAGGATTTTCGGTCTGTGGGGTTTGGTTATTAAATCGTTTAAGGATAATTCCGCCTGGTGCATCTTTTCGTAAGTATTCCAATGATTTTGATCCAAAGTAGAACGCTATCATCATCAAAAATGCTGTTTTAAAGAACTCGAAATTATCGTAAATAAAGCTATTTCCTTCCTGTAGCTTTGGGCCGCCCATTGAGTAGATAAATAGGGATAAACCGCCTATCATCAGCGTTAAAGCCAATGTTCCACGGATAGTTCCTGGAGGAAGTCCAAGGCTTTGCTCTTTGTAGAGATTATCCTCTGGGCCAGCGTATTTGTGAGTCAGCTTTTGCTCGGTGACCATTGATTCCGCTTCGCTTTTGCTTTGCTCTTTAAGCTCGGCCCAACTCTCGTTGGTAAGGCCTAGGTTGATATTGTAGAAATATATAGCCCAGGCTAGATACCCGATAAGCAAGCATAACCATATTAATATCAGGTTGATGGCTACAAAACTATATACGTTGATATTTCCGAAAATCAGCTGAAAAATTGTTACAACAATCATGCTTAGTAGCAATGCTATTACGAATAGTATTGCCCAAAAGAATATCAAATTCAGGTTGTGAATCGATTTTTTTGCATCGTCAAGTATTTTTCCCATGACCTTGATTTTTAGTTGTTTCGCACTTATTGATTATATCTATAAATGGTTGTATTTATACTTTACTATTGTTGATTTTTTTGGAAGATATCGGAATTTGATACCTGGAGACTAGGTTTCATATCCTTTTCCAGCACAGCGGACAGCTGCTCAATAATTGAGTTGTAGGCTTGGTTAGTGTCCGTATTTTGAGCGTTCTGATCAGCAGAGAATAGAATATCCTGCTCGTTTGAACTATTGTTTGCCAATGGTATTAATGATAGCGTTACGCTTTGGTTGGAGAGGGTTATGGTGTTATTTTTAATGTTGAGCTGATAAATTCCTAAGCTGTTTTGAGCATTTTCGTTTGAGATACCAATAAATTTACCATCAATAAAGACCATTCCTAGAATTCGATTGCCAGTACGGGAGTATCTAACTATTTGCATAAAATAATCGCAATTTGCGATTATTCCTGTTTGGGTGTTGTTTGTGTTTTTGTGCGTTAGATTATCGATTTTATCTCCAACCCATTTAAAGGTCCGTTGAAAAAAGGCGATAATTGTTCCCAGTAGCCCCACAACCCAAAGCCAAATTTTTTCTACAATTTCGGGTTTAATAAAGTAGAGGGCAATTAGCGCAAAAATAGCTGCCAGTATGAGTACAACAAAGAAACGTTTCATCGATCTATAAAAGGTTAATGAAAATTATGACAATCAATACCTAAAATATAAACGTGATCAAATTTACGCTTTTTATTTACAATTTAATATCATTTATATTGCTAAAAATTAAAAATGACTTTAATAACTCACATTGTAGCTATTTGGTATATTGTTTAATTATATGTTTATAGGTGTTTTATTAAAAGATACTTGAAAGGGAACTGAGTTTGCAGGTTTGGTGAAACCGATTACATACATATGTAAGTAGTACAATGTCAACCCTCTTACTCACACTATAAAGAGTGTAATTTATTGCTATTAATAATTATATTTGTTTTAAAAAACAATGAAAGTAACATTATTAGGGCAAGGATACGAACCAACTTCGGAATTTTCAGTAGGCAAACAACTTGCTAAATTATTTGCAGACAAGGATTTTCATACATTTACAGGTATTTCAGCCTTTTCTAGTCAAATTGGTGTTAATGACATTGCAAGCCATATCTTCAGAGCTAAGGAGCATCTCCAAAATATTACAATTATCACAGGAGTTGACCAAAAGGCTACATCAAAAGAAGCCTTAGAAGCGCTTTTAGAATTGAATATATTATCTTATATCTTCTATGTTCCACCACCTTTTCCAACCTTTCATCCAAAAATATACCTTTTTGAAGGAAATGTAAAGATCGGAACTGATTATTGGCTCTTCAAATCTCACGAGACTAGGCCTTTTTAGCAATATTGAAACATCTCTGCTAATTAGCATTGAAAATAGTATTGAAGATGATATAAAAGTAATCGAACAATTAAAGGATTATTTTCGTGGCATTTTTGACCACAATGACCCTAACCTTAAAGAAATAACTAAGGAGTTAATAGAAGAGTTTGTAAAAGCAAAAGTTGTCCCAACTGAAGCTGAACGGAAAGTACTACACGATAAGTTAGATAGAGCGGAGAGTAACGAAAACCAAAATATTCTTTCTTCTATTTTCCCTAAGCGTAAAATAGCACAAATACCAAATGAGTTTAAAGGGAAATCGAAACCAGGGAAAAGCACTGGGGAAGAAGATGCATCAATAAAATTAGACATTAAAAGCGATGCATTATTGTTAGTTTGGGAAAGTGGACCTTTAGCAGAAAGGGATCTAACAATTCCTAAGAAGAAAAACACCCACCAAACAGGTTCAATGTATTTTAAAAAAGGGCTATTGAAAGGAATAGATCAACGGCATTATTTTAGAGATGAGGTTTTTTCAGAATTGGAATGGAAGTATGATAATAAACTTCGATTAGCACATATTGAAAGGGCCTTTGCTAAATTTAAGATAATAATAAAGGGAGAGGAAATGGGTGATTTCGAATTAGTTCTCTCACATAACACGGATATAAATTCGAAAACTTATAAGGAAAATAACTGTATGACATCTTTGATTTGGGGTGACGCTCGTTCTTTGATGGCAAAAAGCGAATTACTAGGTTTGAATGCCCAATTATTTAAAGTTAAAGACGAAAAGGACAAATTCATTCTTGAAATCGAATAAAGTTCAGAACTAATCTTTCCTTGTTGAAAACTTTAATTGAAATCTATTTGCGTTTCAATTATACATTCTTACTTTTGGACTACTTCAGTCCAAAAGTAAATGGTGATAGATAAAACATTTGGAGAAACAGTTAAGAAACTCTGCGAGGAAAAAAAAATGACCTTGCGCGAAGTGGCTAAAGCATTAGATATTGATACTTCGATGTTAGGTAAAATCGAAAAGAACAATCGAAAACCTACTAAGATGCTTATTGAAAAGTTTTCAAGATTTTTCAATGTTAGCGATAAAGACTTGACAATATCTTTTTTAAGTGATACTGTTGCTTTTCAAGTGATGGACGAAGAGGATTATGCGAGTGAGGTCTTGAAAGTAGCAGAGAAAAAAGTAAAGTATCTAAAAAAACAAAGAAAGCTCTCTTAATATGAAATTGATAACGGAAGCAACATCTGAAAAATTAAGAGGCGGTTTTTATACTCCTGAACCAATCGCAGAGTTCATTCTGCGATGGGGAATTAATGGAAGTAGCGATTTTGATATACTTGAACCAAGTTGTGGCGATGGTGTTTTCCTTGAGCAGTTGAAAGAATTGAAGTCAAAATACAACTCAATTACTGCTATAGAACTTGATGAGACCGAAGCGCAGAAAGCGAACAGAATAGATTTAAAAAATAAACAAATCATCAATGATGATTTTCATACTTATTGCAATAATACTACTCAACGCTTTGATTTAATTGTAGGTAATCCACCATACATTCGGTACCAATTTTTTAATAGACAGCAGCAAGTTGAGGCGGGAGATATTTTTGTTAAAGCGGGACTAACATATTCTAAACTTACAAATGCTTGGGTTTCATTTGTTGTTGGTTCATCCCTTTTATTGAAAGAAAAAGGTGGTAGGATTGGTTTTGTATTACCAGCAGAAATTTTACAAGTTTCATTTGCATTACAATTGCGAAAATTCATTGCTCACTTTTACAATAAAATAAATATCATTTCATTTGAGAAACTTGTATTTCCAAATATCCAGCAAGAAGTAGTTTTACTCCTTTGCGAGAAGAATGGGACTAAAGAACATAATATTGAACACATTGAATTGAAAGATGCAAGTGAATTGAATACCCTTGATACTGTAAGATTAAAAAGCCCACAAAAGAAGATAGATTTTAAATCTAATAAATGGACTTTCTACTTTTTAGAGCAAGAGGAAATAGATTTTTTAGAGAACATTTCTAAGAACAGAAATATTCCAACTCTTGGAAAGTATGCTAATGTTGAAGTAGGTATAACAACAGGCTCAAATAATTTTTTTACAGTTCCTCTTACAACAGTTGAAGAGTATGACCTTCAAGGCTATGCAAAACCAATGGTTGGCAGAAGCGTTCAAGTAAATAGCGTTATCTTTACTGAAAAGGACTGGGAGTTAAATAAGAATTCAAAAGCAAGAGCACACCTACTTACATTTCCTGACAAACAAAATCTCAATCAGAAAAATGGAGCAGTGAAATATATTGCTTACGGAGAACGTTTGGGAATTAATAAAGGTTACAAGACAAGCATTAGGAATGATTGGTTTGTAGTTCCATCTTTGAAAATTTCTGAGGCACTTTTTATCAGAAGAAATAATCTTTACCCACGATTAATAATTAATGAAGCAAAAGCTTACACTACCGATACAATGCACCGAGTATTCGTTAAGCAAGGAACAGATATAAATGCACTAACAGCAAGTTATTATAATTCATTGTCATTAGCATTTACAGAGGTTAGTGGACGAAGTCATGGTGGTGGTGTTTTAGAATTAATGCCAAACGAGGCAGAGAAAATATTACTTCCATACCACGTAGACAACGTTTCATTAATTTCTCAAATCGACAAACTAATACGAGATAAGACAGATATTGAAGAGGTTCTGAAAATTACTAATAAGGTGATTCTGGAAGAACATTATGGCTTGACAAAGAATGAAATAAATTTAGCGCATAGTATTTGGAAAAAACTATCGGCTCGAAGATTAAATAGAGGTAAATAATCCAAATAATATCAATGAATGAATTTCTCTAAATTATAAAAGGTGCTAAAATAAAGCATTAGGAAATTGTATTATAGTTTTTGCTAGAGTTATTTCATTGATTTAATCCCAATTAAAATCTATACCCTACCGAAAAATAGATTCTGTAATAATTGTATTTTGAGATTTTAGAAATATTAAAATTAATTGGACCAAAAAAGGATTTGTAGCCAATATTAATTCCGCTGCTATATAAAGCCATATAGGAGTGCTTGGGACTTGGATTATATCTTTTACCCTCAGCCGGATCTGCATTTATAATATCCTTTATGAAGTTATTCACGGATGATGTTTCAAAGCAATAAGAAAATGATGGGGTAATATATAGTTTTGGGTAAGCCTCCCATTGTAATCCAAGTTGGGCTATAACATAATTGGTAACCATAAACTCACCCTCTTTTGCCCCCCAAAACGGTATAAAGCTGGTAGCCCTTGATCTTTGCTCCGCTCCTCCAATATAAAAATTATCTATTGTAGGATTTTCTTTACTGTATTGGTATCCAACCAAATTTGCCGTGTCTAGGTTTATTAATTTATAAAAAATTAAGCCGGTATTAAAGTTTGTAATTAAAGATGTTTTTCTTGAAATAGGTGTATAATGGTTAAATTTAATAAACAACCTATTGTAAGGGCTGAAAAATACTTGGTTATTTGTTATCGTTGTATCTAAACGCAAAGTGGTGTCCGATACTGATACGGTGCCTGTTGGTGTAATATTATCTTGCTTATGAATAACGAGGTAGGGAGTTATTCTTGTGAACTTTTGGCTTTCGAAAGGTATTAGTACCAATTTGTTTTCGATGATGAAGTCTGTCCCCGATTTAGGGAATATGTTAGTATTAAGAGTATTATATTGAAATACTCCCTTTAACCCCACTGAAATGCTAGCAATGTTATAATCAAATTCTTGAACATTAAAGGAGACGCTCTTGTTGTTATATTTTGGAATTACATTATAACCTTCGATTGATAGGCCAAAATTGAATGAACTATTAATATTTATATCTTTATTATACCCAATATTAATAGAGTTATAATTTGTTTTTGAGATAGAATTTATCTTTCCATTGGAAGTGTCGTATAATTTTAAAGATGTTATTTCATTGAATAATTGAGCATAAAGGGATGTTCTTGAACTCCTAAGATATTTTTTGTAATTTAACTTGTACTTTGGCGCTTCGGCTAAATCGACAGAGGCAACAAGTCTAGAGGGTTTCCCAAATATATTCCTTGCTGTTAAATTAAGAATAATACCGGCACCCAGCTCGTTATCATAATGCATTGCTCCTTTAATTCTAAATTTATTATCTTCCTCAAGGTTAATTATTACTTTATAATCCCCAGTTTCTTGCTTTTCTAAGCTATAAAAGGATCTAAAGAAATTTCTGGATCCGTAAATGTTCTTTATAGATTTATCCAAATCTTTATAGGTGATTGAATCTCCTTGTTTAAAAGTTAGCCTTTTAAAAACGAATTGTTCAAGATGCTTATTTTTTAGGGTATCAAAGACGATACTTTCAACCTTTATTTTTTTGGGTTGTGATTTTTTTTGCTCTTTATTTAAATCAACCCCTCTGCTTTTCTGAATTAGGGCTAATTCTTTGAGCTGAGGAAGAACAGATCTTGATACTTTGTCGCCAATAGAGATAATTTTATTAGCTTTTATAAAATCTCCAGTGGTAAAGCCCTTCATGTTTTCAGTTAGGTTATTAAAGATATTGCATAGTTTAATATCGTCTTTGCACTCGTTTATACTATAGAACATAGATGATTGAAGGAGGAGTTTTTCAATTGTATTCATCTCCTGTTCATCGAGTAATCGTGCACCTGTATAGCTTCCAATAATAAACTCGGCTCCCATTTCTTTTAGTTGTCGTACAGGAAAAGTAACCATTACACCTCCATCAACAAGGAGTTTTCCCTCCACTTTTACAGGTTTAAAAACAGTTGGGATTGCCATGCTAGCCCTCATTGCTATTGCTAAACTACCATGATCTAATATAACAGGTTGAATGTTTACAATGTCAACACCAATACATCTGAAAGGAATTGGTAAATCTTTAAAATCTCTTATGTGGTTAACATGGCGAGTTAATCTTGTTAAAAAAGTTAGAAGTTCTTGCCCTTCAATTATTCCAGTTACCTGTATATGACCTTTGCTTATAGGAAGTTCACCAATATATTTTTTATATTCGTCTTTCTCATCCATGCATATTTGATTCATTGGGACGTATTGGTTAAGTAACATGTCCCAATCGGCAGAATGTGCAATACTATCAATTTGTTTTCCTGTATAGCCAGAGGCGTAAAGTCCCCCAATTATACTTCCCATGCTAGTTCCAGTAATGTAATCCACTTTAATTCCTAGGGAATCAATAAGTTTTAGTAAACCAATGTGGGCTAATCCTTTGGCACCTCCTCCGCTTAGACAAAGACCAACCTTAGGTTGATTTTGAGCGTTCACTAAAACAGATATTGAAAGAAGGGATATTAATAAAAACCTTTTATGCTGCATATTGAAGAAATCTAAACTCAAATAATAATCTCTTTTCTATTTTAATTTAACTTATGGTTACGATTCTATCATTTTAATTGCTTGATATATATTGCTAAAACATGTGTAATCGTTCATTTTTTATATCAAATACAATTTTCATAATCAGCAATAGCTCAACCAGCATTTAGTGGCTAGTGCCTGGGTTCGCTATATTTTTTTGATAGATGGAACAAAACATTTACTGAAATACAGGGTTGGCAAATGTTTTAACATCCTGATCGGTTATTTCTTTGTTGCATAGGATAATCAACCTTTCAATAACATTCCTGAATTCGCGGATGTTCCCAGTCCATTTTATCTTTTTTAGCTCCTCAATGGCTTTGGGGCTAATTGTTTTCTTTGGCATTCCATGCTCCGAGCAAATTAGTTCAATAAAATGATCTGCTAGTGCAGGGATATCCTCAACCCTATCATTAAGACAAGGGACATGGATTATGATTACGCTTAAGCGATGATACAAATCCTCGCGGAAATGTCCTGCCTCAATCTCCTTCTGGAGATTTTTATTGGTAGCAGCAATTACCCTAACATTTACTTCGATATCCTTATCGCTACCTACTCGGCTAACCTTATTTTCTTGCAAGGCTCTTAGAACTTTTGCTTGTGCGCTAAGGCTCATATCGCCAATTTCATCGAGGAAGAGCGTTCCAGCATCTGCCTGTTCGAATTTCCCTTTGCGTTGCTTTATGGCAGAGGTGAAAGCTCCTTTTTCGTGACCAAAAAGTTCACTCTCTATCAGTTCCGATGGGATTGCTGCGCAATTAACCTCAACGAATGGCATATCGGAGCGATTGCTTTTTTCGTGTAGCCAGCGAGCCACCAATTCTTTGCCTGTGCCGTTTGATCCAGTGATTAATACCCTTGAATTGGTGGGCGCAACCTTATCTATAATATCTTTAACCTTGCTAATGGCTGTAGAGTCACCAATAATATCGTATGTTTTGTTGACCTTTTTTTTCAGAATTTTTGTCTCCTGAATAAGCGTTGTTTTATCGGTGGCGTTACGTATGGTGATTAGCAAACGATTCAGATCGAGAGGTTTTTCAATAAAATCGTATGCTCCTTTTTTGATGGCATCAACGGCAGTATCAATATTCCCATGTCCAGAAATCATGATTACAGGCGTTTCCGAAGAGTGTTCCTGTAGTTTATCGAGTACTTCAATTCCATCCATTTGAGGCATTTTGATATCGCAAAGTACAACATCATAATTACCTGCTTTGAACATTTCAATAGCGCTCATGCCCTCTTCGGCAAGGTCTACCTCATGCTTTTCGAATTCAAGGATTTCCTTTAGAGTATTACGGATTGCCCGTTCATCGTCTATTACAAGTATTTTGGACATACGGCTTGGCGATTAGAATTTGCACGAATGTACTAAGTTCCACTAATTTTTAAAAATGGAATTGTGGAATAATGAGGTTTTTATGTTAATGAACGCATTTTTATCACAATATTTTAGCCATCTAAATATTATGTGCATTATCCATCAATTCCCATAAAACCCCTTCCTTTAAAGCAAATTCTGATTGGTAGATAGAGGTTAACCCCAACCGTTTGATAATATAGTTTGTAAAAATTGATCCAATAACAATAAAATCAACCCGAATAGATTCCATCCCTTTCATTGCAGCACGTTCCGCTCTAGTTGATTTTAGTAAAGTTTGGTGTAATGTATTGTAACCCGATAAGGGTAATTCGGCGTAGTTTTGTTTTGTAGAAGGGATGATTCCTGCATTAGCCAGCAAACTCTTGAAAGTATCAAACGATCCTGAGCTACCAATCAACCGAATAGGAGGGTAGCTAATTGATGCCTCGAATAGAAGGTTAAGCTCTTTATCGAGGAATTGCTCAATCCGCATTACCTCTTCGGGGGTTATTGGATCGCTTGGTTTGAATTGTTGTAAAAGGCGTTGTACACCAAGGTTAAAGCTATGCATCCAAAATACTTGCTTTGCGTTACAAAGAATAAGTTCGTTGCTGCCACCACCAATATCAAGGACTAGGTTAACCCTATCGCCTAAATCTATTGCCTGTTTGACTCCTTGATAGATAAAACGAGCCTCGGTTTTGCCCTCTATTACATCAACCTTTAGCTTGTGCCTATTGTAAATTTCATTTACGAAAGCAGCACCATTCTCAGCATCACGTGTTGCAGAAGTTGCAAAGGCAAAAATCTTTTCAACGTTAAAGAATGAGATTGTATTTACGTGAGATTCAATGGCTGTCAATCCCCTTTCCCATGCTTCTGGGGTGATAAATTTTTTATTGATACCACCCTCGCCAAGTTTAACTGCGTATTTGCCATTGTGAAGGATTTGGTAACTATTGTCGCCATTGGTTTCCGCAATAAGTAGATTGAAGGTATTAGTACCCATATCAATAATAGCAACTCGCATGGTAGCAGTTTTATTTAATGGTAAAGGTAGTAAACTGCTGCCAGTTATTGGTTATCTGTTATTAAGTTTGTTATAACAGATAGCCCACTACTGATAGCAGATAACTTATTTCTCTTGATTCCATTCCAAATAGAACTGCTCAAGGAATTGCTCCATGAATTTATGTCGTTGGATGGCTAATTCTTTGGCTGTGTCTGTGTTTAATCTATCTTTTAGTAGAAGAAGTTTTTCGTAGAAATGGTTGATTGTAGATGTTCTGGTGCTTTTGTATTCTTCGAAATCTTTATGAAAAGTTGGTTTGACATTTGGTAAGTGTAATGGTTGGTTTTTAAAACCGCCATAGGCAAATGTTCTAGCAACACCAATTGCACCAATTGCATCGAGCCTATCGGCATCCTGAACAACCATTGCTTCCGTTGAGGTTGGTCTGGTTTCTACTCCTGCACCTTTAAAAGATACCTCGTTTATAATTACAACAACTTTTTCTAGTATGTCTTTAGAAATGTTGTTTTCGGCAAGCAATCTGCGTGCATTGGGTAAATCTTCTTGGTTTTTATCGCTTAGTTTCCAATCGTCTAAATCGTGAAGTAGGGCAGCAAGTTCAACTAGATGTAAATCTACAACTTCCTTTTTACCTATTAGTTTTGCTAGATTCCAAACTCTATAAATATGCCACCAATCGTGACCCGAAGAATCGTGTTGGCAAAGCTCTTCAACGGATTTTGCTATTTTATTAATCATATTTGAGTGTGATGGTTAAAAAATTAAACCACATTAGATACAGTAGTTCACACAGATAAATTTCTAATGTGTTCTAATGTGTCTATTGTGGTTCTAAATATAACTTTAAGTACTTATAACTCTAAACTCCAAACTTCTTTAACTCTTATATCTAACCCATTTCCACATTTCTGCCCAAGAGTATTTTTTACCATAAAGGAGTATTCCTGTACGATAAATCTTTGCTGCCATCCAGGTGACTACAATAAATGTGATAATAAGTAAAGATCCCGAAACGATTAGCTGCCATGTAGGAACGCCAAAAGGTAACCGTGTTAACATGATAATTGGTGATGTGAATGGAATCATCGAAAACCAGAATGCTAAGGGTCCATCGGGTGATTTTATACCGCTAATCATGATAATAATGGATAAGATAAGAGGGAGGGTTATTGGCATTACCATCTGCTGAGTGTCGGTTTCGCTATCAACTGCGGATCCAACGGCTGCGAATAATGCCGCATAAAGTAAGAAACCACCCAAGAAGTAGAAAATAAACCCACCTATTAGCAATCCAAAGTTCTGATTACCAAGGGCAGTCATAAACTCATTCTTAACTTCTTTATTTTGCATGGTGGCGGGTGTTTGAACTCCCCCTTGCTGTTGCATCAAATTTGAAACTGATTGCTGTTCTGTTTTTATCTTATCAATATTCTTGGTGGTCATTATTGAGCTAACGGTATTAACAATAGCAAAGGTGAGTACAACCCAAGCAAGAATTTGAACAAGGCTAACAGCTGCAATACCAACAATCTTACCCATCATGAGTTGGAACGGTTTTGCAGATGAAATAATTACTTCAACAATTCTGCTGGTTTTTTCCTCAATAACACCCCTCATAACCTGTGTTCCAAAAAGGAATATCATCATGTAAACCATAAAACTTAGCACGTATGCAACAGCCATAGTCACAAAGGTATTGCTCTCCTTTTCTTCGCCGCCTTTCGATAATTTTATTGTTCTAACATCAATTTTAGTTTTGATGGTTTTCATTATCTCATCGATATTCTCAATTTTATATGCTTTTAGCTTCTGAGTTTCAATTTCTTTTTCGATTGAAGTTGAGATATGCGAAACTACATCAATTGATGGTTGCTTATTGGAGTAAAGAATAATGCTATCGGGCGAAGTCATTGCATTTTTGTTGATATAAAGAAATGCGTAGTAACCCGATTCCTCAAAGTTTTTCTTTAAACTTTCAGTTGACTCGTTACTTAAAAATTTAAGTTTGATATAATTGGTCTCTGCGATTTTTCCCTCAAATTGCTTTGAGTTGTCAACAACGGCAATTGTGGTTAACTCGGTACTTTCCATATTAGCAAGTAAACTTGGGCCAATCATTAATGCAGCAAATAGGATAGGGGTAAGTAGGGTCATTACGATGAATGATTTCTTTTTCACCCTCGACATGAACTCCCTTTCAATAATGAGTAATATTTTGTTCATAGCTAATTTCTTTTATTTGGTTAAAGATTAATTGGACGATAATCCATTTACACGGTTATAGTCCTGAACTACCTGAATAAATATATCATTCATGCTAGGGATAACCTGATTAAAACCAGTTACCTCCACTGCAGGGAGTAACATTTGTAGTAGTCGGTTATCGGACGAGAAGTTGTTAACCTTAATTAGGGCTTTTTTTAGACCTGCCTCTTCGCTATTGCTTATTAGGGTGTAATTCGAATCAAGGCTTTCTTTGAGTTTGATAACGTCTCCCCGGAATGCAAGTTCAAACACGTTGCTACCATACTTTTGGCGAACCTCATTTATAGGGCCATTCAGTATGTTCTTTGACTTATTGATAAGGGTGATGTGATCGCAAAGTTCCTCAACTGAACCCATGTTGTGGGTTGAGAAAATGATAGTAGATCCTTTTTCTTTTAGTTTTAAAATTTCCTCTTTCAGAAGATTTGCGTTGATTGGATCGAAGCCACTAAAAGGCTCATCGAATATGAGTAGCCGAGGTTCGTGAATAACAGTTACTATGAACTGCACTTTTTGTGCCATTCCCTTAGATAGCTCCTCAACCTTTTTATCCCACCACGATTGTATTTCGAACTTTTCGAACCAATATTTTAAGCGTTTTATAGCATCAGTTTTGCTTAAGCCCTTAAGTTGAGCCAGATACAAAGCCTGCTCGCCAACTTTCATCTTTTTGTATAATCCTCGCTCTTCGGGCAGGTATCCAATATGATAGATGTCGTCGGCAACCATTTTCCGACCAGCAAAGGTTACTTCACCTTTATCGGGGCCTGTAATTTGGTTGATAATTCTGATTAGAGTTGTTTTCCCTGCACCGTTAGGACCAAGAAGTCCATAGATGCTTTTCTCGGGAACTGAGATGCTCACATCATCGAGTGCAAGGTGATTAGAATATCGCTTCTCGACGTGCTCGGCGGTTAGAAGGTTCATAATGATATTAGAGTTAATTGGTTATCGATTGCAATTTGAATTTAGTATTTAGTAACTGTTGTAAGTGAAAAGCTACAAAAAAGCAAATTTTTATTTTACAAATTATATAAAGCGTTATCAAGTCAATTTGTTTTAGAGCAATTGCAAAAAATACAAAATATTCACAATACACTAAAAAAAATCCCTGAAATTAATTCAGGGATAGATTACTATATTTCAAAATATGGTTCTGATTAATTACTCGAAAAATCCTCTCATTTTCTCAAAGAAATTTCGCTCGCTACTATCGGGATTTGGTTCAAAGTTTTGTGATTTGGACATTTTTTCAATCATAGCCTTTTCTTCTTTTGTAAGGCTTTTGGGCACCCATACATTTATTGTAACAAGCAAATCGCCTCTACCGTAACCATTTACATCTGGAATACCTTTTCCTCTGAGCCTTAATACTTTTCCAGGTTGTGTTCCAGGATCAATCTTAATTTTTACTTTCCCATCAACAGTTGGAATTTCAATTGGAACGCCCAGTGTTGCATCAGGGAAACTTAGGTATAAATTATAAATTAAATCGTTTCCATCGCGGATTAGCTCAGGATCTTTTTCCTCCTCAATCTGAACAAGAAGATCGCCATTAACACCACCTCTGCGAGCAGCATTCCCTCGACCTGATACGCTCATCTGCATGCCTTCTGCAACACCAGCAGGAATTTTGATTGAAATTACCTCGTCATCGCGAACAACACCTTCGCCGCTACAGCTAGTACATTTATGAGTTATGATTTTTCCTTCGCCGTTGCAGGTAGGACAGGTACTGTTTGTTTGCATCTGCCCAAGCATTGTATTTGCAATTCGGGTAACATAACCAGAACCTCTACATGTTGAGCAAGTATTGTGCGATGAACCGCCTGCAGCACCTGATCCAGAGCATGTCTTACAAGTTATGTATTTATTAACCTTTATTTTTTTCTCAACCCCATTTGCTACTTCTTGTAGGTTGAGTTTAACTTTTACTCGTAGATCAGATCCCTTGTTTACACGTTGCGAACTTCGTCCACCACCAAATCCACCAAATCCACCAAAGTGACCGCCAAAAATATCACCAAATTGGGAAAAGATATCTTCAATGTTCATTCCACCGCCAGAGAAACCTCCACCTCCGCTCATGCCAGCATGTCCGAACTGGTCATAACGTGCTCGTTTATTGTCATCGTTAAGAACCTCGTAAGCTTCGGCTGCTTCCTTAAAATGATCTTCGGAACTTTTGTCACCAGGATTCTTATCGGGATGATATTTAATAGCCATCTTGCGATAGGCCTTTTTTATTTCATCCTTTGACGCATCGCGCTGTATACCAAGTATCTCGTAATAATCTCTTTTCGCCATAATTAGTTTTTGCTAAGCCTATTCCCCAATAACTACTTTCGAAAAACGAATCACCTTATCGTTGAGCATATATCCTTTTTGAACAACGTCAACAATTTTACCCTTCATCGCATCGTCCTGAACAGGAGTTTTGGTTATGGCTTCATGAATATCTGTGTTTAACTCTTTTCCAATTGCTTCGATTTCAGAAATTCCTTTTGTTTTTAAAAAATCATAAAACTTATTATAAATCAAGTGCAATCCTTGTTTTACCGCATCAATATCGGTACTCACATCCCAACTTTTCATTGCGCGTTCAAAGTCATCATAAAGTGGAAGGATTGACTGTAATATATCCTCAGAGGCGTATTTGGTTAAATCCATCTTCTCACGAAGTGAACGCTTGCGGTAGTTGTCAAATTCAGCCGAAAGCCGAATGTACTTATCCTTCATTTCATCGAGTTGAGTTTGGATTTGTTCAACTGGATTTACCTCAATTTTCTCTTCAATTTTTTCCTCTGTTTTGTTTTCTTCAGTTTTTTTATCATCGTCCGCTACATTTTTGTCAGAAAATGTAGCGGTATCACCCGCTGTTGGGTCTAATATTTGCTCATCTATAACTTCCTCTGTCTTGTGTTTCTTCCTTGTCATATATGTAATATTTTTTCAATCAGTTTTCCCAAACAAATACTCTGCCATTGAATTTATTCCGACAATTTGGCACAAAGGTAATAAAAAACCCATCGTTGCAACGGTGGGTTTTTTTATGTGAAGTCTTTGTTATAGTTATTTCTTTTTTATCTCTTTTTTCTCCTCTTTCTTAATTTCAGGAAGATAATATCCTTCGCGCGAAAGTAGATGGTCGAGGTTGGCTACTCCGTATACTACAATAGCAGTAACAATGGCAGTATGCTCTTGATACTCTGGGATACTCATATTGTAAAGATCCCTTTCGGTATGCCATATTTCTCCATAGTTGAAGTTGTACCCTTTAGTGTCTTCAGTATTAAATGTCATTGTTGGAACACCTACCACGGAAAATGGACCACTATCAGTACCCATTGCTTTCTTAGGGCGTTCTCTTGGTTCTTTTTTCTTTAGCGTAAAAGGAAAATCGGGGTTGATGCTATTTAATGGTTTGCAAATTTTTTCGATATCGACCCACATGGCATCAGATACGTTTAAGCCGTTGGCAACAGTTGGTCCGCCATCGCGATTAAACATGTTAGATATTTTAGGGAGTTTATCCTTATTTCTAATAACCCAACTTGTTGAACCTAAAAGCCCAAACTCCTCACCAGCCCACAAACAAACAAGAATAGTGCGTTTTGGTTTACCTCCGGCTTTCATAATTAAACGGGCGGCTTCCATTGCTGGTGTAGAGCCAGAACCATCATCAACACCACCAGTACCAACATCATATGCATCAAGGTGACCACCCATTATCACGTATTCATCAGGGAATTCAGTGCCAGGAATTATTCCAATAACATTGTAATATTTGATGGGACCCATTTTAAAGTGGTTTCGAATATCAAACTCTAACTCGAAGCGTTGCCGCTCTTTTGCCATCTGTTCAATAATCTGAAATTGATGCTCATCGAGTTTGATATCGGGTACTTGTGGCAGTTTTTCGAAAGTCATACTATCGATATTCTTCCGATCGTATAATGCTACAATCGGAACTTTTGCCGATTGGATTATTCCTAGAATACCAGCATCAACCATTTGTTTGTAAAATAATGCAGGTTCTTCTTTAAAAGGTAATGGATCAATCTTTTTACCATCTGTTTCACGAGCCTTTCTATTTAAGGTATTGATTGAATCGTTTTTCTTTTCAATTATTGCATTTTCCGCAATTATTTTAGCTCGTTGAATATCTGCGTCCTTTGATATATCGATTGGCCAACCAGTACTTGTACCTGATATTAGTACCCACGCTCCTTTAAGCCTGCCTTTCATTCGGTTAAACTCTCCTTGGGATTTAGGCTCAATTAGCACATGCCCCTTTTGAACTCCTTTTGTACCTGATGTATACGATGGTGTAGCAAAATGGAGAATCATGCCATTATCACTGAGCATTCTTCCGAACCAAGGGCCTCGGTTAAAACCAACAGGAAGCGTTCCAGCCTCATCCATCTCCACTTGCATTCCCCATTCCTTAAATTTACTTGCAGCCCATTCTGCTGCATTCTCGTATGCATCGGAGCCAATTAACCTTCCTCCAAATCGATTACAAAGTATATCGAGATGTTTCATTGTTTGGTTATCAGTCTTACCAATCTCAATTATTTTTTGTACAACAGGATCTTCCTGAGCAGAGGCAATAGAGGCGATTATTAGTTGTAAAAAAACTGTAAGAGTAATGAAAAGAGTTTTCATATTTTATGGTTTGGTTATTGTTTGAGGTTAGAATTCCTTTCCCCAAAAAGGTTTAAAGATGCCTTAAAAGAGGCATGTAGCAGAAAATAAAGATTGTGGAATATTTTGTGGTTAGTATCAAACTAACAAATTAAATCTAGCCAATCCTTCTAATATCCGCTCCAATAGTGTTTAATCGTTTATCGATATTTTCGTAGCCACGGTCAATCTGCTCGATGTTGTGGATAGTGCTTTTTCCATCGGCAGAAAGGGCTGCAATAAGAAGGGCAACCCCTGCGCGGATATCGGGTGAAGTCATTGTTGTAGGGCGAAGTTGCATTTGGTGGTTATGCCCAATCACCGTTGCACGGTGAGGATCGCAGAGGATAATCTGAGCACCCATGTCAATTAACTTATCAACGAAGAATAATCGACTTTCGAACATCTTCTGGTGAATTAGAACAGAGCCTTTGGCTTGCGTTGCAACTACAAGAAAGACGCTAAGTAAATCGGGGGTGAGGCCAGGCCAGGTAGCATCTGCAATGGTCATAATCGAGCCATCTATAAACGTATCAATTTCATAATTACGCTGCTCGGGGATATGGATATCATCGCCAATTCTCTCCATTTTAATTCCAAGTCGGCTAAAAGAGTCGGGGATAATTCCTAAATCGTCATACGAAACGTTTTTTATGGTGATATCGCTATGGGTCATTGCGGCCAAGCCTATAAACGAACCAATTTCAATCATATCGGGTAGGATTGTGTGGTCACATCCTCGAAGATTTTCAACGCCATCAACCACCAAAAGATTTGAGCCTATGCCTGAAATTTTAGCACCCATGCGAACAAGCATCTTGCTAAGTTGCTGTACGTAAGGCTCACAGGCAGCGTTAAAAATGGTTGTTTTACCGGGGGTTAGTACTGCTGCCATTAGGATATTCGCAGTTCCTGTAACAGAGGCCTCGTCAAGTAGCATATATGCACCCTTGAGATTTTTTCCCTCAACCTTAAAAAAACTTTCCTTAGTATCAAAGTTAAAAGAAGCACCTAGTTTTTCGAATCCGATAAAGTGGGTATCTAATCTGCGGCGACCTATTCTATCGCCTCCTGGTTTTGGAATGTATGCTATACCATACCGTGCAAGTAATGGCCCAACTACCATTATAGACCCTCTAAGGCTAGCTGCTTTATTCTTAAAGTCATCGGTGGTGAGGTATTCAACGTTAACGTTTTTGGCTTGAAATGTACAAACAGAAGGCTCGGTGAATTTAACTTCAACGCCCATGCACTCTAAAAGTTCGATGAGTTTAACTACATCCCTGATACTGGGGATGTTTCGTATAGTAACCTTTTCGGGAGTTAAAAGTGTGGCGCAAATAATTTGTAATGCCTCGTTTTTAGCCCCCTGAGGGTGTAGTTCACCCTTGAGCGGCTTTCCGCCATATACCTCAAATGTGGCCATAGCTGCTTGAGTAAGTTATTTTTTTCGTGGAACGAATTTACGCTTATTTTTGAATACTTCGCGACTATCACTCAATCGAGTGCCAACAGCCAAAGTTAATTTTCCTCCTGAAAGCTTTGCCAGATCTTTTATCACATCTTCGTCCGAAACAGAATCTTTATTCCACATCAGGTAGGCCTTTTTCATGTGGTTTGCAATAAGCTGGGTAAGAGCTTCCTTCTGCTGTCCTTCTTCCATCTCAATGGCTTTCTGTATCATTAGTTCAATAGAACGCCCGTAATGCTTAAAAGTAATTGGCTGAGTGGGGTAGGGAACAGTTTTAGGTTTTTCTTGATAGGTTTCAAGGTTTGGAATTGGGTATGGGGAATCAATATCAATCTTGAAATCAGACATGATGAAAAGATGATCCCAAAGTTTATGTTTGAAATCGTTAACATCCCGAAGATGTGGGTTCATATTGCCCATTATGCCAATAAGTACCCTTGCTAATCGGTTACGTTCGTCCCTGTCCTCAACGGTAGACAGATGGTCAACCATTTGTTGGATGTTTCTGCCGTATTCGGGGAGGTTAAGCTTTTTTCTGCTTGTGTTGTAATCCATGTTATAGATTTCTGTTTGCTATCAAATGTAAGAAAACGATTACTTTTTAATGTAAGGATAAGTACTTTTTAATTTTCTGAAAGGTGGTAATTTATCAACTTCTCTATAGCAATAAGTCAACCGTTTCTCTTCTGCTACAAAACTAGCTGATTGTATGATAAAAACAAAATGGATATTAAAAAGATGATTAATTTATGAATTGTTTTGTAGGTCTTATTCTATTTTGTTTTAACAAACTTCTTATTCAATTGAGCCTTTAGCCAAAACCTTTGTTAGTTGTGTTAATACTGCTTATTGAATCGATTCATTCCCGATCTTATTAGCCTTTTTACTTCCCTGATATAGCTCATATTTTTGTAATCGGCATTCGAGTGGGCCATTATACAGTTTTATTTTCTTAGAGGTTCTTAGCCCAAAATTTTTTAGAGCTTCGTAGTTGGCACTTATAATCCATGCATCGCAACCCTGATAGAAATGCTTTAGCCTTGATCCAATATCTTGATAAAAATTGGTGATTTCATTTACTTGCAAACGTTCACCGTATGGGGGATTCATAATAACAAGTCCCCTTCCAGTATCGTGAGAAGTATGGAAAAAATCAATAGTATCAAAAGTAATGAGATTACTTACCCCTGCTCTTTTGGCATTTGCAAAAGCAATGTCCAATGCTTTATTGTCAATATCATTTGCAAAAATTTTTGCGTTAGATGAAATAATATTAGAATCGGCTTTGGCTTTAACCTCATCCCATAAGTTTAAGTCAAAGTCACCCCATGTTTCAAAGCCAAATTTTCGGTTTCTCCCCGATGGAATATTATTAGCCAGCAAGGCTGCTTCAATGGGAAACGTTCCTGAACCGCACATAGGATCTATAAAATCACATGTTTTATCCCATCCAGATAGTAGAATTATTCCGGCAGCTAACACTTCATTTATGGGGGCCTCGGTTTGGGCTAGCCTATAGTTACGCTTACCAAGTGATGAGCCAGAACTATCTAAAGAAACAATAACTGTTTTGTCATTGATGTGAACATTGATACGTAGATCGGGATTTTCGGTGTCAACGGAGGGTCGAATATCATACTTTTCTCTGAACTGATCTGCAATTGCATCCTTTGATTTCAGGGCAATAAATTTGGAATGGGTGAAAATCTCACTATGTGTGCTTCCGTCAATTGCAAATGTTTTATTGTAACTAAAATATTCGTCCCAATTTATTTTTTTAATTTTATCGTACAGTTGCTGTTCGTTTGCTGCATAAAATGTACCAATCGGTTTTAAAACTTTCACAGCGGTTCTTAGGAGCAGGTTGCTTTTATAAAGCATCTCCCGATCCCCTTTATACCTTACAGCACGGCTCAATACTTCAATATCGGCGGCACCAAGTTCACGAAGTTCTTGTGCAAGTATCTCTTCTAGTCCGAAAAGTGTGGTGGCAATAATCTCAAATACTTCCAATGTCTTTTTGTTAATTTTTAAACGAATAGCTATAATGTTTTATAGTATCGGCCTTACAGATAGTCTGTAATATAGGAATCAAAAGTAGAATTTTTCTGACAATACCCAAAATCAACGTTTGGTTCAAATTTATTTGGTAATGCCACTGCATTTGAACCTTCGTTTAGAAAAAACGGAAAAGATCTTAACGCAATTATTTCAATAATAATCATATATGGCTAATCAGTTGATTTTTAATGGAAAAAAATTCATTGCTAATATTCTGATTCATGCATATTCAATTTTTAAGAAACTGTTTAAATTATTTTAAAAATAATTTCTTCAAAATCGTAAAAAATGAAGTTGTATAATTAAAACCTGATAAAACGAGTGAGATTTTATAATAAAAACTTTGAGGATTGATCATGTTTTTAATCAGATACAAGAATATTTAATATAGGAAGATTTCTATATTAGACTATTTAATGTTTGACGATAAATATGATAATTACAGCATTGGATTAGTAGACAATTTTCTAAACTTACTCTAGGTTTAAAAGAAGCAATAGCAAATGGATAGATTTTAATGTAAAGTAATGTTTCTTTGTTCTATGGTTATTGGTCATTAATCAAATTGACATGTATTGAGATATGTTGCATAAAGTGCTGTTTTTCAAAATGTAATTAGAATTAACTTCAATTGTTGTATTGAAAGATAGAAACCTATACGATTTTACAACGTACATTATAAAGAAAATACCATTCGAAAGCGTGATTTAGCGCTGTATTTATAGATGATGATTTTAAAACTACAAAGAAAATCAAAACTAAAAATAATTAATATGAAGAAAGTGCTCATCTTGTTAGTTCTCAGTTTAACCCTAAGTTACACATTTGCTAACAACTTGCAGTTTGGTGCTCTAACTCGTCCAGATGCAACTCACGTCCAATTCACTATCCAATGGGATAATAGTTGGAAAGTTACTGGCGGCCCAGCAAACTGGGATGCCGTATGGATTTTTCTTAAATATCAGGATTGTGCCACTAATAACCTGCCATGGCAGCATGTTGGATTAAGTACCACCTCTACCGATCATACAGTTACTGGAGGTGTATTACAAATTGATGCAGTTAGTGATGGTAAAGGAGTATTTATCCATCGGGTTGCAGCTGGTAGTGGAAATATCTCATCGGCTACTGTAACACTTAAAATGACTATTACAGATGCAAGTTACAATTACCAACTAAATGGAATTGAAATGGTATATATTCCGCAAGGAGCTTTTTATATTGGAGATGGAAATAGGGGAGGGGGCAATCAATACGGATTCACAGGTAACGGAGCATTAGCCCCACTTTTGATAGATAACACCGTACAAACAACAGGATTGACTGCTGCACAATACTTGTCGAATGCAGGATGGGGTTCTAGCGCAGCTCTGCCTTCAGCATTTCCCATGGGCTACAATGCTTTTTATGTAATGAAATACGAAGTCAGTCAAGAAGCTTATGCAACTTTTTTAAATTGTTTGACATACGACCAGCAGCTAACCCGTTTTTCCAATGCTCCCAATTCAGCCCCGGGTACATTTGCCGTGGCAACGCTTCCTAATCCTCAAAATTGCAGAAATGGTATTAGGATAAAAACTGCGGGACAGGTAAGTAATGTACCTGCTGTTGTAGGTTGCGATTTGAATCTTAATGGCACTTTTGACGAGGCCGATGATGGACAAAATATTGCTTGTAATTGGTTAAGTTGGGCTGATCTGATGGCTTTTTTGGATTGGGCGTGTATTCGACCAATGACCGAATTTGAATTTGAAAAAATTTGCAGAGGGACTGCTACTCCCGTAGCTGGCGAATATGCATGGGGAACAACCACTATTTTAGCAGCTAACTCTGGCGCTATTGTCTACCCTGGGGCAGTAAATGAAGTATCCATTACTAGTGGTGCGGGAACTTGCGCATATGGTGTTGGCGTGACAAATAATCGAGGACCATTACGTTGCGGCTTTGCGGCCAATGCAACATCTAACCGTACAGTTGCTGGTGCTACTTTTTATGGTGTAATGGAAATGAGTGGAAATGTAGTAGAGCAGTGTTTAGGAGGTTATAGCTATAATTATAGTGCATTTACAACCGCTAATGGAGATGGAAACTTATCTGCTACTGGAATAGCCGATACACCCAATTGGCCTCTTGTGGGTGGTGGTAATGGTGGTGGAGGCACCTCAAGGGGTGGTAATTGGTTCGATGCTGCTGGAACTTGTGTGGTTAGTAATAGAGATTGGATGACCTCTAATTTGAATCAAGGTAAAGACAACCGTTTTGGAGGTCGTGGTGTAAGGGTGCCTTAAAATGTAATTAATGAAAAAGTCTACAATGTTTAACAAGTTTAATTCCAAACGGTAAATGCAAATACTATGATTGGTGATTATTTATCTATAAATAAAAAGAAGCATGAGAATCATAACATGCGAGTTTCACTTTGCCATATTAAAACACTTCATATAAAGATGAAAAGGTTAATTATGTTTTTGGTAGCCACTACCATTTTTTCCTATTCTTTTGCCAATAACTTGCAGCTAGGAGTTCCTGTAATTTCTGATCCTACACACATTCGCTTCACAATTCAGTGGGACAATAGTTGGAAAGTATCTTCGGGTCCAGCAAATTGGGATGCAGTTTGGATTTTTATTAAATATCAGGATTGTGCAACCAATTACTTACCATGGCAGCATGTAGGGATAAGTACTATTTCAGGAGATCATACCGCAACGGGTGGCATATTACAAGTTGATGCAACCACAGATGGCAAAGGTGTTTTTATACACAGAATAGCCAATGGTAGTGGAAGCATTTCCTCAGCTACTATTACCTTAAAAATGAGTATCACCGATAATTTATACAATTACCAGTTGAATGGTATCGAAATGGTTTATATACCTCAAGGATCATTTTCTGTAGGCGATGGAAACCGAGGAGGTAGTGCTTTATATGGTTTTACTGGTGATGGAGCAATGGCACCAAAATTGATTGATGCCGCTGTTCAATCGGCTGGATTAACCTCTGCTCAATATTTATCAACTCTTACATGGGGTTCTACAGCCGCACTACCATCTACGTTCCCCTTTGGATATAATGGTTATTATTCTATGAAATACGAAATTAGTCAGGAAGAATACGTGGCTTTTTTAAATACACTTACTTATGACCAGCAATTGACTCGTTTTAATGCAGCTTCAGCTGCACCCAATTCTGCAATAGGAAGTTTTGTATTGGCTGGTTCACCAAATCCTTTGAATTGTCGTAGCGGAATTAGAATAAAAACGCCGGGTGTAGTGAATAATATTCCTGCGGTAGTAGGCTGCGATCTTAATCTTAATAACGTTTTTGATGAAGTGGACGATGGCAAAGATTTGCCATGCAATTGGTTATGTTGGGCTGATCTTATTGCATATCTTGATTGGGCTGCACTAAGGCCGATGACGGAGTTTGAATTCGAAAAGATTTGCAGGGGAACGGCTACTCCGGTGGCTAATGAATATGTGTGGGGTACAACCACCATTCTGGCTACAAATTCTGGGGCAATCGCATTTCCAGGTCTTGCAAACGAAACTTCACTTACATCGGGTCCAGGACTATGCGCATATGCTATAGGAACAAACACTAACAGAGGTCCTTTGCGGTGTGGTTTTGCTGCAACATCAACAACCAACAGAATACAGGCAGGAGCATCTTACTATGGTGCTATGGATATGGCGGGAAACGTGAATGAGCAGTGCATTGGCGGCAATGGTTATAATTATAGTTCTTTTACTAATGCTAATGGAGATGGTAATCTTACAAATACAGGAGTCGCTGATACTCCTAACTGGCCGGTTAACGGGGGCGGAGATCAGGGAGGAGTAATTCGTGGTGGCAACTGGTACGATAATGGTTGGCAATATTGTATAACTAGTAACAGAGATTGGGTAGGTAATGGTGCAAATCGAAATAAGGATTATCGAATGGGTGGCAGGGGTGTGAGAACTTTCTAATAGTTATAAAAGAGTTACTCAACTTGTAAAACTCTTGATTGTTTTGGAACTATTGGTTGAAATTCGGTCTGTTTACATTTCGGGTTGTTTTGTGTAACAACAAAAAAAGATTAAATGCTTTTAAGGCTAAAATATATTTTTCTGTTTATTGTTTTTATAAGTATTTCAAATAAAATAGTTGCTCAGTTTAAGGGGGGAGATGCCAATGGAGGAGATAGTCAAACTCTAACACAATCAATGTGTGTTGCACCCGAAAATCAAAACATCTATTTTGGCGGAAGTGCAAATGGTGCAAGCATTGCTAGTTTGTCTCAAACGTTATGCTCTTTACCTGAAAATGGAAATATTTATTTTGGTGGAAATGCAAATGGATCTTCTATTCAGCGATTAATGGGAAGTATTTGTACTCCTCCTGAAAATTTAAGCATATTTTTCGGTGGGAGCGGAGGAAAAGCGATACAAAGTTTAACATTGTGTACACCGCCAGAAAGCACAAGTATATTTTATGGAGGAAATGCAAATGGGGCATCTTCACAATATTTCATCAATTGTCCTTCCGGTAGTGCTACTCCTGTTAGTGTTTTTTCTGGTGGAAACTCTGATGGTTATGCCTTTAATAAATTATCACAATCGACTTGTTTGGTGATAGAAAACACCAACGTTTTTTTTGGTGGAAATTCTGATGGTTTCTTTAATAAAAGTTTAATACAGAGCGCATGTGTTTCTGAAAATTTAAACATTTTCTTTGGTGGAAACACAACTGGCTTTGCAAAGAGTAATTTATTACAAACCATTTGTTTACCTCCCGAAAACCAAAGCATATTTTTGGGAGGCAATGCAGGTGGGTATTCCTTAAAGAATTTATTGCAAACATCATGCCCTTCACCTGAAAATTATAATGTTTTCTTTGGAGGTGATGCCGAAGGGTATGCTATTTTAAACCTGACTCAGAGTATTTGCGCAATACCCGAAAATAATTATATATTTCAAGGTGGTGATGCAGATGGTTATTATACTGGAGCGTTACTACAAACTATCTGCCCTGTACCTGAAAATTTAGATATATTTATAGGCGGTAATGCCGATGGGTATGCCATCCAAAAATTTTCTCAGACTGTTTGTTCAACCCCTGAGAATTTGAATTTTTTTGTTGGTGGGAATGCTGATGGATACAATGTGAATAAACTTGTACAAACAGTTTGCTCCGTTTCCGAGAATTTAAATATTTCATTTGGAGGTGTTGCAAATGGGGAATCATTTCAGCGTTTAGTTAGTTGTACGCCGCCCGAAATTGCAAGCATTTATTTCGGAGGTATTGCTAATGGAGCATCTAGTACATATATTACCATGTGCCCTTCTGGTTTGTATACAGTAAATATTTATTCGGGAGGATTTTCTAATGGAGCATCGTCTCAGTCTGTAAAGCAGACTATCTGCACTGCACCCGAAAATCGAAATATTTACTTTGGTGGAAACGCAAATGGAGTTTCAAACTCAAAGGTAACACAAACTGTGTGTACGCCTCCTGAAAACCTCAATATCTACTTGGGAGGAAATGCGAATGGGACTTCTAATTCAATGGCATTACGAAGCGTTTGTACACCGCCTGAAAACCTCAATATTTATTTGGGTGGAAATGCAAATGGCTCATCAAACCAAACAATCAAGCCATCTGTTTGTCCAGCACCTGAGAATTGGAGTATCTTTTTTGGAGGTAAAGCTGATGGTTATGCATACCGTTCGTTAATTCAACCTTACTTTTGGACTGGGGCAATTGATCATAACTGGCACAATCCTCTAAACTGGTCTTTAGAAGTAGTTCCTGATATCAACTCATTGGCCATTATTACAAATGTGCTAAACTATCCAATAATCTCTATAGCCACTGCAACAGCAAAGTCGATTGTAATCCAATCAGGAGCAAGATTAGATGTTAATAATAAAGATCTTTCATCAGAATTCAATGTTGTTAATAACGGTACGATTAATATTACAGGTAATCCAATAGTTACAATAGGAGGAAACTTGAGTAGCGAAAATGGGACATTTAACTCTGGGAGCTCCAAAACAATATTTAATACCTTAAATGGAACTCAAACAATTAATATTAACTCAGGAAATTTTTATGATGTTGAAATTAAAACTGCAATAGCAGCTTCTTGTAAATTAGCTTGCTCTATTACTATTCGGAATAATCTGAACATCACCTCTGGGAGTTTTGATGCTTCAACATACAACCTAACGATTGGAGGTAATTGGAACGATTTAAGTGCTTTTATATCTGGAACTAGTTCCGTTTTATTAAATGGAATTAACCAAACATTGAGTAAAACCACGGGAGAGAATTTTTACAACCTAACAGTAGCAAACAACACTCAAATCATATTGAATGACAATTTATTTGTATCCAATAATCTAACACTTACATCTGGGATCATAACCACTGGAGTCAATCGTATTTCCTTGGGGACGGGAATAGCAACCCCCGGGTCGCTTACTTACACATCGGGACGAATTATTGGTAGGATGGAGCGTTGGATCACATCTAATAGTACATATATTATTCCGTTAGGTACATCGGATAATATGGAAACAATAAGTTTAACCGTAAATAGTGGATTAACAGCAGGCTCTATAGTTGCATATTTCTTATCGAACAACCCTGGAAATGCTGGATTACCTATAATTGAATCAGGCGTAAGCGTAACGAACCAATTCACTGAGGGGTATTGGAACTTAACGGCTAGCAATGGGTTGGTTATAAATAATTACAGTGTTTCATTGGCCGCCAACGGATTTGTTAGTTATACTTTAAACAATGATGCTCGAGTTCTTAAACGCACTAATGGAGGATTTTGGACACTAGAAGGAACCCATGTTGATGCATCAAATCCTAATTGCTATCGCAATAATTTAACAGGAGGAATATCAATTTTGGGAACTCAGTTTACAATAGGTGCTGCCGATTGCTATGGGGGACAGATAGCCGCCAATCAGTCTATTTGTTCAGGGTATACTCCATCACCATTCACCAATTTACTTTCTGCAAAAGTTGGCTCTACCTACACATGGCAATATACGGTGAATGCTGCTGCTGTTCCGGGCGATAGTAATTGGACGGATATCCCCTTATCCGATCTGCCTGGGTTTACATACTCATTACCTCTCTCTCAAAGTACATGGTTTGTTCGGAAGGCCTCAACGAGTTGTGGTGTTAGATATTCTAATGTGCTAGCTGTAACAGTTGTTCCTGCTCCTTTTACAGGTCCTTTTTACCATATTCCGAATAGTTTTGGGTATTAGTAGTAAGATTAGTGTTTCCTTAGAAAGGTTCTACACAACTTTAGCGGAGATTATACTTTATTGAGTTACACTAATTGGAAAAATATAATAGCCTATCTTTTTTCATTCGAATAATTTTAACACACTTCGTTAGTTTGCCCTAAGCATATTTGTCCGTTATAACCACAAATCTTATTGTGGTTATATAGAGTTTATTTGTAGAGATTTTCCTTAAGTTACTGGTTAATCGGCAGGATGTCAATTTTTAAAGGTGCTACAGCTAAAGTGAGATATATCACTTTTTTTAAAGATTCATCTCAATTCTATTGCAAGTGAAATAACCTTTAAATGGATTAATTTACAGATTCTAAGGTTAATAAAAAAGTGCTAGAAAATTATTTATGAATATTGGAATTCATATTGGTAATAAGTCGATGAATAATAAAAAGGGAGAACTCCCGCTGGCTTTAAGTAGATATAAAGATTCGGATTTTGCATTGCAGCAAAGGGTTCGCTTAGTTTTTTATTTTAGTGTTTCGGCAATTATTGGTTTAGCACTGATTGTATTATCAACTGCGTATATACAAGTTATAAGTTCTGATTATGGTAAATTATACCTGCCAATAATCTTTTCTGAATTTTCAATGGCAGTTATTTTCATTATTGCGCTTTTTCTTTTAATGAGAGGTCTTTATGGTTTTGCAGTACATCTTCTACTCATTTCATCTCTCTCCGCTGTTTGGTTTGTAATGTGGATTGATAAAAGTGAAGTTATTGCCCGCTTAGATACCATTGTTATTATTGTGGCAATCCTTTCCATGATGCCACTATTTATAATAAAATATCAGAAGACAATCATAGCATATATCTTGGCTAATGTTATTGTGCTTTTCGTTTTTGTAAAAATCTTCAGGCAACAATTTTCTATCTCTAACGCATCTGTTGACGATTTTTTAGTAGATACATCCTTTGCAATAATTTTTACAGGAATTGCAGGGTATAGTACTTTTAGAATTAATAAAAAATCTATTGATCGAGCGATATCAGATACTAAACAACGTAAATATGTTGAGACGGCGTTAGAGAAAAGTGAAAATAACTTTAGAGAGATGACGGATTTATTGCCCCAAACCGTCTTTGAAGCTGATTTATGTGGACGACTTACCTATGTTAACAAATCAGGGTTTGAGATTTTTGGTTACAATACGGATGATTTTCATAATGGCATTAATATCTTTTCGGCTATTATTCATGAAGAACAAGAACTTGCTTTCGCTAATATGAAAAGATTGATAGATAGTGAAACTAATAAAGGATATATATATACTGCCGTTAGAAAGGATAAAACAACTTTTCCAATCCAAGCCTATACAAGCAGAATTTTAGAGAATCAAAAGCCAATTGGTTTTAGAGGAATAATCATTGATATTACTGAAAGAAAAAATGCTGAAAGGGCATTAAAGGAAAGTGAATTCAAGTTCAAATCACTATTTGAAGCTTCGAGTGATGCCATATTTATTATGAATAAATCTAAATTTCTGGATTGTAACTCAAAAACAAGTCAGGTTTTTGGATGTGGAAGTGATAAGATAATTGGTCACTCTCCTGCTGAATTTTCGCCAAAATCTCAACCAGACGGCAGAGAGTCTTGGGAGAAAGCACAGGAGATGATAAATGCTGCTTTAGCTGGTATCCCCCAATTTTTTGAGTGGCTTTACAAAAAATATAATGGTGCTGAGTTTTATGCCGAGGTAAGCCTTAATAGAATTATGATAAAAGGCGAGTATTTACTGCACGCTATAGTTCGTGATATATCTGAACGCAAAAAAACTGAAAAGGCATTGAAAGAGAGCGAAGAGCGATACAGAACGATTATCGATGCTTTTCCCGATATAATAATGATTTCAGATCAAAATGGAGATATCGTTTTTGCAAACGATCAACTCGGAAAAATCACAGGAATTAATCCAAATGATTTTTCAAATCAAAATATTGCTGCATATATTCATCCGGATGATTTTTACATGGTAAAAGAGGCAATTCAGTCTCTGATATCAGAAGATACTATTTACACAGGCATAATTGAATATCGTATGCTCGACAGTTCTGAAAGTAATCATTGGTTTAGTGGAATCATATCAAAAATAACATTAAACGACCAGATACTCTTGCAGTCAATACTCCGTGATATCACAGAGAAGAAAAGTATCGAAAAAGAACTTCTTAAACATCAAAACAACTTGGAGCAACTTGTGGATGAACGAACAGAAGAACTTAAAATTACTAATGTAGAATTAATTGAAACAAACAAAGAATTAAACGCTCAACGACTTGAACTTGAAGAGGTTTTGAAAAATTTACAGAGCGCACAGAAACAACTTGTTCAGGCTGAAAAAATGGCTTCATTGGGTATCCTTGCTGCAGGAGTTGCTCATGAAATAAACAACCCATTGAACTTCATTAACGGGGGTATTCAAGGTATTAATAACTATTTTATTGATAATTTAAGTGATCACCTTGAAAATGTTACCCCACTTATAAATGCGGTTAATGTTGGAGTAAGTAGAGCCGCAGAAATTGTAAAAAGTTTAAATAGATTTAGCCGACAAACTGAATCAATCGCTGAAAGTTGCGATATCCATTCAATTATCGATAATTGTTTGGTTATGCTTAGTATTCAAATAAAGAACAGGATAAATGTCGTTAAGCGATTTACTAATGATGCGGTTACCCTTGTTGCAAATGAGGGCAAGTTATATCAAGCCATACTGAATATACTTTCGAATGCCATTCAAGCAATTGACGGTGAGGGATCTATTACTATTGCGACTTCTTTGGTCGAGAATGAGATAGTGCTAACGATAGCTGATTCCGGACATGGTATACCCAAGGAGAATTTAAGCAGAATATTCGATCCCTTTTTTACGACTAAAGAACCTGGCAAAGGAACAGGCCTCGGGCTATCAATCAGTTATCAAATCATAAAAGAGTTTAGTGGAGCAATCGAGATTCAATCAGAAGTAGAAAAAGGTACAAGTGTTATAATAAAATTACCAACATAAAATCATATAATCATGGACGAAAAAAAAACGATCCTATACGTAGACGATGAACAAACAAATTTATTGCTGTTTAAAATAAACTTTCAAAAAAGATATAACGTAATAACTTGTTTGTCAGGTTTGGATGGGTTAGAAGAACTCAGGTCGCATCCAGAGATTGACATTGTTATCAGCGATATGAAAATGCCTGGTATGGATGGCGTTGAGTTTGCTAAAAAAGCAAAAACAGAATTTCCTCAAATTATTTTTTATATTCTAACTGGTTTTGATATCTCTCCAGAGATCGAAGAAATATTAAACACTAAAATAATTCACAAGTATTATTGTAAGCCATTTAATGTGAATGAAATTGAAGAGTCGATAAATTCGGTCGACAACCTAGTTCAGAAAAAAAGCCAGTAAGGTTTATTAGGTGATTTTTTCAAATTCAAAAAACGAATGAAGCCTCAATTTTGATGGATCGTTTATTTGCCTTATATTCATAATTTTGATTATGATCGGAAAATTATCAATGCCAAGAATGTGAGTTTGTTTTTTGATGCTAATGCTTAAACTATCAGTTTAATTGCGATTTTTTGAAGATTTTAAACAAATAATTTATCCAATAATTTTCAGCCGTGCAAATTTAAGTAGCAATTGCTTCTGACCCGCAGATTGAAAGAAAATAGTTGCCTTACAATTTTGACCTTCACCTTCAACATTAATAACTTTACCGACACCAAATCGTTCATGGGATACCTGCATCCCAGTTACAATGCTCGAAGGATCGCAACCGTCCCCTGAGTCATCATTTCTTTTATTTACAGATGGATTTCGATAAAGCCCTCCACTACTCAGATCTCTTTTTTCGCTTTGCGAAATGGGTGTGAGATTTAACCCCGTTTGTGTATTAGAGCCAAAACGAAGATTTTTAGCTGATGTTATTGAATCAGGAGTTTCCGCAGGGGCATTGATATCTCCCGGCATATCAACCCATTCAGAATCAATCTCACTGATAAAACGGCTAGGTACGCAATGCGTCAAATTACCCCATTTGTAGCGTGTTTGGGCGTATGAAATGGTTGCTTTTTTTGCAGCTCGTGTAATAGCAACGTAAAATAGTCTTCGCTCTTCTTCAAGATCATCGGGAGTTGATATGGTCATTTTGGATGGAAATAGATCCTCTTCAACCCCAGTTAGGAATACATAATTGAACTCAAGTCCCTTTGCCGAGTGAATAGTCATAACAGTTACTTTATCCCTATCTTCAGGCTTTTGAGTATCAGCATCGGTGAGAAGTGATACATTTTCCATGTAATCAGTAAGAGTGATTATATCTGTTACACCTTCCTTCTTTTGGCTATCTGTAAACTCCTTGATGCCATTCAGTAGTTCCCCAACATTTTGAAAACGACCAATTCCATCAGGAGTTTTGTCTTCCTTCAAGTCACGAATTGTTCCAGTTCCCATTGCAATTGCGTATGCAGATTCATATGCCTCTACATTGAAAATTGAACTTTGGAATTGCCGCATCATCCCAATAAAATCTTTCAACTTTTTTATTGCGCCAGATTTGAGACCAGCATTATCGCTATCAAGTTGCTCTAGTGTTACCCATATACTTTGATTTTTAGCGTTGGCAACTTCTGCAAGATGTTCCATTGTTGTATTGCCTATACCTCTGGTAGGGTAGTTGATAACCCTTTTTAAAGCCTCATCATCGCTTGGGTTTATTGATAAGCGAAAATAAGCTAGTATATCCTTAATCTCTTTTCGTTGGTAGAATGATAA
Organism: Bacteroidales bacterium; assembly: GCA_013376985.1. GTDB lineage: Bacteria > Bacteroidota > Bacteroidia > Bacteroidales > Tenuifilaceae > UBA8529. The sequence goes on from JACABB010000031.1 coordinate 61,473, forward strand.
ACTCCCATAAACCCTATAGGGAATATTGCGTTTCCGTAATGCTTCCTCAAAAATACGCGATTGTGCATTGGTGCGATACAGAATAGCAAAATCCTTGCTAGGAGCATGTTCACGGTATTGAATACTCAGTATTTCCGAGGCAACTATATAACCCTCCTCCTGATCGGTAAATGCTTTTAAAACTTTAATCTTATCCCCTTCTTCCTTCGAGGAAAAAGAAACCTTTTTAATCTGTCGACTATTTTTTGAAATTACACTATTTGCAGCATTTACAATATTTTGCGTGGATCTGTAGTTCTCCTCTAGCTTATAAAGTTTGTAGGTTGGGTAGTCGTTTCTAAAGTTTAAAATGTTTTCAATTTTTGCACCTCTAAAAGAGTAGATGCTTTGAGCATCATCGCCAACAACGCAAACATTGTTATGCCCTGCGGCTAATTTCTTCACAATCAGATATTGCGAATAGTTTGTGTCTTGATACTCATCAACAAGAATAAACTTAAATTTTTGTTGATATTTTGCTAGTATATCTGGGAAATCTCGGAAAAGAATATTCGTATTAAGAAGCAAATCATCAAAATCCATAGCCGATGCTTTAAAGCATCGCTGCGCATAAAGTGCATAAATTCGAGCTATTTCGGGTTTTCGATTTTGTCTATCAAAGGCAACTAGATTGGTATTCGAAGCGTATGCTTGTGGAGTAATTAGGTTATTCTTGGCTGATGAAATCCTACTAAAAACCTCCCCGTTTTTATAAATCTGTGTATCGAGATTTAGTTCCTTTATTATTGAACTAACAAGGTTTTTTGAATCGGTTGTATCGTATATCGAGAATGGTTTTGAATACCCCAGTTTATCGGCCTCGTACTTTAATATCTTTAGAAACATTGAGTGGAAAGTTCCCATCCAAAGTTGAGAGGCGGTGCTTTCACCAACAACCTTGGCAATACGCTCCTTCATCTCCCGAGCAGCCTTGTTGGTAAAGGTCAATGCAAGTATCGACCATGGAGGGGTACCCTGTGTGAGTAAATTTGCAATCCTAAATGTCAGAACTCGAGTCTTGCCAGATCCTGCTCCTGCAATAATAAGACTAGGTCCTTCGGTAGCCATAACCGCCTCACGCTGTACATCACTTAATTCATCAAGGAAGTGCACCATTTATTCCCTTTCGTTATTTTAATAAGCCAACAAATGTACAAGCACCTATTCGTTATAGCAAACAATGAGATAATTTGTTGTTAACATTATTTTAGTAGCATACAATAATCGAGGTTTAACAGTGTTTATTATTGATAAAAGAGTATTGAGATAAAAGAATGAGAGTTAATATTCTCTTTCCAATAACGATAAACAAGCAACGTTCAACCAACAACTTCTATTTCACTTTTATTTGTTAATATTGTATCTTATTTTATTTACAGGGATGAAAAATTATAAAACTCTATTTAGCCTACAAATACTAGCATTTTTGCTAATCATATCGAATATTTCTTTTGCACAACTTTACTCTCCTGGACGAAATTGGGCTGGTTTAACGCAGTACCTTGCGAACAACGCTAAGCAGGATTCAATATACGTTTTCTTTTCTTCTATTGCATTGCCTAAACAAGGAGCATTGAGGGCAAAATTCTCAAATGGAGCAAATTCAAATTTCATTTGGTATAAGTTCGATGAGACTAACCCTAATGTGGCTAATCCATTTGTGCAATTTGCCACTGAAAACGGTGTTACAGAATCCAATCGAACTAACCTTAGCAGGGGTGGTTATAGGGTGTCGGTTACTAGAATCTCCGATAATGTAACAGAGGTATATACATGTTGGCTGATGATAGATGATGTGATTATTAGTAATATCGAAATAGATAATAATTGTGTATTTCTCTCCTTAGACACAAAGTTACAACCAAGTAAATATACTATTGCTTACGACTATTTTACATATTGGGATTTATCTAAAACACCTATTCGTCCTGAGATTAATAAACTTGGGATTGACTACTACAAAAACATTATTTGGCATGTAAGTAACCCTTTAGTAACCTTTAGTACCTCATCATCCTTGTTTTTGTTGATACAAAATACAGCACCACTCTACGATTCTAAGTATGATATTAGGATTTCAAACCCCTTTGGAAGGATTCTTACCTATGAAACATCTATGTTAACAGGGAAAGCAACTAAGGCAGATTTTTCAGTTTTTACTGAAGTTGATGGGGCTTGGAAGGATGGTGGTACGGATCCAGAGGGAGAAGCACCCTTAAAGATGAAGTTGGAGAGCAAATCTATCAATACCGACTCAATTTACTGGCGAGTTATAAACGATGAAAAACTTTTTAAACACGGGGGTGATAGCATTGTTTGGCGCGATAGTGCAACCTTTACGGAACGAATTGATGCCTACCCAACTCCCGAAAAGATGATTCCAGGAAAATACCCTGTTGAGCATATTGCAGTGAATGTTAGTACTGGTTGTAGGGATACAATGACTTTGTTTGCTCAAGTTGATACATCTACAATAAAATCGGATGCTATTCCTAATGTTTTTTCACCGAATGGCGATGGTGTAAATGATTTCTTTAAACTCAAAGAACCAAATGTAAATATTAGTTCAATCAAAACGTTTAATATTTTTATTTTTAGTAAGGGAGGGCAGCTTGTTTATAAATACTCAGGAAACCCCAAAACGTGGGAAGGATGGAATGGTCAGATAAACGGAAATAGAGCGGATGCCTCTGATGGGGTTTACTACTATATTATAGAGGCGGTTGGTTGGGATAAAAAAGTATTCAAGGGAGGTAAATATAAAGGCTTTCTTTACCTGCTTAGAGGTAAATAATGCTACTCTATAATGGTAAGTTTTAAATTATGATTATCGCAGAACTCTTTAATATCAATTTGAATTGATCTTGGTGGCAGTTGTATCTCACCAAAATCAACTTGCATACTAGCTAACCAATCTTTTCCTAACCAAAGAACCTCTTCTTGAAATGGAAGTCGACTCAAAAATACTTTAAGTGAATCCTCACCTGTGACGCTTATATGATTATTGGTAATGCTTGAATAGGTTTTTACTGAGTTAGTTCCTACCATTAACGAGTATTTCCAATTCGAGCCAACCGGCCAGCTGTAAAGTTCCCAACCCTTCATTGAATGGGGGAAAATAATTGTATCAAGCCTTAGTTTGTCAAAACTTGATATATTCCATTCATTATTATCCGTTTTAACACAACATGTTGTACCAAAACAAATAACAAATAATAAAATCAGAAAATAGACTGCTTTTCTCATCATCTTGTTTTTTATTAAAGATGAAAAACTTGTATGCAAGGTTGCTTTTTGGAAAATGAAAAAATAGTATTAACGTCAATTCGAAATAAGAAATTACAGTGAAAAGTTGAGAATTCAAAGTGTTACATATTGTTGATTTTGCATTTATGCAAAAAAACTCTGTGTCCTCTGTGCTTCTCAATATCAATAAACATAATTATTGCAAGTATGTAACTTATTAAAACAACCATTTTATTATATCCAGAATTTAAAGCCTCTGTGTTAAAACTTGTTTCGAACTAAATATTTCAATGATAATTAAAGTCAGTCCATAAACTCAGCCAAAATCGTTATTGCAAGCGTTTTTGGCGAAGCAATCGAGCTTGCGAGTTCAATCCATATTGCAAGTAAGTACATGAATGTAGCAAGTAAGCATGTGGATGTTCCAAGTAAGCATGTGAATATGTCAAGTAAGCATGTGATTGTTCCAAGTAAGCATGTGGATATCGAAAGGAAGCATGTGGATGTAGCAAGTAAGTATGTGCATGTAGCAAGTAAGCACATAAATATCGAAAGTAAGCATGTGATTGTTCCAAGTAAGCATGTGAATATAACAAGTACGCATGTGAATGTTCTAAGTAAACACATGGATACAAAAAGTGAAATTGGAGTGTAATTTATTTATGTCATTTACCCCGAAATTTCTATATTTGATGGCATTTTATTAAACCGTATTTTTTTTAATGTAAAAACAAAACTATGAAACATCATCAAATTGAGAAAAACGGAATGTATAAGAAGATGCTTATTTTCTTTGGCAATCCGATTTATAGTGCTATATGGGCAGCTTTTCCCGTTTAGCGAACGAAATAGAAAATTTTATAACGCTCAATACCGAGTTTTCGAGTTACATGCAGCAGCATCATGCCGATATAAAGGGTGTTACACAAGCTAAGAACGATGCCTTTATGGCAATGGTAACCCTTACCGTGAACAAAGCGCAAAGAGCTTACGTTTGGGCACTTGACACGGGCAATGGCAGGTTGGCGCATATTTTTGATGTTCCAAAATCGGCTTTTACGAGTGTGGCGGAGGATGCTGCTTTTGCAAAAATTAAAAACGTGCGCGATGCGCTTAACGCAAACATCGCCTCCATGGCAAGCGTACAGCTCACCCCTGCTGATGTTACAGCGGTTAACGCCGCAATCACAGCATACCAGCATACCATTGGCACTACTGGAGCAGCACAAGCGCATAAAACAGGCGGAACAAAGGGGCTTGAAGATTTAATACACTCCATTGATAAGAGTTTAGACATTATAGATAACCTGATGGTGAGCTCATACTCAGCAACCCATGCCGATATGATAAAAGAGTACCTGTTGAACCGTAGTGTAGATAAGCTGCCCACGCACCACAGCGGGATACAAGTACATGTTACCGATGCCACAACGGGAGCTGATTTAGAAGGGGCGGTGCTGGCGGTAAATGGCAAAACAGCCACTTCCAATATTGATGGAATAGCCGAAATCATTAAAATACACCCAGAGGGTTATAATGCCAGCGTTTCGCTTACAGGCTATGCCACCCAAAGTTTTAAGGTGACTATTGTGAGGGGAAAGGTTACGGAGTTGGAAGTGAAAATGACGAAGTAGCGGTTTTCAGCTATATAATCCCGAAGGGATTGAATTTGAATAGCCCCGCTGGGGTACGGGGTTAAATTCAAATACACAAAAATAGTAGGTTTCTGGTATCCAATCCCGAAGGGATTAAATGTGAATAGCCCCGCTGGGGTACGGGGTTAAATTCAAATACACAAAAATAGTAGGTTTCAGATATCCAATCCCGAAGGGATTAAATGTGAATAGCCCCGTATGCAATGCGGGGAAAGGTATAAGATAAAAAACAACCACAACGTGGTTGAATATTACTAGTATAATGAACCCTGCGAAAGCAGGGTTTTTTATTGTTTTGAATTAGTGTGGTCAAAGACCGCTGTTTAAAAAAGCGTAGTTGGGAGAATACGTTCAGTGTGGGTTTAACGGGGAAAACACAACAAGCAATTTCCACGATCATGGAACCGATAAAAGATCATACATTATAATCGATTCAATTCATCAACATTACTTGCTTTTTTGTTGAATCGGGGAGTGAAATTGTTAAAGTTGTATTTAATAGAAAATCTTATTTTATGAAAGGCATCATAGTCTGACCTCTCGCTAAACTTTAAATCGCCATAAAGGGATTCATACCTCTGTATTCGTGTGATAAATAAATCCTGCCATGTAATTTGCAGCAGCATTCTTTTTTTGAAGAGGTTGGTGCTAACTCCTGTTGTAAAAAAGTATATGGGTTTGTTATATGTTATGCCAGAGTATCCCTTGCTTGTATATGAGAATTCTGCATTTACAATTATTCTTTTTGCAATTTTTATCTCAGGTTTTAAGCTACAATACCAAACAATGCCTCTGTTAATATTATCTACGCCATTTGAGTGAATAAAATATTTATCAGCACCAAAGGCGAAAAGAACAGACCACCCATTTTTAGCTAATTTATAGTTTGCATAAGTTGATAATGCATCAATATTTTTAATGTTAACAAAAGAGTGTTTTACTATATTACTATCAGTTTCATCTCTTAAAGTAACCAACTCAATTTCATTTTTTATCCGAGAATAATCGAAAGATAAAAGTACATCTTTGGGTAAAGAAAAGCTTAGGTTAAAAGAATGGGTGAATGTGGATTTAAGAAAAGGGTTACCCGTGCTGTACTCCAAAGAATCGAAATAGTTTTTATAATTACTCAGGTATGATATATTGGGGCGGGTGATCCTTCGGGAGTAGGAAAGATTAAACTTTTGTATAAAGGTGCTATCATATGCGTAATCTACCATTAACGAAGGAAAAAAGTTGCCCATAGCTAATTGATCGTTTACGGATTGATTGTTTAACAATGATTGATTTGTAGTTTGCGAGTATTCGTAACGAGTGCCCAGCTCAAAGGTAAATTTGCTAATACTTTTTGATAGGTTGAAATAGGCAGCGGCAATTTTATCGTTTAAATTGAGGTTTGTTTCAGAAAAAGCAACATTAGCCTGAGTTAATGTCGATTTTGTTTCCCCTGTTTTATGTATAATGGAGTATTTTGTACCAAAAGTTGTTGTAATCCCTTTGAGTACCGTACTATAAATGGCTTGCCCGGTATAAATCCTGTGGTACAATTTATCGTAGGTTGTGATCTCTAGCAGTGGGTCACCATTCGTGTTTATCAGATCATTGGTTTTGTTCTGTTTCTGCGCAACATCAAAATCAAAACGGAGGGAACTCGTGCTGTCAATTTCAATTTGCGAGTTTAACCCTATACTGTTAAGTTGATCAATATCTTTTGAATTATTGCTGTTGTTTAGCGTTGAATAGCTAGTTTCTTGTATTACACTTTTAAGTACAGTACGATCCGTATTACTTCTAAAAAATAATCCAGAATATTGTATACCTAGGTTAACTCTTCTATTGATTTGTATATCGTTGCCAAAGAAAATTTTGTGTGAGTTAGTGGCGTATAAAGTGGTGTCGACACTCTTAGTAAAATCATTTAGGTAGTATTTATTGGTTGTGGTTATTTCTTTAAAATCAAGGGTTTTCCCATCGCTAAAATTGTAGGCAAGGTAGTTGGTTAGCCGCCCAGCCTTACTGTTAACCTCAAATCCAGTAGCATAACCATTTTTACGACCCACAGAGTATCTATCATAAACACTTACATTTAGCACCTCTTGCGTTAATTTTATAGTTTCAACTCTTATAACAGAAGTTACAGATGCATCGTAATTGGATGAAGGATTCCTATCTATTTCAATCTTTTTGATACTGCTTGACTGCAATGCTTCTAGTACGGAGCTTGATTTAACCTCTTTTCCATTAATAAAAATTACTGGTGTGCCCTTCCCTAAAACACTTATGTTATTACTCTGATCAACTATTATCTGGGGGCACTCTTTTATAGCATCTTTAAGAGAACCCGCATTTTCAATAGATGTACCTTTTACGAATACAGTTAATTTCCCCTTTTCAACCTTAAAGCTAGCCCTTTTTGCAACCACTTCAATACCTTTTAGCTGCGTTTGCCTGAGCTTTATTACACCTAAATCTACGCTCGCTTTTTCAATGCTAGCACTTACAAAAAGTGGTTCATATCCCAACGAGGTTACTTTTAGTAAATAATTAAATGGTTGAAGGTGTTCAAAGGAGAACAACCCATCAATAAAAGCTCCCCCCTTTACCAGCGATGAGTCTTTTGTTGATAGTAATACTGCATGAAAGTATTCCAGCTTATTGCCCTCGTCATTACATACTGTTCCTTTTATTTCGAAAGTTTGAGCATAAATTGTATTGGATACTAATAGCAATATGGGTAATAAAACTTTTCTATTTCTGAATCTGTTTTTCATAGAATAACTCTAGTAATAAATTTAAATCTTCTGGATTTATAGGGCAAACATTATAATCTTTCCCGTATTTCTTATAATCAAATCTATATAAACCACAACCGCCATCGCACACAGGAAATAAAAAGCAATCAATACATTTGGCATCACTGTACTTGTCCGTTCCAACTACATACTCTGAAATTAAGGACAAATTTAATTTTGTATCGGCAATATGTCCAATCTCTTTATCCTTTTTACCGAGGTCAACCCAGCACTTATAGAGTTCACCTTTAGGCCCAATAATATATGATTGGTTGGCATCTGCTGTACAACCTCCTAGTTTTGATGTTGGATATAACTCCACTTCATTTATTCCGTGATTTTTATACAAGTCTACAGAAAATTGCAACTTATTCTTATTCTCCAAACATGCTACCTGGCATTGTCCATGGTTTTGAACGTAGGAAAAATATAAATAGATATTCTTATCAACCCATTTTTCAAGAATCTGCCTGCGCAATTCGGGGTACTCATCCTTATTGCCATCATGAATGTTAACACGTAGATTAACCTTGCATTCTGAGTAAGAATTCAGCAAATGATCAATGTTCTTAATAATAGTATCGAAGGTTGGTTTGCCCGATTTGTGCTTTCTATTAATGTTGTGCGTTGCCTCTAATCCATCAATGGTAATTTGGACTGAATCTAAACCCACTTCTTTAAAAAAAGCGCACTTTTCTTCATCCAATAAATACCCATTTGTAACTATATGATGTTTGGCTAGTTTAATTTCCTTAGTACTCCTTATTTTCGTAATAAGGCTTTTTATATTATTGAATCTTAGTAATGGCTCACCACCATGCCAGCAGATTTGAACATCCTCTACTTGATGAAATGTTTTAATAAATGATATAATCTGATCTTCGGTTTGTTCGGACATGTGATAATCGGGCATGTTGTGTTCATAGCAGTATGGGCAAGCAAAATTACAGGTGTAGGTTGGCGCAATAACAAGTCCTAATGTTCTATAATCAAATGATCGTAATCTTTTTAGGTATGTAGCTTGAGTAATGTAATTATTTTCCTCAAATGCAGTGGTTAGAATTTTTGATTGAATAAAACCATCTTTTATTTCATCATCAAGTAGTGAAATATTTGATGCGTCTAGTTCTATCTTTTTACAAATTTGATAAAGTTCGTCGTTTAGCTTTAGAAAGGCGTTTGTTACTGAATTGTATATAAATAAACCATAACGTTCGGATTTGAAAAGGAAATTATACCTAGACCATTTCATAAATTTTAGTTGTGTTTGTTAATAAAAAAAGATGAAGCAGCAATAACTGCCTCATCCAATCATTGAATAATGAAATTTATTCAATTGAGAATTTAATTAGAAATGGATTATTAATACCATTTACCTGATTTGCAACTTAAACTATTATCATCACCGATTTTACCAGTGTCACAACTTACAGCTTCATTACCACCTGTAATTTTGTTTAGTTCTAATGCTAACATTTCTTTAGCGTCAACTACTGTTTCGAATGATTGTTTTTTAATTTCCTTTTTCATTTTAATAAAATTTAAGTTATTAATGAATTTCGTAAACAAAATTAATATTTTAAACGACAAATCATAATCTGCAGCTAATTTTTAGAAACTTTTTTTTGCTGGATTTAGAGCATTTAACTTTCGTATCCTTTCAGCTTAGGCTAACCACAAAAACAGGTTACAGCTTACCTAGTTTGCAAAGTACACTATTATCATCTCCGGTGTTACCAACTTCACATTTTAAAGGGTTTGAAGGTGAATAGCCCCGCACGGCGTAAATTCAAATACACAAAAATAGTAGGTTCAGGTATCCAATCCCGAAGGGATTAAATGTGAATAGTCCCGCTGGGGTACGGGGCTAAATTCAAATACACAAAAATAGTAGGTTTCAGATATCCAATCCCGAAGGGATTAAATGTGAATAGCCCCGCTGGGGTACGGGGCTAAATTCAAATACACAAAAATAGTAGGTTTCAGATATCCAATCCCGAAGGGATTAAATGTGAATAGCCCCG
>JACABB010000032.1:0-41826 GCA_013376985.1 Bacteroidales bacterium
AAAATACAACATTAATAGCTAACTGGTCCATAATAAATGCAAACATACGAGACCGAAGTCAGAAGATGTAAAACAGTTTCTCTGCAACACTGCCCAACAGCAATACATCATCACAGCAACATCGTATCACAGCCCCACAGCATCACAGCAAAACAGCTCCCTCCCGTTTTTCCAAATATTCGTTACTGCTTGTACAATTGCATTTATGCACTAAATAATGTATTTTTATCCCTATAAAATTTCATTAAATGTCAACTTCGGATAATAATAAAGCATACAACGAATGGATTCTCCAGTCCGATTACGACTACGAGACTGCCGAGGCTATGTATTCTACTGCACGGTATGTATATGCTGTTTTTATGTGCCATTTATGTATCGAAAAGATTATTAAATCGCAATATTTAAAACAACTTGATAAGGTAGCTCCTAAAAGTCATAACCTGCTTTGGCTTGCCGAACAAATTAAACTTGAGTTTCCTGAACATTTATATAAATTTGTATTCCAACTAAACGATGCATCCCTTCCTACGCGTTACCCTCAAGAACTTAAGGCTGCAATAAAAGCATACCCAAAGGAAGTAACACTGGTAATTTTGAATAAAACCAAAGAACTACAGCAATGGATAAAACAACAATAACAGCTATTATCAATTTTTTTAAGACCGAGCTTCAGCAAAAAGGGGTGAAATTGCGGGGAATTGCTCTTTTTGGCTCACAGCTAACCGGAACATCAAATCCCGATAGCGACATTGATTTAATTATTGTATCCGATAACTTTCAGGATAAAACTATTTTTGAACGCTCCGATATTACAATGGATACTGAGATAAAAGCATTAAAAAAATACAATATGCCAATGGATATTCTTAAAATGACAAACGAAGAATTTAATCAAGGCATACAGAATAAAAGGTTCTATGCCCAAATGGTATAATAAAAAAAGGTGCTAACTGCACTCCCGCTGGGATCGAATAGCAAAGGAAGGACAACTTCTATAAACACCCGCTCCCCCCAGAATCGAAAAACTTTGATAAGTTATCGCATTTTGCGATAGTGAGAATAAAGTTAGAAGTTGGAAGCAGGAAGTCCGAAGACCGAAGACGGGAGTTGGAAGATAGAAGATGCTTAATAATTTGAAAATTGCGGAATTTGAAGATTTGAAAATTAACCCAATGACCCCACAGCAACACAGCATCACTGCAACACAGCACAACAGCATCACTGCATCACAGCCTCACAGCAACACCGCTTCACAGCAAAACCGCATCACAGCCTCACCGCACCACAACTCCACATCATCACATCATCACAAAAAAAATTAATCCCTACCTTTGTATGGCTATGCAACCTTAAAACCAATACACCATGACATCAAAAGAGCTAATTGATAGTTTAAACCTACTGCCTCACCCGGAAGGTGGATACTATAAGGAAACATACAGATCCGATGAAACAACAGTCAATAAAAACGGCAATTTAAGAAACATATGCACAGCAATACACTTTTTGCTTGAAGATAAGGACAAATCGCACTTCCATAGAATACAATCCGATGAGCTTTGGTTCTTTCACCTAGGGCAACCCCTCGAAATTTATTACATACTCGGAAAGGAAATTAAAACCGTAACGTTAGGGAATAATATCCAAAACGGCAATGCGCTCTTTTGCAAAATACCCGCCAATACATGGTTTGCAAGCAAATTAAAACAGCCGGAAGGATACTCCCTTGTAAGCTGCACCGTTGCCCCAGGATTTGATTTTGCAGACTTTGAACTGGCAAAAAGGGATGAACTCACCCAAGAATTCCCCCACCTAAAAATCATCATCGATGAGTTTACACGAGAGTAAGACTCCTCATCCATTATCACTCCCCCAATGAACTTCTACAAATTAAGCAAGGAACAACGCCAGCTCCTGGTCATCCGAATTAAAGATGAGATAGAATCCGATTTAAGGTTACAGGCAAACAATCATCTCCTAAAATACTTCACCGATGATGATACATACATCCGAAAATCAGCATACATAGCGTTTGGTAGGATATATAAAGAGAATAGCATAAACCGTTCCGATATAGTAAATCAGCTGCATTCACTACTAAAAAATCAAGACCCAAAGGTTCGGCAAACAGCCATCAATGCGGCAGGTGAAATTGGAATTATCAATTTCAGCGAAATTGAGCAATTGATAGAAATCGGGCTTTTCGATTCGCACCACTCCGTACGAAATGCAGTTATCGGTTCGCTAAAAAAGATTGGGGAGAAAAACCCAAAACCCGCTATAAACTTTGCAAAACGCTTTCTCCATCACGAGGAAAAAGAGGTTCGTAGGGAGATTTGCCATGGTTTAGAATTATTCGGCAGAACACACCCAGAGGATATCCTACCCCTGCTAAAGGAACTTGAGTACGATAATGCCAGCAGGGTAAAAAACATGGTAGTACACGTTATAGGGCAAATAAGCTATAAAAAGAACTGCCTAGAAAAGGTAATAGCACACCTAAACACCTGGGAGAATAAAAAGCTAGTAGAAAAAGCACTAAACGAAATAGTGGAAGTACACGATAGGTACAAGAACTTTGCATTTTACACGCAGGAGCAGGCAGTAAAATATATCGAAAAGAATTGCTTTTGCGATAGTGAAGAGGGAAGTTGAGAGTGGAAAGTGAAAGGGATGGAAGTCGGAAGTCGGAAGACCGAAGATGGGAGTCAGAAGTCAGCATCACAACCCACAATTCGAATTGATCATCGCAATTTGCGATAGTGAAGAGAGAAGGTGAGGGAAGTTGAGAGTTGACAGAGGAATGTGTTGCGGTGTTGCTGTCTTCGGACTTCCGTCTCCCTACCCCCGTCTTCCATCCCTTTTCACTTTTAACTTTCCACTTGTCACTTTCCCCTTTACTATCGCAAATTGCGATAATAACCCGTAACAATCCGATCTTCTATCTCCTGTCTCCTGTCAACTCTCAACTGACAACTCTCAACTGTCTTTGGACTTCGGACTTCGGACTCCCGTCTTCCCCACTTGCCACTTGCCACTTGCCTGTCAACCATCAACTGTCAACTATTCCACAGCCAAAAAATCAAAATAACTTTAATAGATTTGCATCCAATATTCTAAAAATCATGAAAACCTCCCTTGCTTGGTGGATACTTATAATCGCAGGCCTATTCGAAACAGGATGGGCTATTAGCATGAAATACTCCGATGGATTCTCAAAGCTATGGCCTAGCATTTTTACAGCGGTTAGTATGCTAATAAGCGTTGTCCTCTTAACCTATTCGTTAAAAGTCTTACCAGTTGGATCCGCCTACGCCGTGTGGACAGGAATTGGTGCTGTAGGAACGGTAATCTTGGGCATCATACTCTTTAAAGAACCCTATGATCTATACCGATTATTCTTCATTTCACTTATCATATTCGGCATAGCCGGCTTAAGAATCATAAGGTAAATAAAAAATACAATTGCACAGCATCACAGCATCACAGCAACACAATTAAGAGGTTAAATCTCCCAAAAATTGCCCAGTAGTAAATGAATAATTATCTTAGTCCTGAAAAGATTACTCTAAACGGTATATAATCCGTAGTATAAATGCACTGCTACCAACCTCATATTCTTAATACTAATCAATTACAAATAAATCCTTTATGAAAAGATTTTTTTTGATAACAATTATTATCATCTCTTTATTTGAATGCTCCTATTCTCAGAATGATTTTAAATCTTCCTACATTATAAAAAACAAAGTAGATACAATATTTGGAACTGGTCTTATAAGTAAGAATCAGGAATATTGTTTATTTAAAAAGTTTGATGCCAAGGAATACACAAAGTTATATCCAACAGATATTGATGCTTTCAGGGTTGTAGATGGGAAATATTATGTATCAAAGCAAGTTAAAGACTGGAATGGTGAATTAAAATGGTATTTCCTTGAATACTTAGTCCATGGGAAAATAGATTTATTCACCATTTCAAATGATGCTAGATTTTTTATTCAAAAGGAAAATGAAGGTTTTCAGGAGCTAAATGATAAAATTGATAAGATTAAAAACACCAATGGGGAAAAATATCTACTAAATGATAAACGCTACATTGGATACATCAAAGTATACATGTCCGATGCTCCCTCGCTATATTCTAAAATTGACAATCTTAAAAAATTAAATCAGAGTGATTTGGTAGATATCTCTATCGATTACCACAATGCCGTTTGCAACGACTATAAATGCACAAACTACACAAAAGTAGTTCCTAAAGTTACCTACAAAATGGAAATCTTAACAGGTGTAAACCGCTTCAACAGCTACTATACACCTCAATTTGGAGTCTTAATCCACATTTGGCGACCTATAAGGAATGAACGATTATATTTAAAATTAGGAATTTTATATTCGGATAGGCCTTATGCCTACAAAGACAATTTAAGGAAGGACATAAATAAAAGATACTATAACTTAAAGTTTCCAATAAGCTTTCAATACGTTTTTGGAAAAAAAGCGTTAAAACCTACCTTAGCGATAGGATCACCAACAGGCATGTTTTTAATTAGCTCATTACAAGGTGGCTTTATCTACTCATTATCCGATAAATCTGAACTAAGTCTAAGTGGTTCAATTGACGGATTATTAGATTTAGGTCTGGGTCTCCACAAGGATGATTTTAATAATAATTTTGCCCACACTATTAGCTTTGGTTATTTATTTAAGTTAAATTAAACAAATATATTTGATGATTGATTTTAGGTACAATAAAAGAATGGCATAGTTTTCGCCTTAAAATGAATTGAAGGCTTTCAACTATTCATTTCAAAAGAAATAATTTGCAATAATTAAAATATAATACAAATGAAAAAATATCTACTCCTTATCCTTGTAATTGCTACGGTGATTTTTGGATCATCATGCGCATCGAAACGATATGCCAAAAAAGGCCTTAAATACGAGCAGGCTGGAATGTATGAAATGGCAGCCCAATCCTACCTCCGCTCCCTACAGGCAAATCAGAACAATATCGACGCTCGAATTGGTTTAAAGAAAAACGGGCAACGACTACTAGATCAAAAGCTCCTAACCGTTCAGAGCGATTACGATGCTAACGAAGACAAAAAAACCGTTTACGATTACCTCGATGCAAAAGGTTATCTGGATCAAGTTGGTTCATTAGGCGTTGAGCTACTTATGTCCGAGCGCACAACCGAGATGTTTAAAGAGATAAAACCCAAATATGTTGAGAAGATTTACAACGAAGCCCAAGTCCTACTCGACGATGAAAAATTTAAACAATCCGAAGAGCTACTTGCAGAGGTTCAACGATTAGAACCTGGATACGGGAAAACCGATGAGATGATGAAGGTATCAAAATGCGAACCCATATATCGCCAAGGCAAGGAGTTTTTAAGCACCAATATGTATCGTAAGGCATATGCCAGCTTCGATCAAATCCTAAGAGGTCAAGGATCTTATAAAGATTCAAAAGAGCTACGCGAAGAGGCTTTAATGAAAGGAATGGTTACCATTACCATGAACAGCCTAACAAATAAATCGGGCTACGATAATGTTCAACCAATGATCGAAAGTAAAATTCGCACCTCACTGAATAACCTAAAAAATCCGTTCGTTAAAATAATCGACACGCAAAACACAAACCAGATTATTGCAACCCAGCAGCAGGGATTAAGCCAAGGCTCCGACATTCAGGTTGGCAAAATACTTGCAGCCAAAGCAATATTCAGCGCAAGCATAATCAGCTTCAACATCAACGAGGGGCGATTGAATAAACAGGTTAAACGCGGATATCTAAAAGAGGAAATCGCCACCAAAGACCCTGTTACAGGCGAAACCAAAAAAGAGTACAAATACCATAAGGTAAACTATACAGAATATTCACAGGCAAATAAGGTATCATCCTCATTCCAGTACCAGCTAACCTCCACCGAAACATCCTCAATCCTTGTATCAGACGCAATGGATATTAGTGCCGATGATGATATTCACTACGCTACGTTTGAGGGTAACGGGAATATGCTAGTACCCGGTTACTGGGAAGAGATAGACAAGGATTCCCCAAGGGATAAGGTTAACGACACTTCATACGAAGTTGGCGTTCTTCAAGGACTTCTTAAATTAAAGCGTAACATAAAAAGTATCGAAACCCTTAAAGTTGAGGTAATTGATAATATAGCCTCACGCGTAGCCCACAAAGTTGATGTTTATAACCCAGAAGAATAGGACTATGAGACTTTTAAACAGAATCTCCATCCTACCCCTACTAATAGTGCTCGTAGGTTGTGGAGGAACAAAAAAGGTTGAAACAATCTACCCCCCTGCCCCATCGTGGGTGCAAAATCGCCCAATATCATCGGAGTACTACGTTGGAATAGGTTCCGCACGGAAAACTGGCGATATCAACCAAATCCAGCAAACCGCTAAGCAGAATGCCCTTGCCGATATGGCTAGCGATGTATCGGTTAGCATATCATCCAACTCCCTCCTCTATGCCTTTGAGAGCAACCTAAATCTTACCCAAGATTTTACATCATCAATAAAATCTCAAGCAGAGCAGGATTTAGAGGGTTACGAAACTGTAGGTAATTACGAGGATCAGAATAACTACTGGGTTTACTTTAGGTTATCTAAGGTTGATTATCAACGAATAAAGGAGGAACGTAAGGCAAAAGCAATAGCAAAATCGCTCGACCTATACGATAAAGGCTTGGAAGCTGAAAAAACGGGTGATGTTCGCCAAGCATTCCTTAACCTTATTAAGGCGTTAGAACCCCTTAAACCGTATTTTTCCGATCCCTTACAGATTCCATACCAAAGGCAAGATATCTACCTAGGAAATGAGATTTTTAGACATATAACTCAAGTACTCTCCTCTATTCGGATTGAAGCAACAAACAAGCAGATTAGCGTAAAGCAGGGACAGCAATTACCTTTAGGCTCTACGGAATTTAAAGTTACCGGGCAGAATGGTCAGCCATTAAACGGAATAGCTCTTACGGCTACTTACACCGAAAGACCTTTAAGAAATAGCAAGGTACAAACAGATGTAAACGGGTTAGCATCCTTTGTACTTGATGCAATTCGTTCAAACAAGAGTAACGAAACACTTAAGGCTACTGTAAATCTTGAGGTTATTGCCAACGAGGCTACAATGGATTTCATTATTCGTAAGCTATTTGCTCGTTTCCGAGCACCCGAAGCATCAATGAATATCAATATTGTTAAGCCTACGTTTTACATCACTTCCGATGAATCTAACCTCAACAACAAACTAACCTCACCAATTCTTGCCGAAAGCCTAAAACATCAAATAATTGAGGCAGGATATACAGTTGTTGATAAAGATATTGATGCTGATTACCGAATAAATATCACAGCAGCTACACAGAATAGCGGTGAATCGGGCACATATAAAAAAGCATCGCTTAATTGCAGCATTTCAGTAAAGGATAAAACCAATGCCGAAGTATACGCAAAGCAGCTTGAGAATATCACGGGAACTCATTTTGACAATCAATTGGCTGGAATTGAAGCATACAAAGAGGCAGCAAAGAAGATTGAATATACAATTTCGAGAGAGATTATTGATGGAGTAACTAAAGGGAAATCGGCTTACTAAGATAAAATCATACATCATTACAAAGAGGCTGCCTAAAACGACCATCAGGTCTAAAATAGGCAGCCTCTCGGTTTAATACAACTGACTTTGGGGAATTTGCGAAAAATATTAACTTTGATAAGGATTACTAAAAGTATTTAATACATTGATTTATGGATTTATAAATGTGCATTTAGGATACATATAAACGAGTTTCATGCAAGCGCGAGAAAAAGCTACTGCCTTGTAAAGAGAACACTTTCTAAAAGTATTATATGGAGTATAAACTTGGTGAAATATACAAATCTAATGAATGTAACTAATGTTATTTTAATTGATGTTGGTACCCCCAGAGATGAAATCAGCGAGCCTATTGGTATTGAAACAATTAGTCCCTATATTGAGTGTATTCCTAATGTTAAGTTAACATTAGAATCAATAGAATTGTCTAATAAATTAGTAAACACGAATTGGAAGTTGTTTGACATTATAGGAATATCCACTAAAATTAGAGCTTTTGATAGATTAGAGCTATTAATCAATGATATAATAAAAATCAATCCAAATGCACTAATTATTTTAGGCGACATTGTATCTACTTTTGGTTATCCAGAATTATTAAAAAGATGGAAAAATATCATTTGTGTAATTGGTGAGGGAGAAATCTGTATGCCTCTATTGGTGCGTGCTTATAGAGATTGTACACTAAATAAGTGTATTAATGAAATACCAAATATTGCATATTGTAGTGAAAATAAAATTATTACAACAAAAAGGCAAATTGTTGATGTGTCAAAAGCATTGCGGCCTACCCGACATTTTATTAAAGATATTTACGCAAAGCAAGGCATAGTTCACCTCGAAGGAAGTAGAGGTTGTGTTTATTCAAATTGTTCATTTTGTGGTATTCAACAAAAGTATGGGGGTGTTGGTTGGCGTCCATTTTCGTTAACTCATATAATATCAGAATTGGATTATTTGTCAAATATGGGGTTTCGCTCTCCATATTTTACAGATGAAGATTTTTATGGAAATGATGTTGAGAGAGTGACACAATTTTGTAAAAACTTAATAAATGAAAAAGCGAAAGGAAATATCAACCCTAATTTAGATTTTTACTTTAATGCAAGAGTAGATTCAATTTTAGGTACAGAGTTTGGAGATTTTGATGAAGCAACCAAGGTTTTACAATTATTGAAAAATGCAGGATTACGAGAAATTTTTATTGGTGTAGAATCAGGGGGTGTTGCACAAATAGACCGATACAAAAAAAGAATCACAATAGAGAAAAATATCCGTGCAATAAATTTATTGACTAGTTTGGGCATTGACTTAGATATTGGATTCATATTTTTTGACCCGCATGCTTCAATAGATGATTTGTATTTTAATTTAGAATTTATTCGGTTAGCTCAAATAAATAAAAATTATTCTCGTTTAACCAAGAAATTAAGACTCCAGCCATTTACTGGTATATCACATGGCTATTTCAAAAATTACAACCAAAAACCTGAAATTAACTTAAATTTTGTGTGTTTTGATTATGATTTTCAAGATGATAACGTTAGAAATATATATCGATTATTTAAGAATTGGGAACTTGAGGACTTGGATATTATATATAATATGCAATCATTTTGTAGAGGTGAAATAAACACAGAATTAGAAAGAAATGAAGTAAAACAAATTATATCTTCATATAGATTTCTTGATTTAGAATACTTACATTCGTTAGTATTTGGTATTAAAGAAAATATTGCAACTGACAAATATTTAACAAATATTTACGACCAATTTCATAGAATAAGGGAACATATTGATTCTTTTAATATTGATAAAATTAAATGGTTTCATAACGAGTATCGAAAATGACAGTGCAAGAAGAAGACAGAATGTTATTTTTGGCAGGCAACTTTGAAGTACAGAGGCTTGCAGGCTATAATGATAAAAAAATTGAAAGAGCAATATATAGTAAAATACGTAATCATTTTATTTATAGTTGTTTGATTTCCGACAGGGTAATTCAGCCTGTTGCACATTACTATCAATCAGAAATAACTAGAAAAATATCTTCCGAATTTAATATTTTTTTTCGTCCATATAAAGATAATCCGCCAATTGCTTATTATGCAGTTAGTTATCAAAAGGGTACTTTTCATGACGATGCTTTTGAAAAAGCGGAATCATATACAAAGAACTTTCAATGTTATTCCAATAAAATCATAAGAGAAAGAATTACTAAATCTATTTCTCAATTATCAAATCCATATATACGTAAAGGAGAGTTAGCAAACTCAATTTCGGATATAATTATCAATAACGCAAAAAGTGGTGGCAATTTATTTGAATTTGTTTTTAATAATACATTCAATGAACAAAATACCAAAGTAATTCTTTCTCCATTAGTAGAGATTTGTGAAGAAAAGAAGTTCGCTTTAATACCAGAGTACCTTGAAATGAAATTGCATCCAAATACTCCTACTCCATTTTTTAATTTAATGCGATATAGTCTTTTGGATACTTATATGAACTCAACGGCAAGACTTTACGGAGCATATCCAAACAATCCTCTAATTCGATTTTATGCTGGCATTGATTTTCCATATCAATTTCATTATTTGGATACAAATTTATTTCAAGATTATGTCAAGTTACTTCCCAATATTGAGGATAGTATAAGCAGATTAACTCCAAAACAATTAATTGAATTAAAATATTCAACGAATTTCATAATGTTTTTGGCACATTATAAGCAGTTAATTTTGAATATTGGATTGTCTTACATTAAAAACAAATTCACTCATTCAATACTTAATGAGTATGCTGAACAAAAAGGTCTATACCAAAAGAGGATACAACAATTAGTAGAAAATCAAAATGTTATGCGATTATTGTCTGATTCATTGAATAATAGCATAAAAGATAAAAACAAAATTATAATTCCAAGTAGCAATTTCATTGATTACAATAATATTCCAACTATAGCTTTTGCAAATGAAGTTACAGAAAAATTTTCGGGAAGATACGAAGAGTTTTTATTGAAAAATATAGAATCTTATTCTTCAACTTTATATGGCAATACAATAAATAAACAATTTGGAGTTATTAATTTAATTATCAATAAGAAATGAAGATAGAGAACAAACAATATGGAATATTTAACTTTATTTTAAATTCAATAAATATGAATATTAATTGGAAATTTGGAAGTCGTAATTTAACCATTATTCAAATTGTTATTGGTTTAGTATTCGGTATTGCAACTGGATATTTAATTTTTAATTATACGACCATGACTGGCATGCAATACTTTTTTTGTAGAGTATTCCTATCATTAGGAATAACCTTGATTGGTTCTGCTTTTCTTGAAGGTACTGTGAAAATCAATTGGACTATTAGTAAGGTTTTGTCAGTAAAAGCATTCGGATGGATAGCAATTTTCATTTTGCTATATTACTTCAATCCTCCTTCTGCACCGATACCATAAATGCCAACGTGCAACATCATATATAAAACACTTATTTATAAATTATTATCTAAGATTCCCTCTCTCATAAATTTTCGTATAGGTAGGCAGTAATAAAGCACACAATCCCTAACGTTTCATGCATGCAACCATCAGTTTTCATTACATTTCATTCCTTTTATAACATAAGTGCCATCATAAAGATTTTTCTACCTTTGTTTGATATTCGTGATTCCCATGACAAAAGAAACTGCAATCAAATTATTCAATGACAAGCAAATACGCACTCTCTGGGATGATACACATGAGAAATGGTATTTTTCTATTGTGGATGTTGTGGGTGTGCTTACTGAAAGCGAGAATCCCAATAACTATTGGAAAGTACTGAAAAATAGGCTAAAGAAGGAAGGAAGTGAGTTGGTTACAAATTGTAACCAACTGAAGATGCAATCCACTGATGGTAAATTTTATAAAACGGATGTTGCTGATACAGAACAACTATTCCGCTTGATTCAAAACTTCAAAGAAAAAAGAACCTAAAACCTTTCACGAAAACAAAGTAGTTACTCAAAAAGGCGGGAATGTTGCAAAAGAAGCACGTTTGCAATTAGAAAAAACAACAGGGGAAAAAGTAGTAACAAAGTTAAATGCCAAGAATCTAAATAATCCTATGTTGAATGCCAATAATGATGAAGAATAAACAACGAAACATAGCGTATTTATTGGCTCCGCCTAACTCGCAAAAGGCAACCTTACAAACACAACAAACGAAACGATACCCCGACACTTAAATGACAAAAAAGCATAACTATTGGTCATTATAATATTTATTTGTATCTTTGAAATAAAAAATGTTTGAAAGGACTATAGAAAATATTATAAAAGACAAGATTGACAGTGGAAAAGCCATAGTTGTTGTTGGTGCGCGACAAGTTGGAAAAACAACTTTATTAAACGAAATTCTTAAAGACAAGGATTATCTGTTTCTTGATGCTGATGATCCTTCAACAAGAAACCTTTTGCAGAGCCCTACTACAGAACAGATTAGAACATTTATTGGCGATTATAAATATATTTTTCTTGACGAGGCTCAGAGAATACCAGGAATCGGCTTGACCTTAAAAATCATTACTGACCAATTCAAGAAAGTTCAACTGTTTGTAAGTGGTTCTTCATCATTTGATTTGGGGAACGAATTAAATGAGCCTTTAACTGGTAGAAAATGGGAATATGAATTGTTCCCTATTTCTTGGGAGGAATACGAAAATAAAATTGGATTAATAAAATCTGAGCAGCAACTAGAAAACAGATTGCTATATGGTCTCTATCCTGAGGTTATTAATAATCAAGGGAAAGAACGGGAAGTATTAAAAAATCTTGTAAATAGTTACTTGTATCGCGACATCCTAGCCTTTTCAGACATAAGGAGACCTGAAGTGCTTGAAAAACTGCTGCAAGTATTGGCATTACAAATGGGAAGCGAAGTAAATTACAATGAGCTATCACAACTGATTGGAATTAATAAAATTACAGTTCAAAAATATATCGATATTTTAGAAAAAGGGTATATCGTTTTTAGGTTAAATTGTTTCAGCAGAAACATACGAAACGAGATAAAGCAGAACAGGAAAATCTACTTTTATGATAATGGCATCAGAAATATGATTATTGGTAATTTTAACCAATTGGATTTAAGAACCGACAAAGGTGCTTTGTGGGAGAATTTTTTAGTTTCGGAAAGAAGAAAGCAAAACATTTATAAAGACACTTTTGCTAAAATGTATTTTTGGAGAACAAAACAACAACAGGAAATTGATTTTGTAGAAGAAAATAATGGGCAAATTGTAGGATTTGAATTTAAATGGAACCATAAAAAAACTAGATTTCCTCAAAACTTTATAGAAACATACAAGGCTGAAGGACACGTAATTGATAGGAATAATTTTAGAGAATTTGTAAAAATATAACATTACCTGCGCACAACATTGTTTATTCTATTTTGAAAAGATGCCGCATTTGGAGTTTGCAGATGGCAAACTCCCAAACACAACAAATAAGCAAAATGTTGGCAGCAATGCGACAGAACACATACGGAGATTTCCTAAATTTCAGAAAAACTTAAATAAAGCAAGTCCTTATTCAAGATTATTGGCAAAATCTTAAATAACGCGAGTTCGATGTAAGTATAACATACTGATCCTAAGCATGATGTTAGATTGTTACTTTGTCATGCTGAACGAAGTGAAATCCGAAGGATTCGCTGAAAGCAACCATCTGGTCTTTAGGCGATTAGATCCTTCGCTTCGCTCAGGATGACACCTTACATCGAACTCACGTTAAATCAAGGTATGTCTTTGTTTAAAATTGCAACAATGAAAAACGCTCAACTGCCGACTTAACTTCCACGATTGACACATCCAATTAATGAGATATATCCTATGATCTCTTCATCTCATGAAGAGAATACTAAATTCCATTAAACTTCAAACCGAAACTTAAATTAATGGGTTATTTTTGTGTAATAACTTGAATAATATGACGCAAGATACGGCAATAAAACTATTCAATGACAAGCAAATACGCACTCTCTGGGATGATACACATGAGAAATGGTATTTTTCTATTGTAGATGTTGTGGGTGTATTAGCCGAAAGTAGTAATCCTCAAACTTACTGGAGAGTACTCAAAAAAAGACTTTTAGATGAGGGAAATGAAACCGTTACAAATTGTAACGCTTTGAAAATGCTCGCTGCCGATGGCAAAATGAGATTGCCCGATGTAGCTGATATAGAACAACTATTCCGCTTGATTCGAAACTTCAAAGAAAAAAGAACCTAAAAATTTTAACGAAAACAAAGTAGTTGCTCAAAAAGGCGGAAATGTTGCAAAAGCAGCACGTTTGCAATTAGAAAAAACAACAGGTGAAAAGGTAGTAACAAAGTTAAATGCCAAAAATCTAGATAATCCTATGTTGAATGCCAGTAATGATGAAGAATAAAAACAAATACACAAAACATTATTTTAAACATCAAATAACGGAATTAAAATTGCAATTAAACCAAAGTACTATTTTTGAGATTAAATTCTCTTTAGACATATAAAACATGGAACTCCACTCTATCCACAGCAAATCCGAAATCCTTAATTTCTTAATGTCAGCCCCTGAGCTACAGGTATATTCAATTGGCGACTTGGATGACTTTTTCTGGCCAAAAACAATTTGGTACTCACTCAAAGAAAATGACGAGATAAAGGCGTTAGCATTACTTTATATCGGAATGTCAACCCCTACCCTACTTGCCATATACAACAAGAATTTTGACACTTTTCGTGAACTTATAGAAAGGTTAAAACCTATACTCCCAGCAAAGTTTTATGCACATTTAAGTTCTGGCTTAGTTAATACTTTTGGCAAGAACAATATCATTCAAAACTTTGGGAACAACATTAAAATGGCTCTAAGAAAAACCCCTTTGCAGATAAATGATAACAACATTCGAACACTAGTGGTTGATGATATTCCATTTATCGAGGAGTTCTATAGAAATTCTTACCCCGATAACTGGTTTGATAAAAGAATGATAGGAACAGAAAAGTACCTAGGGTATTTTAGTAATGGTTTGCTAGTTGGAATTGCGGGAATTCATGTGTATTCCAAGGATTATAAAGTAGCAGCATTAGGGAATATTGCCACACATCCCGACTATAGGGGTAAAGGAATAGGGTTCAAACTAACATCAACCCTTTGTTTGGATTTGAAAAAAACGGTGGATCATATCGGATTAAACGTAAAATCAAACAACGATGCGGCAATCAGCTGTTACAAAAAGATAGGTTTCGAAATCGTGGGAAATTATGATGAATGCTTAATTAAAAATGAATAAGCATATCCAAGTATTAATCTTAATAACTTCGTTCATCATTATTTCAAATTATTTCTTTTGAACTACTATAATTCTTTACAATTTACAAATATTCATGTTTTTATATTGATAATTCAAATCCCTTAAAATCTGTTTGGTATTATTATTGTGCTAAATAATGCTAAATTCTTACAGTTGGAATTAAAAACCTTTTCAAAAATCATTCGTAAATAAATCATTTTCTTATACCTTTGAACCCAATAATTTAAAATTATCAAAACCATGAAAAAAATATTACTTTCACTGTCAGCACTTTTTATTGCTGGAATGCTACACGCACAAACCACCGAGGTTCAACAAAAGGCAAACAAAGCAAACATAACTTTTGCAAACCTAGAGCATAACTATGGTGTTGTTGAGTGGGATTCTAACGGCACATGTGAGTTCGAATTTACAAATAATGGTAAAGAAGTTCTTACCTTAACTAACGTTCAGGCTTCTTGTGGATGTACAGCTCCAGAATGGTCAAAAGAACCTATTAAACCAGGCGATAAAGGAAAAATTATCGTTAAGTACAATACAAAGATTCCTGGAATGTTCCAGAAACAAATAAGAGTATCATCCAATGCAACCGAAGAGCCTATTATTTTAACAATAAAAGGAGAAGTTAAGCCACAGGCTCAACCACAGGAACAACAAAAGAAATAGTTTTTCTTAAAGAACTTTATAATGCCTATTATCTCCGATAAAGGTAAAGCGATGCCCGCTTCACCTATTAGAAAACTAGTTCCTTTTGCCGAAGAAGCAAAACGTAAGGGTCGTAAGGTATATCACTTAAATATTGGTCAACCTGATATACCAACCCCAAAACTTGCTTTAGATGCAATAAAGAACAATCCTTTAAACGTAGTAGAGTATAGCCATTCTGCTGGTAACGAGAGTTATCGTAAAGGGCTATCAAACTACTATAAAACTATTGGTATAAACATCACTCCAAACGATATTATCACAACCACGGGCGGCTCAGAGGCTATCACAATAGCCTTTATGACCTGTTTGAATCCTGGTGATGAGGTCATTATCCCTGAACCCTTTTATGCAAATTACAATAGTTTTGCATTACAGGCTGGAGTTGTAGTAAAACCAATAACATCATATATCAAGAGTGATTTTGCTTTACCTCCAGTTGCTGAATTTGAGAAGCTGATTACCCCTAAAACCAAGGGAATTGTAATTTGTAACCCCAATAACCCAACTGGTTATCTATACTCTCAGGCAGAATTAGAGCAGTTAGCCACTATAATCAAGAAACACGATTTGTACCTTTTCTCCGATGAGGTTTATCGTGAGTTTTGTTACGATGGTGAAACCCATTTCTCTGCAATGATGCTTAAGGGTCTTGAAAACAATGTAATCCTTTTAGACTCTGTTTCGAAGCGTTATAGCATGTGTGGTGTTAGAATTGGAGCTTTAATATCGCTCAACAAAGAGGTAATTGCTTCGGCATTAAAATTTGCACAAGCAAGACTTTCTCCACCATCATACGGGCAAATTGCAGCAGAAGCAGCATTAGCAACCCCAAAGGAGTATTTCACCGAGGTTTACAACGAGTATATCGAGCGTCGTAACTATATGGTTGAAGCACTTAACAAGATGGAAGGAGTTTACTGCCCAAAACCAAAGGGTGCTTTCTACACTGTGGTTAAGCTTCCTATCGACGATTCCGATAAGTTTGCTCAATGGTTACTCGACAGCTTTGAATACAACAATCAAACTGTTATGCTTGCCCCTGCCACAGGTTTTTACTCAACATGTGGTTATGGTAAAAACGAGGTTCGTATTGCATACGTTCTTAAGATTGAGGATTTAAAGAACGCTATGAAGTGTTTAGAGGAAGCTTTGAAGCAATATCCGGGTAGAACTATTTAGTAAGACCAAATATTAATTTCTTAAAATGTCATGGCTAACACCATGACATTTTTTTTGCTCTTTTATCTCTTAAAAAGTTACCCAATTTGGTAACTTTTATTATCTTTGCAGAGTATGAGAATAGTAAAGGAGAGAACGTTAACCGAGTACTGCAAACTTAATAGATACAAGCAAGCTGAGGAATCTATTAAGGCTTGGATCTTCGAGGTTAGGTTCTCGACATGGAACAACGCTAACGAACTCAAATTGAAGTACGGCAACGCTAGCATAATTAATTCGAAAAGGGTCGTATTTAATATCAAAGGTAACGATTATCGATTAATAGTTGATGTAGAGTATAAACTAAAGGTTGTTTTTATCGTGTGGTTCGGCACACATACGGAGTACAATAAAATTGACGCTAAAACAGTAAACTATGAAAACTAAAATACTAAAGACCGAACGGGAATACAATACAGCCTGCGAAAGGATTTATAGTCTTATCCACAGCTCTGAAAACCCCATTGAACCAAATAGCCCAGAGGGCGAAGAGATGGAACTCCTATCATTGCTTGTTGAAAAGTACGAGCAAGAACACTATCAACTGGGCATACCCAACCCCATTGAGGCGATTAAGTTCAGAATGGAACAGATGAACCTTAAGCAAACTGATATAGCTCCGCTATTTGGAGGAAAGACAAGGGTATCAGAGGTGCTAAACGGCAAAAGACCGTTAACACTAAAGATGATAACCTTACTCAACAGATATCTAGGAATTCCATTGGAGTCACTGATTAGTGGCAATAAAGATATAAAACTGGAACCTGCAAAACGGGAACGAATTTTAGGCATAGCCTCTATTAGAGACTATGTAAAGGGTAGCCATGTAGCCATGATTTAATCCACTAGGTCCGACTGTCGACTCCCGCAAAAGTGCGGGACAAGTTATGCCGCTATAGGATATCTTAATATGCTGAGCCTGTCTAAATATCAATCAATTTAATTGAATCAATGGAATAATGGAAGATACAAGCAAAAATCTAACCTGTCCTCCATCATTCCAGCCTTCCATCTCGATACTAAATAATTATATGTCTCTACAATTAAACACATTATTACATTTCTTATACCGAACTGACGTTATAATCCCAAACCAAAGGTGTCTTATTCTACCTAAAAAACCATTTTCTGTTCCAAATTACTTTTATTTGTGTGAATTTGTATACTTTAGTAAAGAATATTTTACAACATTGATGAAACGCAATCTATATGCTCTAGCAATTGTTCTACTAATTGCTAATCCCATTTATGCGCAGAAAGAAAAAATTTTGGTTGGTGCAGAACAAACGAGTTTGTACATTCCTCTAATCAACCACAAAAAGATTGCAGTGGTGGCAAATCACTCCTCATCTATAGGAAAAGTTTATTTAGTTGATAGTTTAATATCCTTAAAAATTAAAATAAAAAAGATTTTTTGCCCCGAACATGGTTTTCGAGGAGAGGGTGATGCAGGGGAATACATCAGGAACTACACCGATAAAAAAACTGGCTTACCAGTTATATCGCTTTACGGAAGCCATAAAAAACCATTAGCCAAAGATTTAAAGGGAATTGAGGTTGTAATATTTGATATGCAGGATGTTGGGGTTCGTTTTTATACTTATATTTCTACAATGCATTATGTAATGGAGGCTTGCGCCGAACAGAGCATCACCGTAATTATCCTTGATAGACCAAATCCTAACGGATTTTATATTGATGGCCCAATCCTCGATACCACCTACCGTTCCTTTGTTGGACTTCACCCTGTTCCTCTTGTACACGGAATGACCATTGGTGAATACGCTCAAATGATTAATGGCGAGAAGTGGCTTAAAAACGGGATTCAATGCAAAGTAGTAGTTATTCCGTGCAAAAACTATAATCATAAAATGATGTACTCCCTTCCAATACGACCATCTCCAAATCTACCAAACCAAACATCAGTTTTACTATACCCATCGCTTGGTTTTTTTGAGGGAACATGCATAAGCGTTGGGAGAGGAACCGATTTTCCTTTTCAAATTTTTGGACATCCCTCCCTTCCCAATACTGGGTTTTCTTATATTCCAGTTGAAAAAATTGGAGCTAGCAAGAATCCCCCATTTAAAAACGAAAAGTGTAATGGGTTCGATTTGCGTGAATACTCAGTAAAGTACTTTAAAGATAATCCAAGAATTAATCTTGATTGGCTTCTTTTTGCATACAAGATGTTTAAAGATAAGAAATCATTCTTCAATAACTTTTTTGTTAACCTTTCGGGAACACCTGAACTAAAGAAACAGATTGAGCAAGGACTCGATGCTGAAACAATTAGTAAAAGTTGGGCAAAACCTCTTATTGCATTCAAAAAGGTTAGAAAGAAATACCTTTTATATCCCGATTTTGAGTAAAACAATAAATCAAAGAAAATAAATGCCTAAAGCGAGTAAGTTTTATGTAGTTTGGTCGGGGTTAAAACCTGGCATTTACGAGTCGTGGGATGAGTGCCAAAAACAGATAAAAAACTACCCAAACGCAAAATATAAAGGATTTCCAACTCGAATGGCAGCCGAAAGTGCTTACAATGGAAACTATGAGAGCTATAAGAAAAAAAGTACCAAAGAGAAAGCGTTATTCGGCTTACCCGAAGATCAACCTAAACCTGTGTACCCTTCCATTGCCGTAGATGCCGCTTGGAATACGGTAACTGGTGATATGGAGTATCAGGGCGTAGATACAAAATCCAAAAGGTTAATTTTTCATCAAGGGCCATACCGAGATGGAACTAATAATATAGGTGAGTTTTTAGCAATAGTTCATGCACTTGCAATACTAAAACGAGAGAAAAGCAGTTTACCCATCTACACCGATTCAATGACGGCTATATCTTGGGTTCGGAATCGAAAAGCGAATACAAAACTTGCAAAATCTCCCGAAAATGAAATTCTTTTTGATTTACTGGACAGAGCTGAAAAGTGGCTAAAGGAGAACATTTGGAAAAACCCAATCTTGAAATGGGAAACTACCATATGGGGCGAAATTCCGGCTGATTTTGGGAGAAAGTAGAAGTTTTAATCAATATATTTTATCTTAGCAGTCGATTTAAGGGGAAAGGGACAAGTGGAAAGTGAAAAAAAAGAAGAAAGTAAAATAGATTTTGTTGATTCAAATTAATTACTCGAAGACTTATCAATTTAAAAGTGAATTTAGAGAATTTCATAGCAAAGCGGTTGATGAGCAAGGATGGCGGAAATGGAACCCTATCCCGACCGTTCATTCGTATTACTACCATTGCCGTAGCATTGAGTTTGGCTATCATGATTATAGCAATTGCTGTGGTTACAGGGTTTAAAAAGGAGATAAGCGAAAAAACAATAGGCTTTGGCAGCCATATCCAAATCACAAATTACGACGGCAA
Source organism: Bacteroidales bacterium (assembly GCA_013376985.1). GTDB lineage: Bacteria > Bacteroidota > Bacteroidia > Bacteroidales > Tenuifilaceae > UBA8529. The sequence goes on from JACABB010000032.1 coordinate 20,289, forward strand.
CCGCTCATACGAAACTCGACCAATAAATCAAAATCAGGATTGCATTCCTAAGATAAAGGCTATTAAAGGTATTCGGCATGTTCAAGTATTTGCTGTAAAACCGGGGATTATAAAAACTGATACCGATATTCAGGGTGTTATACTTAAAGGAATAGGCCCCGATTTCGATTGGAGTTTTTTCAAAAAGAGTCTTGTTGAAGGAAGTATCTTTGAACTCTCCGATACATCAACAACAAATAATACGCTGATTTCGAAATCACTTGCCCGTTTACTCAAATTGAAGGTTGGCGATAAGTTTGATATGTACTTCGTACAAGAACCCCCAAGAGTTAGAAGGTTCACTATATCTGGCATATACGATACAAAAATGGGTGAATTCGATAAGACATTTATACTTGTTGATATTAGGCACATTCGTAAACTGAACGACTGGAAGGATGATCAAATATCAGGATTTGAGATACTTGTTGATGACTTTGACCGCATTGAAGATCTTGCTCTGAAAGTAGATGATATCTCAGGATTTGTCTTTTTTGATGATGGTTCAAAACTCAAGGTGCAAAGTATTATTGAAAAATATCCTACTATTTTTGATTGGCTTGGACTGCAGGATCTAAACGCTGTAATCCTAATTGTTATAATGATTCTAGTTGCTGGAATTAATATGATTTCTGGTCTTCTAATTATTATTCTTGAACGAATTAAAATGATAGGGATTCTAAAAGCAATGGGAGCAGCAAATCCTTTAGTCCAAAGAATCTTTCTTATTCAATCAGGTTTTATCGTTTTACGTGGATTGTTTTTCGGAAACCTTATTGGCTTAGCAATTTGCATTGTCCAAAAAGAGTTTGGAATTATCAAATTAGATGAAGCAAGTTACTACCTCTCAACCGTTCCAATATACCTCAACGCCTTTCATATTCTCCTGCTTAACATTGGTACATTTCTGGTTACCATTGCAATGCTTGTAGTCCCATCGATGGTTATTTCTAGGATAAGCCCTGAAAAAACAATCAGATTCGATTAGAAGTTATTATCCAAAATTGCTTTTGACTCTTTGGAAGGATCCTTAATTTTCCTATTGATCTGGTTAATATCAATCTCCTGATCAAAATTCTTAATAAACTTCAGCCTTGTATCCGTTGTTACACCTGTTGATATATTCAAAATCTTAACCCTGAATGGGTTTGAAAGGAATAGATAAATCTCATTATCGCTCTTCCAGGTAACAAACTCTGGCACAAAATTAAGCAGATAGGAAAAAAGAGTGTTTTTTGAAGAATAGTCACTAATCACCAACTTATTCTTAATACAATAAGCCATTAACAATCCGTTCTGAGTAAATGCTGGCAAACCACTCTCCTTGGAATAGCGCTGGAATTTATTGTTTTTTAAATTATACAGATAAATTCCATTAATGGAATCGACTTGAGTTACATTTATTATACCAATGCCAATGTAGGAACTATTCTTATCCAACCGTGTTGAATATCTAGAAGGCCATCCAACTACTTTTCCAATTCTTGTAACTAAGACAGTTGAATTGGTTAAAGTATCTGTTTTAAAAAGTCCAAAAAGATAGCGAACATCTCTTGACATACCTCCATCAGGAAAAGTGCTAATGCCTTTTGGCATCTGAAACTCCCTTGCATTGGCAAGGTAGTAGTATGAGGAGCCAGAAATAACTCCTCCATACGATGTATCAAAGGAATAAAGCAACTCTCTATGGTAACAAGATGAAAGTGTGCATAAGGCAATTAATACAAAAAGGCTTTTTATGATATTAAACATAGTCAATAGTTTATCACAAAATACTTCGAGTCAAATTTATGAAAATTAAGTAATTATGTATTTTTTATCAAATAATATTTCAATGAATTAACAATTAGTTGATAATTTGTTTTTTGTCTTCCGTTTCACATTTTGGAATCATCGGAAACAAAGCTAATTTAGGGCTGCCATTTTAAGGGCATTTTTACAGGATTTACTTTGTATTCAGCATATAACTTTTGTGCCACAGACATTAGTATTTTAGGGCACGATAAGCTAGATATTGAATCATAAGATTAAAAGTTTACTATAGTTTATTTCTTTAATTTTGTTGATTTCGCTGAATCCATATGGTTTCATTAGATCTGAATAATAACTAAAATTTATACGCGTGAAACATCCATGATATTAGCCTTAACGCACAAGATAATGACTACTATGGATGTTCCATCTGCACCTTAAAAAACAAATGAATAGACAGATGAAAAAAGGTTCAACCCCAACTAAGAAGTTCGATCCACATAAGAACTACCAAACCACAATGAAATCTATCGGCTACGTAGTTCGTAAGAAAGCTACAGTAGAAGATTATCAGCGGATAGGCTTCAAATCAGGCCTTGAGGTACATCAACAACTTAAAACAAAAAAGAAACTCTTCTGTCGCTGCCCTGCAGGCATTTTTCACGATAGTAACGACTATCATGCAGAACTTATACGCCATATGCGTCCAACTCTAAGCGAGATGGGTGAATATGATGGAACGGCACTAATGGAATTCAAGACTCGCAAGGAGATTACTTATCGTATTCATAACCAAACAACCTGCACGTACGAAATTGATGATACCCCACCATTTCCAGTTAACCGTGAGGCATTAGAAATCGCATTAGAAATCTCACTACTTAGCAAACTCAATATTGTTGGCGAGGTGCATATCACCCGTAAACAATACCTTGATGGTTCAATTCCAACAGGATTTCAACGTACAGCCATTTTAGGAGTTGAGGGTGCAATTCAACTCAAAAACAAAAAGGTTGGTCTAATTCAACTAAGTATCGAAGAAGATTCTTGTAGAGAGATATCCGATATTGGTCATCAGCGTATCTATAAAACCGATAGGTTGGGAATGCCACTTATCGAAACTGTAACTCACCCTCATTGCCTTACCCCCGATGAACTTCGCGAAGCAGGCGAATACATTCGCTTCCTAAATCGCAGTACTGGTAAGGTTCGTACTGGAATGGGAGCAGCCAGACAGGATACAAACGTAAGCTGTGAAGGGGGTACAAGGGTTGAAATTAAAGGTGTTTCACATCTAAAATGGATACCAGAATTATCGCACAACGAGTGCTTCCGTCAGTGGGCATTGCTGAATATTCGCAAACTACTACTCGATAAAGTAAAAACGCCTGCCAATTGGAAGTTAAGACATATAGAGGTTGATCCACGTGACATTGGACTAGAATACCAATCCGCAATCAACTATGCAGATGTTGGATATAAAGTCTATGCTATTTGCTTACCAGAGTTTAAAGGCATCCTATCACATTTTACGCAACCTGGAAAGAGTTTTACCAATGAGCTGAGCGATAGGTTAAAAGTTATTGCAGGGATAGAAAAACCGAACATAACTAGCACTGAGGACTTAGTTGCGCCTTTGAATGCAAAAGATTTCAATACGCTCTCAATTCCACTAAAAGCAACAGAGGATGATGCAATTATCCTAATTTGGGGACCTGCGGATGATATGAAAACTGCATTGGAAACGATACAGGAACGTTGTATGATGGCATTTGAAGGAGTTCCCAGAGAAACCCGCAGACCATTAGAGGATGGAACAACACTATTTGAAAGGGTTTTACCGGGTGCTGATCGTATGTATCCTGATACCGACTCTGCTCCTATTCCACTGGAAGAAAGCTATATCGACATGCTTAAAACGCGTATCCAAATGGATATTGCCGATAGGTATAAGCAGATGAAAGATTGGAAGATCCCTTCTGATACCTACACATATCTCCTAAAGAAAAACCTTGTTCCTGTCATTGAACAACTAGTTAAATTAGGTGTTTCAGGTCGATTTGCAGGCACTTTCTTAGGTCATCAGCTAAAATTTGTTGAAGGAAAGATCGAAAAACACAACGACTTTACTTATAACCGAATCATCGAGATGTTTGAGTTTCTTAATAAACAAAAACTACAACCGTCCATCGCTAAGATGATGCTTCCAATTATCTATCAACACCCCAATATGGATTTCAATTCAGTACTTACTAGCTTAAACTTTAAACGACGTACAAAGGATGATCTTTTGGCTCCGGTTGATTACTTACTTGAGAAATTTCGTGAGATTAGAGTTTCAAAAAGCAGTTCACCTGATGTAGCCTTAAACTGGGCTATGGGTCAACTTAACCGTCAAGCTTTAGGGAATGTTGATCTAAAGGATTTAAAGAAGAGCATCGAGAAAAAGCTTGTTAAGTAGATATAGTCATAATTAGAAATATTAGACACAATGGAAGATATTTTTCAAGGTTATAAAGGCAAAGCGCTTGAGGTGCTTAAAAAATATAATGTTCGTGTTTGGGGTAAAGCGGTTATCGATACTACTCGTGGTGAATTTAAAGGAACTGTCCTTCCCCGTGCTGAGAACGACGACGATAAGCATATCGTACTAAAGATTGAGACTGGGTATAACATTGGTATCGATATCGTTACAATTAAGGGAATGAAAGAGATGGGTTACTTTAAAGCCACCTATAAGATTCCTGAAAAAGAGTTTCCAGTTACTCCAAACTTACCTAAAGTTAAACTTTTAGGAACTGGCGGTACAATCGCATCACGCCTTGATTATAGAACAGGTGCTGTTATCCCTGCATTCTCTCCTGGAGAACTTTATGGAGCAGTTCCTGAACTTGCAGATATCTGCAACCTGACAACCGAGAAACTTTTCGCTGTATTCAGCGAGAATATGGGTCCTGAGCAGTACAAGGCATTGGCAATTGCTATTGGAAAAGAGATTGAAAACGGTATTGATGGTATTATTATTGGACATGGAACAGATACCCTAAGCCATACCGCAGCAGCACTTACCTTCATGGTGCAAAATTCACCTGTTCCAATTGTACTAGTTGGTTCACAACGTAGCTCCGACCGACCAAGTAGCGATGCCGCTTTAAACCTAATGCATGCAACAACCGCAGCGGGTCATTCAGACATTGCAGAGGTTATGGTTTGCATGTTTGGACCAACTTCGGATGAATACGGATTTTTGCATCGAGGAACACGTGTACGTAAGATGCACTCCTCTTATCGTAGTACATTCCGTACCATTAGCGATACTCCCCTTGCAACGGTTAGCCGTAGCGGCGTAAAACCGATAAAAGAGGATTACAACCATCGCCGTAAGGATAGAAAGGTTAAGATTCTTCCATACTTTGAGGAGAAAGTAACGATTGTTTACTACTACCCAAATATGCAGCCCGATATTATTGATGCACTGGTTGACAATGGCTATAAAGGGATTATAATTGCTGGTACTGGGCTTGGGCATATTAACAAACCACTTTACCCTGCAATAGAGCGAGCATATAAGAAAGGTGTACATATTTACATGACAGTTCAAACCCTTTGGGGATTTGTTCACATGTATGTATATGATACAGGTCGCGATTTGATGGCTAAAGGGATTATTCCTGCTGAAAACATGCTTCCCGAAACTGCTTATATCAAACTGGGTTGGGCACTAGGTCAAACCAACGATCGTGAGGAGGTAAAGCGGTTAATGCTTACCCCAATTAACGATGAAATTACCCCAAGGGAGCCATATAATGGATATTTGATTTACCAAGGCGGCGTTCCAGAGGTGGAATCGTTTATTAGGAGATTTAGGAAGTAACTTTTGATTTACAATTATTAGACTATAGTATACTCAATAAGGCTGCCCTTTTGGACAGCCTTATTAAATTCCTTCGTTAGGCTTAGGCTCCCGCTTATCAGCGAAGCAAGTTGTGTCTGAGGTTTTTCCCCGTTTACCTTTTTTGTGGTTTCTATTGCGAATTCAATGTTTTAGCGAACGGAGGCAAACTCTGCTAGGTTCTTCGAACTCTATCAGGTTATCATTCTAAGCATGACCTTTCAGAATCGATAGTATCTGAAAGAGTCTGAATAATGATTGCTTTTACAATGGTTAGTAGTCTTTCTGGTTTTGATCTCAGGCGCAGCCTGCAGCACCAGAACGACGCAGGTGCGCTTCGCAAACCTGCGCCGAACCTACTCATTTTTGGTTATTATAGCCTCTGTTTAACGGAGGGAAAATTTTGGGAAAGGAGATTCACCCACAAACCTTTGTGGTTTGAAAATACTAACAGTCTTATCTTTTTTATAATTTACCTGCCAAAGGCAGGTGTAGCCTGCTATTAATAAACCGAGTCTGAACGGTGGTTTCTGTTATTTTGAATTGGTGCGGTCAAAGACCGCTGTTTAAGAACGATGAAGTCGTAGACTTCGGACGGGAAGGGGGTACGAATAACAAGAGGGTGTCTCGGACTTTTGAGACACCCTCTTGTTATTATATTTCCTTGTTGTTTTCAAATATCCCATCAAGTATCTCAGCGGATGTTTTAATGGCATTTGTGCAAACTTTATCGAACAGGTTGTTGCTAATGGCATGGTCGATGCCTTCCTGTGTGCTAATGTCAACATTTAGCAATTTATTACAAACGGTTGAGCCGCATTTACTTTCAAAAGTTGTCAAATATTCTTTGGTAAGTTTATACAACTGCTCTTTTGACAGTTCCTCGCTTGGGTTTGAATGACCATACTTTAAACCAATTGCCATTACAGCACCTGACACTGCTCCGCAAACCTCACCTTTGAATGCTATTCCCGCTTCGAATCCTGCTGCAAGCCTTGCAGAATCCTCGGGGTTTTTAAAGTATTCTTTACCAAATGGCATTAGTATTGATTGAGCACAACTATTTCCACTCTTAAAAAGTGATAATGATTCGTCCACCTTTTTCATAATATTTTATGGATTAATTATTAATTAATTTTCTGGATAGTAGCCTGCTTCTGCTAGCATTTGCCACGCCATTGTTGGTGAAAATCCACGACCCTCTTTTGTATCTGAATGAGTATCTCTAGGGTTTGCACCAACTTCAGCGTATAGCTGATTTACACCTGCTAATAAACTCATCTGGGTTGGTTCGTGAACATTCATCGAACGGGATGGCTTAATTACTAGATTAGTCACCGCCACAATTTTGGTCAGCTCCATAGCATTTATCTGACCATTGCTGAATAATGGAGTTCCAGGAACTGGAATTCTGCGCATGACAGCCATTGCATCTATCGGGAATTGCTTTGAAAAATAAATTAAATCTAAAATTTCATCATAGCTATGCTCTGGGCCAACAGGTTCTATGCAATAGTAAAGCTCAAGCCCTGCATTTAGAATATTCTCAATGGTTTTTTCCCGTATTTCTGGTTTTATCAAAGTATCAATACCCTCTCTGAAACGCTTGATATGGTAAGCTCCAGTAATTCCAATCGCTTTGAACTCTTTAGCGGTTTCAAGGTCGAAATCTCCGATATTCGCAACAAAACGAACACTATCAGGCAAGTGCTTTCTCACTTTTGCTGAAATCTCTATGAATTTTTTTATCGGATAATCGGCAGTTGTCATCAGAAAGAAGTCATTCATTCCTTCTTTTAGTAGAGATTGTACTCCTGTGATTATTTCATCTGCGCCTATCTGCCATTTTCCTTCCACCGAATAGTGGGATGAACCCAAAGAACAAAATCCGCAGTTCTTAGAACAAGGTTCAGCATTCATACCAATTTGAGCAAAAACAAATCCTTTACTGCCGAATTGTTTTCTGCTTTGTTGATTAGAACGACTAATAAGTTTATAGAAATCGTCAGATGTTGTATCCGTCTTAAGTAAGTTTAAAGCTTCTTCTCTTTGCATAGTATTTAAGATTTAATAGAAATTATTAGGAGCAATATGTTTTAAACTAATCGATGGGTTGGGTTCGGAAATCCTGGCTGAAAGTACGAAAGATGCTTTTCATAAATCGTTACCCCATTTTGTGATTTTAACTGGTTCAGCAAATCGATGAATATTTTTCGTAGCACATCGGGTGTGGTTTGTATTCGGGCATTAACGAGTAGGTCAACCGTATTCGTTTTTTCAAGTTTCAAAGAGTTGGGAGTATCTTTCTCTAAAATGGTCGTATAACTCAGTTTATGAAATTGACCATTGAATGAGAGAAAGAATTTCAGATGTCCAATGGGTAGGTTTTTAGCCGTTACCTCAGCTGTTAACTTTTTAATGAACTCAAAAACGAGTTCAACCGATGAACCATTCGTAGAGGTTATTTCAATCTCCTCATCAAGCCAAGCAAGGTTAGCTTCACCAGCACCATACTTGTTATAGTCAACATCTATCGATTTGTGCTCTTTTAAGCTTTGAACTTTGCTGATATTCTCAACCCAATTACTCACGGAATCGCTATTGAGTGAGTTTTGGAAGAGCAATTGCTTGAAGGGGAAAGTATCTTTAGCCATTTTCTTTAGCTTTGCAAACTCATCTGGTGTTAGCAAGTCCACCTTATTGACTATTAAAATTTCAGCCTCCTCAATCTGCTTTTCCCAGATGTAGTTTGTCTCCATGCTAAACGGTAATGTATTACCCAGTAAATGCATGAGTAGAAGCTGTGAATCAACAAAACTTGAAAACGTAACCTGTTCAATATCCGATTCTCTGTATTTCAGCAAGGGTTTTAATACCGTTGCAATCAGGTCTGTGCAAGAGCCAACCGTTTCAGCGAAGATTACCGATGGGTTGAAGTTCTCCTTTAGCGTGTTGATTTGAGAATCGAGCTGGTTATAGTTACAGCAGAAACAACCTCCTGTAACCTCGGTAAATGGAATGTTGGATTGTTGAATGAACCGACTATCGACAAGGTAATCCCCTTGGTCGTTTGTAATCACTGATGTTTTTTCATTCTTGTCGGTTAATAATTTACTGGCATTCGCAATGGCAGTGGTTTTTCCGCTACCCAAGAAACCTCCTACTAAGTGTATTTTCATATTAATGTAGCTAAAATTATTTCATTAGAATTTGAATTTATACTTCTTAGACCTCACTGATTTTATACGAATTATATTCGCAGCAAAAGCCCTTTGGAAGTTCCATGTCACATGAAAACTGAGAAAGAATAATATTCATCTCTCTAATTTTATCAGGAACTAAGCAATAGAGAATCTTCCCATCCTTTTCGTGACCCTCAATCAACCCCGCATTTTTTAGTTCATTCATGTGTTGGTTAAGAGTTGTCCTTGTTAGCGGAAACATTTCCGATAAATCACCCGAAAGGCATATTCGTGTTTGAGCCAAATATTTCAAAATTTGCAAGCGTGCAGGATGTGCAAGTGCCTTAAAAAGGTTTGCTCTTACCTGCGATTCTTGTTCGAATAGTTCCTTTTTTGCCAAAACCATCTTATTATATTTTTTTTTGACGTAAACATACATCAATAGTTTAAAAGTTGTGTAAGCAATACGTTAAAATATTCTTGCATGTGAAGAAAAAAGGAGAAAATAGATCAACAATTCTTATGCTTTCATAATCGAAGGCATTGTAATAAACATATCCCCAACTATAAATTCATTATGAGAAATAGATTTGATTATTCTAACAATTATATATCATGATCAGGTAGCTTTGCTACAGTTATACTTATTCCATTCCGCTTAAATCATTACTAAATACATGCGGGGAAAGGGCTGACACACTCTGTTTTTACTAGTATGGCTGGTGAACTTTCTGACAAATGTCGGATTTTTGTTTTTTATTTATAGCATCAATTGAACGGGTAATCCAAACTTTAATACTCTATCTTCTTTAGGATAACATATACTTCAATTAAAATAGATTATGTCATAAAACAACATCTCACAAAAACCAATTAAATATTGAATTCTTTGATAGATAAAATCCTATTTTATTGCTTAAAATAATTCTAAACAATTATTATAATGATAAAATATCGTTATTTTTTAATATTACGCTTTATAAATTAACCTATACACTAATTAATTTAACCTATGAAAAAAATCTTTACTTCATGTCTTATTGTTATGCTTTATTTTTCTGCTATAGCACAGCAAACAAATTGGCAGTACTTAGGGCAACAAAAAAAAGCGACGGCTGGATTTGAACTAGTCAAATCAAGTCAGTCAGAAATCGTTGTAAAATTCTCCCAAAGCGCCTATGGTTTACAAAGTGTAAATACAGCCAAAGGCAACGCTTTTGTTGTTTTATCCTACAAAGGAGCGCAAATTCAAAAGAAGGGTGCTCCTGATTTAGGTAAGAATACTCAATCGGTCATTGTTCCTGACAGGGATGCTATGGCAATTGAGGTTGTTAACTCAAAATTCACTGAGGTGGATAATATTGATATTGCCCCATCAAAAGGTGTAATATCTAGGAGTATAAATCCTAATGACATCCCCTACGAATATGGTATTGAGTATCAAACAAACGCTTTCTTCCCAGGTGATATTGCAACTCTAGGTGATCCTTACATTATTAGAGATTTCCGTGGCCAGACAATTATTATGCAGCCATATCAATACAATCCAGTTACAAAGAAACTACGCATTTATAGTGAAATTACCGTTAAAGTTATTTCCACTGGAAAAGAAGGTAAAAATACATTGATTAGACAAAAAGCTTTGACCCAATTAGATTCTGGTTTTGAATCAATTTACTCTAACCATTTCTTAAACTTTACTGCAAGCAAGTATACTCCCCTAAGCGAAGCTAGCAAAAAGATGCTTATTATTTGCTACGATAGCTACGCAAGCGCAGTACAACCACTTGTTACATGGAAAAACTCAATTGGTTTCACAACTACATTGGTTAACTACTCAACAATTGGCAGCGCGGCTGCTCTTAAAACATACGTACAGAACTTCTACAACACCAACGGGTTAACATATCTGCTAATAGTTGGTGATAATGCACAAGTTCCAACCTCAAGTACTTCAGCAGGTGATTCAGATAATAACTATGGTTATACTGTTGGCACCGATCATTACCTAGATATTTTTGTTGGTCGTTTCTCTGCCGAAAGCGCAGCACAAGTTACAACACAGGTAAATAAAACTTTATACTATGAAAGAGATATGCTATCAACCGCAACTAACCTTACAAAAGGTGTAGGAATTGCATCAAATGAAGGTGGTAGCGGTGGCGATAACGGCGAGAGCGATGAGCAACACATGAATAATATTAAAACCGATTTAACCAACTATGGTTATACAATTACAGATTGCTATCAGAATGGTGGTTCAGCATCGCAACTCACAAGCTTAATTAATACAGGAACTGGCATCATTAACTATGTTGGTCATGGCAGCGAAACTAGTTGGGCCTCGATGGTTTACACCAGTACAGATGTTGCAGCGTTAACCAACACCAATAAATACCCATTTATTATCTCTGTAGCTTGCGTTGTTGGTAACTTCAAATCAACTACATGCTTTGCCGAAACTTGGCTACGTAGCACAGATGCAAGCAGTAACCCTGTTGGTGCTATCGCATTCTGCGGATCAACAATCAACCAATCATGGGCATCACCAATGTTAGCTCAGGATGAAATGAATGATCTATTAATTGCAAACTCATATAAATCATATGGAGGAATGTTTGTAAATGGTATGTTCAAAATGATTGATGGTTATGGTACAGACGGTGAAAATATGGCTGATACATGGACTGTATTCGGTGATCCATCATTATACACAAGAACACCTGGACATCTAAATGGCCCAACAGCTAGTAGCGACACTCAGGCTCCAACCGCTCCAACCAATTTGGCATCTTCAAATGTAGCCCAAACAACTTTAACTCTATCTTGGACAGCATCAACCGATAACGTAGGTGTTACAGGATATGATGTTTATAAAAATGGCTCATTCTTAGCAACCTCAACCACTACAACTTACAATGTTACTGGTTTAACAGCAGGTACAAGCTATTCTTTCTATGTTAAAGCTAAAGATGCCGCAGGAAATGCTTCTGCTGCTAGCAATACAGTAAACGTTACAACTCTTAATCCAACTTCATTAACACTTCCTGTTACTGAAAACTTTGCAGCCTCAACATTACCAACAGGTTGGACAACCCAAAATACTGGAACAGGTGTAACTGAGCGTTGGAGTATGTCAAATACAGCAAATGCTGGTGGTGCTGCTTATGAGTTGATGTGTACTTACCAACAGGTTAATCCAGTAACAACTAGGATAATTACTCCTCCAGTTAATACAGTTGGTGTTAGTTCAGTTACCTTCTCATTTAAGCACATGTTAAATGCTTATGCTGCTGGAGTTACTTTGAGTTTACAAACTTCAAATGATAAATCAACTTGGACAAATACAAGCTGGTCTGTTGCTACAACAGCAACTGATATTGCTGCAACTACCGTTAGCGTACCTGTAACAACCAATCTCAATTCAAATACAACCTATTTTGCTCTAGTAGCTACAGGTGACTTGTATCAGATTGACTACTGGTATGTTGATAATATTTCAATTACTACAGGAGGTTCAACCACAATCCCAACCGTTACAACTACTGCGGCATCAAGCATAACCTCAAGTTCTGCAACAAGTGGTGGTAATGTAACTGCCGATGGTGGTGCTACAGTTACCGAAAGGGGTATATGCTATGCAACCACAGCTAACCCAACAACTGCAAATAGTAAAGTTACAAGTGGTACTGGAACAGGAACATTTACCGCAAATATGACTGGTCTGGCTGCCAATACTCTTTACTATGTAAGAGCATATGCAATCAATTCAAACGGAACTGCTTACGGTACACAAGTATCTTTCACAACACTAACTGGAGGCGGTGGATCAACAGTTATAATTGGTACTGGGACTGCAACACAGGGTTACCCACTTAGCTGCTACTATGGCTATGAGAGAAGTGCATCACTTTACACCGTAGCTGAAGTTGGTGCAGCAGGTATAATCAATAAAGTTGAGTGGTATCCAACATTAACCACAACTTATAGCGTTCCTGTAAAGATTTACATTAAGTCAACAACCGCTACTACTATTACTGCTTCAACATGGGCAACAGCAATTTCAGGTGCTACATTAGTTTATAATGGAACTATGGCTGGAACAACTGCTAATACATGGATAGCATTCAGTCTATCTACAACATTTAGCTATACTGCTGGTTCAAATAACATATTGGTTCTTGTTGAGACTAATTATGGTACAACTGGCGCTGGTGCAAGTACTGGTCCAGCTTGTCAGTACACATCTGCAACTAGCAAGCACATGTATATCAGAGCTGATAATACAGCACCAACAGGTACTGCAACTGTTTCAAGTTATCGCCCAAATATTAGACTCACATTCGCAAACAGAGGAGTAACTCCTCAAGTCAACGAGACTAGAGATATTACCAGTATTTCTGGAATTAGTGTATACCCAAATCCTACTGAAGGTGAATTTAAACTTCAAATTAATTCCGAGTACACAGGAGCAGTTCAAGTTACAATATATAACACTATTGGACAGATAATTAAAACCGTACCATTCAATAAATCAAACGTAAATGAAGAGAGACAAATAAGTCTAGCAAATCTACCTGCTGGTATTTACGTTGTTAACGTTAAAATGAATGGTGAAACTATGAATAGCCGAATTGTTCTGAAATAGTTAATTCACTTCAGAAAGCAATCTTATAATAATAGATTGTAATATAGAAATAAAGAGAGGTTGATGAAATATTCAACCTCTCGCTTTATTTAACATCAAATGAAAAAATCATTTACCCTTACTAAAATTGACTAGGTTGACATAAATTCAACACAATTTTCAAACTGCTAGTAATTATAATGGTCTTCACAATTCGGTTTGGAATAAACGCCAAATCTGGATATATCCAAACAGGCAACACCCTTTTGCATTAGTTGGACAAAAACACAACCTTTTCCCTATGAGGCTTAAAATAATGAAATATGAAATGTCCCTGTTGATAAAGAACACCAAACGCAATGATCAAAACATGGACATTCCATCTGAGCATATGTAATTTATATCATTCAACGAAAAATAAAAACCAATTCTACACTAATTGTTTATAAAGTTTTATACAGATGAAAAATAAAAAATTTGGCTTATTAATAGCTGTCTTTGCAATTCTAACAATTATGAGTAGCTGTTCCACTACACGGTACTATATTGTTCGACATGCTGAGAAAAACAATTGTGATGATTGTGCCACATGCAATTTGTCTAATGCAGGAATCTTGAGGGCAATAGCATTACGTGATACGATGGTTAAAAAAAGTATCGATACAATTTTTACTTCGCAGTGTTTAAGAACTCAATTAACCGCGCAACCAACAGCAACTCAGCTGCACAAAACATTAAGTAAATACATTCAACTAAATTCATTTATTGAAAACCTTAAGGCTTTTGATAACAAAAACCTACTTATTGTAAGCCATAGCCCAGAGATTCCAATGATTGTAAGTGCTTTGTGTGGACAACAGATTACAGTGAATGAATTTAATAGGATGTTTATTGTAACAAAAACAAAATTTTTGGGCAAAACAACCATCGCTTTCAAGGAAACAACTTACGGACAACCTAATTAAAACAAACGGTTTAACGCTTTGGCTTAATAAAAGAGAGGTTGATGAAATATTCAACCTCTCTTTTATTTGGCAAATAATAATCTACATTTATCTACTAATTTTTCAACTCTATTTTGGCCTTATGTACTCCTGCAGGTAATTTAATGGTATAAATACCTTCATTGCTGTATATATCGCAATTTGCTCTTTTAGAATCGATATAAATGGATTCTGGCTTCTTGTTAATACTAATGTAACAGGGAACATACTCTTCGCTATAGTCCAATTCAACTGAATTATCTGAAAACTTTGCTCCTTTCAGTTCACCAGAAATGCTAATAAGCTTGAGCCTATTAGAATCTTTAGCAGGTGTAAAAAACTCCAATTCATGCTTTCCCTCGGGAATAATAACATAATCGTCATCCATGGCATACCAATCGGATTTATCCATTTTTACCGAGATATTCTTGACCCCTAAATTAACCAAAACTGTGTAAGGGGTTGATACAACCCACTTGCCATCTAATTTTTCATCAATTCTCACATCACGGGCAAGAACGGTGTTGATATTTACAAAATCCCGAGGAAACAAGGCATCCTCAGAGTAGAATGCAGGTCTTGCATTATGTAAATCCATGTTATAGGTGATCTGGCGGATCTCTTCTCCCGATGGTTTCTCGGAAGGAAAACCACCATAGCCCTTTTCGTGACTACTCACAACATTGCAATCAAATATCAGCTTATTCTTTTCTTTAACCCTTTTTCGATATAGTTTACCCATCATATCATACCGTTCGGGTGTTAGTCCCCAGCAACTCGATGGATCCTCCTCCTGTAAAACAATATCGTACTTTTTGCAGCATTTAAGGGTATTCTCTGTATCCTCACCTATATTATCCGATACCTCAGGTGTGATACTAACATCAATTACAGTAAGCATTACCTCAAAGTCCTTTTTTTGGAGTTTTATCTCGGAGAGATAATCAAGAAAATAAGTCTTAAGCTGGTAGCAAAGCTGTTTGCGATAATCGGCAAACTTGCGCCAATCGGCATTGCTGGTTCTCCAGTAATGCTGGCTTTTTGTATCGAAAAGGAGAACTGGATCAAACCCCGATTGCTTTTTAAAATCTTCCCTTACAATATCATTCATTGGTGTGAAATTCTCAGGAAGCTCAGGTCCAACGGGAGATGGTTCAAAGTACATCTCGGCAAAGTCAACTCCATCCCAATCATTATTTACAAGGAATTCTTTTAGCTCAGCAAAAACCTGTTTTCGGCAATCTGCATTGGCAAGATTCATTAAAAAACGCCAATCGATTTGAGCATCTTTCAGGTAAGCAGTCTTTTCCCTCCATTCTGGGTGATTGTTCCAGAACTTCTCACTAATCATAGGTGTTTCGAGCCAGCAATAAACTAGAATCCCATTCTCATGGCAAACCTTAAGCAGATGCTTATAATCGTATTTATCGTCATAATACCAACCCGCAGCATATATCCTTTTTATTTTCAATGCCTTCCATTGCTTGGCAAGATTATCAATCTTGATGGTATCCAGATATCGCATACCAGGATCAAAGTACATCTCTACATGCCTCCGCTCTGCCAACCGTTTTAAACCAAAAACGTTTTCCAACGATTCTATTAGAAATGGAAATCTTGAATAACCCTTATCGGTATTGGGATCGAAAAGGGTTGAATAGCAGATATATTTTCCCTTCCCAAAATTTCCGCTTACAACTATGGGCAATTTAGTGGAATCATCAATACAAAGAATTTCATGCTGTTTAGATGAATTATCTATTGGATTCACGGCCGATTGCTGTGTCCAATATAAAACATCACTTGGGTACTGCATGTCGCGAATTTTCGAAATAACAATACTTTTTTGAAGTGTATGTACCCCCAATGCATCATTAATACCTGTTATACCATCGAATAGCAATTTTATCCCTGACTCCACTGCATTCTTAAGAACCTTTATCCCATCGGGTTTCAATTCCTTAGCCGATGCGTATGGCAGAATAGCAGCATCATAGTCCTTAATTTTATCGATTCCAAGACCTTCAACACTTACCTCTTTGTACCTAAAACCCGCTACATCAAGAGATTTTTTAAGCGATTTTAAATCATTCTTTTCTTCCTTTGAGAGTTTACTCGTATCAGATGGTTGAATAAAAGCTATTCTGTATATACGATTTATACCATCTACCCTGCTATTTATACCTGCATAGCCGCAGAATGAGAGTATTGTTGCAAAGGTAAAACCAATCAAAAATTTTAGTCTAAAATTATCCATACAGTAAGGTTTTTGATAACGCAAAAATACATTAGCTAATCAATATATTAAGGTTGATATAGTTAAGAAATGTTAGAATTTCAAAACTCTTTGCTTGGTTTCATTGCCCGTTTGTTTATTGAATCCCTCATAAAGTTACTTTTAGCAACAACTTAGATTGCTGATAATGAAAATACTACTTTTGAATTATGCTAAAAATCGATGCTTAATCTCTTCCGAAGGCATCATGCAGCTCTCCTTTTTACCAAACAACCTATATCTTGATTTAGCAATTGCATTATAAATTAAATTGCGTAGGAATCTTGGGATTGCAATTAGCGTAAAAAACGTCATCCAAAAGCCTTTTAAATCCTTTAAAGCATACAGTACCGCATCTGATCTAATAAAGCATTTATCATTCCTGATGTAAACAACAGAATCAACCTCCTCAAATTGAATATTAAAATGGCTCAGCAGATTTTTCCCCATCTCCGATTGGATCGGTGCAAATTTAAAGAACCCTCGCGTATCCCGTCTAATGATGAATTGGACAAAATAGTTACAAAGATTACAAATCCCATCGAATAGAATAATGTTCATTTTTTTGAGTACTTGTTTATGGTTGAAACAAAAATAGAGAGGTGTTGTTAATGCAATCTATTAAAATGTTCGCCATAAAAGCAAGAAAACGGCGTTTCAAAATGACTTTTAAGCCATTCCTTCTCTATGTTCTCACTCTTTTTTTCTCTGCATTAAATTTCTTCTTATTTTAGAGGAATCTAAATTAGGTAAAAAAACCTTTTATACTGTAATAAAACATCTAAGTAAAATACTAAATGGTAAAATAAACATTAAGGAAATGAAAAAACTAATTATTACCCTACTGGTTGCCGTTAGCACAATTGCTACTCAGGCTTATAACACTATTAGTGTAGAACGTTTTGGAAAAGGTTCACCAATAATAATTATCCCAGGTTTGGGAGGTACCGGGGTATGGAACAGTGCTGTTAAAACTCTCTCCACAGGCAATACATGCTATGTGGTTTCAATCAAAGGAATTGCTGGCGATAAGAACCCCAACGATCCCAATTTTGCTGATGTTCAGAAAGATATTCTAGACTACATTCAAAAAGAGAAAATATCAAATCCAATAATTATGGGGCATAGCCTTGGCGGTGTTATTGCGGAACAGATGGTAATAAGCAACCCTACAACCTTTAAAAAACTTATTCTGGTTGACTCGTACCCATTCTCAATGGCAATTTTTAATCCTACTTTTACTTCAGAAATTGGCATTATACAAGCCGAAACGTTTAAAAATCAACTGTCTATTCTTCCAGATCAAAAATATTTAGCCATGTGGGCTCAAAAAACAAAAGATATGGCAACTGATTCTACAGTCCAGAAAATGGTGTATAACTCTATTATCAATTCCGAGAGGAAATACATCATAGAAGCTCAAAAATTAGTGCTAACAAACGATTTAAGGGAAGGAATAAAAGAGGTTAAATGCCCGATTATGGTTTTATGCTCATCATATGTATTTAAAAAAATGGGGTTAACTGATGATATTATTAAACAAAGAGTTAATGATCAATTTAAGGATATCAAAGATTGTAAAATCTTAATTAACGATAATGCAAAACATTTCATAATGCAAGATTCCAAGGATTGGTTTATTGAGAATCTTAAAAAATTCATTTAACACGATGGATTTAAACGAAAAAGAGAGGCTTTTCTCCGATATCTACAAATCTTTTAGGGGTAAAATATACCGTATATGCTATGGGTATATCTATGAAAAAGAGCAGGTTGATGACCTATTTCAGGAGATAATGATTAATATCTGGAATAGTATCGATAGGTTTAGGGGCGAATCGCAGATTGGAACTTGGATTTATAAGGTTGCCGTGAATACGGCACTTATACACAACAAAAAAACAAAAACCTATCAAAGAGTAAAAGTTTCTCTTTACGAGTCAAATTCAGCTGATAGCACGGAATCCGAAGATTACAGAGCCAAAGAAGAACAACTGAACAAGCTTGCCCTCTGTATCTCAAAGCTCGATAAGGAGGATAGGCTAATAATAACAATGATACTTGAGGATCTATCGTACGAACAGGTTTCGGAGATTGTGGGAATATCACCTAACTATGTTGGAGTTAAGGTAAATAGAATTAAGAAAAGACTTTTTGCAATGCTAAACGAGAGTAACCATGAATGATATAGCCGAACTTCAAAAAATATGGATGACGAAGGGTGACGAAGCAGCAAACGGTACAAAGGAACCCGTTCCTGATTCTATTATGAACAAGTTAAAATCGTTAGAAACCTATCAGAACCGAATTAACAGAATTAAAATAGTAGTAATTACGGTTCTTCTGCTATCATTGCTCCTAATACTAGCGTCTGCAAAAGTCTATTCAACATATAAATTATTGGGGTTTGGTGTGATTTTGGCTAGCGTTGCAATATTTATGATCTACTACCTTAAAAATCAATTCAAAACCTCAAAGTTGGACTTTACATCAGGAAGCATCAATTTTACTGAAAGTACATTAAAGGCACTACAGAATCAAAATGCAATTTTTAAAGTCCCATTTATTATCTTCTTTATATCGATAGTTTCTGGGTTAAATCTCTCAATTTATGGAGGCTCAGCAGATCTCACCACCGATGAGATGATAACGCTCTACCTGTTCAATAATATATTCGTTATTGCATGTGGCATTATTGGGTATAGAATTCGTTTATGGAGAATAAAAAAGGAGGTTACACCGCTAATTGATGAACTTACAAAAGTAAAAGAAAGTTTGGGTTCGGAGAGATAAAATCTGCAATTATAATCACCAACAACAGAAGAGAGATATTGGTATATTTCAAACACTGTAAGAATTTTGAACATTGACAGTTGGGATGCCAAAATTCAAGTTTTTTCATTTTTTTTATCATCCTTAAAAAGTTCCGGAGAAACGAAATATTTGTAGAAAATAAATAATGCCAAATTTTAAGCTCCGTAGGAGCAACATATAATACCAATCTTAAATTCAAAATAGTCAATTTTTTTGAATTTATTAGATTGGCAAATGCCGATGAATAAACATGTTTAGTCCATGAGGCGAAGCCGAAATTGGACTATTACATATTTCCAATCGGTATAATGCATTGATTTATATTTTGCTCCTGTGGAGCTTAAATACATAATGTGATTTTTTCTACAAATATTATGCAACTACGTTGCTAGAAAAAAATGAATATTTTTTAAATATGTTATAATTTTTAACACCCCACCTAGCAACGTTATATATATGGCTAAGGTAAATATTATAGATTAAATCTTTGTACTGTTTTTTTGGTAACAATTCCGATCTTTTAAAAAGTTCGGAACTATAGGGTTTAATTTAACCTTTGCGCCCTTTTGTCCTTAATCTCTGCGACCTTGGGGGTTAAATTTCCCAATTCCACATTAAAATTCCACCATTATTGTTTACATTGCCTAGTACCTTTTTAAATGGAAATTACATTAACCATACTACCCGAGCACCATGACCGATCTTGAACGTATCCACTTTATAGAAAAAACCTTTGGTTTTAAGCTATACCATGTGCCGATTGAGAAGTTGGCAACCGAAAAAAAATTTTATACTGTATCCCTAATATTCTATAGTCTTTCGGACATTCAGAATGAGAATTTTTTCTACAAAGGAACCCGCAATTATAGCACAGATTCTAACGGCAATGTCATTGGTCTTGCCCTCGATTTTTCACCCTATTATTTACTCCCTGAAAATTTTTTATCTGGCTTTCGGTTTCTCAAACAGCTAAGCCTTAAAAATGTTCTTTTAAGCGATGTATCATTTCTTAAGGAGCTCAAGGAAATCACTTCGCTCGATTTAAGTTCCAATAATTTAAGCGATGCATCGTTTCTTAGGGAATTCAAGGGAATTACTTCGCTCGATTTAAGTTCCAATAATTTAAGCGATGTATCATTTCTTAGGGACCTTAAGGGAATAACTTCGCTAAATTTAAGTTCCAACATTTTAAACGATATCTCGTTTCTTAAGGAGCTCAAGGGAATTACTTCGCTAAATTTAAGTTCCAACATTTTAAGCGATGTATCGAATCTTAAGGAACTAAAGGGAATTACTTCGCTCGATTTAAGTTCCAATATTTTAGGTGATGTATCCTTTCTTAGGGAGCTAAAGGGAATAACTTCGCTCGATTTAAGTTCCAACATTTTAGGTGATGTATCCTTTCTTAGGGACCTTAAGGGAATTAATTCGCTCGATTTAAGCGACAATATTCTAGGCGATATATCGTTTCTTAGGGAGCTTAAGGGAATAACTTCGCTATATTTAAGCTCCAATAAGTTAAGCGATGTATCATTTCTTAGAGACCTTAAGGGAATAACTTCGCTAAACTTAAGCTCCAATAGTTTAAGCGATGTATCATTTCTTAGGGAGCTTAAGGGAATAACTTCACTATACTTAAGTTTCAATAAGTTAAGCGATGTATCATTTCTTAGGGAACTAAAAGGAATTAATTCGCTCGATTTAAGGAACAATCTCTTAAGCGATGTATCGTTTCTTAGGGAGCTAAGGGGAATTACTTCGCTCGATTTAAGGAACAATCTCTTAAGCGATGTATCGTTTCTTAGGGAGCTAAGGGGAATTACTTCGCTATATTTAAGTGAAAATAATTTAAGAGATGTCTCATCTCTTAAGGAACTCAAGGGAATTACTTCGCTTGATTTAAGGAACAATCTCTTAAGCGATGTATCGTTTCTTAAGGAGCTCAAGGGAATTACTTCGCTCGATTTAAGCGAC
>JACABB010000032.1:41926-64807 GCA_013376985.1 Bacteroidales bacterium
TGTATCGTTTCTTAAGGAGCTCAAGGGAATTACTTCGCTCGATTTAAGCGACAATAATTTAAGCGATGTATCCTTTCTTAAGGAGCTCAAGGGAATTACTTCGCTCGATTTAAGCGACAATAATTTAAGCGATGTATCCTTTCTTAAGGAGCTCAAGGGAATTACTTCACTCGATTTAAGGAACAATCTCTTAAACGATGTATCGTTTCTTAAGGAGCTCAAGGGAATTACTTCGCTCGATTTAAGCGACAATCCTATAGTAAACCCGCCTAAAAATATTGTGGATGGGGGGAATGAGGCAATACAGGAGTATTTTAGGCAGGCCGAAAAGTACGAAATTGAAAAGACTTACGAAGCCAAAATACTTATTGTTGGTGAATCGGGTGTGGGTAAAACCACGCTAATGGAACTGCTATTCAACCCAGGGCATCTCGTTCCTTCACCCGAAAGCACACAACCCTCAACGTTGGGTGTTGTGGTAAAGTCTGACCGGTTATTCAAACATCCCGATAAAAAATTACCTAATATTAAAGCACATATATGGGATTTCGGCGGACAGGATATTCAACACATGCTTCACCAGTACTTCCTTACCGATGATTGTATGTATATTCTGCTAGCCGATGAGAGTACCGATAGTGCCCATTACGAGTATTGGTTTCATGTAATAAATTTATCGGGCAAAAACAGCCCTATACTGGTGCTTCTAAACAGGCACAAAGGACAGAATGCCGTTATACCCTTCGATGCCAAGCTGTATAAAGAGACCTTCCCAAATCTGAAAATTCTAGATTTAGGGGAGATTGATTTAGGAAATTTAGACCATAGATGGGGTGATCTTATAAACGAATTGGCATTTAATCTATCTAAATTACCAATTGTTGGCCAACAAACACTTAAGCCATGGAAAGCAATTCGTGAAGAAATTGAGAAATTACGACCAAAAAAATATATTCTCATAGAGGATTTTGATGAAATTTGTTACCGTAATGGGCTAGAAGAGCAAAGAGACGCTCGGTTTCTTCTCAACTACTTACATAAAATAGGCTTTGTGTTACACTACGAGGAGGGTACCCTGCAAAATACCATTTTTCTAGACCCTAACTGGATTACCCATGCTATTTACGATGTCCTAAGCGATGCTGTAATTATTAATAAAAATGGTCAGTTTAAAAAAGATCAGCTTTACGAGCACTGGCAAAGCAATCTTTGTGATAAGAAACATACACAAGCCTATTCACAAGATGAATGCAACTACCTTCTAAATTTAATGCTAAAGAACCATTTTGAAGTATGCTACTCACTGGAGAGCAAACCAAGTTACTATATTGTTCCAACGAAACTGCCAAATAGAAAACCTGAACACGAATTTGAAGCACCAAATAGTTTGCGTTTCCTTTACCTGTACCCCTTTATACCCGAAGGGTTGCTTAGCCGTTTAATTGTACGTATGCAAGAGTACATTGAGGAGGGAAAGGTGTGGCTAACTGGAGCCATATTCCATAAGGATGGATATTCCGCAGTGGTACTGCAACAGGATACAGCGCAGGAAGGTGCTAAATACATTGGGATTAGCATCAATGGAGCAGAACTATACAAATGCCAAGAATTCCTGCGCAATATACGCCGTGAGATTGAGCATATCCATAGAAGTACATTTCCATACATTAAGTACTCCGAGATGGTGGTTTGTAACTGCCCTGTATGCAAAAAGCATCAAACTCCAAACTTCTACGCATACGAAAATTTGCAAACATATCTAGAAGAACGAGGAAAGGAGATATTCTGCACAGTAGGCAATCAAAAGGTTGATATTCGCCAAATGATTGATGAAGTATATCTCCCCGAGGATTTCGATAGGGATGGGCAAAAAAAACTTATTGCACCAAAGTCTGAGATAAAAAAGAAAACCATAAAAATCTTTTTAGCCTCCTCCTTTGAGCTATCAGAAGATAGAAGGGAGTTTGAGATATTCATTAATCGCAAAAACAAGGAGTATCAGAAGCAAGGAATATTCCTAAAATTGGTAATATGGGAAGATTTTATTGATACAATGCCCGCAACCCGCTTGCAGGATGAATATAACAAAGCTATCGCAGATTGTGATATTTTTGTAAGCCTTTTCCATACTAAGGTTGGGAAGTATACTAATGAGGAGTTTGATAAAGTTTTTGGGAGCTTTAAGGGTAATGGAAAGCCATTAGTTTACACCTATTTTAAGGATGCGCCCATAAACATAAGTAAAATTACCCCTGAGATAAATACGCTTTTAGGTTTCAAGCAAAAACTTAGCGATTTAGGGCATTTCCATACAATTTATAGCAATACAGATGATTTGAAGAGTAAGTTTGGGGAGCAGCTCGAAAAAGTTATGGAAAAATTATAGAGTTATCCACGAAGCACGAAGGGTTCAGAAAGAACATAAAAGAAATATTGGTATATTCCAAGCACAGTAAGGGTTTTGAACCCTTACTGTGCTTTATAATAACACCTAATAGTCATCATATAAAATATCGCAAATTGCGATATTTTTGCAAGGACGTGCTAGCTGGGAATACTCCTATCGGTTTAATTTTATTGCCAATTGCTTTATGCGTTGGGTTTGGTATTTCGGTGAGATACACCTTATCTTCTAAGATTATGTTTTGGGCTACAAATATAATGCGGCTCTGCCGCTTAAAAACTAGAGTTCCAAACCTTTTAAAAAGTTTGGAACTCTAAGATTTACTAAGTAAAATATTGTAAATTAACGTCAACTCGATATAAAATGTCATCCTGAGCGAAGCGAAGGATCTAATAGCAGTTGCTTCACTTCGTTCAGCATGACAAAGCAATAATCTAGCCCTATGTTTAGGATCAATATGTTATGTTTATATCGAACTTGCGTTATTTAAAGAACTCAAATTTACTGCTCTTCAACCATCAAACCTTCATTCATCTTTAAAAACTCATCAATTGGAATAGCTAATTTATCGGGATTAGCACCTACCCAATCGGTAACTGCATCGTACTGTTTCTTTTCAAGATCAAAATCAATAATAAAAAAGTTCTTATCCATTTGGGGAATGCTAATGTAAATATTCTTGGCCATTTTCTGCCCGTTATAGGTCCAAGCGTTAAGCGCTTTAAGGAATGTCATAAATGTGTTCATCGAAATTTTTTCCAAAAACTTTGCTATCCATTCTATTATTTGTTCCAATTTTCCTCCCAAAAGATCCAACCCCTCCATTTTTTGATCTTTCAACATCATCATAATACCCTCTCTTTCAGCTTTTGCTGTCTGGCGCATAGGGCTTATAATATACATGTTTTCGAATGGTTCGTTTTGCCTTACATATTGGCCTAGGTAGCTATCAAATCCATCAAAGGTTCCAAGTGTTCCACCATCAACAAAATAACCATCAGGGAATTCCCGTGGTTGCCCTGCTTCAGAGCTTATCTCCTGCGGTGGGAATAGAATGGGTATGGCTGTGGATGCCATAAAGGTATCGGTGATATTCAGGTACTCATCGCCAGGGTTTTGGCTACATGCCCAAAGCGTTTTATTTTCCTCTTTGGAACAAGCAAGTATATAGGAATAGAAAGCCAAATCGCCTACCTTCTTACAGTTCATTTTATCAACAAATGTTTGGATTGTATTGCGTAGGGGTGTAGTATCAAAAGGAGGAAACTTTATTTTGTAAACATCCTTATTGCGGAGTGGAAACAATACCGTTTGCTTGTAGTAGGTATCCCAACCAAGCTGGCTTCCTGTACTAAAACAAGCGTTAATGGCTGCTAGGTTTAAGGAGCCCGAGCTAAAGCCTGCAATCAGCGTATCGTCCTGCGATAGTTTAAGCCCACATCTCTTTGGATCCATGAGCATATCAAGCATTGCCACTTCTTGGGAAATTCGTGCGGCTGCTCCTGTTAGGAGAACTGCTGTTTTTAGTTTCTGTGTCATTTGTTTTGAAGTTTTAGGTTTTTTCTATAATTGCTAATGTATAAGCTTAAAATAAGAAATAATATAACACTTTCGGGTTATATTTGTAAAAAAATTCTGTCAATCATTGTTGGGGAGATGTTTATTACTATTTAATTGAATGACAATTTAAAAAAACAGTCAATCGTTTTTTATCAATTTTTTGAAATAAAGATATTCAACCGCCTAAACAAAATCAAAAATTAGCTGTTGAATGTTATTAATAGAAAAAAATATTTTTACAAACTAATCTAAGTTGCTAGTTACTGGTTGCAAGTTGAGTTAATTAAGAATCGAATTTTAAAGAATTAGATGATGGATAATAAGTTCATGGCAATTGTTTCTGGTTTTAAAAATTACGCCTTTCAGAATAAAGAGATTGAAGAGCTTGCTTTAGAAAGAGCTAGAATATGTGCGGAGTGTCCATTTGCTGTTGAAACTATGTTTAAACAAATTTTACCCGACGATAGCATAAAACAGATTGAGGGTTTGAAATGCTCCGATTGCGGTTGCATTCTATCGGCAAAAGTTCGTCAAATTATTGATAGCTGCCCTCAACATAAATGGTAGTTCATTGTTAATTAAGAAACTGTTTAGATTTTCTTTAAAATGGGAAGAACTTAACAGTGGTGAATAGTTTAAAACCCTTCAAAGAAAAGTAAAACCTCAGACATAATTTACAGTCTGAGGTTTTCTTTGATTACTTGTTTAATCTTTAATCCCCATAAAACTCATTGGGTTATCATGCATTATCATCTTTAATTCATCCTCGGTAAAGGTTGCTTTAAAGTTATTATAGTAATTTTCCATTGTAACCTTACCGGTAAAGTACATAACATCAAAGTCGGTTCCAAACATCAACCTAGTCTTTAGTTTTGCTTTATCTTTCCAGAACCTTTTCATAATTGGATCTAGCTCTTTGGTGCTAACGTAGCATGATAAATCTGTATAAACATTATCGTTCTCATTTATCAATCGGTTAACAGTTTCGGCCCATTTGTAGGTATCATCGGTACTACCCATATGGGCAAAATCGATTCTTAGCTTGGGGTATTTTTTAATTATTGGCTCAAAGTTTTCAGGGTTGCCGTATTTAGTGTATTTCCAATCGGTACCGGGAGGAAATCCACCCATACCGCAATGGTATGTAATGGGAATACTGTTATCACTACAGTACTTATAAACCGCATCTAAGGGTTTGCATTGTGGATCGTAACCCATACGTGGGTATAGTTTTACTCCATAAAATCGTGCATCGCCATTGAAAAAACTACCGCTTAAAAGCGTATCGATTATTCCAGGGCGACGTGGATCTATGGCAACGAATGGGTATAGCTGACCGCTTCTGGTGCCTACCAGCTCCATAAGCTTGTCCATGTGGTAACAATACCCCTCAGTATGATAAAATCCTAGGGTATCGGCTGATTTTAGTCCACTTGCTTTTAGAGTAAGAGTTCCCTTTACCGATTTTTCCTGTTCGATTATTTTTAACACCTGATCTATTTTAACATCCCCTCCTCCCCCTTTGGTGCTTCTAAGAGTGGTATTTTGCGATTGTACATAGCTCGTAAAATCTTCAAGTATATCGTTCCAAGCCTCCTGAAATTCTTTCTCATCCACAAGTGCTGCTTTTATCCCTTTAAGCATTTGTGGTTCTTCATCCTTATCCAGGGGGTAAGCAAGCATGTAGAATACATCCATCATCAATGGGATAATTCTATAGCTATCATTAGGAAAAGCCTTCTTGGCCTCGTCGAGTAAGAAGTCTAAGTTTTCACCCTCGGACCCACAGGAAGAACGGATTATCTCATAAAGCTGGCGAAGTAAATTTTTCAAATCCTTCCACTTCCCAGTTGAACCAAGTAATCCCTTTTCTACTTTAGGTTCCTTCCACGGGTAGGTTCTGTTAAGTATATCGTGCAAAAGGCTTTTCACCTCTTTCATAACATACTTTAATGTAAAGATGTGGCAATGCGCATCATAACGATAATAATTTCCCATATCTCCAAGTTTTAGTGAATCAATTTTTATATTGCTAATTTAGTTTAAGTAATTCAAAATTCATATAAACTTCCAATGATCTTATTGCAAAAAGAGACTTTCACGCTCTCGAAAACAAATTAAATTTTTGGCTTGCTTCTTGCTATTAGAATGATTAACTAACTATAACTCTTAGTAATATTAAATAAACTAATAATAGTACCATGAAGAAATTACTTTTTATTGCATGTCTATTTGTGGCAATTAGCTCAAGTGCTCAAGATTTTGTTGATTCAATCCCAGCATGGTTCAACAACCCACCAACTTCAAGCAAAAAGTTTTATGGAGTTGGTGAGGGGAAATCGAGAAGTATGGGTATTGCAGATTCGAAAGCAATGCTTAGCGCAAATCTGCAAATAGCAGAACAGGTTGAGCCTGCAAAAGTCAAAGATATTAAATCCAAATCAACTTCTGTTGATGGGAAAATTAGCGAGGAGATTATCCAGCGCGAAATACTAAACGTGAACTTATCCGATGTAAGGGTTGTTAAAAAAGCCTATATGCAAGCAGGCGATACGTTTACCGTATACGTTTTGCTTGAAATGAAAAAGAAAAAATAGCTCATTAGATATCTTCTGGAAACTATCCATTTAGACAGGACATGTGAAACCGAAAGAGGTTTATGCATAGCCTTAGTTGCTGGTTGATATAATATTGGATGCTCAATTTTGTATAGCATTATATATTACACAATTAACGAGTATTTAGAGCTGTAAGTTCCACGAAGCTAAATTAGCAACCAGCAACTTGAAGTAATTCCTAGCTAAAATATAAATCAGCTTCGGCTTCTCGTCTTGCAATTAATCCGGGCAATTTTTGGCCACCGCCGTAAATCCATTTATTAAATTCATCGCGAATTGTTGGATCATTCGGATCTATATTAAGCTTTTTGAGTAAAGTAGATGATTTTAAAGCACCAACCCCAACATTATACGCAAAGCTAACCAATGCGTCGAACTGATTCTGATTAACGCTATCAATCGTGTATGAATCTACCTGTTCTTCGGTAAATATAAGGTCGTTACGTAGATATGCATAGGCTTGATCTCTTGTACAGGTATCGCCTTCCTTGACCTTCCGTCCACTCGGGTAAATTGTGGTTCCAATACCTATTGTCCATACTCCTGCAGGGCATTTATAGGCATTTAGAAAATTATCCACATTACCGCTGCATTCAAACTGCTCAATCAGCTGAATACCTTTTTGGGATATTGATGAAATTTTTGACATAAGTTATATTCTTTATTTTATATTTTATACTTCAATACCTATATTTAGAAAAACAGCCCAACTAATATAGCATATTTCATGCTAAATTCAAATGTTTATTTTAATGATATTTTTATTTTAAATAAGCACCATAACAGCACATATTGATTATCTTTTCATTATCGAGAATAAATATGTATTCCAACTATTATTGGAACCTATTTTTTTGTGTAGATAACTTAAGATTGTCTATAATTCACAAGATTTGATAAATTCCTCATACTCTTGTGTAAAAGTTGTCTTTTGATGATGAGTTTTTTGTTACAAGATATATTTACGAATCTTGCCTATTATCGAAGAAATAAAGATTAAATCTTTATTTATATTTTGAAGGGGAAAGCCAAATTCAGATAATCTAAAGTATTATTTCAAAATAAAGTAAAAATAAACCCTAACTGATACCTCATTCCTGTCCAGTTGGAGTAAATGTAAGCACCATATCGATCTCTGAGTTTTTTGCTTTTGCTGCCTTTTAACCAGAACTTACTTTCATAATCAACTTGATAACCAACACCCAAAATAATTGTAGTTCTGGGCAAATAGGATAACCTCACTCCTGCCCCAGGTTCAAATGAAATTGCCCTAGTTATAAAATCGTAGTTCGAACTATTTGAACTTACATTGTTAATTACAATATGCTCATTTAAATTAAGGCTTGATAAGATAACGCTCTCTTTAAACTGAAAGTAAGTATCAAAATGGGTCATTCGGAATAGGCCAATTCTTTGAAAAAGCGAAAATCCATTGCCTTTAACAATCATATCCAATTTATACTCCCCTGAGTAATCCGCTAGGTGATTTCTTCCGCCAGAGGAGCAGTGTAAGTAGCAAACTCCTAATGAGCATCTATTTTTAAATTCGTATTCAATAGACGTGGTGTAATTGTAATAGTCAGGGAATTGCTCCACTGCTTTAATAGGAAGCCCAGACATTTCTTTTGCAAGTAGGGTTTGGAAATCTTTTAAACTTCTTTGTTTGTATTCCCCATACCCAAAACCAACGCCAACACGAAGATTTTGTCCAGCTGCCGTTACCGAGTAAATTGCAAATATTAATAGTATGATCTTTTTCACGAGAATAGAATTAGTAAATCATTACAAATTGGTTTGAGTAGTAAAGACCTCTAAGTGGCTTGTCGAAGGCAAATCCTATGGCCTATTCATTCTCTTTTGTACTAACTTGCATCATCTGCTTAAATATTTTGATATGTCCAAAAAATAACCATTCCGAGCATAAAGTCGCTGATTGTACAATCGTGTCATATAATCGTTGGTTTTAAGCTTGAGCAGTAGCTGCTCCTTGGCCAAGCTATAGATGTATAACATTTTGTAATCGGTAATTAGCAATAGCCCACTCTCAGGATCTACATTTTGAATAACCTGTAAGGTGGTTTCCATGTTATATGTTTTTATCAAGCTAAAATCGGGAACATTTCTAACCTCAAGCGTTTTACTTCCTCCCAAGGTTAGCATTAGCTTTGAGGGATCGGCGGTGTCAAAGTATGCCGAACGGTACGATCTACTATCGGTAAAGATTTTTGTAATTGTTCCATCGCTAGCAATGCTATATAGGTAAAGCCCATTATAAGTAGCAACACAAAAGTATTTACAGTCCTTGGAGGTGGTAATGCAAGCCCATTTGCTGTAATAGGGGTAATCATCAATATTGATTGAGCCGAATATGCTCCCATCCGATGCTTTAATTAGCTCGTACTTGTTGGGTTTGGCAATTGCAATAATATTATTATCGCATAGATAGAAGTGGTCGATACTTACTGCCCAACAGGGGTAGGGTATAATAACTGGATTCTGGAGGCTTTTATCGGGAAATACGTATATCTTCTCGGAGGTTAGGGCTGCAACTTTTGTGGAGTTGGTGGGACATGCAAAAAGTCCTTGGTAAAGAAGGTTCTTTAAAGAAACCTCACCTTGCTCAACGGCATCGCTAACGTTAAGGCATAGCGCATTGTCGTACGAATCGGCATAAACAGCCTTATCTAATTGATTGTAGCCGTAATAGGAGAATTGAGGTGTTATGCCTTTACCAAGTCGGTAGAACACTCTGGTCATTTGATCTTGGGGCGTTGCTTGGCTCGATTTATAGGGATAAACGTATAGGTGATAATCAACGGTACCAACAAAGCCAGGGCTAGCAATGGTCATGCTTGTATCGGTGGTTCCAGGGAGTCCTGAGTATTCAACCCAATACTTGCAGTGATAGGGCGAACGTTTCCAGTATAACCTTAGGCTGTCGAGTCCCATCTCTTTCACCTTTATTTGTGGTACTGAGTCGAATGTTCGATAAAAATCGCCCCATGTACACTGTCCATCATCGGCTTTAACCACACAGCTTACTCTAAATGAAATGTCTCCTCCAACAAAGCTGGAATCAACAATAAAGGTGCTATCGCGGTTGTATACATTTTTATTAACAATTTTAAAATTGTTCATGTACTCGTATGTATACCTACTAAAGTTATACTGATCACATTTAGACCACGATAGCTTTAGGAATCCATCTTTGGTAACACTTTTTGTGGGTATAAGTTTGGGTGCAGGCCTATTATCAATTAATACAAGCCACTTATGCCTTACCTTATACCCTTCGGCTCTTATGATGTCAGCAATACTCCCTGTGCCGCTATTGGTTGTTAATTCGAGGGTTAATGTGTCGTAACCGGGTTTAAATTCTTGCGGTGAGATACCAAACCCGCCAGTGCTACTGCTTGCTCCCCACTTTTTACCGGCTAGGGTAAACCATCCCGATTGAATTTTCAACCCATTGGTGTTGATGTTGTAGGTGAAGTATGTACGTTGGAATATTTTTATAGTATCGGTTTGGGGGTTAAGGCTTAACTCAAAGGTGTGCGTTTGATCTGGGGGTGAGATATTACTATAATTCTCCTTTTCGAGTTCATAATCACAGCCTGAGATGGCAAAAAGTAACAAGAGGTATAGGGTTATTTTTTGAAGCATAGGTTGCTGTTTATTTACCTGCCGAAATTAATGTTTTTTATAGGAAGAGTTGCTTTGCTGGGAAAGAAAACGGTTCCGATTATAAGATTTGGGTTGCGTATCATGCTCTGCTGGTTTTTGATTTTGGAGGGTTGTGTGGCTTTGCCAATACTTTGGTAGTACACGTTTATTAGGGGTTTGGGGATGTTTTTTTGGGGATGCTTAGAAGTTGGAGGCGTAGGTGTAGTATTGGAAAATCAGAATATTTGGTGTTTCCCTGTTTTACAGGGGGGAAGCAGAACACCATCGCAAAATGCGATAATAACACTCGGTTTTTTTAATGGGGTTTGTGCATTATGGGAGATGTTTGCAACGGGTGTTTCCCCTTTCTTTTATTAGAATTTCAAAGATGTTTTATTGTGACGATTGTGCTTTTTGTGCTGGTTTTTAGATATGGTGCTGCAGCAGGGTAGCAACTAAGGTTGAAAGTTTGCTGCACCTCTGCGGCTGGGTAGCAACCTATGGTGGAAGGTTTGTCGTACTGATGCGGCTGTTTTAATAGGTGAAATAAAAAAAGCGTAGCTTGGGGGCTACGCTGGGTGGGGGAGGTTGTGTTATTCTTTAATAACTCTAACTAAATCTCAAACTAAATCCAGAATAAAAACTCTTTTTACTATTGTTTTTGTTAATATCATTAACATAATATCCTATGTTAAATACCAACCAAATTCCTTCCTTAATATTTATTTCTGTACCTGTGTTTAATAACCAATTATGAGAATCATTTAATCCAGAAAATTTATATTGTCCCTCGATAAATCCTTTAAAATCGTTTGAACCATAATAAAAACGAGTACCTAAAGAAAGAGTTGAGTACTTAAAGCGATCTATTTGATCTGTCATTTTGTTTAAACTATCAGCATAAACATATGTGTAGTTCAAGCCTATTAAATGCTGACCCTTCTTTGTTAAAGGATAACCAAATGTTAACCATGTTGAATGTTTTTTACTTTTTATATTTTTTATTATGCTATCGGGTGAAACTCCTAAGTATGCATAAGCAATATCAAGTTTTCTTTTATTCCAATTTTCTTTTTTATAATTTTCTTTTATTTTATTCAAAGTGTCTCTTCTAGATATATTTTTAATTGTAGATTCACTTTGTTTTTTTATTAGATAATTTTCAAATTCATTTTTATACTCTTCATTTGAAATAAAATCGGTCATTGTTATTCCTTTTGATTTAAGAAATTCCACCTTATAATCGTTTTCGGTTTTAACTTCTAATTGCATTAGTTTTTGTAATTCTTTTCTATATTTTTTATCGCTTTTAAGATCCCCTTCATTAATAAGTGTTATCCTACCACCAAGTGCAATTTTCGAATATTTCACTTCATTTATGTCCTCCTTACTAGTACCAATAGATATTCTAAAATTATACAACCAAGGTTTTTTGTCAAACTCATTGAGTTTTATAGTATTATTTTTAATAAGCAAAAATGGTGCTACTTCCATAGAAATGGCTTGTGGAATAATTATATCAGATCCATTATAAAATTGAGGCAAAATGACAGATAAACTTTTTACATCAGAAGGTCTAAGAATATCGCTCGGATTGGTTCCTAATATGTTAAAGGCAGGTTGCTCTGGAACAGCAAAGTCAATTTTATAGTTTTTTACTAAAACTGAATCAGGTTCCTGCGATTTACATACAGATTGCAATACAATCAATAGTATTATGACTAATTTGATTTTCATACCTTATTCAATTGTTATATAAATTTGAGAAAACTGGCTTTTACCATTTACTATTCCACTATCAATGACTTGACGAATACTATTCGGTTGAAATATTTCCACTTTTACTTCATACTTTTTCAAATCATCAGGATCTAAACCAACAAATCGAGTTCTCACATCAATAATTCTTCCAATATTATTCGCTAAAGGCATTGGTAAGAGATAATCATCATCATGGGGATTTTGATTATTTCCTTGGTGAGTTTCTAACACCGTATTACTTTGAGCTTCCCATAATAAATACTCGTAAGAAGCAACGATCAAGCCTGTGAAACTAATTTCAATCTTCACTCGCTCGCCGTTTGGATTAATTTTAACCTTTTCTACCATGTCTTAAATTTTAACTATGTTAATAATAATTTTCTAGTTAGAATAAATTTGTATTTCATCACTTTTAGAATTGAAAATGAAATCCCTATTTGCTACTATCCGCTGTATTGGTTCCTGCTGTACTATTTGTCTGCTTATTCTCCGATGTTTTAACTACCGAATAGGTTCCGGCACTTATACCTAAAAGAATCAAACAGTTGGTATTGATTGGGGGTATGCACTCCATTTTATTATAAACCGTAATTAGCATCCATACCCCAAATATGATATTGAATAGAACGGCCTGTAACCTATGAATGCTTGCCCCGTTGGAATCATCAATAATATCGTATAAAAAGTGTTTCCCTCTTTCATCCTGATGGCGGGTTTTGTCTGCCGCATCGCTAACATCAATTATACTGGCTACTGAGGTAGTTCCTGCGCTAATACCCATTAGTATAAGCGTGGAGCTATCAAGGACTGGAATGTTTCCGCCATTTGCGAATATTATTGTTATAAACGCGGTAACAATAATCCATGTCCACCATGCTAGCTGAACACGGGAGTAGCTGAATGGTTTTTTATCAGAAATACTAATATCACGAAGTAATTTATACTTCCTATCAAGGTAAATGATTAGTAGCAATAACACAATTAGTGTTAGGAAAAAGATTAGCTGGTTCATAGCTGTAGGTTTTAAGTTATTTATTGAATGCTCATTTTCTATTTCAATAAGACTAATTCACAATCATTTTAAATACTCTTTTCACATTAAGAAATCTTTTCCTTCTTCTCTTCCGACTTAGCCACTCCTCCCCTTAGCTTCATGAGCCTGCTTAGCAAATCGAACCAGAATGGTGCACCAAGTGAAATGGCTATTGAGGTTACTAAACATCCCCAAAGGTTTTTCCAACTATTAAAGATAAATCCTTTACCTTTAACACGCTTGGCAGTAAGTACATCTTGGGTTTCCTGTGTGTATGCCTCCAATGAATCCATTCTATCCATAAGTATCTTTTGCCCTTTTAAAACCTCTTTTCCAACTGAATCGGCAATGAAATCGTTAAGAGCCTTGGTATTACTGGCAAATTTTTTAACCAAAACGGTATCCGCTTTAAGCCTATCGGCAAGCCCTTTATCGTAAGCAGAGGTCATAAGGGTACTATCCTTAATCATGTTTCCAGCCATTTGGAGGTATTGCTCACGAAGTTTTGGATCTTTTGAGAGGCTAGTGGCTATCTGAAACGTATCAACGTTAAAGATTGTGGCAATAGCGAAACCAACCAAAAAGGTAATAAGTGTAATTCTTCTTTTGTACCAACCCCCAACACGATCCATTGTATCATTAAACCATGTTTCGAGCGATTTTTTAAATTTCTCCAAATTATTCTCCGATTCATTCAAAAACTCAATCAGAAGTTTGCCCGTTTCGGTATCCTTAAGGAATTTACCTGTTACGGGATCTTTGAAATCTTCCACCGATTTCCGAACCATCTCAAATGTGGTTTCCCCATCAACCTCTTCGTTTTTGAGAACGTAGATTAATGCCTTTACAAAGTTTCGAGAGTGTATGTATGATGGCTTTTTTAAAGAGAATCGAGATCCCTTACTCATATACTTTATGAGCGGAGTTTCATAAAATTTTTTGGATAAAAGGGATTGTTTGTCATCATCATCGAGCATGCGTTCAATCCCTTTTGCAAGGTTTCGAGCGCGTAATTGACTATAGGCGGCTATGAGTTCAACAATTGTGGTTGTAAGTAAACTGTAGAGCGTATAAATAAATACTAAACCAATAACTACATCAAGGGCAATACTTCCGGTCATAATTTTTTATTTTGAAATGCTAAGTTAAACAATGAGTATGCGTTTGTAAATAAACCGTTTGGGTGATATTGAGCTGATTTAATAAATTTCTAGCCTGTATGTAAGTATTTGAGAATTGCCTCGGAGCGATTATTCACCCTGAGCTTGGGGTAAATATGCTTTAAATGGCTTTTAACGGTTTGAATGCTGATACTTTTTTTCTTCGCAATTTCTTTATAGAGTAGGCCTTTCGATAAAAGTTCCATAATCTCAACTTCGCAATTTGTAAGTGGCTCCGTATTCTCCCAAGATTTTAAACGGGGATTTTTGAAGAGTTTAATCATTCTATTTGAAACAAATTGTTCCAATGTTTTTCCGGCATTATCGGCTAATTTAATTTCATCAACAACGGATTTGGTATAATTTTCCTTATGAATTAACCAGTTGGCACACGCTAAAACCTGTTCCTGTTCATTAGCCTCTTCATCCGATTCCGCAGAAAGTAAAACATAAATCTGAACCTGCTTTTCCCTAATCTGTTTAACTAACTCCTTGCCTTTGCTTCCATTAAGTTGAACATTAAAAACAAGTATACTTTTTTCCTGTAAACTATTAATATTGAACTGCTCTTCCTTATTCTCAATGCTATTGCTAGTTTGAATTAGAACATCATTACTGAATCTATGGATTCGATTACTACACTCTTCCACTGTATTATCAATGATAACCAACTTACTCATAACGGACAAGGTTCAGAGATTTTAATATAAAAATAAACAATAAAATTCTCGAAACCAATATTTAAATTAAAAATATTAGAACCTCACAGTGAAGTGTTTACCAGAAAATAAACTTCCTTTTTTCAATATAAATTCATAAAAAAAGCGTTCGGATAGCAATCCGAACGCCTTTTATTATTACAAGAAACTAAGAACTACTCCAAACCACGTTTCTTTAACAATGGTATTAATGATGGTTCTTGTCCTCTGAACTTATTGTACTGAACCATTCCCTCATCGTTTCCACCTTCGGTTAAGACATATTTTCTGAACTTGTTTGCAAGATCTTTATTGAAAATATCGCCCGAATCAACAAAAGCTTGGTAAGCATCTGAATCGAGAACAGCTGCCCATAGGTATACGTAGTATCCAGCTGCATAGCCATCAATAATATGAGCAAAATAGGTTGAACGATATCGTGGAATAATTTCCTTCATTAGATGAATTCTCTCCATCGATTTCTTCTCAAAGTCAAGAACATCAATTTTCTTTGATTCCTGAATGCTGTGCCAATCAAGATCTAGCACTGACGCTGCGATGTACTCAACGGTTTCAAAAGCTTGGTTGAAAGTAAGGCTCTTTTGAAGTTTTTCTAGAAGTTCTTTAGGAATAATCTCGCCCGTTTTATAGTGCTTAGCGTATACATTTAGAACCTCGGGGGCTCCTGCCCAATTCTCATCAACCTGCGATGGGAGTTCAATCATATCGCTAGGTATATTTC
This sequence comes from Bacteroidales bacterium, assembly GCA_013376985.1. Lineage (GTDB taxonomy): Bacteria > Bacteroidota > Bacteroidia > Bacteroidales > Tenuifilaceae > UBA8529. The sequence goes on from JACABB010000032.1 coordinate 57,566, forward strand.
CAGCAATTCGGTTATACTTGCCATCAATGGATAATCCATGAAGCGCATGACCAAATTCATGGAAAAGGGTATTCACCTCATCCCATGTTAAAAGAGCGGGGGTATCAGCCGTTGGCTTGGTTACATTGGTTACTATCGTAACAACTGGGGGAACTCTTTTACCATTTTCATCATAGTATTGATCCCTGAAATTACCACACCAAGCACCTGCCTGTTTACTATCACGAGGGAAATAATCTAAATATAAAACGCCAGCATGGCTACCATCAGCCTCTTTTACCTCAAATGCTTCAACATCGGGGTGATATACAGGTACATTGGTTAGCTTAGTGAAGGTTAACCCGTAAAGTTTTTTTGCAACGTAAAACATTCCATCACGAACGTTACTAAGTACAAAGTATGGCTTGATCTCTGATTCATCGAGGTTGTATTTCTCTTTCCTTAATTTCTCAGCATAATACCACCAATCCCAAGTATCGAGTTTGAATTTTCCACCCTCTCTATCAATAATTTTTTGCATCTCATCCCTGTCTCTTAAGGCAACTTTCTGAGCAGGTTCCATTAGCTTGTATAAAAAGTCGTAAACCTTTTCGGGTGTTTGAGCCATATTCACGCTGATTGAGTACTCCGCATAGGTTTTATAACCTAAAAGTTTAGATCTTTCGGATCTGAGGTTTGCAATATTTAAAAGGTTTTCCTTGTTGTCGAACTTATCGTTATTATTGCAACGCATGTAGTAGCCACGATAGATTTTTTCGCGCAAATTACGATTCTTTGCGTATTGCAAAAATGGAATCATACTTGGCTTTTGAAGGTTAAAGACCCACTTCCCATAAGTAGCACTTTTTTTAACAGTATCGAGCGCAGCATCAATAACTCCCTGTGGTAAACCCTCCAAATCTTCCTTTTTATCAAGCACCATCCTAAAGTTAGAGCTGGTTTCGGCTAAATGATTCTCTAGGAAATTAAGGGCGTATGTAGATAATTTCTGGTTAATTTCACGGAGTTTCTCCTTATCAGCTTCATTCAGATTTGCACCATTCCTTACAAAATCGCTATAGTATTTCTCAACTACCCTTTTTTGTAAAGCATCTAAATTACTTGATTCACGATTCTCGTAAATAGTTTTGATTTTTAGAAACAATTTCTCGTTAAGTGAAATATTATCTCCGTGTTTTGTAAGCAAAGGCGAAACTTTTTGTGCTATAGCCTGCATTGCAGGATTGGTGTTTGCCGAGTTCAACGAAAAAAATATTCTGCTTACTGTTCTTAAAAGAACTCCCGATTTATCAAGCGCATAAATAGTATTATCGAAAGTTGGTGCATTCGTATTATTTACAATTGCATCGATCTCAGCCTGTTGATCAGCAATCCCCTTAACGAATGCTGGAACATAATGGCTAGTATCAATCTTGTCGAATGCAGGAACATTAAATGGAGTATTGAATTCACTAAAAAATGGATTCGAGGATTTCTGCTCCTTTTGCTTACATCCAAACATCACTAAGATAGACATCATAATTATTATTGGTAGTTTTTTCATAAATGTATTTTTGGTAAAAAATTAGTTTAACATTTGATATACAATAAGTAAAAAAGTTTATTGCTTAGTAAAAATTATTATAAATCGCTTTGCAAGTTAGCTAAACCTACAATAACTCTAATAGAATTTCACTTGTTGTAAAACCTATTGCGATAGTTTATATCTATCCAATATCTCAAGCACTTCGGGCAAGTTAGCTCGCCCAAAACCTAAACGAATATGGCTTGTACCATAATCAAACATTTCGCTTGGAACAATCATAACCCCAATATCTTTTACAACCCTTTCGCAAAAGTCAAGACTTGGCATGTTGATATTTAATTTAGCCAAACCAATTGTTCCAGCATTGGGCTTAACCCATGATAATGATTGACTATGATTCTTTATAAAATCATCAAGAAAATTTAGGTTTTGCCTAATCTTCTTAAGATTTATATTGATTAGATTTTCTTTATGACGCAAAGCAATAAATCCCAGGATTTCGCTTGGGGCATTGGAACAAATTGTTGTATAATCCTTATAAGCAATCATCTCGTTCAATAAATCGCTATTCTGGGTTGTAATCCATCCAATACGTAAACCAGCCAATCCAAAAGTTTTGGATAAGCCCGAAAGGGAAATTGCATTACAGTACAAATCGCTAGCTGATGGAAGTCTTAGCTGCGGATCATGCTCTAAGTATCTATACATCTCGTCAGAGAACAAAAGCAGATTATTATCCTTCGCAATATCAACTATCTTTTGAAAATCATCTAACGAGGGTAAATAACCCGTTGGGTTATGCGGAAAATTGATAATAATAAGCCGAGTATTTGTTTGAATTGATTTTTCTATATCCTTCGGGTCAAAATACCAACCCCTCTCCTCATCTGGTCTCCAATAGGTAATATCGCACCCAATACTCTCAACAATTTGATGTAACGATTGGTAACTAGGAGATATGCATATAACATGATCCTCTTTACTTAGAATGCTGTTTAAAGCAATAAAAATACCCTCTTCGGGTGTAAGAACCATAACCTGATCTAGGGTGATTTTAGAATACAATTTTGTGATTTCATCTCTGAGCATAGGAAATCCCTGACTTTCCGTGTAACCAAGTTGAAGGTTTTTCCATAACTCGTACTCTTCGTTGGTTGCTAAATCAAGTATTTCCTGCATATTAAAGCCATCGCAATCTGAGCTAGAAAGTAGATATCGAATATTAAACTCATATTTGGCAAAGTATCGTTCGAGTTTAAAAGGTGGTATTTTCATGTTAAAAAAGGATAAAAGATCTAAATTTTTGAATTTTCATCAAATTAAAGCAAATATCATCACACTTATTATGTTTATTCTAAGATGTTCTTCATAAATTTACCAAAATTATTCATGTAACAAATCTATTAGTTGAATCGTCAAATTCTAGTTTATTAAAAATTGTATAACACTTAAAATTTAAATTATCTATGAAATCAAAAAAATTAATTACTTCGGTATTAATCCTTCTTGCATTAGTAGTTCTAATGGGAGCTAACAATGTTCAAGGGCAGGATAATAAGCTAACTGTAGGGTATCTAAAACCCGGGAAAGTTGATGTAAAGGCATTTGTTATAAAAAACGAAACAACCTTAAAGATTGAAGGTTATGGTGGCCTTTTCGAGAAACTTGGCAACGATCTAATGTTTTATGGATGGATACTCGATAGCAAATCAAGAAAAGTTGTTTGGAATCTTTTGGAAGTAGCTAACGACGAGTATTTTCTGCATAACGATCCGGGGAGATTTAAATTCAGTAAAGAAGTAAAGCTTCCAGCAGGACAGTACGAGGTTTATTACGCAGCAGGGAGAAACTATAATCGATTTGGGAATAAGGAATACAATTTTCACGTAAGCGATCTTGGCGATTTAATTAATATGATATTCAACGAAATTAATTATGATAAGGAAGATCGTTATAACAGCGTTTACTCATCAAAATTCTTGATGAATATTATATTTCCCAATAGCGATTTTAAAGAGGTGGCTTGGAATCAAAAGGTAAATGAATTCTCGGGGAATGCATTAATATCAATTGTTCGTGCTGGCGATAACGAGAACGTTAAAAAGAGTTTTACTGTTCTGAAAGATGTCAAACTAAATATCATGGAAATTGGTGAGCAATCCGATGATCAGCTATATGATTTTGCTTGGATTGTAAACGCTAGTACTTACGAAAAGGTTTGGCCAAATGCCGAAACCCGTTTTAAAAAAGCAGGTGGTGGAAATAAAAATAAATCAACCTTTCAAACAATAACGCTACCTAAAGGAACGTATACGCTATACTATACATCCGATGACTCTCATTCATATGACAAGTGGAATGTTCTTCCTCCATACGATCCACAATTCTGGGGAGTTACTATTTGGCCTGATGAGGCTGATAAGGCAAATGTTAAAGCCATTGAAGCTGTAGATCCTTTTGTACTTAAATTAAATAAAGCGAAGAATAACGCTTACCTAACCCAAGGTTTCACCCTTAAAAAGGATATGAAAATTAGAGTTCTTTGCGAAGGTGAAAGCACCGGAGATTTTGATATGGCTGATTATGGCTGGATTGTAAACTCCGATAATCACACAACAGTTTGGGAGTTCACCCAAAGAAAATCGCAGTATGCCGGAGGAGCTGAAAAAAACAGGATGGTTAATCAGGAGATTGAACTTCCAAAAGGAAACTATACCGCATATTTTGTAACCGACGATTCACACGCCTATGGCAGCTGGAATGCAGCCCCTCCATTAGTACCCGAACTTTGGGGATTAAGCATTTTAGTTGATACCGATAAAGAATCATTCGTTCTTAACAACGCACAAGCCAACACTAACGACAATAATGTAATTGCTCAACTTACTAAAGTTAGAGATGATGAGAAGTTGAGTAAATCCTTTACCCTCGATAAAGCTGCTAAAGTTAGAATCTACGCTATTGGCGAAGGGGTTGATGGGGATATGGTTGATTTTGGTTGGATAAAGAATCGTACAACCGATAAGGTTGTTTGGGAAATGACCTATAGAACTTCTGAAAGAGCAGGTGGTGCTGAAAAAAACAGGATGTACGATGGAACAATCCTACTTCCTGCCGGAGAATACACCGTTTACTTTGAGACTGATGGCTCTCATTCCTACCACGATTGGAATGATACCCCTCCATACGATCAGGATCATTATGGAATAACTATCTCAAAGATTGAATAGGAATACCATAAATCGATATAAAAAACTATAAGCCCAAGGGTTTAGGTTGAAAAAAACTGGTCACTTGACCAGTTTTTGCTTTTTTAAGCAAGGAGTTGGTTAAACGGATTCTTGATTTAGGTTATTTCATAAGCATAACCGTTATAATACCTATAAGCAAAACACAATCCACTGTCATTCTAGGCAAAGTTCTGGAAACTAGAAGTTTCTACTTTCGTAGAAACCTAACATATTTTGCAAATTCGCCGTAAGGCAATGAGTGGAAAATTTTATTGTTCTCAGATACATCCACGGACATTCACATTATTTTAATGTTATTTAACTTCTTTGTTTTGATCAAAATATTAATTTCGCCCCCCGTTATAAAAACAATTCAAACTAAATAAATTACTATGGGACTTTTTAACCTAGGGGGATCATCAGAAATCTCCAACGAAAAAGAAGCTTTTTTTGCAATTATCTTTGCCTGTATGGCAGCCGATGGTGAGATAGCACCAGAAGAGGAAATCAATCTTATTAACCTACTTTCGAGCAGACCAATTTTCCGCAAATTCGACCTTCGCGATACAATGAAGAAGATTCAACGCATCCTTAGAGAAACTAAGAGCCTTGAAGGGTTGCTAGATAAAGCTGTTGAGAAAATTCCTGCAGAACTACGTGCTACTGTTTACACCAATGCTGTTGACTTTGTACTAGCCGATGGTGAAGTTGCAAGCGAAGAGGAAGCAGTAATTGCTATGATAAAAAGCAAAATGGCAATTTCTGATGAGCTATCGAAAAAGATTATTGAGGTTATAATTCTAAAAAATAAGGCTTAATACCTATTTTTAGTAATGAAAAAAGAGGTGTGGCTTCCACCTCTTTTTTCATTACTTCGAACTAAGAAAAATTTCACAATAACATAAGTTTTTGCAAAGTTTGCAAAGAATATAATTCATTAAATCAGCACTTTGCTGTCTTTGAGTTTTGTTTCCGCACCCTTTGCGTAAACCTTGAATTACGAAGCAATCGCCAAAGGAAAGGCTGTCGACTTTTTAAATAGTACATCTTAGGTTATACCATCATCTTTCGCTTTTTTCTCTGCGTTTCCCTTGTTTCGAGCATTTCAAGAACGCTGAACTCTTTACCGCATTGATTGCAAACATAATCCAATGTATGAGTATCGGCATAGTACTCTTTCTCAAGCTTTGGATGATTGCAGGGTTTTGTACCCCACTCATCTCTTAATTTTTTTGCTTTTAATGATTCCATGTTTTCTTGGTATTTGATTATCATTTATAGATTTTCATACAACTTATCTCATGGGGAATTTTAAAGATCTAATACTTAACTACATTCTTAGTAATTACCTCATCTGGTGTTTTAATTTTTACGATATATAAGCCAGAGGGGTATTTCGTCATATCAAATTCAACAAAGCTAACTTTTACATCAGAATAGAACAATTGAACGCCATTTAAATTGTAAATTCCAATATAGGCGTTTGGTATTGCTTTAGATAGAGTTACACTCACCTTCTCGGTAAACGGATTTGGGTAAATCCTAATATTGTCATTGGTTACCTCCGCATCGCCAGTTAATGTTCCTGCCTCCTGAGTAATGCTAATTACTTTTGAATCTACCCCGCTTGAGGAAACCGTTACTAACGCTTCCCTTGGAGTATTAATAGGATTTGCCTTTGCAGTAACAATAATAGTAGCATTATATAAACCAGCAGTACCATTCAATTTTAACCAATTCTGATTGCTACTTGCAGTCCAACTTTGGTTTGCGGTAATAGTAAATGAAGAGGTACTGTTTGCCGCTGCTCCAATACTTAAGACTGTTGGTGACACTGAAAGAGCTGGAAGAGCCGCATTTTGTGTAACAGTTATTGTTTTAGAAGTTACGCCAGATCCTGTAATAGTAATAACAGCAGTTCTTGGAGATGTTACAGTATTTGCAGCTACAGCTACGGTTATTGTTGCATTGTTGGATCCAGAGATGGGACTCAGGGTGAGCCAATTTTTGTTGCTACTTGCCGTCCAATTTATGTTAGATGTAATAGTAAACGTTGAAGTGCTGTTTGCTGCTGCATTCACGCTTAGAGTGGTAGGAAATACGGCTAATGATGGAACTATAACTGCTGCAGCCTGAGTAATTGTTACGGTCTTACTTGCCACCCCTACTCCTGAAACGGTAACCGTTGCTGTTCTTGGGTTTGATGTTGTATTGGCTGCCGCTGTTACCGTAATGGTGCTATTATTTGAACCCGAAGAGCTGCTGAGCATTAGCCAGCCCTGATTGCTGCTTGCTGTCCAATTTGTGTTAGATGTAATAGTAAACGTTGAAGTGCTGTTTGCTGCTGCATTCACACCTAGAGTGGTAGGAAATACGGCTAATGATGGAACTATAACTGCTGCAGCCTGAGTGATTGTTACGGTCTTGCTTGTCACCCCTACTCCTGAAACGGTAACCGTTGCTGTTCTTGGGTTTGATGTTGTATTG
>JACABB010000032.1:64907-71210 GCA_013376985.1 Bacteroidales bacterium
GTTACCGTAATGGTGCTATTATTTGAACCCGAAGAGCTGCTGAGCATTAGCCAGCTCTGGTTGCTGCTTGCTGTCCAATTTATATTGGATGTAATAGTAAACGTTGATGTACTATTTGCTGCTGCATCTATGCCCAAAGTGTTAGGCGATACGGCTAAGGACGGGGCTGCCGCCTGAGTGATTGTTACCGTTTTATTTTCTACTCCAACTCCTGAAACGGTAACCGTTGCTGTTCTTGGGTTTGATGATGTATTGGCTGTCGCTGTTACCATAATGGTGCTATTATTTGAACCCGAAGCGCTGCTGAGCGTTAGCCATGTTTGGTTGCAGCTAGCCGTCCATGCAACATTTGAAGAAATATCAAAGGTTGCAGAACTATTTGCTTGAGCATTGATATCTAAAGTGTTCTTTGAAACGGTCAAGGTTTTTCTTGAGAGTTTTGCAAGGAACATGTTATTACCCCCAAAATCCGAAGTGGCATAACTATTAGGAATAGTAAATTTATCAGAAAAGTTAAGACTTGCTGCTTCGTACCAGCCTGTAGCATAAACCTCCTCCTTACTACTTGCAGCAATTGAAACAACTTTATTGGCAAAGGAACTGCCTGTAGCTTTAGCTATCCATTTCACAGAGCCATCATTTTTATCAATACCATAAATTATTGGATTCGAACTTTGTGGAGCAACATACAAATTTCCAATTGAGTCCATAGAAATTTCACCACCTGAGCAAATATTATCATCATTTCCATTACTATAGTCTGTATCCAATGCGGTTATCCATTGTGTCACACCGTCTTTATTAAACTTAACGATATAAGCAAAATCATCATCGGTAGCAGATGCAATAAAACCATCAATAGAATAATAACCCTTCATGCTACTTATGAGATATATATTGCTCTCTTTATCAGAGTAAACACATTTATGAGAAACATGATAATGTTCTAATCCATATCCCTCTTTACCCCATAAGGCGTTTCCATTACTATCAAACTTGTATAGAAAAGTGCCATCATCAGATAATGTTCCAAGTGTTATATTTCCAAATGTAATCGGATAAAAGGTTTGACCAGAAACCAAAATATTATTATTCATATCGGTGGTAATGCCATAAAAACAGCCCTTTGCAGCGTTCTTAACCCAAATATTTTTGCCAGATGAATCAAACTTCGCAAAAAACGAATCACCATAATCACTTTTTCTATATGTTTTAATACCATCAAACTCTATATAATCACCACTGAACATACCACATATGTAAAAATTGCCTTGTAAATCGCAATGAATATCATTAATCATCTGAAGGTCTGATCCCGATGAGTTTAATCCCCACAAGATATTACCGGATGAATCCATCTTAACAACAAAAATATGCTGATATCCGATTTCTTTACTATACAATTTACTAGATCCAGCATATATCGTATCTTTATAAGTGAAATGGCCACCAATAAATATATTACCCTCTTTGTCGGATGATACACATGTAACCTCAATATCAGTTCTAACAGCATTTAGGGATTTTGCCCATATCACATTTCCACTACTATTATATTTAACACAAAACAAACCAAATATGTATCTTAATTTTTTATTTATCTGAATGTTATCGAATTTTAATGATGTTTGAGCAAATGAACCCACAACAATTATATTTCCATCTTTATCAACTGTAACATCTTTTCCTGCATCTTCTTCATCCTCATTTATATATTTTGCCCATTCCCAATTAAAAGACTGGCAGTTTGCTTGAACGTTAAATAAAAAAACTAAAGAAATAATTAGTGGAAAGAAATAATTTTTCATATTAAGTTTATTAATCATTATACCTCAAAGCATTAGAAATTAATCAATAACTTAATAAAGTTATACTAAAAAAAAATAGTTCAAAGTTTTCCTTGAACTATTTTTATCAATTAGCAATTTATGCCTATTAATGGATTAAGTTTTGCTACTTTAGCATAAATTAGAAACGTTTTTTTGTTTTACCATCATGATAGTGCCAGAATTAATAATAAGTGAAATAAAGCATAATCTTAAACGACCTCTCCCCGGATTGCAGGCTCAACTTCGAATGGCACCATCCTTTAGGGGCGAACTCCTTAAGTCAAATCATGCCCATAACTCCCGTAAAAGTGCTGTTTTGATATCTCTTTTCCCCGAGAACGGTAAACTAAATACCCTCCTAATAAAACGAACCACCTACAATGGTGTGCATAGCGGTCAGGTAAGTTTTCCTGGCGGGAAGTTTGATAATATAGATAAATCCTTAATTCAAACAGCACTTCGCGAAGCCTACGAGGAGGTTGGTATCAACCCTAGCAGTGTTGAAGTTATGGGAACGCTTACCCCTCTTTTTATACCTGTAAGCAATATGGAAGTATTACCTGTAATCGGATTGCTTAATACAAAGCCCGAATTACACCTAAACTCACACGAAGTAGAATTTACTATTACTGTTCCCATTTGCCACCTAAAAAACCCTGCAAATCATTTGGTAAAGGAAATAATAGTAGGAGAGTACTCCATAGAAGCACCCTATATTAAAGTTGATTGTGAAGACGTTTGGGGAGCAACAGCAATGATAATATCTGAATTTATTGAACTCTTCAACTGCTGATTATTGCCTAATAATATTCTTGTAGTGGTCGTAACGTTCCAAAATCTCGCTCACGTAGCGATATGTTTCCGCTCCCCTTAGGTAGCCATATCGAACAACCGAATCGTTATAAAAATCAACCTTATTCTGAATAAAAAAACCAACATTGTTGTCCCAAACATTTGGATCCTTACCATACTTTTTGGCAAGATTTCTTGCATCAATAATATGCCCGTAACCTGCATTATAAGCTGCTAACACAAACTTCAACCTCTCTTTTTCAGGAATTCTGATATCCTCCATATTCTTCTCAAGCATCTTAAGGTAACGAACGCCCATCCGAAGCTGTAAACTTGGGCTTGCTTCTTGATCAATACCAAAATACTCCGCAGTAATTGGCATAAACTGCATTAACCCATAAGCACCGCTCTCCGATTTAACGTATGGATTAAATTTTGATTCCTGATATATTAACGAAGCTAATAACCTCCAATCCCATTTAATCAAAGTACTTTCCAATTTAATCTGCTCGTCAAAAACCGATAGTTTACCCTTGGTAGTGTAAAAATATTCGCTCTTAATCATAATCGCCATATAGGGATTATCGTAGTACTTATTATAAATATTAGCATACCCCAAACCCTTTACAAATGTCTTAAGCCATTGATTTACCTTGCAGCGTAAATCAGGTGATTTTTTTCCTATAGCCCAAGCAACATTTTGATTCGATCCAATAATCGTTTCAAAATTGATATTAGAATATAGAGGTGCTTCTACCTTAGCAGCAATCTCATCGCAAACTGCAAAATCAATCTTACCAGATGACACCAAATCAACAAGCCCCTCCGTTAAACCATCAGAATACTCCTTAATTGTAATCGGAATCTTATTCTCAATACTAATATTTTTAAGTACAGCTACAGCAGATGATTTTGCCTTAACATAAACAATTTTATTAGCCAAAGAAACTTGATTACGAACTAAATCATTACCAATCAAAGCGTTTTGGTTAAAATTTTTTCGCTGAACAAGAACTTGGTGAGTTTGTAGGTAGGGCTCAGTAAATTCAAAATTCTTATAATTGCCGGCTATTCCTAGTAAATTAGTTGCAATGATATCAACCTCACCCCTCTTTAGCATTTTCATGGCCTCATCGGGATCATTCTCAGCAATTAACTCCAACTTCACACCCAATTCTGTGGCCAGAGCAACAAGCATATCATACTGATATCCCATTGGCTCACCCTTGTAAATAAAGTAGTTTGTTGATGTAAAATCGGTAACTGCTACAATTTTTCCAGCAGTAAGTATTTGTGCTAAATCGCGAGATTTATCTTTTACCTTAATTATACTCGAATCTTTAGAAACACAAGCAAAAAGGAAAATAAAGACAAAAAAAACAAAATACCTTACTCTATTTAAGATAAATACTAACATCACTATAGTTTATTGATTTAATTATTCAGAAACACGAATTGAATGTAATTGTTTAATTATAATTTTAATCGTAGAAAATCCACGAGACACCAATTTTAAATATAAAGCGGTTTAACGGATAGTGAATAGTTGAAAAAGCATCTAATCCATTATTAATATGATCCCCTTTAAAGAATAATACTGCTCTCTTCCATTTAAAATCTATAAAAGCATCAATAATTGGGTATTCCCCAATTTGTTTTTCTTTTTGGTTATAGAATTGACCTGTGGCTGGCGAATAAGCATCGGCAAAGAATTTTGAACGATAAAAGACATTAGCCCCAATTCTTCCCAACAGAACCTTTTTTACTAATTCATATTCAAAAAATAGTGAACTAAAAACCGAAAAAGTGGGCAGGTTAAGAACCTCCTTATTGGTGTTTGCTTGCCAAACAATCCTATTAGTAAAATGCAAACCTCCAAGTTTGAAATCTTTTTGAATAAAGGCAGAAGTTACAGTTACTCCCGATGCTTGCTTTGGAATACCCGTGGAATCAAAATATACGTAGTTATTGATCCTCGCAAGATTATATCCCGCCTCAAATCTCCATTTATCAGCACCTATTGAACCTCCAACTAAAAACCATTTCTCTTTTACAAAATCATTATCCCATCTATAGTGATTTGAAAAATAGTTTTTCAGAAAGACATCCGGTTCCTTATCAGAAATCTCAATCTTTGCCTTTATATACGGATACTCACTCGACTTCCACGGAGAAATCATCATTTGACCTAATAGCTCTTTATCGGCAGCCTTATACCCATCAATATACATTCTTAGGGAACCTGTATACGATAAATACGGTGAATAGCTGAAAACCCCAAAGCCAAAATTATTCGATTCAATTCTATTATCTGATCTTTTAAAAACAAAATCATTGGGTTGAAAATAATAATATCTCCCTCTAGTATTGGTAATCCAAAATCTTAACCCGGGCAAACCGGGAAACTTAGCTAATTGATCTATCTCTCCAAGAATTGTTGATTCATAAGTAACTAGCATAGATGAATCGTGGGTAGCTCTTTGGCTTATATAAAAATTTTTATAATACGATCCTTTCCAAGAACTTGAAGTATCAATATAAGTTCTAGTACTCTTATTCGCCTCAAACATTGCCTTAAGGCTAAATACTGGCTTTTTAATCAATATCTGATTACCTTTCCTATCCTTACCCTTCACCCATCGGTTAATAATACTATAACCTACAATTCCCGAAAAACCTTTTTGTCGTTCTTCACTTGAAGCCCCATGCAACTTAAATTTTATCAAGGCAGCTTCTATACTTACATCCTGAATTTCATTATCATCAACTAAACCACCATTTTCCTGATTTCTAATCCTACTATATGAAAAATTACTTTGAAAAGAGAATCGATCCCTGTAATAACTAGCAAAAAATGAAAAAAGGTTATCCTTTGTTAATTGATCTTTATACATGCCTTTTGTACCAAAATAATCGTATACAAAACCAGCATTTAAATATTTGTTTACATTTTGAGTATGCAAAACATGCATAGTCTGCTCTGCTTCTCTATTTCCACCACCCATTGAATAATTAATAAGTGATAATGGCTTTTTTACATGAAACTGATTAAGTTGATCTATATCCGATGAATAATCAGAGTAATATCTAGAAAATATAAACTTATAATTTCGATTTCTATTAAAAAAATGATCAGTCTGTAATGGAGCACCCATATTACCTAATGAAGTAATTGTTTCAAGTCGTTTTTGTGTTGGTACTATTAGGTGAGGAAAGAAAAGCGACGTATCAACCCCCCTGTCTGCCTCTAAATCAAATGATTTAGGGTTTAACCTCCATGAAACTATCTTATGGGTTGAATCTATTCCATTGAGAACATCCAAAATAGTTTTCTTAGATACTTTTTTTAATGACAATGAATCTATAACAGCAGTTTTTTTAAAATCAGGCTTAACAACTACTTTTTTTATTGTATCAGCACTATGTAATGCATCAATCTGCGGGTATGTATTTACACCAGCAAATAAAAGCCTCTGAACCAAAAGTAACGTAAAAAGGAGAGGCGCTATTTTCGAATAGTTTCGCTTTTTCATTCGGAATGCAAATATAACCCAAATTATTCTAGATCTGGGCGCAGCGGGGAACTAAAAGGTGTAAAATAAAAAAGCCCCTAGGGTTTGCCTAGGAGCCTGTGGGTGGCGACGTCCTACTCTCCCGCTTTCGCAGTACCATCGGCGCTGGC
>JACABB010000033.1 GCA_013376985.1 Bacteroidales bacterium
AGCAACAAACATTTCAGAAGATATTACCATTAAATTTGTCCATTAAGCCTAATTATCCATATCACTTGAATCATCAATTTTGACATCTCGACGCTGCTTGTAATCATTTATCCTATAGGAAAAACCAAGGAAAATAACCTGACTCTCTTGCCTCATCTCCTGATAGGTTGTGAAATCAGATCCATAAGTATTAGACTTAAAACTCCTTGTGTTGAAAACATCACTGACTCTTAGCGTTAGAGTAGCTTTGTTTTTTAGAATGTTATATCTTAAGCCTAAATCAAGCCAGTAAATTTCTTTAGATTTACCTTGAGCGTTACCGCCGCCACCTCCTCCAGGACCTCCAGGACCACGATCTCCTCCTCCGCTAATGCCAGTAATTACGGGGCTTCGGTAATTGCCATTAAGTTGAAGTTCAAGATTTTTAGTAATGTTAAATGATGCTGTCATCTTAGCAGTCCAACTATTACTTTGGCTAGCGCTATACGAAATTGTTGTATCCTTATAATTATACCTATAAGTATATTTATAGGTATCCAAATTAGCCTTAAAGAAGCTAAAACTGCCATTCGCTTTAAACCAGTTTGTGAACGTTTGAGTAGCAACAACTTCCACACCTAGAGTTGAACCACTTGCTAAGTTAGTGTAGGTTGATTTTAACGTATCTTGGTCAATTGTTGGACCTGGGTAACGGGTCGTAATTTGAGTAATCTTATCTGTTGTTCTACGATAGAAAAGGGTAGTGTTGATATTAGCCTTTTCGAAATTTAGAGAATGTCCAAGTTCATAAGAACTCGTAAACTCAGGCTTTAGATAAGGATTTCCATAGTTTACATTATAAATATTTTCAACATTGATAAACGGATTTAAAACCCTACCTGATGGTCTGTTAACCCTTTTACTATAGGAGATTTGAAACGCATTTGTTTTGTTGACATCCCATTTTACATGTGCGCTTGGGAAGTAGTTAAAAAGCGAAATATTTACCGTTTTATTCTGGGTTCTTTGTTCAATTTTTTTTAGTTGATCTTCAACCCTAATTCCACCCTGATAGCTTATTGGTCCAATTGTATTGGAATATATTGCATACCCAGCATAAATTTGATCGTTAAAGGTAAACTGATTTGAAAGGTTTGCCGTATCTTTCCATTCATTAGTTGATGTTAGAAATGTACTGAATGTGTAATTTGCATCCTGTTTTCTGACAATTCCTTTAAGTCCAGTTTCTAGCCTTCCACCATTGCCTATTGGTTTTACAAAATCGGCTTGGAAAGTTAACGAGTTGTTTATTCCATCGGTATTTGACTTGTCATTATGCAAGATATTATCAGTTCGAAAAATATTCTGATCAGAATTTCTATCGTAAGCTGAGTACAGAACATCTGCGGATAATTCCTCGCCTGGAGTGTCAAATGTCTTTTTGTAATTTACTGTTAACTCCTTTCCATTCATCTTATTTTTCTCAGAAGAATTCTGGGTTGAGAAAGGATTTGTATTAAATAGTGTTATTGCATTATTTGACTCATTAAAATCTCTCACGTTTATTGATCCTGCAAGAGATAGCGTATTTTTGGGGTTTATAAAATAATCAATTCCTCCTCTGAAGTTATTGGATAAACCATCCCTATTATCTTTTTCAGAATCACTTTTCAGATCATTTGTGGAGTAGAGAAGGTTTGTAATGCTACTACCCGTTGAATGAAAATGACGATAATCGAAGTTCCCAAAGTAGTTGAACTTCCCTTGACGAATATTCATGTTGATTGTTCCAGAATATTTATCGCCAGTACCTGCATTTAAATTGACCATGCCATGATACCCTGGTGTTTTTTTCTTTTTTAGTACAATATTTAAAATCCCCGATAATCCATCGGGATCATAACGAACCGAAGGGTTGGTAATTACCTCTACGCTTTGGACAATACTTGCCGGAAGCTCATCGAGGCTTGTTATTTGTGATGGTTTGCCATCAACAAGAATAGTTAGATTAGTGCTGCCTCTTAGGCTGACATTCCCTTGCACATCAACATCTACAGAGGGGATAGTTCTCATAATATCAAGTGCTGTACCTCCTTCGGCGCTAATATTCCTATCGACATTAATTACCTTTTTGTCGAGATTGGTTTGAAGCATCGATTTTTGACCAGTTACAACAACACCCTCCATGTTTTGAGATACGGGTGTTAGTTTAACTATTCCGAGGGTTAAGTCTGGTTGACGAGGGTTTATCATTACATTATTCACTCGATTGTTTTTGTATCCAATGAATTTGAAATCAACGTAGTATCGTCCAAAAGGCACTTTGTCAATCGAAAAATTTCCCTTCATATCTGTTACCCCTCCAGTAACCATGGATGAGTCGCGCATTTTATACAAAATAACATTTGCGTATTCAACCGGCAAGTTTGTAGTTTCATCTATAACAGAACCCTTAAATGTGCCAAATCCACCCTCCATTGACATTCTTCCGTTCCCTTGCTGCATCCTTTGTTGACCGTCATGTTGCTGCGCTGTAGTGTAAATAGAGCATAATAACAGAGTGATTGATGCAGTTGTAAATAAAATTCTTCTCATTGATTGTTTTTATTTTTTGATTAAAGACCTATTTGGAATACAATTATGACACTAAGGTTTAAAATAACTTGTGTTGGTTCGTCAAAAATTATTGAAGATTCACAAAAGGAAACTTAAGTAGATTTTAAATATTTTGCTTATCGAAGTTCATATATATTTTGTCTAAATTTAAGTCGAAAAGCGTTTAGATGTAGTTATTTCATAAACCTCAAAAAGTCTGTTTAGGGTGTATTGTATTAATGTAAAACAGGAGTGGTATGCTTGAAAAAAGAGCCATCCCAGAAGAGATGGCTCTTTTTAACCTAAAAATGAAAATAAACCTTATTCATATTCTTTAAGAATATCCTTAACGCCATCGGGTGAAACACGTCCATAAATCTTTTCCCCTACTGATACTACTGGTGCAAGACCACAAGCTCCAACGCAGCGTAAGCAACTGAGGGAGAATTTTCCATCAGGGGTTGTTTCACCTACTTTTACTTCGAGGATTCGTTTAAATTCATCGAGTACCTTCTCCGCTCCACGAACATAGCAAGCAGTTCCTGTGCAGATGCTAATTGGATGCTGACCTTTTGGAAGCATAGTAAAGAAGGAGTAGAATGTTACAACTCCATATACTTTAGCAACCGAAATATTTAGCTCTTTAGCAATAATTTCTTGTACCTCTGCAGGAAGATAACCGAATGTTTCCTGTGACTTGTGAAGCACATTAATTAGTTCACCAGCCTCGTTGTTGAACGATTTGCAAATCTCCTTGAGTTTTGCAACCTGTTCTTTTTTTAACTCAACTTTTATATGTGACATTATCTATCCTCCATTAATTAAATGAAAATATCCTTTTTACTCTTGTCGAAATAGTGTGTGTGGAGTAGATGATGAGCTTTTTCGCTCATTGGCTTTCCAAGAAACTCTTCGTAGAGTTTGATTATATAAGGATTTTCATGCGATTTACGAATCGTTTTTCCTGTATCTTCAGCGTAAATTGCTTTGGTTCGGGCTTTTAGGATTGAAGTATCACCATGATGCAGTGGTTGTCCTCCACCACCGATACATCCACCTGGACAAGCCATTATCTCAATTGCATGATAATTTGTTTTTCCTAAACGTACTTCATCGAGAAGTTTTCTAGCATTACCCAAACCATGGGCAATCCCAATGTTGATTGGTAATCCATTGAAATCGATTGTTGCAGAACGAATACCTTCCATTCCACGTAGTTCAGTGAAATCTAACCTTTCAAGTTTTTTACCAGTATGTAATTCGTATGCTGTGCGAGTAGCTGCTTCAATTACTCCTCCTGTGGCACCAAAAATTATTGAGGCTCCAGTTGATTCACCCAGTGGTCTGTCAAAATCCTCATCAGGGAGTTCGTTAAATCTAACGTTGAACTCTTTAATAAGGTGAGCCAATTCTCTGGTTGAAATTGAGTAGTCAACATCTGGATTCCCGTCAACTTTAAACTCATCTCGCTGACATTCAAATTTTTTAGCTAAACAAGGCATCACTGAAACCACAACTAGTTCTTCACGCTTCTTCCCCATTTTCTCTGCAAAATATGTTTTTGCAATTGCACCAAACATCTGCTGAGGTGATTTAGCTGTTGAAGGAACATCAAGCATATCGGAATAATTATGCTCAAAGAAACCTACCCAACCAGGGCAGCAACTTGTTAGGATTGGAAGTTTAACGCTCTTGTCACCGCTTAGATGTTTTCCTAAACGGGTTAAAAGTTCTGTGCCTTCTTCCATTATTGTTAGGTCTGCTGCAAAATCAGTATCAAATATATAATCAAACCCTAGTTGGCGAAGCGCTGCAACCATTTTACCTGTGACGCTTGTACCTGGTTCAAGTCCAAATTCCTCACCAAGAGCCGCACGAACGGCTGGAGCTGTTTGAACAATAACAGTCTTTGTAGGATCTGCTAAAGCACGAATTACTTTAGGTGTATGATCTACCTCGGTTAATGCTCCTGTTGGACAAACGGCTACACACTGACCGCAGTAAGTACATGGCGATTTTTCCAAATCTTGCTCAAATGCTGGTGCAACAACTGACATAAAGCCACGATTTACTGCGCTAAGTGCTCCTACAGTTTGAAAATCGTTACACATGGTTTCGCACCTACGGCACATTATGCACTTATCTACATCACGAATAATTGATGGCGAGAAATCTTTTTTATAGGTTGACATCTCAGCATATTCTTGCCCAGGGATATTGCGAATTCCCAATTTTACAGCCATATCCTGAAGTTCGCAGCGACCACTTTTGGGACAAGTTAAGCAGTCCTTTGGATGATCAGATAGGATCAACTCCATAACAGTGCGACGAGCATTGATAACTCGAGTTGTATGGGTTTTAACAACCATGCCATTTGCACAAGCAGTGGAGCAACTGGGAGCTAAATTCCGTCTGCCTTCAATTTCAACAATGCAAATACGACAACCTGCTGGTTTGTTTTCAATCCCTAGATCATGTAGATCCATGTAGCAAAGTACAGGAATATCTATACCTAGGGTTTTGGCGGCCTTATAAACAGTAGTTCCTACAGGTACTTCAACAGGCCTATTATCTATTGTTAGTTTTATAGTTTCCATTTTAACCCTTTAATTATTTGATGCTGATAGCATTAAATTTACACTTCTCAATACAAGCACCACACTTAATACAAATTGCAGTATCAATCAGATGTGGTTTCTTGCGCTCTCCGCTGATGGCGTTAACAGGGCAGTTTCGAGCACATGCCGTACAACCAACACATGCTTCAGGATCTATAACATACTTCATTAACGACTTACATTGACCAGCAGGACACTTTTTATCGTTCACGTGAGCAAGATACTCATTATAGAAGTTGTCCATTGTTGAGAGTATAGGATTTGGAGATGTTTGTCCAAGTCCGCAAAGTGCGGTATCCTTTATAACCTTACATAGATTTTGTAAGCGTTCAAGATCTTCCATTGTTCCTTCGCCTTTTGTAATACGCTCCAAAAGTTCGAATAAACGCTTATTGCCGATACGGCAAGGAGCACATTTACCACAACTTTCTTCAACTGTGAAGTCTAGGAAGAACTTAGCAACTGAAACCATACAATCGTCTTCATCCATAACGATCATACCACCTGAACCCATCATTGAACCAGCAGCAATCAAGTTATCAAAATCGATAGGGGTATCAAGATGTTTTTCAGTTAAGCAACCACCCGATGGGCCACCGGTTTGAACCGCTTTAAATTTTTTGCCATTTTTAATGCCGCCACCAATCTCGAAAATAACTTCACGAAGGGTAGTTCCCATTGGAACCTCAATCAAACCTACGTTATTAATTTTTCCGGCAAGTGCAAATACTTTTGTTCCTTTTGATTTTTCAGTACCAATTGATGCAAACCACTCAGAACCTTTTAGTATGATTACAGGTATACTTGCAAAAGTTTCAACGTTGTTTACGTTGGT
Source organism: Bacteroidales bacterium (assembly GCA_013376985.1). Classification (GTDB taxonomy): domain Bacteria; phylum Bacteroidota; class Bacteroidia; order Bacteroidales; family Tenuifilaceae; genus UBA8529. The sequence continues at coordinate 6,028 of JACABB010000033.1, forward strand.
TGGTTTGTTCAAGAAACCGCTTTCTGCTGGGAAAGGAGGTTTGTTAGTAGGTTCTCCACGAAGCCCCTCCATTGAATGGATTAGAGCTGTTTCTTCACCGCAAACAAATGCGCCAGCACCGTATCTTAGAGTGATATCGAAATCGAACCCTGAACCCATAATATTTTTGCCTAGAAGGCCATATTCATGGGCTTGTTCAATTGCAATTTTTAGACGTTTAATTGCAAGTGGATATTCTGCTCTGATATAGATTAGACCTTGGGTTGCACCAATACAATAACCGCAAATGGCCATTGCTTCAAGTACGGTATGTGGGTCGCCTTCAAGTACCGAACGATCCATAAATGCTCCAGGGTCGCCCTCGTCAGCATTACATACTACATACTTTTGGTCGGCTTTATTTTTGCTGGCAATTTCCCATTTTAAACCAGTTGGGAATCCTCCGCCTCCACGACCGCGCAATCCAGATTTCTTAATAATATCGATGGTTTCAGCTGGTTTGTATTCTGCTAAAACTTTACCTAAAGCTTGATAAGCATCACGTGCAATAGCTTCGTCGATATTTTCAGGGTTGATAAAACCGCAGTTGCGTAAAGCAATACGAATCTGCTTGCGGTAAAAGCCCATATGTTTTGAGTCACTTACATGTTCCTTGTTTTCTGGATCAACATATAAAAGACGATTGACTTTTCTTCCTTTGATAACATGTTCTGCTACAATTTCGGCAGCATCATCAGGCTTTACTTGAGTGTAGAATGTGTTATCGGGAAGAATTTTAACAATTGGTCCTTTTTCACAAAATCCAAAACAACCAGTCATTATAACCTGAACCTCATCCTGAAGTCCTTTGGCTGTAATCTCGGATTTTAGCTTTTCGATGATTGAATCGCTTGCTGAGGCTCTACAACCTGTTCCTCCGCAAACGAGTAAATGCATTTTATACTTTGCCATTATGGAATCCTCCTTTTTCGATTATTTTTTATCGATAGTTTCATAGTTCATTGGGATGATACCATCAACGAGTTCCCCATTCTTGATATACTTCTCGATGATTTCATCAGCCTTCTTAGTGTCAACATAACCAAATACAACCGGTTCTTTTCCTGGCATGGTTACTTCAATTGTAGGCTCTGCATAGCAGTAACCCATACATCCTGTTTGGGTGATAATAGAATCAATCCCACGTTTTTCAAGTTCTTCCATCATGAACTCCATAACGGTTTTTGCTCCGGATGCGATACCACAGGTTGCCATTGCAACTTTAATTTGAACATGGCTGTTTGGGTCTTCCCCTTTTTCTCTGAGATTGATCTTTGATTGAAGGCTTTCCTTCATCTTTCTAAGATCATCCAATGACTTAATTGTTGCCATACTTTTTTATAATATAAATGTTATTATTAGAATCAGTTTAATATTTGGGTTTGCAAAATTATTCCAATTGTCAATCAAAAGGTCGATTTTTAGCTATGTTTTATAACCTATAGATTCTATTTCTTCTAAATTCGATTGAATCAACTCCTTTAAGAGTTTGTATACGGAATTATCATTGATTGGTATCTCGCCAAGTACCTCTTTGATTTCTTTCGTATTAAAGGTGAATAAGTTATCATTTATTTTGTGATTATAGACAAAATCTATCGATGGATTTCCGGAAACGGTTAATGAAATAACTCCTGCTATATCGCCTAAAACTGGACAATCAATATTTGACGGCTTAAAAGCTGCCGTTATGATTGTTCCCTGTCCTAGTTGTGAATCAATGGTTAAACAACCACCTGTTCGTTCGGCGTTTTGCTTAAGCAAGGGAATTCCTAACCCAACCTTGCGAGTGGTGCGTGTGGTAGTAAAAGGATCTGTAACCGATTCGGCAAACTCTTTGCTCATTCCTTTTCCGTCATCCTTTATAGTAATCTCTATAAGATCTTTTCTTTCATTTTCATCAATAGATATTTCAATCAATTTAGCATTTGCCGCTAAAGAGTTTTGAATGATATCTAGTATATGTAACGATAAATCTTTCATGATAAAACTATCCCTCTACCTTCAACTCCCTGTATTGCCATCTTAAACTCATTCCAACTTAGATTATCCATATTCAGAAATGTTTTGGAAGCACCAATTTGATTTAAAGTATGAGCATCAGACGATTTAATGAAACGAGCATTTTTAATGTATGAATAGTTCTTAAAAACCGTATCCATTGAAGTATTCTTTGATATTTCTAGTGCATCATATTTTAATTCTTTTGGAACAAATCCTAGTTGGCTGATTATACTATACTTTGGCCGATCTATATGGGCAGGAATAAACAACCCATCAAGTTGATGGACTATTTTCTCAACCTCATCAATACTTGCATTGATGCCTGAAATTAGCAGAGGCTCAATCTCCTCAATTATCTCCTCTTGCTCATTCACCAATAGTTGGTAACCAAAAAGATCTGGGTTATTCTTAATTTCTGGACGATTTTGGTCGAGGAAATCTTGGATTAGCATTCTTTGCTTGTCCTTTTCGAAAAGGCAAAGACAATGAACATCTTCCTTTGTTGTAACCTCGACACCAAATAATACCATAATCCCTTTTTTTTTCGCTAATTTTCTTACAATAGGGCCATGAAGCGTGCTATTATGATCGGTTATTGCTATTAATTCCAAACCGATTGCAGCAGCCCTTTCAACGATGTTGGATGGGCTCATGCTCAAATCTCCACAAGGAGAAAGAACCGTATGAATGTGCAAATCGGTTGAAAATAATCTCATTACTTCTTTAAAAGATTATATAGCAAACCATTTATTTCAAAGGTCTCTTTGCTGGTTCCAAGAATAGGAATACCCTCCTCATTACTCTGCTTGATTGTGTCGGCTTCAGGTTTATAACCTTTTACAAGGATAACTGCGGCAACTTCTTTTAGCGAGGCAATAGCAATTACATTTTTATGAGTTTGTAGGGTTGTCCATACATCGCCGTATTCGGCATGACCCATAACATCACTTAATAAATCCGATGAGTATCCTCCGTGTACTCCCCTGTCAAGTCCGCTTTGTCCCGAATAAACCTCTAGGTTTAATTTTTCAACTATTTCTGAGACTTTCATATATTCTGTTTTAGACTCTTTATTAATCAACTAAAATATTGCTAATGAAATCTTTTTGACTTATCAATTTTATTGCAATTTTTTTCGAATCGATCCTTTCCCCATATTTTCTCCATAATTCTGAACGAATGATCTGGGTGTAGTTTACGAGTTTGCTCCATCGTTTTCTGAAGGAAAATACAATGAGAAATGGCTGCTTTGCCCTGAACAATATCTTCTGCCAAAGCTTGACAAGATGGTGCCCCACAACTTCCACAATCGATGCCTGGCAGAAAACACATCAAACGATTGGAGCGTTCCATTTTTTTCATCGCTTTCGCCATATCTTCGTCAAGTTTCATCATTGATCTTGGTCTAATCTCTCCAATATGGACTCTCGATTTTAGAAAGTTCCTATAATCAAGAATCCGATTACCAAAATTTTTAAGATTTTTATTTGCTTCAACCCTTTTATGAAGTCTTTCAACGGTTAGGAATCGGTTACCGGTTGTTAATACTCCACCCGCACAACTTTCATCGCAAGCTCTTAGTTCAAGAAAATCAATATCGGAGATCTCTTCGTTCTCTAATTTTTCAAGGAACTCTACTATATTATACACACCATCAATTGCCAAACTACGTCCCTTGACCTGACTAGCCTCTCCATTTGTTAAACTCCAAATTAGGCTACTATCTATCAGACAATCTTTCCGACTTGATAATCCTTTTTCTGTTTCACTCAATTGTACAAGGGATTTCAGCACTTTATTGTAAACAAGATTCATGTTAATTACCCCTGCAACTTCTGATTTGTCTTCACCAACAGGGCTTTTAATGGCAGCAATTTTAGCTGCACATGGAGTTATATAGAATATTCCAATTTGATTGTCGCTAATTCCTTGTTCTTGCAGTTTCTTTTTAATGTAAAGAGATGTGATATCAAGAGGAGGTTTTAGTAGCATTATATTCTCCACAAGTGATGGAAACTTAACTTGTATAAGCCTTACAATAGCAGGGCAGAAAGATGAAATTACTGGTTTAGAATGGCTTTTGTCAGCAATATAGGAGTTAATTTCTTCTTTAAGGAGTTCTATGGAGGTTTCAACTTCTACAACTTCGTTAAAACCCAGTTTAAGTAGAATTGAAGCAACTGCGCTAGCGGTTATTTCATCAGAGAATTGACCTGTCAAAATTGATGGAACAAGTGCAACTCGATAGTTATAGTTGTATATTTTGCTGAAATCGTCCTGTTCAATGATTATAGCATTAGTTGGGCAGACTCTAAAGCATTCCCCACAATCAATACACTTATTCTCGTATAGTTCAGCTTTGCCATTTTTTACTCTTAATGCTTCGGTTGGGCACACCCTCATACAATGTGAGCATCCGATGCAAACATCTTGACGAATTGTAAGAGCATGATGAAAAACCTTGCTTTCCATTTAATGGTAGCTATTGATTTATATAAACCTCTATGTAAAGTTTTGTGCCCACACCCACTTCACTTTCGATTCGGAATTTATCCGAGTTTTTTTTGATATTTGGAAGCCCCATACCAGCTCCAAATCCCATTTCTCTGACCTCTGGTGTTGCTGTTGAAAACCCCATTTCCATTGCTTGCTCTATATTTGGAATTCCTGGACCTTGGTCTATAAGAGCCAATTTTATTTTTTCGGTGTCGATATCAATATGTATTTCGCCATGATATGCATGTGCAACAATGTTTACTTCCCCCTCATACAATGCAACAACAACCCTTTTTATTACTTTAGGGTCTACGTTAAGCTGTTTGAGAGTTCTTTTTACTTGGCTTGATGCATTTCCAGCTCTGGTAAAATCACCACCTTCAATTTTATATTCGAAATGCATTGCCATTGGGGTGAAAGTAAGTTAAAAAATGGGTTTTAGGCCATTACTAAAAAGCATTCCTGATGCTTTGAACATCGAGCAGGAACACTCGATTAAAACAATGCCACTTTCTTTGCCAAGTTTAAGCATATCCTCATTTACCTTTTTGTTTCTTACAAAAACAATACAGCTAATATCGGACATTTCTGCGGTTCTTAAAGCCTGAACATTTGCTAGCCCAGTTAATAGAATTACATTATCTTTTTGTAAGGTAAGTACATCGCTCATCAAGTCGGAGGAGAAAGCAAATTCTACTTCTTTTTCGATTTGTTCTGAGCCACAGACTACTTTACCTTTTAGTATCTCTGCAACATCTTTCAGCTTCATATTCAATATATTATTTAAAGATGTTGAATTATTTTTTATTTCAATTTTACGATACAAATATATATATAACATTGTTAATATATAAACAATGTTATAAAAATAACAATATGTTTAAAAACAATTTTATATTACATTGATTATAAATAATATAGCGGTTAGAATCAAATTTGATTCTAACCGCTATATGCACTAATCTCAATTTTTTTACTTTTCGACCTTTTTACCTTGCTTATATTTGATTAAAGCAAAAAGTGACAATGATATTAAAGCAAATACAGTAATATAAACAAATGTTGGGACAGGTATAGGATCACCGCTTGCGTATGAGTGTAATCCTGACAGATAGTAGTTTACACCAAAATAGGTCATCAATACAGACGAGAAGGCAAAAAGCGAGAGGAGGTTAAATGTATAAATGCTTCGTAAAGATTTTATCATTCTGGAGTGAATAACAATGCTATATATAATCATTGTTATTAAAGACCATGTTTCCTTGGGATCCCATCCCCAATAACGCCCCCACGATTCATTAGCCCAAACAGCTCCAAGAAATGTTCCAATTGTTAGAAAGTAAAGTCCAATAGTTAACGTTTGATAGTTAACTATGGTAAGTTCTTCAATAGATTTGTTTATTCTTTCATTATTCTTAGAATCTCTTAGTGAGTAGAGAATCATTACCAGTAAGCCAAGTATTGCGCCCAAACCTAAGAAGCCATAACTACTAATAATAACTGAAACATGGAGTACCAGCCAATATGATTTTAAAACTGGGACTAAGTTGGTTATTTCAGGATCCATGAAACTTAAATGAGCAACTAAAAGAGTTAATGACGATAGGACGGCTGCGGCTGGTAAAACAAATGTGGATTTTTTACTGAAAATGAAACCTGCCAATAGAAGTGCCCAAGATATATATAGCATCGATTCATAACCATTGCTCATAGGTGCATGACCCGAAATATACCATCGAATAATTAAGCCAATAGCATGTATGGCAAAGCCAAGAAATAGTAGTATGCTTAAATACTTAAGAATTCTATCAACGATAACTTTCCCTGAAACAATGCCAAAAATTAATGCGAAGATTAGAATTAATCCAATTGTAGCATAAAAAGGGAATAGTTTTTCAAAAATCTTGGCCTTATTGTAGAATACCTCTATGTTTATCTTTCGTTCTGATGGTAAATTGTAACCAGCAAATTTTTTCTGGTAATCTACAATTGAACTAATGAGTTTATTAGTTTCAATAGTATTATTGGATGATGAAGGGTGTTGAGTAGATTCAATGATCATACTCATTATATTAGCAAGGTATAATGAATCCTCCTTGCTCTCTGCATATTTTATGGCTTCGGTTGGTGAACCCCATTTAGTTGACTTGTCTTTGATGGGAAATATTTTAAGAAATTCACCAGTGTAGATCATGTAAAGAATATTAACTCTCTCATCGAGTTTAATTACCTCTTTGTCGAATTTATTTCTCGATCCCTCGGGTTTTGTATACGCCTCTTCAACAAGTTTTGAAAGTTTATAGTTATTGTTTGAGACATCTACAATATCTGTAAATGCTGCATAATCCCCATTAATACCTATATTTTTAGCCAAATCACTATTCGATACCTTGATTAATGGCACATTTCTCCAACTATTGAAATCAGCATAAAAGCCTAAAAATATTTGCATTGAGGAAAAATCTTCATACTGATTTTTTTTAGTAACCTTTCTAATTATATCGTTACTTAAAGTGAATAGAGGTTTTGTTCTTCCCTTTTGATCTTGCACAAGCACTTTTCCAAAATTATCGGCAACGGTTTTATCTATAACTAGTTTTTCGTCAATTCCATAGGATAGAGTTGTGCTTAAGAAGATAGCCAATAGAGTTATTACGCCCTTTTTTACAGGCGATTTCCATGCATTTATGGTAATAGTTTTCAGTAATGAGTTTCTATTTATTATCGAAAGGATTATAAAAATGAAAAGGAGTAAATAGCCAATATATGTAACAATCATACCTATTCTATCATGATTTATAGATAGAACAGTACCTTTCTCATCATTATCATAGGACGATTGAAAAAATCTATACCCTCTATATTTTAGAATGTGATTCATATAAATAGAGTAAGGCTTTTCAATATTTTGTTCTTTGTCTATAAGTGTTACTTCGCTTTTATAGGATGAAGGGCTGTTTGATCCTGGATATCTATCTAAAACAAATTTATTCAACTTAATTTCAAAAGGCAATTTGACTTCTTTTGGTCCATAGGTAACATCAATTGTATTACCATTATAGCTATATGTGACTTTTGCTCCATTAGGAGCCTCATCTACCCATAAGTATAGATCTGATTTTTTTTCACCAGTTTTAAGTTCAAACTCTAATACAGGTTGGGACTGTCCTCCCTGTTTTTGTTGATTATAGATAGGTTTTATAATGCCTTTCGAGGCGAGTTTCTGCACAACAAATCCAGTATTTCTAAAATTATATATCATCATTGGTCTTAGAGTGACTTTTTCTCCAATCTCATGAATATATGTTTGTTTACTCATCATACTTTTAGTTCTAATACTTGATGTGGATTGTATATAGAAACTGTCCTTATCAAAAGTGATTTTGGCATCTAAAGAATCTTTATTACAGAATCCAACGGAGGAACCACTGATTTCTTTTACATCACCCTCTTTTAGGAAAATCGTTTGTCGACCCATCCCAGAGGTTGGCATTAACGAAATGATAGGAGTTCCTTCAGCACCATCAGCCAATACTTCAACAGCATTAGGAATAAATCCAACTAATTCTAGGCTGTAAGGAGTGTTTTCAACAACTACCTCTTCAGAATACTTGTCAACAGAGGTGGGGGTGATTACGGATGTTTTTTCATTCTTGAAAATCTGTTTTCCTATATTATTTGAAATTGAAAATTGAATATACTTTTCGGATGAGTTGCAAATATATTGTGATTCACCTTCCCTTATGTGGATTGAACCATCAAAACCAAAATATCTTGTAATACCTGCACCAGTGATTATTAGTATAAATGAGAGGTGAAATAGTAAGATGGTAAGTTTTTTTTGATTGAGCAGTTTATTAACAAAAATTTGCCCTAATAGATTTACAATCAAAAGCAACATTATCAATTCAAACCATTTCGCTCCATATACCCATTTCGTCGCTATGGCTGCTCCGAAATCGTTTTCAATAAAAGTTGCAGCTGCCATTGCGATTGCAAATACAACGAATAACACTCCCATAAACCATGGGCTAAAAAGAAATAGAGAATTCTTTTTCATATTATGAATTGATTTATATTAACAAGAATGGTAAATAAAAAATGGATAGAATTCTGCTATCCATTGTCAGAGATCATTTGTAATTTAGTCTTATCCAAAATTTTGACCCTAGAGCAATTGGAAGAAATCACTGCGCCATCCTCGAGGTCTTTCAGTATTCTTATAACACTCTCTTTTGCCATATTAGTAAACTCACCCAGTTCCTGCCTATTTAGGATAAGATCAAACTCATCCGAATCGTAAATTACATTCGATAAGTATAATAGGGCATCGGCTAATCGACCAGGCATCTTTTTTTGCGTTAATGCGATTAGTTTATAGTACATCATAAGTGATTTTGCGCTTATATCTTCAATTAACCCTTCAGCAAATCGATTATTTGTATGTATCAGTTGTTTAATGACTTGCATGTCAATAAAGCAGGCCTTAACATCAGTTAGCGAGGTTAAGGTGAAATGGTGTCGCATATCCCCAAAAGTTCCAGGTCCAGAAACCATCATGCCTGGCTTAACTAGTGATATTATAATGTTTTTATTATCCAAGCCTTCTAGAAAAGCTTTTGCCATACCAGAAACAAGAAAAATAGCAGAGGATGTTGGCGATCCTTTCTTAAATATAATTTCTCCTGGTTTGAAAATAGCCTCATATCGATGTTTGCTTATTAATAAAAGATCATCATCGGATAGGTTCTTAAAATTCTCCCATCGATTCATGCATGTACGGCAATCATTTTCAACTAAAGGTTTTTCCATATTTTTTTATTTAAAGGCATCAAATATATTGTAATAATCAAATATAAAACAAAAAAGTGACAAATGTCATTTTTTTAAGTCTTTCGTATCAGTTTATTTTTTGACATGTATCATAACCTATTATAGCAATATATCACCGTAATTTTATTGAATACCCTTGTCATTATTAATACTTTTATGAACCAAAACTTTAAACCAAATTTTTATGAAAAAGTTCAAAAACTTATTTATTTATACAGTCATATGTGCAAGCTTTGCCTTATATTCCTGCGAGGGTCCAATGGGTCCAGCTGGAAAAGATGGGAAAGATGGAGTTGATGCAAATGAAACCTGTAAACTATGTCATAACCCTGCAAGTGTCGATTTAATTTCTGCACAGTACGAGTTATCAAAGCATAGTTATGGTGAAGCGGCTACTTCAGAAGCTGGAAATACTGGTTGTTCTCCATGTCACGAATCAGAAGCGTTTAAGTATGTTTGTAAGAATAACGTACCTTCTACATTCACTAAAATCACAGGTAGTTATAAATATGCTAATGATTATGCTTCTGTGGCTACAGCTGCTTACGGAGAGATTACTTGCTCCACATGCCACAGCAGTTTGCACACTACCTATGGTGCTTCAGATGTTCCTGCTTTAACTACAACTGCTGCAGTTTCAATGACCTTTTTTGGTGGAGCACAAGCCATTAACCTTACCCAAAAGGGTGGTGAAGGTAATCTTTGCGTAAAATGTCACCAACCACGCCCATTTACAAATGCTAGAACTGGAAATGTTTTAAATTACGATTCTTTGAAAACTTTCCCAACAGCTGTTCTTTATGATGGTAACCCTGCTGGAACAACCAATAGGATTAAACCAGGTTATAGAACTCATACCCATTACGGTACTGCTGGTGCAATATTTGCTGGCAAGGGTGGTGTAGAATTTGGATCAGGTTATAGCAATTCAATGCATACTACTGTTGCTTCATGTCAGGATTGCCATATGGGTGATATGAATGGTAAGGCAGGTGGTCATACATTCTCAGCAATAGGTAATTTCAATGGTTGTAATGTAACTGGTTGTCATGGAGCAAATCCTATTTCGTCTGCAACTACTTCAAAATACTGGAAACAAACTAGAGATAATATTAAGTCGTTACTTGATCAACTTGCAGTTAAATTGAAGGTAGGCGGTGTTGAGATTTTAAATAGAAATCCAGATGCTACTTCAAATCTTTGGGTTGGTTTAACCACAAATAATTATGATGGTTATTTGAATGTATACGATCCAATTAATAACCCAAATGGTTTGACAAATAACACTGGTGGAACATTTAAGGCTGCATCAACAACTGGTTTTTCGGCAGCACAAATTACTACTAATAATTCCCTACCAGTATTAACCTTAACTAATGCTCAAATGGGTGCCATAATTAACTTCCAATTGTGCTTAAGAGATTACAGTTTGGGTATTCACAATACTGCCTATACTACTACATTGCTAACAAATACACTTGCAGCACTACCTTAATTTTGAAATATAGAAGATTATTTGAATACCCTCCAGCTCTGCTGGGGGGTATTTTATATGGAGTAAATTAAAGCAATCGGTATTTTGAAGTTGGTTTTATTACTGTTAAACTATTAGACTCATATTCTTTTTATAAAAAAAGCCGTTCATCTTTTTGAACGGCTTTTCCAGTATTTTAAAAGTAGTGATTATTTTTTAAATGTTCTCATGAAGTTAATAACTTGCCAAATACTCTCATCATCAGTTTTTCCATCAAATTTAGGCATCTCGCCACGCCCAAACTTGGTTTTATAAAATAAATCCGCATCAGTTTGAGTTACAAATTCCCCTTTAGAGAAATCACCAGGAAATGTATCTAACCCTTTTGCTTTGGGCCCATCGCCTAATCCAGTTTTGCCATGGCATGAAGCACAGTTCTTATTATAAAGGGTCTTTCCTGCATTAATGCTTGCATCATCAGATTTAACGGGATTCTTCATGGCTTTATACTTAGCTGGAACCTCCCAAGGTTTTGCTTTTTGGGCATTTGCTGTGAAAGTAACTCCTATTACTAACACTAAAATAACTAAAAAAATTTGCTTTGTTGTTTTCATAATTAATTGATTTTTAGGTTATATAATACAAATTCTATGCAAATTATTGATAATTAACTTGTAGTTTCTGCATTATTAAAAGAATTTAAATTTTTCTAATGTTTAATCGCAAAGGAATACAATGAACAATTATATTCTTGCACAATTGGCAACTCCAAAGTATTAACTCAATTTATATCAACACTTAAATCATTTAAATGTTTAAAGATTTTTAATAAAAAAGAGGCTGTCTTTACTAGATAGACAGCCTCTTCTTATAGAGTAGACAAACTATTTATTTTTTGAAAGTTCTCATATAATTAACCATCTGCCATATTCCTTCGTCTTCAACCTTTCCTTCATATTTTGGCATTTCGCCACGTCCAAATTTGGTTTTGTAAAAATGATCAGCATCTGATTGGTTCTGAAACTCACCTTTAGAAAAATCACCAGGGAAAGTCTCTAATCCTCTCGCTTTGGGGCCATCACCTAATCCAGTTTTGCCATGGCATGAAGCACAGTTTTTATTATAAAGTACTTTTCCTGCGTTAATGCTAGCCTCATCGGATTTTACAGGATTTTTCATGGTTTTAAACTTAGCTGGAACTTCCCACGGTTTTGCTTTTTGAGCATTTGCTGTGAACGTTATACCAATAACAAGTACCAACGCAATGAGTGAGATTTGTTTTAAAGTTTTCATAATCTATGGGTTTTAGTTATACAAATTGTATGTGAAATTTCAGTTTAGTTATTTTTTTCTTTTTTAGCACTTCGCTTAATTCTAATTAAACAGATGATAGCATACATATAATGACCCCAAACGCCTATAAGCATAATAGTAAGAGCCACTATCATCCAAGTTGGCGCACCTTTAGTCCATAAAGCTCTATGTGTATTAGGTTCCTGATATCTCGATGGAATCCCCCATTGGCTAACCTCTCTTTTTTCAACATTGCCGAATGTAGGGTGGTCATCAAATTTTGCGATAATAGTTAAGTTACCATCTTTGTCGCCAGGTACATCCGATGGAAATTCAAGGCTCAGCGTCCCATTACTGTCAAACGTTCCATCGATTATGGGGAGGGGATTAAACATTCTTGCAGCAAAAATATTGATTGCTTCTCCTGATACAGGAATATTTTTCCCATTATCGGATGTATACGCTTTTAGGTTAATCGTTTTTATACTGTCCACTAAGTTTGCCGTCATTTCAAGATGAACATCTTTTATTGAAATTTCAGAAGATGCTGCATCAATTGAATCTTTTCCTGTAAAATCAGATGAAAAAAACCATGTTCCATCCTTTTCTAATGGAAGTTTATAATCATTGGATAGTTGAATACTCGCAGTCCCTTTTTCATTTGTAATTATCTTCGCTAGAATTTCCTTCTTTGATCCTGCATAGAAGGTTACTTCTCTATTAGGTAGTGGTTTCTCATTTCTTTTTTGAGTGAAAGTAAGGGTTGCTTTGAGTAATCGTTGATCATCTGTATTCTTAAAGTATTGTAACTTTAAGTTCGGGCTTATTTTTTCCTGAGCGTAACCAGTATTTGAGGTAAATAGGGTTACTATGTTTAAAATAAGTAGAATGCTATATTGATGTACTTTCATATCCTTTATTTTAAAAGTTCTTCTTCATCAATTTCTTGCATCTCTGATATTGAAATGATTGGAGCAATCTTTGAAACTAACATAAATAGCATTCCAAACACCGAAATACCGGCTAAAGTCAACGACCACTCAACCCAAGTAGGTGAATAATGTACCCATTCGGCTCTACTATCTTGAATTGGAAGGAATGGTGTTTCGAGAGTAGGGACAACTATTAAATAACGATTTATCCAAAGAGCAACTAATGCAATGGCTGCAGCAATTGTAATATTCCTTATAGTTCTAAATTTGGGTAGTCCAATGATTATAATAGGTAACAGAATTCCAACATAGTTGGCAAAAATAAATAGGGAGTAGTAATCGCTGAATAATTTGTCAATTAGTAATGAATCCATCTTTACCGAGCCGTACCATTTAGTTAAATAGTCACTAAAGGTAAAATACCCATAAAAAGCAGACACAACTATGAGTAATACTCCTACATTTTTAAAATGACGTAGTGTAATATAGTTTTCTAAGTGATATATCTTTCTGAAAATCCACATTAGAATTATCAATATTCCTGTGCCAGAGAAGACTGCTGATATAACAAAGTAAGGCCCGAAGATTGTTGAATGCCACCCTGGTTGTAATGTAACACCAAAAATCCATGACAATACAGAATACACAATAATTGCAATGGCAATAATCATTGTAGCCATTATTGTTCGGGCACTTGCTATAATCTTTCTTTGCTGTTCAGTTCCTGTAAATCCTAATGATAGGATGGAATAAACTTTCTTTTTCCAATTGGGAACTTCTAACTCCTTATAATCTCTAAGGATTGCAAAATCCTCAATAAATGATAGATAGAGGAAAATAAAACACCCAACAAGGTCAGTGCAGATGGCAATAACGTCCCATGTAATTGGTGATTGAATTCTTGGGTGGATGAAAAGAAAATAGAGCCTGTCGAGACGACCAATACAAAAGAATATAAAGAAAGGGCCTATGACTAATGAAATAACAGTTATCAGTTCGGCAAGCCGAATAATAGGTCTTCGCCATGAGGTGTGAAATAGGTGTAGTGCTCCTGAAAGTATTGCCCCTGCATAGCTTAAGCCCATGAAGAAGATGAAATTTACAATATAAACACCCCAAACAACATTGTCGCGCATACCTGTAACAATATGCCCTTTGGAGATTTGCTGGACAAGACCGTAAATACCAATAACAAATATTATAAAGAAAATTGAAAAGGTAATGTACCAACTGGCTTTTGTACCTTCAATTTCAGGGGTTAAATCCTTTAGTAGTTTATTATCTGCTTGCATCGTTATTAATGGTATTTATTAATTAACGGGGACCTGCATTTTTATATCGTTCTTTTATGGTACTATCTGGGTTTTCTAGTCCTCTTTCAACAGGAAACATTCTTTGAGTTGGAGGTAGGTAGAAAACACTTGGAAGAGTTCCTAGATCTTCGCGATACCTAAAGCCACCACGATCAGTCATTAATTTGCTTAATCGAAGAGTTTCAACACCATTGGTAACAGTATCCTCATAAATATCACCGAAATAGATAACACCCATAGGACATGCAGCAGCACACCTAGGTATTTCATTTTTCCTAACTCTATCGGCACAGAATATACATTTGCCTACAGTTCCCTCAACTGGGGGTATATTTAATTCTGGATCGTATTGATGCCCTTCAGGCATTTTTACTTCGGGATCTTTCCAGTTGAAAACCCGTGCTGAGTAGGGACATCCAGTCATGCAGAATTTGCAGCCAATACATCTTTGATTATCAACTAGAACAATTCCATCGTGGCGTTTATATGTAGCACCAACTGGGCATACGCTTACACACATTGGTTTGTCGCAATGGAAGCATGGTCTTGGAAACCAATACCTTGATGTTTCTTTGTCGTCTTGGAGAAGGTAAAGCCTAATCCATTCATGAGATTTAGGAAGCATGTGACCCTCTTGGCAAGCCTCAACGCACTTTCTTGCATTTTTGCACTTTGCCAAGTCAATCACCATTACAAATTTTCTGCCTGTTAAACCTTTTCTAGCTTCTTCTTTAAGGGTGTCTGTAGAAAGGGTTACTTCTGTTAAATCATCTGCGTTTGCTTCTACAAGTTTACCATCAGCAGTGAGGAGTTTGATTCTTTTTCCTGATGAGGTCTTGCCAGTCTTACTATTTAATACAGAAGCACCAGCAACCCCTGCAATGGACAGAACTCCAACCCCCATGCCGAATTTTTTCAGGAATTTTCGTCTTGATGATTGTTCTAATTCATTTTTAGCCATGCCCCAATAATTTTAGATTCAAGATTTAATGCTCGTCTGCCTCATGGTACCCTGTAATCATGCCTTTAAATAGAGTGGTAGGTTTTGATCCTAGGGTGCATGTATACAAATGTATAATCATGAATATTGAAAGGAAAAAGCCCATAGTTATATGAAGAACGTCTGTAAGCAACAAACCGCTTATCCCAAAAATACCTTTAATTGTTATTTCTGGAAAGAGTAGACCAACGCCTGATACTATTAGTAAAGGCATTCCAATATACATAGCGAGAACATAAACAAATTGTTGCAAGGGGTTAAATTTCCGTTCTTCGGTTACTGGAAATGGGTGAGGTTCACTCTTAAACATGCCATAGGAGTAAAACTTAAATTGAATGAAAAGTTCTTTCCAAATTTTCTTCCAATCGATTCGATATTGTTTTCCGTTTTTGGTTAAAACATTGCCAGTTACGAATAGTATGTAGCTTATAGTAATGATTAATGCAGCAAAATTGTGGAGTAATATGGCTCTATCGAATCTAATAATGAAATAGTTTGTCTCCTTGTCGGTGTACTGCATACTAATACCAGTAATAATTAGTATAATAAACATTAAGGCGTTAGTTGCATGCCATAGCCTAATCCACTTTGGGTATAAATACAATTTATGACTCATCACTCTTTGATTTTACTTTTATCATTCTAAAAAAGGTATGAACACCAATAACACCGATTATAAGAGCAAAAATCAGTAAACTAAAATTATTTAAATATTCATTCCTATTAGCTCCAATAACGTACGATTCATTTAGCATAACTCCATTAAAGAAGCCATCTTTACGCTGCTCCTTCGATTTGAATTTATAAAGGGATGCCATAAGTATTGAACTTTGAGAATGGCACTCATTACATTTGCGTACTGCACTATCTTTTGGCATTATCATATGAGCAACAAGAATGCGATCATTAGTCTTTGTATGACATTCGATACATCTTACATTCTGAAAATGAGCCGTTTGATTGGGTAGCCACTCGTGTTTTTGAATGAGATTAATTTCATCACGATCCGATAAAAGTTGAAATTTATCGAAGTTTGAATGGCAATTTAAACAGATACTGTTATCGTAGGCAATGGTATTTTTTAGGTTTTCGCTATTCCTAATTGAAATCTGATAGGTATGTGGATTGTGGCATTTCCAACATGTAAAACCATCCTTTTCTAGTTTGAAGTGGGTACTCTGTTGATATTCAGCCTCTATCTCTTCGAAGTGAAATTTAGCATACTTTTCATCATTCCCATGACAGTCGATACAGTTGTATATTGCCTCCATTCTTAACTCACCTGAGTGAGGAAATTTGGAGTATTCATTCGAATGGCAATCCGTGCATTTAAAACTCTTGTGGTTAGATTGATAGAATATATCTCGGTTAATTACTCTCTCAATATTCATGTTATGCCTTATAGTGGTACCCTGGCTTTCATTAGAATATTCATAAACTTTTTGACCGTGACATTTAAGGCAATTCTCGTTTTCCTTGTAAAATTTTGAAACAAAGTTTGTAGTATCCTTTGGTTTCCATTCTTCCTTCCTCGGTTTAAATGCAAAAGAATTACTGGTGAAGATAAAATTCACCAGTAATATCAGAACAGAGATTCTGAAAAACTTAAAATTCATTATTTAAAAATGTTTTAATTAAAATCTAACTGTAATATTAAAGCCAAACAGATACTTACGCTTTTTGAAATCATTAGTGCTGAAAAGCAAATTTCTCTGATTTACTATTTGCTGGTGGTTTGTTACAAATACTTGAAAGCAATGGGTTGCAGTGCCAATTTCCCAGCCTAGAGTTAGATTTGGATTTGGTTGCTTGTTAACGTATTTCCCTTCTACAACTATTGAGTCTTGTTTAGTAAGCAATTGGTCATATTCAAAAATAATTGAGTGTGAACCAAAAACTTTATAACGACCACCTGCAGAAATAGAAACATTCGAATTTTTATAACCAGTTGGTACAGAGTTAAAGTAAGAAAAACCAGGGGCTATTTGTAGTGATAATTTGTCGTTGAATTTTCTGGCTACAATAATTTGGCTGAAATATGATAGCCTATGTATTTCTTTAAAACGACCGCCATTTGTTGGTCCAAATGCTCCACTACTTGAATCTCTTAAATCGGCAACTAAATTTCCATGGTATGTAAGAGTAATAGGCATACCTTTCATTTTAGTTTGTTGGAGAATTTGATATTTCCATTGAAGGTCAGTAAGTTTATAATCTTTCGTTGTACCAATGCCAACCATGATTTTATCGGTAATACCATAGTTCATACCTAACCTCGTATTTGCTGAACCATAAAGGCCGTATAGATCATGAATATTTTCAATCAAACTGAATCTATGTTGAATTTGAAGTTCAAGAGCCCCCTTGAAAGGAGTCATTACTGTTTGGTTTTCAATAAGAGTACCGGCTGTAAAAGTATTTTTTACTGGTTTGTTTTCAGTTTGGGTTTGTTCTTCTTCTTGGCAGAATGCTGGAGTTATAAACACCAACATCATTAATGTGAAAAGAATCTTTTTCATTTTCTTTATGTTTAGATTAATTATTGGTTAGTTGTTTAGGGCTCCTTGTTTAATCCACGCAAGTATTTTTTGCTTTTGGATATCAGAAGTTCTTGATGAATGCCCTGATGAGACGACTTGTTGATAGAGTCTGCTTGATTCAGGGTTTGCTGTGTTTAGATAACCTCCATTTGTCAGAGAATTAAATGCTTTTCCTTCACGTAGGTCAGGATCAATAGCACCACCATGGCAACTTGTACAGTTACCAGTGAAAATTGATGCTATATCGTTCTGGAAACTAATCAGAACATTAGGGTCAAGTTTGGGAGGATCGTAAGTGTATTTCTCACACGAAATAAAACATGTTGCTGAAAACAAAATAGCAGCAACGAATGTGAGCTTAATGAATACTATTTTTTGGTTCATATTATAGGATTATTAATTTGATTCAAAGGTATCAGATAATAGTGTTTTGAAGGTGTTTAGATCACAACTATTTGCTTGCCTCGGTGATGCTATTTGTCATTTTATAAAGTGATAAATATCAATTTTTAGAATGATAGTTTTTACAGCATAATTATAAATCATCATTAAGTGTAAACGGGAAAGCCTAATTTGTCAAAGAAAGTTAGATTCATATAATCGAATTTGACTTTTTTTGAACAATTCTAAAACTTTGTTTTAGAGTAAGGTTATTGTAAATTGTATCAATAATTTATTTATAATAATTATTAACATGGAGGAATATTATGGCAAATGATTACTTGTGTCCAATTTGTAGAGGTCAATTGAGAGTTGAAAATTCTCTTGTTATCTCTGTGAAATCAAAGTCCAATAAAAAAGGATTAATTTTCTTAAATCCTGAAATTGGTAATTATGGAAAAATTTCCCATCCGTCATTTGAGATAGTTGAAGGTGATGAATATACGGTATTTTGCCCAATTTGTCATGCTACCTTGAATAGAGAAGAAAATCCTCATATTTTGAAGATGTTACTGATTGACGAGACAGGTATTCAGTCCGAAGTATTTTTCTCTGTAATAGTAGGTGAAAGATGTACCTATGTTGTTAAAGGTAAGGAAATGGAAGAAGCTGGACCTGATAAAAAACTTTATGAAAAATATTTTGATATACCCGAAGCAGACCGAAAATATTTCTAAAGGTAAAAACTACTAAACTCAAAAAGCAATGAGTATATTTATTAAAAAAGGGCGATAGTTTTCGCCCTTTTTTGATAGTAAAACACATATACTAATGCCTAGCTCTTTCTTTGTAATGTGTATGAAGAAGTTCGTGGGATTTGTGTCCAAGAGGTTTTTCAAGAAACTCTTTATAAATCGCAATTACTTCTGGATTTTCGTGAGATTTACGAATCTTCATGCCTGAATCTTCTGCAAAGATGGCCTCAGTACGTTTTTTTCTAATCTCTGCGTTAGTTGGGATAGGTTGACCACCGCCACCAATACATCCACCTGGGCATGCCATGATTTCAATAAAGTGGTAGTTTGATTTACCATCACGAACGCTATCCATAACCTTCTTAGCATTGGTTAACCCGTGAGCTATAACAGTTTTAAGTTCAGCACCTTCTAAAAACTTCCATTCAGGAACAGTCCCTTCGATTTTAATTGTAACTTCTCTAACGCCTTCCATGCCGCGAACAGGGGTGATATTTAGCCCATTGAAAGGAACCTCACGACCTGTTACAACTTCGTAAGCAGTACGCAAAGCAGCTTCCATAACACCACCAGTTGCTCCAAAAATAACAGCAGCACCAGTAGATTCACCCATAATGCTATCGTAATGTGATTCAGGTAGGGAGGCAAATTCAAGACCAGCCTGTTTAATCATGATAGCAAGTTCTCGGGTTGTTAATACATAATCAACATCTTTATAACCACTTGAGCGCATTTCAGGTCTATCTGCCTCAAATTTCTTAGCAGTACAAGGCATTATTGAAATAGAAACAACTTTTGAAGGATCTAGTTTTCGTTTCTGAGCATAGTAAGTTTTTGCTAATGCACCAAACATTTGTTGTGGTGATTTACAAGTTGAAAGATTACCTAAATACTCAGGGTAAGTATGTTCAATAAATTTAATCCAGCCAGGAGAACAACTGGTTGCCATAGGAAGTTTCACGCTTGGATCTTTATCTACTAAAGCCTTTTTTAATCTGGTTAGAAGTTCGAATCCTTCTTCCATAATTGTTAAGTCAGCTGTGAAATCGGTGTCCAATACGGAATCAAAGCCAAGGCGTTTAAGAGCGGTTACCATTTTACCTGTAACAATTACGCCTGGTTCAAGATTCAAATCTTCACCCAGGGCAACCCTTACCGCAGGAGCTGTTTGAACAACTACATGCTTATCGGGATCGTATATCGCAGCCCATACTTCTTCTAAGTAGTTGCGCTCAACAAGAGCACCAGTAGGACAGCGATTAACGCACTGACCACAATTGGTACAAACTACCTCGAACATAGGATTTTCGAAGAATGTAGATATCTTCATTTTATCACCCTTATAAGCTACGCCTAATGCGCTAACATGTTGTAACTCTTCACATGTTCTAACGCAACGTTGGCAGCGAATGCACTTACTATCATCCTTAATGATTGAAGGAGAATAGGCATCCATTTGATAGTTTTTGTGAGGCACAAGATCTATGAACGATGCTGTAGAAATTTTATTTTCAGCTGCAAGTTCTTGCAATTCGCACTTGCCATTTTTGTAGCAAGTTGTACATTTTGCATTGTGCTCACTTAAAAGAAGGTCGATAATATGCTTACGAGCAGTACGAACTTTAAGTGTATTTGTCATTACCTCCATTCCTTCGGAAACTGGCATTGCGCAAGATGCTGGAAGGGTTCTTGAACCTTTCATTTCAACAACGCAAACTCGACAATTTCCTGCAATACAAAGATCGTCGTGATAGCATAGCGTTGGGATATGAATATTAAGTTGCTTGGCTGCTTTAAGAATGGTTGTTCCTTCATCTACTGCTACAGGAATACCATCTATTTTGAGATTTATCTTTTTTGACATGATTTTATCTTTTTTGAGTTTAATGCTTAGTAGATCATCTCTTCTTTGAAATTCTCTACGATTGAGAAGAATGAGTTAGCCACGCTTTGTCCAAGACCGCACTTAGCAGTAATCTTCATGGTTTGAGCTAATTTTTGAAGATGTTCGAGGTAACTAGCATGTCTTTCGCCTTTTTTTACGGCTTCAATTCCTAAAATAAGCTGTTGGCAACCAACGCGGCAAGGAGTACATTGCCCGCATGATTCTTCCTCAAAGAATTCAAGGTAATTGTGAAGTACGTTGAACATTGAACGAGAGCTATTGAAAAGCATCATCGATCCACCTGTAGGAACACCCTCAAATCCGATAATTGTTTCTTTAAATTTCTTGCGTGGTACGCAGAATCCTGAAGCACCACCAACCTGAACGGCTTTTGTATCACCATCACCAAATTCTTCAACGAATTGTTCAACGGTCATACCTAGTTCAAGTTCGTATATGCCTGCTTTAGGTGTATCGCCTGAGATTGAAAATACTTTCGAACCACGAGAGTCGGCAGTACCCAAATCTTTAAACTTTCTTGCACCATGCATGCAGATCATGAAAGCGTAAACCAAGGTTTCTACATTGTTAATAACGGTTGGTTTACTGCGGAATCCTGCGATAGTTGGGTAAGGAGGTTTGTTTCGAGGCTCTCCACGGTGACCTTCCATTGATTCGAAGAGAGCACTTTCTTCTCCGCAAATGTAAGCACCACTACCCATAATTATTTTAATTCTAAAATCAATCTTTAAATCCTTTAGAATTTCATGAAAAGATTCAAGTTGTGCTTCAAGTTCGGGTAGAAGGAA
The DNA here is from genome assembly GCA_013376985.1 of Bacteroidales bacterium. Lineage (GTDB taxonomy): Bacteria > Bacteroidota > Bacteroidia > Bacteroidales > Tenuifilaceae > UBA8529. The sequence goes on from JACABB010000033.1 coordinate 27,782, forward strand.
GCGGTATTCTCCGCGTAGATATATAAAGCCTTCTTTCGCACCAATTACTTTTGCACCTACAGCCATACCTCCAAATACCTTTTGAGGTACTTTGAAAAGGATTTCACGATCTTTAAATGTTCCAGGTTCACCCTCATCTGCATTGCAAATAATATATTTGTCTGGTTCTGGTTGCTCGGCTGTGTATTTCCATTTTAAAGCAGTTGGGAAACCTGCTCCACCACGACCCTTTAATCCTGACTCTAGAAGTTCGTTGATTATCTGGTCATTTGATTTTGCCCAAGTGTTTTTGATGATTTCTTTAGGATTGCATTCCTTGTCGAAAATCAGGTCAACACGTTTAAGATTGGAATATGACATAATTTTATCTCCTAAATATTTACTTTTTTATGTACTGATTAATAATCTCACGAACCTTTTCAGCAGTTAAATCTGTGAATGCATCATCATTAATAAGCATTGCAGGTCCTTTGTGACACCATCCAAGACAATTAGTTTCCAGTAAGGAAAATTTTTTGTTTTGAGTTGTTTCGCCAACTTTTATTTTTAGCATATCCTCTATTTCATGAGTAATAAGGTTTTTCCCTTTCATTGCACAAGAAATAGTTCTACATACTCTAATTACATATTTACCTCTAGGTTGGGTATCTAAGAATGAGTAAAATGTTGCAGTACCATAAACCTGAGCTGCTGAAATATCCAACTCGCGGGCAATTTCAGTCATTGCTTCATCAGAAATGTACCTTTCCTCATGGATTACACCTTGCAAAATAGGGATAAGGCTTTCCCTTGTTTTCCCATGTTTGCTGGCAAGATTTTTAACCAGTTCTTTAATTTCAGGCATGATAAATTCTCCTTTTTTATGAATTATTAGTTATTTTGTTAATTGAATAACACTGTTAATCGAATAACAGATTATGTATTATTAAATATCTGATATTCATTCTCAAATATAATTAATGACCTTTGTACTATTCATGATTTTTATCATGTTTGATGATGAATTATAACCATTGCATATTAATTTAGAACGATTCAATATTAATAGTTGTTAATATTTTTCTTTTCGTAACTTTTTGAAAAAAGACACTTTATACTCACAAAAAGATACAAATTTTGAAAATTGAATTAAAAAAGAAAACGGTTACCCCTCTTAGGACAACCGTTCCCAAATAAAAGTATATGATTATCTATTCTATAATATTCATTTCGCGCATTAAAGAACCTGCATCGGCATATTTATCAATAATAAATAGAGCATACCTAATATCTAGGGTAATATTTCTGCAAATTTTAGGATCAAACATAATGTCGCTCATTGTACCTTCCCAGCAACGGTCAAAATTCAAACCGATTAATCTACCTTCGGCATCCAATACAGGACTACCAGAGTTTCCGCCGGAAGTGTGATTTGTGGCAATGAAAGCAACGGGTAATGTTCCATTGGATTGATATCTCCCATAATTTTTATCGGCATAAAGTTTCTTTAACTTTTCAGGGACTACATAATCATACACCTTTTTATTTCCCTTTTCAATTACACCATTTATGGTGGTAAAGTATGAATATTCAATTGCTTCTTGAGGAATAAATCCATTTACCTTCCCATAGCTTACTCTAAGTGTTGAATTAGCATCTGGATGAAAAAGTTTATTTGGTTGCATCTCTTTTAAACCTTTAACATACTTACGATAATTGATGTTTAGACTATCTGATATTTCACCAAAACGTTTGCCAACTCTCTGGCTATATGAACTATAAAAATTGGCATATAGTCTGTAAATATTATCGTTTTTTATGGTGGAAATTGTGGAAGTGTCAAAGTTATTAAGGAATGTAAGGAGTCTTATACTATCGGCAAAAACTGTTTGACTATAGATTTCGTTTGCAAAATTATGCCAATTGTTTTGACACTGATTTGCGATGGTTGAAAGGAATTTTGGGAGATGTTCTTTAGGAACATTTTCGTAATAGGCTTTCATCATGTTCGCAAAAATTTCACGATCTATGGGTAGATAGAACTCGTTATAGAATGCCTTAGCTGTTGATTTAAGTGAAACAACAAGACTTTCGATTTTTTTAGGATCGGGCTTTTCTTTGCTGTATTCGATAATAATAGGAGTGAAGTTAGATGCAAAGTTGATTAGTTCAACAGCATTTACTGCCTCTCTATTAAAATCGTTAGTAATTGCAATTGGCTTGAACTCAGAATATAATTTATCGAATGTTGAAAGTACTTGACCATAATTCAATTTACGATTTGGATCTGCAGAAACCCATTGTGCAAAATCGTTTTCCAATACCTTTTTCTTATTTACGGCTTTAAATCGATTTAATCCAGTGCTTTCACCAATCCATTTTTTCCATGCATTGGCAATTCCTTTTTGCTTATCGGCGTACATGATATTAATCGTATCGTTGCTTTTCATATACGAGTCTATTATTTTTAATCGTATATCTCGAAGTGCAATTTTGTTGGGATTTTGGTAGTTAGCAATTAAATCTACAGCCTGAGATGTTAAAAATTGCTGTGTGGTTCCAGGAAAACCATACACCATTGTAAAATCATTCTGTTTAACCCCCTTAAGAGAAATAGTTAAGAATTTTTTTGGTTTGTAAGGAGCATTTTCAGTAGAATATGGTGCGGGTTTGTTGTTTTTATCGGCATAGATACGAAATATTGAAAAATCACCCGTGTGTCTAGGCCATACCCAATTATCAGTATCTCCACCAAAATTACCAATTGAAGAAGGAGGGGCTCCAACGAGCCTGATATCCTGAAATACTTCATAAACCATTAAATAATACTCGTTTCCATAATAGAAAGGTTTTACTTCAACCTTATAGGTGTTACCCTCTTTTGCTATTTTTTTTACTTCTTCAATGTTAACGGCAATAATCGAATCTCTTTTTGTTTCGCTTGTGCTTGCTATAATACCCTTAAAAACTTTTTCAGTTACATCTTCCATTCTTACAAGAAAGGAGACTGTTAGCCCTGTTGCAGGAAGTTCTTGGCTTTTTTCTGTTGCCCAAAAGCCATTTTTAAGGTAATCATGATCTACAGAAGACAGTGATTGAATTGAGCCAAAACCACAGTGGTGATTGGTAATTACTAGTCCTTGCTCCGAAATTAATGAACCAGTACAACCACGTCCGAAAATTACAATTGCATCTTTTAAGCTTGAGTTATTTACGCTATAAATGTCTTCGGCAGTTAGTTTACATCCTAGTTTGTTCATCTGCTCAATGTTTTGACCCATAAGAATAGGTAGCCACATCCCTTCGTCAGCAATAAGATTGAAGGATATAATTTGGAAGAGTAAGGAGATAATTACTATTTTCTTCATTTTAAGTGAGTTTATTTTTTGTGAAAAAAATTATTCTTTTAGTTAATGTTTGATTTGTTTATAAAATTTTGGAGTTCAGTGTAGAGTTGCTGTATAGGAAGCCCCATTACGTTAAAATATGAACCATCAATTCGTTCAACGCCAACAAATCCAATCCATTCTTGAATTCCGTAAGCACCTGCTTTATCAAAAGGTTTAAAGTTATTGATGTAATACCAAATTTCTTCGTTTGTTAGTTTTCTAAAATATACATCAGTAATTGTGTGAAAATATTTGGATTTTTTTACAGATGATATACATACGCCAGTGATCACAATGTGCTTATTACCAGATAGTAATGAAAGTATTTTGAAGGCATCATGCTCATCATTTGGCTTGCCAATAACTTGACCTTTGCACCAAACAATAGTATCAGAGGTAATAAGAATATCATTTTCATTGAGTTTTTCGAGCAGTGGTTTTGCCTTTTGTTTTGCAAGATAAACAGGGATTTCAGTCATTGAAAGTTCACTTGGGTAGAGTTCTTCATCATCCCCATTTGCTCTTACTTCAAAATCAACACCTAACTCGCGAAGTAGCTGTTGACGACGTGGCGACTTAGAGGCAAGGATTAGTCGCTTTCCTTTTAGAATGTCATTAAGCATTTATATTCAGATAATTAAAAACTTAAAAAGAATAGTGTAGAGTAATCCTGAAAGCATAATTAACTTGTTTATTTGACTTGCTTTATGATAATCTTCTTTTTTTTCAGCGGTAAGAAGTTCTATAAGTAAAATAAACATGGGTATAACAAGACCTACAAGAAAGAAGACCAGTGTATAATAGTCTATTTTTCCAGAAGGCAGATAGTTGAGATATTTTGCAAAAAGAAAAACCAGAGAAAGTATGGTAAATAGGAGCAAGGATGCAGCAATAGTTCTTGCGGTTTTTTTTCCAAGAAAAACAGGTATTGTATTACGTCCAAACGCTTGATCTCCCTCAAAATCTTCAATATCCTTAGTGATTTCACGAACCAGTGTAAGAAGAAAAGCAAACAACGCATATCCGCCTACCCAGTAAGTGATAATGCCCAATTTCAATTCAAAACGGGTGACCATTTCCCAGTATACTGTATATAATCGTGGAAGTTCAAATAGGAGTGTAATCATTGGTACAGTAGCAGTGAGTATAGCAACTATAAGATTACCAATTAGAAATTGCCTTTTATAGGTTGTGGAGTAAAACCAAAGAATTCCAACAATTCCAATAAATAGTAATGATAGAATTGGTTTATCTATTTTGAACGATACGATTGTGCCGAATACAACGCCCAAAAAATTAAAGAAAATATGGAGAAGTATTGCCGTTCTTCGACTTAAGTTTCTACCAATGATAACTGTTTGAGGCCTATTAACGAGATCGGTGCGTGTGTCAAAATAATCGTTAATTACATAACCTGCGGCAGTTATAAATACTGTTGCCAGTGTGAGCAGGAAGAAGTAAAAACTACTTAGTTGTAAATCAAGATTTTTAAGTTGGAGTAAAGGTTGGATTATGCAATATCTCATCAAGTAGAGAGTTGCTGCTACTATTAATAAATTTTTAATGCGTACAACTTTGAGAATTTTAATCATTGTAAAATATTTTACTGTTTATTAGTAGACGCTGGACCCCATTTATCGTTTAATCTTAAAACTTGCTCTATAACATCTCTAACACATCCTTTACCCCCTGAATAATTCGAAACATATACTGATATTCCACTTATTTCGGGGGCTGCATCTGCTGGACATGTTGGTATACCAACTTTTTTCATTACATTATAATCAGGTAAATCGTCTCCCATATACAGAATTTCCGATAGTTCAATTCCGTATTTAAAGCGAAAATCTTCAAGGGCATCAATCTTATCGTTTACTCCTAAGTAGATATCCGTAATTCCTAAACCTTTGAACCTTTCTTTAACAGATTCGGATTTTCCTCCAGAAATAATTGCAATTGGAAATCCTTTCTCTATTGCAACATGTACTGCATAACCATCTCGGGTATTAGATGAACGTAAAAGATCACCTGATGGGTGAAGAATTACAGTTCCATCTGTAAATACTCCATCAACATCAAAAGCAAATGCTTTTACATTTCTAAGTAACTCTTTGAAATTTTGCATTTTATATGGTAATAATCAGATTTTTTCCGCTAGTGACTGAATGCTTAAAGTTAGTGCTTTATAAATTTCCGCCAATTCTGGTTTATACTCCTTTAACTTTTCAGCATGAAGATTTATTGTATTTTGATCGAAACGAATTGCTGGTCCAGTTTGCGAAGAGGCTGGATTCCCGTTAAATGCTTTTTTCACGGTTTCATCAATCAATGGTCTAAGTAACTCGAAATTAAACTTTTTCTCGCTTGAGATCTGATGAGAAATTGCAAGTAGATGATTGGTGAAATTATTGACGAAAATCCCTGTTAGATGAAGCCATATAAGTGTTTCTGAATCCATGCGAATAACTTTACTGCTAATCATAGATGCAACACTATTTAAAGCGGTAAAGGTCTTATCATTATTGGCGTTAAGGCAAATCGGTATATTATTAAATGCGATAATCCTGTTTTTCGAGAAACTTTGGAATGGATAGAATATACCGTATCCTGTTGATTTAATGTTTGAGAGTATTTGTATATCTGTACTTCCACTGGTATGGGCAACTATCCCATTGGAGATATGGAGTTCACTAACAATTTCAGGAATAATTTTATCGGGAACACATATAAAATATAAATCTGCGCTATTAATAATTTCAGATATTTGGGTTGTATAGGCTGATTTTACTCTTGTAGCTAATTGCTTTGCAGAATTTTCGCTACGAGAATATATTTGTAAAATATGACAATTTGAATTGAAAAGTGCCACAGCAAGATTGGTGGCAAGGTTTCCTGCACCGATAAAAACGGCTTTAATTTTTTTATCCGAAATCATTCCCAGCAAAATGAGTTTGGCAATTAGGTAAAGTTAAAAGAATAATAACAATTTTCATAAGAAGCAAAGCTACAAAAAAACAAAACCACCAGATAAATATTTATTTGGTGGTTTCAGCAAGACAGATATTAGCCTATTTTCTCCCTTTTATTTTATTTAAAAAGGAACACATCTCGTAGTATTCCAACTCTTTGTAGTAATTGACAAGTCTTAGGAAGAAATTCTCATCGTCAAATTTCGGGTGGCTGCTTTCAAAAATTAGTTCACCGCTTATGGTCTGGAAAAAAACTAGATCATCGTTATTCTTTACATCATTTATTGAAAAGTTATATTCTTGGAATTTATTAACATTCAGTGAAGTGTTGTCATCATCAATACTAATATTTCGCACATTTGTATCATTAGCATTGTTCTTATAAACTTCTTTTATCTTATTTAGGTAGTTAACCAGTTCTATTTGAATCCTTACCATGTCGCGATTCTCATCTCTTAGTTGTCTGTTGATATTATAGCTTTTAGAAACTAATTCTGATCTATTTTCGACAAAAGGTTGAATAAGAATATTTTTTATGACCTCCTCGTTCTCGCTAATAATTTTAAAATTTTGATATATGCGTTCCTTTAGCATATTGACCAAAAGAATAATCTGCTCGCTCATATTCTCCAACTCCTTAATATTTTGATTAGGTAAAGATTTTACGTAGAAACACCTAATTGGATATTTGTGTTGAGTTAAAATTGATTAACATGCTTTTGGGATTGATAAAATTCTTTTTTATGGCATAAATCAATACTAAACTTGATTTATGTAAAACCAATGAATGATTTAATATGCTAATTATCAATTGAGTTAACAATATGCGATAGTTTTCCATTTTATTTTATCTTTGTACGCTCGTTTTGCCATAAGGATGATGAGGAAATAATCGATTAATGTATTATAAGCCAACAATATACAGTCAAAAATTAATATAATTTAAATCTGAACATCAAATGAAAATTTTAGTTTGTATCAGTAATGTTCCTGACACAACAACAAAGGTTAAATTTGTTGAGGGAAACACAAAACTTGACACAACGGGAATCCAGTGGGTTATTAATCCTTGGGATGAACTTTCACTAACCAGAGCACTTGAACTTAAGGATGACGCTTCAACTGGTGTGAAATCAGTTTCAGTTGCTCATGTTGGCTCTATTGCCGCTGAACCAACAATTCGCAAAGCCCTAGCCATAGGTGCTGACGATGCAATTCGTGTTAATGCTGAACCTGCTGATGCTTATTACGTTGCTTCTCAACTTGCTGAAGTAATTAAAAAGGAGCAGTTTGATATTGTGATCTGCGGAATTGAATCGAGTGATTTTAATGGTTCAACTGTTGGTAGCATGTTATCCGAACTCCTAGATTATCCCTCCGTTTCTGCTGTTTCAAGTTTAAAGATCGAGAATGGACAGGTTGTTATTAGCCGTGAGATTGATGGTGGTAAAGAGATTGTTCATGTTTCAACTCCATTTGTAGCTGTTGTTCAGAAAGGTATTGCTAAGGAACCTCGTATTGCTGCTATGAGAGGGATTATGATGGCAAGAACCAAACCTATTAAATTATATGAGCCAATTGCTGTTGAACCGTTAACACAGGTTGTTAGCTTTGAAATGCCAAAACCACGCGCTTCTTGTAAATTTGTTGATGCAGAGAATCCAAAGCAACTTATCGAACTACTTCAAAACGAAGCAAAAGTAATTTAAACATTATCAATCGTAAATAATAAATAAGATATGTCAGTTCTAGTATTTACCGAGAATTGGGATGGGAAGTTTAAGAAACTTTCATTCGAGTTAGCCTCATACGCATCAAAGGTTGCTGAGATGCTCAACACTAACGCTGTTGCTTTATCTATTGGTAATGTTGATGAAAGCGAGTTAAAGAAACTTGGCAATTACGGAGTTAAAAAAATTGTCAACATAAATAATGATGCTCTAAAAAATTTGGATGATAGAGCGTATACAAGTGTAATTGCCGAGATTGCACAGAAAGAGAGTTCAGAGGTTATTATCCTTTCGAATAATAATATGGGTAAAGGTTTGGCTCCAAGACTATCTGTGAGATTAAAGGCTGCAATTGGTGCTGGTGTTAGCCAACTTCCTTTAAGTACTAGCCCATTTACGGTTTATAAAAGAGCGTTTTCGGGCAATGCATTTGCACATCTCGAACTCAAGACGGGTGTTAAAATTATAACCTTAGCTCAAAACTCATTCGAGTTGATCGAAACTGCTAATGGAGCATCTGTTGAGAATTTTAGCGTTAATGTAGATGCATCAAATATTAAAGTGCAGGTTAAAGATGTTCAGAAACAAACTGGTAAAATCCTTATTACCGATGCGGAAATTGTAGTTTCTGGTGGTCGTGGTATGAAATCTCCTGATAATTGGGAACCTCTTGTAGAACTTGCAAATCTTTTGGGTGCTGCAACAGCTTGCTCACGCCCAGTTTCTGATGAGGGTTGGAGATCTCATGAAGAGCACACTGGACAAACGGGAAAGATTATTGCTCCAAATCTTTATTTTGCAATTGGAATATCCGGAGCAACACAACATATTGCAGGGGTTAGTTCCTCTAAATATATTGTTGCTATAAATACCGATAAAGATGCCCCAATCTTTGGTGCTGCTCAATATGGTATTATTGGTGATGCTAGCAAAGTCCTTCCTAAACTTGTTGAGGCTGTAAAAGAAGTAAAGGGGAAATAGTAATAATTTTAAACGCAAAGTCGCAAAGTCGCAAAGTCGCAAATTTTTCTTAGCGTCTTGGCGACTTAGCGTTTAGTAAATGTGTACATACTAACTAAACTATGATCAAACAAATTGTTTTTGCAATAGCGTTATTAATAACCCTTGGTGCATTTACTTTCACTATCCTTCGAATAGTTAGTTTTTTCAAACTTACAAAGAAGGCATTCCCTGTCCGTGATTTTGGAAAACGATTTGGAGTAATGATGGAGGTTGCATTTGGTCAAACTAAGATTTTTCGCCGACCAGTAATTGGATTTCTTCACGCCCTCGTTTTCTGGGGATTTTGCGTTATACTGATTGGCAGCGTTGAAATGGTTATTGATGGACTTTTTGGAACAGAGAAGGTTTTAAAATTTCTAGGTTTATTTTACGATATCATAATGGCTTCAGGAGATATTTTTGCTCTTTTGATTGCAATTTCCATTTTGGTATTTTTATTCCGTAGAGTATTCCTCCATATCAAACGTTTTGAAGGTATTGAGATGAAGAAAATTTCTCATCTTGATGCAAACATAGCCCTTTCAATCATCCTCTTTCTGATGCTTTCACTTTTAGGGATGAACTCTGCATATTATAGCCATACAACTCTTGTTGGAGGTACAATTCAAGGAGTATATCCTGTAAGTAAATTTTTATCAACAGTTTTTTCAGGTTTATCGGCAGATTCAACCTTGGTTCAATATGAAATCTTTTGGTGGATGCATATTTTGTTAATCTTCCTATTTGCAAATATGCTGCCGTACTCAAAACATTTTCACGTATTTATGTCGGTTCCAAATGTTTTCCTATCAAGATTAGAACCGCTTGGAAAACTCACAAACATGGATAATGTTACTCGTGAGGTTAAATTGATGATGGATCCCAATACTGCATTTGCTACTCCTGCTGCAGATGCACCTATCGAGCGCTTTGGGGTTAAGGATGCTGAGGATGCTTCATGGAAAAACTATTTTGATTCGTTAGCATGCACCGAGTGCGGACGTTGCACCTCTGTTTGTCCGGCAAACATTACTGGTAAAAAGCTTTCTCCTCGTAAAGTGATAATGGATCTAAGAGCAAGAATGAAGGAAAAAGGCCCTATGCTTGTAAGAAATGGAAAGGATTATACCGATAACAAATCATTAATTCGCGATTATATTTCGGAAGAAGAACTATGGGCTTGCACAACTTGCAATGCTTGTGCTAAGGAATGTCCAATAAATATTAACCATCCGACGCTGATTGTTGATATGCGCCGCTATTTAGTGATGGAAGAAGGTTCTGCACCAGGTGAATTAAAAGCTGTTTTTAGCAATATTGAGAATAATGGTGCTCCATGGCAGTATTCATCTGAAGACCGACTACTTTGGGCAGTGGATCTAGAAATGAATATTCCAATTAGATAATTAGTCAATGTGCGAATTTGAAAATTTGTGGATGAGTGAATGAGTGAATTGATAATTACTTAATAACTCGATAACAAACTTTAGGCACTCTAAGTACTTTAGGCACTTTAAACTTAAATAAATGGAAACACGCAAAATACAAGTTCCTGTAATGGCAGACCTTTTTGGAAAGGGTGAAAAACCCGAATATCTATTCTGGGTTGGCTGTGCTGGAGCATACGATGATAGATATAAGAAGGTAGTAAGAGCTTTTACTAAAATACTAACACACCTAAATGTTAGTTTTGCAGTTCTTGGTAAAGAGGAGTCATGTACTGGAGATCCTGCCCGTAGAGCTGGGAATGAGATGCTTTACCAAATGCAGGCTCTTCAAAATATTGAAATATTTAAGATGTATGAGGTTAAGAAGATTATTACAATTTGCCCTCATTGCTTTAATATCTTCAAAAACGAATATCCCGATTTGGGTGGAGTTTACGAGGTAATCAGTTACGTTCAACTACTCGATAAATTTATGGATGAAGGCAAACTAAAATTAGATGCATCCAAACTTAAGAACGATAGAATAACTTACCATGATCCCTGCTATTTAGGAAGAGCAAATGATATTTACGATGAACCACGTTCGATCCTAAAATCTCTAACAACAAACTATATTGAGATGGAGAGGAGTAAAAGTTTTGCTCTATGTTGTGGCGCTGGTGGTGCTCAGATGTTTAAAGAAGCAGAGAAGGGAAATAAGGAGGTTTTCATTGAGAGAACAGAGGATGCCCTCAAAACTAACCCTAAAATAATTGCAACAGCTTGTCCCTTTTGTATGACAATGATGACCGATGGTTTGAAATACAAGAACAAAGAGGAGGAGATTAAAAATTGCGATATTGCTGAGTTAATCGCAATTTCACTTGAATTATAAAAAACAAAATAACCTAAACTAATGGAAAGTACAGTTAATCTTAAGAGTGGCGAATTCCTAGTGAAGGATGTTGATGCTAATAGCATTTTCATCCCTGAGGAGTTTAATGAAGAGCAAAGAATGATTGCTCAAACGTGTCGCGATTTCCTTGAGGCTGAGGTTTATCCAAACCTTGAGAAAACAGAAAAAGGCGATAGAGTTTTGATGAAAAGTATCCTGAAAAAAGCAGGTGAACTTGGAATGCTAGGTGTTGCAATTCCTGAGCAATATAATGGCTTTGGCCAAAACTTCACTACTCAAATGCTTGTTGCTGAAACAACTGGTGCAGGTTATTCTTTCTCTGTTGCTTACATGTGCCACTGTGGTATTGGCACAATGCCAATAATGTATTATGGTAACGAGAATCAACGCGAAAAATATGTTTCACGCCTTGCAACAGGTGAGTTAATTGGTGCATACTGTTTAACTGAACCAGGTGCAGGTAGCGATGCTAACTCTGGAAAAACCAATGCTAAGCTTTCTGAAGACGGTAAACACTATATCCTTAATGGACAAAAAATGTGGATTACTAACGGTGGATTCAGCGATACACAAGTAGTTTTTGCAAAAATCGATACCGATCGTATTTTAAGTGCTTTCATTGTTGAAAGTAGTTGGCCAGGTGTTGTAATTGGACCCGATGAGCATAAAATGGGTATTAAAGGTTCATCAACTACTCAGATTTACTATAATGACGTAAAAGTCCCCGTTGAGAATATGATTGGCGCTCGTGGTGAAGGTTTCCGTATTGCCCTAAGTATTCTGCACATGGGTCGTATGAAACTTGGCGCTAATGTAATTGGAGCAGCAAAACAAACCATTTCAGATACAGTTAAATACTCAAATGAGCGTAAACAGTTTAATTCTCTAATTTCTACTTTCGGATCAATTAAGCACAAACTGGCTCAAATGGTAATTAAGGCCTTTGCTCATGAGTCGGCTATCTATAGGGTAAGTCAAGATGTTGATATCCTGTTAGATAAATATAAAACAGAAGGTTGTGATTATGGTAAAGCTGCTATTGATGCTATTAGTCACTATGCTGTTGAGGATGCAATCCTCAAGGTTTATGGTTCAGAGATGCTAGATTATGTTGTTGATGAGGGTGTTCAGGTTCATGGTGGTATGGGCTATTCTGCTGAAATGAATGTTGACAAAGGCTATCGCGACTCACGTATAAACCGTATATTCGAAGGAACCAACGAAATTAACCGTTTGCTTGTTGTTGAGAGTGCTACCAAACGCGCTCTAAAAGGTGAATACGACCTATTTGGCCCAGCAGAAGCACTATACAATAACCTTGATGCAATTAATGATAGTGCAAAAGCAGGTGAAAATTACTTTGAGCAAAAACTTCGTTATATAAAGAACTACAAGAAAGCTGTTATGTTAGCCATTTACAGTGCGAACAAAGCTCTTGGTAAGAAATTCATGAACGAGCAAGAGGTGGTTAACAATCTTTCGAATATGATTATGGATCTTTATATTGCTGAATCGCTTGCGCTAAGAATTCAGAAGTTGGAAGGTTTAAAAGGTGTTAACTCAGTTAATAGGGATATTCTTGATGTATTCATCTACGATGCAGCAAGCAACATTCGTAAGAATGCTAAAGATGCAATTTACAGTAGCATCGAAGGCGAAGAGGCTGAAAAGTTAAACAAGGCTATGAAGACCTTAACTCATGTTGCTGGTGTAAATGTTAAAGATGCCCGCCGTCGTATTGCTGATAAGTTGATTGCGGATAATGTATATAAGTTCTAAATCTTAGATATCTTGAAATAGAAGAGGGTGTCTCGGACTTTTGAGACACCCTCTTTTTCGTACTTATTCTGAAAAATTTTCTAAATATTCAATTCTCAGAGGCTTAAAACTTTTGAGACAGCCTCTTCTTTATTGGCTCAAAGTTTACCTGTATTGATTGTTTAGATAAACATTAAAAACCTTCATACCTGCTAAATCATTTCCATCTAAATTATACATTGGACTATACTTTCCTGCTGGGAAATCTTTAAAAGTAAATGAGTTGCATACTCTAGCCACATCCATGTAATTTGTTGCAGCGGTATTAATGGCTGATATTGCTACATTTGCAATTAAACCAACAATACCTGGTGCACCCGTGGATACTGAGGCGTTATAGGTGATATTTCCATGCCGTGTATATACTACTTCATTTGTTTTTGTTGATTTTACAATGTACTCAACTTCAACGTATACTTTTGCAAGAATTCCGGATTTATCCCATTTGTGAATAATCGTAAAGAGTGCAAGATCTGCACCAAAAACTTCTCCGAATTTTTGGAGCGGAGCATCTAAGAATAGTTCTGCATCATATGCACTTTCTTTTTTAAGTATTTCCATCGACAAGAATGGAGGAATAACATAGAAACCGCAATTTGAAACTGGAACATATAAAGTTGAGTGGAAATACTCTTTTGCTTCAACATTTGTGCTTCTATTAATGGGAGGCATAATAAGTATAGTCAATGGTTTTTCATCAAATATTCCTTTGTAAGCTACTGATTTTGTTACAGTAGATGTAGTTGTGCAACTCGAAAGAAAAACTACAAAAAGCCCAAGAATTATTATTGTATTCTTCATTGCTCTAACATTTTTAAGATTCGTTCGATAAACACTTTTGATTCAGGGTAAAGTTCCATTTCTTTTTGTAACATCGCTTTTCCTTCATCAGTTCTATTCACTTGCAATAGAATAAATCCATAATCGGCATAAATGCCAGGGGGAACAACACCCCTTGTACCTGTTTGCTTGTTAATTATCTTCTGATAATTCTCAATTAATTCTTGGGTTGATTTCTCGTCGCTATTTTTCAGATAGTTGTAACTCGCTTTTTCATAGTTTTCCCATGAATAAAGCGTTTGGGTTGTTACGCAGGAGGTTAAAAAACACAGAATTGAAATCAAACTAAATAAAGATTTCCTCATTGTAAAGTTATTTTTTTAGTTTCTTGGGCTGATATAAAAATTTGTTTTTTAAAAATTTCTCGATTGTTGTATGATACTGAAATGGTATGCGTTCCTGTGGATATTGCATACACCTTCCCTTTTGGTCTGTCGAGGTGATCAGCATTTACTTCAGCATTAAAATGAATTTTATCATCAACATTTACATCAACTCCACCTTTATAGTTATTGGGGTTAGCAATGAATTCTAAGTAAGCCTCATTTTCCAAACTAGTAGCAACAGTTTTAACGCCAGTGCAACTGGCAATAAATAACATGCTAATTGCTATGTATAAAATTATATTTTTCATTTTTTTATCTCTTTAATGAAGTAATTATTTAAATTCATTTTATCAATTCCTCCTTCAGTGAACGATACCATCGAGAATTCATTCTGAGGAGTATCACCTCCAATTGTATCAATTTTTATTTTGCCAACAGTTTTCCCCGGTAGTTCGATCATCATACCTGTTTGTGGATTTTTAATACTTTTCCCTTTCTCAACAACTTCGTAGTTGTCTCCAACTTTTAACCCTTGGCTTTTACCACCAGAAATAATAATTCCATTATCATCATAGGTTAAGAAATATGATTTCCAGGGACGATCCATACAGTTGTTAATAACGTTTTCAACAAGTTTCGAAATTGCTGCTGAAATTGCTTTGTCGCTCAATGTTGCATCATAATCCGCACGCTCACCTAAACCCATAACCGTTTTATTTGTCGTTTCTGCTTCGCCTTTGGCCTCTTCGGAGTATATTATCTGACCTGTTGAAACATCAATTAAGCGAATGTTTACTCCTGCTTGTACTGTTTGGACTTTACTTCGTGAGAAAGCATTTTGATCGGTAACATTTTTTCTTCCGAATTCGGTTATAGATCCAATTATCAGATAATCTGCTCCAACATTTTGATACCCCTCATTACCTGCAATTTTAATTTCTTCTGATAATTTATCCATATCTTGTCTTTCTAACAAGATGAATTTGTTTGTTGATGCAAGTTTCGCCGATAAAATATCGACAGCTTGCTTACCCATTGGATCGTTTTCCTTAGAGTAAAATACGCCTTTTGCATATTGGCTTTCATTTGAGAAACGTGCAATAGCAACTTTTCGTTTTAAGGATTGCTCAACTTTTTTAACCTCTTGTACTTGAGGTTCTACTTTTACTATTTGCTGTTGCGTTGTGCAGCCTGCAGCAATTAAAAGCATTGTGATTAGGATTAAATTCCTTTTCATTCTCTTAATTATTTTAGTTATATTTTACTTTTTTATATTGATAATACAATTTAAAAAAGAAGTAAGTTAAGTAATTACAATATTCATTTGTTTATGGAATTCTAAGTTAAAACTAATTAAATATTTAATAATATCAAAAGGCATTGATTTTTAAAAAGATTATATAGCAACATTTTTTATTCATGATAGTTGTATGATTTTAAATCTTACACAAAAAAAGTGAATGTTTTATATGGGAGACACTCAATGTTTGTGCCAAAGATATTACAATATCTTAAAGTTGATATAGTTATTCTACAATTATATGAACTTTGAACTAACCCTTAATATCCCTTTGAGTTTACCTCAATCCCTTTCTGTTTAAGAATTTTATAGTTGGAGCGAATGCGTATTAACCAGAAAATACGCTCTTCCTGATAATACTCTTTGGTATTTGGAATTTTACGTTTAAGGGAGTTGTAGAAATAGAAAAATGCGGAGAGTGATTGATTACCATTGTTATCTTTTGTTAGGTAGTAGAATGGGAAGAAACTTTTTTCTACTTTCCCCTCTACATTTGAGTTGGCGTAAAGGAGATACAATAACCGAAAATCATGATCACCATTGGCGTACCTATCCCAAGTGGTTACCTTCCAGAGTAAACTATTCGACTTCTTTACACCCAATTGATTTCGATGAACGAACAATTCCCATAATATGCGATAGGTTTCGCTCTTTTTGCTTATGCTGTGGTAGAAGAATGGTTGAATGGTGAAGTAGCTGAAGGTAGGACTCTTTTTACTCCAAACCAAAGGGGCAAACCTGAAATATTTATAATCAATACTTTTTTCCCGTTCAACAATAGGCCATAGGATACTTAAGTTTGAAGAATTGGGTGTGCTACTGTGTCTAACGAGCAGGAGAAGTACATCGAACTGTTTATTATTTGCAGTATCGCTATAGTTTGTGAAAAGAGGAAATAGGATTCTACGATGTTTTGCTTTGCTATCGAACTTCCAGAATAACGGAGTAACCATCAAATGGCTTTTACCATTTATATTTTGACCTATTGAGAATATTGGAGCAAAAGTAAATGAGTGTGAACTAGAACTTTTAAAACTCCAGGCTAAGGGGAATATTACCTTTGTTGCTCGGCGCTGATTGCTGTGCGATAGGTATATTGGGAAAATGATATCAGTTTTTATTAATTTATTTCCAACCTTTTTTTGGCTACTCCACCATATTGGCAAAAAGGTATTAGTATAGCTCTTTGGTTTTTTTATGTGCCAGAAAAGAGGGGTTATAACAGCATAGCGTTTTGAATTATCGTTGCTGTGTCCGATAGAGAGGAGAGGGGCAATTGTAAGAGAGTGATGAAGGGAATTATTAAAACTCCATAGTATTGGAAAAAACACATGGTTGTTTTGGTTGAGTCCTTTATTCGACCAGTATATTGGGAAGATTACGCTCCACTTAACCGCAGATTCTCCTTCGCCATATTTCGAGTTCCAAAATATTGGAATTACTGATGCTGAATATCCATCGGGATTTCTGAAATACCAAAATAATGGAGTTATGGCAAGATGTTTTACATTTTCATCGGTGCTTTGTCCATAAGAGAATAGTGGAACAAATGTGAATGATCTATAGTTGAGATTTTTTAAACTCCATATAATTGGGAATAGAATCTTTTTGCTGGTTAAACTATCCCATTTTGCATAATATATCGGGATTAGGAGTTGAAAGTGTCGGTTATATTGACCATCATTTATATTCCTATTCCACCAGATTGGAAATAGGGTGTTGAATGTACGCTCCTGATTTTTAAAATGCCAGAATAATGGTGTTATAGCCAAATAATTTCTCGAACTATCAATAGATTGTCCATGCGAGAATATTGGGAAAAACGTAAACGATAGGTTTGATTTATTCTGTAATTTCCAAACTAAAGGAAGTACACCCTGATGCTTTCGTTCAGTATCCTTGTATTTCCAGTAAAGTAGAACTACTCGCGATGAATTCAAGACCTCTCCATTGGTAGTTCTATCGTTTTGCCACCAAAGGGGGAAAAGTAGTTTGCCTTTACCTTGCTCAGTCTTAAAACTCCAGTAGAGAGGAGTGATAGCTATATATGAGTTTTTACCATCAGTAGATTGTCCCTTAGAGATAAAAGGAGCAAATGTAAAAGTGTGATATTCGGTATTTTTAAAATTCCATACTAGGGGGAATAGTATATTTCTTTGGAACGATGGTTCTTTCCGCTCCCAGTAAAGAGGAAAAACTATGTTGGTTGTTTGTGTAACATCATCATAAAGTCTTTTTCTCTTCCACCAAATGGGGAAAAGCGTATTGCTGATGATATCTGACGATTTATAATGCCAAAATAACGGTGTAACAATAACATGTCCTGATGTTTTATCAGGCGATTGCCCCACTGAAAATAGGGGGATAAATGAGAATGATCGATAATAAGGAGTGGTTTTGCTCCATACGAATGGGAGAAGTATTTGACTCCGCTCGTTATTACTTTGTTGAGCCCAGTAAACAGGAAAGACCACCAGCGATGAGTAATTCTCATATTTAGTTTTCCACGTGCTGCTCCATACAAGCGGGAAAAGGGTTGTGCTTTCGCCCTCATTACGTTTGAAATGCCAGAAAAGAGGGGTTACCATTAAATGATGTCGCTCCCTATCCGAGTTATAGCCGTATGAGACAATGGGAACTATGGTAAGCGATTTATATCTAACATTATTAAAACTCCAAGCAATAGGAAATACTACCTTGTTGTTTGTGTTTTTATCTCTATGCGACCAATAAACAGGAAATACAAGGGTACTAATAATTGAATCCTTTCCATTAAATATCTTTCTATTCCACCAAATTGGAAAAAACAGATTACTACTTCTTTTTGGCGATTGAAGGTGCCAGAGAAGAGGGGTTATAAAACGATACTGTTTTTTATTGCGAAAGTTATTACCGTAAGAGTAAATGGGGAAAAGTGTATGCGATTCTCTTATAGGGCTTTTGAATTGCCAGTAAGCAGGAAAAACTATTAGGTACGATTTTTTTGTTACCTGATTATTCTGATACCATAAAAAGAGTAACAGATTATTCTGCATAATCAACCCATCGGGCGATTTTTTGAACTCTAGCAAATTAATTCGTGGAGCAAATTCAAGAAAAGTAAACGTTTTTGTTTTTTCTTCCTTATCCTTCGAAATGTGAATTAGTGAGGGGTAGTATGTTGATATAATTCGAAAATTCTCATCGCTTCTGCTACTATCTCTCCAAAATAGGGGCAGAAAGTGAATTCTTCTCTCACCATTTTTAGAGTTATAATAACTTCGATAAATTGGAAATAGGAGCTGTTTATCCTTTTCGTAATCGGAAATAGTGCGTTTGAAAATTGGCCACAGATTGATGTTCATATCCCTTGTAATCCCAAAATCGAACGACATGCTTTTTTTTGTTGTATCGATTTGTGAGAAGCTAATTAAAGGAATTAGTAGAATCGGAAATAGACCTATTGCTCGCTTAAATAACAAATTGCGTTTTTTAAGAATGTTTAATATGTATTTTACTCCAGACAAGATTGTTAAGTATTAAAACATTACCTAAATTTATGAATATTTAAGTTTTTCCAATCGATAGAGTTTATTTAGTTTTTACTTCTTCTATCTGGAACCTCCATTTATAAAGTTATTCCAATCACCTCTACTGCCATTGAAGGTGTTGACATCTACCCAGCCTTTTATTCCTTCCATCTCTCCACGGTGGGCGTATTGCCAGAATGTCCAGGTTCTATCAATTGGAGGTTCTTCGTCTAATGAGCATATCCAAAGAGGGTTTTTGTTGAAATTATCTTTGATGTACTTATTATACTCGTGTTCGTTAGTGTAGATAATCACTTTTCGAGATGATCGCGCTTCTACATAGTTTATAAAATCTCGGATCTCCTTTATAACTAGTTTCGGATTATTCCTGTTGGTATAGTTGCCCGATTCTTCAACATCAAGAATAGGGGCAAAATCGAGATTGTAAATTTTTATTCTACTCAAATAATTCTTTGCTTGCTCCGCACCATCACGATTGAATTTAAAGAAATGGTAGGCCCCAACTTTTACTTTTATTTTCTTTGCATCATTTAAATTATCCTGAAAACACGGGTCAAGACGTGTTTTCCCTTCTGTTGCCTTAATGAAAGCAAAATCAATATTCTGATCTTTTAGTTTATCCCAATTAATGTGACCGTTATGTTTCGATATATCGATACCAAAAATGGGGTACTTAAACTTATTAATTTTGAAAGTATCTGGCTCAAAAAAAACTTTATAGATAATTATCCCAACAAATATTGAGAAAACAAGAACTACTACATAGAATTTCTTTTTTGGTTTTCTCATGGTCAACGTTGGTTAAATATCTTTTTAAAATTCCCGTGTGAGGATGTATTTAAATCTCCGCCAGTTCTTGATTTTTGCTTTGCGAATTTATGAAAACTTTTGTCCAAAAAAGAATATCGGTGGGTATTAGTGCTGCTCAAGGTTTCAGAACAAACAGAGTAGGATGCTTATCAGTATATCATAGGAGCGATTTTTGACCTTAAGTGTTATAGACTCCCCTTTATGTTTTTTTATATCAAAGGGATGTTATGTAGGCCTTTCCCTTTTTTTAAAACTAATGTATTTAAAATAAGAAACTGCCTCAGACACTATAGTCATTGAGGCAGTTTCCAAAACAATAAATGTCTTATATAATATAAGCTTATACTAGCTTAACATTTACAGCATTTAATCCTTTTTTACCTTCTTGAAGATCGAAAGTTACTTCGTCATTTTCTCTAATCTCATTAACTAAGCCAGATACATGTACAAAGTACTCTTTTTCTGATGCTTCGTCTTTAATAAATCCAAAACCTTTTGAATCATTAAAAAATTTCACTGTTCCTTTATTCATTATTTTTAAAATTATTGTGCTGCAATGTACGTACTATTATTTAGATATTGGCTTTATTTCCAATAAATTAATTTTTTTATTATAATATTAAAATTCTTAAAGTCTTATTGGGAGAATAATTGAACATAAAGTGTTAACCGAAGTTTGTTTATTTGAGGTCGTTAAAATTGCAAAATAACGAAAATAAGCTATGTTAATGATTCTATTATCAGCATTTTCAGTCATTCCTAATGTTTTAGGATTTTTACTGATTGCTATGAACAGATGTAAAATCAAAAAATACTTTTTTTGTTTTTCTCATCGCGTTTAGCAGCTTTTGCAGCTCTTTTTTCTTTCAAGTTTTTAGTTGGCACCTTTTTACTTGATTTCTCTTTTCCTTCTTTTTCTTTCGACATTTTAGTTCGTTTTAATTAATACAATAAGAATCAATTCGCCTAGTTGTTTTTGATAAATATTATTGAAAATAAAAGGCGTTATAGATCTCTCTTTTGATCTTAATTGGAGTGTGGTAGCGTTTTCAGTTTATTCGTATCCGCTTTTTATAGTGGTTGAAACCATTTTGAAGCGTTCGGTTGCTTTTACAAAATTCGAGGCATGAGCAGGTATTATAATCGACTGCCCAGCCTCAAGAAAGTTTGATGTGCCATCGATAATGATTTCGGCTTTGCCATCAATAATTTGAATGAATGTATCGAATGGGGAAGTTTTTTCTTTAACTTCCTTATCAGTATTAAAAGACAATATGGAGATATTTCCTGCTGGCTTTTTTACTATCGTTCTGCAAACAATAGAATTGGGTTCATAACCAATTAGGTCGATATTTGTAAAAATTTTTGATTTCTCTATTTCCGAATTATCCAAATCCTTTGAACGATACTCAGGATTATTGTGGGGACACATATTGTTTGTGTAAAATGTTTTTATAAAGCCATTAAAGTTCCTGAAATATACGCTCCATTTCTGGTTCAGGTATTCCAAGTTTATTACTAACCCTTACTATCATTTCAAACTTTCGACCTGCCTCAAAAAGCAAATCTTTATCAGTTAGGCTTTTGAATTGGTTTAGGAGCTTTTCTTTTTGCTCGCTCCACTTTTGGGCGTTGCGCGATGGTCTTAGATATTTATCCATTAATCAATTTATTAAAGTAGTTAAGGATTCAAAAGTAAACCATCACTTGAGTATAAGTGTTACATAACTTTTTAAATAAGTTACATCATTCACACATTTCTTAATGTGCTACGTCTTTTTTGTTTAAGATTTTTGAAGTGAGATGGTGTGAGCCCAGTCATTTTCTTGAACTGATTTGATAAATGGGCTACACTGCTGTAATGAAGTTTGTAAGCAATTTCGGTAAGATTTAGCTCATCGTAAACCAGAAGTTCTTTTACTTTTTCAATTTTATGGGTCAAATAGAATTGCTCAATCGTAGTTCCCTTAACTTCGGAAAAGAGATTTGCAAGGTAGGTATAGTTGTAATTGAGCTTTTCGCTTAGGTAATCGGAAAGGTTAATTTTGATTTGATCATCGGTATAGTGAACCAGCTCAATAATAATTGTTTTTATCTTCTCAACAAGTATACTCTTTTTATCATCCATTAGCTCTAGTCCAGTTTTTTTTAGGGCTAAACCCAGCTGTTTAAACTGGTCGGATGAAATATCTTCAATAACTTCAACTTCGCCTAAATCAACAGATTTATAGTGCAATCCAAGTTTTTCTAGTTCAGATTTTACAACCATTTTGCATCGGATGCAAACCATATTTTGAATATATATTTTCAATCGAATCTATTTTATAGTTACTAAACTCTTAGGAGATAAATATACAACAATTTATTGGTGGATTTCAGTCTGATTAAGCAGATAAATCATTGTTTGCCCCTACATACATACTTTGTAACCAATTGGGTTTGTGAAGATGTCATATTGGTTCTTGGAACCATATTACTTAAAATGCTTTTCCATTGGGTTGGTGTATAGCTATCAGGAGAGTACAACCCATGACAAATGCCGCAGTTATTAATATACAATGTTCTACCCTGTTGTAATTCTTGTAATGTTGCATTTGCAGTAACATCGGCACTTGTAGGAGTGTATAGCGAACCGATATCGGTGTTGGTTTTATTACAACCCTCAATTGCAAATAGTATGGCAATTGTAACGATTAACAAAACATATCTTTTCGTTCTCATAGTAGGAGATATTAAAGGTTATTATCTGTTTTATATAACAACCCTTATCGCCTTAAGTTGATATTGTTAACATTTTTTATAAATGATTTGAATACCAGTGGAGATATTATTGAAGGCTTATCATGAGACTATGCTACTATCCCTGTCCAAAGCTGGTAAATTCCAAATGCCGCAAAGGCAAAGCACGATATGGCAAGCGATATTTTGGTTACCCTAGGACCAAATCGCTTTGCAGCTGCAAAAAGGATTACCATTCCTGCTGTGCAAATTATTAGCGTTCCGTAGAATCCTACCAGCAGAACAATTCCATAATTTGGGCTTTGCTTCCAAGCACTCATTAGCTGAGGTCCTAGGATTAGGCTCCAACCTATATAGGGTGCTGGGTTAAGGGTGTTTATTAGCACTGCTTTAAAAAAACCTCTCTGATTGGTTGAACTATTCTCACCATTCAAATTATAGCTTCGCCATGATTTATAAGCACTATATGCCATGTAAAGTAGTAACAGCCCCCCTGCACATTGTAGAATAGTAAGAAAACCTGCTGGAACGCTGGTAAGAATGAAAAGTACTAGCACAACTGGAGGTATGTCACTCAGTAGCGGAACAAAAACCAATGGTAGGGTTTTGCGCCACCCGTTTAGTATGCTTTGCGAGAATAGCAATGCCTGAAAAGGCCCTGGTTGCACCGTGCAAGCAAATCCAAACCCAATAGCGAATATTAAATAGCTCAACATAACAGATTACTGGCTTATTCCTTTTGAAGTCCCAAATTTAATCAGAAAATGAACTCTTGAATGGTTTTCCTTAATTCTGTTTTCCATTCATCGGTAATGTTTTGGTTATATATAATCTAGCAGAATGTTTTTTTTTTGACTTTATTTAGCTAGCCAACCAGTTTGGTTTGAATGAACTAATAACCCTTTTACCTGTTTTGTATATTCATAACCATAATAAATATTACTATGAAAAACATAATTTTATCACAAAGCAAGCTGGTAGTTGCAGCCATTCTACTATTCGCTTTCTTAGGTGTAACCAATAGTTGCAAAAAATCATCAGACACACCAGGTGCAAATGAGGTTTATATCGAAAATATGGCTTTTAATCCAAAAACCATAACTGTGGCTGCAAATACCACCATTACTTGGACTAACAAGGATGGAGTTGCCCATACCGTAACCAGTGCAACTGGTTTGTTTGATAGCGGAACAATATCCAATAATGGGGTTTATAGCCATAAATTTACTACTGCAGGAACCTATTCGTACATTTGTACTATACATCCAGATATGGTTGGTACAGTGGTTGTAAATGCAAACTAGATGGATGATGCAGGATACTAAAAAAGGTAAAATGAACTTTTACCAATAGATGAATATTAAACCGAGAGTTCCGAACTTTCGAAAAGTTCGGAACTCTTATCAGAATATCGAGCTATTTTTATTAATGTCTTCTTTTGCTAACATGTTTTAGTTTCGTCTTCTTTTTAACTCCTTTTTTGCTAGTTCTGGAGCAATTGGTAGATAGTCCTTTGAGTTTTCAACTATCTCTTCAAGCTTTTCATCGCTATACTCTGAATATAAAGCTTCCAATTCTTCTTTTTTTACAAAATCATTGTAGTTAATATTCGATTTTTGTGAATAATCTTTTGTTACTAGGAACTGAAAAGAGGTTTCAAATTTATAGCTATTAACATTAATTATTTTGAATATCTTTTCGAGCTCTTCTTTTGAAAACGAGAGAGTTGTTAAGAAATGTTGGGTTTTATCTTTAAGTATTAAGGAAATATTAGAATATTCTTGCCAAGAAATTTTACTCCTGTTATTACAATATGTAAATGCACATTGATGAATATCTTTCCTTTCGATCTTTATAGTATTTTCATCGTAATTTATTTGTATAGTCTTATTCTTTAAGTCTAGAATAACGGAATTGACTTTGGGTTTTGATCTGTATTGTGAAAATACTAGGATGAAAGGAGAATTAATAATAGCATAAAACCCACAAATACTGCATATAACTTTAATTAAATCTTGTTCGAATTCCGGAGTCAGTAGAAAACACACAATTAGAAAAATTGGAGTAAAAAAAGCTAAAATAGGAAAACTATACCTCCAGATATCATATTTACCCAATTCTATTTCATCTAGGGTTTCTTCTACTTCTATTTCTTCATCCTCTTCTGGCTCTAGTTGAATTTTGATTTCCAATTGATTTTCGTAAAAATCAATTATTATATCTTGAACAGATACTCCCGATGGGTTATTTAAAAAATCTACTGAAACATGATCGAGTCCAGTTCTGCCATCTTTTATATACTTTACATCATATTCTCCTCTTTTTACCCATGTGATTGATAAAAACTCTTGTTTTTCAGCGTCTTGAAGAATTATTTCAGGGATACAAGATGTAAGATTAGACTCTTCTCTTGTTTTAATTTTTGAGAAATGTTTCTCTCGATCAAATTTTTCAAATATTGATATTGCCTTATCTAAGTCAACAATTCCACAATTATCATAATCTTGAGGATCTCTGTCGGGATATTGAATCAATAGTTCTATATTCATAATTTTTGTTAGGAATAACTAATCTATTTATAGGTTCGAAATCAAATTTAATTAAAAAATGTGACAAATTGACAAAACTATATAGGAAAGTCGTTCGGGAAGGAAGAAAAGTGTCAAACCTTCCTTGGAAAGTTACTCGGGAAGGAAGAAAGTTTTAAACCAAGAGTTCCGAACTTTTCAAAAAGTTCGGAACTCTTAGCTTGGCTACCGATTAATCAGGTCGTTGATCTCGCTAAAGTGAAGTTCCAAGTGCCTTAAATAGTCAAAAACCATCGATTTTAGGGAGACAGTTTTTTCGTGCGAGGCTACCCAAACATTCTCTAGCTTACTTGCATTGATATTTTCGATAACATGGATTAGGTGATAATTTAAATACTTTAAAAGCTGCACAATTCCAATCCTCCTCTTGATAGTTTTGAATTGCAATCCACCTATCATTATTACCATTCGAGGCGTAGTTTGGAAAGATTAAAGGATTTTCCTGATATTGCAGATGTACAATCCTGTGCGTATTGTTTGATGCCGAATCAATCATATGCCCAGCAATCCCCTTAATAGTTCTGTTCTGAGAATTTCGTTTTTTGGTTATCACATCATCCTTTAGAGCTAATAGCTTTGGTTCCCATTCATCAATAAGCGATTGAATTCCTTTAACGGTAGGTTCAAACTCTGCAATCATACTGTTTAATTTTTTAGAGTGATAAAGAGTTCCGAACTTTTTAAAAGCTCGGAACTCTAGGCTTTATAATTGTAGTGCAAATTTAAAACTATTCAGCGCTATGTTAAAATATCACTAGCATTATCGCATTTTGCGATAGTGGGTGTTTTTGCTTGTGTGATAGTAACTATTTACTTTGCCTTATTCCAAAAATCGATATCCAACAAATAGTTTCCGTCCGCCTGTTTGCGCCAAACATTGATATACTTAACGGTAACATTGTACAGGGTATCTTTGTACATTATTTTGGATGATGCTAGGCCAGTTTCGTAGATAATATCCTTATCCCCATCGATAGTTAGAACGTTAGTGTTCATCTCCAAAGTTTTGGAGGTCTTAAAATCCTCTGCCCAAAATGCCTTAATGTTATTCCTGCCGTGAACAAAGCCAGAGCCATTTGGGCTTAGCTTAGCCGAATCGGCATACATCAAGGCTACTTTCTCAGCATCTCCCGATTTAAAGCATTCGCCAAGCGTTGTGTTTCTGCTTTCTACAATTTTTCTCATCTCTGCTTTTGAAATTCCCTGTTCGGGTTTATTGCATGAGCAAAACACAATCAGCAGAAATGCCATTAGAGGAAGCATAATAGTTTTCATATCGTTAGCGGTTTTAGTTGGTTGCTTCTTTATGTTAACTGCAATATTAAGATAATAACATTTATAGTCAATGTTTCTGGGACAAGAAATGTTGAAAGGGATGCCATTAGAGTTGTTAAATCATCTTAATATGATAATAAATAGATAAAACACACCCTAAAATAAATTCAATGCGGCTGAATATAGTAAATATCAACAAAAGCAATAATTAGTATTTGTTTAGCAAATAATGTTACGAAATGAACTAAATCAAAATATTTAATTGTAAATTGCCTTTACTAAAGTAGATAATTGTATTTATAAAAATACTTCAGCATGAAGACACAAAACCTGAGTGTCTTTAAAGGATCGGGTTAACTAATTGAATATAAAAATTAATTATTATGAAAGAGTTAAAAGAATTGAAAGGCGCTAAGATTCTTAGTAAAAATGAGCAAAAGGCTATTGTTGGTGGAATTGCCTGCTATGATGGATCTGGCAATTGGCTATGTGATAGTACTGGGTGTTGTTATCATGGTCATTGTGCTCTTCCAAGTCAGTGTTTATAATAAACTAAATAAAGATGTTAACTGATATTTTTCAGATAACATCTTTTGCAATGTTTGAGATAAAAATATTCTTCTGAATTGAAGACACAAAACCTGAGTGTCTCTAAAGGATCAGGTTAATTTAATATATCAATTATTTATCATGAAAAACTTAAAAGAATTACAAGGGGTAAAATTACTTACCCGGAATGAACAAAAACAAATTATTGGTGGTATTGCTTGCGATACAACTAGAAATAATTATTGTCCAGGATATTCGATTTGTTGCACGAGCGGTACGTGGGAAGGACTTTGTCGAATAAGCTGTTAATAATTATAAGTTAGCTAAAAATTACATGAAGCACAAAGCAGCCAGAACTTTAAATTCTGGCTGTTTACTATGATTATTATTTTGATAGATTTTATGTTTATTGAACTTTAGGCAAAAGTATTGAGTTAAAAAGGAATTTATAATCACCTGCAATTGATGCCCTAAATATTGGACTAAAGCCCATTAGCACAAGTTGTGCTTTTCCTTTTTTTAACCAAATTATTCCCGATTTGTTATACAATAGTTTTTCCCCTTCGAGGTAACCGCTGAGGAGTGTGTTCTCTTCTTCAAAGAATCCAATTACCCTCCGATCCATATCAAAGGTTGGAATTGAGGTTGTGAACGCTGGCTTGCCGTTATAAAAAATCCCTATTTTACTTGGTACTCCCCATGTAATGGGATGATTTTGCAGCACATCCATTTTTATCAGTGAACCGGGGCATTGTAAACCTTTTTTCTCTAATTTATCGCCTTCATTCCTGAATGGGAGACGAAACTCTTCGGTTGAGGTTTTATCCTTTATAGTCAAAGCTCCTTCGAATAGAGCGGTTGATTCCCCCCAAGAGATAATAGTTCCACCTGTATCGATAAAATTCATTAGGTTTTCAAATCCCTTTGGCCCCATACCTTTAGCATAATCTGGGGGTATATTGCTGATAAAATAATCTTCGTTCCTTTTAACCTTTCCATCCTTTAGGATTGATGCATCCTCATCGGGAAAGATAATCATATCGAAGTTCTTGGAGAGTTCTGCCTTTTCAAAATCCTTTGGGCGTAGAACTGTAAATTTAATGGAGTAGGTATCAAGGATAAATCTTGTCCAACCAGCATCAATAGCTTGCATATATGATTCAACTATTGCAATTCGGGGTAGAGTGATTGGGATAAGCTCAGCAGCTGGTGTTTTGTTGGTGAAGATGATTGGGAATGTAGTTGTTTTAAGCAACTCGGCAAGTTTATCTTGTTTCTTGATAATAAAACTACCGGCAGGAATTGGAGTACCATCCAAATCAAAATCGTTTGTACATCTATCAACCTTAATTCCGCTGTTTAGCGCATTAAAAGTTAGCTTATATGATTCATTGCTGGTTGATGTTAGTATTGCATACTCAAAGGCATCCTGATAATTCCCTAATCCATAAGTTCCTTCAACCTTACTGAGTTGTTTTTCAAAATCGATGTTTCGAATATCAATTTGTTTAGATATAAGACCTTTGTGGAGGGGTAGCGACCAGCTTGTGATATCGTATGGTTCCATTAGCTCGCCACCAGGAGTGAAATGTCGTTCGGGGTATTTTTGCGATTCCATCACCTCTTTTATGAAAGCCCTAAAGGGCTGGGCAAGCGAAACAACAATATCGCCTTTTTTGTAGTTCATGCCATTCATTGTAAAGTCGGCATCTAGTTTCGATACCTCAATACCATGCTCTTTAAGCAGATTAACCAGCTCAACCAGTTCACTTTTATCAGCCTGATTTTCGGGAACTATGTAATAGTACGGTGCTTGTGTTTGTCCCAATTTCACCTCTTTTTTACACAAATCGTTCTGAAGAGTTAAGATTTTATCTTTGTATAACGATGCAGTATTTAGTATCGAGGAGGTTGATTCCATTTCGTATTGAGCAATATCGCTCAAACGCCACCATCCGCCAGGCCAAGGAGCAGGCATGTTTGCGCTTATCTTATACTCTGCTAAACCTTTACCATTTCCAACAAGTTCGGTAGGTTCAACGAATATGGGCTTGGCAAGCTGTGCGCTAGCCGATTCGGTGAGAAGTGATATCACGTTTTTCCACAAACAAGTTTCGGTAGAACCGGGCCAGTAGTTATCGAATAAGCTATGCTGACAAATGCCTGTAAGCCCTTTTGCGGTCATATCGCTAATCATATTCTGACCAAAAATACCCATCCAGTTCCAAAGTGTGGGATCAACATTCTCGGCAATGGGATCGGTGTTGGGTGGAACAAAGTAGCGTGGCCCTGATGACCACATCTGGTGTTTTTCAACCATTACCTGCGGAAACCATGTTGAGCTGGTAATAGATGATATTGCCTTGGTGTCAGTTTGCGATAGAACAATAAAATCGCGGTTATTATCGTGTCCAACGTATTTATGGTAAATTCCGGGATATGATGTTGATTCGTATTTTGTTTCCTTGTATTTATTATAATGATCAACCACCATATCCATTCCATCGGGGTTATGGCAGGGAACCATCATGTAAACAACATCATTCATTGTTTTAAGCTTACTTGGATCGGTTGATGTTATCCAATCGTAAGCAATTAATGGTGCCGATTGTGATGGGCCAACTTCGGAGGAGTGCATTGATAGCGTTGCAAGCACAAAAACCTTTCCCTCATTAATCAGGCTAGCCTTTTCCGATTCAATGAGGTTAAAATCAAGAGCAAGTTTTTTGTTGATATCCTTTAACCTATCGAGGTTACGAATATTCTGCTCCGATGATATAAAGGCAATATACATTGGCTTCCCCAATGGTGATGTTCCAATTTCAACCATTCGCAGCTTATCGGATTGATTATCGAGAGTTTTTAGGTAATCGATTAGCTTCTCGTAGCTGAAAAGCATTCTATCGGCTCCGGGTTTAAAACCAAAGAAATCATCGGGCTTTGTTATTGTTTGCGCAAAAATGCTTGTTACCAGTAATGATAATAAAAGCATTAAGGTTGATTTTCTCATCTCCTTTAGGGTTGGTAGGTGGATTAAAGGTAGTAAATTTAGTTGTTTGATGTAGAATTGATGTGAAAGTTTAAACCTGAAACTAAAATCAATTTAGTTTGATGAGATTTTGAATGTATCTGGTTTGGGAATATTTATTATGAGTTTTGTAAAATGGGTTTTTGAAGGGAATGTAGGGGGATTAAATAAATTTAATAGTAGCAGAATTTGCGTGTAAGTATTCATGGGTTTGTTTATTATTCAACACCCTTCGGGGTTGTTATTGATTGTTTTTATACCACGAGTTTCACTCGTGGCTATTCACATTTAAGCCCTTCGGGCTTATGATAACCCTCCGTAATTAATCCCGAAGGGATTGAAGTTGAATAGCCCCGCATACAATGTTCATGGCTATTTATATTTAAGCCCATCGGACTTTTAATACCTTCAGGGCAATTTGTGTTTATTATAATCCTCCAAAATAATCCCGAAGGGATTGAAATTGAATAGCCCCGTATGCAATGCGGGGAGAAGTATGAGAAAGAAACCAACCACGGAGTGGTTGAATGTTATTGGTGTTATGAACCATGCAAAAGGGGGGATTCTATTTGTATTTGTGAAATCGGAGACTGCTATTTAGACAGGCGTAGTCAGGAGATAAAACTTAGTGGGGAAGGTGGGAGATTAAAATTAAGTGGGTTTAAATAGAAAAGAGCCGGATTAAAGATCCGGCTCAACGTATTGTATTATATAATTTGATGGGGAATTTAAATCCTCCACTAATTATATTTAGAAACAGAGCCAACATATCCCATTAACCCATAAATCACACCAAGGCGGATTACTAATAACTCCACCAGCTTCACCACATGGGTTAAAAATTGGCTCAGGATGTCCTCCTATAATAGATTTTTGTTCGTTTTTGGTAATTAATTTTACTCCCTTTAGTTCTTTTAAAATTTTCATTTCATTTTCATTTTTAAAGTTAATTGACCTTGAACATATTAAACCGTCAAGGTTTTCGGTTTATTCCTCGCGAAAGAATATTGTTTAAACCCCTATCTTTGCAGTAGGAGTATGTACTATAGTTTTGTTTTTTATATTATGAGTTACACCCATGGTTATTTGTATTTAAGCCCGAAGGGCTTATTATAACCCTCCATAATTATTATTTCCAACATCTGTTAAGGTGTGAAACTGATTCAGTAATTTCAAATATACAAAAAATAAGGAATTTCAACTAATTAATCCCGAAGGGATTAAATGTGAATAGCCCCGCATGCAATGCGGGGAGAAGAATAAGAAAAGAAACCAACCACGGAGTGGTTGAATGTTATTAGTATAATGAACCCTGCAAAGTTTGGTGTTTTTTGTATAAACTCCGAATTGCTTAGCAATTGCCGAAGGCAACGACTCAACGAAGTTAAAAATTCTTTTTAGACACCCTCAGAAGGGAAGAGATTTTTAACTTACTATACACAATTAGGCTATCGCAATTTGCGATTATTTAAATGCAATACCATTTTATTGCAACGCTAACTACGATTTTAGTTTTTGCAGGTGTGTACCCCTACGGAAGGGCAAAAAGAAAAGTTTTTAGCCATATAATCCCGAAGGGATTGAAGTCGAATAGCCCCGCATGTAATGCGGGGAGAAGTATGAGAAAGAAGCCAACCACGGAGTGGTTGAATGTTATTACAGTAAGTACTTTGGATCATATTCAACTCCATGCTCTTTTAGTAGTTCTGTTAACTCCTCTATGTATGTTGTTTTTCTGTGATGCTCCTCCTGATTCTTAACGTATTCTATTAACCTATCCTTATCGCTAAATGAATAGGTAAAGGCTGAATAGCCATCCTGCCAACCATTGAAGGATGGAAAGATGTTATGTTTTTTTATGCTATCAGTACTGGCTAACTTAATATCCTTAATGAGAGAGGCCAAAGAAATATTTGGATGCAAGTGAGTAATAATGTGTAGATGATCGGATACGCCTCCAATACGATATAAATGACAGTTCTTGTTCTTTAGAACTCCCCAAATATATTTATACAGTTCTTCTCTACCCGTTTTGATAAGGGTTTGTTCACGGTTTTTGGTGCTGAATACTATTTGATAGAGAATTTGTGTGTAGGTACTCATAGGTTTGTTTATTATTCAACTCCCTTCGGGGTTGTTATTGATTGTTTTTTATACCACGAGTTTCACTCGTGGTTATTCATATTTAAGCCCTTCGGGCTTTTAATAATTCTCTGCAATTTTATTTCCAAATTTGTTAAGCCGTAAAGTTGACTAGACAAATTCAAATATATAAAAATAGTAAGTTTCATAAGTATAATCCTGAAGGGATTTAAGGTGAATAGCCTAGTTGATTAAGTTTGAATAAAATCCTAATAGTAGCAGAATTTGCGTGTAAGTACTCATAGGTTTGTTTATTATTCAACACCCTTCGGGGTTGTTATTGATTGTTTTTTATACCACGAGTTTCACTCGTGGCTATTCAAATTTAAGCCCTTCGGGCTTTTAATAGTTCACTGCAATTTTATTTCCAAATTTGTTAAGCCGTAAAGTTGACTAGACAATTTCAAATATATAAAAATAGTAGGTTTCAGCTATCCAATCCCGAAGGGATTGAAATTGAATAGCCCCGCATGCAATGCGGGGAGAAGTATGAGGAAGAAATCAACCACGGAGTGGTTGAATGTTATTAGTGTTATGAACCCTGCAAATGCAAAGTAGCTATTCAAATTTAAGCCCTTCGGGCTTATGATAACCCTCCATAATTAATCCCGAAGGGATTGAAATCGAATAGCCCCGCATGCAATGCGGGGAGAAGTATAAGAAAGCAACCAACCACGAAGTGGTTGAATGTTATAAGTATGATGAATCCTGCAAAAGCAGTTTGTTTGTATTTGTGCAATTGGAGACTGCTATTTAGACAGGCGTAGTCAGGATACTATACTTAATGGAGACTTTCCGATAGGCCTTTAGTCTATTGGTTGCATACTTGATTAGCAGCATACCAGTTTCTAAATTGAAATTATGCTATCGCATAGTTAGTGCTTTCCCCGATATGGTCTATCTCAAATAGAAATATCTTACCTTCTTGTAGCACGAGTATTATGTGACGGAGAATTAGTTCTTCCTCCTCTGTCACCTTGCCTATAATTTGGAGAATTAGTTCTTCCTCCTCTGTCACCTTGCCTATAATTTGGAGAATTAGTTCTTCCTCTTCTGTCATCTTGCCTGTAATTTGGAGAATTAGTTCTTTCTCCTCTGTCACCTTGCCTATAATATTGTTGTCTTGAATTGGGTTGTGAAGTAGAATTGTTTCGAGGATTATTCAAGGGTCGATTATATTGTTGCCTTGGATTTCCCGTTCGATAAGTATTGGAAGTTGGATGATTTTGACTTTGTGTATTTTGGCGATGCACAGTTGGCCGCTGAATTACACTAACAGGCGTTTGATAATAAAAGTAGGTATGCCAACTATTATTAAAATACGCCTGATTTATTATGGGAGAGTTACTACTTAAACTAGCATATTGTTGATTAGTATTCTTATATCTGGAAAAAAGACGAACACTATCAGACTTAGCATCTGTATTATTTTTAGTCTGATTGGTTTCATCTATAGAATCTGACTGGTTCCAAATAGAAGCAAATATATTCGATGTTTCATCTTGATTAACCTTGTAATCATTATGATGATTGCTCGCTGCAATTAAATAAGCAGCATACATCCATCCAACTTTCCCTTTCCCTATTTCAACTTTACACCAACCATTTTGCTCATCCAGAACAAGTACCAATTGGTCTTTTGAAATAGTTTTAAATACTTTGTAGTTTAAATCCCCTCCAGTCCTTACATTTACATTAGCAGATGTTCTATATATTTTACCAGGTAATTCTAAGGGGCGATTGATATTCCTTAACCTAATACTATTTTCACTTTCAATTTCTCCAATATCAAGTAATTTACCGTTTTTCATAATTGATAATCTAGTACCCCCCGGTTCAACTTTAACACGAGATAATTCACTGTAAAATGTTGTTTCGTCCGAAACAATAACTTCACCAGTAGCTTCACTAAGTGTTAATCCCTCTTCAGCAAGAATATCTGCTTCTGAACCTAATGCTACAGCTTCTTCTGCTGACAAGCCTTCTATGCCTTCAACTGCTTCGATACCTTCAAGTCCTATTAATTCGAAACAACCTGATAATAGAATTGAGATAAATGTACCAAAGAGAAAAAAAATTATAAAGGTTCTTATATTTTTATGTTTCATGACAATAGGAGTATTTGCAAAGGTGATTAAATATATAAATTTAAGAACATTGTTTATTTTAAAAGCAGGTTTATAAAAAATCCTATCAAACTAATTTGGAGTTTGTTTAAATGCCCAATAGAAATTGGACGGATTTCTGCCAACTCACTTATATGTACTAAAATTAATATATACACCCAGATAGGAATGTACTATGTACCTTCTGGTAATCTTTATCAAAGTTAACCAAAATTATAAACCCTCAATGGTGAATTTGATTTTTTGAGGGTGTTGAAAATTGACTTATTCTTCTAATTATCTTCTTAACTACCATATATTTTTCCAATTAAGCCAAACCCAAATCCAATTTTTCCATAACTAATTTCAAATTTGCCAAAATGAAACTCAAAATCATCGATTTTAACTTCATATTCGGCGAATTTGACTTCATATTCGGCAATTTTCACTTCAAATTGGCGATTTTCACTTTAAATTCGTCGATTTTAACTTCATGTTCGTTGAGTTTGACTTCATATTTGGCGAATTTGACTTCATATTCGGCGATTTTGATCTTAAACAGGCGGTTTTGATTTTATATTCGGCGATTTTGACTTTATATTCGTCGAATTTGATCTTAAATAGGCGGTTTTGATTTCACTTTTGATGATTTTTTCTTTTCATGGGCGGGTATAAAGTTAAACTTGGTGATTTTAACTTTATATGGGCGGCTTTAAAGTTATTTTCGGCAGTTTTAACTTTAAAGTTGGCAGAATTACTTTCGAAATGGCGATTTGTAGTTTCTGACCGGAGGTTTCGATTTATTTTCTGGAAATTATCACTACTATTCTGGCTGTTTTGTAGCCATAATTGCCAAATTAGGGTTGTTTTGAGAAGGAATGAGGTTGTGTTGGGTTAAAATAGAAACTCAGTCAGGGTTCTGAGTCCTTACTGAGCTAATAGTATTTAAATGCTAGCAGAACTTTAGGGATCTGCTAGGTTAACGAACTTGGTTGACATTCCAGATTTGTAAGAACTGGAAGAGTCAAATAGTAAAATAACTATATTAAAGATTTTGGTTGGTAATTGTGAAATACTTATAACAATGCAAACCCGTAAGACATTGGAATTGTAATATTCTTTTTATCCTTGAATTCAGCTATTCGATTGATTGAGTTTTCGCCTTGTACTTTTACCTTTTGGTAAATTTCTTCATAATCATTGAAGAGTTGAAGCCCATCATATTTCTGAACTTTTTTAGTACTAAGAGAATTTATGACAGCCCAGCTCTTTTTTACTTTTTCTTCCTCATCCACATAGTATGCCCACTTTGATTCAGGCCAATGGTCGGTTACAAGAATGTTTGGAGCCATGGTTTGTGCATGTTTTATTGCCGCCAAAGGATCTTTCATTTCGTGGAGGCAAAACTCAAACATTACAACATCCGCTTTTAAGTTGGTAAGGTAGAAATCCGAATGGATTAGGGTGAATTTACTATCAAGTCCAGATTTTAGTAGGTTTTCTTTTAACTTTTGTAGTGCTATTTCATCGTTATCGATTGCTATTACATTTTTTGAAACACGCCCATATTCTATAAATTGTCCTCCGCCTGATCCAACGGTAATAATTGTTTGATTGTTAAAATCATAAAATTCCATCAGATTGGATATCATTTTTTTAATGTCTGTTGCCATAGTGTTAATAAGTTACTGGTTACTGGTTACTGGTTACTGGTTGCTGGTTGCTGGTTACTGGTTACTGGTTGCTGGTTGCTGGTTGCTGGTTACTGGTTGCTAGTTAAATAATAAGAAATCAGCAACTAGTATCTAGTAACATTTACTTAACCTCAACCTTTTTAATAAACGCATCCTTATATCCCAATTCAATTATGCTGTTTAGATAACCTTTTGCATCCTTTGAACTTGAGAAACTGCCTACATAGTACCTGAATATACCATCATTACCCTTTGATTCAGTAATACCAGATATGTTTTTGAAGGTTGATAGATCCACTGATGTTTTATGCGACATTAGCTGAATGGTAAACATTGCATCCTTCTTATCAATTCGCACAAAAGCTTTTTCGTAACCAAGCTCTTTTACCTTTTTAAGGGTTGCCATTGCTTCTTCCATCGATTCGGTTGAACCAACGGAATAGCGATAGAATCCTTCGGGGGATTGTGTTATTTCAATGTTTTCGATATTCTTAAAGTAGTCGGCTCCAACATCAACTTTTAATGCCATTATTTGAACGGCATAAGTTGATATTTTTACGGATGAATTGGAAGTGTTGGTGTTTTCAATTTTGATAATTGGTTTATCCTTCTTAACCTCTCTTGGTTTTTCGATGGTTGGTTTTGTCTCTTTCTTGGTGTTGTCAGCAAGTACAGTTTTTGGTTTTTCGATTATTACAGAATCTTTTTTGGGCTCTTTAGGCAAAACCTCAGCAACAAGTTTTGGTGCTACTACAGGAATAGGTTGCAACTTTGCATCAAAATTGAAATCTTTGTTGATGTTATCTTCTGGAATACTTATGTCTTGGGTAAAAGGAAGATATTTGCTGTTCTTTACAAATACTTTGTAGTTACCAACCCCAACCTTATAACTAAAATTATTATTGCTGGGCTCTGGTCTTGCAATGGTATCATTTTTATCAACATCAAGAATGCTTACTCGGTATGGGGAACTATTAGCATCTGCTAAAATCTTTCCATTTAGGTTTGTATATCTGCTAATATCTAAATGGTAAATATCTCTTTTCCCAAAACCATCCTTTTTGTAGAAGGAGAGTAATCCTTCCTTCCATCCCTTTATTGGGAAGTAGAAGAGGTTATTATCACTATTATTTACAGGATATCCTAGATTTACAACTTTGGGTGTACCTTCAAGATTAACAAAGAAAATATCGTATCCACCCATTCCATCGTGTCCTTCGGAGCTAAAGAAAAGATATTTTTCATCGGGAGATAGGAAAGGGGTTGCCTCATTGAATTTGGTATTTATTTCAGGGCCTAAATTTACAGGGTCACCCCAAACTCCTTTTGCATTGACCACTGATTTGTAAATATCAAAACCTCCCAAACCACCCTTCCTGTCGCTAGTGAAGTATATTGTGTTGCCATCCTTTGTTAAGCAAGCATGGGTTTCGTTGGATTTTGAGTTTATAGGTTTTTCGAATTTTAATGCGGAAATCCACTTATTCTTTTCAAATGTAGTAACGTATAAGTCACAATTCTTAGGATCATCTAATGATAGGTAAAGGTCTTTTCCATCGTAGGAGAGAAAGCATGTTAGGAAGTATTTGTCGCCAAGTTGAGTGGTGATTTTTTTTGGAGCAGACCAATTACCATTAACTTTATTTGAAACGAAAACATCATTACCAGACTTTGTTACATTTGTATAGGCTAGAGTATTACCATCGCCAGAAATTACAGCATTAGTATTTGGAAGTTCATTATTGATTAATTTCCCAAGATTTACAGCTTTTACGCTAAGAGAATCTTTAATAAAATTATTTGCGTTGGAGCAACATGCTATATTTTGATCGACAATATCAATAAGTTTATCTCCCGGTTTTAAATATTCCTTATACTTTTTGTAGGCTTCTATTGCTTCGTCGTATCTGCGTTCTATTCTTAATGCTTCGGCAAGTAAGTATAAGGTTTCGGTAGGTGCATTCATTTCTTTGAATGAATTTGCATCATAACTTTTAGATATTTTCTGCGAGGCTTCTTCAAGGTAGCTAATTGCCTCACTTTTTCTATCATCGGAGTTTAGGAAGCAGTAACCGATTTTAAATTTAAAACTGGCACTTTCGGGTATTAATCTCAAAGCTTTTTTGAAAGTCTCGGCTGCTTTATTGTATTGGTTATCCGCCATTTGATATTCAGCATCCCTTTCGTAAATAAATATTTTACTCCAGTCTTGGGAATAAATAAATTTGCTTCCCATTAGGAAACAAATAGTAAGTATAAATCTGAATTTATACATCCTTTTAGTTTTTAAATAGTTATATACGAAAAACGAGGTGGTTAAGTTTCTTTTGCTAATTTATGAAAAAACGACTTACAAGGGTAAAATAGTTGGTGAAAACTTGGATGATAAACATCAATGATATTATATCGTTGATTAATTCAAGAAAGGTTTCGATAAATATCACCGAAAATTTAAATTGCCGAGATGTTTGGATAAATCGATACTTTACTATTATCAATTATTTTTGGATCAGAGATTTTTGGAAGATCCTATATTTCTTATAAACTACTCCGCCCATTTTTTCCATCTCCGCTCGCATTTTTAGGTTGTTTTCAAGTTCAAGATGGCTATCGATATATTTTAAGCCTGCTTTTTGAGCCTCTTCAAGCATTCTTACTCCCATAATAGTATCAATTCCTTTATTGCGATAATGCTCTTGAATAGCACCTAGAAAGAGATTTAGCTGTTGTGTTCGTTTTTGTGCTTTAAAGATTTGAAAGATACCGAATGGAATGATATACCCTTTACACTTCCTAATTCCATCAGAAATATCGGGCATTGCTAGTATAAAAGCTACAACACTATTACTTTCGTTAACAACTACTTTTATAAACCGAGGATCGAGAACGGGAAGGTAGCGTGTTGCGAACTCATTCATCTCCTGTTCATCGAGCGGTGCAAAACCGTAGATATCCTTAAAGGATTCGTTTACTAAGCTAAGTACGGGTTTAACGTAAGGTTTTATCTGTTTGTGGGTTGCAAAATTAATAACCCTCAATCCTTTGTTATTTCTTAGTGCCCTTTCGAGTATTCGGGAATAAAAATCGGGAATACGCTCTGGTACCATCACTTTATATACAACAAGATCAATCTCTTTCTCAAAACCTGCCTGCTCAACAAATTCGGTTAAATATTTAAAATTACAATTGGATGCAATTACATTGGGTTGATCATACCCTTCTACAAGGAGTCCTTGAGGATCTTTGTCAGAAAAACCAAGTGGGCCAACTAGTTTAATAGTTTCTTTTTCTTTTGCCCATTTCTCTATACTTTCGAGAAGAGTTTTTGCTACTTCGTAGTTATCATATGTTTCGAGAAAGCAAAACCTAGCGTTATTCTCATTCTGCGCTTGATTGTATTTATGATTGATAATTCCCATAATCCTACCAACAACCTCTCCATTCTGACTTGCAAGCAGAAGAGTGGTATCGCAGTAATTAAATGTTTTATTCTTTTTAGGATTGAAAAATTTCCATTCATCTAGATAAATAGGGGGTGTCCAATTGGAGTGATTTTTATGAATTTTTGCGGGGAGGTGGATAAATTTTCGGAGATCGCTTTTTGTTTTAACAGCATAAATTTTAATATCCATAAAAGAATGTGTTTGATTTCGATCCAAAAACGTTTAGAATCGAAATATAAGATATTTATTAGATAATTTTGTAAAACCTATTAACTAAGAAGTTCTATGATTTGGAGAATTTTTCAATCTATTCGGCAACTATTACTTTTCTCTCCCTCATATTATAACGTTCTCCAGATTTAAGTAGATAAAATTCTCGACTGTTTTTAGGTAGAACTTTTTGTTCATACCTTTTCTTTGCCCAATCGGCTTTATCTCTAATCTCAGAAAAAAAAGTTCCATCGTAAATTGCAACATAGTGTTGACCAATAACTTCGAATTCATTGCCTGTAACAACAATTGCTGTATTTTCATCGAGCCCAACTCCTAACAAGCTGGGGTGTTTGTCAAGTATTTCGAAAATATCAAACTGCCGATTGAGTGCAAGCAGATGCTGATCTATGGCAATATTCTTAACAAAACCAAACCCTTCCTGATGATCACCTATTAGGATGGTATTGGTTTTTGTATCGCCTCTAACTAAGAAAGATCCTTGAATTGTTGCCCCAGCGGAGCTGCCGCCAATTACTCCACCTCTATCAAGTAACTTGAAGAATTCTTCAAAGGCTTTAGTATTGGCATAAGAATCAACTAATCGCCACTGTCTTCCACCTGTAAACCATAAGCCTTTGGCTTGTTTAATTGGTGTAATGAATGAATCGGTGTTGGCAATTTCTGGATTTCGTGTGTGTAGAATAGTTATTTTTTTAAAACCAATAGTTTCAAATGGCTTTTTTATGGTTGAATAAAAATCGGGTTTAGCTAAGAGTTCATCTTCTGATGCGGTTACGACTATTACAATTGGAGAATCAACACCGCCTGATAAATCCAGAAATTTTTGATATATTTTTTGGTCGGTAAGATTTCCACCAACAATAATAAGAGAACCTTTTTGTGGGCCTGTTGTATAGGTCGTACTAGTTTCTGTTTGATTGCAGCTGCTTAGAGCTATAATTAAAAACAGGGGGATGAGTTTTCGCATGATAATAGGATTAGAATCCAAAATTATCAATTATTATGTCACAAAGGTATTATTGAACTAAAGTTTAAGGTTGATCGTGAATTATTTATACCCTTGCGCTAAATAGGGTTATCGCAAATTGCGATAGCTGATGCCGATTTGTATTCATAGGGATAATTTAGACATGCTTTGTACTGTAATTGTTCTAACGTGGTTGTATTTTTTATAATTCCCTTAGCGGTGCAATGGGTAAAACTACCGCAAAGCAGCAGAGCTGCAAAACATTTGTAGCAAGAGCAAATGTTGATAGAATATTAGGTGCAGCGCACCGTAATATTAACAAATGGTAGAGTAAAAAGAGATTACGGTGCTCTGCACCTGATATTGAGGCTATAAATTGATTCTACAAATATTGCGGTGCTCTGCACCTGAAATCTAAAGTTTACAATTATAGCCTTGGTTTAGTAAGAAGGCTTTAAGGCTAACGCCTTAACGGTGGCATTGCAAATGCCTATTAAATTATTACGGCTAGGCTTAATGTTTGTTTCTTGCTTTGGTTTTGCACGAATTACGCTTTGCTAACCGAGAGTTTTTTGCGAGTTAGACGAAGTCAAATCCGCGCTAGCGGGGCAATGGGTAAAACTATCAGGATATTTGGGTGGCGGCACAGCCGACCGCCCAACCCAGACACTTTTATTTTAATTCTTATAGCTTCAGTTTAACAGGGGTAGTTATTCACTTAAAACTCTTATTAATTCTCGCTTTAGCATTACCACTAAATCTTGGTTATCATTATAGACTAAAAAACGTTTTGATTTCAGGTCAATTGGTAAATCGTTTGGGGTTTTTGTAATTAATATGGTAGGTTTATCTAATGCTTGAGCAATGCCTAATTCATAAAGAACATTTGGATTTCTGCCGTTAATATTTGCTATAACTAATCTTGATTGAACAATGATTCGAAGTATTTGACTAAAAATATCTGAAGAAAAAAATTCCTCATCGCCTCTGACGCATCTTAAACCAACTTCATCACATGTTTTTTTAATAATAAAAAAATCTTTTTCAAATCTAGGATTAAAAGGCGTTAAGACAAAAATTAAACGTTTATCAATTATTAAATCAGCTTCATTTATACCATTTGAGATTAAAAACTTATTCAAACGAAGATTATTTATTTTTAAATAGTCTTCGTTTGACTTAATAATTTCATCTCTAAGCAACAAATGATTAATGTCTTGCCATCTTTCTTTGGTACTAACCATTCTACCATTATAATTATAGACTTCATTTTCATAAGATTTCCTTAAGTCATCTAATAATGCTCGTTTTGATATCGAATCATAACGAGGTTTCCTCATAGAACGAATTAGAAACGACAGCACTATAATCATACTTAAAGTTGAAAACACTATTGAGATTATATCTATATTATCTTTTATTATTTCCATGGTTTCTATTTAGTTAAAAAAGAGATTGCAATATTCAAACAATAAATAGTACAAGCAAAATTTATTGCAGTCAAAGCTATAGACCAAAATATTTTGTTCAACTCAAATAATTTTACTGCTCTCCTCCATATTATAACATTTATTATTGAAACTATTAAAAAAATAAAACAATAAAATAAACCATTGTTTTTTCCTGCTTCGGTTGTTGATATTGTGAATGCAACAAGAAAGGAGATTGTTAGAAAAATGATGTCAACAGGTAATTCGTAAATTGAACGAACAAACAATGGGATTTCAACTGCTCTATCAATACATAGTTTTAATAAGAATGACAATAATAGAACTGCTATTGGTAGCACTATATCTAAATGATTAATCATCTAAGTGTTTTTTAAATTTGAAAAAGTTGGCTTAATGGACAAATTTAATGGTAATATCTTCTGAAATGTTTGTTGCTATTA
>JACABB010000034.1:0-49822 GCA_013376985.1 Bacteroidales bacterium
CCATTAGGGAGCATGGTCCAAAAAAAACCATTAAAAATGTCCATTATACCGAAAATGAGATTAGCTAATAAATAAAAAGAGCCGGAGTTTTTCTCCGGCTCTTTTTATTTGAGATCTCGTTTTATAGAGGAATAACCTGTCCTTGAACAATTTTAAATACTGGCCATGTATCACCAGTAACATTTGATGGGATATGGAAAGTATTTATAAGTTTATTGTTTCCGAAAACCCATACGGTAGCTTTAGAACTATTAATTGATGGTGCTGAAGGGTTTATTTCGGCAGAATAATTTTTCACGAAAAAAAGGTAATTTGCATCGGGACTTAGCTGTGCAACGGTAATTGTTTCGGGGCCATAACCATCCATATCATCCCTATCGAGTTGGCCAGAACCATCATTAAGTACTCTTGTGTTTCTATAGCTAATATGGTAGGAGTTTTCCTTCACAAAATGTGCATCCAAATCCTCTGGCTGTTGATCCCATGAAAGTACAACCCTGAATTGATCGATATTCAACGTAGGAGAAACATAGTATCTATTTCGAAGAATTGTTTCGGCAGCAACATCTATCTCAGCAATTGCGCTGATATAGCCTTTTTTCTTAAAAATGGCTTTTAGAAACCCATCGGGTTGCCTAGGAAATATTGCTCTACCGGCAGAATCGGTTGTGAAAGTTCCTATATTCTGGATCATAATTTCTGCACCTTCAACGGGATCGCCAGTTACGGCATCAAAGAAACGGATGGTAAAGACATTGTTATCTCTCTCCTGAAATACATCCTCCATTATTTGATCCATCTTTTTGTGTTGGGAGAATGCTGGGAGAATACTAATTATTAGTATTGCTACCAGAAAATGAAATTTGAAGTTTTTCATTTGAATAATATTTAGTTAAACTACTGTTGTATTGAATGTTATTAATAATGATGACATAATTTTATGTATTACAATTGTGTGAATCTATAATTTATTTATCGCATTTTGCGATAACATGTGATATTAAAATCTTATAAACAATTGTATATTAAAGTGATAATAATCTTAATTATTGCCTTTTGGTTAATGTTACAAATGTGTATTGTTTAAAAAATCTTAGAAAGCGTAAAGATTATTTACCATTAACACAAAAAGAAACTAATCTTATAAAGTCTTGCTCGTTAGAGATATCTATCTTATTATCATTCATGTAAGCCTTTATTGAGTCCTTTTTGGCAGGAAATATCTTCATAAGATCTCGTACTTTATAAATTCCAGTAAGTTTATCATTATAAAGAATATAGTAATACTTATTAAGTGTGATATCAACGTTTATTTTATCAGGCTTATTATAGTTTTCGCCCAGAGTAGTACCCTTTCCGTAAGATTCGGATATTGAAGAGTATGATGAGGTTGAAGAGGTTTCCAATGAGATGCCATAAGGGCCCTTTGCTTCATCATTATTTTTAATAACAGATTTTCGTTTTAGTAGTAAAGAATAATTTTGTGATGTAAACAGTTGTTCGTAAAATTCGTTATTAATCACATAGAAAAATCTCTTTGAATAGCTGATGTTTTTTATCTTATCTAATCCTACCATTTTTAGCAATCTTTTCTGCTTATCAAGAAAATAGATGCCATTGTCCAATAGGCTATAGTTCATTTGGGCAATATTGGATTTTCCATCGGAGAAGTATACACGACCAGAATAAAATAGCGTATCGAGGAATTGAGATTTTAATGATAAAGTCTCAATCAAATTGATTTTAGTTTTATCGGAAACAACAGTATTAATTTTTTCTTGCCCTAAGCAGGCAATAGTAAATTGAATCAGTAGTAGTAAAACGGTTAATTTTCTCATAACATAAAATCTTTTTGATAGGAATTGTTCTTAAATATTTGATTCCAGTATATTGTTAAAGATTGTGTACGTTTATTTCTCTTGAGAAAACATCAATCTTTTCAGGTTTTTATCAAGTACGTTTTTTGATCTCATCACGAACCTTTGATGCTTTTTCGTAATCCTCATTATTAACAGCCTCGTCAAGTATAGATTTTAGTTCAGATAAAGACAT
Organism: Bacteroidales bacterium; assembly: GCA_013376985.1. Classification (GTDB taxonomy): domain Bacteria; phylum Bacteroidota; class Bacteroidia; order Bacteroidales; family Tenuifilaceae; genus UBA8529. Next base: position 2,053 of record JACABB010000034.1, read on the forward strand.
CTTGCTAAACAGCGTTGAATCTGGGTTCTCTTTCTTTTCAATAGGAGTTGCTGTTTTTTCAGATTCATCATCGGTGCCGTCAAATTCAAGAATTATGCCAGCTTTTTCGATAATATCCTCAGTGGTATAAATGGGGCATTTAAAACGCAGTGCAAGCGCAATGGCATCAGATGTTCTAGCATCAATGTAAACCTCTTTTTTACCATTATCGCAGTGAAGTTTGGAGAAAAATACACCCTCTTCGAGTTTGTAAATTTGAACTTCGAGAATTTCGATGCTAAAGGATTTTGAAAAGTTTAGGAAAAGATCGTGGGTGAGCGGTCGGGGCGGGGTAAGCCCTTCAATTTGGATTGCAATGGATTGGGCTTCAAAGCCACCAATAATAATAGGGATACGTCTTTTCCCCTCTTCTTCGCTGAGAACCAGTGCGTAAGCGCCAGATTGTGTTTGGCTGTATGATATACCCAGCACATTCAGCTTCACTTTACCCATAACTAATATTCTTTAATCTTTATTTCTAATAATACAAACCTAATCGAATTTAGTTTAAAATACAAGGGGATTTTCTCTAAAATAGATAATTCATGGGATTGATATTTTAATAGTTTATCACTCAAGATAGTTTCTTTGTTTTCTATTTTATTACCTTTGTGCCTCAATAAACAGGGCATTCTATTAAAAGATAAAAAATTGCTTGATAATTCTTTGTGAATTATCATAACTTTTATACTTTTGCAAGCCCAAAAGTGTTGAACAAACATAACGAATTAAGATGTACGCAATTGTAGATATAGCTGGTCAACAGTTCAAAGTTGAAAAAGACCAGAAGGTTTTTGTTCACCGTCAAGAAGGTGAAGCTGGAGCGGAACTAAGTTTCGAGAAAGTACTGCTTGTTGATAAAGATGGTAAAGTAACTATAGGTGCGCCCGAAGTTAAAAATGCAAAGGTAACTGCAAAGATACTTGCGCATGTAAAAGGCGATAAAGTTATCATTTTTAAGAAAAACAGGCGCAAAGGGTATAAACTGAAAAAAGGACATCGCCAGCAGTTTACCCAAATTCAGATTGAAGAAATCGTTGCATAATCATTCAAAAATATTGAGCAATGGCACACAAAAAAGGAGCCGGTAGTACAAGAAACGGTAGAGAGTCACATAGTAAACGACTTGGCGTTAAACTCTTTGGTGGTCAAACTGCCAAAGCTGGTAACATACTTGTTCGTCAGCGCGGAACAGTTCACAATCCAGGTGTAAATGTTGGTATTGGTAAAGACCATACCCTTTATGCACTTGTTGATGGTGTAGTTTCTTTCCGTAAAAAAGCTGATTCTAAATCATTTGTATCAGTTCTTCCAGTGGAAGAATAGGGATATAATTTTTTTACCTAATTTTAGTCTCCTGTTCAAGTCGATAAATCGGCGATGTTCAGGAGATTATTTTTTATTTAAAATTGATTTAAGAACAAGGATTAACGATTTATAATTTATGATGTTCATGCAATGAATAAATCTGAATTAGAAGAGCGTTTAGTTACCTTTGTTTTAATTATTGATCTGGTAAATGAAATGCCGAATACTAAAGCAGGTAATCATTTATCTGGTCAAATAGTTCGATCAGGAACATCGGTTTCTCTTAACTATGGAGAGACTCAAAGTGGGGAATCGAGAAGAGATTTTGTTCATAAAATTAAGGTTGTACTTAAAGAATTAAGAGAAACCTATATCTGTTTGAAGATTATTAATAGAACTAAACTTTACAAAACTGAAGAAATTATTCAAGCAGCATTGAAAGAAAACAATGAACTTATTTCCATATTTGTAAAAAGTGTAGAAACGGCTCAGAAGAATATGGAGAATTAGAATAGTATTGTTTGGTGAATAATCGAAAATCACAATTCGTTAATCCTTGTTCTTAAATCAAATTTAAAGTAAATAAATATCAATTAACGATAATAATTATATGCTTACCCTAAAAGTAATTCGCGAAAATAAAGAAGAGGTAATTAAGCGATTAGCTGTTAAGAACTTCGATGGAACAGAGATAATTGAAAAGGTAATTACACTTGATGATGAGCGTAAGGCAATTCAACTTCAGCTTGATGGGAATCTTGCTGAGCAGAATAATATTGCAAAGCAGATTGGTAAACTATTTTCAGAAGGAAAAGTTGATGAGGCGAACTCTGCTAAGCAAAGAACTGCTGATCTTAAAGAGCAGTCAAAACTTTTATCACTGAAATTATCTGATGCTGAGAAAGAGTTAAATCAAACACTTGTAAAGATTCCTAACCTGCCTCATATATCTGTACCTCTGGGACATGGTGCAAAAGATAACGTTGAAGTTCGTTCAGGTGGAACAATCCCTAAGTTGCATGAGGGTGCTCAACCCCATTGGGAGCTTACTAAAAAGTATGATATTATTGATTTTGAACTTGGTGTTAAGCTAACTGGAGCAGGATTCCCTGTTTATAAAGGAAAAGGTGCAAAGTTACAGCGTGCTCTTATTAACTTTTTTTTGGATGAAAACACATCCGCAGGATATCAGGAGATACAGCCGCCGTTAATGGTAAATGAGGATTCAGGATACGGTACTGGTCAGCTGCCCGATAAGGATAGCCAGATGTATCATGTTGGACTTGATAATTTTTATTTAATACCAACAGCAGAGGTTCCTGTAACGAATATTTATCGTGATGTTGTGCTAAATGCATCGCAATTTCCAATAAAGATGACGGCATATACGCCTTGTTTCCGTCGTGAAGCAGGTTCGTATGGAAAGGATGTTCGTGGATTGAACCGATTACATCAATTTGATAAGGTTGAAATTGTTCAGCTCCAGCATCCCGATAAGTCATACGAAACGCTTGAAGAGATGGTGTGTCATGTTGAGAATATTCTGAAAAAATTAGAATTACCATACAGAATATTAAGGCTTTGTGGTGGCGATATGAGTTTCACTTCAGCTCTCACCTACGATTTCGAAGTTTTTTCTGCAGGGCAAGATAAGTGGCTTGAGGTTAGTTCAACATCTAATTTTGAATCTTTCCAAGCAAACCGCATGATGTTAAGATTTAAAGAGGAGGGTGATAAGAAAACCCAAATTGCACATACATTAAATGGTAGTTCACTTGCATTACCTCGTATAGTTGCTTCAATCCTAGAAAATAATCAAACACCTGAGGGAATTAGAATTCCAAAGGTTCTTCAGAAGTTCTGTGGGTTTGATATGATTGACTAATTAATGATATAAATAAACGTTAACCCTGTTAGAGTTTTAAACTCTAACAGGGTTTTCCCTTTCTAACTTATTAGTATTGTTACTTGTCCAACATTTCACTGAGTTCTACCATTTTAATAAAATCCGCTCTGTAACCAAACTCATCTAACCCTGCAGAACCTTTTGCTCGTTTTAGAACGGTTTCATATGATGAAGTTCCTTTAAATTCGGACTCACGGAGAAGCATTCCAAATTCTGCAACTGCCGAAGCAAATCTAATGTTATTGGAAATCTTTGTTTTACCTGTTTCTACCTTCTCAACAATCAGTTTACTAACATCCTCATCGGGTTTTTTGTAACGAACCTTAACGGTCATCATATTCTTACTTTCAGAAACAATCGATTGCTTTTGGTATTCGAGAGGATCTACATTTGATATATTTTCTTCGGAATCTGATGGGATAATCTCGTAGAGTGCAGTAACAGTATGACCACAACCTATTTCCCCAGCATCCTTTTTGTCATCATTGAAATCTTCCTTATTAAGTAATCTGTTTTCGTAACCTATCAGTCTGTATGCCTTAACTTTACTTGGATTGAATTCGATTTGAATTTTTACATCCTTTGCAATAGTGTAAAGAGTTCCCCAAAGCTCAGTTCCAAAAACTTTCTTGGCTTCAAGTAAGTTATCAATGTAGGAGTAGTTGCCGTTGCCAGCATCGGCTATCTTTTCCATCTTCGAATCTTTATAGTTGCCCATACCAACACCAAGTACTGAAAGGAAAATACCATCTTTTCTCTTCTCCTCAATTAATCTTACCATTTCGGCATCGCTGCTTGCTCCAATATTGAAATCACCATCAGTAGCAAGTATCACCCGGTTATTTCCCCCTTTGATGAAGTTTTGTTTTGCAATTGAATATGCAAGATTAATGCCTTCGCCACCTGCCGTTGAGCCACCTGCTTGGAGTTTATCAATCGATGCGATAATAGTTTCTTTCATATTCCCTTGGGTGGATTCGAGTACAACACCTGCTGCTCCTGCGTAAACAACTATTGCAACTTTATCGACCGAACGAAGATTCTCAACCAAGTATTTGAAAGATCTCTTTATTAGAGGGAGTTTATTGGGCTCATCCATTGAGCCTGAAACATCGAGTAGGAAAACAAGGTTACTTGGAGGAATCTGCTTATCATTAAGATTTTCACCTTTTAAGCCAACTAAAACAAGATTGTGCTTCTCGTTCCAAGGGCATTTATCTCCTTCAATGGTAATGGAAAATGGATGTCCATTGGTGGGTTGTGGGTATTCGTAGTCGAAATAGTTAATCATCTCCTCTATTCTTACTGCGTCTTTTACAGGCTTTTGGTTTTGAGTCAAAAATCTACGGATATTTGAGTAGGATGCTTTATCAACATCAATAGAAAATGTGGAAAGAGGATTATTGATTACATCCTTGAAACCATTCTCGCTGATTACATCGTATGATTCGGTGTTGAATTCCTGTGGTTGATAACTTACCACACTTGGTGGAGCATAGTTGGCATAACCCTCACTTTTTGCTCTCGAAGACATAGCCATACCTGTTGCGAACATCTCCTTTTTTTCTTCAACAACAATCTCATCACTAGCAGTTAAACTATCCACAATAGTTGATGGCTTAAGACTTATTTTTAGATTTGTGGTTGTTCCCGAAGTAATGTTTACCTTTTTGTTTACAAAGATGTCGTAACCTTGAGCGGTTACTTTAACTGAGTATGTTCCTTGATTAAGGCTAAGTGAAAATACCCCGTTACTTCCAGTTGAGTTACTAGAGATATTTTTCCCACTTTGGAATACCTCTACAAGTGCATTTGAAATAGCATTTCCAGTGCTACTATCAGTAATTAGACCCGATAGAATTCCTGTTTGTAGGTTTAGAGTCATTGATGTGCTTAGCACCATTACTCCGATTAAAGAAATTAAAGTTTTCATGATTTTAGTATTTAAGTTTAACATTTGCTTGTTTTACTAAATGGATACAAACAGGGGAGGAATTCCATAAAATGATGATGGATTTTTTTAATTTTACCAAAATAGGAGTGGGGATATTTGTGTAAAACGATTGAAATACGCTGAATAACAAGGAGAAATGCAATTCAAGACCAATATATCAATCTTAAGTGATATTGAACTTATCGACCTTTATAAAGAAAAGGGAGATAAGGGAATTGTTGGTGAGCTATATAAAAGGTATACCCGTTTTGCATTTTCAATCTGCATGAAGTATATAAAGGACGAGGAAGGTAGCAAGGATGCGGTGATGCAGGTTTTTGAGAAGTTGTTTGTTGATTTGAAGCGGCATCAGGTTACGAACTTTAAATCGTGGTTACATTCCGTACTCAAAAATCATTGCTTGCATATAATTAGGGATAACCAGTATAAATTGACAAAGGAGAAGGAAGCGATAAATTCTTATGAAAATCTTGTGGAAAATCAGTTCCATTTGTATCAAGATAATGACGATAGTTTTGATGAGAAGGTTGATAATTTGGAGATGGAACTTTGCAACCTCTCGCATGAGCAAAGGGTTTGCGTTGAACTTTTCTACCTGAAGGATAAGTGCTACCAAGAGGTTGCAGAAATAACAGGCTATACAATGAATCAGGTGAAAAGCCATATACAGAATGGGAAGCGAAACCTGAAAATCAGTATGCAGCAAAATGAAAACAAAAGATAAAATATCGAATAATAATGAGGGGTGCGTAGGCTCTGATATGCTTTTAAAGTATGTCAAGGGAGAACTTTCGGGGCAGGAGAGAAATTGGGTGGAACGACATCTTTCAACTTGCGAAATGTGTAGCGATGAGTTGGAGGGTCTGTCGTTATTGGATGATCATAATAAAGTTGATAGCATAGCCAACGAACTTAATGATAGGATTGATAAGGTAGTTGAAGGGAACGACAAAGTAATTCCTGCATGGAGTTTTTATTTTAGGATTGCAGCATCTATTACTTTAATACTGGGAATATCAACAATAGTATACTTTACCGCTATTAGGAAAGCCCCATCAACCATGATTTCTGATAATGTGGTAAGTGAAAAAGCAAAACCTTCTACACCTCAGAATGCCGAAAAGTTTGAAGCACCAAAGGAAATAGAGAAGATCAAGAGGATGGAGAAACAGGAGTTTGTTCAAAGTGAGGCATCGAAGAGAAGTAAAAAATCTATAAAATCAGAAGAGGAACAGAAAGAGTCTGAGATTAGTTACGTTGCTCCAGTTGTGGTGGATAGTTTAAAAGAGGTTATTGTAGATGAAAAAGTAGCGGATGATGTAAAATTGGCGACAACCGATTCATTATTACCAACTAGCGAATCAATTGTAACTGGTCAGGTAACAGCAGAAGCATATAGCCCTGCTAAATCAGAAAATGTTGAAAGAAAAAAATTATCCTCGAATAAAGAGGTTTCAATGATGGATGCGGCATCGGGAGTGGCTGCATCTAGGGAATTTAGTGAGATAGAGACATATAATTTCAAAAAGGAATCGGCTATTAATCTGTATCTTAAAGGAAAGTATCAAAATGCGCTTTCGATTTTTAGAGGGTTGAATAATGATTTTCCCGATAACGATACTATTCAATTTTATACTTCGATGAGTTATTATCATTTAAATAGAACAGAGAGGGCAATTTCTATATTCGAAAAATTAATATCTCAGCGTCAAAGCATTTTCTATAATGAAGCCAAATGGTATTATGCATTATCATTAATTAAGTATAATAATACAGATAAGGCAATTGTCATTCTTAATGAGATAGTTTCATCGGAATCATCCTTTAAAGATCTTGCAAAGGAGGAATTAAAAAAGTTAAATGGGAATAAATAAAACCTTTACAATGATTCCTTTTTGTATATTTCACCTTTCATTTTAATGCATGAAAAATCAAAAAATCGCCTATACTTTTGCAGGGTTTGTTATCCTTTTCTGGGGAACTTCAGCTACTGCATTTAAATTAGGACTGCAATATTTTAACTTTATTCAGCTACTTTTTTGGGCATCTCTTTTTGCAACAATCATATTATTTTTCGTATTGCTTTTTCAAAGAAAATTTTCACAGGTTTTTAAGATGGATAAAACCCAACTTAAGTGGTCAGTTTTTCTGGGTTTTCTAAATCCATTTCTATACTATTTTGTACTCTTTAAAGCATATGATTTACTCCCAGCACAAGTAGCTCAACCGCTCAATTATATTTGGCCTATTATCCTTGTATTACTATCAGTACCAATTCTTGGACAGAAGTTGAAGGCAAAGAATATTATAGCATTGATTATAAGTTTTGTGGGTGTTATTTTTATTTCATCGCAGGGAAATATCAACATTTTCTCTAAAAGCAATCCACTAGGCGTTTTTCTTGCCCTATTTAGCTCAACCATTTGGGCGCTGTTTTGGCTTTTTAATGTTCGCGATAAGAATAGGGATGAGACTGTTAAACTTTTCCTTAATTTTTTCTTTGCTTCAATATTAATATTGCTTGTAGGGGTTTTTACAAAGGATTTTTGGAACATCTCTGTTAATGGATTATTTGCGTCAGCCTATATTGGTGCGTTTGAAATGGGAATTACCTTTGTTCTTTGGTTAAAAGCATTGAACTATGCCGATAATACAGCACGGTTGAGTAACGTTATATATTTGGTGCCATTTGTGGCTCTGCTGTTTATTAAACTAATACTTGGAGAAACTATTTATTGGACTACTATTGTTGGTTTAATACTTATTATTGGTGGAATTATATATCAACAACTATGTTCTAAAACGATTCAAAACATTTAAAAATATAAGAAAATGAATTCAAGTATCTTAAAAAAAGGTTTATCTATTATGCTTTTGGGAATTGCAATTTATGCATTCCATAATTGTAAAAAAGAAGAAACTAATTGGGATAAGGCGGCAAATAAAGAGTTGCTTAACGTAATGAAAGATTACTACTATTGGTATGATAAAATGCCAACGGTTGATCCCAATAGCTATAAAGATCCTAGTACCTTGATTGAAGCCTTACGAGTTAATCCGCCAGATAAATGGAGTTATGTTACTACAAAACAACAGCTTGATGCTTACTACAATTCGGGAGCATATTATGGATTTGGGTATGGCGCTTCTTTCGATCAGGATGGAAAACTTTGGATTATCTATGTTTATAAAAGCTCACCATTTACCGAGAGAGGCATAAATAGAGGCTGGCGCATTAGCACAATTGATGGAGTAGTTCCAACTCCCGAAAACTATGATCAAATTATAGGGGAAAGTGCTGCGGGTGTTTCTAAAACCATTGGATTTATTTCACCAGAAGGAAATAGTTTTACCTACAATTTCACCAAGTTTGAAGTAACCATTAATTCTGTGCTATTTGACTCGGTATATACTATCAGTTCCAAAAAAATAGCCTACATGGTTCTTAATACCTTTATTACGCCAACCATTAGGGAGGTAAATACCTGTTTTGCAAAATTCAAGAATGAAAATGTTGATGAACTGATTGTTGATTTAAGGTACAATGGAGGTGGTTCGATCGGCGTTTCCGATACCGTTGCAAGTTTAATTGGAGGTAATGCTGCTAATAGGGGTATCTATACAAACTATACTTATAATGATAAACATTCAGACTCAAATAAATCAATCCTTTTTAGTTCACCCTCAAACGCACTTACGATTAACCGTGTAGTATTTATAACTGACAAGGGAACTGCTTCGGCAAGTGAGTTGGTTATAAATGGGTTGAAACCTTTTATGCCTGTGTGTTTAATTGGTTCAAAAACTTATGGAAAGCCAGTAGGTATGCGTTCTTTCACTTATAACGAGGTTGATTGGGCTTTTTTACCCGTATGTTTTTCAATGAAAAATGCAAATAACGAAGGTGATTATTTTGATGGCTTGGCCGTAAATGTCGAGGCTGCGGATGATGTTTCAAAACCATTTGGAGATTTTCGGGAGGCAAGTTTTGCTGCTGCATTAACATATTTGGGTGTTTCAACAGGAAAAGGTGAAATGGTTAAATCATCATTCCGAACAAAAAGGATGACAGGTAAAGGCTTATACGAAGAAATAGGAGGATGGTAATTAATTTTTTCTGGAGTTGTGGAATGAATGACTATTGTTAGCGAAAAAATAATCCTAGGAATAGATCCGGGTACAAATGTACTTGGTTATGCGATTATTAGGGGGGAAGGGAAAAATAAAATTGAACTTATAGTTCTTGGGGTAATAGAACTCAAAAAGTATAGCGATCACTACCTAAAACTTAAGGCTATTTACGAACGGATTCAACAATTAGTTGATGAATACCACCCAGATGAGGTTGCCATTGAAGCCCCATTCTTTGGTAAAAATGTGCAGAGTATGCTTAAACTTGGTAGAGCTCAAGGGGTTGCAATGGCAGCAGCACTTTCGCGCTCAGTTCCAATATTTGAGTATGCTCCAAGAAAAATTAAGCAGTCCATTACAGGGCAAGGTGCAGCCTCCAAAGAGCAAGTTGCTGCAATGTTAGGCTCAATCCTAAAAGTTAAGGACTTTTCGGGTGCAAAACTCGATGCTACTGATGCGCTAGGAGCAGCCGTTTGCCATTTTTATCAAGGTGCTGCAATTGGTGGAAAAGGGAAGGCCTCCAGTTGGGAGTCATTTGTTAAAAATAATCCGGATAGGGTGAAGGGAAATTAGTGTTGGTAATAAGTGAACGAAAATCCCCTCATAAATGGAGGAGATTATTGATTCTAATGCTTAGTGTTTGATATGTAATACTTCACTTAGATAAATTCATTCGAGATTTTCTCTGCAATCTCCTTAAACCTTTCAGTGGTAAGTTTGAGTTTTGGTTTAAAGAAATTAATGTCCGATTCATTAATTAATGGCACGAGGTGAATATGAGCATGGGGAACTTCTAATCCTAGAACTGCAACGCCTATCCGTTTGCAAGGGATTGTTTTTTCAATTGCTTTTGCAACCCTTTTAGAGAAAAGGATTAATCCAGCAAGGGTTTCATCATCTACGTCAAATAAGTAGTCTATCTCTTTTTTAGGGATAACAAGAGCATGGCCTTCGGCCAAAGGGTTAATGTCGAGAAAAGCGAAGTACCTTTCATCTTCGGCGATCCTGTAGGAGGGAATTTCGCCTTTAACAATTCTTGAGAAGATGGTAGCCATAGCTTTTAGTATTTATGGTTTAACGTGATATTTCAACTATTTGAAACTGAACTGTTCCCGAGGGTATTTGAACATCAACAATATCTCCAACTTTTTTTCCCATAAGTGCTTTGGCAATTGGAGTTCCAACTGAGAGTTTTCCAATTTTTAGATTAGCTTCAGATTCAGCAACAAGCACATATTCAACCGTTGCCTTGGTTTTCAGGTTTTTAAGTTTAATCTTATTTAGGATTTGAACCTTTGAAATATCAATACGCGATTCATCAATTATCCTTGAGTTGGCAACCGTATCCTCCAACTTTGATATCTTAAGTTCAAGCATACCTTGGGCTTCCTTAGCGGCATCATACTCTGCATTTTCAGATAGATCGCCTTTGTCGCGTGCTTCTGCAATCATTTTTGATATTGCAGGTCTTTCCACGCTCTTAAGATGATTAAGCTCCGCTTGAAGTTTATGTAAACCTTCTTCGGTTAAATAAACAACTTTTGACATTTTAACCTCCTCATTCATTATAAATAGGGTAAATAAAAAAGAATTCCGACTTCTCGGAACTCTTCAATTATTGCAAATATATCGATTTTTTTTAATTTACATCAAATTCAAAATTTGGTATTTTTCATTATAGTTTTTTTTCTTTATTTATATCTTTTCTCCAGAACATTATTTTATTCCAGAATGTCTTATGTCTTCTCAATTTTTTTGACTCCTCAAGTGATTTTCTCATCCTTTCTTGAACTTCAGGACTTTGTTTTTTGATATGTTCTTCTCTTCCTGTTTTTTGTTCTTTTAATGTTTTACGTTTATTCCTTTCTGACTCTCTATTTTTCTTCTTTTCGATTCTACTGAGAGATCTTTTTTTTGTATCTTCAGTTTTATTTATATCATATGGTTTGAATTGCCTCGATGGGTTATACTGCTCTAATTTATGGCGATGGAATATATGAAAAATATTTTTGTTGCATCCTTCATTTATGACCATAAAAGATGTAATGAGTAAAAACAATAAAACCTTTTTGTAAATTTGCATTTCGAAATAGTTAAATCGACCGACCTTGAAGACAAAAATAAAACATCTTTTTCAGCTATTTATTTTATCAGGGCTAATGTTTGGGTGTATTAACGATCAGCAACAGATAGTTCCCAATGTTACTGTTGATGTTTATATTAACTTAGATTTGCCTCAGTTTAGTTTTCTTGGTTCAATTAATAATGCAATAATATTCCCAAATGCAGGGTATAATCGGAATGGAGTTATTATTTATCGAAATTCAACGGACGAATTTTCTGCTTACGATGCCACTTGTCCCCAGCATATTGAAACAAAAACCGCAGTTAAACTTGACGACAATGGGGGTGGAGGTCAGGCGACCTGTCCTCACTGTAAAACAATTTACTATTTTTACAACTACGGTTCAGCATCTAAAGGTTATCCGTTAAAAAGATATAACGTTAACAAATCGGGAAATACAGTATATGTCTATAATTAAATTGGACAATCTATTACTTTTCAACAGTTAGTTTATCACCAATCATCCTATTATTGTATTGCTGGATTATGGCTTTAAGTTTAGCTTCCATCTTAGTTTCAATATCAGGGAATTGCCCAATTTTATTATTTACTAATAGTGGGTCGCTTTTAAAACTGTATAGACCTATCTCATTTGTTCCATTATGTAGGTATAGATAATCGCCCATAAGCAATTGGTATGTTGATGATGTGTAGGTGATTACAAATGGCTCTTTGTTTGACTCAAAAATATTCCGACCAAATGCAATGTAGGGTTTATCATAGTTAAGATAACCTAATATAGATGGCATAATATCTATTTGCTCAACAAGATCATTTGAAGTACCCTTTAAGCTACCATCGGGTTTATACATAATGAACGGTCCAGTAAAAACGCCCAGATTTGTTTTGAATTCCGGATAATAGGCTTGATTAGCATGATCATTTGTGATAACAAAAAGAGTACTATCGTACCATGGCATTTTTGAGGCTGTTTCAAAGAATCTCTTTAAAGAGTAATCGGTGTAACCTATACATTGATGTATTGGTAAAGTTCCCTTTTTGAATTTGCCTTCATACCTCTCTGGAACCTTAAATGGGTGGTGCGATGATACTGAGAATATTGCAGCACAGAAAGGTTGTTTAAACTCGTTTAGTTTGTTGGCAAAAAACTGGAAAAACTCTTCGTCCCAAACGCCCCATGTTCCATCAAAATCATTGCTATTTGGATACTCACTCATGCCATAATACTCCTTAAAACCAGCAACATTAGCAAAGGCTTGAAAACCCATTGATCCATTAGGTGCGCCATGAAAAAATGCAGTTTGGTATCCTTTCTTCCTAAGAACGGATGCAATGCTGTTGATTTTGTTACCAGAATATCCTGTTAGAAAATAGGGTTCAACCATCATAGGGATGCTAGCAAGTACGGATGGCATTGCATCAATCGATTTTCGACCATTACAGAATGAGTATTTGTACATCAAACTATGCTGAATTAACGAATCAAGGAAGGGTGTATAACCTTCGTATTCGGGATTGTAACTTTTAAAATACTCGCGACCAAAACTTTCTAGAATGAAAATTACTACATTCTGTTTTTTAAATTTCGATTTTGTTGATGGGGCATGAACAGGAGTATATACTTTATCTAACTCCTCTTCACTTTTGTAGTATGTTGCTTTTATTAGTGCTTTCTTTTGAAGGGTTCGACATATTGCAAATGGGGTATTTAGCACAATTGTTGCCTCTAAGGGTTCATTAATATATTGACCAGCATTACTGAGCGTAATAGGGCGAGTGCTATGCCTAAATCCACCTCGTATACCACCAACCATAAGGGTTGCCGATAGGAGTAGTAATATTGCTCCATTGATGAAGTATACAAGATGACCCTTCCATCCTTTAACTATTACGGATTTTTTGATTTTGCCGTAGGTAAAGACTAGGATAGCAATCATAGTAATCCATATAATAACAACATACCAATAGTCGACAATAAATTTAGGAATCAACGAGCCAAAATTGGTTTCGTGTTTAAACTCGCTAAATACAGTGGCAGTTGTTCTTCGGAGCGTAAACTGAAAGTATATAAAATCGCAGCAATTTGCCAAAAGTGCTATGCCATTGGTAATGTAAAATAGATATTTTAGAAAAATCTGGTAGATGTTATTGTATCTAAAAGTAAAAGGAAGCAGGTATAGGACGAAATAAAGCATGTTAGTGTATAGGATTGCCGTAGTGTCAAATGCAAGTCCGCCCTTCATTATCTTCATCATGCCTGCAAAAGTCATATTGGGAAAGTAGCTTGAATTGATAATATAAAAAACGACTCGGCAAACCGAGAAAAGAAGCATAACAAGTATGAAACGCCAAATTAAAGTAAGATAGAGGTTGTTTTTAACCTTTATATCAAGGAAATACTGCTTCCATGTTTGTAGCATAGCGATATGAATTTGAAGGGGTAAAATTATTTAAAAAAATGAACGAAAATGATTATCGTTCATTAATATGATATCATAGAAAAATCTAAAGAACAATCATTATGTCCAAATTGCTTTTATGGTTTATGCTACTATTTCTTATTGGGCTAGATCTCTTTCATCAAAACATTCTCCTTAATCCCCTCTATATTTGCGGTAATTGCAGTATGTATTCGAAGAATGCTTTGCATTTCGGGTATATCTGGTTCTAACTTTGCTCCAAGATTATCGAGTGCATTAATAACGTAGGCAACTGTAAAGTTATCGATGTGCTGAGCTGGTTGATATGTAGTGTTTTTAGTTTTGCTACTGATTGTCTCAACTAGGATTTTACACTGGATAAGATTATTAAGCAATGTTTTCATCAATCTTACAGGTACTTTTAAATTTTGGGAAAGCTCCAATGCGGTAAGAGCTTCCTCACCATTTACAAACCTTTTTACAATTAAATTTAAGATTAATAATGAAAGATTACGCTTTGAATATGGGCTAATTCGTTCGGTCTCGGATTCGAATTCATACATATCTACATTCTGATTTGCAAATGAGACTTCAGCACCAAATAGTACGATTAACCAACTTACCTGAATCCAAATAAGGAAGAGCGGTAATGCCGCAAAACTACCGTAAATGGCATTGTATCTGGATACGCCTACCTGAAAATCGATATAGAACCATTGGGTAACAACAAAAGCAGAACCAGCAATAATCCCAGCAATAATTCCCGATTGATATGAAACTTTGGTATTGGGCATTACGATGTACATGAGACTAAATAGAATCCATATTAATAGATAAGGTATAAACTTTAGAAAAAACATAATATATGGACTGATGTATCCAATAATCTCAATTTGTTTAGCTATAGTATTGAGTTGTGTGGCAAGATAAACATGAATACTACCGGCAGCAATTAATAGGATTGGTGCTATTAGCATCATTGAGAGGTAATCGCTGAACTTTCGGCTAAGAGTCCGATGTTTTTCAATTTTCCAGATATCGTTAAACGATGTCTCAATGCTACTTAGAACCTTAGCAACGGAATAGAATAGTAGAACAATACCGATACCGGCAATTAGTCCACCTCCAGTTCTTTCTAATAACGAGTTTGAAAAGGTTATCAGTTTATTCATGACCTCCTCTTGACCCTTAACACTTTCCATAATCTGTTTCTCAAGGTATTTATCTGCTCCAAAGCCTTTAGCAATTCCAAAACCCATGGCAAGTACTGGTACAATCGACATCAGCGTATAATAGGTAAGCGCAGATGCTCTCACAGTTACCTTATTTTCATAAGAACCTCTAAGCGAAAGGACTATTATCCTTAGATATTTGAATAAAAATTTCATTTTTGGAGGATACTCTTCCAGCCTTACACTCCAAAGATCCTTAAGCAAGAATTGTGGAATCTTCATTGCATTTTTGAAAATTCGTTTGAATAGACCTTCTTTTTTTGCCATGATTCTGAGTTTTTAAACAGAATACTAATGTAGGTAAAAATGTTATTAATTTTTCATACAGGAGGCAAACTCATCTTTCATTTTTGTGAATCGATAAGTGTTTAATAAATAATCGCAAAGGCGGTTTTTATTAACATAAAAAAAGCTGCCGAAGCAGCTTTTTGATGTTTTAGTACCTGTAATGTTCAGGTTTATAAGGACCTTCGGATTTAACTCCAATATAATCAGCTTGTTTCTTTGTTAACTTGGTTAGTTTAACACCAATTTGCTCAAGGTGTAAACGAGCAACCTCTTCATCAAGATGTTTTGGTAGACGGTAAACATCAATTGCAAGGTTTTTTGTCCAAAGTTCAATTTGAGCAAGGGTTTGGTTTGTAAAACTATTGCTCATTACAAAACTTGGATGACCAGTTGCGCAGCCAAGGTTAACCAAACGGCCTTCTGCTAATACAAAGATTGAACGTCCATCGGGGAAGAAATATTGATCAACCTGTGGTTTTACGTTTACCTTTTTAACGTTTGAAGCATTGTTCAGGCGATCGATATGAATTTCGTTATCAAAATGACCTATGTTACATACAATGGTTTGATCTTTCATTGCAAGCATATGCTCAAGAGTAACGATATCACAATTACCTGTGGTTGTAACGTAAATATTTCCTTCGTCTAATGTATCTTCAATAGTTTTAACCTCAAAACCTTCCATTGCTGCTTGTAATGCACAGATTGGGTCAATTTCGGTTATAATTACTCTTGCACCGTATGAACGCATGCTATGAGCGCAACCCTTACCAACATCGCCGTAACCGCAAACAACTACTACTTTGCCTGCAATCATAACATCAGTTGCACGTTTGATACCATCAGCAAGTGATTCGCGGCATCCATAAAGATTATCAAATTTACTTTTTGTTACTGAATCGTTTACATTTATGGCAGGAATAAGAAGTTCACCTTTTTCCTTCATCTGATATAAACGATGAACACCTGTGGTGGTTTCTTCAGAAACACCTTTTAATTCTTTAACAAGAGTGTGCCATTTCTGGTTATCTTCTGATAATATTTTCTTTAAAAGATTAAGAATGACCTGCTCTTCGTGGTTTTCTGCTTTTTTATTAAGAACGCTTGCATCCTTTTCCGCCTTATAGCCGAGATGAACAAAAAGAGTGGCATCACCACCATCATCTACAATAAGGGTTGGACCTTTGCCATTCGGAAATGACAATGCTTGAGCAGTACACCACCAATATTCTTCAAGGGTTTCACCCTTCCATGCAAAAACAGGAATTCCTGCTTTTGCAATTGCGGCGGCAGCATGATCTTGCGTTGAAAATATGTTACAACTAGCCCATCTAACATCGGCGCCCAATGCCTTGAGTGTTTCAATTAATACAGCTGTTTGAATAGTCATGTGTAAAGAGCCAGTAATTCTTGAACCTTTTAAAGGTTTAGAAGTTGAATATCTAGCGCGAATTGCCATTAATCCTGGCATTTCTTTTTCAGCAATACTAATTTCTTTACGCCCCCATTCTGCAAGTGAAATATCGCTTACCTTGTAGGGTAGCGATTCTACAAGTATTTGTTCCATTTATTTGATCTGATTAGTTATAACTCTTTTATAGGTTACAAAGTTATAAAATATTTTTTATAATAATTTTGATTATAGGAATTAAGAGTATTTAATATGTTTTTTCTATCAAATTCGAGTTGATTTTTGAGTTGTTCAATATTAGGAAATTTTTGTTCATCTCTGATACGTTCAATGATAGCGATATCTATTTTTTGGTCGTAAATATTTTCGGTGAAGTTGAAAATATGTACTTCAATGGTAAGATTTCGATTATTATCGATTGTTGGTCGAGTTCCAATATTCATCATTCCTTTTTCGAATCTTCCGTTTAAGTTTATAAGAACCGCATATACTCCTTCGGAAGGTATAAGTTTGAGGGGATCAAATGGTCTGATGTTAGCTGTTGGAAACCCAATTTTACGACCCATTTGTTGCCCTGTTTCAATCGTCCCTGTAAGGAGGTAAGGATAACCAAGCATTTCGTTTGCTTTTTTAAGATCTCCATTTCTTAGAGCCTCCCTTATTTTGGTTGAACTAATATTTGTATTGTATTCTTCGATTATTGCAACTTCCTCAAAAGTGTAATTAAGCTTAGTTGAGAAATTCTCTATTGTAGTGATATTACCTTCAGCGTTTTTTCCAAATTGATGATCTTTTCCGATTATAATATGTTTAACATTGTAAGATTCAGTAAGAAATTTTATAAAATCTTTGGCAGACATACTAGCTATCAGCGGAGTGAATTCTTGAATAATAAAGAAGTCAAATCCGAGTTTTGAAAAGATTTTTGTTTTTTCGTTTAGGGTAGTTAAAAACCTTAACTTATGGGGATCTTTATTTAGAACCAAGCGTGGATGAGGCCAAAATGTGAGTACGGCGGAATTGAGGTTTAATTCTTTTGAACGTTCAAGAACCAAATTTGTAAGGGCTTTATGACCTCGATGAACTCCGTCAAAAAATCCCATAGTGAGTACTATGTTTTTGCCTTCAAGTTGATCTGGTTTTTGAACAATTATCATATTTTGTATTAAAAAAGTAAACAAAGATGCAAAATTTGATCCTTTAATAAAAGAAAAAATTGCACAAAGTACTTAATTGTTGATAATTGATTTAGAAGATAATGTTTGGGGCTTAATTGATGCCGGACTTTAGAGGTTTATTTAGCACAAGTAAAAATAATATAAATAGTGCAATACATTGATTTTTAAATATTAGAAAACTATGATTCGATGCCTTCGACTTGAGGTTATCTAAATGGTTAATCAATTTGACATGCTTTTTAGATTTGTGAGAGTTGAAAGCATTAATTGTAAAATCCTTAAGTCAAAGACATCGAATTATATTTATTTTATACCCAACGAACCAAGCAAAAATCCATTCTATGAGGTAGTTCAGGGTGTTTAGCATATATCCGAATTCCACAATCGAAAACTCCAGGATCAACAGGTACCATACTTAGTTTAAAAGTGACTCTTGTACCTTCAATGGAATCCATAGTGAATTCGTGTACCCTTTTTATTTGAACCTCGTTGCTTTCAATAAGATCTGCCACAACAAGTTCTACACCAATATCCTCAACGGTTAGCTCACCTAAATCGAGAACTAATTCGGAGGTGTATTCTTTCCCTAAGATTATTGCCTCAAATGCTGTATTGAACTGTTTAACTTGAATTATTTCAAGGGTATCCCAATTTCTTGCCATTCGTTTTTTCCAATTGGAAATTTTTTTAGCAAGTTCAAATTCATTTGCTTTAATCTTTCTTGATCGATCGTAAAGTTTATTATAGAATCGATTCTCATAATCCCTTATCATCCTTGTAGTGGTGAAATTAGATGCAATTTGGGAGATGGATTTTTTAATGTATGATACCCATTTTTCCGGAACATCATCTGGATCACGGTTGTAGAACATGGGGACAATTTCATTTTCAAGGAGAGAGTAAATTAATTCAGAATCTAATTCATCCTGATAATCTTGCTCTTGGTATACATTTTCCTGAGGGATTGCCCAACCAGCCCCTTCTCGATAACCCTCAACCCACCAACCATCAAGTACACTGAAATGAAGAACCCCATTCATTGCAGCTTTTTCTCCACTTGTTCCAGAAGCCTCCAATGGTCTTGTGGGTGTATTTAGCCAAATATCAACCCCTTGCACCATTTTACGAGCAAGTTCCATATCATAATTTTGAAGGAATAATATTTTGCCCACAAATTCAGGCATTTTTGATATTTCGACTATTCGTTTAATTAGGTCTTGTCCCATTTTATCGTTTGGGTGTGCTTTACCTGCAAATATTAATTGTACAGGCATCTTTTGTTTATTGAGAATGCTACTTAAACGCTTAATATCTTTAAACAATAAATGAGCTCGCTTGTAGGTGGCAAATCGACGTGCGAAACCAATTGTTAATGCCCTATTGTTAAGGTTTTCCTGAATATCAACAACCTGTCTGGGGCTCTCAAACCTAATAATATCAGGATTGTTCAATCGGATTTTTATATAGTCGATTAGTTTTTTTCGTTGATTATTCCTAATACTCCAAATTTTTGAGTCAGAAATATTAAATATTTGCTCCCATTCTGGCTTTGGATAATCGCTATCCTTTTCTGTGGAACCGGATTCGAAAAGACTACGCCATTCTTTAGCCGTCCAGGTTGGGTAGTGAACTCCATTTGTAACATAGCTAACATGGAGTTCATTGTTGTAGTATCCTGGCCATAAACCAGCAAACATTTTTTTACTTACCTCCCCATGTAGCCAACTTACACCATTGACTTCCTGAGAGAGATTTGCAGCCAAATGGCTCATGGAAAACTTCTCTGCTGTGTTACCCGGATTCATGCGTCCAAGATCCATAAATTGTTCCCATGATATTTTGAGCCTATCAGGATAATGAGACATATAAGCCCGAAGTAAGTCCTCAGAGAATGAGTCATGCCCAGCAGGAACTGGCGTATGTGTTGTGAACAAACTAGTTGAGCGGACAATTTCAAGAGCATCAAAGAATGATAGTCTCTCGTCATGAGTATAATTTCGCAATTGCTCGAGACCTATAAAAGCGGCATGACCTTCATTTATGTGATATATATCAGGTTCAATTCCAAGTGTTTTTAAGGTGCGAATACCTCCAATTCCTAAAAGCATTTCCTGTTTGAATCTATTTTCGATATCACCTCCATAAAGGTGATGGGTTATTGTACGATCTTGAATAGCGTTTTCTTCAAAATCGGTATCCATAAGATACAGGTCTGTTCTCCCAACCTCTACTTTCCAAATTCTAGCATAAAGATTTCGACCAGGAAGAGCAATACTAATAGTTTTCCATGTTCCATTCTCGTCACGTACTGGTGTAGCTAAGGTTTGTGTGAAATTTTGTTGATCGTAAGCAACAATTTGTTGACCAGTAGAGGAGAGCTGCTGTGTGAAATAGCCGTAGCGATAGAACAGCCCAATACCAACAATATCTGTATTACGATCCGATGCCTCTTTTAGATAATCGCCAGCAAGTACACCTAAACCCCCTGAGTATATTTTAAGCGATGTATGTAAACCAAACTCCATACTGAAATATGCAATTTTAGGCTCTTTTCGTTTATATTTGTTCATCATGTAGCTGGTGAACTTCAGGTAGATCGAATGGAGTTTCTCTACAAAATTTGAATCATTTTCAAGTTCCTGATAACGTGTAAATGATATTTTTTCAAGGAAAAGAATAGGATTTTGCTCGCACTTAGCCCAAAGCTCTGAATCTATTGATTCAAAAAGATCAACGGATTCGGGATTCCATGACCACCATAGGTTGTGCGAAAGTTCATCCAGTGCGCTAAGTTTTTCGGGGATATTTTTCTGAACAAGTAATCGAACCCAATTAGGCTTATTCAATCTATATTTCCTCTCAATGGTTGGAAGTTTTTCCTTTCTGTCACGATCCATGAATTGTTGTGTTCGATCTTCAACCTTTTTGAGTGCAATATTGTAAGCTTTATGATAGTAATTGATTAGATTATTCCAAAGAGCTGTTTTGGATACCTCGTAAGCATTCTTTTTGGCATCATTTCTTGCTTGGTTATCAAAAGCCACAAATTGTTTTAGCATTTCAGCAATTTGTTTAATTACCTCTTGATCATTATCATCGGTTCTTGGTATTATTGTAATCCCTGAAAGTGATTCTTCTAAATGACTATTCACCCAATTTCCAAAACCTGCAAGAGTTGTAGTTATTGTAGGAACGTGAAAAGCAAGACTTTCAAGAGGTGTGTAACCCCATGGTTCGTAATATGATGGGAATACAGTGATGTCTAATCCGATAAGTAAATCATAATAGTGTTTATCAAAAATACCATCATCACCATTGAGATAGCAGGGTACAAAGAATACTTTTACCCTATCATTAACAGAATTATTTAAACCTACGGCTTTGATCTTTTTAAGTATTGGATCGAATTCAGGATCAATAAGATAATGAGTTAGATATGGACTGGTAAGAACAATATTGTTATCAGAAGCTTGATTTTTAAGATTTCGAAATACATTTTTTCTGGGACCGTGATGATTTGCAGGGATAAGAATAAACGCTAACACTTCATTTTTCAAACCTTCTACCTTATTTAGTTTTCCCAGCGCATCAATAAAAACATCTATGCCTTTATTTTTAAATTCATATCTTCCACTGATTCCAACAATAAGGGCTTCTTTTGAGACATCATGTGCAAGTAAATCCTCTGCCACTTCAAAAAATTTAACTTTAGCCTCTATTCTTCTTAACTTAAATTCTTCACCAGATGGCACCATTGTATCATCGAACCCGTTTGGAGTAACAAGGTCAACAGGTTTGCTATGAAACTGAATACATTCTTTTGCTGTAATATCACTCACTGTAGTATAGCAATCAGCCTGAATTGCAGATATTTTTTCAAGAGATTGCTTTGATGCTACATTAAATTCAAGAGCTTTACTTTCGGGGTTGTATTTTTCAAGTTTGCTATAAAGAGGGATATTATTTCCAGCAATGCAACGACCCATAACAGTAGCATGAGTTGTGAAAATTGTGCCTGCTTGAGGCATCTTGCTCTTCAGGTATAAAAGGCCTGTACCTGTCATCCATTCATGGAATTGTGCTACTATTCGATGCCTAGGACTTAAGTGAAATAGGGTAAAACTCTCGATGACTTTACCTGCTGCATAACCGAATAGTGCTGGTTCAATGTAATCCCATTGACCTGTAATAGAGTCGAGTTTAAACTCCTCCCAGAAAACCTTAAAAATTTCGTCTTTTAAGGGAATTAATTTTGTAAAATCGACTATGATTGCAATAGGCCTGCACGGAATATTCCAATGTCCTATTCGTACATTTAGCCCTTCTTCAAAAGCTTTATTTTTCCATGAAGAGAACAATTGAAAATCCTCAACAAATTCTGGATTATGTTCGGTATCCCTCCAAACATCGGGTCCAATGAGTATATAGTTATCTTTTAAGTCGTTTACTAGCGATAATGCTTTTGTAGCTATGACTGTATGAATACCTCCAACTTTATTGCAAACCTCCCAGCTGGTTTCAAATAGATAGTCTGGTTTTAATGGTTTTTCCTTCATTTCTAATTGTATTTTTATACCAAATTATTATTTTTTCTTTGGGCTTGTTGTTTTCGTCTTTTTCTTGCTAATCGTTTCCTTTTTGGTGCTAACAGGTTTTGCTTTAGCAATCTCCTTGGTTTTCTTGGTTTTAGAAACAGTTACATTTTTAGTTGTACTAACCTTTTTTTCCGCCCGTTTGTTTACAGTCTTTTCTTTTCCAAGATTTTCTTGTTGTAGTTTTTTTAATTCTTTTACCCTATCTAAAAGGGTTTTGAGCATACTATCGATCTCTTCAGGCTTAATATTCGGAATAGGGGCTAATTCCTTAATTTTATTATCAATTCTGAGAGTAAAATCACTTAGTATATTCATAAAGTTGATGAACGCCTCGTATGGGGTATCGTATGGGTTAAAATATTTGTGAACATCCCCATCGCTAAACCACTTGGTGCACATGTAATAGAAGTGATCGCTGGTTTGAAGATACTTCCAATCACGCTTAATATCCTCATCATTTATTAAGTTTAATTTTTCAGCAAGTGAATACAGGTTGTGAAACGCTTCATCTTGAAGGTCGTTCCCAAGCCATGCTGTTAAATCTCTCTCCTCATCAGCCCATGAGATGGGATGAGGAACATGAAGTACCGAAACAGGTTGATGCTTCTCAGCTGCTTCGGTTGGGGTTAAAAATTCAAAATTACTATTGCTAAAGACCATTCGTGGCAAGGAACGCATGAAATCGAAGATACCTGTTTCTGCCCATTGGTGTTCCCCAAAGGTTTCATAATCCATGAAAAGATTTACAATCTCTTCACGGGGTTCAATATTTTTTAGCCATGAAACATATTTTTCGGCGGTTAATGGCCATTCACCCCAGCCTTGGTTTGAGAATCGGAAAGCAATATCATCGCTTAATCTAAAGTTTTTGAGTAGAAGTTTTAGTTTAGGGTTAATAGCATTGGTATATAAGTAGTTTGAACTTTTCCAACCGAGAATATGCTTTGCCCCTTCGGTAAGCATAGCTTTGTAGCCCATATCTGCTACGATGGAGCCAATTTCATCCGAGTAGATAAGTTCAGTATTTCGGAATGATGTTGGTTTTTTTCCGAATAGCTCCTCAATCCTTTTGCTTTGTGCTGAAACTTGTTTTTCAAATTCATTACGATTCTTTAGCGAAGATAATGAGTGTGAGTATGTTTCGGCAAGAAACTCAACGCAGCCAGTTTCTGCCAATCTTTGGAAACTTTTTAGAACTTCGGGTGCATACATTTCAAACTGATCTAATGCAGTACCTGAAATAGAGTAAGAAATTTTAAATCGTGATCCAAATTCGTTAATTAGATCAAGCATTAGATTGTTTGTAGGTAGATAGCACTTTTCAGCAACCTTTTTCATAATTGAACGATTTGAAAAATCGTCGAAATAGTTATGATACTCTCCAATATCGAAGAAACGATATCTACGGAGTCTAAATGGTTGATGAACCTGAAAATAGAAACAGATTGTCTTCATTATGTTTAAAATTATCGAATTACAAAATTTTATAAAATAGAATTGTAGACTTCTTTAACCCCCTCGGCGGCATTTTCCCATTTAAGGTTATTTACCTCTTCTTGACCGTACTTGATAAAGAAATCGGATAAGGCTTTATAATTAAGAAGGCCATAAATACTATCGGCCATAGCATCAATATCCCAGAAATCGATTTTTAAAGCGTACCTGAGGATCTCGGAAACCCCTGATTGTTTTGAAATTATAACAGGTACGTTCGATCTCATTGCTTCAAGAGGGCTTATCCCGAAAGGTTCAGATACAGATGGCATTACGTAAACATCGCTCATCTGAAACATCCTATTTACATCTGGACCTTTGAGAAATCCAGTAAAATGGAATTTGTGAGATATTCCAAGCTCAGCAACACGTCGAATCATGCGATTAAGCATATCGCCGCTACCTGCCATAACAAAGCGTACATTATCATTTTTCTTAAGAACTTTATTTGCAGCTTCAACAAAATAGTCGGGTCCTTTTTGGAATGTTACTCTGCCTAAAAAAGTTACAATTTTTTCTGGCAGCACTTTGTTGCTATTGACGATGTTATAATCAGTTATGAAATCTACAGCATTATGAATTGTAACAACCTTTTCTTCTGGGATTCCATACCTGCTAATTACGATGTTACGAGTTAGATTACTAACAGTGATAACCTTATCGGCCACCTCCATTCCTCGCCGTTCAATTTCATAAACACTTTGGTTCACATTTTCTCCACTTCTGTCGAATTCAGTGGCATGGACATGTACTATTAGAGGCTTACCGGACACCATTTTTGCCACAATTCCAGCGGGATAAGTAAGCCAGTCGTGAGCGTGAATTACATCAAAATTTTTTAGCAAGGCAAGATTAGAGGCTATTAATGCATAGCGTGTTACCTCTTCCATAAGATTTACACCATATTTACCCGAAAATCTGAATTTTCTGGTGGTTGTGGACTCTTTGATTAGTGTTTTTTCACGTTCAGATTGCTCTAAGAGTTTTTGGAACTCCTCTGGATCAATATAAGGGACAATGTTAGAGCTTATTTCGAGGTATTGAACTTTTTTCCAAAACTCCTCCATTTCAACACTTGTATGGCTAACATCAATATCTTCAGCAGCAACTAAGCGGATGGATGATTTATCCTCATCCCCGAATGCTTTTGGGACAACAAAAATCACCTCAATATTTTTTTTAGCCAAACCTCTTGTTAATCCGAAGCAGGCAGTACCTAGTCCTCCAGTGATATGCGGGGGAAACTCCCATCCAAACATTAAGACTTTCATGCAAAAATTATATTTAGCTATATTTTTCTATCATTTTTAAAATTCTAATAATTTCGGCAACGCTCCATGCTTGCGATATCGCACCATTAGGGCGTTGAGGCGGATCACCATCGTAGACCTCTGCTATGGAGCATATTCCATAATGAGATATTTCTTCTTTCATCGACTCTATCAGTTTTTTGGCTAATGGTAATGCCGATTTTTCATCAATCTTGAAATATGCTTCCATGAAATGCCCTAGTAACCATGGCCATGCGGTTCCTTGGTGGTAGGCTAAATCCCTATTTACATGATTTCCCTCATATCGACCTTTGTAAGCAGGGTTTTTGGGTGCAAGTGTACGTAAACCTCTCGGTGTTAAAAGTTCACGCTCAACAACGTTTATAACAGCCCGTTTCATTTCTTCGGTAAGAGGGCTGTATGGGAGTGATGTAGCAAAAATTTGATTTGGTCGAACAAAAAGATTTTGACCACCCTCATCTACATAATCTGCCAAGTAGTTCTTTTGTTCGTTCCAAAACACTTTGCAGAACGATTTTTTTGATAGCTCAGCGATAGGCAACCATTCTTTAACAAATTTGGTGTCCTTATTGGCAGTTGCAAGTTCTATTGTAAACATAATTGCATTATACCAAAGAGCATTAATATCTACAGGATAGCCTGTGCGGGGAGTTACTGGTTTCCCATCTACAATTGCATCCATCCATGTTAGGGCAAAACCTTTATCTCCAAGCCAAATTAGTCCATTATCATGCATTTTGATATTAAAAGGAAGTCCATTTTGATATCCCGAAAGAATGGCTTTCATTTTTTTCCCGTAGTCTTTCCAAATTTCATTTGTTTTACCTGTGTACTCCGAATACTTTTGTAACGACCAAAAGAACCATAATGGCGCATCAACCGAATTAAAAGCTGCTGCTTTTGCTCTTCCTACATTGGGGAATAGGCCATTCTTCATTTCTGATGACATAGAGTCGAGAACTGCCTTACACGATTTTGGATCATCAATACCCAGGGTTAATCCAGGGAGTGATATAAATGTATCTCGTCCCCAACGTCCAAACCAAGGATATCCAGCAATAATATGAGTGCTCTTTTCTTGTTGAACAATGAATTGCTGTGCTGCATTCTTCAAACAGTTTTCGAAGCTATTTTTTGGTGGTCTTTTTGATAGTTCAGTGTTAAATTTTTTAGTAAGCGAACTAGGAACTACTTCGGATGTAGAAGCGGAGAAGATAACGCTCTCACCCTTTTTTATGGGTACTTCAAAATAACCAGGAACAAAAAGATCTTCATGACCTTCATACCCTCGCTTTAATTCCTCTAAATATTCAATGTTGTAGTACCAGTCAGGAGAAGGAATATAATCGCTTTTTTTGTTTACCTGCATATGAAGGTATGGAAATCCAGTATATAGTCGACATCGGACTCCGTTTGGAATCTCCTTATACTTTGTATCAGCCCACATATTTGATTTGCTAAGACTATGGGCATTTCTAAATGCAAGGAAAGGTTTAATCCTTATTTTAGTGGGACTATGCGCATCCACAAGCGTGTAGCGAATAATAAACTGCTCCTCGTTGTGCACAAAAAGAAGTTCTTTTTTAAGAATTACACCACCAACTCTATATGTAAGTGTAGGAGTTGGTTCATAATCGAAATCGATGATGTATTTATGTCCTCGTGGTTCGTATATGCCCGGGTATCGATGAATACCTAAATTAAAGGATTGCCCTCTTTGAATTATTGTATCATCAACGCATGATAGGAGAACATGTGGCTCTCTGTCGAATTGTTCCAATGGGAGAACCATTAAACCATGATATTTTCGAGTATTGCAGAGTACAATAGTTGTACTAAAAAAGCCTCCAGCTCGATTTGTACTAAGAATCTCACGATTTAGTGAATACTCAAGATTTACTAATTCGTTTTTATCGAATAATAAGTACTTCATATCTTTTATGTTTAAAGTAGATATTAAGTTAAATTTTAATAACCTTATATTTTATAAAGAATTTCAATTTCCAATTAACGGCAATCGGAAGAATATAGGGAAAACAAGTAATTATTTGATTAACAAATTATTAATATGCTTTCACGAATCTTATTTTACAAAATAAGATGTCAAATTCGACCTTGTTAAAGGGATTTTTTAACAAAACAAGTTAGGCTTTTTTATGATTATGATTATCGAAATTCCTTTTAAATTTTGGTTAACTTTGCGTTAAACGTTGTTAATATCTTATTGGTCTTAACGATTTTGTTTTAAATGTTTGTAAATAAAGTAGATAAATATTAGGTGTAATGTAACAGATACCACATGAATTGGAACTTAAAAAAAGATACAATCTTATTTTTTCTCATCATAATCTTTCAATTTTTTTTTCAGAGTTGTATTGATCGAATTGATAGAGTTAATGTAGAAGGATTTTTTAGTGGTAATCCCCAAACTTATATCTATGTAAATAGATTTGAAGGTAATAACCTATCTCTAATCGATTCAATTAGAACAAACTCAAAGGGTCATTTTAAAATTAAACTTCAAGTCGAAAATCCTTATTTTGTTACAATAGGAAAGGATAGGCGATTATCCCAAATAATGCTTTTAGTTCAGCCAAGCGAGGAGATAAAGATTACTGCGGATGATTCTGACTTATCCGATTACAAGGTTATTGGCTCGAATGGATCTGCAAAAATAAGGGAGTTAAACATAAGGCTTAACTCTATAAAATTGAAGATTGATTCCTTGAAAAATATTTATGATTCAAACACAAGTAATCCCAAAGTTGATTCTGTAAGGCATTGCTTGGATAGCTTGTATAACCTGTACATTGGTAGACACCGTGATTACACTCGAGGTTTTGTAAAGAATAATCCATTCTCACTCGTATCAATTTTAGCACTTTTCCAAACTTACGATAGCTCTCACCCTGTGCTAGACTATTCCGAGGACAGAAAACTCTTTAGGGTAGTTGATTCATCTCTGATGAAAGTATATTCATCAAACAGTATTATTAAATACTACCATTCAAAGATTCGAAGGCTTGATTCGCTTTATGAATTAAAGCATAAAAGAGTACTTATGTTTAAAGATGGTGAAACTTTGCCAAATGTTGGGTATCAACTTGTGAACGGAGATTATTTATTTATTAGTAACATTTGGTTTAGATATGTTTTAGTAGATTTTTGGGGTGATTGGTGTAGCGTATGTGCAAATAATAATAAGAGTTTGCGTCAAATTTACAAGGAGTATGCTCCAAAAGGACTTGTTGTTATGCAGGTTTCGTTGGGAACAAATCCAGATTCTTTAAAGTTAAAGATTGTAAGAGATAGTTTACCTTGGTATCATTCATATGTCGCTGATTATTATGATTCTAGATTGTTAGACACCCTTAAAATATCTAGTTTGCCATCGAATTATTTAACCGATAGGTGGGGCGTGATAAAGGGCGTTAACCTTAATGGGGCGAATTTAAAATCGAGGCTTAAAGAGCTTTTGCCTTAGCGCACGTTGAAAAAAAGATTTTTATTTCGATTTGAATGATTAATTTTGTTTAGTATTGAAGGATTGTTTTGTTGAATTAAAATTTTTTGAATGATGATAAATTCTTTAAGGTCAAAATATCACGCAATTTGGGTATTGTTAGTATTAGTTCTTTTGAATTCGTGTAATGATAAGAATTCAGTGTTGATACGCGTTAAGATTAAAAGTTCGAAAGATTCCAAAGTATATCTAGATAAATTAGATTTTTCTAAATCAACCTGCATAGATTCAGTTGAGGTTTCTGAGGGTGAAGATAATTTTAGTTTTAGGGCTAAATCCGTAACGGAACCAACATTCTTTGCGCTTCGAGTTAAGGACAAAGGAGCAATTACCCTACTTTCAGATCCAGGAGAAAAAATGAATCTTATTATTAACGCTGATAAACTCAATGATTATTCTGTTTTGGGTTCTAAAGGATCTTTAAAGACCAAGGAACTCACGAATAAGTTGAGCGAAACCAAAAGCAAACTTTACTCCTTAAAGTTAAAGTATAATTTGGCTCAAGAGCCGGTTGTAAAATCTATGATTGAACAGGAATACAATGCAGCTATTGATTCTCAACGCGCTTATAACTCTCGATTTATATGGACAAATGCGATGTCACGGGCAAGTGTAATGGCTGTTTACCAAAAATACGATGATAATACGTACGTGCTTGATCGTGCAGAAGATCTTGTGCTATTTAAGGCAGTTGCTTCAACTTTAAAAGCACTTTATCCCAATTCAAATTATACAAAAGGGATGATAGCCGAGATCCATAAGATAGAAGGAATTATCCGGGGTAGTAATATTAATAGTATAATAGACCAATCAGTAACCACTATTCCCGACATAGTATTACCTAACCCTCATGGAGATATAGTTAAACTCTCGATGTT
The DNA here is from genome assembly GCA_013376985.1 of Bacteroidales bacterium. Classification (GTDB taxonomy): domain Bacteria; phylum Bacteroidota; class Bacteroidia; order Bacteroidales; family Tenuifilaceae; genus UBA8529. Next base: position 31,788 of record JACABB010000034.1, read on the forward strand.
TAAAGGAAAAGTAATTCTTCTTGATTTTTGGGTATCATGGGATCAAACAAGTCTTATGGATAATAGGGAGTTACTTAATATATACAGGCAATTTAAAAGTAAAGGTTTTGAAATTTATCAGATTTCACTTGATACTAATCGTGATGAATGGGTAAATGCTATTGAATCAGCAAATTTGCCATGGGTGAATGTAAGTGAATTAAATCCTAAAGGTTCAACGTATGCCTTAACCTATAATATTACTCAGCTACCTGCTAACTACCTTATTGGCAGAAATCATACTATTATAGGGAAAAATCTTTTTGGAAATGATTTGGTAAAAAAACTTCGCGAAGTACTGTAGCTATTATGACAGGCAAGAAAATATATTTTGCTTCAGATTTACACCTTGGTTTGCCTACCCACGAGGAGAGCCTACCGCGTGAAAAATTATTCATTCAATGGCTAGATCGTATAAAACCTGATACTGCTGAACTTTATTTGCTTGGAGATATTTTTGATTTTTGGTTTGAATATAGTCGTGTAGTACCAAGAGGTTACAATCGTTTTATTGGAAAAATTGCAGAATTTACCGATTCTGGTATTCCTGTCTACTTTTTCAGTGGAAATCATGATGTTTGGATGTTCGACTATTTTCAGAAGGAACTTGGTGTTGAGGTGCATCATAAACCACTTATTAAGGAAATACTCAATAAAAGATTTTTTCTTGCTCATGGAGATGGTTTAGGTGCAGGGGACAAAGGGTATAAACTATTAAAATCAATTTTCACTAGTCCTACACTTCAATGGTTATTTGCAAGGTTGCATCCGAATTTTTCGTTATGGTTTGGCAATCAATGGTCGGTTAGTAGTAGGTATTCCAAGGAAATTACACATATTTTTAGGGGCGAAGATGAGTTAATTACAAAATTCACGCGTTCCGTTCTAGAAAAAGAACATTTCGATTATTTTATTTTTGGTCATTGGCATTCACCCATTATTTTCCCTTTAAATGATACGTCAAACCTAATAATTCTGGGTGATTGGCTGGTTAGTAATACATATTCTGTATGGGATGGGGAGCAATTTAAACTCATGAAATTCAACAATACAGGCGAAGATATTGTTTTAAGCGTTGCCAGATAGTTGGTAATTAAGCATTACAAAAACAATATTCCACTAATGAACTTTTTAGCACATTTATACCTTTCTGGATCAGACGTTGAGATTAGGTTGGGTAATTTTATTGGTGATTATGTTAAGGGGAAGAGTTTTGATCAGTACCCCGTAGGCGTTCAAAAGGGAATAATCTTACACCGCGATATCGATACATTTACAGATAAGCATCAATCAACCCGTGAATGCATCAATTTACTTCGTCCAGGATATGGTAAGTATGCTGGAGTTGTTGTAGATGTTCTGTTCGATCATGTATTAGCAAATGAGTGGTATCGGTATTCTGAGTCCGATCTTAAATGGTACACTCGTAAATTTTACCTCCAAATGGTTCTAAAATACAGCCTTCTTCCTGTTCGAGTCAGAGAGTTTCTGCCATTTATGATCCATAGTAATCGGCTGTATAGCTATAGAACCAAAGAGGGTTTAGGTAAAGCTATTGAGATAATGAGTTCCGTAACTTCATTGCCTAGTAAACCAGGGTATGCAATTGAGACGCTGGATTTAAACTACGAAGGAATATTCCGTAACTTCAATATGCTATTTCCTGAAATGATGGCATTTGTTGGCAATAAGTATGGTATTCAATTCTAAATAGTTACCCTAATCGTGAGGAATCCAATTTAATAAAGATAAAAAGTAGAATAGTAAAAGCCCAAAGCGAGGAGCCTCCATAGCTAAAGAATGGTAGCGGAATTCCAATTACAGGAAATAGACCAATGGTCATACCAATATTAACAAAAACATGGAAGAAAATGATCGATACGACTCCATACCCATAAATTCTAGAAAATGCTTCTCGTTGCCTTTCGGCAATCATTATAAGCCTTAGTAGCAGAATCAAAAAAAGCGATATTACTACCAGTGAGCCTATAAACCCCCACTCTTCGCCTACAGTGCAAAAAATAAAATCGGTACTTTGTTCGGGAACGAAATTGTATTTGGTTTGTGTTCCTTGTAGATAACCCTTCCCAAAAAATCCACCTGAACCAATTGCAATTTTAGATTGATTCACATTATACCCCCAGCCTTGAGTATCATCTTCGATTCCTAATAAATCGTTAATTCGTTTTTGTTGATGGGTGGCAAGTACATTATGGTAAATATAATCTACTGAAAGAGTAAAAGCGGTATTCATTATAAGGAACAGAGAAAGATAGTAAATTAAACGAATACGCCGAAAGAACGCATAAATCAACGCTACTGGGATACCAATGGTTATTGCAATTAAAACGATGTAGGTTGTGGACAGACTGTATCCAGTATATCTAATTGAATAGTATAATACTATGCCAATAATAGTGGATGCTAATGTGTAAATAAGCATTTCTTTTAACCTATTTCCGAAAATGGCAAAGAGTAGCATTGTTAGTCCAAATACAAAAATTAGAACGGTGGCATTACTAAATATAATAACCAAAATGAATAGTATTACTATTAAAACAAAATACAGCATAATCCAATTAGGAAGACCTTCTCGATAAAGTACAAGAATTAGTGCTGCATATACCATAGCAGAACCTGTGTCGTTTTGGAGAAGAATTATTATGGCCGGTAGAAATAGAATGAAGCCAATTTGCAGTAGTGATTTTGGTTGCAGAATCTTAAAGTTATAAACATTCGTAAGTTTTGCTATAGCCAAGGCCGTGGCAAATTTTGCAAATTCTGCTGGTTGTATCCCCGCTGAACCAATTTGAAGCCATGAATGAGCCCCATTTACAACCTTTCCAAAGAGTAATGCGACTATAAGAAGTACGATTGCTAGGGCGTAAAAGAGATAGGCAAATACAAAATAAACTCTACGGTCTATTAGAAGAACGAATAAAGCTAATATAAGCGCAAAGACAATCCAAATTAGTTGCATTCCATATCTTTGCGTAAAATCTAGTATGCTACTATGTGCATCGCTATATACGGCTGCATAGATATTTAGCCAGCCCATAAACACTAATGCTAGATAAATGAATATAGTGATCCAATCGAAACCTCTCCAGGAACTATTTCTTGTTTGCATGGCGATCAAGGAGTTTACCTTCGAACATTAATTTTTCTAAATCGGGTCGAGCAATGGAATCGGTTAAATACTTTTCAATCATTAAACTTGCAATAGGAGCAGCCCATGTTGCCCCAAAACCAGCATTTTCAACATACACAGCAATAGCAATTTTAGGATCATCCTTGGGTGCAAAGGCTATGAAAACAGAGTGATCTGCTCCGTGTGGATTTTGAGCAGTACCCGTTTTACCGCAAACTCTAATTTTAGGTAATGCAGCAATTAGGGCCGTACCACCAAATCCGCCATTAACGGCCATATCCATTCCTTCAACAACATAGTTAAAATAGGTAGAATCAATAGTCGTATAATGTTTTTCAGTGAATTTTGGATCAATACCATCGGTTCCTTTTACCTCCTTAACAACATGTGGTGAGTAGTAATAACCTCTATTAGCAATTACAGCAGCGAGATTTGCCATTTGCAGAGGAGTTGTACCAAGTTCTCCTTGCCCTATTGATAGCGAAATAATAGTTAAAGAATTCCATCCACCTTTACGAAAGTATCTGTCGTAGAAATTAACCGATGGAACAATTCCACGGAGTTCGTTAGGCAAATCAATTCCTAATTTTTTGCCAAAACCAAATGATTCAACATGTTTTTTCCAATCCGAAAAACCATTTTCAACGGAGCCAAAAATAGGCTTATCGATAATGCTTCTGAAGACATAGCAAAAATATGTATTGCATGACATCTGTATTGCTTGAGTAAAGGATAGCGGGGATGGGTGATTATGGCAACCAACACCTCTTCCTATTGGGTATCCTCCTGCACATCCATAGCGTGTTGTTGGGTAAACCACTCCTTCCTGCATCCCAACTAAACCATTGACTATCTTAAAAGTAGAGCCTGGAGGATATAGCGCCATTAAAGCCCTGTTAAATATTGGCTTTAGTGTATCGTTTTGTAGGAGTCTGTAATTTGTTGTTCTATCTCTACCAACAAGGAGTTCTGGATCATAGGAAGGACTTGATACCATAGCAAGAACTTCGCCCGTTTTTGGCTCAATTGCAACGATGCTTCCTATTTTATTGGCCATCAGTTTTTCCCCATATTCTTGCAGATTAGCATCAATACCACATATAATATCTTTTCCAACAACTGCCGTGGAATCATACAAACCGTTTTCATAGGATCCTTTAATTCGGTTATGCACATCTACCATATAAATGCTAACGCCCTTAACACCTCTTAATTCTTTTTCGTACGATTTCTCTAAACCATTGATTCCAATATAATCGCCAAGTTGATAGTAAGGGTTCTTGCTAATTATTTCATCATCAACTTCACCCACATAACCTAGTAGATGACCAGCTATTTTGTGTGGATAACTTCTAAGAGTACGTGGATGAACTTCAAAACCTGGAAATTGGTAAAGTTTTTCTTGAAGTACAGCATAGATTTTAGATGATATTTGTTTTATGAATATGGAAGGCTTATAGGGAGAGTAACCCTTAACTTTTTTAATTTGGATAAACCCATCCTTTATTTGCTCAGGTGGAATTTCAAGGATTTTTGCTAGTTCGGTTGTATCAAATGCTTTAACCTGATTTTTCACAACCATTAGATCGTAAGCTGCTTGATTATAGACAATCAAATTCCCTTTGCGATCGTAAATAAGCCCCCTTGCAGGATATTGTGGGATATACCTTAATACATTATTACTTGCAGAAAGTTTATAGGATTGTTCAACTATTTGCAACATGAATAGTTTTATAATTAGTACAATAAAAAATATTAGGATGATTCCTGATATTATGTACTTTTTGTCGGTTGTTATATTTAGTTGCACTTAGCTTATTTTGAATGAATCTACTTATTGTAAAAGAATAATTGGCTAAGAAGGATGAACACTGAAGTTATTATTGTACTAAGAATAACTCTGAAAAGGGTAGAGAAGAAGTGTACAAATGTAAAGGTTTCAAGGTAAAAAAGTATGAAATGATGAATTAATACTACTATTAGAGTATATTTTATAAACCATCCTATATCATTAATCATCATGGAAGGACTTCCCTTTCTGTCCACGGAATCGTGAGTTGATATATTTGATAGAATAGTTGGCCTAATAAATGCTATGAATAAGGTTGCTGATGAGTGCAAACCTAGAGTTCCAGAAAAAGCATCAATTGTTAGACCAGTCAAAAAACCAAAAATAAGAAGAATCCAACCCGGAATTTCGAAAGGGAGTAGCATAATGAATAAAATGTAGATATATGGGTTAATGTAGCCTCCGAGGTTGATATTGTTTAATACCAAAAGTTGGAGTGCAATTAGCCCAGCAAACATTATCGCATATCGAGATAGTAGTTTACTCATTTTTCTTGATTTTCGAGAAGATTCCTTTCGATTGCTTGGTGCGATTTAATTACAAAAACATAATCGAGCCTTTTAAAATCTGATAGCAACTTTACTTTAACGGTGTAAAAATTGCCCCCCTTAAACTCAAACTCCTCAATGGTTCCTAGAGGAATATCGGGAGGGAAAATAGATGAATAACCGCTTGTTACAATGGTATCTCCTTCAACAAGATTTACGTGTTGAGGAATTTCAGATAGAATTACTTCGCGATAATTTAATCCATCCCAGTATAGTGAACCAAAAACCCCAGAACGTTTATGCTTTGCCGATAATTTCCAGTTAGTATTAAGCAACGATATTACAGTGGAATAATTACTAGATACCGATGCAACTACTCCAACAACACCATCTTTTGTTATAACGCCCATTTCACGTTGAATACCTTCACTAGATCCTACGTTGAGGGTTATATAATTATTCTGTTTGTTGATGGAATTGTTAATTATCCTAGCAGATGAATATGTAAACTTAACACCTCCTATAGAGTCCGTTAGAGATCTCTTATTTGCTTCAAGTTTATTTTTAAGTTGAGCCAATTCATTTCGAAGAGCTACATTCTCAATAGCTAATTCAATATTGGTTTGCCTAAGTCTGAAATATTGTTCGATATTTTGTTTTTGATTATCTACAATGCTTATGATACTACGGCTAAGATTTCCGAAACTTGCTTTTTGGTAGTAATTATGACCAGCAAGTAACCAAATTGAGAAGCCTTCAAGTATGATGAATAGAATAAGGAAGTAATACTTTTCCAGAAATCGAAGAAGGCTATCCATTTTTGGCTAATTGGCTTTGGTTAACAGAATATTATTACTATCGCATTAGGAATGGAAACCTATCAACATTTTTTAGAGCAATACCAGTTCCTCTGGCAACAGCATGTAGAGGATCGTCGGCAACTCTAAATTTGATATTAATCTTATCGGTTAATCTCTTATCCAAACCCTTAAGCAAAGCACCACCACCAGCAAGGTAAATACCTTTTTTAACAATATCTGCATAAAGTTCAGGGGGCGTTTGTTCAAGTACTCCTAGAATTGCTGCTTCAACCTTAGATATTGACTTATCGAGGCAATGGGCTATTTCTTGGTACGAAACAGGAACTTCGATGGGCAATGCTGTCATCAGGTTTGGTCCACGAACAATAAAATCAGCGGGAGGATTCTCTAAATCAGGCAAAGCAGAACCTACAGCAATTTTGATATCTTCAGCAGTACGTTCACCAATTTTAATATTATGCTGATGACGCATATAGGCTTGAATGTCTGCTGTGAAACCATCACCAGCTATTCGTATTGATTTGTTGCAAACAATACCGCCAAGTGCAATTACAGCAATCTCGGTAGTTCCACCTCCTATATCAACAACCATATTACCTTCGGGTGCTTCAACATCCAATCCAATTCCTAACGATGCGGCCATTGGTTCGTAAATCATATATACATCACGACCACCAGCATGTTCGGAGGAGTCTCGAACGGCACGAATTTCAACTTCGGTGCTGCCACTTGGAATGCAAACAACCATTCGTAATGAAGGGGAGAAGAGCCTGTTTTTGGAGTTAATCATCTTAATCATTCCCCTAATCATTTGCTCTGCTGCATTAAAATCTGCAATTACTCCATCGCGAAGAGGACGTATGGTTTTGATATTCTCGTGTGTTTTACCATGCATCTGTCTTGCTTGTTCTCCAATTGCTATAAGCTTTCCTGTGGACTGATCGATAGCTACAATAGACGGTTCATCAACAACAATCTTATCGTTGTAAATGATAATCGTATTGGCTGTTCCCAAATCGATTGCCAGTTCCTGCGTTAAAAATGAAAAAAGTCCCATATCAGTAATTTAATAATTTTAATGTTTAAAGTGTCTAATTCCAGTGGATACCATTGCCATGTTGTGATTATTGCAGTAGTCAATACTATCCTGATCTTTAATTGATCCGCCGGGTTGAATAACCGCTGTAATACCAGCCTTATCAGCAATTTCTACGCAATCGGGGAATGGAAAGAATGCATCAGAGGCCATTACAGAGCCTTTAAGGTCGAATCCAAATCCTTTTGCTTTCTCAATTGCATGTTTAAGCGCATCAACTCTCGAAGTTTGCCCAACACCACTTGCAATAAGCTGATTATTCTTTGCAAGTACAATGGTGTTCGATTTAGAATGCTTTACTATTTTATTTGCAAAGATAAGATCATAAACCTCACTTTTTGTGGGTAGCTTGGTTGTTATCGGTTTCATATTCTTTTCAGTTTCCATACTAGAATCCCGTTCCTGAACTAATACACCCGATAGCAATGATCTAAACTGGTATTTTGGTAAGGAGATATTTTTTGAAAGTAGTATTATTCGATTTTTTTTGCTGGTTAATGCCGAAAGAGCGTCGCTATGATAACCCGGAGCAATAATAACCTCAAAGAAAAGGGTATTCATTGCATTGGCAGTTTCCGTATCAATCATCCTATTAACAACAATAACACCACCATAGGCGGAAATAGGATCACCTGCTAAAGCATCTTGCCAGGCCTGTAGTAGGTTATTCCTTGTTGCTAATCCGCAAGCATTATTGTGTTTAAGTATTGCTACGGTTGGCTCTTCAAACTCAACAATCAGATTAATTGCTGCATCTATATCGAGAAGGTTATTGTATGATATCTCTTTGCCGTGAAGTTGCTCAAAGAGATCATCAAATGAACCGTAGAAAACTCCTTTTTGATGAGGGTTTTCTCCATATCGAAGACTCTTAACCCCCTGAATGCTTTGCTTGAATGCCGATTTAGAAAAATCTCCGCTAAAATGGTTGAATATGGCTACATCATAATTGGAGGTGATGTTAAATGCTTCCGCAGCAAATTTTCTTCTATCCTCAATAGTAATTGTTCCATTCTTAGATTCAAGAATTTCAAGAAGATCATTGTATTGTTTCCTAGAGGCAATAACAAGAACATCTCTAAAATTCTTAGCAGCAGCCCTTATAAGACTTATGCCTCCAATGTCAATTTTCTCTACTATTTCAGATTCGCTTGCCCCAGCAGCCACTGTTTCTTCAAATGGGTAAAGATCAACTATGACAAGATCTATTTCTGGAATTTGGTATTCTTGAAGTTGAAATTGATCATTTTCATTTTCGCGACGTGCGAGTATGCCGCCAAAAATTTTGGGGTGTAAAGTTTTTACTCTTCCTCCCAGTATTGATGGGTAGTTGGTTAGCTCTTCAACAGCGGTGGCATTAACGCCACAATCCTTAATAAAGCTTAGAGTACCCCCAGTTGAATAGATTTTTATGTTGAGTTTATTAAGCTCGTGCACAATTTTGTCGAGATTTTCCTTATAAAAAACCGAGATTAGCGCAGTCCTTACTTGTTTTAACTCATTCATAATCAATTTAACTATTCAGTATTTTTGTTTCTAGCCATGATTTTACTATCCGGCTGTAAAATTGGCTAAAAGCTTCGAATTAATCATTAATCAAAGAGGTTAAATTATAAAAAATTATAAAATATTTTGAACAGAGGTATTTTATTTTGTAAAAAGTGTTTACAATTTATTCAATAATGATGGATAACTAGCCATAATTGCTCGTTTTGTTCAGTCTATTTTGTTCATTTTCGGTTGATTGAGTCTTTAAATATTGATTTTGAGACATAGCGATGAAACTTTTTAGGAGTAACTTTGCTTCACAGTATTTAGTTTTAAACACGGATTTTAGATCCTTTCTTTTTATTACTTTTGAACTTTATATTCAACCCAAAATTACATATCTGAGCAGGTGATGAAAAAATCCTTTAAGCCAGTTATTATCCTTATAAAAGTTGCACGTGAGAGTATGCAGTTTGCATACCATGCAATATCGGTTAATAAGCTCCGTACCTTTTTGTCGTTATTTGGGATAACGATTGGAATTTTCGCCATAATCTCTGTTTTTACAATTCTTGATAGCTTAGAGAAAAATGTTCGGGATAGCATTCAATCGCTTGGCGATAATGTTGTATACGTTCAAAAATGGCCTTGGGCAATGGGTGGTGATTATCCTTGGTGGAAATATCTTAATAGACCCCAACCGAACTTAAAGGATTTAGAAGAGATTAGAAGGAGGAGTAATCTGACAAGTTCTTCGGTTTTTTGTATTTATTCTCGTAAGCCCATTAAATACATGAAAAATGAGACTCCTGATGGAATGATACAAGGTGTTAGTGATGATTACGATAGGGTTAAGGTTTTTGATATTGAAAAGGGAAGGTATTTCTCATCCTTTGAGATAAACTCTGGTAGAAGCGTTGCTATAATTGGATGCGACCTTTCAAACGATCTTTTTCAAGGAGCAGATCCAATTGGTAAGGAAATTAAAATTTCTGGACATAAAGTAATGGTAATTGGGGTGTTCAAAAAAGAGGGGAAATCTGCTCTTGGAGAAACAGGACATGATAATATTGCTCTTATTCCGGTTAATTTTGCAAATACAATTGTTGACGTTGAACGCGCTGGTCCAATGATTATGGTTAAAGCTAAGCAGGGCTTTAGTGCTGATGATTTAATAGATGAGTTGCGAGGCATTCTGCGATCATTTCATAAAATAAAACCTATCGATGAGGAGGATTTTGCGTTAAATCAAATAGCTCTTATTAAGCAAGGAATCGATAATATTTTCAGGATGATAAATTTTGCAGGTGGTTTTATTGCCGTTTTTTCGATTATTGTAGGGGGATTTGGTATTGCAAATATTATGTTTGTTTCGGTAAAGGAACGCACAAGTATTATTGGGATTCAGAAAGCCCTTGGAGCAAAAAGATCTTTTATTTTAATACAATTCTTGTACGAATCAGTTCTTCTTGCGGTTGCTGGGGGAATTATTGGTTTACTGCTAATTTTTATTGGTACAATAGTAGTAAATACTACGACCGATTTTTCAATTAGCCTTACTGCGGCTAACATAATACGGGGTATTGCAATTTCAGCGGGTATTGGCATTATATCTGGATTCGTTCCGGCTTGGATTGCATCAAGGCTTAGCCCTGTTGAAGCGATAAATACTAAAGGGTAAAATTGTGTTGCGGTACTTCTGTGAGGCTGTTTTGCTGTGATACAGTGTTACAGTTTGCGCCGATCTACTACCTTCCCTCTTCGGACTCCCATCTTCCAGCCAATCCTTTTTCAACCTCGTTAGTCAATTCCACAAAATCAGCAACGCTTAACCTTTCGGGGCGCTGATTTGTAAACTTTTGGCTTAGCTCAATATTTGGGAAAACGGAACGGATGGAGTTTCTCAATGTTTTTCGTCTCTGGTTGAATCCGGCTTTCACCACTTTAATGAATAGATCCTCGTTGCAGTTGAGTTTTTTGGTGCTATTTCTAACAAGCCTAATTACTGCCGATTTTACTTTTGGTGGAGGGGTGAAGACCCCTTCGTTTACGGTGAATAGATATTTAATATCATAATATGCCTGAAGCAGAACGCTAAGAATTCCATAGGTTTTAGTTCCGGGTTTTTCGCTTATGCGCTGTGCAACCTCCTTTTGAATCATACATACAACCTCATTCACCATTTCTCTATTTTCGAGTATCTTAAAGAATATCTGAGATGAAATATTGTATGGTAAGTTCCCAATTATTGCAAGGTTTCCATTGAATTTCTCTGGCAGATTAATCTCATTAAAATCACCATGAATCAGATTTGGGGTAAGCGCAGGGATTGTGAGATTAAGATATTCAACCGATTCATCATCAACCTCGGAGGCAAAAAACCTTTCGTTGAATTTGGCAATAAGTTCAACGGTTAGTACACCCATGCCAGGGCCAATCTCAAGAACGAAATCGGATTTTTCGGCTGTTAAGCTTTCAACAATTTTTGATGCAACCCTTTTATCGTTAAGGAAGTGCTGACCAAGTTTCTTTTTGGGACGTACTGCTGGCATTTTGTTTTGTTTGATGCAAAGGTGGGTTTTTTCTGGATTGAATGCAATTAAACCTTAGAGTTCCGAACTTTCTAAAAGTTCGGAACTCTTACTTACATCTCTTGCTGCAGAGCAGCCAAATATTTGTAGAAAGAGAGGTTGAAAAATCATTTAAGGTGCGGAGCACCGAAATATTAATATTCCAAATTATGTTCAAAGAAGATATTACGGTGCCCCTGTTCGGCTTAGGCTCTGCCTAAGTCGATTCTATCCTATCAGGCTATAGCCTGTAAAGATATGTTCGACTAAGGTAGAACCTTAGCCGAACGTTACAAAATAGCCTCAACTTAGGTTTTAAATTTTTTTAAAGCTGCAGAGCAGCCAAATATTTGTAGAAAGAGAGATTGAAAAATCATTCAAGGTGCAGAGCACCGAAATATTAATGCCCCAATTTATGTTCAGAAAATTATTACGGTGCTCTGCACCTAGAATTCTGTGGTGGTGAATAGTTCTACAAATATTGAGGTGCTCTGCACCTATTTGATGCTAGCGGGTTAACCATTCATCAAAGCCATAAATGGCAAAACCCGAAATCCCAGAGGGATTAAATGTTTATAGGGAATATTTTACCTTGAAGGGGTTCGACCCGTATTAGGGTCGGATGTGCATTTAGCATTGTGTTTCTATAAACATGCAACCTCTCCGAGGTCAGGGATTTTTCTGGATTGGATGCAATTAAACCATAGAGTTCCAAACTTTCTAAAAGTTCGGAACTCTTACTTACATCTTTTGCTGCAGAGCAGCCAAATATTTGTAGAAAGAGAGATTGAAAAATCATTCAAGGTGCAGAGCACCGAAATATTAATGCCCCAATTTATGTTCAGAAAATTATTACGGTGCTCTGCACCTAGAATTCTGTGGTGGTGAATAGTTCTACAAATATTGAGGTGCTCTGCACCTATTTGATGCTAGCGGGTTAACCATTCATCAAAGCCATAAATGGCAAAACCCGAAATCCCAGAGGGATTATATGTTTATAGGGAATAATTTACCATGAGGGGGTTCGACCCGTATACGGGTCGGATGTGCGTTTAGCATTGTGTTTCTATAAACATGCGACCTCTCCGAGGTCAGGGGTTTTTCTGGATTGGATGCAATTAAACCCCAGAGTTCCGAACTTTCTAAAAGTTCGGAACTCTTAGTACCTCTCTTGCTGCAGAGCAGCCAAATATTTGTAGAAAGAGAGGTTGAAAAACCATTTAAGGTGCGGAGCACCGAAATATTAATTCCCCAATTTATGTTCGAAGAAGATATTACGGTGCTCTGCACCTAGAATTCTGGGGTGGTGATTAGTTCTACAAATATTGAGGTGCTCTGCACCTATTTGATGCTACCAATGATTGTTTTTTGTTTGCCAAAATCTCAGGCGTGCAAAAAACAGCTGTTGAAACGTTGCCTTGAATTTTAGAAGCTAAAAAACGGTTGTTTTTCGGTTGCCAAAATCTCAGGCGAGTAAAAAACAACTGTTGAAGCCTTGCCCTGAATTTTAGAAGCTAAAAAACGGTGGTTTTTGGTTTGCCAGAAACTCAGGCGAGTAAAAAACCGTGCTTTAAACCATGCCCTAAGTTCTGGGGTAAGGTTTAATAAATCAATATATCTTTAATTTTGAATTTGTGCGGTCAAAGTTTACATATTCGCTTTAAAATATTTAATTTCCATTCTTATTTGAGACGACTATCCATTTCGAAAGATTTGATATTGTAAAATATTCATGAATAGTTCTTAATAACCTTCTTGCTTGAAAATTTATCGAAGCAGAATGTCTTATATCTTTATTTTTCATAGTTAAATAGTGTGTTCCAACACCTTCAATATTTGATACCAAAGAAACTTTCTCAGTATAATCGTTTAACTCATATTCCTCAATTATTCTAATTGAATTTTTTTCGCAGATATAAATAATATGATCTGGATCCCTCAAGCATGCATACAGGCAATTAATTTCTTGTAAAACTTTCTCTGGAAGAAAATCATAATATTTATAGTACAGTTTAGATAATCTTTGTATCTTATTGTCTAATTGATCAAAATCTATCGGTTTTGAGATTTGTAAATTCGCCAAATCACTAAGTTCATCACAGATTTCATCTCTTATATAAAAATATCGATCAATTATTTTGGAGCTAATTGCTTTTTGATATTTAAATCTTTCTAAAAAATAATTGTATATTAATCCTAATAATCCGCCTAAAATAAGTGTAATTACGGGAAGTATTGCTACAAATAAATTTTCCATATTAATTAGTTTTAAATGATAAATTCAAAAAATTATAGTCGTTTTTAAAATAATGTGCCATAGCATCGTAGTATTTAAATGTTAGTTTATTCATCTTTTTCATTCTTTTTATTTACCCTGCTCATTTGCCCTTATAATTTTTAACACGTGTTGGGCGTTCGTTGTTTTATTCATAATTGTTTTTAACCAAATAGTCAGCTAACTTATAACCTTTCATAGTCAGAGAAAAAACTTCGCCTCTCGTTCCGTTATCTTTAATTAAGTCATAAGCAAATAACTGCTTAAATACAGTTTCCCAAGTAGCCCATGTCTTCGGTGAATTATCATCATTAAGATTATTACCATTTGTTTGTATATCAAAACCATCTAAATAACGAACTTTAATTACAACACCTTTGGGGTCTTTGGAAGTTTTCACTACTAATTCTTTTGATTCTTGAAAAAGCATTTCGACAAAACCAAATTCATTGTCTTCATCAGTTATGTCTCCAATAAATGATAAATCTTCCTTACGAAAGTACTCGTCTTTATTTATGATAATTCCTAATTGTTGGCTTAGTTTATTATTAAATTCTTCAATTGATTCGTAGGTTTCAATTAAACCATTCTTTTCACATTCTTTTTTAAATATTTGTAACAAATTATATTGTTCAGGGTCAATGCTATCAGGATGAACTGGTGCTTTTGAAAAATATAACATTGCTGGCTTACCAGAATTCACATGTTTAGTTATTTCTTCAACTGTACCACTTATTGATTCTCCAGTATGAGAGCCTATTCTTGTCCAGAAAATACCAATTAACAAATCACTAGAGTCTAAAAGTTGTTTATTAATAATTTCTTGTGGTCTGTTTCCCATTTTAGGTGCTGAATTGGTTTCCCAACCTATTGGAAGTAATAAAATTTTCTTGTCGTAGGAATGAATTGAATTCCAGTTATGAACAATTTCTCTAGCGAGATTTCTTTCTCTTGTCACATCGCCAGGTGATGCAATGATTACTTGAAAAACTTTTGCTTGATATGCCATATCCATTTTTTTTGTTATACAATTACACCGAACTCATTCCTCTTTTAGTACCCCACCAAATTAAACAAAAATACCAAATCATCAAACAAACCCTTCTATCTCCCAAACCAACCCAAACGTTCCCTTACCAAATATTTCCATATCTTAGCAATCAAAACAATTCAGTTTGCGAAGGCCAATTCAAATAGGGTTAAGGGTTGCGATTGCGGTTGCGGCATACGCTTTTATTGCTGTTAAGATTGGCTCATCGGATATTGTGAAGAGTTTGGATGCTTTTACCGATACCTTTTTCACAGGAAACTATTTATGGTTTTTGGTTGTGCTGCTTTTAATGCCTGTGGTTTGGGCTTTGGAGGCGGTTAAGTGGAGGAAAGCATTATCGCCATTTACAGATATTTCGTTTCTGAGCAGCTGGCGTTCCGTTTGGTACGGTGTGGTTGCGGGTCAATTAACACCAAATCGGATTGGTGAGCCAGTGGGTAGAATTGCACTAATCGATCCCGATGTTCGAGGAAGAGCCGCTGTGGCTGCTATTTGGTGTAGCTTATCGCAAAATGCGATAACAGTACTTTTCGGATTTATAAGCGTTGCATGGTGGGTATTAGCTGTAAAGCAAGCGATATTCTCGCAAGCCATCTACTTTTGGCTACTGATTCTAATAGTACTCCTTTGGGTGTTAGCTGTACTAATTGCCATTACAAATGTGGGCAGGATATCATCGCGCATCGAGAGGATTGGCTGGGTGAAAAGCGCATTAAAAGGCGAGAGTTTACGGATTGGTTACCAACCCTCAATATCAATTTATATAATTGCCATAAGCGCGTTGCGATACGCTGTTTTTTCATCGCAATATGTTATTCTACTTAGGATATTTGGCACTCATGCCGATGCCATAAATATTTATGCTGCCGTGGGATTAACATACCTTTTTAGCAGCTTTATTCCATCATTCTCAGCCAGCGAGGTGGGAATTCGTGCAGGCTTTGCAACTTGGTTTGTTGGCATGTTGGGTGGCGACCCTGTTGGAGTTGCTGCCGCATCGCTTCTGCTATGGTTGCTTAACTTGGGTGTGCCGGCGATGATTGGGGCGTGGTTTGGGTGGAGGAAGGAAGATGCTTAATAATTTGAAAATTGGAGAATTTGGGGAATTTGAAAATTGGGGAATTTGAAAATTTGATAATTAATGAATAACCAATAACCCAATAACTGAATAACCCAATAACCAATAACCCAATAACCAATAACCCAATAACCAGTAACTAATAACCCAATAACCAGTAACTAATAACCCAATAACCAACAATCAATGAGTACTTACACAAAACCCACAGGTTCCTACATCAGCTACTTCAGTAATATGGTTAAGCAAAGGGGTGGGATAAATCTGGCGCAGGGGATTCCGGGGTTTAATCCGCCTGGCGAGCTTATTAACGCATTAAAAGGTTGTGTCGATATGAATGTTCATCAGTATGCTCCGGGGATGGGGAATTTAAATCTGATTGAGCAGATTGCAACCGAATATCGGGTTAAGGCTGAGAATTTACTTATTGTTCAGGGAGCAACCGAGGCGCTATCGTTGGTATATACCTATATCAACAGGAAATTGAATGGAGATTTTGCGGTGCTATCGTTCGAACCAGCTTATGAGAGCTACCTACAGCTACCAAAAATCTTTGGGCAAAAGTTTATACACTACCCATTAAACACGGATTACACGTTCGATTATGATGATCTTTACCTAACAATCAAGCAAAAGGGTGTAAAGCTTATTTTCCTTAGCTCACCCGGAAATCCTTTCGGGAAGATATGGAGTAGGAGCGAGGTTGATAGTTTGATATCCATATCGAACCAGCTGGGCGTATACATCGTATTCGATGCTGTTTATGAGCAGCTGTACTTTAACGAATCTCCTTACATCCCTATTGATCAATTATCTCCCAACCTGTTTATTGTAAACAGCTTTTCCAAGATGCTTTGCATTACCGGGTGGCGGATTGGTTATCTTATTTCGCACGAAAGCCACATGGAGGGGATTAAATCCGTTCACGATTACATTGGACTTTGCGCCCCATCGTTGCTGCAACATGCTTTGGTGGAGTATCTTGGGAAGAGCAATTTTGCAAAGGAGTTTACAACCTCTTTCCGTGAGAATGTGAAACGATCATTCAATATCCTTGTTGAAACTCTAACGGAGTTAGGATTCGAAATCCCTCCAATCCAAGGTGGGTGCTTTGTGTGGGCTAAACTACCGAATGGGTGGACGGATGGTTTCGAATTCGCATCGAGGCTTTACGATGAGCAATCGGTAGCCGTTATTCCGGGGGAACATTTTAGCGATGGGAAATCGGATTGGATTCGCTTTAACGTTGCTAGGCCGGAGGAGGATATTGTTAAGGCATGTGAGAGGATTAGGGTGTTTATGGATAAAGAGATTTAACGCAAAGTGCGCAAAGAGAAAACGCAAAGGGCGCAAAGTAATGAATTATCCTTTGCAGACTTACGAAACTCTGTCAGGGTTTCGAACCCTGACAGAGTTGAACAAAAGGGATCACTTAAATAACTTTGTGGAACCTTTGTGTTTAGCTTTACCACAAAGTATCACGAAGAAAAAATAAGTACCACAAAGGAAAAGGGACAAATTACATATATATGATTCTATTTGGGTTGATATTGATTGTTTCCATCGCTTATATTGGGCTGATAATATCCTTTATCATTGGTCTGAATAGGGTGCTTGTACAACCATCTGTCGATAATGATTCGGGAATGCCAATAAGCGTTATCGTTGCGTTTAAGGATGAGGCAGTGAATCTTCCAACTCTGCTTGAGGCAATGGTTAATCAATCCTTTCCAAAGGATAAATTTGAGTTGATACTGGTTAACGACCATTCATCCGATAACTCATTATCCATCGCAGAGCAATACTGCGCATCGAATATCAACTTTAAATTGATTAATCTCCCCGATAATAGAACAGGTAAAAAGGCTGCAATTGCATACGGTATCGATTCTGCCCTTTACCCGCTAATTGCCCTAACCGATGCCGATTGTTTGCCACCCAAACGATGGCTCGAAACGGTTTCATCCCAAGCCAGTAAGGGAGCAGCTCTAATGATTGGCCCTGTAGCAATGGAATCCGTGAACGGTATTGCGGGAAAGTTTCAAGCACTTGAGTACGCAAGCCTGATGGCATCCGCAGCGGGATCGTGCGGCATTGGTCACCCGGTAATTGCCAGTTCGGCAAACCTT
>JACABB010000034.1:49832-62213 GCA_013376985.1 Bacteroidales bacterium
GGAACGATATACTAAAGGTATCGGAGGCTACCCTAAACCCAAGAGTTACCTCGGGCGACGATATGTTCCTGTTGCATCATGCTAAACGATTATCGGGGGCTAAAATCTCATTTATGGGGGTTGAGGATGCTATAGTAAAAACATCAACCCTGAAATCATTGTCAAAAGCTTTAGATCAGCGTAAACGGTGGGCCTCAAAATCAATATACTATACCGATAGGGATACAATTATTACGGGTCTCGTAGTTCTCCTTTTCAGCATTGCGCTAATCGGGTTGCTTATAGCATCGTTCATCAGAGTTGAGAATCTTTTTTATCTCCTTTTACTGATAGCGGTAAAGTCCATCGCCGATTTTATTCTACTCCACCGATATCTTAGCTTTGTTAATGCGAACGAACTCATAAAGGTTTTTTTACCTTTACAGCTGATATACCCAATGTATATCGCCTACTCATTTTTTGTTAGCCTTTTTACTAAAATACTTTGGAAAGAACGATTAATAAAGTAGGGAATGATAATGTAAGTTTGATGTAATGTCACTGTAAAGTGTCATCCTGAGCGGAGCGAAGGAACTAATTATTTTGGAAACTCACTGTAGAGTGTCATCCTGAGCGGAGCGAAGGAACTCGTTATTCAGGATCAAGATGCTTCACTTTGTTCAGCATGACAAAGCAATGAAGTAGTTTGGTATGGGAACAGTATGATAATTTTACATAGAACACGCATTAATTTTGAAAAGTCACTGTAAGTTGTCATCCTGAGCGGAGCGAAGGAACTAATTGTTCAAATAGTTGCTTCACTCCGTTCAGCATGACAAAGTAATAATGTAATTTAGTTTGGGAACAATATGCCATTTTTTCACCGAACACACACTAGTAATTCAAGAGAAGGTTCGCCCTGGCGAATTGCAATGCGTAAACTTTTTTCCGATTGGCTTGCCGTTGCTGCCCTAATATTTATTGGCGTGTGCGCTTTAGCAGCAACGTTAGGATATCTGATAGTTCCCGACTCAACACCATACGCAAACCAACAACATCTGGAGATAGCAACCCGTAACCCGGGGTTAAAAGTTACCATGATTCTGATTCGTAAACCCGATGCGGTAAAAGAAAAAAACATTCTGAGTAGAATGCTATTCGGGCAGGATGAGAATTACAGGGAATTACCCGTTAACAGCTGGCGTTTCGAGGACGATAGGCTGATTGTGGAGGAGTTTAATGATATCGAAAAGCAGATGAATATTTTTACGGAGTATAACATAGCTCGTATTGTTTACCCAATCCCAACGAACGAAAAGCTGAAAAAGGTTGGCGAGATCATAACCTTTAAAACCGTTGATGGTAGGTTTATTTCAACTAATGTTAATGACCTAAGATCCCAAATAACCAAAAACCAGATAAAAACCCGCCGATTTATCCTTGGAACTGATCGATTTGGGCGCGATTTGTTCAGCCGCCTGATAATTGGAGCAAGAGTATCGCTATCTGTTGGTTTTATTGCCGTGGCAATATCGCTAATAATAGGAATCTTTCTGGGCGCAATGGCTGGTTTCTTCCGTGGTTGGCTGGATGACTTTATAATGTGGTTTGTTAACGTGGTATGGTCTGTCCCCACGCTCCTTATGGTAATTGCCCTTACAATGGTTATTGGCAAAGGCTTTTGGCAGATATTCATTGCCGTTGGCCTAACCATGTGGGTTGATGTGGCAAGGGTTGTACGTGGGCAGGTGCTTAGCATCCGCGAAAAGGAGTACGTTGAGGCCGCAAAAGTGCTTGGGTTCAGCCAGATGAGAATTATATTCGGACACATTGTCCCAAACCTACTGAGCCCTGTGATAATAATATCCGCAGGGAACTTTGCCACAGCCATTCTGCTCGAAGCGGGACTTAGCTTCCTTGGTGTTGGCGTTCAGCCCCCAATCCCCTCGTGGGGAACAATGATAAAGGATCATTACGGCTACATAATTATGGACAAAGCCTACCTAGCCATAATTCCCGGCATGGCAATAATGTTTCTGGTCCTTGCCTTCAACCTCCTTGGCAACGGGTTACAGGATGCCCTCGACCCCAAAAGCCTTGAAAGTAGGCGTTGAAAAGAGATATTACGCATTACCTATTGATTTACGAATAACGATCAACGATTTTTGATTTTAGAAGATAAAGAATGCAAAGCACAGGCATTTTGGCTTATATATATTGATTGTTACCTTAACTTCTAAAATCAACATTCGGCATTCCTTGTTCTTAAATCCTTTTTTGGGTCTATTCAATGAACTGTGTCAGGTGCGGTAATTATTGGGTATTCATTCTGTTAACACTCTAAAAAAATCAAATTCCACTTTGACGGTTTATAATTTTGGGTAACTTTGATAGGGATTACTGAAAGATACATAATGCATTTCAGACTGGGTTTATAAATGGACTTGTAGTACATATACAAATGAGTTATACAAAAGCGAAAAAACACTACGAAGTAGCATTATGGCAATGGATTGAATAATAATATTTTAAAAATAAAACGTAATCACTTTTTAAGTAAAAAGATATTATGACAAAAGAAAAAGAAGTTACAACACCTCCCGGACTAAAGGGTTTGATAATTTATTGGTTAGATAAGATATATCAATCCTCACCTAATAAAATAAAACGAAATCTAAAAGTTATACTTTTTGGAATTTCACCAGATATTACAACTAATTTTTCTAGTATTTTTAAAAACACGAATGACAGGAGAACCATCATTTGGATTTGGATAATTACATTCTTCTTTTGTTTTGTTGTTAACTTAATATTATCAACTTTAAATAATACACTTTATGGTATTGATCCAAATCGTCTTTATTTTTTAAATGATTGGGCTGATTTAATAGAATACACAATATTATGTCCAACTCATGTAACTATTGCTTCGATGCTCATTGTAATTATATTTCGTGGAATTAATGATTTGAATGTGTTCAATGAAACGCTCCAATCAAAAAAGCAAAAAGAAATAAAGCTTGACAGTGATAAGGAAACCTATAAAAGTTTTAATATTCCTCTAGTTCTTTTTATCAGTTTTTTAATTTCAGCAATTTCAACCATAAATTTCATGAGAGAATCGCTTGATGTTAATAATTTTAAGAAATATTTTTGGTATGTTGACCATATTACTCCAAATGGTGAACGAGTGTTAGGTTCCTTTGGTCTTTATTATACCTTCCTTAATTTTGCTCTTGGGTTTATTGCTGCTTTAGCTGCTTTAATGTATCTCAGAGTTTTTATTTCATCAATTCAAATTGGGAAATCACTAAGTAAATTAGAATCAACTTCAGAACTTCAGTTTAACAGTCTAAAGGAGGGAGTTACTCCTATTACTCAAAGTTATGCTTGGGCTAAAGTATTAGCGTTATTTTATTATTTCAATTGGTGGACATGGCAATTTTCTCAACCAAAAAATTCAATAAATGTGGTTGCTTATGGTGTTGTATTATTAGTTTGTGGTGTATTCATTATTTCCATTCCCAGATATTTTATACAACTGAAGTGGTATCAATTAACAATTCGTCAAAAAGAAAGCATTAATAATTCAACAATTATAGATGAAGTTCCTTTTGAAGACATTCGTCCAAAGAGAATAACATATCTTGCAGATATAATTGATATCATTTTTGGTATAACATTTCTATATACTGTTTGGGATTATATTTCCTCAAATTTTCTTAACTAAAAAAGTTGTTTTGATGAGATACTATAACCGCCAGTTTATAAAACCCCTGCTAGGCAAAGTCTGCGACTTTGTCTTTTTTTAAACAGCGGTCTTTGACCGCACCAATTCAAAAAAATATTTTGCTCATCGTAAATTTCTTTCATCAAACTCACAAAACTTGTTCTGGTGCTTTTTATTGGGAGTAATCCAATTTTGGGCATTCGTGTTTTTTGGTAATTTTGTTAGGAGAAATGGGGGAGATCCTGTTAAGTTATGAATTAGTTTACTTGAATACTAAGGAACCAATTTACCGAAAACGATGATTTTGACCGAAGACCAAATAAGAGAAATTGCTGGTCAGTTGGATTGTGGGTTTAGGTGTTTTGTTCATAAACAGACAAGAGAATTAATCTTTATCCCAGACACGATTAAAAATCCAGATATGGATATGGAAGGCTGGATTGAGGAGAATGAAAAAATTGAGAATAATTTTCTTGACTACTTTGAAATTGAACCGCTAGAATCATACAATTCATTTCGAATCATGGAAGACTTTGCTGAAACCCTTGAAGACTCGAATAGGCTAAAGGAAAGACTATATGAAGCTTTGAATAAACGAAAACCGTTTAGAAATTTTAAGAATGTGATAGATTACTCTGGTGAATACCGACAGAAATGGTTTGATTTTAAGAATCAGTGGTTAAGAGATTGGGTGAGAAAAAGCATCGAGAGAATTGAAGAATAAAAAACCACATCCTACCTTCAAGAGATTTTTTGTATTAGCCGATACCTTCTTGTAAAAGTGTTATATTTAGAGTTTAAATTTCAGCTATGCCAAATCTATATATCATAGCGGGCTGCAACGGAGCTGGTAAGACAACTGCATCTTTCACTGTTTTACCAGAAATGTTGGATTGTGAAGAATTTATTAATGCGGATGAGATTGCTAGGGGATTATCGCCATTAAACCCAGATAAAGCAGCAATTGAGGCTGGACGACTGATGCTTACTAAAATAGATAAGTTAATACAGCATCAGCAAGACTTTGCATTTGAAACCACCCTATCGACCAAAAGTTACGCTAATACAATTCTTAAAGTTAAGCAGTTTGGATATCAAACTACTTTAATTTTCTTTTGGCTTGATTCGGTTGAATTAGCAAATGAAAGAGTAAAAACAAGAGTTATAGAAGGTGGGCATAATATTCCGGGTCATATCATCTTCAGAAGATATTATTCTGGTTTGAATAATCTATTTAATCTATATATACCGCTTTGTGATTATTGGATGGTTTTCAATAATTCAAAATCGCCTTCGGAGTTAATTGCAGAGGGTTATTCCGATAAAGATGTTGATATCAAAATTATTAGTACATTTGACACGATAAAACAACTCTCTCGCTATGACAAAAAAGGACAATAATGTAAGAGATAAAATCATTAAGGGATTGGAACTTACGCACAAAAAGTTAATACAATCCAAGAAAGATAGAAAACTTGCTTTAGTTGTTTCGGATCATGGGAAAATCGTCTATTTAAATCCTGAGAATTTGTAAAAGAGGTTATTTCGGGCTATAAATTAGGCGTTTCATTTTTTTATCAGACTGTAATTGCCCGTATTTTCATTCTTTATTACCGAATACCCGTCTGAAATTTCCAATGTCCAATCATCTCCGCTTATAATTTTGTTATCAAACTTTATTGGAACTGTAACTGAAATTTTATCCCAATTAGGACTCATCAATGCGCCATTTTTTACTGTTAAAACACCCCATTTGTCGCTTACTCTAATATTTGGGTAAACCGATCCTTCCTCATCGATAGGCATTATATTTCTTGGGTCGAAGGATACACTCATATGCTCAAATACAAGTTCAAAATGTGGTTGGGTAATGAATTTACTTTTGTATTCTGCAATCAGTTTTTTTGTTTTTTCTTCTCGTGCTGTTTCTTCTGCAATAATTAGTTTTCCGTTATATTGATTTAAAATCAGATCAGTAGCTTTCTTTAAATCGTTAGGTTTTGAAATATCAAATGCCTTGATGAAATAGTCGGTAAGGTTTGTTTTAGCTGATATTTCTTTATTCCAATTTCCTTTTGCATTCGCAAGTAAATAGCCATAAACAGGAATTGTTTGATAGGCAAATGAACGAACAAAAGTAGGGTTAACCATAAATGAATTTATGCTTTGCACAAAATGTTCGATAGATTGTTTTTTATCTCTTCCACCAATTACAAAGCCTGTATATTCTGCAATTCCTTCATTTAGTTCTAGTAAGTTTTCGGTAGTATCTGAACCGGGGTAAAGTGAATGTCTAAATTTTCTAAAATTCAGTGCATCTGTCAGATATGTTTTTTGTTCAATACTACTGTTTGTTTGAATGGCTTTTTTTAAAGCCTCTAGCTCTAAACGTAAATAAATTCTTCCATCTTTTTGATCAAGATGATTATTTTCAGTGCTTAATAGTTTGAAACCCAGTAATGGTTGACTTACGTGAAAGAGTTCATGAGCCAGTAGGCTTAATCTATCCTGTTTATTTTCGGATAAAGGAAGTATAATCATAGCCCAATTTCTGCCATTCCAATTAATGGATGTATTTGCAATATTAATCTCGTTTGGCAAAAATCCAGAATAAATTTTACCAACTTGCTTGAGAATGCCTGCTGTATCAGGAAAATTGGCGAATAGTTGTCTTGTGTTGGGGTTGACTAAAAGCATTGGACCATATAAATCAACAGACCATATTTGTTGATGTTTATTTGTTTCGACTTTAATTTCGTTGAAATAGGTTTCAATGCTGTCCTGATAGGTTGATATTTTCTGCCCAAACGATGATTGAGTGAACACAAATAGCAAAGCTAATATGTAAAATCTTTTGATCATATCGTTTTCAGTTTAGAGTTAAGACTTTGCCCGTTCTATTGAGATATTTACAATAAAATTAAAAATTATTTTCCGAACAATATAAACACATTATTATTGATTGATGGATTATTTAGTAGCTACCAGTTGGTTGAATTGTATTGGTCTCAACCATTAGCATCACCGTTTTTTTTGGAGCTCTTGGTCGGTGTACTACTCCCTTTGTAATTGTAACTCCTTGATTTGGATTTAGCTCTATAGTTTGATCATTTTCAAGGTCAATTAGAAGTTGGCCATCAAGAACAAAGAAAAATTCGTCGTCATTTTCGTGCTTGTGCCAATGATATTCACCTTCAACAATTCCAATCCTTACAACGCTATCGTTAACCTGAGTTAAGGTTTGGTTAAACCACTTGTCCTTACATTCTTCTACCATTTTGGGAATATCAATTCGTTGCAGATGATCGAATTTAATATCAAGTTTTGTGACATAGCTAAATTGCTTTTCCATTTTTTATCTTTTAATAATTTTATTTTAGTTTAATGGGTATCCAAATCTCTTCCTCTGAATTGGAATCTCCGTTTTTATATTTATCTCCCAATATTTCAAAGTGAGGTCTATTGTCCAATAAGTAATCTGAATTTGGTAACCACGTTCCAAAGATGTAGACAAATATACTGTTGTCAGTACTGAGTCCTTTATACTCGAAAACTGCATAAAGTCCTCCTTTCAATATAAAAGCATCCATTCCTTCCGGAATATTATCAAAACTCGAGACCTCAATAGCAGCCCATTTTTCAAATTCTTGATTTAAGTCGCCAATTCTTAAAGGTTCATGGTAAACCTGCATTGAAACTAAGTCATTTGTAACCCTATTATTAATCTCCTTTCGTTTTGGCATAAAGGATTGCCAAAGGATAGCGGTTTTATTATTGGCTAATGACATTGTCATTCGTTTTCCAACCATTTTTTTTTCTACAATGATTTCAAATCTTGGTTTCATGCTAATTTGTTCTTATTATCACGGTAGTGGTTTTGAATATTGCCTTATTATTACACTTTTGTAAATTTTATCATACAAAGATATATTCAATCAGAGTTAGAATCTTAATTAAAGGGAGGAGAAATAAATCTCTTGTAGTAAATAAATGAGACAACCCCAAAGGATTATTAACCAGTGCTCAGTGGTTATTTATTATCTAATTTTTAAATGTTTATTTATAATTTGAAGTAGGATTTCGGGGTTTATCGGCTTAGATATATAGTCATCACATCCTGCATCTATTGCTTTTTCTTTGTCGCCTAAAAGTGCAAATGCTGTTTGGGCAATAATAAGTACTTTTTGGTTGAATTCACGAATTCTCTGTGTGGCCTCATAACCACCAATTCCAGGCAATTTAATATCCATTAAAATGATATCAATATCAGGTATCGTTTTGCAGGTGGCAATTGCCTCTTCTCCTGTTCGAACATTAATAATCTCTGCATTAAGCACCAGTACCTCTAAGGATTCTTTCAAAAATATTGCAGAAATATTATCATCCTCTACAATTAGAATTTTAACATTGTTTATTTGGTTTTCCATATAGTTACCAATTAAAGTCTTTTTTACTGCAGGATTTTGTAAATCAGGAGAAATATACGGAATTGTGAAATAAAAATTAGATCCTTCATTTTCAATTGATTTCACATAAATTTCACCGCCTAACATTTCTACATAAGCTTTAGAAATAGCTAAACCTAATCCAGAGCCATCGTGTGCTCTCATATCATTGATGTCTGCTTGCTCGAATCGGTTAAAAATGGCTTTTTGGCGATTATCAGGTATTCCAATTCCAGTATCTTTAACCGAAAACCAAAGATATTCATCACTTCTTTTGCAGGTAATTTCAAT
Organism: Bacteroidales bacterium; assembly: GCA_013376985.1. Classification (GTDB taxonomy): domain Bacteria; phylum Bacteroidota; class Bacteroidia; order Bacteroidales; family Tenuifilaceae; genus UBA8529. The sequence continues at coordinate 58,278 of JACABB010000034.1, forward strand.
AAAGCCTTGGTCTGTAAATTTTATTGCATTTTTTATAAGATTGGTTAGTATGGAATTAAATTTTGCTTGGTCGGTTTTTAATAAGGCATCTTTTATAGTTAATTCCTTTCTGAGGAATATTTGTAATCCTTTATTTTCAGCCTCATGATAAAAAAAGGTGTAGAGCGAATCAATTTCGTCAATAATATTAACGGTTTTAAGCACAATCTCCATTTGCCCTGAGTCTATTTTTGAAATATCAATTATGTCATTAACGGTATTGAGCATTCTAATACCGCTTTTTTGAATAACATCAATATATTCATTGAGTTTTTTATCACTTAGATTTGGTGCTTTGAGTAAGTCGGTAAAACCTAAAATTCCATTCATCGGTGTTCGAATCTCATGACTCATATTTGCTAGGAAAGCTGATTTTAGCGCATCGCTTTCCTCTGCTTTTTCTTTTGCTAAAGCTAAATTTCTATTTTGCTCTTTATATCGTTCATTCAAAAATATGTAGTCGTTATTTTTCTTTTGCAATTCAATTGATAATTTTTTATTTAACTCGAATGTGTTTCTTATTCTCAGCGAAAGGAAGTAAGCTTGAAATAAGATAAATATTGTTAGACCTATTGATGATAAAGGGATAGAAATAATAAGTTCATTTACTTTTAAAATATCATGAACCATGCAAATAAACAATACGATAAAGCCATATAAAAAATAGCGAGCACCTTCACGTTTATTTATTATAGCTTTATGTAGGACATAAAAGACATATAAGCCAGAGAAAATGATAAATATTTGATAATAAACTAATCCATAGCTTGAAAGTGAAGGCGGAAGTAGCAAGAATGAGAATGAAAAAAACAGGCTAACAGCTATTATTATTCTTGAAGGGATTTTTTGGATCTCCTCTGCAAATAAACTTTTGAAAAAAAGAAGAAAGAAAATAATTGAAAGAGAAAAACTTAGGTAATCGGCGCGTACCAATAGCGACCAATTAAAATCCCCAAGCATATATACTGTACACTCTCCTGTAACACAAAATCGAATTGAAATTATAGTAGCAAAAAGGGAAAAATAAAGAGATGGTTTTTCGTTGATATATATTGAAAATATGGTGAAATGAAAAGCAGCCATAATTAGAATAAACCCAATGCATAATATTTCAAAAAAAATACGGATGCTATAGTAGTCCTTTATTTGTTTTTTAGCACCCAGAATAAGTGGTTCCCATGGACCTCCTTTTTTATGATGAAAATTAGCAATTTGAAGCACTATTTCGAATTCATTGCTTTTTGGTGAAAAAATAATGATGTCGGGTTTGTAACTTGGAATAGTTTTTTCTTTAGTTTTTGCGGGTTGACCAGAACTAAGAACTAAAGTTCCATCGATGAATACTTTACAAGATGTAGCTACATTTAAATATTTTATGGCTAATTCTTCTGGTTTATTAAGTTTTACAAGAAGTTTGTATGAAGCGAAACCATGATTTGTAATAGATAGATTATCAATATGGTAATTATTCCAAAGTTCAGGTACATTGACGAAATTGGGTTTTGCTAGGCTATCATTTTTTTCATCTTCAATAAAAGAGTTCCAATAAAATGCCCATTGTCCATTGAGTTGAATGATTCCATTTTTATCAAAATCCCAATCTTGTAAATTTAAAACTCCTTTTTCGGCTAAAGGTGCAGTTTTATTCTCCTTTTTAGAATTCAAACAACTTGAAAACCCCAAGGACAAGATGATAATAATGATATATTTATTCCAAATAAACATTTTAAGGCGTTAAAAAGGGCAATATGAATTTACCTTATGCAAAATCAAATTATCATAAATTCATATTTGAGCCAAATGTGAATAATTTTTAGGCAAATATTCTCCAATTATACGTGTAAAAAATATTTGTTCCATGTTACTTTTCAAAAAAAAACGATTATTACTAAGGTAATTGATATATATCATTAAATTATTGAATGATCGTAAGTTGAGGCTATGGTAGTATGAATTGTAAATAATCCGATTAAGGTTAATTTACATGAGCATTCCATTAGAATAATAACTTTTTTTGTTAATCATTTTCTTAGAGTTATATTTTATCTAAAAACATAACTGATTAATATTTAAAATTTTAAAGAAAAATTTATTTTGATATTTTTATTAGCATAAAATCAGATGCATTTTTCTTCTAATTTAGTGCCAACCATTTTGTAACATTAATACAAAGTTTATGAATGCAATGCCTTTTGTGGTGGGTGCAATTCTGGTTTTTGTTATCGCCTACCGTTATTACTTCGGCTTTATTGCTGCCAAGGTTGCAACTCTCAATGATTTAAACCAAACCCCTTCGCATCGATTATACGATGGTCAGAATTATTACCCCATGAGTAAGTGGGTGCTGTTTGGACATCATTTTGCAGCTATTGCTGGGGCAGGTCCTTTAGTTGGCCCTGTGCTTGCAGCACAATTCGGCTTTTTCCCCGGTTTCCTATGGATGCTTGTTGGGGCTGTTATGGCGGGTGCCGTTCACGATTTTGTAATACTTACCGCATCCATTCAACACGACGGAAAATCACTTGCCGAGATTGCTCGAAAGGAGATTAATAAGGTAAGCGGTGTTACCTCATCCGTAGCCATTCTCTTAATTATAGTTGTTGCCCTTGCAGGATTGGGCTTGGTTGTAGTAAATGCTTTAGCCGAGAGTTCATGGGGAACATTTACAATAGCATCAACCATACCAATAGCTTTAATAATGGGTGTGTGGATGTTTAAATTCAGAAAAGGTAAAACAGTAGAGGCTACAATTTTTGGTGTAATAATGCTTACGGCTGCTGTGATATTTGGTCGCTACATTCCTGAATCACCATTTGCTAGTTGGTTTACCTTCGATCATAAGACGTTAACAATTCTACTTTGTTGCTATGGTTTTTTGGCTTCTGTGCTTCCTGTTTGGCTTCTTCTTTCGCCTCGCGATTATCTTAGTTCAATCATGAAGGTAACAGTTATTGGCATGCTTGCAGTAGGTGTAATAATTGTTGCTCCTGAGATAAAGATGCCCGGATTCACCCAATTTATACATGGAGGTGGTCCAATAATTCCCGGTAGCCTTTTCCCATACCTATTTATTACCATTGCATGTGGTGCAATATCTGGGTTTCACTCCCTTGTGAGTTCAGGTACAACGCCTAAAATGATTATGAAGGAGTCGCAGGTAAAACTTATTGCTGCAGGTGCTATGCTTACAGAGGGAGTGGTTAGTATTCTTGCTTTAGTAGCTGCATGTAGTTTACTTCCACTGGATTATTTTCAGATAAATGTTCCTGTAGAAAAATTTCAGGCATTGCTACCGCAATTGCATGCCATGGGTTTTACCGAGAGTAATATTCAGCAGCTATCGGCTGAGGTAGGGGAGAAGATTGTTGGAAGAACGGGTGGTGCAGTATCCTTGGGGGTTGGGATGGCATATATTTTTTCATCAATACCCGGCTTATCTCATCTTATGTCATACTGGTACCATTTTGCTATAATGTTTGAAGCATTATTCATTCTTACAACCATTGATGCGGGTACTCGTATTGGACGATTTGTGTTGCAGGAGGCCATGGGTAAAGTTTATTCGCCTTTTCAGAAAACTAACTGGCTACCCGGCAACCTAATTACAAGTGGATTGATTGTATTGGCGTGGGGCTATTTTATCTATACTGGAAGTGTTTCCACCATTTGGCCGATGTTTGGAACCGCCAATCAATTATTGGCTACTATTGCACTTGCAGTAGGTACTTCGTTTATTATCAACCGGGGTAAGGTAAGATATGCTTGGGTTACCATAGTTCCAATGACCTTTGTGGGTATTACAACCCTTACAGCAGGTTGGATGAATATGATCAATATCTACATTCCCGGCTTAATGGACAAATTTAATGGTAATATCTTCTGAAATGTTTGTTGCTA
>JACABB010000035.1 GCA_013376985.1 Bacteroidales bacterium
ATAGCAACAAACATTTCAGAAGATATTACCATTAAATTTGTCCATTAAGCCTAAAAGATTAATTCAAATTTATTAATGAAACAATTTCAAGCAATTCCCCTCCAGACAATAGAGAAATCAGTTATTACGAAAAATTTTCTTAAAGACTCTAGATCACTCGAAGGGTTTATTGGTGTGCTACGCCATATAATACCTATGACATTATCTAGTCGTAAGCTCGCCTTCTACAATATGTTCTTAGATTTCTTAAGGGTTATATGTTTAAAAATAATCTCTAACAACCAGAAACAGCGACAAGAGCTTATGGTATCTGATTCTGACTTTGCGCACCTGCTTTTACAATTGGATATGGCTACTGCTATTGATAATAGGGTTGTTCTACATTCAAAATATTGCGAAGCAAAACAGTTTAGACCACTAAAGAAGCAACTGTGCCACTACCAATTTATAGTACAACTCATTGCTTACTATAAGCATAATGATTCTCAAGCGCCCATAGGCAACGCATGGAAAAAAATGATTCGTGAAAAGAAGTTAGACTATGAGATTCGTTTATGCGAAACGCTTATTAACCTTGAGAAATTTGAGGTGGGTAAAAAAATAAAAAGCCCATTCAGCGAGAGTTACTATACAGGTTCTGGCGAAAATGCCTTCAACAATTATACAAAGCAGGAGTTTATAAACTACGTTACGCTCATTGGCGAAACAACAGCTCTAAAAAATGTGCTGGATATTGGGTGTGGCTTTGGCAATTATATTGATGCTCTAACCGTTAATAACCCTGCTATTTCTGTTACTGGAATTGAGTTGAACCCCGAAGTAGCCGCTTCAACAAAGCAGAAATTTAAAGATAATGGGCGGGTTACCATTGTCAATAATAGCATATTCAATTACCAATCAAACGATAAGTTTGATCTGATTCTCCTCAATTACGTATTGTTTTATTTTACGCATGACGAAAAAGTGCGTCTCTTTAAGCACCTGAACAGCATGTTATCAGAAGGAGGGCGAATACTTGTATGCCAATACTACTCTGGGATTGAGAATATGAAAGTATCCTTATCCTCAATTCTAGGGGACACAAGCCTTTCAAAGAAAATAGAGATTTACTACGCCAATAAAATATCATACGCCAATACCCTTTGGAATAATACTGTAGATGTTTTTAAGGAGGCAGAACGATTTGATAAATTCTGCGATATTCTAAGCAGCAAAGGTTTTTCCATATATCGCATTTGCCCTGCCGATAGGTTTTATTATTCGTTTTTTATTGAAATTACAAGACAAGGAGAGCAATCCCAGTAAATGTCTTTTTTCATTAGTCTGTGCGACCCTCTTTGATATTTATAAGTACTGCAAAGATTAATATCGAAACGAATTACCCCAAATTAATCTTCAAACAGTGCATCATACTGCTCTTTTAAATACATATTAAGTGCTAGAAACAACAAAAACACCCCCATGTGCTTTTTATAACACTTTTTGGTGCAATTAATTAAGTTGAAGGTATAAAGTAGAATCACCCAAACTATTGAAATTGCTTGTATTTAACTATCTATTTTCAAATGGGGGTGATCACTTTAAAACCTTTTCGTTGTTAGAAACCCCAATGGGCGATTATCGGTTAAGCCTGGCTTAAGATCTGCTTAACAGTTACATTCATATAGATGATAAAGATTTTGCACTTGATGGTCGTCTGTTACTAAGAAACTTAACTCCAGGTAAAATTAGCGAGCAATTTGCCATATTTGCAGATAATGCAGGAATTAATGAAAAGTCGTTGAAGAGTATTATGTTATAGATTTATCAAAATCAGGTGGTAGAAAAAATGATTGCAGCCTCTTTCCTTGAGGAGAGTACGAAAAAAAGTTATTGGCAATCCTATTAGGGATGGTTAAAACAATTGATGAAATGATGAGTTTGAAATAGAATGAGCCCAGAAATAATAAGCCCTCTCCAAACAATTTGTTTAAAGAGGGTTTATTTCCTAACTTTTCTGTTGACCTACCAGGGAATGTACCGTGTTTGTATCGTGCTGTTAATCAATAATATATATTTAGAACTTTCATACAGGTAACCGAAATGGGTAAACTACCCCTTTCTTCGTTTCATCTTCCTTCAATATTATTCATCGCATTGAAATACAAAGGTATACAAAACCAGAATTTTTGCACCAAAAGATTTAATAGCTATTTTATATAAAAAATGTTGTTTTATATTAATTTATAAAGAAACTTTATTATATTTGCGGCATGATGGGCAGAGCCAGATTAACCCTCTATGAGGCGAATGTGGCTAACCATTTAAAAAAGAACGCTATGGAAAAGCTAGGGAAGATAACCGTAAAGCACTTTTTAAATACCGCACTGAGCGATAGGGGCTGCGCTGTCAGTATTCTCGATGAGAAGGGTAACCCCTGCCCGCTAGCACCGCTTTACCCCCTCTACGTTAAAATTACATTCATGCGCAAGACGACCCAACAGAAAAGCATCATCAATCAGGATTTTGCGACCATGGAGGAGGCGTACAGTAAGTACCGAGCTATCCTTTCAGGGGAGGCTCGGATGATCGAGGACGTGATCCGTAGGGAGTACCAGAACCTCAACAGGAAGGTTGAGCTGAGGGGTCTAGCGAGAAAATGCGAGGTGTACAGGAAAGAGCTTGTAGAGCTCGTCTTTGAGGGCTACCTGTGGGGGGATTTTGCGAGGGAGGTTCTAAAATCCCGCACAGGCTACATGCGCCTGCTCCTCCAGAAGTTTCCTAGAACCCCTGCGATGGAGCACTACAACGCAGCCCTACAGCTGATCGGTGACCGTCCGGGGCTGCTACGGATGCGGGAGCGGTTCGAGAGCTACGCCATGATAGAGCGGTGTCTGCCCCAAGCGATGAGCGCATCCATCTTTGACTGGCACTACAGCGACCTAAAGGAGCGGTTCAGCCTCCGTGCGCTCCAGAAGGGCTACTCGTTCAAGCAGACGAGTGAGGTGGTCGCCTTGGTGGATAGCATCATAGCCGATTTTCTTAGGCAGTAAATTTTTTTATATAAAATGTTTCTTTATAATGTAAAATAAAGAATCAAAATTAAATAACAAAATAAATACGAACGCCATGACAACAGAAGATCTGAGTAGGCTGGTCATCGTCCCCTACGAGAGGATGGAGGAGCTGCTGAGGAAGGTGGAGCGGTTAAGCGAAGCGATACTCCGCCCATCCCCCGAAAAGAACCCGCTAGGCGACTACATGCCAGAAAAGCGGGCGAAGGAAGTCCTCTCGAAGCAGTCCACGTGGTTCTGGAACAAGCGGAAGTCCGGCGAGCTGGTCGGGCGTAAGGCGGGCAACCAGTGGTACTACAGGGTGAGCGACATCCAAAAATTTATCGAGAATGGGGAGAAAAGCGAACTATAGCACCCGTAACACGGTGAGAAGTGCTATTTGCACCTACTCGGACAGCTCGCCCCCAAGCGGGGTACAGCCCACCTATAGGGCGAATGGCAGGGCTATTCATAAGTTCTTTAAGTGCTATACTAATACCTTAAATTCAAATATATGTTAACACAGTTTAATGTAAACGCCGACAGCATCACGAATTTTGCGGAGGTGCTGGTGGACAACGAGATGGAAAATCGGATAGTCGGCACGACTGACGATGGTGGGCTGCTCATTGAGGTCGAATACACCAAGAACGACCGGGATGTTATCGAGGAGCTCGAGGACATCTCAGAGCCGGACGAGGACGAGTAGGTTTAACCAGCAGGGCAGCAATGGCTGCCCTGCTAAATTTCAGTTACATCTACAAACAAGGCAATTCGAAACAAGGAAAAAATGCTGCAACAGAATTCTAATTAAAAGGCAACCCGTGGTGTCAAGGCGATATTTCGGGGCAATGGATGAAACATCAAAGCGAACACCATCCTTCTAAGCAGAGGGTTGCGGTTTGAGTTCTATTTTCCGATCGCTAAAATCAAGGCTTTGCGAAACTGCAAAGCATTATTTTTTGACTTACAAAAACAAATCTCTTAGCAAAAGCATTGGCAAATACCAATAAAATATCCATTTCAATAAAATATTTTTTTTCATTTTTGAGTTTACCCATTGCTAATCCAAGCGCAAAACAATAACCTTTATTGAAAAGAACAAAAAGTTACCTAACTTTACCATAGTGGTTAAAGAAATTAACCGTTAGCACATTCTCTTTTTGCAAAATTTAGCATCTCTTCCCATAATACTAACCCTATTAAAAATAAATTAGGTTAATCTAGTTTAAGCCCTTTGTTCACCTATTACTACTTAATATTTACTAGTTCAACCAAAGGTAGTTAAAGTTAAAACCCTCTTATCCAATGCAACTTCCCAAAATTTTAAAATTATGCGATTTGTTTATACCCTCTAATTCTTAAGTTTATGATAGATAATTTCGCTACGTAACTAAAAAAATCGAATTTTTAGGTAACAATATAGCATCGATCCTTATTATACAAATTAATCTTAATTATTATTGCACCTGCATAAAATGAATCTTTTTGAAATCTACAATAGACTCAACCTCTTCAATCGCCTAATTGAAATGCAGTGTACTGGTACTCCTAAAGAGTTTGCTCGAAAATTAGGTATAAGCCGTAGCGAGTTATATAACACCATAAAACATGCTCAAGAATTGGGCGTTAATATCCGTTACAGCCGAATCAAACACACATTCTTCTACGACTCTCCCACGCGAATATCGGTGGTTATAGAAACTGAATAGGTGAATAAACAAAAAATAAGAAGAGATACCTTATTATGTATTGCAATAAACTACCTCGCAACAGAGTTAAAGAGGTACTTCTAAAAATATCCTTCATTCTCAGTGGATCTGTTGTATATTAATCATGGTGGATTAACGTACAACCCTATAAAACTTTTGCACCGACACCTCGATTTAAAGGTTTGATTTTTTTGTCTTCACAACTAGCCATGTTTAATCAATATGTTTTAAAACATACAAATAGTTGTTTCCGTCCATTATATTGAACGGAAGGGCGTTACATTTGATATAGGAAAACTATTTAACCGGTTAATGTTTTCTGGGCGAAACCGAAAAGCCCGGGATAGTCCCAATGAGTAGGAAAACATAATAAATAATATGAAAAAGTTAAGATTGACCAAATTGGTCAAATTGCCAGAAAAGAAACTAGCTGAAGTTAAAGGAGGAAATCAACAGCATATTTGTGTTGGTTGTCTTTGCGGAAGTTCATTTTCATCTGCCTATAATGACGATGGAAAGTATGCTACAAAGTAAAATTAGTTTCTAATAGAAATGGGTGGAGTAAATTTCCACCCATTTTAAATCTAAAAAAATGATAAAAATACCATTTAAAGGTGGAGGAAGTTATTACCTATTAAGCAATAACACCTATTACTATTTACCACCAGAATTTAACTGCTCTAAAACTATTTGTAATAATAATTACAGGTTAAAAGAGCATCAATTGGCAAATTTTTTAAAAAACTCCAAAGGAAAAATCAAAATTGGGGGAAGGTATAACTCAGATAATATTATAAAGTCAATAGCAAATACGCAAAGCATTGATTTTGAAGTAACACAGAAATGCAACTTAAAATGTATTTATTGTGCATTTGGTAAATATTACAAACGAAGTAGACCAAATCTAAACAATGATATTAATATAGAGTATGCAAATATATTAATTGATTTCTTGTTTAACTTATTTAATCATAATGAGTTGAATTATTCGTTTGGCAAGCCAATCTATATAGGTTTTTATGGTGGAGAGCCCTTACTAAATATTTCAGGTATAAAAAAAATTATTGCTTACATTGAAAAAAAAACATTAAAATATAACACTATTAAATATACAATGACAACTAATGGAGTATTGTTAGATAAAAACATTAAATATTTAGTGGAGAAAGATTTTTCTGTTTCAATTAGTTTAGATGGAGATCAGGTTCATAATGGATTAAGGGTGTTTCCAGATGGGTCGCCTAGTTTTGAGCTCGTTTTTAATAATATTAAAAGTATTCAATCAAAATTTCCTGCTTTTTTTGAGAATAATGTTAATTTTTTATCCGTGCTAAATATCAATAGTAACGAATTGGATATTAACTCTTTTTTTTCATCTAACTTTAATAAAGAACCTAAGTCATTACATCTATCTAAAAACGATTTAGACCCATTACATAGAGCAGAATTTTATAAAAATTGCGTCCCTCTGATATCAAATGCTTTAAATCTGTCAGATTACTATAAGTTTACCAGAATGTATTCAAATCGTATAAAAAAGACCTATTTAGAGCTTTTCCCATCAAACAATAATAATATCAAGGCTATTCCGACTGGTACATGTGTTCCATTCTCAAAGAGAGTGTTTATTACTACAGAAGGGAAACTACTGCCCTGCGAAAAAATAAACCATAGTAACTTTTTAGCGAGGGTAGTAAACAATAGTATTAAAATGAACTATTCAAAAATTGCAAAATTGGTTAATGAAAAGATAGAGAAAATCGAGACATCATGCGCTAAATGTATTAAAAAAGAAAGATGTTTAGAGTGTTTGTTTAATTTAGAATATTCTAAAAATAGTGCAAATTGTAAATCGTATTCGAGCAATGGTAATGATGAATTTTTCGAAGACATTGTAAATAGCCTTTCTAGTGATAGTAAAATTTTTAAGCAACTTATAAATGAATACTATGAAGTATAACCATCCTTTTTTCTATTTTGAGCCGAATATTCATGTTAATATTGGTCAACCCAACATTGTTTTAATATACAATTATACGACTGCAAAGGAAAGAGTTATTAATAATACCCCTTTCTATTTAAGAGTTAAACAGCTACTTTCTGAATATGAATTTGGGTTCTATATTGATCAAGATGAATTGTATGGAATCTGCCTGACTTTGAAAGATGATTTGTTGGGAGATATTATTGACATCAAAGATGGTAAACTCCCTTTCTTAATACCACCCAATTTTTTTAAGGTTGAAAAAAGCAGAAGTTATCTATCCGAAAATGGAATCAGAAATTTTAAGGATAATATACTTGATTATATATTTAATTTGGATTTTTATATGGGTCTTGCGCTTTCTAAATCAAATAGAAATACATTTCCTCACTTATACCCTGATAATATAATAAAAGAAATATGCTTTGATGAATGGAACAGCTGTATTAATGATTATAAGATTCGTACTAACTTACAATCAATAAATATTTATATAGCAAGTAGCATTAATGAAAGTCCTATTTTTATAAAACGACTGGAAGAATCATTCGAATCAACTTATATAAATATACATATCCCATATAATTTATCAAATGATTATGTAGGCTCTTACAATAAACTACTATACTTCCCTTCCTCCAAAATAGAAGATACTAGAGTGCTTAGAAATTTCGTAAATGAAGTTTCAGAATCTGATCGTATTATTTTCATTGTCGAATCAGAAAAACATTTTTCTATTGTTGAGAAAATAGCAAGTAAAAATTCTTTAGATAATTATAGCGTTTATCCTCATTTTAATGGGAAAAATAATACGTTCTTTCAATCGAATGTTTATATGAGACATGCTGATTTGCTAGAAGATAAACCATCAATGATTGACTTATTCAGAAACTCAGAACTCAACTCAAATGATTTTGGAAGGATTGTTATCGATTCTTTTGGTAACTACCAAACAAATGTACTGGGTGAACCTCTTGGAAATTTGAAAAATGAGAATCTACAAAAAATAGTTTTTAACTGTCTTTCCAGCACAAATTCTACTTGGTTTCAAACTAGGAATAGAATAATACCTTGTTCTGAATGTATATACAATCAAATTTGCCCTCCAATTTCCAGCTATGAAAGATCTATGAATAAAATGGATTTATGTTGGAAAAACTTATCTTAGTAGATTAAAATAATGTCCTTCTCCTAAAATAATGAAAAGATGTTTAAATTTAAAACTATATCACAAAGTTATCTACTACTTGCATTCCTTGCTATACTTAGCATAACCATAGCTATTGCATTTGCTGGGTTAAAACTTCTTACCTCAGAAGCTGCTATCAATAAAATTCCTAACATTGATAAAGCATATAGGCTATGCCTACACGATAGTACATTTAATATGGAATCCGTCCAAATACCATTGGATTTTCCGATTTCAGCATTAAGTAGTATTCCTGCCATAGAGTCTTTTACCACTTCACTCCCTTTTGATGGTTCTGTCGAACTCTCACCCAAGGATGAGAAGGAGGTCTCAGTATGTGGTACAGATAGCTCATACTTTGGCTATTGGAATCTGAAATGGACTGGACAAACCAAACTTGATGCTGGCAGTGTGGCTATTAGCGTAGATTTGGCTAAAATTATTTTTGGGGATAAAAAGCAAGCTATAGGGAATAATTTAACTCTGACGGTTGGTGGGCAAAAGAAGTTGTTCACAGTAAGAACTCTTTTTAAAGAACAGACAAAGCTAACCTATCGCCCCGATATTATCGTCTCAATCCCGGATGCTTTAGAACTTACCTATACCAAGGTTGTTGAAGAACCGTACATATCAAGGAACTCATACTATAGGATTGATTTAATGGTCAACGGAACTATAGATCATCAACTAAAAAGCCTATACAGCGGTAAAAAATCTGGAAAAAGCCCAGGTTTCTTCCTTGAGCCTGTTTCATCAATTTATTTTGAAACTAGACCGTTATTAAACGATTACCATGATAAAGGAAACCCTAATCTCTCCCTTTTTATAAATATCTTTTGCATATTTATTCTGCTAGCTGCATCATTAAATATTGCCATATTTTTTAATGGAACTTCGCTTATAAAAGCCAAAGACTACGCAGTTAGAAAAGTTGTCGGCGCAACACCAAAATCCATTTTTTTCTCAATAATGCTACGGACAGCAGTAATACTTATCCCAAGTTTTATTATTGGTATTGCTTTACACACGATCTTCATTAAGGACATATACCAATTTATTGGAATAAAAGATCTCTATTTTATACAGACCTCACCTATTTTTGTAATAGCTGCTTTACTTTTAATTCTTATAACGGTAAGCTTATCTGGGGCTTTCTCCGCTCTTTTTATTTCACGTATTTCCCCAGCAACGGTTATTACAGGGGGAAGTATAAATACAAAGCTAAGGAATCGCTTCTTTACTATAGTTCAATGTATTCAAATACTGGTTTTTGCTTCTGCATTTCTATGCGTTTCAGGAATAAAAAATCAATTCAGGTTCATTAACCGCTATGGTGTAGGAATGAAATCAGAGGAGCTTTACATCGTAGATGTATCTGAATGGAAAAGTGAGCGGGTAGAACAGTTTAAACATTACCTTGAGACTAATCCTAGCGTGAGCTCATTTTCAAGGGCAAGGATCATACCACCATTTCAGGGGGGGGCATTTTTCCCAGCACCTTCGCTAAAAAACCCTGAGGTAAAAACTCCGTCATTGTTAATAGCTGTTGATTACAATTTTGCAAGCACCTTTGGTTTATCTTTTATTCAGGGGGAAGATTTTAAGCCAGATAATTGTAAATCTGGGGGTTCGTATTTCATTATAAATGAAACCGCCTTGAAAGCACTAGGAGTAAATACTGTAGTAGGAGAACCGTGGATGGAGGGTGTTATACTGGGAGTAGTTAAGGATTTTTTCCCTAGGTCAGCAAAGGAAGAGATATTGCCTGTTGTAATATCTTTCAAACCAGAGAGAACAAAGCAATTACTATTTCGTTTGAGGGATAAGCATAAACTCAAAGATATAATACAATTTAAGAATAGCATTGAGAGTGATAACAGTAAACCCATAAAGTACTACCCTGCAATAGTAGAAGATTTCTACCAAGATGATTATTTGGTTTTAAGGATTGTCAATGCAATTGCAATTTTTACTATAATTATCGGATTGTTTGGGGTTATAAGTATGGTGTACTTCACCAATATCATAAAGCAAAAGGATTATGCGATTCGAAAAATTCTGGGTGCGGATATTCTCGATATTGCTTCAATTCTTTACAAACGCTTTAGCATAATATTTATTATATCTTCTGTTCCTGCCTATTTGCTAGCTAGAATTTTTATTGCCGGATGGTCAAATGGTTTTGTCTATAAAGCACCAAATAGCCCTGCTGTTGATCTATCATTCCTTGTGGTTCTTTATTTGACCCTCTACCTCTTTAGTAGTATTCAACTTTGGTACTTTAATAAAATTAATATATCAAGTACTTTGAAAGTTAATTAGTAATCATTTAACATTTAGACAATGAACACAAAATATTGCAACCTGATTTCTCTAATCATGCTAATGTCAATCAGCGGTTCTTTGTTTGCACAAATAAATACGACTGATAAACAGCTAGATGTTCTGTTAATCCAAGGAGGTTATAATGAAGTTATTTCAAAGTGCTCTGAAATAGTTAAGACGGATAGCCTAAACCCAGAAATCTACTTTAAACTTGGCTTGGCTTATCAAGCCTTGATGCTAACGGATAAATCGGTTGAAGCTTATCAGAGATCGGTTAAACTAGCTCCTGATACTATAAAGTACAGCCTATCACTTGCCAAGGTTTACTATAGTATCGGAAAAACAAAAATAGCTCAACCAATCTTTACTAAACTTTGCGCTCAGGACTCATTAAATTGGATGTACTGCTTCTACCTCACCGATATATATATGCAGAAAGGCTTATACAAGAATGCTTTGCCAATCTATAGCAGATTTTATGCTCAAGATACCACAAACACGTTATATATAGATAAATTAGCCTTCTGCTATCTTAGAATGGAGAACTATGATAGAGCAATCAGCCTGTATGAAAAATCAAAATTGCTGAATAGTAAAAATATCACAGCCCTAAAAAATTTGAGCTATTTATATTTTAGAAAAAACATGATTGACACCGCAATATACCAACTTAACAAGGGCATTGAGTATGATTCAACTGATATGGACTTATTTTTTCGAAGAGCAGAGATCTACTACTCCAAAGACTATCACTTCAAATCACGACCAGATTATTTAAGGGTTCTCGAGTCAGGTGATTCATCCAAGGTTATCTTGAAAAAAATAGGAATCGGTTTGGCGTATAACGATCAACCTATAGACGCTTTAAATTACTTGTTACCTTCATACCAAAAAGATTCCAGCGATTATGAAACCACCAGCTACATTGGGCAGTCATACTATAAACTTAAACAATATAGAAAGAGTATTAAGTACTACGACAGGGTACTAAAAATACTCATGCCGATTTCAAAGCAGGTTGATTACACTAATATACTATTAGCGGACAGCTATAGAGATACCAGTTTATACAACGAGGCAATTAAATATTACACGAAATCGCTTGATACGAAATACGCTCCTAGAATTTGCTTAACAATAGCAAATCTTTACGATGAAAAAATTAGGAACTACGATAAAGCCATATTCTACTACCAGCTGTTCTTCAATAACTATCAAAAAAATGAGTATTTCAAGGATGAGTATATTGGAAATATCAGAAAACGTCTTAATTGGCTAATTGAAAATAAGGATAAGAAGAAAGGAAAAAATACTTAAGGTGCAAGGTGACCTGAAAAAAGGGAGTAAGCAAAAAACCTTCATAGAATAGGCTCTGCTGGTCAGCATGAGATTTATTTTGAGGATGAGTTGTTTTAGCAATGTCACTAAAGCACCTTTGAATCTGGGCGTTATTGGGGGAGATGTAATGGTATTAATACGGGTTTAATTAGTCTTATTCTAGGAAAATTCCATTTTTTTGAATTTTTAGAGCATTTTTTAAAGTTTTAGAGTACGACAAGGCATTTTTTAAACGTTTAAACGTTTCCGAGATGGAGACGTAGAAAAACGGTAAAAAACGATTCGGTAAACGTTTACCCCTATAAAAAAATGCCTCCTGAAGAGTGAGTAGAACAGCACTAATCGGTAAGGGCATTACGCCTCCACCCCGCTGCTCAGATTGGGCGGTATAATACATGCTAAGTATCAACACTGACTATTAAAGCTAAAAAATAGCGTAGCCGATATAGCGGTATTACTCAGTACTACTTACGGGTTACTCCATAGCTACTACCCAATTATTACCAATTTATTACTACTGTTTTACAAATACTTAACAAAATAACCTTATAGGAACACTCGAAAAACCTGAAAAAAACGAAAATAGGAATAATACTATTACATGAAAGTTACCTACCAAAACAGAAGAGCCCTTACAGGAAATGGTAAGGAAGAGATTAATTCATTTCTGCTTCCTTTTTACTACTAAAGTACTTTCCTAATATTTGAGGGTTCAGGCTATGATTTTCTGACAGTAACCACACTGCAAAAAATACTTGGTTTCTACGAAATATTAGTTCATGAACGTAGAAACCGGGCTTACAAGCCCATCGAAGGTAATAAAATGAAAGGTTAGTTTTGAGCAAGTTTAGAATTAGCTACAAAGGGCTTCCTTCAATGTGTAAGTAAATAAAAAAGACCTTATATTTCATCACTACCATAAAAAATTGCCACAAATTATTCAATATATAAATATTAATTATATTATAAAATAAACCATAATTTAATTTTGCATTAATAAATATTTTTTTATTATGTTTGTTGTACGAAAATTGCTTAAGCAATTAGCAGTTTCATGTATGAGTTTTTTAAATAATTGGGTAACTAAAAAATTTGAGAAATGAAAACAAAATTGAAATTAACTTCCTTACATGAAAAAGGAATTGAAAAGCTAGAGGTTAGAAAACTTCAAAGTATTAATGGTGGCTGTCCTCCCGGTATATGCTCTAATAAAGATGGGAGTAAATCTTGTACCAACGAACAGCAATACCATGCTTGCTATTCAATTGAATAATAACACATTTTGATCGTTTTATGTTTCGAAATGATCGATTTGTTAATTAGCCAATAGTTTTTATTCATCAAAATAACCAAAAGCAATGAAAACAAAATTGAAATTAACCTCCTTACATGAAAAAGGAGTTGAAAAACTAGAAGTTGAAAAACTTCAAAATATTAAAGGAGGTTGTCCTCCTGGCATATGTAAAGCTCCCGGACAGGGATCATGTAACACAACAGAGTCTTTCCATGATAAGTTTTCTGACTGGTAAAAGAGGTAGAATAGTAAAAAACGATCTTAAACATTAGCAAAAATTCCAATAAATAAAATTCAATTATTGGAATTTTTTCATTAAAGAGAACCCTATATAACCTAGAATTTTTTTAAGATGGGGAAGAACACTTTAGTAAGTACCACAAATTACTCATACCTATATAGCAATAGCAAAAAGGTATTGATTCTACTTCCCACTGAATTAAAAGAAATATGCGAAGCCTACATTGCAGGGGGAAATGGCGACAGTAGTCCTAATACAAATACTTACCAAGTTAATAAATTCTCATTCCTTCTAGATAATGGATTCTTTAAAGATGGGGACAATTTTATCGAGCTGTCGGTGGAGCAAGCTCGGCTAAAAATGCCTAAAGCGATTGCATTTGAAACTACAGAAAAGTGTAACTTGGAGTGTACCTACTGCACCTTTGGAAAATTCTACCATAAAACCGATTACCAACGATCTGGTAAAGAAACAAGAGTTAGCACTGCAATTACCTACATAGACTATATTCACAAGATATTCGGAAAAATCCCAAGCAGCTTTGGCTTTTATGGGGGTGAGCCCCTTCTAAACTTTAAGCTTATATCAGGAGTTGTTGAATACCTAAAAAAGAAAGCTCCAGAGCAAAATTTTAGATTTGATATGACGACAAACGGTTTGCTTGTAGATAGGTATGCAGACTTTTTAGCATCCAACAATTTCTTTATACTAATAAGCCTAGACGGAAATGAGCATCAGAATCGCTTTAGGGTATTCCCTGATGGAACAAATTCGACACAAGCAGTGATAAATAGTATACTTTCTATTAAAAAAAAGTATCCGGATTTCTTTAGTAAAAGAATTTCATTCGCTGCTACCCTCCCTGCGAACGGCTCAAAGGATGAGATTGATAAGTTCTTTCTTGAAACATTTCAGCAACTACCCGTATATAATAGAATCCGGGAGAATGACCTGAATGAAAGTAACAGGGAGGAGTTTAACTATACCTTTGGGAACCAAGTAAAAAGCGAGAAAGGCGTTGATTACTTTTTAAACCAAAGCTATAGCAGCTATTTCAGATTACTAGAAAAGGAAAGGAAAGAGCAAGCATATATCTTCCCGAATGGAACATGCCTCCCTTTTGAGGTGAGGCATCTAATAACAGCCCAAGGAGCAATTCTACCATGCGAAAAGATAGACTATAAGTATAAGCTGGGGACTATAGAAAATGAGGAAATAAACATCAACCCAGAAGAAATTGCCCGCTCGTATAACAGCTATATTCAAAAAACGATGCAGCTGTGTAGCAGCTGCTATACAACCAATTGCTCCCTGTGCATGTTTTTAATCGAGTGGGAGAATGGTTATCCCGTTTGTTCAAACTACCTGAGTCAAAATAGCATTGAAAAGGTAATATCTGGCATTGAAAACGAATGTGCGAATGATACGCTAGGTACTGATGAGTTATGGTTTTATATTGAATCGTACGTATATACTTTTCATGGCAACGGGGTTTCAATGCTATACAATTCTATTAATGGCAAAAGCGTAAAGGTGCAGTCTTCAGCCATTATTTCGCTACTAAAAAAACTTGATAGCAACATCAACTCCAACGTGGTAAGGGTCAAAAAGGAGTTCTATTACGCCCAAGATCATTTCGATTTTTTCGAAGTCTTGAAAAGCGAATTCATGGCTGATACCATTGATGGTAGAATAAATCCAAATATGCCTTTCATACCCAAAAATAGTATTAGAGTGGCAGATTCAACCATTAAAGGATTACAATTTGCTAATATAAGGGAAAGTGAGAAGGGGTATATATTACAGCATATTACTCGGGTAGACTTATACCTTGATACCGCATTCGATCATCTAAGCAGCTGCGAAAGAAAACAAATTTTAGCATCAGGGAGTAAAATCGATCTGAATATAAACAAAATAATGTCTCTATTCGAAAAGCTTTTAAAACTGGAAAAGGTTTTTCTCTACTCAAACGATGTGCTGCAATACCAGAGGGTAGTAAATGAGATAAAATCTACCCGTAAAAGATTAGAGATCAATAGCAGCACTGTGTTTTTTATAAACCTAAACTATTCCGAAATTTTTGCTAATGGTTCACTGGATGGGATAAAATGCGAAAGCATAAGGGCTATTGACTCAGAAAACTGTATAATCAGCGTAGCGGTTAATACGCCTTTAGTAAAAGAAAGATTTGCAATAGCGTTGGATTTCTTCAAACAGCTTTCAGTACCAGTAATATACACCTTTTTAATTGAGCACGAATCTGATATTGAGCTATTTGATAAGCTGGCTTCTGAGTATAAGATAGATAATTACGAGATTGGGGTTGTTTTTAATGGGGCTAACTTTGGCATGTTTGAACAGAATGTATTTGTAAATGAGGGGGATATTTTGAGCTCCCGGGTAGTTGCAAAAGAGGTAAATATAAGGAGGGAGCTGAATTCGAATTTTTTTGGCAAAGCTGCGATTCTTCCCGATGGACGGGTTAGCTGCGATCTACAGAAACCGACCTACGCTGAAATTTCTGACAGCTCACTATATAGGCTTATTTATGCTGAAATTACTGATGGGGAGGGCTTATGGAAATTAACCCGGGATAAAGTTGAACCATGCAAGGCTTGTATCTATAGGTTTCTCTGCCCACCCATATCAGACTACGAGCTGAAATTGCAACGTTACAACCTATGCAATTGTAATTAAGTAAAGCCTGAACCTACTAGTACGATGAAAAAAAGCTACTACACCATACTATTATCCCTACTCCCATTTATTGCGCTATCGCAACAGCAAAGAGCGTATAAGATTATTGGAACTATTGCCGATTCTGCGGATCAGAAAGTAGTTCCTTACGCAACGATAACAGCGGTGAAGCTTCCTGAGAAGTCGATAAAAAAGCAGCTGGCAGCCCAAGCGGATGGGACGTTTGATATGCCGATAGATTCGGCGGGGGAGTACTTACTAACAATTAGCGCATTAGGGTACAGAACCGTATCAAAAAATGTCTTAGTAGAAGGAGGACACTATTTTAACGACTTGGGAATAGTACCAATAAATACGAATTCCATCGAATTGAAGCCGGTTACCATTACAGCCTACAAGCCGCTGGTTAAAGTTGAATCGGATAAGCTTGTTTATAGCGTAGAATCAGATCTTGAAGCGAAAACATCGAATGGGCTAGAGGTTATAAAAAAAGTTCCAACCCTTGTTGTTCGCCCTGACGAAAAGATACAGGTAAACGGGAGCACGAATGTTAAAATATATATAAATGGAAGGACATCCAGCATGGCGACAAAAAACCTCGGGGATTTTCTACAAAATACGCCTGCAAGCCTAATAAAAAGCATAGAGGTAATCTCAAAACCCGGGGCAAAGTTCGACGCTGAGGGTACAGGGGCTATCATAAATATTGTGATGAGAAAAAAACCGATAGGCTATAGCTGCTCTTTAAGCAGCAGCGTGAGCTTTTCAAGTAGCCCGTATGCTAGAAACGGCCTAAATTTTACAACCGCATTCGGCAGGTTCGGGGCTTCAATTAATATTTTAAACAAAAGCTATTACCCGGAAGAAATTTATGATAGAAACATCTATAGGGAGAATTACGGCGATGATGATCAAAAATATACGAATGGGGTTGGGAAAGTCCACAATAGATGGGTTATGCTAGTTCCAAATATTGATATCAGCTATGATATTGATACGCTAAACCTTATAAACCTAAGCTTAAATTCGGCATACAACAGGTCAAAAGATCGGTATAGCGCTAATGTTGGTATAGAAAATACTAACAATTTGCTACAACACTCCTATTCGTACAACAGCTCGTACTTAGATCTTGAAAAAGAGCTGAATGGGAGTATCAGCTACCAGAATATTTCTAAAAAGGATAAAAGGAAAATCCTGACGCTTTCCTACCAAATCGATCATTTGCCTATGGAGCTAAGGAATGAAATGGACATTGATAGCATAAAGGATTACAAATCGGCGAAACAGATCTCTCGGAATAATGAGAGCTGGACGGAGCATACCTTTCAGGTTGATTACACGCTCCCCCTTTGCAGTAAAGGGGAGGTTGAAACAGGTTCAAAATACATCTCAAGGGAGGACAGAAGCTCTTCGCATATACTTGACTACCAGTATTCAACAAATCAATTTGTTGAGAATACGGGGATGAATAATGACTTTAGCTATAAGCAGGGTATTCTGGCAGCATATCTTACATACAGCCTAAAAATTGATAGGTTAAGCTTTAAGCTGGGCTTACGTGCCGAAGATTCAAAGGTAAGCTGCGTATTTACCTCTGCTAATACTACAGGGTTTAATAATTCGGTGAAAGAGCTTGTTCCAAGCACCAGCATTAGCTACCAGCTAACCGAAGGTCAAAATCTGGGGCTCTCCTATACGAAAAAAATTAAGCGTCCTAGCGTATGGCATTTAAACCCCTACGTTGACAAAAGCGATCCGAATAATTTTCATTCGGGCAACCCTAGTATTAAAGCTGAGCATTTTCATAGCCTTGAGCTAAGCTATGGGAGCTTCGGGCAATTCGGTAACTTTAGTATTAGCCTTGACTACATGAGGTCAAACGATGGGATAGAGCAAGAGATTAAGCAGGTAGATGCAGGGACAATTCTGACTACCTTTGATAATATCGCCAAAGTTCAGAATTGGATTAGCTCCGCATCTCTAATGCTAAAAATAGGAAAAGATATTCGATTACAGCTAAGTTCATCCGTAAACTATAACGATTTAGAGAATAAAAACACGACCGCTAGAGGTTTAGGCTACGACATATCCTCTGATATTGAATATCGAATAGTAAACGGGTTGAAATTTTCGGTATCAGGTTTTTATTTACAAGAAGCAAAAAGTTTGCAGAGTAAAACTTCGGCACTATACTATACAAACTTTACCTTAAAGAAAGAATTTTTACAAAAAAGATTAATCGTGTCACTATTGTATAGTAATGCTTTTTGGAAACATAAGAATACCAGCTATGAAGTATTTGATGATACATTCTATCAGGTAACTAAGGAGGTTAGGCAGGGGTATCTGTATGGTTTTAGGATCAGCTATAGCTTTGGAAAACTGGAAAATGAGATAAAAAAGGTTGTACGTGTTATTAACAATGACGATATCAAAGGGAAAGGAAAATAGTACTGCTATTGACACTTTAGATCCTGAGACTGCTTTTATAGCGGTGCTTTGCTCCGCTTTCTGCTTTTTCGCCCCTTCTCAATATAGGAAACTCAAGTTATTATTTTCAGACAGAAATTGCACTGCAATGTTTTTGCAGGTTACGCTAAAAAACTCGATTGTCTCAACTTCGCAGCGATTCTGTAGGGGGTGCTTATACCTAAATTCTCCATCTCGGAAACGTTTAAACGTCAGAATGTCGAATCTGGGCTTTATTGGGTGTCTTATCGTGTAAAATCGGATATGTTGTCTTATCCTGTGTAAGGCTAATTTACTGACAAAGTCCAAAAAAGTAGTCTTATTTTCCGAAAATCCCACTTTTTTCAAGTTTTAGAGCACTTTTTTGGACTTTTAGAGCACTTTAAGGGCAGTGTAAAACAAGCTTCAGGGCACTTTTTTGGCTTTTTAGGGCACTTAAAGAGCATTAATACGGGGAGTGGATTGCTAATAAATTTCATTATCTTTTAGAGTTGTACCATCACCCTCCCCCTTTATTTGCAATAACTCTTTTGTTTTAAGGATTTTAAACCCTTTTGCCGCCTTTTTTCTTAGCGTTTTAGTAATCATGAGTTTTATAAACATTCCGTTTGTTTTTGTACAGCAAAAGAACACTAACACAATGGTGGTGAATTCTTTTAAATTACAGTTTAATATCCTAATACCCAGAATTCTTTTTTTACTTCCTGTAGGCATTTCTCCTAGCCTAATGGGGAAAATCGCCATCCCTTAGAGTTATAGGAGCACTATCCCCCCCCCTTATTTGCTTTAATTCATTCAGGTTAAGGTTTCTAAAACCTTTTTTCACCTTCTTTTGTCTCATTTTTTTTAATGTTTTCATAATTTCAGGTTTTAAATTAAACATTTCGGATTATTTTTGCTCTAATTAAAGAACATTAGGACAATAATAATGAATTCTTTCAAGTTACAAGGTAATTCTTTGGTATTCAATTTTTCTGTTTTACTTTTAGCGTGTACTTCTCTTAGCCTATCAGGGGTAGCAGCTCAGCAAGCTGTAGATACTTGTTACATAAATATTCTTTACGATAGCAGTAGGATTTTCTATGTATCGGGTGATTATAGCAGTGCCATAAGAGATTTGAGCAAGATTCTCACGCTCAAGGGCAAAATGTCTAGCGATTATAAACCCGAATACTTTAAGGTATATAACAGGTTAGGGTTGGTTTATAGGAGGCGAGGCGATCTGAGCGAGGCTATTGATTTCTACAAAAAGGCATTGGAAAGCACCTCCGATACCTTTAACTTATCGGTAATCAATTATAACATCGCCAATATCTACTCCTTAAGAGGCGATTACTCAAAGGCTATCTACTACAACGAGAATTCCATATCAGTGCTTGAGAAAAGTAATGATGAGAAGAAGTACCGCTATATTACTGATATCTACCATAACCTAGGCTACTCATACTATAAGCTAGGAGATTATAATCGTGCTAGAAGTAATTATTTAAAAAGCATTCAGGTATCCAAAGAGAATCAGCTTGGGGAGAATGGCGATACGTATTATAGTTGTGGACAGGCTTATCAGAAGCTGGATAGCCTAGGCAAAGCCGATTACTGCTTTAGAAAGGCGATAAGCTGCTACACCAAGGAGTTTGGCAAAGACCACTACATGACCGGGATGGCGTATATGAACTATGCCTTCTTTTACTCTGAAACAGGAGAGTATGCAAAGAGCGTACAGCTTTATAAAAGAGCGTACGAAATCTTAGCTAGTACGCTTGGGAGCAAACATCCTTACATGTCATTATGCCTTAAACTCAATGGAAATTTATACTACCAAATAGGGGATTACAAACAGGCGTTAAGGTACTACCAGCAATCCCTAGCATCCAAAATATACAGTTTTAATGATAACTCGGTGTACGTAAACCCAAACTCGGATGTACTCCCTGATATGGACATACTGGATATTCTAAAGTATAAGGCACAGGCTTTTATAAAATTATCGGAGCATGAGAGCAAGGAAGAAAACCTTATAGCAGCACTTTCCACGCTTGAGCTTTCCACCGCTTTTACTGAAAGGCTGCGTACGGGTTATCTATACGAGGGGTCTAAGCTACAGCTGGCAGCGAATGAGCATGAAATCTACCTGCTAGGGGTAAGCGTTGCCCATTCGCTGTACGAAATCTCAGGTGATTCTAAGTACTTGGGTATGGCATTTCGGTACGCCGAGTACAGCAAGTACGCCGTACTCAGGGAGTTAAAAAATGATGAGATGGCTAAAGGGGTCGCAGGGGTTCCCGATAGCATTAGCAACAGCGAGAGGAGGATAGAGCTACAGATAAGCGAGATTAGGATGCAAATTGAAGAGGAGAGTAAGTTGGAACACCCCAACAGGTCGAAGATAGACGGGTGGAATGGGCAGCTGTTCAGCCTGTCCCAGAACCTTGAGGGGCTGATGCAGAGGCTTGAAAGCAACTACCCCCTATACTACAGGCAAAAGCATAGCAATCAGGTTGTCAATATAGCGCAGCTGCAGGGAGCAATGGGCGAAAAGGAGGCAATACTTGAGTACGTGCTGGGCGACAGCACGCTATATACATTTACCATTACTAGGGATACATTCCTGCTGGTAAAGCAGGAAGCCGACAGCACCTTCCGCTCAAGGCTTAACTTTTTAATATACGCTTTGCACAGCGAGTACTCAACGGGTTACTACAAGTACAGGGATGCAGCGTATACCCTCTACAGGAAGCTAATCTCCCCGGTTGAACCCCTGCTAAAGAACAAAAACCTACTTATAATTCCGGATGGTAAGCTAAACCGTATTGCGTTTGATGTGCTCATCGACAGACCGTACCGAGATGGCGATAAACGTGATTACAGAAAAGAATCGTACCTACTACGAAAATACCCGATAGGCTACGCCTACTCTGCAACCTTATACAATAACACCCTAGGTAGTACCCGTAAAGGCTCACCCGACTTCCTTGGGATTGCTCCCGATTATAAGAACTCAAAGGACTCACTAAGAAATATCCCCATAGGGTTACAAAATGTGAGAAAGATTGCGCTGCTAACCTTCGGGAAATCGCTAACTGGGGGTAGCGCAACGGAAGGGGCGTTTAAGAAGTACTGTAGTAGGTACGGTATCATCCACTTCTACGCACACGGGTTGGAGGATACCCTTAACCCTACTAACTCGAAGCTATTTCTATCCCCTCAAGCCGATTCCGCTGACGATGGCTACCTGCACGCATGGGAAGTATACAATATGCAGCTAAACGCAGAACTGGTGGTACTGGGATCATGCTACTCTGGGTCTGGGAGACTATCGGAGGGGGAAGGGGTGCTGAGCATAAGCAGGAGCTTTATGTGTGCTGGCAGCCAATCGGTAATCATGTCACTATGGGTAGCATCCGATAGGTCAACAAACGGTATGCTAAACGATTTTTACCTGAACCTGCTAAAGGGCATGAGAAAGGATGAGGCGCTGAGGCTTGCCAAGTTGAAGTACCTTGAAGAGACGGAATCAATTTTTTCGCATCCCCGTTTTTGGGCTGGTATAGTGGTAAACGGCAACCAAAATCAGCTATACCATCACTGGTACTTAAAGAGAGCGATTCTTGCTACTGCCATAATTTTAGGTCTACTCTTTGCTTTTAGGAAGCGAAAAACGATAACCCGCAAACTGCGTAAAGTAGGAAGAACAGAGATAAATAAAACCACACAGACCCAGAGAACCTTTCAGTGAAACTCTAATCCGTGCCTCCGTGGTGAGCAGCTATCAATCGCTAAGTCTACTTAGAATCCCTTTAGCTTTTTTATGGTAATCGTCATTACTATCCACGATAGCCCGAAAGGTCTTAATAGCTTTTTCCTTACTCCCCTCTTTAAGGTAGCAAAGCCCTAAATACCACCTCGCCTGTGGTGTATAATCAAAATTGCTCTGGCTAGCAATTACCTGTTCGAGGTAACCTGCTGCCTCTCTATACTTGCCAACCTCCATCAAGGATAGACCGATGAACAGGTTTCTTTCAGCCTCAATGGTTTCCGATGATGGCAAGTCTTTCAGGAGCAGCAGAGCATCGGCATATTCCCCTTCCATATATTTCTTAGCAATACCAAAAGAGATGTTATTCGGTATGTAGCCATCCATATAATTAAGCGGAGCGTAGTACTCAGCATATAGCCTGTTCTCCAACGAATCGGTGGGTTGAATATTGTACCCTATTGCTCCACCTATAAAAAGCAGGGCTGCAATGGTAGCGGCAGCAAGCCAGTATTTAGGTTTCATAGTTATGAAATGGATTTTGGGTTTTTTATCAAGAGGTTCTTTATTAATAAGGGGATTTTCATCAATAGTTTCTTTATCATGATACTCCTGTGAGGCCTCATAGTTCTTGTAAGCCTCCTCCAACTTTCCTTTTAGGAGAAGTTCGTCCGAAGAGCTATTTGTTTCATTGGGCTGGTTGATCTTATTGAAATCATCCATTCTCTTCTTTAGCCCACGCACAAAATCAGCCCGCTGGGCTGGGGTCATCTTATTATCATAGAATAATTTAGTGTCGATTTTTAATTTTTCCTCATCGTGAATTCTTGCTAAACGCTTATCCGTGAGAATTGCATCCGCAATCAAGGACATTGTTTTCCGAGGAAGCTGGCTTAGTATAAACGCTCTAATCATATCCCTGTTAATCTGTAAGCTCATAGTAGGATGGTTTAATACAGGCAAGATAAGTATAATTTCTAGGAAAAAAAACATTTTCCGTAGAATTGAACCAATTATTGATCTAAATCAAGTTGCGTTTGCATAAAACGTAGTGCAAGTTAATGATCGAAACATAAATTACAAAAATATGTAATACAACAGAGCGGTTATCTGGAATTATAAATAAAGGCTTTATGTTTACTTTAGGGCTATTTAGGATACTATGAAACGCATAGCTAGCAACAATTTGCCGTGATTTTCAGCGTAAAATCCATTTGTGCTGTGGAGCTGAGCTGGATTAGGGTTGATGTTTTTGGTTGGTCGTTACAGTAGCAGCCTCTCCCATTAACTTTTGCCTTAGGGCAGCCATGTCAGTGCCGACTTTTTGCTCGACTACTTTAGCATAGATTTGCGTTGTCTTGATGCTTCTATGCCCAAGCATTGCGCTTACCGATTCAATGGGGACTCCATTGGTAAGGGTTACAGTGGTCGCAAATGTATGACGTGCTAGGTGGTAGGTCAGCACCTTGGTAACCCCGCAGATATCCCCTAGCTCTTTTAGGTAAGAATTCATCCTTTGGTTTGTCATCACTGGTAGAAGCTTACCTTTGTCTTGAACTATCGGATGTTCCTTGTATTTCTCAATTATGCCCAAAGCCTTTGGTAATAGAGGGACGGTTGATTTTACATCTGTCTTTGTACGGCGTATATGTATCCACTTCTCTCCGTCAATGCCTAGCACAATATTACTTGGGGATAATTTGGCTACCTCTGCGTAGGAAAGCCCTGTATAGCATGAGAATACAAAGATATCCCGGATTACTGCAAGGCGTGGAATGGTAATACTCTTTTGCTCTATTGCCAAAAGCTCCTCATTTGTAAGAAAACCACGTTCAACCTCCTTAAATCGCTTTTGGAAATGTTTGAAGGGATCATTATCCGTCCATTCATTTTTTAAAGCGAGGTTAATAATTTTTTGAAAATTAGAAATATACTTCAAAGCGGAGTTGTGTTCACAATTCTTTGTCTTTTTTAAGAAGTACTCTAAGTTAGTAATGAACTCATAATTAAGCTCGCATAGATACATATCTTTAACCTTATACTGATGAACTATGAATTCTCTAATATGGTTTAAAGAGGTCTTATATCTTTTAAATGTACCAAGACTAAAATCCTTGCCAATTAATTGGTACATCTGTTGATTGTGATACTCAAAAACCTGAATAACTGTTTTATCATCTTTCCCTTTGCCCTGATATAGCTTCTTTATTTTATCTGGAGTGACTAACTCTTTTCTATCTATTAGGTTTCGCTGAATTTCATAAACTTTGTTTTTTAAACTGTCAAGATACAAATTGAGTTCTTTCGCTTCTTGCCCCGTTCCTTTCGCCTTTCCACCTTCCCAGCGATCAGTATGGATTCTCCTACTGATAGAAATGTCAGCCCTTTTCCCGTTAACAGTTACCCGCATAAAAATTGGGGCTGTTTTTTTATCGTCCAATTTATCAACCCTTTGATAAAAGGCTACAGCAAAAGTGTTTTTATGTTCCATGTTTCAAATTGTTTTAGGTAACCTATTTAAAAGCAAAGGTAGTGAAACAAAATGAAAAAATATAAAAAATTTAGATATATTTCATTGAAAAACAGTTAATTAATGTTGATTAGGTTACCTTTTTAAAACAACAAAACGAGGTATCCTATATGGGTAAATAAATAGTGAAAAGTAATGAAAAATAGTGAAGGGTTTTCAAAATAAAAAAGCCTCAAAACTTTCATTTTGAGGCTTTTAGAATTAAATTAACTTATATCCTGTTGACCTACCAGGACTCGAACCTAGGCTAACAGAACCAAAATCTGCTGTGCTACCACTACACCATAGGTCAATCATAATATCGCCCAAAAAAGGCAGGGCAAAAGTAATATAATTTTGTCTTGTTCCAAATAATTGGCAATAAAAAAACATACAGTACTAATAGTTTTATTCCTCGATGCCCTTGTTCTAGTGATATCCCAAATTAACAGAAAAATTTTGTGGTGAATATAATTGCCGTTTTGTTAGATAAAAAATCCCCCTTGAATTAAGAGGGATTTTCGCCTGTATAAAAATTAAACTCTAACCAATCAATATTCTATTTTTCAAGCTCTTTTAAAATATTTTCCTTCATCGTCCATTTTTTATCCATAATCTCATCGGGCCAATACTTATATGCTGGTTGCCTAAGATTCATAATACTTTCAACCGAGTTATCAATATAGATTTTATAATCTTCAGGTATTTGTAGGGTAATTGCTAATTCTTGCAGTTTCCATTTTTCTCCAGCAGGAACTGTGAAATATGAATCAAAGGTTAGCACGGAGTCCTTTAGGGAGTAATTGTAGGTTATTTTTTTTGCATTCATCTCAGCAACAAGGTTATTAGCACCTCTCGCTTTCCTAACAAGCGTAATCACAGGAAACTTTTTATCGCACTTTGCGATTGTTAAGTTTGGTCTTCCTTTAATCATTGTTTGACCGTTTATCTTTTCAATCGAATAGTCGTCAAAATCGAATGCCCGATTGTGATAGGTGTATAAACTATCCTCATTTTGGTTAGCCTTAATTATTAAGGTTTCCCCTTTTTGAAGATTTGGCGAAAGGTTAACCGTTTCGGTTACATTTTTCCGAATAGTAAAACTTTTTGCTTGATAAAAAATAGTGAGAGCAAGAATTACAATTGAGATAATCCAAATTGCGGCTGCAACTAAACCTACAATACCATCGCGAGCTTTGAATCGGAAAAGAATTCTAATTCCGAGGTAAAGGAATGCGAGTAAAGGAATGGCAATAACTAGGAATATGGGAATTGTTATCCAAATACTTGTGCTAAATTCAAACATTGATGTAATAACTTCGCCAAGCGGAATACCATGTATTTCAGGAAATGCACTACTAAATAATACCCCGCCAAAGAAAACTATGTTGAGTACAACAAAGAGTAAAATTAGCATGGTAACAATTAGTACAACAGCAATAATTATGGCAATTGCTTTTACAATAACAAGAAGAACTTGAATGAACCAGTATACCAGTCGTCCAATGAAGTACACCAGTTTTTCGATAAAACTCGCCACCCCTTTCTTTTTTAGGCTTTCATTTACCTGAGAGTATTCTTCACGAATTGTTTTTTCAATAGATGCAACGTTAATCGGTTCACCCTTCATCTCAAGTTTTTGTTTTGGAGAATTTGCTCTTGGTACGGCAATCCATAGGATTATGTAAAGAAGTAGGCCGAACCCCTGAAAAATCGTTAAGGCAATAAATATTATTCTCATTACTATTGGATCCGTTCCAAAATACTCACCTAACCCGGAGCAAACACCAGCAACGTAGGAATGATCGGAATCGCGATATAATCTTTTTTGAGTGCGAGTGCTATAATTTGCTTGACTTGAATCGTTTGGGTCATTGGCAATCTCCTCTGGTTTTCCAAGAATACCAATAATCTCCTGAACAACTTCAATAGAAATAGCCTCGGCATTACCTTTCTTTTCGGTTAACAGCTCACCGATTCTTTCTTCAATATCCTTAATTATTTCTTGGCTATCCCTATCGTTGCTCAGTTTTTGTTTAAGCGAGTTGATATAATTATCGAGTAGGACATAGGCATCCTCTTCAATATCATACGCAAAACCTCCAAGGCTAACTTTGGTTGTTTTCTTCATGGCAGTAATTAATGAATTGTTCTAATTGCGTTTACAGTTTCTACCAGTTCATTCCACCCAGAATCAAGATCGGTAAGATAGGTGTGACCTTTTTCGGTAAGAGTATAGTATTTCCTTGGTGGTCCCTGTGGCGATTCTTCCCAGCGATAGCTTAGGAGACCCGCATTTTTTTGCCTAGTGAGCATCGGGTAAAGAGTCCCTTCTACAACTATCATTCTTGCCTCTTTCAGCTTGTTAATCAAATCGGTTGTATATGCATCACCACGGGAGAGGATAGAAAGTATGCATAGTTCAAGCACACCTTTCCTCATTTGGGCTTTTGAATTATCTAAATCCATAGCGTTATTGTATTAATCTTGTTACTATTTATTAAATGATTTGCCAATGTTATCGGCAGTAACGGGTTCGCCTTTCATCTCAAGTTTCTGGGCGTTAGTAAGTGCTGGCGGGATTACAATCCAGAGGATAATGTAGATGATAAGACCCGGGAATACACCAAATACGGTTAAAAGAATAATAATAATTCTTAGAAGTAAGGGTTCAACCCTCCAGTAATGGCCCATACCAGCACAAACCCCACCAATAATCTTGTCATCAGTATCGCGGTACAACCGGCGATACGATCTGTAATCATTTTGATAATCATTTTTCATATTTTCTTCTCCTTCAATTTCACCAGGCTCTCCCATAATTTTGATAATTCTGTTGATCTCATTAATGTCTACAGCCTGATTTTGTGTTTTAATAGTTTCTCTTAAATGTTCTGCAATTCTCGATTCAATATCTGATATAATTTCTTGTTTCCCCTCTTCTTTCGAAAAGTGAAATTCAAGTCTTTTTAGGTAACCGTTTAGCACATTATACGCATCCTCTTCGAGAGTAAAGATGCTTCCGCTAAGACTTACCGTTGTCGTTTTTTTCATATTCTATAAAATTAATTACTCGGTTTGTATAGGTATTATGATAATGCAAATATAACACATAGAAATATACTATGCAATACATGGTAGTAAAATATTTTAATAAAATGGTGGAAAAAACACTAATTAGCTGATATGTATCTAAATATAAACATAAAAATTTTTATAAAAAATTATCTAAAAGATCATATTTGAGTAATTTGAATAAAAATCCATTACTTTAGATATCAAAAAAGAGAGATATGGTAACAGGTATTCTTAGGAAAATGGCAATTCAGAACAAAGGGACAGAAAACTCAATAATTGCTGATTATAGCCTTAAACTTGATGGTGGCGAATTGTCATTGAACAGTTGTATTGGAAATCATCTTAACATTCGATACCTAGGAAATATCTATTGTGTAAAGTGCGGACGAAAAACATCAAAATCTTTTGGACAAGGGTTTTGCTACCCTTGTTTTATCAGCGTACCTGAAACCGAGGTGTGTGTTTTACGACCTGAATTATGCCGAGCTCATGAGGGGATTGCTCGTGATATTGATTATGCTAATCAGCATTGTCTTATTGATCATTTTGTTTATTTGGCATGGTCGGGAGGATTAAAGGTTGGTATAACAAGGCATCATCAAATTCCCACCCGATGGCTCGACCAAGGAGCAACTAAGACGATAATTGTTTGTAGAACACCTAATCGATTTAGAGCAGGCGAGGTTGAGGTGGAGTTAAAGAAAATTTTTGCGGATAAAACAAATTGGCAAGCAATGCTAAAAGGGATTAGAAATGATGATTTAGAACTTGTAAGCGAAAAGGCAAAAGCGCTTGAATTTATTGAAGGGAAAGAGTTTAAATTTAGGATTGAGGAAAATATAGAATATAGCATTGATTATCCGGTGACTGACTATCCATTAAAGGTAAAATCATTGAGTTTTGATAAGGACGCTATAATACATGGGAAACTTGTTGGGATTAAGGGTCAATACCTGATATTCGATGAAGGGAGTGTGATTAATATCAGGAACTATAGCGGCTATCAAGTAGAGATAAACTAAAAGAGGTTGTCTCAGATTTTTGAGACACCTTCTTTTAGTCAAAGTTGATTATCCCGCTATACTTGTAACATCAACAGCAATCTTTAATATTTTAATAATCTCTCCCATTTGATTACAAATCGGTGTGTAGGTTTCAAGAAGTAGGTATTCGTTTCCCCTTATCGAAATTCTAGTGGTTTGCTTTTTAATTGATCCTTTTCGTAATTCATTCCAGAATTGATCGTAACTGATTTTTTGAATATCTGTGAGCAATAGCCCTCCTGAATGATGACTTCCAATAATTTTATCGCGAGGAATTTCAAGAAAATCTATATAGGAATCATTTACGGTAAGGATATTTCCCTCAGTATCGTATTCCATCAAAAATGCAGCACCATTTAAGGCGTTTACAAAACCTTCGAGTTCGAAAGTTTTTCTTGATGCCTCTTCTTGAGTTGATTGGAGTTCCTCCATGTTCTGACGCATCTCCTCTTCCTGAGCAGCCATCATTTCCGCTTGTTCTTGCGATTTTTCGAGCAGTTCAGCCGTTTTGGCATTAATTTTTACGGAGTGAAGTGTGGATGCAATGTTCTGAGCAAGTTTTTTAACAAGATCTATTTCATGGGGCTTAAATTGGTTAAATGAAGTAATCTCAATAACTCCCATAACCTCATCATCAATAATTAATGGTGTTAACAAAAGTGTATTTGGATTTGAGCCTCCAAGACCAGAAGTAATTTCAATGTATTCTTGAGGAATTTCAATTAAATGAATAATATCCTTTTCTGCAGCACAAGCGCCAACCAATCCCTCTCCCTTGGCAAAAGTTTTTTTCAAAAATCTTTTTCGATCAAAAGCAAATGCTGCGATAAGTTCAAATACCTGCTCGGATTTGTCGTTTATAACAAAAAGCCCTCCTTGTGCAGCACTTAGATACCAAACAAGGTTTTTAATGATCTCGTCTCCGAACTTTGATTGATTGTTATTGTTTTGACGTAAAATTTCGCCAAAAATTGCAAGCCCTTCATTAGCCCATTTAACCTTTTCCTCTTCGTTTTTCCGTTTTTCTTCTTCTTCTTTAGCCTTAATCAAGCTATTGCGCATATCAATTAAAGATTTACCCAGAATATCGTCATCACTAAGCAAGGTTAAATTTGCATCGAGACTCCCACTTCCAATTAAACGGGCAAACTCTGTTTTGTTGTTTATACCACCAATTGATGCGGAGAGGGCATTTGACATTATTTCGATTTCATCGCCAGTACTAATGCTTAGATTTAATGTTTTATCGATTTTTCCAGTTGCAACTTCTTGAAGAAGTTTGGTCATTTTATTTATTGGGCGAGTAATATAGTTGGTAAAAACTATAAGCACAACAACTAATAGCAGTAAGCCGATTGTTCCAGCAATTAAATTAACATTATAGTTTGTATTTGCTTGAGCCATTACCTCGTTTTTGGGAATAACAAGACATAATGACCATGGCGAATTTGTTTTACCGACTATAATTGGAGCAAAAGTGTAATAAAAGAGTTCTCCAGATTTATTTCTAGAGGTAAAGTTAAATTCTTCTCCTCTCTGAACCTTCTCCAATAGTTTATACTCTTTTACGAGTTCCGGTAGTTTATTAACAATATTTTTTTTATAAAAGGCAGTATCTGGATGGGCAACAAACACTCCTTTATTCGAAAGCAAAAAAGCAAAACTATTTGGATATGGTTTAATATTATTAACCAAATCCTGAAATCTGCTTAAAACCAAATCGAGACCAACAAGGCCGATGAATTTTCCGTTTTCAACTAAAGGAGAAGAAAGGGAGGACATCATTTTGCCATGCTGAAGAACGGAAATGTATGGTTCTTCAATCCTTTCTGCTACAGCCTTTTTCATACTTCCATAGGTTGGCGGATCTCCTGTTAAACTCCTTATTTCTCTTTTTGTTTTAATTACATTATTATCATTATAAATAATATAAAACTGTCGTCCATAAGGTTTATCCCATTTAGGATCGAGGTTACTTAACTCCCAGCTATCCCACAAAGCATCAACTTGTGGGTTTACTGCATAAACTCTATTATACATATTCCTGTAGTGTTCAAGCCATTTTTCTTGCGGGAGTGATTTGTATTCAAGAAAAGCGTTTGAGAGTGTTCGAGCTATGACAAGATCACTATTTAGCCAGCCCGCAATCTGGTTGGCGTGCTGTTTGGCCAATGAATTTGAGTACTCAAGCGCATTGGTATATATTATATTTCTTGAGGATTGACTGACAAAAACAAAAATAGTAGTAAACACTAGGGTAATTGTACCTAAAATGAAGATGATTATCTTCTGCCAGATTTTAAGTCTTATTTTCATAGATTCCTATTTTACTTTGAAAAAAATCAACCCTAAACATAAGCAAAAATAGTTAATAGATTACTTTTTCTGCTCTGATATTTTATTAAAAGATAAAAAGATAGTTTATACGTTTCGTAAAACTAAAAAAATGAATTAACAAATATTCCAAATAATAAAATAACGAATAAATTATTAAGTTTGTATGTTATGGTTCTTGATTGAGATTGTAAATTCTTAATTGATAATGTACTCTCCGGATTTAAATTCCCGTATTGCGATTCTCAAAAAAATTGAACTTTTTGAATCGGTTAACGATGATGTGCTTTTAAAAATATCGAAGATATTAACCACTAAAGAATTAATTTATAATGAGACTCTTTTCAATAAAGGAGATTTTGATCATACCCTTTATTTTATAGTTAAAGGTTGTGTAAAGGCTCATGTGGGGGAACATATTTATGCAATTTTTCATCAAAATCAATATTTTGGGGAGTATTCATTATTAGACTCCGCATCTCGGTCAACGTCTGTAACAGCAATGGAATCTACAGTTCTTCTTGGATTAGATCAGACTAACTTTTTTACTTTTCTGGAAACAAATCCCTCTTTGACAAGAACAATGTTAACCGATCTTGTTTCTCGTCTTAGGGATTATAATAAACTAGAGGCAGAGTTAACCATTAAAAACCGGGAGATAAGCAAGCAAAAAGAGGAACTTGAAGCACAAAGAAAAACATTAGAATCAATTAATGTAACGAAGGACAAGTTTTTTGCAATTATTGCTCATGATCTAAAAAATCCATTTAGCACAGTATTAGGTTTGTCGGAATTACTCGCCAAGGATTTTGATTCCTTTGATTCAGAAAAACAAAAGGTTTTTATTGGACAGATTTACAAATATTCAAAAAACACATTTAATTTATTAGAAAACCTCCTCCAATGGTCAATGCTGCAAACTGGAAGAATGTCACTACGCCCAAAACTAATTAGTTTAAGTGAGATTATTCTGAGTAATATTGAGCTTTTAAGAGGAAATGCATTGCAAAAAGGAATTTGTATTGAATCAAAAATTACATCGGAAGGCTTTGTATACGTTGATGTGGGTATGATTACTACTGTTATTCGAAATTTACTTTCCAATGCAATTAAATTTACCCCGCAAAAGGGACAAATTCAGATAGAATCCTTTAAAGAGAGTACATACATTAAGGTTTCTATTAAAGATAATGGGATTGGAATATCCGTAGAAGATCAAGCTAGGCTTTTTAAAATAGATTCAAACCCCACAACGATTGGCACATCAATGGAGAAGGGAACCGGTTTGGGCTTAATCCTTTGCAAGGATTTTGTAGAACGACATGGTGGAACCATTAGGGTTGAAAGCGCTGTTGGAAAAGGATCAACCTTTAGTTTTACAATTCCAACGGTGGGTACGGATCAAGTAGATTCAAATTTTTAATGGCTGTTTAGACTATTGTAAATTAAAGTACCGCTATTGGAGGAGGTTTAGTCAACAATAAGTAAATCTTTTATAATACCATCGCTAATAAAAAAGTACTCAGAAGGGATTAGAAGATGGTTATTCTTTATTTCTATAGTTGAAATTTTAAGGTGATTTTGGGCATTAATAAACAATTTTTCAACCATCGCTCTGCTAAAATTCTTTGTTAGATCATCAAGATTCACGCCCACTGCCGTTCTTAGGTGGGTAAGTAGTAATTCATTGAATCGGGTTTTGGCGTCAATATTCTCAAATTGCGTTGCTGGTTTATTGGATTTTATACCGAGTTTCCATTCTCGGTAAGAATTTGGATTCCATTCCCTTTGTAAACCATTATATGAATGTGCTGCAGGGCCCAAGCCAAGGTAATGTATTCCCTGCCAGTAGGAAGTATTATGCCGAGAATTGTAACCCTCTTTAGCAAAATTTGAAACCTCATAGTGGGCAAAACCTTTCTGATTAGCCAATTCTCTGAGAAGATTGAATTGCTGAACGCTTATTGACTCTTCAAGTTCTTTGATTTTATCTTCTTTCAATCTGCGATATAAAACAGTACCATCTTCGTATGTTAAATGGTAACAAGAGAGATGTTTAATATCCAAAGAAAAGGCTTTTCTAAGATTATATTCCCAACTATTTATGTTAGAGTTGGGTAGTCCATAAATGAGATCAATGCTAATATTCTTAAATCCAGCGTTAACTGAAAGTTCGACCGATTTTTCTGCGGCGACGGCACTATGTCTTCTGCCTAAAAAAAGAAGTTCGTTTTCTAAGAATGATTGAATGCCAATGCTTATTCGATTAACCCCAGTTGTGTAATAGCCTATTAATAAATCATTGGTTAAGTCGTCGGGGTTGACCTCAATTGTAATTTCAGAATTCTTTGATACACTAAAGTTTTTTGCTATACAATTAAGCGTATTAGAAATTATTTCGGGTAATAGCAGGGACGGGGTACCGCCACCAAAATAAATGGTATCTATAGGAACATCGCCAATAAAACCTTTCCTTAAAAGAAGTTCGTTCTCGATAAATAAGGGGAATTCATAAACCTTGCTTGAAATTCCAATGGAGAAAAAATCACAGTACAGGCATTTTTTTTTACAAAAAGGAACATGGATGTAAATTCCTGCCATTTGATTTGGTTGAAAGAGAGTTGTAAATTCAGTATCTTTGCAAAAATACTCAAAAATGAAGATATACAAAATTGCTCTTGGTTGTGACCATGCGGGATATGCAACCAAAGAAAATATAAAAAGTTACCTTGAAGAATTAGGTTATGCTATTAGGGATTTTGGAACATACAGTGAGGAAAGTGTGGATTATCCTGACTATGTACATCCTTTGGCAAAATCTGTTGAGAATGGCGATTATAATTTTGGAATAATATTTTGTGGCAGCGGTAATGGTGTAAATATTGTGGCAAATAAGTACCAAGGAATTCGTTCTGCACTTTGCTGGACGGATGAAATTGCTTGTTTGGCTCGTCAGCATAACAATGCAAATGTCTGTGCAATTCCTGCAAGATTTTTAGATATTCATGATGTAAAAAAAATTGTAAAAACATTTATTGAAAGCGTGTTTGAGGGCGGTCGTCATTCGAATAGGGTAGATAAAATACCCATCAAGCATGCCTAAAACTATTTTGCAACAGCTTTTGTTATATGCTGGGCAGGTAATGATACG
This sequence comes from Bacteroidales bacterium, assembly GCA_013376985.1. Taxonomy (GTDB): domain Bacteria; phylum Bacteroidota; class Bacteroidia; order Bacteroidales; family Tenuifilaceae; genus UBA8529. The sequence goes on from JACABB010000035.1 coordinate 34,157, forward strand.
AGTAAAGAATGGGATATATGATCGATACGAACAATCACCTTTTTCTTCCCCTTATGCTCAATTAGTTCACCAATCAACCCAACAAATGAACCAAACTTAACTTCTACCAATGCTCCTGGTTCAAGTTTTTCTTCAACGGATTCAACCTCTACATCCTGCTCAAGTAATTGTTTTATGATATTAATTTGATTGTCAGGAATTGGAACAGCCTTTCCTTCAAAAGTAATATATCTTACAATTCCAAACGTGTTTAAAACGTTGTAGTAATCCTTTGGGATAATTCTAACAAAAATGTAGGATCTGAATAATGGTTCTTCAATTAATTTTTTTCTGTCGCTCCATTGCTTTAAACGACGTTGAAGTGGTAGATATGCTTCAATCCCCGCAGCCATTAATCTCTCAAATACTTTTTTTTCGTTTCGGGGTTTTGTATATGCTGCATACCAACGAGGTTCGTTTTTTATTACTAAGGCCATTCTTTCAATATTTCTGCGACAAATATACAATTAGGAATTAGCGGGTGCAACATTTAAAAAAAGTTATAACTCAGCTCCAAATCTATTTTTCTTTGTAGGTCAAAAAAACTATTAATATATTGTGTTCATTCATAATACTTTTTTAATTTACACATTAATCCTAAACCCTAAAAAGCCTAAATTATGAAACTTGTTGATAAAGTCAAAAATATTCTCCTTAAGCCAACCGCTGAATGGATTGTGATAGAGCAAGAAAATACATCTGCATTAACACTTATAATAACCTACCTAATACCATTAGCATTAATACCGGGCTTGTCAGTAATTATATACTTTGGCCTTATAGGTGTAAGTTTTTTTGGATTATTTGCAATCAAACAAGCGATAATCACCTTTGTTTCAATTGTTCTTGGCGTTTGTGTATCTGCTATAGTTATTGATAATCTTGCACCTAATTTTGGTTCAACTAAAGATTTTAGAAAAACAGTACAAATTATTGTTTACTCTTATACCCCAATATTACTTGCAAGTGTTTTTCAAGCAATTCCGACAATTAGTTTTCTAAGTATTATCGGATTATATAGCCTTTACCTACTTTATATTGGTATGAAGCAGATGCTGAAAACACCGGAAGATAAGTTGGCAATTTACTTCGTTGTGAATTTTCTTGTAATCATTGGCGTTTTCGTTATTATCTTAGCAATACTTAAAATGGCATTTATTGGAACCTTATTTTATTCAAAACCAATAATGCAATAAATAGATAATTGCCCCCAATAAAAAGATTTATAATAACGTCAGTTCGATGTAAAAAATGTGATAATGTGTTTATTTACAGAGATATATGATTACTTGGTATAATGTGGATGGTTGGAATGATGGATAACAAAGGGTTAGATTTTTGCTTCTTTCTTCCATTATTCCAGCACTCCATTGTTTCAAATAAAATAATTTGACTGATACGCAGATTAATACATTGTTTATTACATCGAACTAACGTTATAATATATTAATAGCAAGAATCATCAATGAAATTTTTTGATATCAATACTTATAAACGTTCCTTTTATCGATTTTTTTTAACTATGAAAATATTGAAATGGAAAGACTATCATATAAGTTTATCGTAATGGCTCTTGGGATTATCCTATCGGGTTCATGCAATGAAAAAAAGAATACGTTTCATCCAGAAAGGGTAATTGGTTATTGGAAAGCACTTGCTGGAGAGAATGAAAATATTCAATTCGAAAAAGTAGACAGTGAGTTTGTTTATTCAACATTTACCTACGATCGATTGGCCTCCTCTGGTACATGGACTATTGAAGAGGATCAATTAACGATCAACTGTGATGACGGAACTTCAACTAAATTAAAGGTTGGTTTTATTGGAGATACTTTAGTTTTTAATGATGGAGCAGAAAAGTATATTAGAGTGGTTCTTTCTGGGAATGAGAAAACGGCCGCAGTAGATTTAAATGATGTGGAAATTCTTGATCAAATAAAAAATAATGTTAATGTAGTATTTTCTGAAAAGGAACCCTTTAACGAAGGTTGGATCTCCTCATCTGTTAGATGGAGTAAAATAACCACAGAGGTTACTCTAAAAAGTGAAGGATTAGCAGAAATGGTAGCGGTCGCAAACCAAGTATCAAAATATCTAGTAGTTCATGGTTTTCAGGCCGATACATCTAAAATATCAGAAAAGGTTAGCAGTTACAGGAAAGGCAAAATCTGCGTAATGATTAGATCAAGAGCATCTAGCGAGCCAACAATTGGTGAAGCAACTTATATTGATGTGATTAGCGGGATGGCGAATTGAGCAAAGAATCACCTCATTTTATAGGATTCTAAATTATTCTTATCTTTTGCAATCTTTTCGTAAAAGGTATAAACTGTTATTTTGCTGAAAATAAATGAAATATAAACAAATTGAATATTAAAATAAAGCACCCATGATGTGTATTAACACAAATACCGATGAACATAATATGGGTGTTCCATTCGCTCGATAGCGTTTGTTAAAATCGAGATTGTAACTTACTAACATTTAACTTACTAAATATTTTGTACGAATGAAACCAACTCTTATTATTCTTGCTGCTGGCATGGGAAGTAGATATGGCAGTCTAAAACAAGTAGATGCCCTTGGCCCTAATGGTGAAACAATTATCGATTATTCGGTTTTTGACGCAATGAGAGCCGGGTTTGGGAAGGTAGTTTTTGTAATTAGGAAAGACATAGAGAAGGATTTTATGGATGTTTTTGGGAAGCGATTTACAGGCAAAATCCCTTTTGAAATTGCATTTCAAGAGTTGGATATGCTCCCAAAGGGATTTAAATGTCCTGCCGAACGCACTAAACCGTGGGGTACCGCACACGCTGTTTGGGTTGCTCGGAATGTTGTAAAAGAACCATTTGCAGCAATCAATGCCGATGATTTTTATGGAGCAGATTCATTCCGAGTATTAGCCGATGCGCTTTCCAAGCCAAATCTTGCAAAGGGTAGCTACTTTATGGTTGGTTACAAGTTAGGTAATACACTTTCGGAGCAGGGCTCTGTTTCAAGAGGAGTCTGTACAACCGATAAAAACGCGATGCTTCAAACCGTAATTGAGCATACACAAATTGAGCGAATTAACGGAAGAGTTTGCTTTCGTAATGAACAAGGTACTGATGTTGAGATTAATGAGAATCTTCCTGTATCGATGAATTTCTGGGGTTTTACTCCCGATTTCTTTAATCACATTGAAAATATGATGAGCGGATTTTTTTCTGGCGCAATAACAAACGCTAAAGCAGAATTTTATATACCAACCGCAGTTAATAATCTAATTGTTGATAAAAAAGCAGCCTGTGAAGTTCTACCAACAAAGGCTGAATGGTTTGGGGTAACATATCCTGGCGACAAACAAATGGTTATGAATCGCCTAAAAGAACTTGTGAGTGAAAGTAAATATCCCTCACCTCTTTGGTGAAAAATCGGAAAAGGAAAACTATAGGAATCTCTCAGGGATTCCAAAAAGAAAAAGATAAAACGGTAGAATTATTATGTTAATAGTTATTGCGGTAATGGCTATAGGTATTGTTATTGGATATTTTTTAAGGCATAAAGCATTGCTTATCAAAATAAATAATAAGTTTACTATGTGGGCGATCTACCTTTTACTTTTTGTGCTTGGAGTTAGTATTGGAGCTAATGAGACGATTATGAAAAATTTACCCATTCTGGGATTAAAAGCTCTTACAATAACTTTTGGAGGTGTTGTCGGCAGTATTTTTTTGGCTTGGTTTACTTACACAAAATTCTTTAAAAACAAGGAGCAGGAATGAAAGGAAGTATTACTATTTTATGTTTTTTTTCCGTAGGCCTATTCTTCGGATACTCCAAAGTATTACCTGATTTTTTAATTAAAAACGATTACAGTAGTTATGCGCTATATTTTCTGATGTTTTTAGTTGGTATTGGTGTAGGTACAGACACAAAAGCATTTGAAGTTCTTAAAGGTTTTAATTTTAAAATAATATTGATTCCTCTTACAACCATTGTTGGAACGGCATTGGGTATTTCATTGATCTTTTTATTTATACCTAATTTATCATTTAGAGAGGCTCAGGCTGTTGGCGCTGGTTATGGCTATTATAGTTTGTCGAGTATAATAATAACCGAAACGTATAGCAAAACTCTTGGCGTAATTGCATTACTGTCAAATGTGATGCGAGAGATTATAACTCTACTATTAGCACCATTAATGGTAACTTTTTTTGGAAAAATAGCACCAGTCTGTTCTGGTGGTGCAACAAGTATGGATACTACACTACCCATTATTACCTCTGTATCAGGTAAAGAGTTTGCAATTATTTCACTTTTTCATGGAATTGTACTTACTATTTTAGTCCCATTTATAGTATCGTTGGTGATTGCACTTTAATCTCTTTTTTCAAAATTAGTTCTAAATCTGCTAAAACATTATTAAAGAATCACTTGCTAGATTAGAGTCTCATTAAAATAGAATTTTGCCAGCAAGAATATGTTTATGATTGAGAATAAACCTTATATAATGAAACAAATTTTAACTAATATTTGTATATGACAGAGTGACTTCTAAGTAGGTTGTAGTGTAAATGATTTGTTTTTTTTGTGTAAATTGGGCTTTGAGGGTTACGAAAAGGCTGATAATGCTATGAAATATTTCTTTTATTCAACATTGATTTTTTTACACCTATCTAATGTTCTTGCCCAAGAAAAAGGACTCCCTATTATTCGTAATTACCTCCCTCAAGAATATAATTATTCACCACAAATTTTTAGTGCCTTACAGGATAATAGAGGCTTTATGTATTTTGGTGTTACTGATTATGGTGTGCTCGAATTCGATGGGGTAACATGGAGAGGCATTCCGAACCTAAAAAAAACAGAAGTATATAGTCTCGTGAAGGATAACGACGGAAGGATTTATGTTACAACTATTGATGATTTTGGTTACTTACGTTCTAATAATATAGGTAAAACAATATATACAAGTCTTTTAAATTTATTAAGTGATTCAACTTTGAAAATTGGGAGCGTTTGGAATGCCAATTTAGTTGGAAATGATATTTATTTTTTCACCGAGAAATGCTTATTTCGGTATTCAAAAGCAACGAATACAATTAAAACAATTAAACCAGAGGCGGGATGCAGTTTTTATGTTCCGTTTGTTTTCAATAATGAGTACTATGTTTTACATTCTTTAAAAGGAATTGTTAGGGTAAAAGACGAGTCATTAATTCCTATCCCTGAATCTAAGTTTTTTATTGAAAACAGGTTTCTTTCAGCACTACCATTTGATAGTTCAAGAGTTTTGATTTCAACACGAACCAAGGGGTTGTATTTGCTCGACTTGTATGGCAAAAGCAAAAACTCATTGATACCATTTGAAGTACCCAGCCATTTTATTCAAGGGAATAATATTTATACTGCTGAAAAAGTTGGCGGAAATTACCTTTTATGTTCAATGGGAAAGGGAGCATTAATGATAAATTCCAAAGGAGAGCCGCTGGAATGGTACAGCGAGAAAAAATTATTGCAGAACGATTTAATTCTCGGTATTTCAATAGATTATAGTAAAAACATATGGTTAACATTAAGTCAAGGGGTATCAAAAATTGAACAAAGCCTTGATATTTCATATTGGGATAAAAAAAATGGACTTAAAGGGAATATTTATGATATAACTCGATTTAATAAAACGCTATACATAGCCACGAATCAACACATTTACTATTTATTGCCTCAAACAATATCTTCGGAGCAAGATGAGTCGAAAAGTTCAGAATTATTTATCGTCAAAGACTTACCTACAGGGCAAAATTGGGAGTTAGCTCATTTCAAAATTCCCAATGGTGAAAACCATTCTAAAAAAGGAAATGAACAAGTTAATGAAATACTGCTTGCCGGGACACAAACTGGAATTTATCAAATACAAGGCGATGTTGCTAGGCAGGTATATAAAGGAAACCTTCATGCTTTTCATATCTTTCAATCTAAAAAAAATCCGAATAGGATTTTTAGCACCGATGGTTTTACAGATTTTATTAGTTTACTATATGAGAATGGTAGATGGATTAATGAAGGCAAATGGGAGGGTATAAATGAAGATATTCGAAGTATTATTGAAGATTCCAATGGTGATTTATGGTTGGGTACATTTACTAACGGGATTTTAAGAATATCTATAAACAGTAATTCAATTGTAAAGCCAAAGCAAATTAAATATTACAAACAAGCGGATGGGTTGCCTGGATTAAAGGACTGTAGACCATTTTACTATAATGGAAAAGTTGTATTTGGCACAGAAAAAGGCGTTTATACTTATAACCCTTTAGGCGATAGATTTGAACCTTTCTGCGAATTTGGAGTACTATTTTGTAATGGACAAATGAAAATTAATAATTTTATTCAATCTCCCAACGGGAATATTTATATTGGTTCGACAAGTACGAAAGACGGAGGTATTGGATATTTAGTCCCCTCAGCAAAAGGCAAATTTTCTTGGAACTATAAACCTTTCCGTCGACTGCCCGATATGGCCTCAATATCAGCAATACATGTAGATGATAATGGAACTGTTTGGATTGGTTCAAATGAAGGGTTATTCAAATACGATCCCTCGAAGGATATTAAAAATTATGATGTAGGTTATAGTTGCTTCATAAGAAAAGTTATCGTAGGGAAGGACAGTATTATCTCTTTGGGCGGAGTGAATAATGGCGTAAGAATTGAAAATGTTGATTACCGTTTTAATAGTATCAGATTTGATTTTGCCGCACCTTTTTTCGATAAAGAAGAGAATACCAGATACAGCTATAAGTTAGATGGGTTTGACGATTCTTGGTCTGATTGGTCTACTACAACTTATAAAGAGTACACAAGGGTTAAAGAAGGAAGTTACATTTTTAGGGTTAAGGCATTAAATATTTTCGATAAAGTAAGTTCAACGGCAACATTTGAAATTACAATTCTTCCTCCGTGGTACAGAACGGTATGGGCTTACATAATTTACAGCCTCATCATTATTGGATTATTCTTTTACTCAATGCGTTTTTATTCTCGAATATTAATCTATCAAAAATTTAAACTTGAAAGGGCTGTTTTTGCTCGTACAAAAGAAATACGAAGACAAAAAGAAGAAATACAATCGCAAGCAGAGGAAATGGCTGCTCAAAGTGAAGAACTTCGGGAAAAATCCGAAATACTTAAAAGAACTAATGAAGAGTTAGGAAAGCTATCTATTGTCGCCCGAGAGACAGACAATGCTGTTATGATAATGGATAACACGGGTCATCTATTATGGGTTAATGATGGGTTAACCCGATTATATGGGTATACGAAAGAAGAATTTTACTCATCACAACTAACAGATATTTATGAGCCGAGTTCAGCAACAGAAGTTTGGGGGGCTATTCAAGAGTGTATTGACACCAAACGCTCCGTTGAATATGAGTCCACGGCTAAAACAAAATTTGGCAATATCATTTACATCCAAACAACTATTACCCCCATTCTTAATTCGGAGGGTGAGATTGAAAAACTTGTTGCGATTGACTCTAACATCACGAAATTAAAAGAGGCCGAATATGAAATAATTCAGAAAAACGAAGAGATAACATCACAAAAAGAAGAAATTGAGAACCACAGAAATCATCTCGAAAAAATTGTGTATGAGAGAACAACCCAATTGGAAATAGCAAAAAACAAGGCGCAAGAATCGGATCGACTAAAATCGGCATTTTTAGCAAATATGTCGCATGAGATTCGTACCCCAATGAATGCAATAATCGGATTTTCTACTTTGCTTAAAGACCAGGATATAAATGAAACAGAAAAAGAAGAGATAATAAATTCAATTATAAATAATGGAAATACGCTGCTTCAGTTAATTGACGATATAATTGATCTTGCGAAAATTGAAGCTGGGCAAATGACCGTAAATAAAAGATTATGCAATATCAATAAACTTTTAACGGATCTTCGAACGAACTATTTACAAAAGAAAATAACTATTACCGATGCTGATGTTGATTTGAGGCTGAGTCTTGGCGTTGATTCCCCTTCCTTCGATATATATACAGATCCTTTCCGCACACAACAAGTAATTACGAATCTTGTTGAAAACGCTTTAAAATTTACTGAAAAAGGCTATGTTGAATTCGGCTATATTGTTGATGATAACTTGCCAAAACCAATAATTAAATTTTATGTTAAAGATACTGGCATTGGTTTAACAGAAGAGGAACAAAAATTAATCTTTGTACGGTTTACTAAAATTGAGAATAATAAAACAAAACTATATCGTGGTGCTGGACTTGGATTGACAATATGTAATAATATTGCTAAATTGCTAGAAGGGGAAATTTCTATCGAATCCAAAAAAGACCATGGTTCAACTTTCTTTTTTACGATTCCAATTGAAGAAAATATAGGCCAAGAGGAAAGAATTAAATCTGCTCAAATGAATTACAAGGAATATAACTGGACTGGAAAAACACTGCTAGTGGCAGAGGATGAAAACAGTAACTTTAGATTAATTGAGGTTTTACTAAAAAAGACAAATGTGAAAATATTACGTGCCATAAACGGAGAAGAGGCCATTGAGCTGGTTATTAATAATCATATAAACTTAATCCTAATGGATATTAAAATGCCCGTAATGGATGGTTTAAATGCAACACGCGAGATAAAAAAACTAAATAAAGATATTCCAATAATTGCTCAAACTGCCTATGCAATGGAAAGCGACGAGAACATCTGTCTTGAAGCGGGCTGTAATGGTTATATTTCTAAGCCGATAATACAGGATAAATTATTTACGATGTTAAATAAGTATTTATCATAAGATTTTCATTATCAAGAAAATTAAATTCAATTTAAAATTTGAACTATAGAGGCTTCGACTATACATTATTTAGTTACTTGATTAATATCATTGCAAACAGAATTAAGTAAGTATTATATTTGCGTAAATTAATCACCAGATGATCGATTTTATCACATCAACACTCTATCACAGTAACGGTAAAGGTTTATTCTCCTGTTGGATCTGCTGATTTTATTCCACGCCTTGGCTCATTTTTTGTCTCTAGCATTTTTCGTCTGATTTGTTTATTTTCCATGTTCTGAAATCTAGTATCTAATGTCAACAAGTTCTGGTTTGGTATTCGATATACGCCACTTCTCCGTTCACGATGGACCCGGTTTACGAGTAACCGTTTTCCTAAAAGGTTGCCCGCTAAGTTGTGCCTGGTGCCATAATCCTGAAAGCCAGTCGTTCGAAACCGAAACCTACATGCGTATTCATCGTTTGGATGACAAGGAATTTGAGTTTGTTGAACATATTGGTAATAGGATGAGCGTTAATGAGGTTATTCAAGAAGTTGAAAAGGATATTTCAATTTTTGATGAATCAAAAGGCGGGGTTACTTTTTCGGGTGGAGAACCATTATCGCAACCTGAATTTTTAAGAGACTTGCTCAAAGCGTGCAAAGCAAAAGAGATTCATACGGCTGTTGATACAAGCGGTTTTGCATCACAATTGGTTATGGAAAGTATTATCCCATTAACGGATCTTTTCCTTTTCGATATCAAACATATTTCCGAAGATGAGCACAAGAAATACACCGGGGTCTCAAACTCAAGTATTTTCAAAAACCTCGATTTAATTGCTAAATCGAATAAAAAAGTAATCATCCGAATACCATTAATTCAGAATATAACCGATACCGGTGAAAACCTCAAACTTTTAAGAGAAGTTATTCGTAAATATCCATCTATCGAAAGGGTTGACATACTTCCCTTCCATAATATTGCAAAGATCAAATACGAACGGTTTGGGAAGAATTATACATTAGGTAACGCTGAAAAATATGATGATCAAAAGGCCGAACAGATTAAGAATTACTTCAACGAAGTAGTTTCAATAGTTTCTATTGGAGGTTAAATGGCATTATTTTAAGGTGTTGGGGTTTAAAAATTTAAAGAACAACGTTATGAACAATAGAATCAATAAACTCAGAGAACAAAGCCTACAGGCAATTAATACTTTTTCTCCCGAAAGGGCTTTGCTAGTTACCGAGTTTTATAAATCGGGCGAAGCGGAAAAACACTCCATTCCTGTGCAGCGGGCACTTGCGTTTAGGCATATCATGGTTAATAAGAAGATATGCATTAACGATGGGGAGTTGATTGTTGGGGAGCGTGGCCCTGCACCAAAGGCAACATCAACCTACCCAGAGGTGAGTTTACATACCCTACCCGATTTGGCAATTATTAATTCTCGCCCTAAAGTATCATTTAAGGTTGATGCCGCTACTCGTAAGATTTATGAGGATACCGTTATTCCATTTTGGAAAGGGAGAACTCAACGCGATAGAATTTTCGAAAACCTTAGCCCTGAATGGAAACAAGCCTATGAGGCTGGAATATTCACAGAATTTCAAGAACAGCGTGCTCCTGGGCATACCGTTGCTAGCAAAAAGATTTTTCAAAAAGGGATGCTCGATTATAAGGAGGATATTAAACAAGCAATTGGCAAACTCGATTTTAAGAACGATCCAAGAGCAATTGAACGGCGAGAAGAACTTAAAGCAATGGATATTGCTGCAGATACTATTATCCTTTTTGCAAAGCGATATGCCGATGAGTTAGAAAGACTTGCTTTATATGAAAAAAATTTAGTTCGAAGGGAAGAACTGATTGAAATGGAAAAAATTTGCCGAAAAGTACCCGCTCAAGCGCCATCAACTTTTCACGAGATTCTTCAACATTACTGGTTTATACATCTTGGCGTAATTACGGAATTAAACCCCTGGGATTCGTTTAACCCAGGAAGACTAGATCAGCATCTATTCCCTTTTTATAAACGGGAAATCGACCTAGGAATCCTTACCCAAGAGAGGGCAACTGAGATACTTCAATCGTTTTGGGTAAAATTTAACAACCACCCATCGCCCCCCAAAATGGGTGTTACTGCGGAGGAGAGCAACACCTATACCGATTTTTCTCTTATTAACCTTGGTGGCGTTAAGGAGGACGGAAGCGATGCCGTTAATGAACTTACCTATCTACTACTTGATGTTATTGAGGAGATGCGGTTACTCCAGCCTAGCTCCATGGTTCAAATAAGCAAAAAAAATCCTGACAGGTTTGTTAAGCGAGCCGTTAGGATTGCCAAAACAGGATTTGGACAGCCATCGTTTTTTAATACTGATGCAATAATACAACAATTGCTTAGCCAAGGTAAAGCCTTAGTTGATGCACGAAACGGTGGTGCAAGCGGGTGTGTTGAAACAGGAGCTTTTGGTACTGAGGCATATATACTTACAGGCTACTTCAACCTGAATAAGATACTTGAACTTACGCTAAACAACGGAATAGATCCGATAACAGGAAAACAGATTGGTCTGACAACTGGTAACCCCGATAGTTTTAAATCATTTGATGAGCTTTACGGCGCATTCGAAAAGCAGCTTAACTATTTCATCGACATAAAGATTGAAGGGAATAATATTATCGAAAAGCTTTGGGCTACATATATGCCTGTTCCATTGCTATCGCTCATTACCGAAGATTGTATAGCTAATGGCAAAGACTACAATGCTGGTGGAGCACGATATAATACCAGTTACATTCAGGGAGTTGGACTTGGTAGCATTACCGATAACCTTACTGCAATAAGAAGGCAGGTATATGAGGATAAAAAAATCAACATGAAGGAGTTACTTAAGGCGTTGCATTCCAATTTCGAAGGGTACGATCAGCTTCGTCATGATATGGTTTACGAAACACCCAAGTGGGGCAATAATGATGATTATGCTGATCGTCATGCCGTAATGGTTTTCAATAGTTTCTATAATGCTGTGAATGGTCGCCCAACATCACGCGGAGGAGTGTTCAGAATCAACATGCTGCCAACAACAAGTCATGTTTACTTTGGAAGCAAGATAGGAGCTATGCCTGATGGTCGTCTGGCAAAAGAACCTTTAAGCGAGGGAATAAGCCCTGTTCAGGGTGCTGATAGGAGAGGGCCAACAGGCGTTATACAATCGGCAGCAAAAATTGACCATATCAAGACAGGAGGAACCCTTCTTAATCAGAAGTTTTCGCCCTCATTTTTTAAAGATGAAGAAAGCCTCGATAGGTTGGTTTGGTACATTCGTAGCTACTTTAAACTCGATGGACATCATATTCAGTTTAATGTCGTAGATGCAGAAACACTGAGGGATGCGCAAAAGCACCCTGAAAAGTATCAAGACCTGATTGTTAGAGTTGCTGGTTATTCGGACTATTTTAACGATCTCGGCGAGGCATTGCAGAATGAGATTATTAAAAGAACCGAGCATGAATCTGTATAGTTCTGCTTAATAGAAATATTATTTCCTAAAAATCTATAAACAAATAAAATTAACCGAATTAACCAAAGTTACTAGTTATGTCAACCTAGAAGATTTAAGAACAAGGATTAACGAAATTTGATTTAAGAAGATATTGAAATTTAATACAATACTTCTAAACAAAAGTGTTTTGTTCATATTTATTTTAAAAACCCTAAATTGATATTCGTTAATTAATTCTTTAAAAAAATATAAATAGCAACTTGAATTAATTATTATACCCCACTCTATGTTCAGCAAGCAAACCTACATCAACCGTCGTAACCAGCTGAGGTCACAGTTTAAAACAGGCGTTCTACTATTCATTGGGAATGATGAGTGTGGAATGAATTACGAGGACAACACCTACCGTTTTAGGCAGGATAGTACATTCCTTTACTACTTTGGAATAAGTAAACCCGGACTTTACGCCATAATAGATATCGAAAGTGGTAATGATTACATCTTTGGCGATGATTTTACAATCGATAGTATAGTTTGGATGGGATCGCAACCAACTATTCAGGATATGGCCTCAACTGTTGGGGTTAAAAACACTGGGAGTATATCACAATTTTCCGAAAGGATAAACGATTATCCCAAGAAAAAAATCAACTATTTACCTCCATATAGGCCTGAACATCAACTTAAAATTTTGAATTTTTTAGGTATTAACCCCGCAGAGGCTCATGCCAAAGCAAGTATTCCACTTATTACTGCAGTCGGAGAGCAACGAAATATTAAATCGGCTGAGGAGATTAACGAACTGGATTATGCCGTAACCGTTACTGCGGAGATGCATCAGGCAGCCATGCGATTTGCACAACCAGGAATGAATGAGGCGCAGATTGCCGCTAAAGTGCATGAGATAGCCCTTGCCGAAGGTGGCGATATTAGCTTCCCAATTATTGCTACAATAAACGGACAAACGCTGCATAACCATTATCATGGAAACGTAATACAGGAGGGTCAGCTTTTCCTTCTTGATGCAGGTTTCGAAACCCTAAAAGGCTATGCAGGAGATATGAGTAGCACATTTCCAGTTGGGAAAACTTTTACCGAAAAGCAGAAAGAAATTTACCGTATCACCCTAGCAGCACATGATGGGGCAATAGATATGCTAAAACCGGGAGTTCACTTCCGTGATGTTCACCTACAGGTTGCAAAAACTATTTTTAATGGTTTAAAGTCGCTGGGCTTCACAAAAGGCAATACTGATGATGCTGTTGAAAATGGTGCGCACGCACTCTTTTTTCCCTGCGGAACAGGTCACTTAATGGGATTGGATGTTCACGATATGGAAAATCTTGGCGAACAATATATTGGTTATTGTGGCACTCCTAAAAGCAAGCAGTTTGGGCTAAAATCATTACGGTTGGGTCGGGAGCTTAAAGAGGGATTTGTATTAACCATTGAACCGGGCATTTACTTTATACCTGAACTAATTGATTTATGGCAACATAATGGTACGAATAAAGATTTTATTAACTTCAAAAAAGTAAATGAATATCGCAATTTTGGAGGTATTCGAAACGAAGAGGATATACTAATTACCGATACAGGACATAGAATTCTTGGTAAGCCTTTAGCTAAGACAATTGGAGATGTTGAGGCGGAAAGGGTTAAGGCTTTTCAAGCATAAAATATTATTAACCACCAAGGAAACGAAGAACCTCGCTAAGCGCACAAAGGTTTTTACCTTGGGTTCTTCGTGTTTCTTTTGATTCTTTATAATAATTTTCTTTAGTCGGCATTTCGTATAGAACAAAAAATTACCAACATTGATATACATATGACTTATAATAGCATTTACCTTTAATGAGTTTAAACCAATAAAGTGTTTCAATATCTAAATATTATATCTTTGAAGTATTGTGTATTGATAAAAAAGAGAAGTATGCGAATGAAATTTTACCTTCCTCTGATTGCATGTTTATTCTTACTATTTGAATCGTGCAAACCAAAAATTTCAACCCCAGAAGAGGTGCTATCCCAAATTGCTACTATCGATAGCATCAAACCTATTACTAATGATACGCTCTTTAAATCAACCTACGTTGTTTGGTTCAGGATGCCACTCGATCATAATAACCCTAATAGCTCTAAATTTCCCTTAAGGGCTTACTATTCGCATAAAGATTTTAATAAACCCGTTGTTGTTGTGATTGATGGTTACACCATGTATACTTCAAAAGCAAATGAGTTAACTAGGATTCTTGATGCAAACCAAATAACCATTGAGCATCGGTTTTTCGATAAAAGCCGCCCAAAGGATTCAATTCCATGGAACTACCTAAATGTGAAACAGGCAGCGGCAGATCAGCATCAAATTATTGAGGCATTTAAACCATTCTATAAAGGCAAATGGGTATCAACAGGCATAAGCAAAAGTGGACAAGCAACAATTTTTCATCGTCGGTTTTACCCCAACGATGTTGATGCTAGTGTACCCTACGTGGCTCCATTAAATTTTTCATACGAAGATCCAAGGGTTTATGATTTCCTTAGTAAGGTAGGTACAGAGGAGTGTAGACGTAAGATTCATGATTTCCAGATACAACTTTTCGAAAAGAAGAAGGAGATTTTCCCAATGTTTGAGGCGTTAGCTAAAAAGAAAAACTGGGAGTTTAAAATGGGATTGGATAGAGCCTACGATTTGAGCGTTTTAGAATATTCTTTTGCCTTTTGGCAATGGGGATCATCCTGTGAGAGTATACCATTAAAGGGTTCGCCCGCTGAAATTCTTTTCCTTCACTGGAAAATGATTAACCCATTTACATTCTTTGATGAGGAGGATATTGAAAAAAACCGACCATTCTTTTATCAAGCAATGACTGAGATTGGGATGTATGGTTATCAGATTAACCCATTTAGCAAATATTTGAAGGATACAGCAAATATCATATTTACCTTTGCAATGCCCAACGGGCATAAGGCGGTATTCAACCCTGAAGCCATGAAGGATATTGATTCTTGGGTAAAAGAATCGGGAAACAATATGCTATACATCTATGGTCAGAATGATGCATGGTCATCAACAGCAGTTGATCCTGGTAATAAAACGAATGCTGTAAAGATGGTTAATCCCGGAGGAAGTCATGGAACAAGAATTAATAGCTTCCCTGTTCAGATGCAGGATAGCATTTTTACGGTACTTGAAAAGTGGTTAAAAGTAGATCTCTCTTCAAAAAAACATATTGGTGGTGGAAATTTTACTGGTAAAAAGCAGGTTTTTCAGATATTATAAACCCTATTTTCTCATAAACATTAAACATAAAGCATGATGAAAACCCCCAAAATTATTTGCTCTACAATACTTTTGGTATTACTGCTAGCATCAAACGCCTTTTCGTGTACAATTATTGCCGTTGGTAAAAAAGCTACTGCTGATGGTTCTGTTATAATATCACATACTGATACAGGTCCCGATTCAAGAATTTTTTATGTGCCGGGAAAGACTTACAAAAACGGAGAAATGGCTCCCGTTTTTTGGGGAATTCAGGATGCAGATCGTCCACTAAACGATGATGGTAAAATACTTGGATATATACCCCAAGTTGAAAAAACTTACGGATATTTCCAATCAGCATACTCCCATATAAACGAGTATCAGCTTGGTATCGCCGAAAGCACTACGGCGCAAAGGGAAGAGTTAATTTGCACCCTCGAAAATGGTAAACAGATAATGACCATTGAGCAAGCAATGATTTTTGCTCTTCAACGCTTTAAAAAAGCAAAGGATGCAACCCAATTCATTGGTAATCTGCTAACAACCTATGGTTTTTTGCCCTCAAGTGGTGATGGTTCTGAAACCCTTGTAATTGCTGATACTGATGAGGCTTGGGTTTTTGAGGTGTTTGGCGTTGGTTCAGGTTGGACACCCGATAGCAAGAAACCCGGTGCAATTTGGGCAGCACAAAGATTACCAGAAGATCAGGGAACAATGATTCCAAATTGGAGCATTATTAAAGAGATAAATGTAAAGGACAAGGAGAACTTCATGGTTTCTGCAAACTATATGCAGGAGGCTATTGATCGTGGCTGGTATAACCCAAAATCAGGAAAGCCTTTTATTTGGCAGGATATTTATGCTCCGCTTCCCGAGGAGTATGCTACTAGCCGTTTCTGGCTATTCTACCATACTTTTACCCCAAATTTAAAGAAGTGGCCCGATAGAATGCTCGATCCAAAAAATCCATTTAAGGGAATGCAACCATACTATCAGGTAGTTGAACCCCTTTCGTTATATCCATTTGCCGCAGTTCCCGAGAAAAAAATTTCGGTTCAGGATGTAATGGCATTCCAACGCTCAACTTTTGAGGGTACAATCTACGATATGACATCATACCCTGAATGGCTTGTTCCCGATGGAAAGGGTGGGTATGTAAAAAGCCCACTTGCAACTCCTTTTCCTGGAAGCGAGATGAGAAAACTTATTAAACAAACATATCGCCGCCCAGTTGCTCGCCACAGGGGACACTACGGGATGGTAATGCAACTTCGTGGTTGGTTACCCAATGAGATTGGTGGTGTTTACTGGGTTTATCTCGATAATCCTTATTTCAGCCCCTATGTACCAATTTATTCAGGCAATCTTTCGGTTGCTGAGACCTATAACACCTACGATCCAAACAAATACGATGAAAAATCGGCTCGTTGGGCAATAGATTTTGTCGATAATCTTGCAAACCTCCGTTTTCAGGATATAGCAAAGGATGTTCGTGCTGTCCGTGATCCCTTTGAGGCTGACATGTTTAACAACCAAAAGACAATTGAAGATGAGGCTCTTGCTCTTTATAAAAAAGCACCTAATTTGGCGCGCGAGTATCTAACCAATTACTCAAATGGTAAGATGAATCGGGTTACTGAGATGTTTATTGATCTTCGAAACCAAATAATTACTAAGTACACTAATAACCACGAGTAAAGAATATAACTATAGGACACAAAAAGGCAAAGAATATTTTTTCTCTGTACATACTACCGTCCTTCTGTTAAGTGTATATTTGCAGAAAATATAGGCATGTATGCCAAACTACAATTGTGATTTTTTGATTATCGGCTCTGGTATTGCAGGATTGAGTTATGCCCTTAAAGTGGCCGATCATGGGAAAGTTATTCTTATCTCAAAAGCAAGTCTCGACGACACTAATACTGCCTACGCACAAGGAGGTATTGCTGCGGTTACCTACGATCCCGATTCATTCGAAAAGCATGTTCAGGATACTTTGATTTGTGGCGATGGTCTTTGCAACGAAGAGATTGTAAGAATGGTTGTTGCAGAAGCTCCTGCACAAATCAGTCAGCTAATTCAGTGGGATGTTAGGTTTGATCGCAAACCAAACGGACAGTATGATTTGGCTCGTGAAGGGGGGCATTCAGAGCATCGAATTTTACATCACAAAGACAATACTGGTTACGAAATTCAACGCGCACTTACACAAAAAGTAAAGCAACACCAAAATATTCAGGTTTTCGAAAACCACTTTGCTGTTGAAATAATTACCCAGCACCACATGGGGGTGCAGATAAAAAAAGGATACCCAGATGTAACCTGCTATGGAGCGTACATCCTTGATTTAAAAACACAAAAAGTAGGTAAATACTTAGCTTGTGTTACTGTAATGGCAACTGGTGGAACAGGTAATATATACCATACAACAACAAACCCGCTTATTGCAACTGGCGATGGTATTGCGATGGTATACCGTGCAAAAGGTGTTGTTGAGAATATGGAATTTATACAATTTCATCCAACCTCACTCTATCATCCAGGCGAACGACCATCGTTTCTTATTACCGAAGCAATGCGAGGATTTGGAGCCATACTCAAAACAAGGGATGGTAAAGAATTGATGAGTAGATACGATAAGCGAGGATCGCTTGCACCTCGTGATATTGTTGCCCGAGCTATTGACCACGAGATGAAAATGCGTGGAGACGATTTTGTTTACCTTGATGCAACGTTTAAAGATCCCACCGAAATAAAGAATCATTTCCCAAACATCTATGAGAAATGCCTTTCGATAGGAATTGATATCACTAAAGATATGATTCCTGTTGTTCCCGCAGCCCACTTCCTTTGTGGGGGAGTAAAGGTTAACATGAATGGAGAGAGCTCTATTCATCGCCTTTATGCAATAGGAGAGTGTTCATCAACAGGCTTACATGGAGCTAATCGACTTGCATCTAATTCGCTAATCGAGGCAATTGTCTATGCCGAAAGGGCTGCAAAACATTCACTAGAAATATCAAAGAAAATTCAATTTAACGAGGAAATCCCTGATTGGAATTACGAGGGTACAACCCACACCGAAGAGATGGTGCTGATTACACAAAGTTACAAGGAGATGCAGCAAATCATGAGTAATTATGTAGGAATTGTTCGCTCTAACCTTCGCCTCGAACGAGCCCTAAATCGCCTTGAGATTATTTATAGAGAAACAGAAGAACTCTATAAAAAATCGATATTAACACAAAATCTATGTGAACTTAGAAACCTGATTAACGTTGGATATTTGATTATTAAAAATGCCCAAAAGATGCATGAGAGTAGAGGTCTACACTATTCAATTGATTACCCTCGGCATAAGGGATCGGAGTTTTAATGTATTGTTAGTGAGTAATTTGTTTTTGGTGAAGTTTTATTTTACCTGATTTTCAAATATATTTGTCGACCTCTTTTTATTAAATGAAAAGTGATTCAAAGTATCATGAAGATTTTAATTTTATGTACAGGTAATAGTTGTAGAAGCCAAATGACTCAAGGCCTTTTACAATCATTTGACCCTTCTCTCGAAGTTCATTCTGCAGGAACAAAACCTACAACAAGTGTTAATGAGTATGCCATAAAAGTGATGGCGGAAATAGGGATAGATATCAGTTTGAATAAGCCAAAAAGCGTAAGTATTTATCTTGGTGAGAATTGGGACTACGTAATTACCGTTTGTGGTAGTGCTAATGAATTTTGCCCTATTTTTTATGGCCGAGTTAAGCATCGTATTCACATTGGCTTTGACGATCCCTCCTTGGTTACGGGATCAGAGGAGCATATACTAAGTGAATTCAGACATACAAGAGATAAAATAAAACAGAGGTTATTCAAGTTCTATCAGGAGAATTTAAAAGAGAGTTAAATATCAAGACCCTTCTAAAATATTTGTAAACCAATAATATTCATTTTTAACCAATTTCTATTATTAATCAAAGCGCTAATTAGGCCAATGAAATGCTTTGAGATGGATTAATAAAATTTTTCAGAAAGATTCCTCATCGTACTTCATGATTTTTTTGGAACTTTTAACTCATACTATCCTTTTAAATTTACAACGCAATAAACTTTGTTGAGTAATATCATCTTATTCTTTGTTGGAAATCATACTTGAATTAAGCCATATTTGTAGTCCATCTTTGTTTTTAAAGTATAATTGCTGTAATGTAATTTCAAAACAAAAACCCTAGAAAAGCAAGATTTTTATTGAAAATTTGCGATGTATTAACTTTCCTTTTTATGAATGGAGATTCTTTTGTTTTATATATTCATAGCCAACATTACATATTTCACTTAAAACTAAAAATGTAGGCAAAGCACAAAAATTATAGTTATACCCAATTAGGAGCAACGTGAAAATCTGTGGTTCGGATTGGCGGGGCGGTTTATCAAAAAACGATGTGCGATTCTTTGAATCAGTTTATTTAAACTGCTGAATATATGATAGAAATAATATTATCATGAAAACCTATACAATACTTATCGCTGACGATTATCCTGAAAATATTCAGATAATTGTTGATGCGCTAAAGAGTTCGGATATTCAGCACAAAATAATTAGGGCCGTGAATGGGAAAGTTCTATGCGAACTAGCCGAGAAACGCTGCCCTGATTTAATAATTACGGATTGGGAAATGCCTGAAATGAATGGACTTGAAGCCACTCGAATTCTAAAAAACATTGAGACCACAAGGGATATTCCAATAATAATATGTACGGGAATCATGACCACTTCTGAGAACCTGAAGATGGCTTTAGATAGCGGAGCAGTAGATTACATCAGAAAACCTATTGACAATATCGAACTGCAGGCTCGTGTGTACTCAATGCTGAAATTGAGTGATTCATATCGTACCATTAAAGAGCAAAACACTATTTTGGAACAACAAAAAGATGAGATTCAAATACAACGCGATAAACTTCAAATAGCGAATGCAACAAAGGATAAATTTTTTAGCATAATTGCACATGATCTACTAAATCCATTTAATACGATACTCGGGTTTTCCGAATTACTTTTATCTGCAATTGAAAAAAAGGAGATTGAAAAGTGTCATAAATATTCCTATTCAATTCACGATACAGCACACGTTGTGTTCAATCTACTTGAGAATTTGCTAACATGGAGTAGATCCCAAACAGGTAAAATATCCTTTTCCCCTGAATTAATAGATGTAAACGACATAATAGAAAGTAATTTGAGTTTATTGAAGGATGCCGCTCAGAGTAAAGAAATTTTTCTTGCTTCAACTTTAACCGAGAAGTTGATTGCCTATGCAGATAAAAACATGGTTCTTACGATTATTAGGAATCTTATTACCAATGCAATCAAGTTTTCAAGAAAAGGGGATCGGATTATTGTTGATGTTGAAAATACTGAAAATTGGATTACCATTCATGTTTTGGACACAGGCATTGGAATTGACGATGATTCAATTAGTAAACTATTTAAAATCAGCGAGAATATAAAAACAGAGGGAACAGCAAACGAGCGAGGGACTGGGCTTGGGTTGATGCTTTGCAAAGAATTTGTAGATTGGCATAAAGGGAGAATTTGGGTGGAAAGTCAGGTTGGAGCTGGGAGTAGGTTCTCATTTACACTACCCAAAGCGAAAGAATAATATTAGTGACGAATTTTATTTTGACGTTTTGATGTTATTATCTACAATGAAAAAAATTATTCTATCAATATTAATTCTTTCTTCAGCCTTAGGGTATAGCCAAGAATCTGTGCAATTCGAAAAGTTTACATTCGGCCTAGGATCAAATGTAATTAGTGACATAACTCAGGATAAAACGGGATTTTTATGGTTATGTAGTCAGGATGGATTATTAAAATATGATGGTACAAAATTTATTAAATACACACCTGTAAGAAATAAAGCGAATAGCCTAAACCATCTAATCGTTAACTGTATTTATGAAGATATGCTCGGTAAAATCTGGGTTGGTGCTCTATCCGGGCTTTGCTATTACAACCCGATTAAGCAAGATTTTACCAGAATCTCTATCGACCCGAACCTACAATACATCCAAATATATTCAATAGTAGCTGATAAACAAGGAGTAATGTGGATAGGTACAGAGTACGGTCTATACAAGTTCAACACGCTTACCAAAGAAGTAAAATCTTGTGAGATAAAAAAGGAAAAGATTGAGATGCAATTGGAGAATGCTGTTCGTTCACTCGCAATCGATGGCAATAAACTTTGGATCGGAACAGCAACGGGGTTAAAATGCCTTGATATTAAAAGTGGAAAAATCATAAAATATATTCATAACTCAATAGATAAAAACAGTTTATGTAACAATAATGTCAAGGTATTGTACAAAGACATCGATAGTAGTCTATGGGTAGGTACAAACGACGGATTGGATAAGGTTACAATTGCGGGTGATGGGAATTTACTCTTCCAGCACTTTCGGAATGAGCCTTATAATAAACATTCTTTGAGTTCAAATATTATATCATGTTTATATCAAGATAAGAAAAAATCATTGTGGGTAGGAACTTACAACGGGCTGAATAGGTATGAAAGAACCAACAACCAGTTTACGGTATATAATTCTGGGATGGATTCAAAAATATCTTTTACAAGCGATATCTTTTATAAAATATATGAAGATCGAACAGAAATTCTATGGATAGCTTCGCAAGACGGTGTTTACAAGTATAACCCCAACAAGAAACGATTCCCGTATTATAGTGATGTACCCTACATAAAAGATTTGAAAAAATTTATAAATGTTCATTCTTTTTTTGAAGATCATAAAAAAAACTTTTGGATAAGCGGTATAGAAATGGGTTTGATATGCATTGACCACAAGAATAAGAAAACGAAAATTTTTAACCATGACCCCAAGAATACAAACTCCATCTCCTCTAATTTTATTCGGGCAGCACACGAAGATAAGTATGGGAATATCTGGATTTGTACGCACGATAAGGGTTTAGAAAAACTAAGCATAATTAAAAATGGGGATAACACAACATACAATTTTACCCATTTCCCAAACGAGTTGAACAACCCCAATTCACCGTTAAGTGAAAGAATAAATAATATCAAAATTGATGATGATGGAACAATCTGGATTGGCGGAGAAAAAGGTTTTGACAAATTCGATACGAAAAGAAATAATTTTTTTCACTTTAGGTATGATAAGAATGATACCACAACCATTAGTTCAAATAATATTTATTGTATAGCAGAAGAAAGTAGCGATAAATTGTGGATTGGTACTTGGGGCGGTGGATTAAACTTGTTCAATAAGAAGACAGGCAAGTTTAAGCGTTTTATAAATAATCCAAAGATATTAGCAAAAGATATTTTATCAATCGCAAAAACAAGTGATAACATGCTTTGGATTGGAACTTTTGGCGATGGTCTTTACCAATATGATGCAAAAAA
This sequence comes from Bacteroidales bacterium, assembly GCA_013376985.1. GTDB lineage: Bacteria > Bacteroidota > Bacteroidia > Bacteroidales > Tenuifilaceae > UBA8529. The sequence goes on from JACABB010000035.1 coordinate 57,220, forward strand.
TGAAACCTTTACCAATTTTTCTCAAAGCGAGGGGTTGTCTTCCAACGTTGTCTACGGAATACTCGAAGATGAGCGAAAGAATATTTGGCTTAGCACAATGATTGGTATTTCACATTTTAACCCTAGAACCAAAATATTTACTAACTATGATGTAGAAGATGGTCTGCAGAGTCAAGATTTTAATGGGACAGCATATTATAAAAGTTTAAATAATGAAATGTTTTTCGGTGGAAAGTATGGCTATAACGCATTTTTCGCTGATAGCATAAAAACAAGACAGATAGCTCCAACCGTTGTTTTTACCGATTTTAAAATTCATAATAAATCGGTGCTTATTGGAGTTGCTTTAGATGGTAGAATTTTACTAAAAAAGGCAATAAACTTTACCGATACAATTTTTCTTAATTACACAGATAAAACATTTTCGTTTGAATTTGCAACGCTAGACTATTCCAATCCACAGGTTAATACGTATTCCTACAAATTAGAAGGTGTAAAAAGCGAATGGTTGGATCTGGGATCAACTAATAGCATAACATTTAATAATCTACAGCCCGACCACTACGTTTTGAAAATTAAAACATCAAATAAAAATTATATCGAGAATGAGAAATATGTTTCAATAACAATCATAATAACCCCTCCCTTTTGGGAAACATGGTGGTTTCGTTCCCTAATTACCTTACTTATATTATATTCAATTGCCATAATCTTTAAAATTAGGATAAATGCAATAAAAAAGCAGAAAGAAAAACTTAAAAAACTAGTTCAGGAGCGGACTTCGGAATTATTAGAGGCAAATAATCAGTTAAATAGAAATCAAATTGAACTTTTACAACAAAAAGAAAAAATTCAAGTCCATGAACAAGAGCTTGAAACCATTAACGAGGAACTCTCCGCTACCAATGAGGAACTCTACTTTCAAAGAGAAGAGATACTTGCTCAGTCGGAATTGCTAAAGCAGCAAAATGAAAAACTTAAAGAGATGGACGAATTCAAGCAGGGTATGACATCCATGATTGTTCACGATCTGAAAAACCCTCTGAACCTAATACTGAATGTTCCAAAAACTTTCGATCCAATAAAGAAAGATAACTTAATTCAACAATCGGGCAAACAGATGCTAAATATGGTGATGAATATCCTTGATGTGCACAAGTACGAGGAGGTGAAGATGAATCTGGAACTAAAGGACAAACAACTCTGCCTAATCGCTGTAAAAGCCGTACATCAGATTCAATTCCTGTGTGAACAAAAAGGTATTATCGTAATCAATGAAATTGGATTAGAGTTGATTACAAAAGTGGAAGAGGAGGTATTGGAACGGGTGCTGATCAATCTGCTTACCAATGCCATAAAATATACCCCCGCAGGTGGAATCATAATGATATTGGCCAATCAATTATCGAATGGAATGGTAAAGATTTTCGTTACCGATACTGGCGAGGGAATTGCTGAAGATAAGGCGCATCTTGTTTTTCAAAAATTTGGACAAATAATTGCAAAAAAATCTGGGACGGTTAAGTCAACGGGTCTAGGATTGACCTTTTGTAAAATGGCAGTGGAGGCTCATGGAGGTGAAATTGGGTTTAACTCGGAGGTAGGAAAAGGAACCTCATTTTGGTTTACACTCCAATCAGGTAATGCAGAGCATGTAAAACTACAAAGGGTTGTAAACAATAAAACGGAAGAGATTAAAACCATAAATTTTACCGAAGAGGAAAGGGAAATATTGGAACCAATAATTATTAGATTAAAGACATTTACTGTATACGAAACTGATGACATAGAAGAAATTCTTACCAAGTTACAGGGATATAAATCAAAAAATATTCAAGAATGGATTTTACGAATAAAAAAAAATCTATCTACCTTGAATCAGAATCATTTCCTAGAACTGCTGAATATATGATAAGAATAAGATTATCATGAAAACCTATACAATCCTTATTGCCGACGATTATCCTGAGAACATTCAGATAATCGTTGATGCGCTAAAGAGTTCAAATATTCAGCACAGGATAATTAGGGCGGTGAATGGAAGGATTCTATGCGAACTAGCCAAAAAACGGTGCCCTGATTTAATAATCACTGACTGGGAAATGCCCGAAATGGATGGAATTGAGGCCATCGAGATATTAAAGGGTAATGAGATTACTAAAGATATACCCGTAATTATGTGTACTGGGATAATGACTAGTTCCGATAATCTTAAAACGGCATTGGATTGTGGTGCAATTGATTTCATCCGAAAACCCATTGATTGTTTCGAGTTACAAGCTCGTGTTAACTCAATACTCAAGCTGGCAGATTCATATCATATTATTAAAGATCAAAATGTCATCTTAGAACAGCAAAAAGAAGAAATTCAAGCACAGCGAGATGAACTTCAGGTGCACCAAACAGGATTAGAAATACTAGTTGAAGAAAGAACAATTGATTTAAAATTAGCAAAAGAGAACGCCGAGGAATCGGACAGGTTAAAATCTGCATTTTTAGCAAATATCTCACATGAGATTCGAACACCTTTGAATGCAATAGTTGGATTTTCGCATCTTTTAATGGATAAAGACATTGATGAAAATGTAAGAAAAGAATTTTTCGATACAATCATTCAAGGTAGTAATACTTTAATTCAACTTATTGAGGAAATTATTGATATTTCGAAAATCGAAACAGGACAGCTTAATGTTGAGAAAAAAGCATGTGATTTAGAGAAACTCATCGAAAAACTTAGTAATAAATATTCAGGTAGAAAGTTGCAACTGAACAAAAAAAATATTCAGCTTATACAATTAATTAAACCCAATGATAGTGAACTAATCATTTTAACAGATCCCTATCGTTTAGAACAGATATTATCGCATCTACTTGATAATGCTTTAAAATTTACTGAATCAGGTTCAATTCAGTTTGGTTATATGAGAGAGGATTCAAATTTGAAATTCTTTGTGAAAGATAGTGGGATAGGTCTAACAGAGAAACAGCAGGATTATTTATTTATCAGATTTACCAAAACGGCGATTTCCGATGAGAAACTTTATCAAGGAGTTGGATTAGGGTTGAGCATTTGTAAAGGCTTAGTTGAAAAACTTGGCGGGAAGATATGGATTGAATCCGAGTGCAATGTTGGATCAACTTTCTATTTCACAATTCCCTGCATTTTAGTGGATAAATAAGAATTCCTAAAAAAGCCGAACACCGAATTAAATTATTTGAATAATCCATTCAACGCAGATATTAATAGTCGGAATTCCATCGAAAAACGATTAAAAACTAGAATTGCTTTCAATTGATTGAGATATACATTAAGTCCTTTTATCTATCTTTATTGTAAAATTATCAGCATATATGTTTCGACTAATTCTTATAATAGGTACAGGCGGCTTCATAGGTACTGTTTCTAGATTTTTAGCATCTCGCTATATTCAAAATCATATCCTTTCGGCTTTTCCCTACGGGACATTTCTTGTTAATATTGTCGGATGTTTCCTAATTGGATTATTCTTTGGTCTTTCGGAAAAAGGAGATATAATGAATTCAGATTGGCGAATGTTCCTTACCGTTGGTTTCTGTGGAGGATTTACCACCTTTTCAACATTCGCTAATGAAAACATCGCTCTATTAAGGGATGGAGATTTTTTTTATTTTGCTCTCTACACTAGCCTAAGTGTATTTCTCGGGCTTATGGCAACATACATTGGTAATCTTATCACTAAAATTCTATAGCCATGGAAATAAAAGGTGAGGCCAAGTTATTACGAATATTTATCAGTTCAACAGATAAATTCAAGCATCAACCACTTTACGAGGTGATAGTATTTAACGCAAAGCAACAAGGACTTATTGGTGCAACCGTTCTGAAAGGGATAATGGGCTACGGCTCAAGTAGTGCTATATATTCACCAACCAATTGGGAAATAACCGAAAAAGTTCCACTTGTAGTAGAAATAGTAGATGAGTCGGAAAAAATTGAAAAATTTATTCAGGTTATTCTACCAATTTTCGATGACCTAAATAAGGGATGTATGATTACTGTGGAAAAGGCAAATATTATTCTTCACAAAAAGGGAATTAAAAAGCAATCTTAGAAAACAGTTTTGTCACTCTTTGGTGTCACTAAAATTGTATCACTGGAAAGAAACTATTTGTTATATTAACACTAGCGTTGCGTCTTAGTTAGAACATTTTCAACTGTTTACAATATTGTTCTT
>JACABB010000036.1 GCA_013376985.1 Bacteroidales bacterium
TAATATCAAGGATTTCAAAGAACTTATAATCAAGTTAACGCAACGCTAGTGTTATTATGAATTAAAAATACGAAATAACGCCAATCATTCATTTGCCTTTTATAAGATTTATATTTTCTCAAGTAATGTCTAATAAAATTATATGTTGATTTATTGAGGCTTTAACTTGATTGTTTAAGACCATTTTTTCACTTTCAGCCTGATGTTATGTTAAAATGTGATTTAGAATAAAATGCATATAGCAGGATGTCTGTAATATAGCGAATTGAATATTGAAAATCACTTAATAATTTATTAAAACAATTTATTCATTCTATTGTTTTTGTTTTATATTAATTCAATCTGAATAAATATGAAAATGAAAACAAAAATTTTATTAATTATGGTATTGTTTTTATCTACAAGCCAATTATGGGTTCAAGATAATAGCAGTGTTAGGATTCCTCTAATCGGAGAAAATGCACCTTCGTTTACTGCTTAATCTACAAATGGTGAAATTTCATTTCCCGCCGATTATGGAAATAAATGGAAAATTCTATGCAGTCATCCTCTTGATTTTACTCCTGTTTGTTCTTCGGAACTTTTAGAAATGGCTTACTTGCAAAATGATTTCGATAAAATGGGTATTAAGTTCATTGTTGTTTCTACCGATACTCTTTATCAACATGTTGCATGGAAAAAGGCGTTAGAGGAAATTAGTTATAAAAATCGAGAAAAAATTAAAATTAAATTTGCTCTAGTTAATGATCAAAACTGGTTCATTGCTAAAAAATATGGGATGTTACATCCTAAAGAAAGCACTACGTCAGATGTAAGGGGTGTTTACATTATTGATCCAGATAATAAAATTCAGGCAATCTTTTTTTATCCAATGAATATTGGAAGAAATTTCGATGAAATTAAAAGAACCATTGCAGCATTGCAATCAACGTATAAGAACAAACTTTTAACTTCAGCCGATTGGAAACCTGGCGATGATTTTATGATTCCTTACCAAAAAACAAGTGATGGAGGGGATTTATCTAAAAATAAATCAGACTATTATCAAGCGTCATGGTTTATGACCTTTCTAAAGTCTAAAGAGATGACTGGTAAGTAATTCATTATTAATATAAAAACATAAAAGAGTGAATAAAATGATTCGCTCTTTTATGTTTTAAGCTGATTGCAAAATCCATGAAGATTGCTGTCACAAGGTCTTCGATGGAGTTATTTTTCTTATTCTGACCTCTATGTAAAAATCTTTGAGTAAATTGATGATAAAAGTATCAGTTTTACCTGTGTGATGAGGGTGTGAAATTTTAGGATTTAGCATTAATGCAACTTCTTTCTCCATTTCGGAGGTCATAGTGTACGGTGAAATTCATTGCTAGGGATGCAATACCAATAGGTTGAAATGTTGACACTTCATGTATTACCTGCAATAGACACTCTATTATCCATATAATATAACAATTACCTTCTCTTTATAGAAAATTTTGTGAGTGGAGAGTGCTTCAGTAAAAATAACATCATATTTTACATGCTAGTTATTATTTTATCTGATTTGGATTTGATCCGTTTCTCGCATTCTTAAGGCCTGTAAAGAACAGTATTGTCTTCCTAAATATTTGATTACTTATTAAAATCACGATTATTTCCTTAATAGTGAATGGTCTATATCAAGCCAATTTCTTGTATTGCGAAATAATCAGTTAGGCCATAAAAGAGATCTGTTAGATAAATTATCTATTAAATTTGAACGTCAATGAACCATGTTCAAGGAAATGAATCGTTATATTTCTTTTAGATGCTGAAATACTATAAGGATTTTGAACACTTGCGATTATTGCTATGATACTTGCAAGGATAGTCGAAAGTAAATGTTTTCATAGTTAATGTTTTATATATTCAAACGTGTGAAATTAATATAAATTTCATGGTAATAATTGCTGAAATGGCTTTTTGCGATAGGGTGTTTTAATGTGTAGAGATCTTAGATATATTGAGGGGGAAAAATCAAAAAATTAACATTATTTATATGTTAAAAAACATATAAATTTAGCATATTGTTAATTATTAGCAAAATACAAATTATTCATTTTTATAATTTGATGAAGAATTGTTGAATTGAATGGTTTAAAAATTTATCTTTCGTTTTCATTTTTATTAACCTAATCTAGAAAATCTATGAAAAAACTGTTATTAACCCTTTGTGTACTATTATTCCTAGGGATAACCCTTGTTAACGGTCAAACAAGGAAAATTTCAGGAGTAGTAAAAAGTTCTGAGGATGGACAAACTCTTCCAGGAGTTTCGATTGTTGTTAAGGGAACAACAACTGGTACAACAACAAATCTTGATGGAAAATATGAGATAAGTGTATCAGCAGATGCTGCAACTCTAGTTTTCAGTTTTATTGGAATGAAAGCTCAAGAGGTGCCAATCAATGGAAGAGCAATTATTGATGTAGCGCTTGCACCTGAAACAGCTTCATTGGATGAAGTTGTTGTTGTGGGATTTGGTACAAGATTGAAATCTGACTTAACTGGTTCCGTATCACAGGTTAAGGCAGAGGATATAGCAAACGTTACTCAGCCCAGTTTTGAGTCAGCAATTCAGGGAAAAACATCAGGTGTCTATGTTCAAAGTGGAACAGGTAAACTTGGACAAGGTATTAAAATGAGGATTCGTGGTTCTTCTTCCGTCTCTGCAAATAACCAACCATTATATGTAGTAGACAATATAGCAGTAAATACCGACAATATTGGAGATGCAGGTAATGAGGCTACAAACCCTATGGCCGATTTTAACCCTGCTGATATAGAATCAATTCAAGTTTTGAAAGATGCTTCTGCATCAGCAATTTACGGTGCTAGAGCAGCAAATGGCGTTGTAATTATTACTACAAAACGTGGTAAAGAAGGTAAAACAAGTTTTAACTTTTCATCGCAAATTGGTTTCAGTGAACCTGCCAAAAAAGTTGGGTTTATGAATAGGGCGCAATACCTCAAATTATTTGAGGAGGCTTTTAATAATACATACGCAATTTCTGGTGATATTTGGGGTTATTATTCTACTTATCAATCTTTATTAGATGATGCTTTCCCTTACTGGAGAGATCCTAAAGATCCAACAAATCTTGCAAAAGGACCCGATACAAACTGGGAGAATCAAGCTTTACGTAAAGGCTCTCTACGTCAATACGATTTAACGGCTTCTGGTGGTAATGAGAAAACTAAATTCTTTGCCTCTCTATCAATGGCCGATCAAGATGCTGTTATTGTAGGTAACTCTTTTGATAGGATTAGCGCACGCTTAAACCTTGATCAGACAGCCAATAAGTTTGTTTCATTTGGTGTAAGTTTAAACCCTGTTAGGACAAGAAACTTTAGGGTTGCAAACGATAATGCTTTCTCTCAGCCATTACAAATGGTTGCATTAAGTCCACTAGAACCTGTATATATTCCAGGTACTAATAAATTAAATAACCATACAATCTATGAAAATGGAATGATTCCATTAAAATACAATAGTTTTAATGCTGAAATCTACAGGAATATCGGTAATGTATATGCTTTATTTAATCTATTACCTAGTTTAACCTTTAGAACTGAAGCTGGTATGGACTTAACAAATCAAAGGGAAAGAGGTTATCAGGGTCGTTTAACAAATGATGGAGGTCCTTTTGGTAATGCATCGGATAGAACTGTTACATTGTTAAATACTACTTCAAACTCCTATTTTACTTTTGATAAAACTTTTAAAGAAAACTACAATGTGAATCTTGTAGGAGGCATGTCATATCAGGAAGCAGTTTGGAATACCGCTGCCGTTTATGCTCAAAATTTCCCAAGTGATGATTTTAAACGTATTGATAGTGCCGCAGAGATAACAGGTGCGGGTTCTAATGGAACTAACTCAAGTTTCTTATCATACTTCTTGAGGAGTAATCTGAAGTTCTTTGATAAGTATTTGATTACCTTAAGTGGTAGAATTGATGGTTCTTCTCGATTTGGTAAAAACTCTCGTTATGGTTTCTTCCCTGCTGGTTCTGTAGCATGGGTTGTATCTAAAGAGAAATTTATGTCAAATCAGAAAATTGTTAGTTTCCTTAAATTACGTACCAGTTGGGGTGTTACTGGAAATGCTGAGATTGGAAACTTTAGCTCAAGAGGTCTATATCAAGCAAGTAATTATGCAGGATATTCAGGTTTAGTTCCTAGCGGTATTTCAAGCCCCGATTTAAAATGGGAAACAACAAAGCAAACCGACTTCGGTATTGATTTTGGATTTATAGATAACCGTATTACAGGTGAATTTGATTATTATGTTAAGAAAACCTCCGATTTGTTATTAAATGTTACTTTACCTTCAACAAGTGGTTATACTTCTGTAACTAAGAATGTTGGAAACCTAGAGAATAAAGGTTGGGAGTTTGTAATTAATACAAATAATTTAACTGGAGAATTTCAATGGAATACCAGCTTCAATATTTCAACCAATAAGAATAAGATTACAAACCTTGGCGGCAAAATAATTAGGACAGGTATTTGGAGAGCTATGGAAGGTTACCCAATTGGTGTCTTCTACACCAAGAAATTTGCTGGAGTTGATCCCGCAAATGGCGATGCTCTTTTCTATAAAGATGCAACTAGAACTACTACAACTAATATATTATCGCAAGCTTCTGATCAAATTGTTGGTGATCCAAACCCTGATTTTGTTGGTGGTATTACTAATAGTTTTAAATACAAAGGTTTCGACTTGAATTTTGTATTCCAATTTGTTCACGGAAACGATATATTCAACGGAGGTCGTCAATGGCAGGCTGATGGTTTATCATATTTTGATAACCAAACATTGGATATATATAATAGTAATCGCTGGAAAACCCCTGGCCAAATTACTAATCAGCCACAATCAAGATTTGATTCTGGCAATGGTTATGGGATTTCTTCAATGCTAGTTTTTGATGGTTCATATATCAGGTTGAAAGATGTTACATTAGGATATACAGTGCCTACAAAACTAATCTCTCACGTTGGATTATCAAGTGTAAGGGTATTTGTTAAAGGGTTAAATGTTTGGACAAAGACCAAATATCCAGGATGGGATCCTGAGACCAACTTTACTGGTACAGGTGCGAGCGCACAGACCCAAAACCTACAGCAAGGATATGATTTTTACACATCACCTCAGCCAAGAACCATTACATTCGGATTGCAACTAGGTTTTTAACTAGTAAATTATTAATTAAAAAACAGATATGATTATGAAAAGAAATAAAAATATAATAGTTATCGCGTTGCTGTTAATGACTATGTTATTCTCTGCATGCGATAAACACCTAAATATTGAACCTCAGCAATCAATTGATGACAAGAAGGTTTATACAAATGAGGCTGGGATTGTTAACGCACTGTCGGGTGCATATTCAATATTGGCAGGTCCTGACTTTTTTGCTGGAACAAGTGTTTTCCATTCCGATTTAATTGCAAATAGCAATAATTCAACAATTGGTTGGATTGGAACATTTAACGGTTATAAGCAAATGAACAACAAATCATTGGATCCAACTGAGGCTACTATTGCAACAAAATGGACTTCTGCTTATGAGGCAATTAATATTCTTAATAATTGTTTGGCGAACCTTGATTCAATTAAAGATGTTGATGTAAAAAGAAGTGTTTATGGTCAAGCCCGATTCCTTCGCGGAGTATTCTACTTTGAGTTGGTACGTTTTTATGCTTTACCTTATGGCTTTGACCCAAGTAAATTGGGTGTACCTATCGTTACAAATCCTGTTTTAGATTTATCAAAAATCACATATCCTTCAAGATCTTCTATTTCAGATGTTTATACATTTGTCTTGAATGATTTAACCGCTGCTAAAGATTCGCTAGAAGTAGGTGGCGCAAATACTAATGGCGGTTTGGCTAGTTCAACCAATGCTAGTGCTTTTTTGGTTAGAGTATACATGTCAATGTCAGATTGGGCTAATGCTGCAATAGAAGCTACTAATGTTATTGATGTATTCGGTGCATCGGCTCTCAATGTTACCCCCCGTTTATGTTATGACAATATTGCCTATACATTTGAAGATGTATTCATGATTAGACAGAACCTTGTGAGTAATGCAGGCAATAGCAATAATGGTGTCGGTACTTTTTATGCTAGTTTACCTGGATTTGGCCGTGGTGATGCATATGTACGAGCTGGTCATCTTGCTTTATATGAAGCTACTGATTTAAGGGGTGGTTTAATGGACAACCCTTATGCTAAAACAGCAGCTGATATTAATGAGATGTACTATTGGGGTGTTGGAACAAATGCTGGTCGAAGAATGACCGTTAAATTTGCCAAATTTGATGCATATGTAAATGTTATTCGTTTAGCCGAAATGTATCTTTCAAGGGCTGAGGCCAACTTTAATAATTCATCTGCAATTGGTGATACCCCAATGAATGATATTAATGTTATTCGTGCTAGAGCAAATGCAACATTATTAGTTGGAGCTCCAACTTTAGCTGAAATTAAGACAGAATGGGTAAAAGAAATGTGTTTTGAAGGTCATGCATTGGGCAATCTAAAAAGGTGGAAAGGTAGTACAATTGCTCCAAGCACTTCACCTTGGGCCGGACAGTCTATCCCATGGAATGACGGAAGACTGGTTCTCCCAATACCACAAAGGGAAATGGATGTAAATAGTAACTTAGTTCAAAATGATGCTTACATTCACTAAAGAATAAGTTTACAAGAATTATTTATTAGCATTATATTATTAGAGGTTGTCAAATTTTAATTGACAACCTCTTTTTTTTCAAAAAGTATAATACTTTTACAGGAATAAAAAATCAGAAGTTCTACAATATGTTGAAAATGGATTGTGTCCTATTTATGTTTGCTAATAATTGTTGAAAATGAAAAAAATTGTCTTAAGCCTAATACTTGTAAATCTTTTGCTTGGTGTATATTCTCAAAATATTGAATTTAAGTCGGGATTAAACCTATCTAAAGCACTGTATTTTGTGGGAGATACCTCAGTTTTTACAAATAGATTACCCGGAATAAATGCTGGTGTAGTAGGAGAATTTAAACTTGCAAATAATTTGTATCTGTCTACTAGCGTCGGATTTTCGCAACGTGGGTATAAAATTAATGACTCTGGCGTTCATTTAAAGTATCGGTACAATTATATTGATATACCTGCTAGTATTGTATACAAATTTGAGCTAGATAACATCAATTTCAATTTTGAATTTGGACCTTATTTATCAACGGGTATAAATGGGAAATATATTCAAGGTGGAAAAACTAGTAAGATACATTTTGGAAGTGCCGCTAACCAAGTAAAAAGATTTGATTTTGGGTTGAATTTAGGCTATTGTCTAGAATTTGAAAAGATTACCCTGCGACTAAACTACATGGTTGGATTTATTAATTTTGCTAACAACGGCGTTGAATCGCTTAAGAACAGGGCGTTTACCTTTAGCGTTGGTTATAAAATTAAACAGTATTCAAACCAATAGTTCAGCCAGATTAATGCGAGTTTGATCTAAGTACAGCATCTTTATTTTCAGTACAACAATAGATTGTTGTTTTGTTCTGCGGGACGGATTGAAATCCGAAGGATTTGCCGAAGATAATCATCTTTTTTATAGATAATTAGATTCTTTGCTTCGCTCAGAACCGAGTTTGCTAGTTCGGTGCAACTAATGACATTTCACTTAGAACTGTATCTCCCCCTGATTTTTATAAAACAATCGGGACTCTTACCATTCCTTTAATTTAACAGCAAGGATCAGCTGATTATAATATCTGCTATTTACGTAATCAGTTTGTTTTCCGAAATCTTCTAGAATCTAAACTCGTTAATCTTTTTTCGATATTCAATTTAGGCATAATTTTCTGATGTTAGGAACAGACCCTCCCAATCCAAAAAATTCCTACATTTGTTTCCGTTGAACCCAAAACGCACCCATGACCATAAAGCTCACCCGCAAGCAGCGCATAATAATCCGAAGTTCCGATGATGTATTCAAGATAATGAAGGAGATTCTCATGCGTGAGGATAAGATCGATAGGGAGAAGGAACACTTCTGGGTAATGGGGCTTGCTCAGAATCATCGCATTAGGTACGTGGAGCTCATTAGCCTAGGCGGCGTAAGGAGAACCACCGTGGAGCCCATGAACGTATTCCGCTGGTCGGTGATGAAGGGCTGCGTAAAGGTAATTCTGGCGCACAACCACCCCAGCAGGAGCCTCGTACCCTCCGAGGAGGATATGGACCTCACCGATCACCTATATCAGGTGGGGCGTATACTCAGCATTGAGGTGCTGGATCACCTAATAATCTCCACCAAATCCTACATGAGTTTTGCCGATACCGAATTAATGGAAAAGTTAGCGGAGAGTACCAAGTACGTTCCCCCATTTGAGCAAATTGAGCGTATCCGCGCCGAGGAGAAGAAAATTCGGGAGGAGGCTGTAAGGGTTGCTGAGAAGAAGGGTGAGATTAGAGGGATAGAAAAGGAAAAGATTAAGATAGCCAAGAACAGTATAAAAGAAGGACTTTCAGTTGAGCTGATTATTAAACTTACAGGCTTAACGAAAGAGGAGATAGAAAGAATAAAAGTATAGTAAAATCCCTAAATATTAGGAAATTATTTTTCACTTGGCTTTCACCATTAATAATTACCAAAAGGTATACAATATATGCCATTTTTTAGGTGTATAAATATAGTTTTGGAATGCTAAACTTTTAAGATAATGATACCTGACTACCAATCAACAATGTTACCTGTCTTGAAGCGACTTGGTGACAGGCAAGAACATAAGTTTAGGGAATTGATAGAAGATTTATCAAAGGAATTTAAAGTTACTGACGAAGAGAGGAAAGAACTTCTTCCAAGTGGAACACAACCTATTTTTGATAATCGTGTTGGTTGGGCAAGGACATATTTGAAAAAAGCAGGGTTAATTGAATCCCCGAAACGAGCGATTACAATTATTACTCAACTTGGATTGGATGTTCTTGAAAAGAAACCTGAAATGATTAATGTTGCTTTTCTTAAACAGTTTCCTGCATTTATTGAATTTCAGACCTTAAAACGAGATGAAACAGAAGGAGTTTATAATGAAACTACAATCCAAACCCCCGAAGAAAATCTTGATTCAATTTATGTGGAACTTAGAAAATCTTTAGCTCATGATATATTGAATCAAGTGATTAGCATGACACCGGCTTTTTTTGAAAAACTAGTTGTTGAATTATTAGTAAAAATGGGATACGGTGGCTCATTAAAAGATGCAGGGAAAGCTATTGGAAAAAGTGGTGATGAAGGGATTGATGGAACAATTAAAGAGGATAAGTTAGGACTTGATATTATTTATATTCAAGCAAAACGTTGGCAGATAGGGAACAGTGTAGGCAGACCTGAAATTCAAAAATTTGTAGGGGCTCTTGCGGGTCAAGGTGCTAAAAAGGGGATTTTTATTACAACATCCTCATTTACAAAAGATGCAATTGAATATTCACCTAAAAACGAAACGAAAATTGTACTTATTGATGGAACTCAATTAGCGCAGCTCATGATTGATTATAATATTGGGGTTTCAACACTAAAAACCTACGAAATCAAGCGCGTAGACAATGACTTTTTTGAAGACGAATAATAATGTACTGGCTACAACACATGCTGAAAATTATCGGGGTAAATGATGCAATGGAAAGTTTCCCTCGTTTTGTTGAGGCTTTAAGATTTAAAGATGACCGGGTTGGGTGGTGGTCGACTGTGCCGCCGTCCATCTATCCCGTCAAATCGAATACCTAAAAGCCAAACGTTAAGCCGGATTATAAATCTTCCTAAATCTAATTCGCTAAATTCGGTTTCAATCTTCTATAAGAGTCAAACCAATCCATAAAAACGAAAGAAGCAGTCTTCTGAAAAAGACAAAACCCTTTGCAAACAAAATGTTTACAAAGGGTTTCGTTTTTTAATTGTGCCCAGGACAAGAAAATTTTTCCCCCATCTTACGCACTATTATTCAGTTAGTTATACTCTTATTGTTTGTGTATCTGTGTATCAATTGTATCACTTGGTATCTTTTTTATTATCTTTTATTTTTTCTATTTCTTCGTCACACCTTTTGATCATTTCCCCATATTTAGCCAATGTATATTGACTCTTCGCTAGATTTAATAAATCGATCGCATTTTTATTTTTTTTCTTATGATCTTTTTCATTGCTATTTAATACAATCATTGCTAGAAGGAAATTAGCATGTCCTAATCCTTTATTTTCAATAATATCAAATCTTTCTTTTTCTTTGTCAGTTACCTTTTTAATATTTTTAATTTCACCTTTTAACCTTCTCAAATTTCTTCTAACAGGAAAAAAATTGTAACCAATTGTTATTGCTGTTATTATTGATAAACCAGCAACTAAAATTGAAATATAGGTCATTGCTGTTCCTTCTGACATACTTAACTTTCTTTGTGTTTTGGTGAGAAAATAGATGCATATATTAATAGAAATGCTAGTTTGATAATTTGCCAGGTACTTAATTTTGAAATAACTCTATTTTTATAATACTCGCTTACTTGAAACTCGCTTAAGTTTGAGTTCCTTTTTATTGCTTCATATTCCGATCTATTTCTAGATGATAGTATACCAAATGATTGTTTTTGGTGTAAATACAATAATTTTCTTGTGGCTTTATCTTTAACCTTTGAAGTATTATTTTTCATTTATTTATCAGTTTTATAAACTCATTTCCGAAAACCATTTTCAATATTTCTTTTTCTTTTATTTCATCATCAACTTTAAGTTGAATGGTGATCTGATATTTTTTCTCACTTGACTTAAGTTCAGCCTTTGCGGGTGACTGTACAAAAGTTTCATCAAAGAATGATGATATTGGTACTCCAAGTATTTGCGCTATATTTTCGAGAGAGTCTACTTTAATAGATTTATTCCTAATGGCTTTATGTAAGCCAGCCTCTGTGTAACCCACCCTGATAGCCAAATCCTTAATAGTAACTTTTCTACTCTCTGCTAATTCCTTTATTTTATTGTAATTCATTGCGTTAGAATTTTTTTAATACTTTTTCGACTAAACTTTTGTTTAGTACAAAACTTATGTATAGTATTGCAGAATAAATATACAAATTTAACAATGCAGAAACAATAGTATTTGATTTTAACACTAACCAATAAAAATTTGAGAGTATGAACCTGATTAAAAAAGATGCTTTAGAGAAATTACCACACGATTTACAATGCGCTTACGTGTCTGTGCATGTTGGTAGTACATCTATGCATAAAAGATTAATTCATAACTATGATGATGATGAGCACACATTTGAAAGTGCATCTAAATTTTTGAGAAATGTTTTATCGTCCGATGAATATGTCAGCAGGTTAAGACATAAAGTTGTGGTTTTTTGGTTTTCTTCTGAGCCATACCCAAAATCTGGAGGGGTTATAGTTAAGTATACAGCAGTTCCCAAAACGAAATATTCTACTCCCATAAATTTTCATAAAAAATTTTATGAGTATGATGAGCGTGGAGTACGTGCCTTTGTGCGCTACTCAGAAGGAAAGTTTGGTATTGAATGTTATCGTAAGAAAACTACCGACGATACTCGATTTGTGGAAGCAATTTTAAATAGCAAAGATGATCATAGTTGGCAGATGATGCCTGTTTATCATACTTCAACCTATGATGATAGGTTAACTGCAGAAAAAAAAGCCCTAGAATTAGCAGAATCCATTTGTAAAGAATTCAATTACTAACCCTTAAAATTTATAATTATGACAACAGAAACAGCTTTGCGAAACTTTGAGAAACGGGGCGTTTGCCTGTTTATCGTTTTCGATTACAGAATTACCAACCGTTGGAAAATTGAATGCTTGGTAAGCCAAACCAAGCCCACTACCGATGATTGGGTACTTAGAGGCAACGCTATGTTAAACCCTATTGGTAACAAATTCAATAGCCGTTCAGAAGCAGAATTACAGGTAGAAAGTATCGGTGAATCTATTTGTAATGCTTACGGTTACTAACCAATAAAATTTGAGAGTATGGAAACCTTCGCAATTATTATTATTTCACTAGCGGGCGTTAGCTCTATGGGACTAGCTTATTTATTATCATATGCAGTAATAGTACATATCAAACAATCAAAAGAACTTAACAGGATTACTAACAAATTCATAGAAGACAATTCTAAGACATTTGAAAAATTGAATTACGCACTAACCAATACACAGCAATTCAATAGTGATATTATGAATAGGCTCAATAATATTTCGAACGATGTAATGGAAATTAAAAGATGGACTAATTCACAAAATTAAATAACCCTTAAAATTTGAGAGTATGAACCACGCCTTTGTATTACAGGATGAAACTGGCTACGCTGTTGGCGTGGCTTACGAAGAGCCAAAGGCTAGGCAGTTATGTAAAGAGAATAACTGGAGCTATAGGCTAGTGCCGTTCTATTGGAATAAAGGCACCGAGGTACATGTTATCGCTGGACCAATTGACAATATTAAATAACCCTTAAAATTTTACAACCATGCAAACACTAACAATTACATTAACGTTTGGCAACTATCTGGTAGTATTGATTATTGCCGCTGCGATCACTTTTACAGGAACATGCATCTATGAGTTATTTATAAAAAGGATGCTCAGTAAAAGGGCTAAGCACTTTACGGCCGAAAATAACCCGTTTGATTTTATAGCATCAAGTAAATTGATAATAAGCAATGTATCAGATGCTGCACGTTCACTTAAAGAAGTTGTAATAAGCAATTCCAAAATTGAATCCTCCATAGAAGAGCTTAAGGCTTGCCAGTACGAATTGCTGGAGCAGATAATTAACGAGAAAAAAGCGGCAACTCCTAAAAAATCCGAAAGCAACGCCTTAACCCTAACCGATTATGAGGCGTTTGGGATTTACTGCTTTGTTTGGTTCGATGGGTTTGATTGGCGTGTACGATGCCAATTGGTTACAAGTACCCCAACATCAAAGAAGATTAATTTGGTTGATTTGCCAGGGGAGTTCGATTCTAGATCTGAAGCTGAGGAGAATGCTTTGATTTTAGCGGAATCTATACACGTGTCACCAATTCAAGAGCCAATTATTGAGAGTGTAGAATCCACTAACATAGTATCATAATGGAACGTTCGATGACTGCAAGAATTATTGATTATGACAAAAGAAATTGGTATTCTAAATTTTTAGGTTGTTCTTTTTTGGTCATTTCCATTAGGCAAGAAACCGTTCTGGTAAAGTCAAATACTGACGAGGGTTACCAGCATCCTTATGACGTTCATGAATTTCCAAAACAAGCAATAATACTAGAATAATGAAATCTTTTAAATATGAAAACAAAGGTATTATTCAAGTGCTTATTCGGCTTTCATAAATGGAAACACATAGCATCCAATCGATACGGTGTAATAGACCATAACAATACAAAAACTGGAGAAGTAACATTACACCTTTTCATCTGTGAAAATTGCGATAAGAGTAAACTAATTCCATCCGATAAAACATCATGAAATCTTTTATTGAAACTTATAACGGACTAAAGACCCGCAACTCCCAGAAGATAATGCGAGAGCGGGTTATAGCAGCTTGCGAGATTAGCCCCAAAACGTTCTACTCCTGGCTTCGCCGGGGGTATATTCCTATTGGAAAGCATCAGGAGCGTATAGCGGAGCTGTACGGCGTACCCATTGAGGTTTATTTCCCTGTGCTTAAGGAGCAATCCGATGAGCCCACCTGATAACCCTGCAACGGTAGATAATAATGTTATTATCTACCTCGACCAAAGCGAGGTCGATCTACTCGTTGAGAGCCTTAACATCGCTGTATTCTTCGTTAAGGATGCCCATAGTGATTCTAAGTCAATTGATGATTTTAGGCTACTCGGAACATCTATAATTAATCAAATCAAAGGCTATGCAAACAGCAACCCAAAGAAAATCGGTTGAACCCAAAACCGATTATGGCCAAAAGAAGGCAACCATTATCAAAATGGTTCGCGATTACTGCTTTCATGCTATGAAGGTTCATAATAGTAGCCGAATATCATACAGTTCAAGGAAGGCGGAGAAAGCATTTAATCTAATGAATCAATTCGATTCTAATCTAATCTACCAGCCCCTCCCTTTTATCTGCTCAAAAGTTCTTAGGGTAATGAATAAATTAAAGGAGGTATTGGTCAATGAGCACAACCCCTCATACGATTCATCCAGGAGTAAATTGGATGAGATAGAGCAATTCGTTAACGAAAACTACCTATTCAAAAATGGACGATAGCCCTGAAAAAAGCAAGGTAGAATCATTGCTTGATTCTGATTGCTACAATGAAGCCCTTGAGCTATTTTTTGATGGATTGGAAGAAACCTTAAAAAGAGAAATGATGGACAAAAATAAAATGAGTAAAGAAGAGTGTAAGTATCATTTGAAGATATCTAAAAACGAGCCCTGTTCTCAGAAAAAGATGAAAAGAAACGCCAGAGGTTTTTTTGATTTCCTTGGTGATGGTGATTCATCGTTAGGTTTTGTTTTTGTAAAAAGAGGTAAGGTTGGTAAAAAAAAGTAAGCCTTTATGAGAATTGACGAGAATGAAATATGGAAAATTACTGACGGTGGACGCACAATTATTGAAGATATCTACCCGCAAAGCAAGGATTCTTTTACTCGAAGAAAAAACTTTAGGATTCGTCCCGATGATAAAAAGGCTTCCTGCGGTGTATTCAAGGATTCTACTAAAACTTTTTGGTTTATAAAAGATCATGGCGGGGATGATAATACTACAAAAAATGCTATTGCTTTAATTCGGGAGTTAAAGGGGTTAGACTACTACAACGCCCTTAAGTATATATGGGAAAACTATTACAATGGCTCAATTACGTCTAATTCATTTGTTTACCCAAAACCAAAAATTGAGAACACAAAAAAGGAGTACGATAAAATTCAGGTTAAGCCCAAAAAGGGATTTACAGTCTTTGAATTGGAGACGTTAGGAGTTGGAATTAAAGAAGAGCATTGTAAAGATTTTAGCTTAGTGGCCTTGGACTACTATATAACCATAAAAGGTTATAAAATTAGTTCTACCGATGCGTACCCGATATACTACTACGATTATGGTACGTGGGGCAAAATATACCAGCCCTTTGCAGAGGAGAATCGGTTTTTGTACGTTGGCGAAAAGCCTAGTTCCTATCTATTTTCAGATAACAGAACCGCTAAACTTTTAGCCAAAATTAGTAAAGGTGAAGCCCTATCAACTGATGAGGAGAATGCCGACAAGAAACTAGAAGAGGTAATGTTATGCACCGGGCCATCCGATGCATTATCGGTTTATTCCAATGGCTATAGGGTTGTTTGGCTTAATTCGGAAACAGCTAAGTTCACTGCCTCAGATTATCGAATTCTTAAAAAGTTAGCCAAAAAAATATACATTCTTCCAGATATTGATAAAACAGGAATCAAAGAGGCTTTGGAGGTTTGTACTCGTTTTTTGGATATTCATATTATTTGGCTGCCGGAAGATTTGAAACGGTTTAAAGACTGGAAGGGCAAGGAGTGCAAGGATATTCGGGATTTTTTTAAGCATTACCACACGAATAATTATAGTAACAATTTTTTATACTTCAAAAAGCTGGTAGAAACCTCTTTATCGCTACAGTTCTGGACGGTAATTATTGAAGAGGACAAGAGCGGAATTAAGCACTTTAAGTATGAGATTAGCAACGAGCATATCTATAGGTTTCTGAATGCGTGCGGATTCTATACAATGGATTCCAAAGCCACAAAAAACGAGTTTACCTACATTCGAATAGTTGATAATGTAGTGGAAGAAATCACCGAAAAGAAGGTCCAGGAGCACATCAATAAGTTCCTAATCGATTACTTAGGCGAGCATCTTGAGTACTATAACATTAAGCTGATTAACGCTATTCATCGGACTAACCAGCTAAAAACCGCCTCCCTGGCAAAGCTAAAACGAATTGAGCTTGATTTTAAAAGCTACAATCAGCATTTCGATTACCTATTCTTTACCAATGCGGCTGTATGCATTACGGCCGAAAAAATAGAGAAATTTCCTATTATTTCTAGCGGTAAGTATGTTTTGAAGGATAAGATAATTAAACACCATTTTACACCGTCAAAACCGCCATTTGAAATAAAACATACGGCACACTACAGAAGCTTATTGGTACAATTAAATAGCCTCCCCCTTGAAGAAAAAAAAATTATTCAAGCGGAAATTGACGGTGTACGGGATGTTGACAGGTATGATTTGAAAATTAATAATTCAGAATTTTCATTGATTAAGTACCTCTACAACACAGGGCGTGTATACTGGCAAAAGGAAGAGAAAGGATTTCCTTTAACCGATGACGAGAAAAAAGAGCATGATCTTTATTTTATAAACAAGGTAATCGCTCTAGGCTATTGCATATACAGATTTAAAGAGGCTGGCAAGGAATGGGCTGCCTATGCAATGGAAACATCTCAGGGTTCATTAGGCTTGCACCGAGGGGGTACAGGAAAATCATTCTTTTTCAAATTAATTCGGTATGTCCGCAATTTTGAGATTGAAAATGGTCAGCAAGGGGACATAATAGCCGACAAGCATGTTTTCTCAAAAGTTGTTAAAGGCATAACCGAGTTTCTTTACTTTGATGATTTATCGGCAAGCCAAGACCTTCACCCCATAATGACCGCCGTTGATTCTAATATGGAAGTGCGGCCACTGTTTGTAAATAAGTATACAATTGATTTTGAGGACTCCCCGAAAATTGGAATTTCATCAAATCACCCGGTTCGCAACTTGGATCCTTCGCTTAAAAGAAGGCTATGGTTTGTTGGGTTCTGCGACTACTATCATGTTGAAGATAAGAGTACCAATCTATCCGCACGTTCCATGTTTTCTGAATTTGGGAAAAGCCTTATATCTCAGTATAACGAGGAGGAGATGAACGAGCTCTACAACGCTATGTGTTACTGTTTGCATTTCTATCTTAAATTCAAAGAGCGCATTAACCCCCCAATGGAATCTATCGAAAAACGTAATATTCAAGGATTTGTAGGTGATGAGTTCTTAGATTGGGCTGAGAGCTATTTTACAGTTGAAAAGCTAAATATCGACCTCGATAAAAAGAAGGTTTTCGAAGAGTACAAAGAACTTTTCCCGGAAAAAGATAGAAAATTCCTAAAATCCACAAAGTTCAAGCAGAAATTAATGCTTTATGCTGAGTACTGCGGGTATGCATTTAACCCAAAAGATTTAATGAATTCCCAAACCGAGATACAGCGCAATGACATTCGCAAGCATGTGGATGGTAAGGATATATACTACTTCCACTACCGAACGAATGATTTTAAACCCGCAACCGAACAGCCAAAGAAAGATTACGAAACAATTATTAACGGTAAAAAAATTCCTTTTTAGTATGAAAACAATAAAAATCATAATTGAGCAAACCGAGATAAGCCCGATATATTTAGCTATACAAGGTTCTAAGAGTATATGTCAAGCGCTCGGAATAGGTGAAGAAAATTCAATGCTTCGCATTCTTATGGAAGTAGAACGTCAGATAATAGCTGATGTTGATGATCAAACCATTTTGGATGCAACCCTAGTAGTTATTGCTATTACTCCTATTCTAAAAGATATTGGCGAGCAATTTTATAGCTCATCCATTGCAAATAATGATTTGCATGAATTACAACCTCCTGAAAAAATTGAAAAACCTAAGCTATTATCATTCTGTGATATTAATAGTATATCAAGAGGTATTAACGAAAACTAAAATTATATCAAAATGACAATGCCCTTTAATGAAAATCCATTCTTAAAAAATACAGAGGTTGCTCCTTTTAGCAACGCAACGGAAGCAGAAATATGGCAGAAAAACAATTGTTATAAGTGTATCAAATACGAAATCGAAAGCCAAAATGAAGAAAATGCAAAGTGCAAACTTGTGTTCAATCTTGATTTAGGGTATATCTGCGGTTTCATAGAATTATGGGTTGCTAAAGATATTGGGTGTGATTATGATCCGCTTTATCAAACATGCACATTGAACAAAGAATGCCGCCAATTCAAAATTGGAGATGAACCTTTTTAGATCATGGTAATGAAACTCTTAAAAAAGGAAGCCAAAAGCACTTGTAATTGTTGCTACTACTATTACGTGTTTAGTAATTATAAATATAGGTATCTATTCGGTTTTGGAAAAAATAGAGGTCAATGCTATATCTACCTATTTAATTTAGGAATATGGCTTTACAAATAAAACTCCTCGATTTATGCTATAAGGCATAGACTGGATGAAAAAGGACACTGAACTAGTGGAGGCAATACCCCCGGCATATACTGAATATATAGGCAAACAACTGTTTAAAACAATATAAACATATGGAATACATATATTTAGGTGACAGGTTTACTCAGCAATATTTAGTTAACCAAAAATGCAATGCTATTAGGCGTGAAGGTAAATGCATAAGATCAAGAATGTCAACCATGCTTGTAGTTTTTGAAAATGGCGAAATTCATAACGTTTTAGCACGTAGACTTAGAAAATTATAATATGAAAAACAACAAACCTAAATCGGATAAATTATCCGTAAAGCAAGTGCTAGTTAATGCTTTTAAAAAGATTGATTGGCAATTCGTATGCGTACTCCTAGTAGCAGCATTGATATATTTTGGCATTGCTGCAATTATAGGTAAAAATTACACCTACCTAATTAATGGCTTATTAACCATTTCATTCGCAATAATATTATCATTCACTGATGCTATTTACGATGAATTTAAAGAAAGGAATAACCCATGAAACTAACTCCCGACTTTGAACACATAGCAGACTACGCTTACCTTAAGGCAGGGCGCAAGTACTGGAATCTTTATAAAGGAAATCCATTTTGCCTAAGTCTAAATCAGTACCCGATAAATATAGACAAAGATTCTATTATACTCCATGCTAAGTATTGCCAGGAACAAGAAAAAGAACGTTTTACAAAGGAATTTCCTGATGTGACTTAGGATGGTGTATTTCTTTAAAATCTGTCTATGTTGTATGCAACGTATGCAAAAATAGTTTATATTTGCCCTTGAACGATATCAATACAACCTTGGGCAAATAATCAAGACAATTAAGTTATTTACCAAGATAAAGGGAACGTCCCTATGGTGGCTGAAAGGAAACAATCAGCGGCTTCTACGCCCTGCGTATTGGTGTCGTTCACACCTACTGGGGCGTTCCTCTTTTATCGCAATTCTTATGTTATGAACGACACCAAGAATCAAAATCAGAATGACATTGGCCATGCCATTCACACCTTCTTTGATCAACATTCCAAGGAAAAGGTTAACGAGCGATTAACCGATATGTTTCGCTCCTGGCTCGGCTCGGATGATGCGGACACCAATCCGCCCATCGAGCGCAGCAACTACTTCACTACCTACACTCACTTAATAGACCTTGTGGAAAAGCTTCACGCCTTTAACCAGGGTGCAGCATCGTAAAGCCGTCACTCAACCACTTATGCGCCAATAGTAAAAGCCGACTCTGAGGGGTAGGCTTTTCTCGTTGCGGGTATAAATAATATTTTATAAAATAACCCAATTATTAGTAGTAATTAGTTGACTGTTGACTATAGTAATAGTATTATATTGGTTTACAATATTTTGCTTTACCGTCAAAGTGGTGTCAAAAAAAGTCAACATAAAAACTATTTGACTGTAATTATCCGTTGATATTTTTTGGTCAAAACGTATTACCGTGCCGTCAAATGGTTTAAAATAATTTTGACACCGAGTAATATTGTTATTTACAAGTACTTAGAGAGGTTTTTTTTGATTCCCGTCAAACAGTCAGCGTTTTTTACAAAAACCTGATTTTCTTTTTTTTTCTCTTCGGGAATTTTCGGAAGGGATTTGGTAGGCAGTATTCCATCAAATCGGTTTCAAATGTATAAAAAAGAATAGATAATTAAATATTAATTACGGCTAAATGGCATAAAAACCCCTAGTAAAAAACCTAAAGGAAAGGGTAGGGTATAGCCTCGATATTCCTTTGATATTTCTTTGATATTTCCTCGATTACTTTTTTTGTAAAATATTGTAAATTAACGGTGTAATTAAAATCATCGGAAAAAAATAAAATTCTGGAATTCAATTTTTCTTCAAAAATCCTATTGACCATAATTTTTCATTTAATTATAATTGCTGCGTATTAATAATTGCTATGAATCACCTCTTTATCACACCTAATGATATCGCTATTTTAACCGGGAAAAGTGTAAAAACATCACGCCGCTACCTATCTTTAATTAAGGATGCTTTGGGAAAAGAGGATCATCAGGGCATTACTATTTTTGAGTATGCTTCTTACGAGGGTGTGGATTATCAAGAAGTAATAAAATTTTTAGGGACAAAAGGGGAAATTTAGGCCTAAAAGGGACAAAAAGGGACAAAACGGACACGCATAATTTAAACTAGCCTTACTATTGCCATTACTTGTAAAAGTTTAAGTTATGGCAAAAAAGGTAAAAGAAGTTAAACCCGCAGCTAAAAAGGTTGATAATGTTAAGGTAGATATCGATAGCCTTCAACCCAATGCTATTATTCCTAAGAATAAGTCTACCAAACCAAGGGTTAAAAAGGTAAAGCCAACCGAACCAGGGGTTAAAGGATCTGGAGTCCCTGATCCCCCCCCTACTTACCCAATTCTGGTAAGTAGTTATTATGACCAAAGAAATAGATGGGTATACCTCAATCAAACAACAGAAACCGATTGGGTAGTTACTAAGCCGTCTATGAATAAATCTACTACTCGCCATACCTTAGAATCGGCTCAAACTTTTTATGATAACTGGTTAAAAGATAGTTCGCCAAATGGGTCTGGAAGGAATCGCAGGAAAAATCGCAAAGTTTAGACATCAAGTTAGCCTGATTAAGAAGGATTACAAAACATCCGATATCATTAATCAGATTATGCGGGATGATTTAATTGCTTGGAAGGATACGGTTGAGTTTAGCAGGGATATTCGCTATAGTTCTTTGGAAGATTTGGGTAAACAGCTTTTCGATTTCCTAATGCAGGAAATCACCTATTTAGAGGATAAAACAGGTTCGCAAATAGTAAGAAGACCCGCTTACCTGTGGAGTAGTAAAACAGGTGATTGTAAATCGTATTCACTATTTGTGACCTCTGTTCTTAAGAATCTTGGAATCAACTACCAGTACGCTTTTGCCTCTTATAGCGATGAGCCTATTGCTAGGCACGTTTACCCAATTATCAATCACAACGGCAAAACTGTAATAGTTGATGCTGTGTATAAAATTTTTAATAAGGAAAAGCCCTATAAGCACAAGTGGCTTTTCACCAAGCAGGGCAAAAATTGGCATGTTACTTACTATAATAATTTAAACGGCAAACAAATGGAAGGTTTATATAGCATTGGTTCAGTAGGCGAAAGCATTAACGCTGTTGATGGAACTCCCCGTAAAATCACTGATTTCGTAATAAGCAAACCGATAGATCAAATGTCTGAAGCAGACATGGATTTAGCGATTATGAGGCAGCGTTTAGAGATAGAAAAGAATATCGTTGCTTCGGTCCGTGGAATCGGAAGCCAAAAGGTTGCAGAGTATCAGGAAACCATTAACGGCGTTAACGCTATTATAGGTATGC
The DNA here is from genome assembly GCA_013376985.1 of Bacteroidales bacterium. Classification (GTDB taxonomy): domain Bacteria; phylum Bacteroidota; class Bacteroidia; order Bacteroidales; family Tenuifilaceae; genus UBA8529. The sequence goes on from JACABB010000036.1 coordinate 21,721, forward strand.
TCAATAATGGTCAGGATGAGCAGCTAAACGCCTATGTTGGTTCGCTAAAGAGCATTGCTAAAAGGGTAGTTCAAAAAACGGTAACCGTTGCAAAGAAGACTGTTAAGGCCGTTGCTAACGTGGTAACTGCACCATTAAGGTTAGCCGCTCAAATGGTTTTAGAAAAATTTCTACCCAAAGCTGCTCCTAGTTTCCTTTACATATTTGCAACCGATAAGGCTACTATCGATAAGCTCCCTGCCGATGCCAAACGGAAGCGGGATAAACAGGTATTGCTTGCCAAGTTCATTGTGGATGTTTTGGGAATGAAACAGAACCATTTCATGGGAATTGTCCGCAACGGCATCATGGCTCAGTATAAAATGTCCCCAGAAAATAAGATTGCTGAGATTATCAATAGTTCAGGAGCAATTAAAGGTATTGGTGATATTGGAGTAATTGAGGATACTATTAAAGCGGTTGAAGAGATTGCTAAGATTATTAGCAAGGTCACCGGGAAAAAAGCCCCATCCATTAGTAAGGATGATCTTGCATCGGAAGCAGATTTTAAAACTGCTACCCCGCAGCAAAAAGCTGCAATTACTAAGGAGGTAAAATCAAAACCCGAAGCGGTTGAACCAGGGGATTCTATTCCTTCCGATGGGGGCAAGAAAGCCGTTCAGGGAATTTGTAAGTAGGATTTATGTTTAACTCTAATAATTAAAATTATGGCCAAAGGAAAGCGACAAACTTTAACAAAGTTAAGAAGCACCGAGAATAAACTCGTAAAAAAAGTTGACAAAAAAAAGTTAGCTGAAAAGCTTGATAAGGAAATTGAGTCAACCAGAAAAAGGGTTGAGTCACTGAAAAAAACTTTAAAAAAGTAACCAAAAATTTTTGATATGAATTACAAACAACTGGCAAAAAATGCCATGATGCGAGGTGGCGGTGGTGCCGCTGGAGGTGTAGCAGCTTTTGGAATTGATTGGGCAGCTAATAAATTTTTACCTAATGTAAACCCTAACTATATAGGTGTTGGTGAAATTGTATTAGGTGCTATAGTTCCAGAATTTGCGCCAAAGCAAAAAATTCTCGACCATGTTGGGAGTGGTATGTGCGGGGCTGCTTCCAATAATATTATGAATCGTCTACTTTCACCCGCTCCCACTACCAAGGTTAGCGGCACTGATGAGAGCTTGTTATCTGGTCTGGGCGCAAGTGAACAATTCTTCCCTACAGATTCTGCGATGAATGGAACTGATGATCCAACAATGGGGGCTTCGGATGATTATGGCACAATGGGTTCAACTTCCGAAGAGATTACCGTAGGTAATACAACATTTACTAGTTAATCTTTTAAATTTTATTTTATGGCTGAACAACAAAAAGTTAGTTTATCCCTGGATAGTAATCGGGATAAGAAAATATTCAAGGAGTTAGTGGCACAGAACCCGAACTCACTTGTTGCACCTGCTACTATTCGTACAGAAGTATTGCTAAAGAAAGGACAACAGGGCTATTCATTTAGCCTGATTGAAGATACTGGTAGCAGTATTACCGAAAAAAAACTTGCACGAACAGATAGATTTAAAGTCACTGAACTTGGTATGTTTATCTTTGTGCGTAATCCTAGTATGATAGGTCATGAAGTATTGCATACATACCCAAATTCTGTTGCTTTCGCTGCGATTGAAAATGCGCTTAACCCGTTGCACTTGGAAGCATTATATAATGGCTTTTGGTCGTATACGGTTGACCAAGTTGTGTTTATTACTGGACGGGACTTGAAAAAATTTCGCTACGTTAGTGAAACTCAGCAAACCGATGCCAACAATAAATCATCGCTTGATGATATGGCGGGATTCTGTGAAATAGAACCCCAGTTCCTTATTGATGCGAATAAAAAGAATCTTTTTGAGATATCTGTGCCATTTTCATCCGATCACCTAATTGCTGGAGATGATACTCATAAGGTTTACGTAGCTTTTATTTTCCGTGGATTCTTAATATCACCGCTCGGTAAAAAGTAAGAAATATTTTTTTTAATAATAAAGCCTGCAGTAAAAGGTAGGCTTTATTTAAAAAATTAGGTTATGGCAGAAATTAAAAGTAATGGAGTAGTGCAAACTGTGAATTTAAACGTTAGAAGTAACTTTCTAATAAAAAATTCAGAGCTACTTGAAATCGCTATCAATTCTAGTAAAGCGCAATTTTCTTTAGGAGTACGCAACATGTTGGCTAATAAAAAGGTGAATGGTATTAAAATAGATATAAATACCTTAACCTCACCAACCAACAAATTTAACGCGGGTCAAAAGGATGAAACAGCTTTATACTATGGATTTTTAACAATTCAAGATACCGGTGGAGTTGTAAGAATTAAAGATTTAGCCTTAAATTCATTAAGAGCTGGACAGGGTTTTGAGCCAATAAGTATAGAACCAATGAAGATTAACTTTGAAAAAAGTTATATCTCCTTTACAAAAATACCAATGGATGCAGGAAATAACCCTTATGTTGATGCTGTTATTTTGCTAGAATTCTACTACGAATAGTATGAACGCCTTAACTGATTTATCCGCACTTCTTAAAAAGCCCGAACAGCTTAACTGTAGGTATTTCGCCGTTTATTCGAGTGAAATAGCAGAAAAAAACAAGCTGTTCGATAATTATAGCGATTCTAATGCTGTTATAGAAAGTGCCACAAATCAATTAAGTTCATTCGTTCAGGAGTTGCAGCAATCAGGGTGTAATATCGAAATTTGGTTCAGCGATACGCCAAAACCTTCGAAGGGAGGTTTTCGGGTTAAATTTTTTCAGAATCCAAATGCAAGCGTATCGGTTAACCCTTCGGTTGGTTCTGTTAATATTGGCACAGTTAGCAAAGAAGAAGCTGAGCGCATTGCCGATGAGCGATTTAATTCGCTTATGGCAAAGTATAAAAGTGAACAGGCAATTGAAGAGTTAAAAAAACAGAATTTAGAATTACAAAGAAAAGTTAAAGAGTTAACCCCAACAGGATTAGATAGAATTTCGGAAAGATTAATCCCTTATATAGGACCAATAATGGAGGCGTTAAATATTAAAAAAGCAGTAGTCGAATCAATGCAAAAAAATGATACCAATCATCAGAATGATGAGCAGCAACAGAAAGATGCCGAGGAGGCTTTAACAGACCTGGCTAAGGATGATCCAGACTTTGTTAATAAGTTAAAAAAATTGGCAAAACTCAAAAAGGAAAATCCTGCATTGTATAACATGGCAGTAACTCAATTGGGATAATTATGGTACACGATGTTAAGTTGGCTAATAAGGATGTTTTTAAGGGCGGTTCGTCCTTAATAGTCTACGCTAATCCTACATCCGCAAAAATGGTTAAAGGGATTAATAATATATTACTGACTGAAACATCGAGCAATAGTGTTGGGCGCACATCGGGAGATAGGGAAGGAACATTCATTAAAGTTTCTTTGGCTAAACCCATCGGAAGCTATACGTATGGTTTTGTTATCGAATCGCAAGCAAAATTGGTTGATTCAAAGAACAATACCAACGCAGAGAAGTATGCCACAGAAATGATGGGAAACTTGGTTAAGAATGATATTGAGCTTAACAAGAATCTATTAGTCGTTGCTGAATTGTTAGAAAAAGCCAAGGCTAAAGGGTTAAATACTACTGCGCTTCAGGAACAGTTTAATAAGATCACGAATCAGTACAACGAGCGGCAAAAGAAAATACAAACATCTAAACTAGTTTCAGTTAAGCAATGGCTTAATGATAAGTGGGACTGGATTAAAAGTAAGTTTTCAAAGAAAAAAGAAGAGGTAGGTTCAATATCATTAGCCATTGCTGCCGCTGCTGGTGCTATAGTGGCTGTTGGTGCAACTGCCCTGATTTACTACTCATTTAAGCCAGACTATGATGACTCTGTCGTTAATCTAAAAGATTCAGCACTGCTACAAAAAGCCGTTTCCAATTTACAACCCGAAGAGGCTAAACAGCTAAAGGCAAATCTTGAGCATCAGATAGATGATGCCTATAATCAGGGCAAGACAGATCAGGTTTTTGGAGGTTTTTTTGGTAACATTAAAACATTGGCTATCGTTGGTTTAGCCGTATGGGGTTTTTCAATGATTTCTAATAAAGGTAAAAAATGAATCTATTACAGTTTGTCGAATCTTTTTTTAGCTATGCGTTTAATAGCCAGAAAACATACGGCGTTCCTTTTGAGGTTGCACTTGCCCAATCTATTTTGGAAACAGGTTACGGAAAATTTGCCCCTGGCAACATGATGTTTGGTGTTAAGGCTGGTAGTAACTGGAAGGGAGATAAACAACTGATAAAGACTACTGAGTACCATGATACGGATAAAGTGAAGTACCCTGAAATTATCAGAATAGAAAAACAACCAAATGGTAAGTACCTGTATACTGTAAGGGATTATTTTAGGAAATATCCAACCCCCCAGGAGTCCTTTAATGATTACGCTATTATGCTTACCAAAAATTTCAAAACAGCATTTCAGTATAGTAGCGATCCTTTTCGATTCGCGAAGGAACTTGCGCTAAGGGGCTATGCTACAGACCCCAATTATTATAGTAAGCTAGAAAGCCTGATAAAAGATATACAGGCAAAAAAAAAATTGTTAAAGCTACAGGGATAGGGCTAGGAGCGCTAATTATTGGAGGCATTGCATTATATCTAATTCTTAAAGACTAATTATATGTGTTATTTAGTTAACTATAATGCTTCGGTTATAACATCGAATGAGAGCATTGAAGCTGATGGTTTTTCGAAAATTTACTTTGAAAATATAGGCACTGACAGTGCTTTTATTGATGCTGTTATTCCTTTGACTCACCCTAAGTTTTTTGACAACGATCCCGAAAATATTATAAACGATAAGTTTAAAGTATCGTTTGCTGGTGCTAATGCTGATAAGCGAGTTTTGGTCATAAAAACCTACTTCGAAAAAAAACCATGAAATTCTTACTTGAACAGCTAATCGAACTATTAAAAAAAGCAGATAAAAAAACGCTTTTAATTATTGTTTTTTCTATCCCTTTAATCATGGTTGGTTATTATCGTTACACTGAATTGACCCTAAAACTAAGCGCAATAGATAGCACTCTTAATAAGATTCAAATTGATATAACCAAGCAAACTGAGACGAATAGGGAGGTTAAAGGATATATTGATAGTTCTGTAAAGTTTTTAAAAACAGAGATAATAGAGAGTGTTGGAAGCCAATTAAAGTACCAATTAATATATCAAAATCAGCTGAACCAAAAAGCAATAATTGATCAGCTTGAAATGTGGGTTAAATACAATGCAAAATATGGAGAGCTTATTAAAAATTATAAAATTTATAGCGATTCAATCTTTTATAGGCCTTGATCCAATTCAAGCAGAATTTTTACAAAATCTAACCTGGTACCAGGTAATCTATTTTTTAAACCCCTTTAAAGATTCTTAACGTTCATCTTTATATTAAGGTTTGCACCGCTGTTTAATCGGTACACATACCTTTCGGTCATGGCTATTGAGGTATGTCCATTCTGTAGCTGAAGTTCCCTTATATTAATTCCTAAATCAATTAATTCGCTATTTCCAGTATGTTTAAATGAGTATAGTTTTAGCTCCTTACTTATTCCTAGTTTTTCCCGAACGTGCTTAAACCTCATACTTATTATATTTCTGCTTATTGGTCTTAGCCCCGGTTTTAACCCATCCGAAAAAATGTATAGGTTTTTGTTGTAGCCATTAACGATTGGGTGTAAAAGTTCTATCAGTTGATTTGATAGGGTTGGGCTTTTAAATATGTTCGTTTTACTTGTATTTGCATTAATTCTAACTATTCCTTTATCGAGGTCAATATCCTTTATCTTTAACAATCTGATTTCGTTTGGACGTATAAAACAGTGGTAAACCAAAAGAATTATTATAAATAGTTCTGGTTCGTTCACCCTGGTATAATCAGCTAATTTCTTTTTGTTTCCATTATCCCAAACTGTAATTTCAGGAATAGCCTCTTTAAGTTTCTTTTTTTTAAAAGGATTTTCGTCAAATTCGTAGAGTTCACCTATATAATTAAATAGTGCCTGTAAATATTGAGTATAGCAGTTTATTGTTTTGGCCGCAAACTTCTTTTTGATAAATAGTTCATTCAAGAACCTGTTGGCATCATACTTTGTGAAATCGGTAACTTTCATGGCTGGACAATTCTTTTTTACCCATTTTTTAAATTTGTCCGCAATATTGGTGTAGCTCTGAGAGGTTCTATTTGATAGGTAATTCGATTTAAAGGCTATGGCCATGTCTATAGCCTCCTCGATTCTTGGTATATTTTTTTTGGCATCACCTGTAAACCCTCGCTTTAAATCCTTTTTTATTTCGCTGATTAATCGTTCTGCTTCAGTATACCTCTCTCTAGGGTTAAGATTAATGGAAATCCATTTTACTTGCCTATCCCACTTTTCGTTTTTTGTATCAAAGATGTACCAGTAAACAGCCCATCGTTTAGTTACATCACCCTTGTAATCTCTTAAGTGAGGCTCTTTATATTTAAGCGTGTGTATCAAAGTTGCCATAGCCCTAAAATGATTAACCCCGCAACGTACTATTAAATAGTACATTGCGGGGATTTGCTGTGCCCAGGACAAGACTCGAACTTGCACAACCTTGCGATCACCAGCCCCTCAAGCTGGCGTGTCTACCAATTTCACCACCTGGGCATAAATTTTCATTAAAATGAGAACCATTGTATTGGGCCTCTGCATTTGCAGTGCCCAGAACAGGACTCGAACCTGCACATAATTGCTTATACTAGTCCCTGAAACTAGCGCGTCTACCAATTCCGCCATCTGGGCTTCATCATTTTGAATATGATGGCTATACGTTTCGAAATTCCATCATCAATATGCCACTTTCAAATGGATGGCGGGAACTCGTTCCTCGATTCCGCCATCTGGGCTTTTGGAATTGCGTTTGCAAAAGTAATAAAAATCTCCTTTTTTCAAAAGTAAAAATAAAAAAAGAATGGGAGAGAGGTTTGGAAGTTTGAAGACGGAAGTCTGAAGTTTGAAAGTTGATAACAGAATTCTGTGAGGCAGTTTTGCCGTTTAATTGGTATTCGAAATATTCGTAGATGGAATACAGCATCACAATTATACAGTAAAACCGCATCACATCTTCCTAAAGATTCTCCTTCACATACTTACTCATCATCGTATAAAGATGCAGGGTTGTATTGCCTCCATCAATATTATGGTTTTTATCGGGGTAGAACATCATATCGAATTGTTTATTGGCTTGTACCAGCTTTTCAATCATTTCAATAGAATTTTGTATATGAACGTTATCATCGCCAGTGCCATGAACGATTAGGAGTTTCCCTATCAGCTTATCAACATAATTAATGGGCGAATTCTTATCATACCCAAGTGCGTTATCCTGTGGTAACCCCATAAATCTTTCGGTATACACCGAATCGTAGTACCTCCAATTGGTTACTGGCGCAACTGCAATGGCCATTTTGAATTCATCGGCACCCTTAAACAAGCACAGCGATGACATGTATCCACCGTAGCTCCATCCCCATATTCCAATTCTTGAAGAATCAACGTATCCAAGAGATTTAAGGTATTTTGCCGTTTCAATCTGATCTATTGATTCATAGTATCCAAGTTGTCCGTAGGTCATCTTCTGAAAAGCTTCACCTTTTCCCCCAGTACCCCTACCATCTGCACAAACAACAATATACCCAATAGAGGCTAAATACTGATCCCAGCTTAAATCCCACTCATCCTTAACAGAAATTGAGCCGGGGCCACTATACTGGGTCATCATCACAGGGTATTTGATTGATGGGTCGAAGTTTAGCGGCTTAATGATATAGGCATTTAGATCTACCCCTTCCGAGGTTTTAAATGAAAAAAACTCCTTTTTTGGGATATCATAGTAAGCAAGGGTTTCCTTTAATGTATGATTATCTTCTAATACCCTAATTTGTTTTCCTTTATCTTTATTAACGGTAACTAGTGTAGGGCTTACAGAGTTTGATTGTGAAAGAATAAAATATTTAAAGTTTTTACTAAACTCAGCATTATTACTTCCTGAATTTGGTGAAAGTTTAGCCAATTCCAAGTTTTCTATCTTTATGCTATAGATTGCGGTTCTTAAAGGGCTCAAATCAAATCCTTTGAAAAAAACTCTCTTCCCTTTATTCTCATAGCCATATATTTCAATCACCTCATTCGTTCCATCAGTAAGCTGTTTAACCAATTTGCCATCCATTCCATAAAGGTAGATGTGGTTATAACCACTCTTCTCGCTAGTTATTATAAAGTTTTTACCATCCTCTGTGAATGTTAAAAGATTATCGGTTGGTTCAGGTAAGTAGTACTTATTCTCCTCGGTATAAAACGTTTTGGATTCTCCAGTATTTGCATTGGCTACGAGGAAATCCATCTTATTTTGTAACCGATTCATCCGAATTATGCAAAGTTGATCTGGACTGTATGTCCATTTTATACGGGCAATGTATTGATTACTCTCTTCACCAACATCCATTTTGATTGTTTTACCCGATTCGGCATTGTATACATGAATTGATACAACAGAATTCTTTTCGCCTGCCTTTGGGTATTTAAAAGTATAGTTTTCGGGGTATAAATTATTCTGGAACTTTGTCATGTTGAATTGCATAACCTCGCTCTCATCAAATCGGTAAAATGCCAATTTCTTGCTATCAGGCGACCATTGCATCCCAGTTGTTAGGGCAAACTCTTCCTCGTACACCCAATCCACAGCACCATTAATTATAGAATTATATAGTCCATCAAAAGTTATTTGCTTTTCCTCTTTAGTGATTAAGTTCTTGATAAAAATATTATTATCCCTAACATACGAAACCTTTTGTGCATCAGGGGAAAAAGTAGCAACCATTACCTGATTACTCTCGCTTAATGGCTCTAAAGTTTTTTGTTTTATATCATAAATGTAGTATGTGGCTTTAAATGAATGGCGGTAGATTCTTGAAACATTAGTAATAATAAACATCTTAGTCTCATTATCACTTAAGATGTAGTTTTCAAAGCGTGATAAATCATCGTTATGAAAACTTGATGGATCAAAAAGAACACTTAGCTGCTTCCCTGATGAATAATCATATTCTACAACCCTTCTATCATCCTCTAAAACAGTATAGCTTTCACCATCGTTCATTGATGTTAAGCCATTCACACTCTTTTCGTAGAAAATACCTTTCTTATAAAGATCCTCCAATGAGATTTTTCTTTTTTGTGCATATACTGATGTTGTAGAAAGGAGAATAACCCCGAGAATAATTGCTGTTAAACCACTCTTTTTCATGCCGAAAAATATTAAAGTTTTTATTTTGATCAACTTAAAGCCTAAAGGCTTAATTGGATGGATATTTTTTACAAGCTAATAAAAATCTGAATATTAATCAAAACTAAACGCCTTTTGCAAATTAAATTGCGTTATTTGAAATGATTCTTGGACTTCTGTGCTCTTAAAATATTGTACTCACAAAGAAATACTTAATTTTGCGAAAATTTTTATTGGTATGATTAAAATTACTTTCCCCGATGGAAATGTTAGGGAGTATCCACAAGGGATAACTGGGCTTGATGTAGCAAAGAGCATTTCCGAAAGACTTGCTAAAGAAGTTCTTTCAGTAACTGTTAGCGGTGAGGTTTGGGATCTTACCCGTCCAATTACTACAAATGCTACCCTTCGCTTACACAAGTGGGACGATGAACAAGGAAAGCATGCATTCTGGCATTCATCAGCGCATCTCATGGCCGAGGCAATTGAAAGCCTTTACCCTGGTGCTAAGTTTGGTATTGGACCAAGCATCGAGAATGGTTTTTATTATGATGTTGATTTTGGAACAACAACTCTTGTTGAGGCAGATCTTGTTAAGATCGAAGAAAAAATGATGGAGTTTGTTCGTGAGAAACAGGATATTGTTCGTAAAGAAATTTCAAAAGCAGAAGCCCTCAAACTATTTAACGATAAGGGCGATAACTATAAAGTTGAACTTATTTCAGATTTGGAAGATGGAACCATTACTCTTTATACTCAAGGCGGTTTTACCGATTTGTGTAGAGGACCACACCTTCCTGATACGAGTTTTATAAAATCAATTAAACTACTAAGCATAGCTGGAGCTTACTGGAGAGGAGATGAAAAAAACAAGATGCTAACCCGCATTTATGGTATTACTTTCCCTCAAAAGAAACAGCTAGATGAATATCTTGTACTATTGGAGGAGGCTAAAAAACGTGATCATAGGAAAATTGGAAAGGAATTAGAACTTTTCACTTTCTCACAAAATGTTGGTGCTGGTCTACCTTTATGGCTACCCCGTGGTACAGCATTGCGCGATAAACTTGAACAATTCCTGAAGAAAGTTCAAAAGAAACATGGCTATGAGCAGGTAATTACCCCGCATATTGGACAAAAGGAACTATATATTACTTCTGGTCACTGGGCTAAGTATGGGAAGGATAGTTTCCGTCCTATTACAACACCACAGGAAGGGGAGGAGTTTATGCTTAAACCGATGAATTGCCCTCACCATTGCGAGATTTATAAATCAAAACCACGTTCATATAAGGATTTACCAGTTCGTTTTGCAGAATTTGGTACAGTGTATCGTTACGAGCAGAGTGGCGAACTACACGGTTTGACGAGAGTTCGTGGATTTACTCAGGATGATGCCCACCTTTTCTGTCGCCCAGATCAGGTTAAAGAGGAATTTTTAAAGGTTATTGATATTGTACTTTACATTTTTAAAACATTAAACTTTACTGAATTTACCGCTCAGATATCACTTCGTGATCCAAACAATACCGAGAAGTATATTGGAACAGATGAGAACTGGAATAAAGCTGAGCAAGCAATTATTGAGGCTGCAAACGAGAAAGGGTTAAAAACTGTTACTGTACTTGGTGAGGCTGCTTTCTATGGTCCAAAACTGGACTTTATGGTTAAGGATGCTATTGGACGTAAGTGGCAGCTGGGTACAATTCAGGTCGACTATAACCTCCCTGAACGCTTCCAACTCGAATATATAGGTGCAGACGATAAACGATATCGCCCAATTATGATTCATCGTGCACCATTTGGATCAATGGAGCGATTTGTAGCGGTTTTAATCGAGCATACAGGTGGAAAATTCCCACTTTGGCTAACCCCGGATCAGGCTGTTATTTTACCAATCAGCGAAAAATATAACGAATACGCAAAAAAAGTTTTGAATTTCCTAAATAATTCCGATATTCGCACGCTGATTGACGATAGAAACGAGAAGATTGGTAAGAAAATAAGGGACAATGAGTTAAAGCGTATTCCTTATCTTATTATAGTTGGCGAAAAAGAAGAAGAGGCTGGTTTAGTGGCTGTTAGAGTTCAAGGTGAGGGTGATAAAGGGCAGATGAAACTTGAAGAATTCGTCAGTTTTATTAATGATGAGATTAAAAAACAATTAGAATAGACAAATTATTATTAACTAATTACGGAGGATAAAACAATAGCTGCACCTGTTTTAATAAAAAGAGAAGATAAGGACAACAAGTTCTTGATTAACGAACAGATCAGATATAAACTTGTCCGTATTGTTGGTGAAAATATAGATAACCAAGGCGTTGTCTCTATTGAAGAGGCCAGAAGAATGGCCGAAAGCCTTGAACTTGATTTAGTCCTTATTTCGGATAAGGCAGATCCCCCTGTTTGCAGGATTATAGATTTTCAGAAGTTCCTTTATCAACAAAAAAAGAAACAAAAGGAAATTCGAGCAAACACTCAAAAAGTTGTGGTTAAAGAGATTCGATTTGGCCCCAATACAGATGAGCACGATTACAATTTTAAGTTAAAACATGCTCAGAATTTTTTGGAAGATGGATCAAAGGTGAAAGCTTATGTGTTTTTTAAGGGTCGTTCAATTCTTTTTAAAGAACAAGGTGAAATTCTTTTACTAAGATTTGCTCAAGATTTAGAGGAGATTGGTAAAGTTGAACAATTACCTAAACTCGAAGGAAAAAGAATGACGATTTTTATTACTCCAAAATCCGCTAAGAAGAAATAGTTACAAATAAAATAGATAGTAAGAATGCCGAAAATTAAGACAAACTCCGGAGCAAAGAAGAGATTTTCTTTAACCGGTACTGGGAAGATCAAAAGGAAACATGCTTACAAAAGTCACATCCTTACTAAAAAGGAAACCAAGCAGAAAAGAAACTTAACCCATATGGGTTTGGTTCACAAAACCGATGTGAATCGCGTTAAAATTATGCTTGGACTTAAGTAAAACAACGTTCTTTTTTTGATTTAGTTACTTTTAGTTATTAACCAGAATGAATTAGCACGAAGAGTCCTTACAAGGAACGCTAACCATTCAAAACATGTAATGTAAAATGCCACGTTCAGTAAACGCTGTTGCATCAAGAAGAAGAAGAAAAAAAATTCTTGAGCAAACAAAAGGAAACTTCCTGGGACGCAGGAATGTTTACACAGTAGCAAAAAATACCCTTGAGAAAGGTTTGGGCTACGCTTACCGCGATCGTAAGAAGAAAAAAGCAGAATTTCGCGCTCTTTGGATTCAACGTATTAATGCTGCCGTAAGACCTTATGGTATGTCATACTCAGAGTTCATTGGTCAAGTTAATAAAAAAGGAATTGCTATTAACCGCAAAACTTTAGCCGATTTAGCAATGAATGAACCTGAAGCATTCAAGAAAATTGTTGATTCAGTAAAATAGATTGAACAATCAGAATAGAGAAAGGGAAGTTTTGCTTCCCTTTTTTTATTTCAAACAGTTAAATTTTATTCATTTAAATAAAAATTTAAAGATAAAGTGTAAGGTTTTGTAACTTTCGACGGAATCGAATAACAAATGAGTATATGAAGATTGCACTTATAGGATATGGTAAGATGGGGCATGAGGTAGAAATAGTTGCCTTGAATCGAAATCATCAAGTTATTTTGAAGATCGATAAAGATAATCAGAACGACTTAACACAGCAAAATCTTAAAGAAGTAGATGTTGCCATTGAGTTTAGCATACCGGCTACTGCTTATCAAAACGTACGAAAATGCCTTGAATCAAATACCCCCGTTGTTGCGGGAACCACAGGCTGGTTAGATAAACTTGATGAGGCTAAACTTATTGCTAATAATAGTAATACAGCCCTTTTTCATGCTTCAAATTATAGTATTGGGGTTAATATGTTTTTTAGATTAAACAAAGTTTTAGCAGATTATATCAATAATGTTAAAGGGTATTCATTATCAATTGCCGAAACTCATCACACCCAGAAACTCGACGCACCAAGCGGAACGGCAATCACGCTTGCTCAGTTAATCTCAGAATCTATTGACGATCTAGGTGGTTGGACTCTACTCCCCGAAAAAAACATTGGAAAGATTCCAATTGAGGCTATAAGGGAGGGCGATGTACCTGGAACTCATACGGTGATTTTTAATTCCGAGCAGGATGAAATTATACTTACGCATAAAGCAAAGAGTAGAAAAGGCTTTGCTTTAGGGGCTGTTTTGGCTGCTGAGTTTTTAGTGGGTAAGAAAGGTTTTTTTACAATGGAAGATCTTCTAAAGTTCTAATATTTCAATTAAAAGAATTATAATTGCTAAGTTTTAAATAAAAATTAATGCTATGATTAAAAAAGTAAATGATTTTATTGCTAACAAGTATTTTAAGTTTGGTACTGTATCATTCATGTACTTACTCTGGATTATATGGCTTGGTAGCTATTGGTTACTCCCCGGGTTAGTAATTATTTATGATTTATATATTAGCCATAAGGTTAATTGGACTTTTTGGAAAAAGCGTGGTGAAAAGAAAAAAAGCGTTGTTGTAGAGTGGATTGATGCAATAATTTTTGCCGTTATTGCGGCAACACTTATTAGAATGTTTTTTATTGAAGCCTATACTATTCCTACATCATCAATGGAAAAATCACTGCTGATTGGCGATTATCTGTTTGTAAGCAAGGTCAGCTATGGCCCCAAATTACCAAACACGCCAATTTCGTTTCCGTTTGTTCATCACACCTTACCATTCTGCAAGGAGACAAAATCATTCGTAGAATGGGTTAAATGGCCTTATAAAAGATTGGCAGGCCTACAGAAAATAAAACGGAATGATGTAGTTGTTTTTAACTTTCCCGAAGGGGATACGGTAATCTTACAGTATCAGGATGTAAGTTATTATAGCATGGTTAGAGAGTATGGTCGTGATTATATTTGGAAAAACTTTGATGTAATATCTCGCCCTGTTGATAAAAAAGAGAATTATATTAAACGATGTGTCGGAATTCCTGGTGATTCAATATTTGTTCAGCACGATCAACTTTATGTTAACGGAAAAAAGCAAGAAACTATTGGGAAGGTTCAATATATCTATTTTGTAATGACCAATGGGACACCAATAAATTCTGTGCATTTTGAGGAGTTACATATTTCAAAGGCAGATCAGAACTATAATGCCGCAGGTAGCGTTTATCGACTTCCATTAACCGATGAAGCTGCCGAAAAGATTAGGAGTTTTAATAACGTAGTAAGCGTTGTAAAAGCCGAGAATACTAATCCTGCAATGATGGCTAAAGCAATCTTTCCTCATAATTCCAAATTTCCATGGACTGAGGATAATTTCGGACCAATTTGTGTGCCTAAAAAAGGTGTTACTGTACAGCTAAATTTGGATAATTTACCACTTTACCAAAGGATTATTGATGTTTATGAAAATAACAATTTGTTAGTTAAGGATGGGGCTATTTATATCAACGGCAAAAAAGAAACAAGTTACACATTTAAAATGGATTACTACTTTATGATGGGTGATAATAGGCATAATTCAGCAGATGGTCGTTACTGGGGATTTGTTCCTGAAGATCATGTTGTTGGTAAGGCTGTATTTGTTTGGCTTTCGTTAGATAAGGAGAAAGGTTTTCCTGGCAATATCCGATGGGATAGAATGTTTAGGGCAATACACTAGAAATAATTACATTTAATTATAAATATTAAACCTCAATGGTTAAAACCGTTGAGGTTTTATTGCAAATTATATTTAGATGAATAATACGGTGATTCTATCAACTGCGTATCTGCCTCCAATTCAATACTTCTCTAAATTATTATCTTATCCAGAAGTATTAATCGAAGCGCAAGAATCCTATTCAAAGCAAAGCTACCGTAATCGCTGTGAAATTTTAAGTTGTAATGGTCTTTTATCCTTAACCATTCCTGTAGTAAAAGTTAATGGGAATAATACATTAACTAAAGATATTGAGATTGATTACTCAACGAATTGGCAAAAAAATCATTGGAAGGCAATTGAATCTGCATATAGAACTTCTGCATATTACGATTTTGTTGCAGATTTGATTAACCCATATTTTAGCAAAAAGGAGAAGTATCTGATCGATTTAAATGCTAAGATTATTTTAGAGGTAATGGAATTTTTAGGAGTTAGTAAAAGTATAACGAACACTGGCGAATTTGTTAATGAGTATTCTAAAGATGTGGCTGATTTTAGGAGTTCAATCCATCCTAAGTCACAGTTCCAGACTGTTGACAATGAATTTAAGGCAATAAAATATTTTCAAGTGTTCAATGATAGATTTAGTTTCTTTCCAAATCTTAGTGTTATTGATTTGTTATTCAACGAAGGGTTAAATAGTTTAAAGATTCTTCAGGATTCATCAATAAAAAAACCTACCCGGCCTTTTCAATAGACAAGGTAGGCTTTTATTTTAATTTCTAGAATTTAAAGCCAAGAGTAATAAGTAGTTTTCCTTCGGTCATTTTGGTAGAAACAGGATTTATAGCTAAAGAGCCATCTGTATTACGTAAATCATAGAATATGTAACTTTCTTTTTGCATTGAGTATAAATAGGCGGCATCAACAAAGAAATTTCCTGAACGATAACCAACTCCTCCCGATAATATTGTTCGATTTGCATTATCATTTAATCCACCCTTTTTATATGGACTTGGATAGAATGCATAACCTCCTCTAAGGAAGAATTCTTTTACTCGTAATTCACCACCAACTCTTATATTATTGACATTCCTGTAGTTATTGGTGATGTTATTGTTTTCATTAGAATAGCTATAGCCATCGCCTCCCTCTCTAAAACGCATTGTTGAGTAGTTAATGTGTTCGTAATCAAGGCTTAGTAGACCTAAATCTTTAAAGACGTAAGCGATACTAGCAATTGTTTTAAGCGGAGTTTCAAGATTGTAATCATAACGGCTATTTGGAGTGGAGGATTTAGAAGAACCAAGTTTGAAATTAGTAGACATTGAGTATGAATAGGTGTCTTGCAATTTATAATAGGTTGGCGTATGTAAAGCAACCCCAAGTCTTAATCCTTCAACAGGCTTGTAGATTACACCAATTTTAAAATTGTATCCAGTTCCTGTTGTTTCAAAAGATTGATTATAGTCGGAGTAATTAAATTTATCCCCGTTGGGTAAATTAGTATTTGTTGAAAAGGCATCTTCACTATATGTCGTTGTGGATTTATAATTGATATTTGATGCATTAAGACTTGCCCCAAGATATAGCTTATTAGAGAGGTTCATGCCTAAAGACATTACATATTCTCCAGATGAACCCGAGGTTGAGACTCTGTTTCGCTGAAAAACGCCATCTCCATTGTTTAATGAAGGCCAATATTTATCATGATTTCCAGGAATAGTGTCAATTAAATAAGTGCTCCAAGCCATTATAGCCTCCCATGGTGCATTTGAGTCAAGATAAGGATTGTAGTTGCTTTTAGGGTTGATAGGTGGGAGAGACATGTCAATATAATTATTCCCTTGTGCTTGAGCAGCAAAATAATCCATTATAGAACTTGTTGGGTTATCACCATTTGCATACGAGGAAGTGTAGAAATCGTTAGTGCGATTATAGCCAAAAGCTAAATTCAAATTGATTAAACCAGTTTGATTATCACCATTAGGTTTAAAGGAGAGAACAAAACCTAAGTTATCGAAATATGTTCGATTCCTAGTATCTTCACCACTACTCCCATTAAAAGAGGAGTTTATGTTCCTACTTTTAAATGATGGTGTTAAGGTGAATTCTGATGTTCGGTAAACGCCCAACCCTGCAGGGTTGTGGCTAATTGAACTAAAATCTCCTCCAAGGGCACCAAAAGCCCCTCCCATACTTGTAAAGCGAGCAGTACCCCCATTAAAGGCTTGGGAGAACCTCAATGCATCGGAAGGAGACTGAGCGATTGAATAAAAGTTTATCAGAACAAGGATTATAATTGAAATTTTGGTTTTCATAAGGCATAGGTATTATAGTTCTTATTTTGTAATAGGAATTTAATATTTGGAGTTTAACCCTATTTGTACTACCGAATAATTGTATATTCGGTAGTAAGGGTATAGTTTGTTTAAAATTTCTATCTTCTCCTTTCTCCACCACCAGACGAGGAAGAACTTGATGAGCCTGATGAAGAATTATTGGATGAGCCTGATGAGGAGTTACCCCCTCCACTTGAAGAAGGTCTGGAGAATGATGATTCGTTACCTGAGCTAATCCTTTCTCTTGAGCCTGATGGAGTAGATGTACTTACTCTATTTGGGCTGTTATATGTAGGTGTAGTACTCCTACCTCCTTCCCTTACCGTAGAAGAATTTCGACTATTTATACCTCTATTGCTTATACCCTCAGTATTTTGATTCCTCGAATTTGGTCTTATATAATCATTATTAGCGGATCTTGGTCTTTGGTAATTTCCTTGATTGCCAAAGTCATTGTTTCTTCGTGTTGATTCAGTCCTATTTAAAGTGCCATTGGTATTTCTAATTCTAGTATTGTTTTCTTGGTTACCGATTCCATTATTCCTTCGTGTTACCTCTGTTCTTTCGTTATTTCTATAAGTACCATCGTTTCTTAATCGGGCCGTATTATAATCTCCAATTCTATTGTTTCTTCGGGTTACTTCCTGTGCGTTATTTCTTTGCCCATTACCATAATTAGTGCCTTGCGTGTTATTTCTTGACCGAATATTAGCATTGTTTCTTACTCCTCCATTAATTGTTGATTCAGATGTTGAACCATTTCTTCTACGATCTGAAATAATTTGATTTTCGTATGATATTCCTGATCGTAGATTTGGAGATGTATTTGTTGTTGAACCACCAGTACGTCTGCCATAATGCTCATTATGATTAGTGTAATACTGATTATTCCAATAATATGAATCACCGGTAAACCAATTATTATAAGCATAATAAGGGT
The DNA here is from genome assembly GCA_013376985.1 of Bacteroidales bacterium. GTDB lineage: Bacteria > Bacteroidota > Bacteroidia > Bacteroidales > Tenuifilaceae > UBA8529. Next base: position 40,005 of record JACABB010000036.1, read on the forward strand.
TATAGAAACCATAATCCCAGAAATTATTGTACCAAGGATTATAATAATTTGAATACCATGGACTCCAATCATTCCAATAGTTATATGTCCAACCAAAACCGAATCTAAATCCTCTATGATAGTTAGGCCAGCTAAACATTGCTGAGATATACCAAGGCTCTACCCAAATCTGATTACCCATAATAACAGTGTTGTATAAGGCTGGATCGTAAGCACTTGCATAAAAATAATCGTCGGAATAGCGTGATGTAAAATTTTCGCTACCATACCGAGGGTCTTCTATCCCTCTAAGTCTGCGCTCGTAAGAATCTTGATAAGAGTCTGATAGTATTCTTCTGTATGGGTTTTCATTCTCCACCTTTGTGGCCAATGAATCAGTTTTAGTCGTGTCTGAAGTATTTACATCAGCATACTTATTTTCGAGTTGTGAAAACTTGGAGGTATTTTGTAGACTTACATTGTTTGGATTAGTTGTTTGAACTTTTTCACTTGCTACCAATGTTGTTGTTTTATTCGGTGTATAGTAAATATCATCAGCGGATGTTGTTGATGATTTGCTCATGTACATGCTCGATGAGCATGAGGTTAGTATAAACCCTAATAGAGCAATGCTGAAAATTTGAAGTTTGGTTTTCATAACACACCTCCTTGTTATTAAGATATTGTTTTATTTCGCTATTTTTACCGCAGTTGAATTCATGTATATAATACAAATATCATACCAAATAAGAGCTATGGCTAAAGAAATTACAAGCAGAAAGGACAATTATTCACAATGGTATAACGATATCGTTATCAAGGCTGGTTTGGCTGATCATTCGGCTGTAAGAGGATGTATGGTAATTAAGCCATACGGTTATGCTATATGGGAGAAGATACAAGCCCAACTTGATAGGATGTTTAAAGAAACTGGACATCAAAATGCTTATTTTCCATTACTTATACCAAAATCATTCTTTAGTAAAGAGGCAAGCCATGTTGAAGGCTTCGCCAAAGAGTGTGCCATAGTTACTCATTATAGATTAAAAAATGATGTGAACGGAAAAGGAGTTGTTGTTGATGAAGAGGCAAAACTTGAAGAAGAGTTAATTATAAGACCAACCTCAGAGACAATAATTTGGAATACTTATCGTACTTGGATTCAATCGTATCGCGATTTGCCAATTCTCATTAACCAATGGGCAAATGTTGTTCGATGGGAAATGCGTACTAGATTATTCCTTCGGACTGCTGAGTTTCTATGGCAGGAGGGACATACGGCTCATGCAACGAAGGAAGAAGCTATTGCTGAAACAAAGCAAATGGTTAATGTTTATGCAAAGTTTGCGCAGGAATGGATGTCGATGCCAGTGATAATTGGTACTAAATCTGAATCAGAACGTTTTGCGGGAGCTATAGATACATATTGTATTGAAGCATTAATGCAGGATGGTAAGGCTTTACAAGCAGGAACGTCTCACTTTTTAGGACAAAATTTTGCGAAAGCATTTGATGTGAAATTTTCAAGTAAAGAGGGAGTTCTTGATTATGTTTGGGCAACCTCATGGGGAGTATCTACCCGTTTAATGGGTGCTTTGATTATGGCTCACTCTGATGATAATGGTTTAGTATTGCCTCCAAAACTTGCTCCAACTCAGGTTGTTTTTGTTCCAATTTATAAAACAGAAGAGGAACTTTCTAAAATAAGCGAAAAGGTTCATCAACTTAAAAAGTCACTTGAACTTAAAGGTATTACAACCTTATTTGATAATAGAGACAACCTTAAACCGGGTTTTAAATTCGCTGAATATGAATTGAAGGGATTTCCAGTTAGAATAGCGATTGGACCTAAGGACTTAGAAAAAGGTACTGTTGAGATAGCTCGACGGGATACTTTGGAAAAACAATTTGTATCTCAAGAAAATGTGGCTGATTACGTTGAAAAATTACTTGTTGATATTCAGGAAAATCTTTTCAATAAAGCGGTCAACTTTAGAACTGATAGTACAACAAAAGTTGATACTTATGAAGAGTTTAAGAAAGTTCTTGATGGAAAGGGTGGTTTTATTCTTGCACATTGGGATGGAACCCGTGAAACGGAAGAAATTATTAAAGAAGAGACAAAAGCTACTATCAGGTGCATACCTATTGGTGGAATAAAGGAGGCTGGTAATTGCATATTGACTGGCAAACCTTCGAGTCAAAGGGTTGTTTTTGCTAGGGCTTATTAAATTGTTTTGTAAATTGCTCAATAGTATATTTGTAAAAAAGGATAATTGTTATATCAATTCTCAAAATAAAATGGAACAAAAACAACTTGAAACCCGCAAACTTATCTTGCAAAATCTTTCCGAAAAATCAGGAATGAAGCAAATCGTATATGACAATACATTTACTACTTTCAACATGATAAAGGAGGTTCTTCACGAAATGTGTAATGATTATAATTCAGCTTTTAGTGGTATTGATAAAAGGGTAAAACTTGAGTATCATGATCGTGGCAAGTTTGAGGCTGAAATTAGAGTTGCGGGTGACATCCTCATTTTTAGTATGCACTCAAATGTTTTTCAATTTGACCGTGATCATAATATTTGGAAACTTTCCTATGTGAAGGAGAATTTAAATACGTCCTATTGTGGAACTATTAACATTTATAATTTCCTGCGAGATTCATTTAAGTATAATAGGTTGGATGATTTGGGATATTTAATAGGTAGAATATTTATAAATAAAGATTATCACTATTTTGTTGAAGGGAAACGCCAGATGGGCTTCCTTTATAATAATTTTGGTTCGGCTACCATCGAAAAAAACTCATTGATTAACATTATTCAATCTTCAATACTTTATACTTTAGAATTCGATCTTTTAGTACCTCCTTATGACGTAGTTAAAATCGTTTCTGTAAATCAGATGAATGCTAAGATTGAAAATTCTAAGTTGCAAACTGGTAAGCGTTTGGGCTTTAAGTTTAATTCCGATGATGTTCTTGAGTAGATAAGGAAAATTATTTTTATTGATTACAAGTTTTATTAAAGTCAAACGAATGAGAAACAAAGTTTTATTTTCAATAATATTTATGAGTCTACTAATTGCCTCATGTGGAAGAAAGCCGAAATTACTAGATAATGTCAATATGCAAAAGAAAGTAGAAGAATTTGTAAAGGTCGATCTTACAACGAATATCAATCACCTTTCAGGAAAAGAAAAGCAAATACTTCCCTTACTTTTTGATGCTGCTCAAATAATGGATGAACTCTATTGGCTACAATCTTATGGTAATAAGGAACAACTATTAAACAATATTAACGATCCTTTTATACGAGATTTTGCTCTGATTAATTATGGTCCATGGGAAAGGCTCAATAATAACCAACCATTTATTGATGGGGTAGGCTTCAAACCTCTTGGTGCAAATTTTTATCCAGCCGATATGACAAAAGAGGAGTTTGAATTATTTGATAATAAAGATAAAACTAGCCTTTACTCTATAATTAGAAGAAATTCTGAAGGTAAATTGGAGACAATTCCATATCATTTAGCATATAAAGATAAAATTGAGAATGCTGCAAATTTAATTAAGCAGGCTGCAGAATTAGCAGAAGATGAGGGGTTGAAAAATTATTTGAATTTAAGGGCTAGTGCCTTACTTACAGATGATTATCTTCCGAGCGACTTAGCTTGGATGGATATGAAAACTAATAATATTGACTTTGTTGTAGGGCCAATAGAAAATTATGAAGATGCATTATACAATTATAAAGCAGCCTATGAGTCATTTATTCTAATTAAGGATATTGATTGGAGTCAAAAACTTGCTCGTTTTGCTAAATTACTTCCCACGCTTCAGCAAAGTTTACCAGTTGAACCTCTTTTTAAAAAAGAGGTGCCTGGCTCTGACTCTGATTTAGGTGTATATGATGTTGTATTCTATGCTGGCGATTGCAATGCAGGTAGTAAAACTATTGCGATTAATTTGCCAAACAACCCTCAAGTTCATTTAGAAAAAGGTAGTCGTAAGTTGCAGTTAAAGAATGCAATGAAGTATAAATTTGATAAAATACTTTTACCAATAGGTAATTTACTAATAGATCCCTCACAACGTAAACATATTAAATTCGATGCGTTTTTTGAAAATGTTATGTTTCATGAGGTGGCTCATGGCCTTGGAATTAAACATCTTGTAAATGGAAAAGGAACCGTTCATGAAGCCTTAAAAGAAAAGTATAGTATCGTAGAAGAGGGAAAGGCTGATATACTCGGATTATTCATGGTGAAAAAGCTTGCTGAAATGAAGGAGCTTACAGATAAAGATTTAATGGATAATTATGTAACCTTTATGGCTGGAATTTTCAGATCGATGCGGTTTGGAGCAGCATCGGTTCATGGAACTGCAAATATGGTTTGTTTCTACTATTTTCAGGATAAAGGAGCATTTGTTCGTAATCCCAAAGATGGAACATATATGGTTAATTTTGATAAAATGACTGATGCAATGAATGGGTTAGCAAAAGATATTTTAACTCTTCAGGGCAATGGCGATTATACAAATGTTGTAAAACTTTTAGAGGCTAAAGGGTTTGTTAGAGATGAGTTACAATCAGATCTTAATAGGGTTTCAAATGCAAATATACCTAAAGATATTGTTTTCAATCAAGGGAAGAAGATACTTGGATTATAGTGTATTTAAAGGAATTATTTGGAAACTTTTTAATCATTATTTACCTTTAGCGGAAATCAGGATAATAATTTAACTCTCAAAAACATACGTCAATGAACCTAACTTTTAACTTTATCAAATCTATTTCCAATATTTATGATGAAATGATTGAAAATGGATTTTCTTTGGTTTACTTAGGCGAGTTTAGCCATGAAATTACTAAAATGTTCACATCCATGGCTGAGTCTGATATGGAGAAAAATAGCGAGGAAAGATCTGTTCAAAGAAAAGTCTACCATGTAATGGTTGAAACCTTACAGAATATGAATAAGCATTCTGATGAGATTAAAGAGAGGAACATTGGTAATGGCCTTTTTATTATTGGCAAGAAACATGATACTTATTATGTAATCACATCGAACAAAGTGGCTAAAAACCATAAAGATCATTTAGAAAGTGCTTTAATATCTGTTAATAACGCTTCGCCCCAGGAATTAAAAGAGATGTATAAAAGGCAAATTAAGGAGGGCAGTTTATCTAATAAAGGTGGAGCTGGCCTAGGTCTTATTGACATAGCTCGTAAAACAGGAGAGACTCTAAATTATCAATTCTTGCAACTTGATGACGATAACTACTTCTTTATCTTAAAAGTTGAAATTAATTCAAAAAAATTCTCTAAAGATGTTGTTTAACCCGTTATTTGTAGGTGTGGTTAAAGTTAAAAATGAATAATCTTAATATTTCTTTTTTAATTAAAGTGATAGCCATCTTTATTTTTATGAGGATGGTTTTTTTTCAGTTTAATAACTTGATTGCTGTAAATGACTCTACTTATAAATATAAGTATATTAAACCAATATGCTTAAAAGTATTATTAAAACAAGATACATTAAATAAAAAAATACTGATAACAAACTCAATTGTAAAAAAAGATTCAGTTATTACTATTTATACCAGACTAGAGAATAATTCACAGAAAAATTATGCTACACGAAAATTATATGGTCTATTTTTTCGAAAGCAAAGTACCGATGATGCAAATGAATTAGCAAACAAAACAGATGCAACTGAAAAATTTGCTTCATTTGCAGGAAAGCAAATTAACAAAATTGATTTAATTAGGCTCGAAGCTTTTGGGCAATCTGTATTTGATTCAACAATTAAACCTACTACTTGGATTGAGAACAAAGTTAATAATTTGCATATTAGTACAGCTAATTTTATTATTAAAAATCAGCTATTGTTTAAAGAAGGCGATTTACTAAATCCAGTTGATTTCACAGAAACAGAGCAGCTAATTCGTAATCTTAATTATATTGAAGATGTGAATATTAAAGTTGAACCTGCTGACGATTCCACAAAAGTAAATATTAGAGTAATAACCAAAGATGCATGGTCTATAGGAATAGATGCGAGATTGAACAATACTCACTCAAGCCAAATTCAAATTTATGATAAAAATTTAGGTGGATTAGGCTTTGGGTTGAGTGGATATTTATTTTACGATACAAAGAATCCAAGTAAATGGGGCCATAAAGGGGAATTAAGTTTGTCAAATATTGGAGGTTCGTTCATTCAAAGTAATATCTGGTTTCGCGAAGGGCAAGGTTTTGATACATATGCACTATCATTTACAAGAGATTTTTATGCCTCAAAAGCTCTTTATGGGGGGGGCGTTGGTGTAATTAGCAGTATTGAGCCTTATAGCTATTTGAATATTGATTCAACTAGTTCTATTAGCTATAGTGGTTATGATTATTGGCTTGCAAGATCATTTCATGTTAGCCGGAAAGATTTGTTAAAAGCTCCGCATAACTTTGTTATTGCTTATAGATATTTAAGCACTTATTATAGCAAACGCCCAAATGTATCAATAAGTACAAATTATTTATTTCAAAATAAGAAATATTACATTGTTGGATTAAGTTTGGCTCAACAGGATTTACATAAAGCAAACCTAATCTATTCTTTTGGGGCAACGGAGGATATTCCTACCGGTTTTAAAATTCAATTTACCGCAGGATATGAAAAAGGAGAATTTCAAGATAGATATTATTTGGGAAATGAATTTTCGGCAGCAGAAGTTGGCCCATGGGGCTATCTCTTCTCATCTGTAAGAGGGGGAGGATTTTTGAATTCGGCCAAGAAAACACAGCAAATTACAACAAATCTTCAGACTATTTATTTTTCTAACCTTATCAAAATCAAAAATATTAAGTTTAGACAGTTCGTTAGCGTAGATTATACCAGAGGATTAAGTCGTTTTGATGGAGAGGGGGAAAAAATATTTTTAAATGAGAATTATGGTATTAGAGGATTAAATAGTCGCCAAATGAGCGGAACATCTCGACTTGTTTTTAATATTGAGACAGTTGCTTTTAGCCCTCTTTATGTTTTTGGATTTCGTTTTGCATATTTTGCTTTTTGCGATGTTGGTTTTATTGGTTCTGCTGATGATTATATTACTGAAAATCAATCATACACTGGGTTCGGTTTAGGTGTAAGAATTAGAAATGAAAATTTAGTGCTAAACACGATACAAATTCGATTAGGTTATTATCCCAAACTACCTGCTAATCCGGATGTCTCGTATTGGCTAATAAATGGACAGCAGAGAACAAGATTTCAGAATTTCAGAGCAAATGAACCCAGCATAGTTCCCTTTCAGTAAACTTTTATTAGTCTCTTCTTAAATTGCGTGTGAACAAAAAAAAGAGAAGTACGTTTACCTGTTATTGTATAACTAAAATTTAAAAAAAATATGGCTGTATTAGTTGGTAAAAAAGCTCCAAACTTTAGTTCAAAAGCAGTTGTTAACGGGAGTGAAATCGTTAATAATTTTTCGTTAGATCAGTATCTAAACAAAAAATATGTAGTTTTTTTCTTTTATCCTGCCGATTTCACCTTTGTTTGCCCTACTGAATTATTGGCATTTCAAGAGCAATTGGAAGAGTTTGCAAAAAGAGACACTGCTGTAGTGGCTTGTTCCGTTGATTCTGAATTTTCTCATTGGAAGTGGTTGCAGACCCCTTTGGCTGAAGGTGGTATAAAAGGAGTGACATATCCTCTAGTTTCCGATTTATCTAAAACAATATCCGAAAATTATGATGTTTTAGCAGGGGACTATGAGTATGGTGAAAATGGGGAAGTTTCCTTTAATGGAATACCTCAATCTTTCAGGGGATTGTTTTTAATAGATAAACATGGTATGGTTCGACATCAGTTGGTAAATGATATGCCATTAGGCAGAAGCATTGATGAGGCATTAAGGATGGTTGATGCATTACAATTCTTTGAACAGAATGGCGAGGTTTGCCCTGCAAATTGGAAGAAAGGAGATAAGGCTATGAAGCCTACACAGGATGGTGTTTCCAAGTATCTTTCATCAAAGTGATAACTTGTTACCGAGGTTGATAAAAGCCGTGGTATAATACTACGGCTTTTCTTTTATAAAAATGGTGTATATATCCTCAAAATATTATATTTGTAATTATGAGGACTACCATTAAATATCATCTAAATTATCCCGAACGATTTGCTGATAATCTAACTCGATATATTCAGTCTTTGGATAATGGAATAATTCTTAGGAGTAATAGTTATTTTCAGTTAAGCAATAAAAATACAGTACGCAGCAGTTACGATTTTTTGGCTGGGTTATCTTCTATATCAACTTGCGTACCACAAAGCAATAAACTTAATACTTTAAAATCGCTATACGATAATAAAGATTGGCTTTTCGGATATATTGGATACGATATAAAGAATGAGTTAGAGGAGCTTGTTTCCGAAAATTTTGATGGACTTGGTTTTAGTGAAATTTTCTTTTTCCAGCCAAGAATAGTAATGTTAGACAATGAGGATACTTTAGTTGTAAAATTCTTTCCTGAATACGATTCTGTCGAAGATATCGAGAGATTAGTTTTAAAACTCGATAATGCTGATGAAATCCCTGACTTTATTAGTAGTGTAAATACCTTTAAGAGTCGATTTTCTAAATCGGAGTACATAAAAACTGTTGAAAAGGTAAAAGAGCATATTCAACGAGGGGATATTTATGAGATGAATTTATGCCAAGAATTTTATAACGAAAATTCTGAAATTGATCCTGCTGAAACTTTTATTGCATTAAACCGATTTTCACCCACCCCCTTTGCATCATTTTTGAAGGCTAACAATAGGTATGTTATTTCTGCTACCCCAGAACGTTTTTTAAGAAAATCGGGAGATAAAATAATAAGCCAACCTATTAAGGGAACAATTGCACGCAGCATTGATCCTGAAGAGGATGAGAGTATAAAGATTAAACTTCAGAACGATCCTAAAGAGCGCGCAGAAAACATTATGATTGTCGACCTTGTTCGAAACGATCTTTCAAAGGTTGCTGAAATAGGCACGGTTAACGTTGATGAGCTATGTGGCGTTTACCCATTTCGACAACTATATCAAATGGTCTCAACGATTTCATGCAAAATCAAAAAGGATCATGATTTTATTGATGTGATTAAGGCTACTTTCCCGATGGGTTCAATGACAGGTGCTCCAAAGATCAGAGCAATGCAATTAATTGAGCATTTTGAAAAAACAAAAAGAGGATTATACTCTGGCTCCATTGGTTATATCTCGCCCGATCATGATTTTGACCTTAATGTTGTGATTCGCAGTTTACTTTACAATAGTGACACAAAATACCTTTCGTTTACTGTAGGAGGTGCAATTACCATCCACTCGGATTCCGAAATGGAATATCAGGAGTGTATGTTAAAAGCAAAAGCAATTCTTTCAACGCTAAAAGCAACAATTGTAGATGCAGAGTAAGTTTATTGATTTTATTCGCAAAAATAACCTTGTATCCGAAAAAGATAGAATTTTACTTGGGGTAAGTGGTGGAATTGACTCTATGGTGATGCTTAACCTTTTTCACAAATCTGGATTTGACGTTTCTGTTGCACATTGTAATTTTTCTTTAAGGGGTGAAGAATCGGATGGTGATGAACAGCTCGTATTTCATGAATGCGAAATAAATGGGATTAAACTTCATCGGGTAAAGTTTGAAACGGAGCTGTATGCTGCAAAGAACAAACTTTCAATTCAAGTTGCAGCCAGAAACCTTAGATATGAATGGTTCAATAGTATTTACAAGGATTACGGGTATAATCTAATTGCCATAGCCCATAATCGTGATGATGTTGCTGAAACAGTAATTATAAACCTTACACGTGGTACAGGTATTAAAGGTTTAGGTGGGATAAAGGCCAAGCAGGGTGCGATTATTCGACCTTTACTATTTGCTGGAAGGGATGAAATAGTGCGATATGCTACATTAAATAATATTAGATTTCGTGAGGATTCAAGTAATGCTTCCGTAAAATATGCTCGTAATCGAATTAGGCATAATATAATTCCAGAGCTTGAGAAGCTAAATCCCTCCGCAAAGGCTTCAATTGCATCAACAGCATTACATGTACAAGAAGCATGGCATTTGGTTGATAGCTACCTTAACCAATTAAAGCAAAGATTAGTAAAGAACGAAGGCGATAAAAAACTCATATCAATTCAAGAACTTAAGAATGAACCATATTCTAAACTATTTCTTTTGGAAGAATTGAGTGAATTTGGGTTCACTCCCGATACTATTGAGCAAATCAACGAATCAATCAACAGTCAATCTGGAAAGGTTTTTTATTCATCAAAATATCAATTATTGCGCGATAGAGAGTTTTTCATACTCTCAGAAAGAAAAGAATCGGATTTTTCAATTGTCAAAATCGATAGCGATTGCGCTTCAATTGATTTTCCAATAAAATTGAATTTTAGAATAGTAGATAACTCAAAATCCTTCAAAATTCCTTGTGAAAGTAGTATTGCAGTATTAGATTTTGATAAACTTAAATTTCCGCTAATACTTCGCCCATGGCAACCTGGTGATAAGTTTATGCCTTTGGGCATGGATAAATTTAAAAAGGTAAGTGATTTTTTAATTGATCAAAAGGTTTCTTTGCTTGATAAAGAGAATATCCATGTTTTAGAATCTGGAAATGATATCGTTTGGGTGGTTGGAGAAAGATTGGATGATCGATTTAAAATTTCATCTCAAACTAAAAAAATTTGGTCGGCTTCATTAACTTAAAAGGGTAATATTTTCACTCATTTAAAATCATAGGACTTCTAACTTTCATCAATTTTGCGCAGTTCAAACTATCGCTTACTTTTCTGGTTTTAATTCAGGTAATTCGCTATACTAAGATGGTATCTATATAAAACTCATCATGTAATAGTAAACTTTACGCAACATCAGGAGTGGGTATCCGATATCCAAATGGCTAAACACATATTGAAGCAAATCAAATATTTAATGTATTCTAAGAGGGTAAAATGATGAAGATTAAGTGTGTTCTTTTCATTTTTTTTGTTTAATTTTGAAATGACAATCTATTCACTAATTAAAATTCACCTATATGAAAAAAAGAGAATTTGTAAGACTGTCTCAGGCAAATCTTCCTCTTGATGAACTAAAGTTGGAAGATAATGAGATGCTTGCAGTTAAAGGAGGTTTAATGAAAGACCCTTCATCTGGAAGCAATTGTAATTGTGAATGTTCAGGTGGAACACCAGGGAGTGGTGAAAATTGTAATTGCTCTTGTGGTGGTGGTGGCGAACTTGAGTGTTAATCTTTATGAAGTTCCGAGCGAAAGTTCGGGACTTCATTTTTCAACTTCTTTAAATTAATCTTATGGGTATGAAATTAAGTTGCTACAATATTTTTGTTGAGAAGAATGGCAATATAGTTGGTTTGAATACAATGAAAAATAACTATGTTCTTTTATCGAAAAACAAATATCAAGAATTATTAAATCATTCAGAGGATTTATTTGAATTTGCTAGTCAAAATGAGAAAATTTATGATACTCTAATTGATCATGGCTTTATAATTCCGAATGATAGAAACGAATTAAATGAACTTAGACTTTGCAACAAAGAAGTGTCTTTTAATCGTCATTATGATTTAACAATTATCCCCTCTCTCGATTGTAACCTAAAATGCTGGTATTGTTGGGAAACTCATATTCCAAATAGCCAAATGTCAAATGAGGTTATGGATAGGATTAGAAAGCATGTTTCGCTGGAGTTAGCGCATAATAATATTGATAGTTTAAGCCTTGAGTGGTTTGGTGGTGAACCCTTGTTATATTTCAATGAGGTAACGTATCCTTTGGTATCATCAATTAAGAACCTTTTAGATGCTAATAAGAAAAGTTTCAAGACTTCTTTTATTACCAATGGAGTGCTAATTGATAAACCCATGCTGGAAAAGTTTAAGGAGTTAAATCCAAAATTTCAAATTACTCTTGATGGATATAAAGAGAAGCACAATAAAGTTAGGGTTTCAAAATCGGGTGGAGAGGGAACTTATAATAGGATAGTTGATAATTTGTATTTGATTACGGAGATGTTGAATGATACACACATCAGGATAAGAATTAATTATGATGATAATACGCTAAAAAATATTGAAGAGTTGGTTTTGGATTTGAACGATCTTGACCGTTCTAAGGTAAGTATTCATTTGGAGAGGGTTTGGCAAACCAGTAAAGGAAATAAACCTGACAATAAACTACTTCACGATACAATTATGCTATTGACTGCTAATGAATTTAGTGTTGATTATGGGAACTTTATTCCGCGCTATAACTCTTGTAAAACGGATAGATATAGACAGGCTGGGATAAATTATGACGGCAGGGTTTTTAAATGTACAGGCAGACCTTTTATCCCAGAAAATAGCGATGGCGAATTGGCTGAAACAGGCGAAATAATTTGGAATAGGGACAGGTTGGCAAATAGAATCGGTAGATCTACTTTTGAGTTGGACATGTGTTTGTCGTGCAAAATGTTACCAATGTGTGTAGGTCCATGTAGTCAAAAATGTTTGGAAAGAGATTGGAAAAACATGGAAAATCAGTGTACGTTAAAGACCTTAGAAATGTCAATCGAAGATTTTGTTGTTTTCTCATTTAATAATTTGTATTCAACAGATAAACTTAAAGCAGAGTATTGCAATTCCAATTGAAATGGATGTTAATAGCCTCAAATTCAACAACAATGTATATTATCGCATTTTGCGATATAACGATTTAAGCAATAATGCCAATCTTGAGTTGAAAATATGAGGCTATTAATAACAGTTTTGAAAAGGGTAGAAAGAATCAAAATAGCAGCAAGAAAATTAACTCTACCGACAGTAGCGAGGGGCTTAGGTTATAGGAAATTGTATTCCTATCCTTCCATTATCTCTGTTAGCTCAAACCAACGCTCACTTTTCTTATCAATCAGTTTAAGTAACTCGTTATACCTCGATGATTTTTTTAGAAGATCATCATGAGGTAATGTACCACTGCTTATCTCTAATTCAAGAGAACTTTTTTCTTTCTCAAGTTCTTCAATCTCCTTTGTTATAGTATCAAGTTCCCTTTTTTCGTTAAAGGTAAGTTTCCTAACCTTCTCTTGTTCTGGTTTAACTCTTTCAGGTTTTGGCTGGGTTTTGAGTTTAACTTCTTTGGCTTGATTCTCCTCATTTTCCTTTGCCCATTCACGATAATCCGAATAGCTTCCTGGGAATCCGCTTACCTCGCCATCGCCATCAAAAACGAGTAAGCCATTAACCACTTTGTCCATGAAATGCCTATCGTGGGAAACAACGATTACAACCCCACTGAAGTTTTGAAGGTATTCCTCGAGTACATTAAGGGTTAGGATATCGAGATCATTTGTTGGCTCATCGAGAATAAGGAAATTAGGGTTGCGCATCAGAATTGTGAGCAGATAAAGTCGTCTTTTTTCCCCACCGCTTAGCTTTTGCACAAAAGAGTACTGTGTTTCGGGCGAAAAGAGGAAAAGATTTAGGAATTGTGATGCTGTAAGTGTTTTACCATCACCAAGTGTAACCACTTCTGCAATCTCACGGGCAACATCAATTACCTTTTGATCATCGCTGATTTTCATTCCATCCTGTCGGTAGTAACCAAAAACAACGGTTTCGCCAGGATCTACAGTACCTGAGTCGGGAGGGAGGCTTCCTGTAATTATATTAAGGAAGGTAGATTTTCCTGTACCATTACGACCAATGATACCAAGTTTTTCAGAACGATTAAAGGTGTAGGAGAAATCCTTGAGAATTATTGTTTCATCAAATCGTTTTGATATCGATTTAATCTCAAGAACCTTATTACCAAGTCTCGATGATTTAACATTTATCTCTACCTCAGAATCGTTCCGTCGTTGGCTGGCCTTATCTTGTAATTGATAGAACGCATCAATTCTGTATTTAGCTTTTGTGCCTCGTGCTTGAGGCATCCTACTCATCCAATCCGATTCTTTTCTAAGTAGATTTGTTGCTTTTTCAACCTCAGCATTTTGGTATGATATCCGCTCTTGCCTCTTTTCAAGAAAATATTTATAGTTCCCCTTGTACCAGTATAGCTGCTTTTGATCAAATTCAATAATATCGGTACAAACCCTATCGAGGAAAAATCGATCGTGAGTAACCATTAATATCGTAAATCGGTTCTTAAGAAGATAATCCTCCAACCATTCTACCATGTCAAGATCTAGGTGGTTTGTGGGCTCATCGAGAATTAAAATATCCGGTTTATTTATTAGTGTTGATGCCAGAGCAACACGTTTACGTTGACCACCAGAAAGTTGTGAAACGGGTTTGTTAATATCTTCAAGTTTAAGTTTGGATAGTATTTGGCGTGCTTTTACCTCATGATCCCAAGCATTTAACCTATCCATCTCCTCCATAGAATGCTGTAAAACTACCTTATCGTTACCTAGCAAAGCTTTTTCGTATGTCCTTATTGCATTTGCAACCCTATCATTTGATGAAAAGATATTCTCTAATACCGATGCGGTTTCAATCAGCGTAGGTTCCTGCTCAAGGTATCCGATGTGTAAATCGTTTCTGAAAATGATATTACCCGAATCTGCTGTATCCTGACCCGCACAAATCCTAAGAAGTGTAGTTTTACCCGCTCCATTTCGGGCAATAATCCCTACTCTTTGATCCTGTCCAACAGTAAATTTAATTCCTTCGAACAGGACTAGGTCACCAAATGATTTAGTTAAATCTTCAACTTGCAGGTAGGGTATCATTGTTAAAATTTTGGCAAAAATAGTTTAATTTATGGGAATGATGGAATAATGGAATGCTGGAAAAGCATCATTGTTATAAATTAACAGCCCCACAGCATCACAGCCCCACAGCTCCACAGCATCACAGCATCACCACATCACCGCAAAACAATATCACCGCAACACATTTAATCCTTTTGATGTATCTTTAAAGAATCAAAATAGTTAATAAAATGACCCGCAAAGAGCGATTTAAACTGATAATAGACTACTTTAAAGTTGCAATGCCAGTTGCCGAAACGGAGTTAGATCACGCCTCACCCTATGAGCTGATTGTTGCTACCATTCTTTCAGCCCAGTGTACCGATAAAAGGGTAAATATCATTACCCCTCCCTTTTTTGAAAAATACCCATCGCCAAAACACTTAGCCGAAGCTAAGGTTGAGGATATATTTCAGCTAATCAGATCGTGTTCATACCCTAATAGTAAAGCGAATCACCTTTCGGGAATGGCTAAAATGTTAGTTGATGAATTTAATGGTGTTATTCCCTCTGATATTAATGAATTGCAGAAACTCCCCGGTGTTGGTCGAAAAACAGCCAACGTAGTGGCATCCGTAGCATTTAACAAACCAGCACTTGCTGTTGATACGCATGTATTCCGGGTTGCCAAAAGGCTGGGTTTAAGCCACAACGCAAAAACACCTCTTGAAACGGAATTGCAGCTGGTCGCTCATATTCCAGAGGAGCTAATTCCCATTGCGCACCATTGGCTTATTCTACATGGTCGATATGTTTGTATTGCACGAAAACCGAAATGCCCTGAGTGTGGCGTTAAGGAGTTTTGTAAGGAGTATAGTAGGATGAAAGTGAAAAGTGGCAAGCCCAATAACCAATTAACCAAATAACCCAATAACGAATTATCGCAATTTGCGATTAAGTTTAAGAGGTAGTGGAAAGCGACAAGTGGAAAGTTGAAAGTGACAAGCGAAGGGTATTATCCCATTGCCTCATTGTCCCATTGCCTCATTGCCTCATTGCCTCATTGTCTAATTCTCAAATTAAATGTCCCAGTTCTCCTACGATGGTACCTTCCCCGGTTTGCTTAGCATAATTTTTCAAGCATATAACCAGAAAATTTGGCCTGATGCAATTATTCGACCGGGTCAATCGGGTATCCTATTTGGAGAAACAATTAATGTTGAAACCAACGAGGCTAATGCCACAAGGGTTTGGGAGGGCATTAAGAGGGTAGGAGGTACGTTAACCTGCGAGCAGCTTTTCCATGCATTTCTATCAATGGATGATTTAGTTGAAATAACAATTGCCAATTATGCTCGGGAGCTCTTTGCTGCAAAAGCGATTATCGCTACCAATTTTGCCCTCGATTGTGTCTTAAGAGTTAGCCAGTTAGAGAAAAAGGTACTTCGTGAGGCACAACACATGGTGATGTTTATCCGATTTGAGCAAGCCGCCGATGGTACATGGTTTGCACCAATATCACCTAAATACGATGTACTTCCTTTAATTACAGGTCATTTCCGATTAAGATTTGCCGATCAACCTTGGCTAATTTATGATACTAGAAGAGATTATGGTTTTTTCTTCGACACCACTAAACTAGAGCAAATTACCATTGATAATCCTGCATTTAGTATCGTATCAGGTCAGCTAAGTAAAGAGGCCACCCATCCCAATGAGGATAAATGGCAGGAGATGTGGAAAATCTACTTTAAGCAGATTGCCATAAGGGAGCGAACTAATTTAAAATGTCAGCAAAACTTTATGCCCAAACGGTTTTGGAAATATCTTACTGAGAAGAAGTTGTGATGGGGGTGAGTCAGAAATCTGTGGGAGTTGACAGTTGGGAGTTGAGAGAGGTTAGACTATTAGGTTGTGTTGCTGTGATGCTGTGATGCTGTGGGAAAAGGCGATTGAGATTGCAAAAAGATTTAAAAAAGATGGTATCCCAATAGAAATTATATCAAAAAAATACTGGTTTAACAATAGAAGAAATAAATAAACTATAACAACACCTACTGCATAAATACGTATCCACTAGCGCAGAATTTTTAAAATTATATCAGCGTGAATTACAAAATATGGCAAAGGAATGCTCTGTAATTCTATAGCGATATAACCCAATGATAATTTGTAAATAAAACTATATTTGTATAAGAATGTCAAAAACCAGACCTATACGCCCAAATTTGAATGTATAGGTCTGAAAAGACTGGATATATAAACGAGTTGTACACTATTTAATGAACCCGTTTCCCAATTTTAAAATTGTATGAAAGATAAAGAGATAGGTAATGATTTTGGAAAATTCTTAAAACAACAATTGGCACCGATTGCGTCGATTGTTTATGTTTTTACCATTGTGTCTCAATTTAGAGATAGTATTCATGAATTTGGTATTCAGATTTTTGTGTTTTTAGTATTTGCGATTTCACTTGCTTGGGTGCTTTATGTGTGGAAAAATTACAAAACAAAAACATATAGCCGTTGGATAAGATTTGGGTCGATATTTACAAGTCTTGTTGTATTGATTCCATTGATACTGTCAATTCAAATGTTAATTCCTCCGACCTTAATCTTCAAAATCGTTAATAAAACTGACAAAACGATACATTTGAAGGTGTTTCATCAATATCACATTTATGAGATTAATCCAAATGGGTTTGAATCGAATATCAACAACGGAATTGTGACTTTATCAACAAAGAAAAATTTGGAAATAAACTCAAATGAAACCAAAGATTTTAAATGTGATTTTACAAACAATCAAGAGATTGATTATTTCATTCAGGGAGGTAAATATTTTATTGGGATGACAGTTAATTTTAATGACAGTCTGAGAGTGAATTCAAATATTATGTTTTTGCTTAGCAAGGAGAATCTTAAAAAACAGTATTTCACCTTGATAATTAATGATAAAAAATAAATAGAGCACAACACAGGGTATACATCATGCGGGTTTCAGTGCAATTTGCAAGTTCATCACTCGCTGGCAAAGGCAGTAACGGCTGATAGGAAAATCGTCACGAACTCCCGCATGCTGCATACACTCAACGTTGGCAGCCATTATATAACAGTGCTAAAATTTAATGTGTGAGAAAATTATATAAATACTTTATAACAGCTAGAAAGGACTTAAAATGGCTGTTGTTATTATCAATTGTTATTTATTTTACGATAGAGGTCGTGTTGATTAGATATGATGAGTTATTTACTGGAGCATCTAAGATTGGACAGTTTTTCTCAAAATTATCAATTTCATATATTTCTGCTTTTATTTTTTATTTTATCGTAGTACATATTAAGTCACAGAAAGATAAAGAGAACATTTATGAATGGGTTGGACACAAGGCATATTCAATAATAACAAGTGCTCATTTATTTATTCAACCATTAATGCAAATAAATGATAAGAAAGCAAAATTTGAGGATTTGAAGGAAAAAGACCTTTCTAAACTTTTAAAATCGATTGATAGGACAGCTAAACAAGCTCCGTATTTAATAAATGGGGAAAATGCAACTTGGTTAGAATGGTACGAATATTTAAGAAAATCTACTGAAGATTCAATTAAAGAGATTTTAGTAAGATACTCACACTTAGATTCTGAGTTTATCAAGATTCTTAGTAGGATAGAAAATAGTTTGTTTTTTTATCAATGGAATTTGCTCTATAATTTTGAATATGACAAAACTTTCGGAATTTATGAAGTTCAAATTCAAACATATCTAAAATTAATTGATGATTTACAGATATATGCTGATTCAAATTTTAAGAAATTTCAATTTCGGACAAGCGAGTTTGTTGGTTATACGAGAAAATAATAAAGGTTACCTCCGGCTGGGCATTCTAAGACATATGCAAGTAAAATAGAATAATTATTTTTGTATTGCCAAATAACGACCGACGGCGAAAGTTAAGCCAAAGGTTATCTAGGGGTAGCTTAATCACAGCTACCCTTTTTTGATTTACGCAGGCATCGA
This sequence comes from Bacteroidales bacterium, assembly GCA_013376985.1. Classification (GTDB taxonomy): domain Bacteria; phylum Bacteroidota; class Bacteroidia; order Bacteroidales; family Tenuifilaceae; genus UBA8529. The sequence goes on from JACABB010000036.1 coordinate 58,780, forward strand.
GCCTGCTATAAATCAAGCCAAATAACTCCCTCTGGCTCAGTTATCCAATGATTATCCCGCCTGCCTTAACCTTACGAAGGGGGTACCACGCCTAACTGTGGCGTAAACCCTTAGGATAATTTTGAACTTTACGGCATTCATGACCACCCCATGCTCCTTCCCCTCATCCCTCTTACGCTTGTAGTACCTTCTCAGTTCTGGGTCGTTCATGACCGCAGAGCGAGCCGCATTGGTCAGTTGGGTTTTAACCTGCTTGTTGGCCAGATGGCTCACTCGTGTTTTGCCCCGGATGCTGGTTCCAGAGGTGTGCTCAAAGGGAGCTACACCGCTATAACAGGCGAATGAACGCGGCTGTGTAATCCCTTCAAAGTTACCGCTGTACATGATGAAGAGTAGGGCGTTGACCATGCCCACCCCGATGACGCTGGTTGCCAACTTGTAATTCCGGGCTATTTCAGGATCGCTCTGCACAACCTCAAGCAAGTCCTTCTCCACTGAGCCAAGATCTTTTTTAAGCCCTGCCATTCTCTCCCGTAGCCTTCCCTTCGTTTTCTCGTTCAGCACCGGGTTCAACTCAGACAGCACAGCCTTTTCCACCTGAAGGGCTTTTACGATTCGCTCCCTCTCGCTGAACAGGATACGCAGATCTTGGAGGGTTTTTGTGGGTAGCTGGGTTGGCTTGAGCTCCTCCCGATGAAGGTAACAGTATCTGGCAAGCATAAAAGCGTCCACCTTGTCACTCTTCCCCCGTACTATACCTAAACTCCTTTTTACCTGTAACGGATTTTCCATGCAGTAGGCTATTGTCCCCTCCAAAAACGAGGCGAGCCCTAGCCCATAAATCCCCGTATGCTCCATGCAAACGAAAACCTCTGAGAGTTTAGCACATTGTTGGGTAAGCCATTTTTTGAAATCCTTGTATCCGCTTGGCGTGTTGTCAAAGCGCGCATGCACAGCCTTACTCGATTTATTCTGACTGAGAATAGCCCCATCGAATGTTTTTTTCGAGATGTCAACGCCAATAAACCAATGAATTTTCATAGTTTTGTTTTTATGTTATTGGCGATTAACCTAGTTGTTGAGAGAACTGACACCTTTAATAGGTCTGCAAACCTAGCATTCTAACTGGTTCCTTTCAACAGGGAAGAGTAAAGGTCTTTAGCCGAGCGTAGACATTCTAAATCTGGCGAAGATTCTAGTTCACCTTTACTCTTCTGGTTAATCGGTAATGAAAATTAGTGCTTTTATTCGAATGCAAATCTAAAGGCGAAGATTAGCGAAGCGTATCTTCGTCCTAACTAAACAGCGGTCTCGTATGTTTGCATTTATTATGGACCAGTTAGCTATTAATGTTGTAT
>JACABB010000037.1 GCA_013376985.1 Bacteroidales bacterium
ATAATCAGAGGAGCGTTTTCAGTGCGTTCACGTCGCGCACAAAACAGGAAGAGAGCGGTATTACCATTCACTTTGTAAATCAAAATTATGATGACGGAGATATAATTTTTCAAGCAAAGTGTAAGGTTTTAGAGAATGACACACCCGAAATCCTAGCGCAAAGAATTCATGCCTTAGAATATGAATACTATCCAGAAATTATAGTTAAACTTATAGAAGCCTTATAATCTTTCTGCTGTTTCTCTAATTAAGGTTATAATACAGTCAACTACTTTGCAAAACTTCCAATTGCTGCTTCGGGGAAAACAGGTACTAAGGGTAAACTATCCAACTTAGTTTGTAGCCCCTTTATATAGGAAAGGTATGCTTCCATTTTTTCTGATTTTATTGGTTCAACGGGTGGGGCTTTAACTTTTAATGGGTCAATGGGTTGGCCATTCATCCAAAATCGCATATCAAGATGGGGGCCAGTTGCATACCCAGTTTGCCCTACATAGCCAATTATCTGCCCCTGCTTTACTTTAACACCATTTGCGATACCTATTCCAAATCTTGAGAGGTGGTTGTATCCTGTTGTGTAAACGCTATTGTGCCTAATTTTAAGGTAATTACCAGCAGCTCCATTGTACCCTTTGTCGATGATGTATCCATCGCCAATAGCCATTATTGGCGTGCCTTCAGGTGCTGCATAATCAACACCAGTATGAGGTCGATAAATTTTAAGGATTGGATGAAAACGACTCCCTGAAAATCTTGATGTTATACGTGAGAAATGTAGAGGGGCTTTTAGAAATGATTTACGCAAGGAGTTTCCCTTTTCATCCCAATAGCTGGCTGCTGAATCCTGAGAGAAGCGGTATGCATAAAAACGTTCACCACGATGTTCAAACCATGCGGCATAAATTGTTCCTATATCTATAGGTTTATTATCTACATATAGTTCGTCGTATAGTACTTTGAACTTATCACCTTTCTGTAACCCAAAGAAATCGACGGTCCAAGCAAATATATCGGACATATTGAGTGCTAGAATAGGATTTAGATTACGCTGATAGATCGTTTCCCATAAGGAGCCTGAAATAGTGCCTTCGCTAAGCCGTCTGACGGATGTAACCTGCTTATGATCGTTTTGGATGATAAGAGAATCTTTGAAGTTGAAGATCACAAAATCAATTGGAGATTTTTCGTAAACGAGATACATTAATTTAGAAGGACTATTCTGAGTTAAAAATGCTTTATACGTATTTCCCGCAACAACCTGTTTTAAATCGAATTTACCATTAGTATAGTAAGGAAGTTTACCTATAATCTCTGCCTTTGCGTTTAAATCAACAAGCAAATTTCCGAGGGTTTGATTTGTTCTAATATGACCTTGTATTACTGTAAATGAATCAATCGGAATACCATATTCATATATTGGTTTTGATGTTATTTTTTCGATAAGATGCCTTCTTTCTTTCGAAATTTCTGGAGTAAAAAGATTCCAAATAATTACAATTATCGCTATTAAAAGAAATAAAATCAGGGTGATATAGTAATACTTTCGTTTCATTAAGCACTTTATTTTAAGTAATTTACACTTTCTAATAATTTGAAAACACCATTTTTTGTAGGGGAGTAATTTTGCTATAGACTTACTTAAGATCTAATTCTTTCGAAACCCTTACCAAATACTCCCATTACACTTGCTGTTGAAATAAAAGCATCAGGGTCAATCTCTTTAATCACCCTGTAAACATCGTTGGCTTCAAACTTTCGAACCATAGTGATAAGTACTTTCTGCTCTTCTTTGGTGTACCAGCCTTTGCCATCAATTAGTGTAACGCCTCTTCCGAGTTCGTTGGTAATTCTATCTGCTATTTCATCGTACTTCTTTGAGAAGATGAATATCTGAACCGATTGCTTACTGCCGGACAGAACAGCATCAATAGCGTATGCTGTTACAGCCATAGCAACATACCCATATACAATATTTTCGATACGATGAATTATTGTCATATCGAGTAGTACAAAAAAAGATGAACCGATAATAAATACATCACATGCTAAGATTACTCTACCGGGGCTAATGTTTCGATACTTGTTAATAATCATTGCAACGATATCTGTGCCACCAGTACTTCCTCCTTGAGTAAATATTATGCCTAATCCAACTCCAGCCAATCCGCCTCCAATAATTGCAGACAAGAACTTATCTTCAACAACAGGTTGTTTGATTAACGTTTGAAGTAATCCTAATAGAATAGCACCTGCTGTTACCCCAATAATGGTTTTTATCCCGAAATTTGCCCCGAGCATCTTAATGGCAATGAAAATCAACCCAACATTAATTAGGAAGTATGTGTAACCCATTGGGATGCCCGTTGCGTAGTATACAATTGCACCAATACCCGAAACACCTCCGCCTGTAATTTTATGTGGAAGAAGGAATGCTGTCCATGATAAAGCGTATAGGAATAATCCAAACACAATTATCGTGTAGGCGCGAGCATTTTTAAGGATAAGTTTAGTGGTCATACCTTTATTTAATTGATTGTTGATAGATGACAGTCAATAGAGAAATCTATCGACCGTCAATAAACAACAAATTTATAGTACAATGTTAACTATCTTATTCGGTACTATAATTATCTTCCTTGGCTGTTTGCCTTCTAAGTATTTAAGCGTGCTTTCGTTTGAAAGGATGATTTTTTCAATATCTGCCTGAGATAAATTTAATGGGATATCCAGTGTAAACCTTGTTTTACCATTGAAGGAAACAGGGCAGGTAAATGTACTTTCAACAAGATATTCATTCCTTAGTTCTGGCCATTTTGTATCGAAGATGGTTTGTTTATGACCTAGTAATGACCATAATTCCTCAGCGATATGTGGAGCGTAAGGGGCAATAATAATTGATAAGGGTTCAAGAATAGCCCTTTTATTGCATTTTAAATCGGTAAGCTCGTTAACGCAGACCATAAAGGTTGAAACCCCAGTGTTGAAACTAAATTTTTCGATATCATCGGAAACCTTTTTAATGGTTTTGTGCAGAACTTTTAGTTCCTCTTTAGAAGGTGCTTCATCGCTGATTTCAGGTTGATTATTCTTATCGTGGTACAACCTCCAAAGACGACGGAAGAACTTGTGAACGCCATCAATCCCGTTGGTATCCCATGGTTTGCTCTGTTCAAGAGGACCTAAGAACATTTCGTACATGCGTAACGTATCGGCACCATACTTTTCAACAATTAGATCGGGGTTTACAACGTTCCACATACTCTTACTCATCTTCTCAACAGCCCATCCGCAGATGTATTTCCCATTCTCAAGGATGAAGTTGGCATCCTTGAATTCAGGTCTCCATTCACGGAACTTTTCGATGTCAAGCATATCATTATCAACAATATTTACATCAACATGGATTTGTGTATATTCATATTGTTCTCGTAAATTGTAAGATACGTAGGTATTGGTGTTTTTAACACGATATATAAAATTTGATCGACCCTGAATCATTCCTTGGTTGACCAACTTTTTAAATGGTTCATTTTTACAAACGTAACCTAAATCGAATAGGAATTTATTCCAGAACCTGGAATAGACCAAGTGTCCAACGGCATGTTCGGTTCCCCCAATATAAAGGTCAACATTTTCCCAGTATTCATTGGTTTCTTTTGATACCAAACCCTTATCATTATGTGGGTCCATGTAACGATGATAGTATGCCGATGATCCCGCAAAACCAGGCATGGTACTCATTTCATACTGATAACCCTCTGGTGTATGCCAGTTTTTAGCACGACCAAGTGGTGGTTCTCCCTTTTCGGTTGGTAGATACGCATCAACCTCGGGGAGTTCCAAGGGTAGTTTATTTTCATCAATGGGGTAGGGAAGACCATCTTTGTAAAAGATTGGGAATGGTTCGCCCCAGTAACGCTGACGGCTAAAGATAGCATCGCGCAAGCGGAAATTGACCTTACGAGAACCAAGTCCACGTGATTCAATAATATCGTTTATTTTGGAGATAGCTTCTTTAACATCTAATCCGTTGATAACACCACTATTAATTACAACGCCATCCTTTGCATCGTAGGATTCATGCCATGATGCTGTTGATGATTGTTCTTCTCCCGGTTTAATCACAGTTTGTATCACAGGGAGTTCGAATGTACGAGCAAATACAAAGTCACGACTATCGTGTGCAGGAACAGCCATAATGGCTCCAGTTCCATATCCTGCTAAAACGTATTCACTTATCCAGATAGGAATGCGCTCGTTGGTAAATGGATTAATAGCATAACTGCCCGAGAATTGACCAGTAACCCTTTTGGTATCTGCAATTCGTTCTCGTTCAGTACGATTCTTTACCTCGTTAATGTAATTATCAACCGCATCTCGATATTCAGGAGTGGTTAGTTCTTCCGTTAATTCACTTTCAGGGGCAATCACCATAAAGGTTGCGCCATATATTGTATCGGGACGAGTGGTAAATATTAGAACTTTCTTCTCAGAACCATCAATCTTAAAGTAAACCTCAGCACCCTCAGAGCGGCCAATCCAGTTTCGTTGAATTTCCTTCAAAGAATCGGACCATTCTAAAGTCTCTAAATCACTAAGCAGACGTTGAGCGTATGCAGAGATCCTGAGGCACCACTGTCTCATCTTGCGCTGTTCAACAGGATGTCCGCCGCGTACCGAAAAGCCTTCCTTTACCTCATCGTTAGCAAGAACAGTACCTAGGGCAGGACACCAGTTCACCATAATATCGGCAAGATAGGCTAAGCGATATGCAAGAAGAATTTCCTGTTGCTCTTTTTTGCTCATATCCGCCCATTCTGATGATGAGAAAGAGCGAACATCGCTGCATGATGCGTTAATTGTTAAATTTCCATTTTTCTCGAATTCAGCAATGAGGCTCTCTATAGGTTCTGCCTTCTGGGCAGAATTGTTATACCAGTGCTTGAACATCTGTATAAATGCCCATTGTGTCCATTTGTAATATTTTGGGTCGCATGTGCGAACCTCACGATCCCAATCGTAGCTAAATCCAATTTTATCGAGTTGTTCGCGATAACGCTTTACATTGTTCTCTGTGGTAATTGCTGGATGTTGACCTGTTTGTATAGCATACTGCTCGGCTGGTAATCCAAAAGCATCGTAACCCATAGGGTGTAAAACGTTGAACCCCTGTAAGCGTTTATGCCTAGAGTAGATATCCGATGCGATATACCCAAGTGGATGCCCTACGTGTAAACCAGCTCCTGATGGGTAGGGAAACATATCGAGCACATAGTATTTTGGACGTGAATGGTCAATATCTACCTTGTAGGTTTTGTTAATTTTCCAAAACTCCTGCCATTTCTTCTCTATCTCATTGAAGTTGTATTCCATAAAGCGTTGAATTTGTACATTTTAATTTCAGCTCGCAAAGATAATGTTTAATGTAGAATGTAGGATGAAAAATTAATAATGAAAAGAGAAAAGTTAGATGTGGGGTTGTTAAAAGGAGTTAAACTGAAAGATCTGGCGTTCTCAATATCACTATTCCACATTTGTTTAGTTTATCCTTATCAATTCGTCTGTATTCCAACCACCATTATCGGCTTTTTCCTCATACTTTATGAATTGGTGAGTTCCTCCAACGGTAAAGTATAAATAGCTTTTAAAGGGTGCAAATAGCGATAGCCAACCAGCAACGGCTAGTTCCATTTTATAGCATTCAAAAGTGCCTGCTTTTACTGTAACCGTTTGTTTGGATAGAACAGTTACCTTCATGGATAGGGCATCACCGTACTCAAACATGTATGTATCAAATGTAACACTTTTACTAGCATCAAAAGGAAACCCTCGAAAGGAGATAAAATAAGCGTATCGGGAGTAGATATTCTTATCGGTATTATTAAAGTCCTTATCGATCCCTTTTTCCTTATTGAAAAAATGGATTTTCCCATTTCCAAAGTTTTGATAATACTCTTCAACGCTATTATCTTTCTTGTTAATCCTTTTTTCGGAGATCGTTGTTAAATCGTTATAGTTGACCTCAATTTCATTTAAAAAAAGATCTCCTTCTTCGACCTGAATATGATAGTATTTCTGGTTATTCCTTTCTTTTAGTGAGATATTTATTTTTGTTTCAACATGTCCAATTGTATTATCAATGAAATCGGTAATTACAAATGATTCTGATTCAGGTATCCCCGGATTTTTAAAAACGGATTGCCCAGTGGTTACTGTGGCTATAAGGAGTGAAACAAATAGAAGATGTAAAGATTTCATATTAGATTTTAATTGGCAAATATACTTTTTTAACTATTAAACAGTGGGATGGAGCTAATAAAATGGTAAATTGCTAATTGATTCTTAAACAATCTAATATTTACTAACCTATTAGTAGTCAATATTTATGAAAAATCAGGTCGTAATTGTTATTAATCCAGGTTCAACATCCACTAAACTTTCATTATATAGTAGAAAAGGTGAAGTAAAATCGGAAACAATAAGACATACTCAAGCGGATCTTGATAAATTCAATTGTATTACAGATCAACTTGATTATAGGTATACTTTCATAAAAACATGGCTAATGTGTGTCTTAAAAGACAATGATTTTCAGGTTGTAGGTGTTGTTGGTAGAGGTGGAATTGTAAAACCGTTAGATGGAGGAACATATAGATTGTCTGAATCATTTTTGAAGGATGCAAAAGATTGTACATATGGCGAACATGCATCAAACTTAGGGGGATTATTGGCAGATAGGTTAAAAGGAGAATTTGGCTTAAAAGATAGTTATACAGTAGATCCCAGTTCTTGTGATAATATGTGGTCAAAATCTAAAATATCGGGTGTTCCTGGAATTGTTCGCGATGGAAGAGGGCACCCACTGAACATGAAAATGACTGCTCGAAAAATAGCAAAAAAGCAGAATATTCCCTTTGAAGACACCTGTTATGTGATAGCACATCTTGGTGGCGGAATTTCTATTTCGTTGGTTGTTGCAGGTAGACTTGTAGATATAAACGATGGCTTACTTGGAATGGGTCCTTTCACTCCAAACCGGTCAGGAGCATTACCCCTTCGGGGAGTGATGAAGCTCTGTTACACTAAGACTGAGAAGGAGGTTGAGGCGCTTCTTTCCAAGAATAGCGGATTCAAAGCCTACCTTGGGACAGAGGATGTTCGAGAGGTTATAAAAATGGTGGAAGCGGGGAATGATAAAGCAATTTTGATTTATGAAGCATTTGTTTATCAAATAGCCAAAGAAATTGGAGCTTACTATGCTGCCTCAAAATGTAAGGCTCAAGCAATAATAATAACCGGAGGCATAGCCTACAATGAAAAGTTTAATATTGATTTACGTGATTATGTTGGTAATCTTACGGAATTCCATGTTTACCCCGGAGAAAATGAAATGGAAGCCTTAGCAGAAGGAGTATTCAGGGTTATTGATGGGGAGGAGAAAGCACAGGAGTATGATTAGATTTGAACATGGCGTGGAATCACAGGAATAAATGATTAACTGTTAATTATAATAATCGAATACCCTTTCTGTTAATAACGGTTTTAATAACCGCAAAATCTATAAAACCTATTAATGGATATTTAGACTTGCTAATCAATAAGTATTTTCTATCTTCGTTTGGGGTAAATTGGCGATTAATGAAATGCTTCTAACACCCCTTAATTGGTCAAACAATAGATAATCAGGCATTAAACAAATCCCTAACAAAAAATAAAGGATTATTATGGAAGCAAACGACAAAAAATCTCTTGTAATTTCATACTTAACATTACGAATAATAGTTGGAGTGCTTGGTGTCACATTACCAATAATTTTAGTCCTTGGTTCTTTAATATTTGGCGAAGTTGAAGTTATTCAAAAATCAATTAGCATGTATTATTATACTCACATGAGGAATGCGTTAGTGGGAATTCTTTGTGCCGTTGCTTTATTTTTATTTGTGTATAAGGGGTATGATTATAAGGATGATATTGCAGGATATTTTGCTGGTTTTTTTGCTTTGTTGGTCGCATTTTGTCCAGCAGCAGGCTCTCATACTAGGATAATACATTTAGTATCAGCCGTACTATTTTTCTTAACATTAGCATATTTTTCACTTTTTCTATTTACACAGGGATCGGATAATCCAACAAAACAAAAGATATTGAGGAATAAAATCTATAGAATTTGTGGTTTTATAATACTTGGGTGTGTCGTTTTATTGATTATATATTTTATCTTACCTACAAGTTTTACCGATAAACTCTCTGATTATAAACCTTTGTTCTGGCTAGAGGCTTTAGCATTATGGTCTTTTGGATTTTCTTGGTTATTAAAGGGAAAATTTTTGCTAAAGGATAATGGGTAGTACATTTTTTAGGTTCCTTTAAAGAGGCAAAAAATAGAGGGCAATGTTAGGAAAACGGAAGTGAGTCAGCAGCAAAAGGATTATGATAAAAGCATTCCTCAACAGTTTTCTAATTAACCTAAAAACTTTTTATTTAGGAACTCTTGAAACTGATCTTTATAACTATCGGCGATAGGGATATACACTGAGCCAAAGACAATGCGATTCCTATCAATTTTCACTATTTGTTCTAGGTTTACAATAAATGATCTGTGAACTCTCATGAATTGTTTTGGTGAAAGCTCTTCTTCTAGTTTCTTAAGACTCATCAAAGAGAGAATGGGTTTAGTCTGATCGTTTAGATAAATTTTAACGTAGTCTTTTAACCCTTCGATGTATAAGATGCTATTCAGTTCAACTTTAATAAGTTTATACTCCGATTTCACAAAAATGGAAGTATTTGAGGTCATCTCCGTACTTTTATCGCTAATGTTTTGTTCCAAAAGGCTGAACCATGTTAATGCCTTATTCGCTGCTTTTAGAAACTCCTGATAGTTAATGGGTTTTACAAGGTAATCGAGGGCATCAACTTTAAAACCCTCTAGTGCATACTGGCTATAAGCTGTTGTAAAAATAACTTTAGGCCCATTATGTAATAGTTTTGAAAGTTCAATCCCAGATAATCCAGGCATTTGAATATCAAGAAAGATCAAATCAATTTTTTCGTTTTGGAGGGCATCTATAGCTTGAAAAGGGGAGTTAAACTTATTAGCTAAATCAAGGAATGGGGTTTTAAGCACGTAATCCTCAATTAGATTAAGCGCAAGAGGTTCATCATCCACAATTAAGCAGCGTATTTTTCTCATAATTGTAGGATTACTTTAACATGAAAATGTTTGGATTCATAGCCATAAACAAAATTATGTTTTTCTGGGTATATAAGAGCAAGTCTTTTCCTAAGATTTTCGAGACCAATTCCTGTTTCTTCAAGACCTTCCGTTTTTTGGTGATAGTCGGTGTTAAGTATTTCGAATGCAAGGATTTGATCATGTTCTATCATTGTAATCTTAATGAATGAATTTTCAATTGGGCTAATGCCGTGTTTAAAAGAGTTTTCTACTAGAGAGATGAATAAAAGAGGTGCAATTCTGGTAGTTGGATTGTCAATTGTAAAATCGGTTTCAATGGTTACATTTGGATTCATTCGAATCTTCATCAGAGCGATATAGTTTTTCAAAAACTCAACCTCTCCTGATAGGGGAACGGTTTCCTCATTAGTTTCGTAAAGGTGATAGCGCATAAGTTTAGCCAATCCATGAACAGATTCCTGCGCTTTTTCTGGAGAAATATTAATTAGTGAATAGATATTATTGAGCGTATTAAAAAAGAAATGTGGATTTAACTGCATCTTTAAATTACTTAGTTTGGATTTTAGATTCTCATTTTCGAGAATTTTTCGCTCAGTTTCGGTTTTAAACCATCTACTAGTGGTTCGGATAGCTACACTTATACTAATAACAAACATAAAAGAGAAGTTATGTAGACCGAAAACAAACCCATTTGGAGGTTGAGGAAATCTTTTATTCATCGGCATAGGTTGGAAAAAATGCCTCAGTAAATCGGAGCAGTAAGAAAAAACAATGATCAAAATAATATTAGTTAAAAAGAACCATAAAAGTTTCTTTTTGAACAGTAAGTTATTGATTAGTATGAAATAGTTTAAATAAAAAAGAAGTAGAGAAAAACTCATAGGTACCCAAATCAAAAAGTAGGAAATAGCTTCCCTTGGAGGCTCATTTGATTGAGGCCTATTAAAGGCAAAAATAATTGGGGCAGCAAACCAAAAACCCCACACCAACGTATGCAGGGCAATGCTTACAAATACTTTTGATTTTGAATTGAGGTTTAACATTGAAATTTGGTTTAGGGTGGGTTTAATTTTATTTTGCTATCTGCCGTCTAATCGTTCATGCATGCCATCTCTGTTGGGTCTATTTCCTCTATTTTTTCTATCTTCCATGAACTTTTGGTAAGCCTTAAACTGTTCATTGGTAAGAAATGATTTCACCTTTAAATCCCTTTTACTTTCCATTTTCAGCATATCAGGACGATTCCCCGATTCTCTTTCTTTTCTCATGCCCTCAAAAAAGTTTATAAAAACAACCTTTAATGAGTCCTGAATGGATTGGGTAATAGTTATTTGCTTGGTTAGTTCATCAATTGTTCTTGTTGCCCTTGTTTTAGGATCAAAATTTGGATGCTCTTGCCTTTGTGCGTTGACAACAAAGGTGCTCATAAAGACGATAATAATCAAAAATTTAACTCGTTTCATAGTGGTATTAAGTTATTAAATGATGTTATTCGTAACGTAATGCTTCAATTGGATCAAGGTATGAGGCCTTTCTTGCGGGATACCAACCAAAAAATACTCCAGTAATGAAACAGACTAGAAATGAGAGGATAATCGAAAGCGAGGTTATGGTTATTGGCCAGCCCAGAATTGATGCTAGTGCATACGAAGTTGTAATACCGAGAGCAACGCCTATGATACCTCCGGCAATACTGATCATCACAGCCTCAATTAAAAATTGAAACATAATATCAATTTCTCTTCCTCCTATAGCCATACGAAGCCCTATCTCGCGAGTTCTTTCAGTAACCGAGACAAACATGATATTCATAATACCAATACCTCCAACAAGTAATGAGATACTCGCAATTGCAGCAAGGAGAATTGTAAGCATTTGGGTAATAGAGCTAAACGTTGATATTAACTCGGCTTGAGTTCTGACAGAGAAATCATCTTCCTGAGAATCCTTGAGTTTATGCGATTGTCGTAACGCAGCAGTAATTTCCTTAAGAGCAATATCGGAGGATTTTTCATCAATAGCCGAGGCAAAAATATTTTGAATATAGGTAATGGCAAGCACTCTTTTTTGGATTGTGGTATAGGGTGTTAGTATGATATCATCCTGATCCTGTCCAAATGTATTTTCACCTTTTTCGGCAAGAGTTCCAATTACTTTAAATGGGATATTCTTAAAACGTATTGTTTTTCCAATTGGGGAATCGCCATCAGCGAAAAGGTTTTCGATCACCGTTTTACCTAAAACACAAACCTTTGCCGCAGTGGCAACATCTTGTTCAGAGAACATGATACCATCCTTTATAGACATCTTTCGGATTTCAAGAAAGTTAGTGCCTACGCCTTGGATAGAGGTTGGCCAATTTTTTGAGGCATAAATGGTTTGACCACGCCCGCTAACCAATGGTGATACAAGAGCAACATTAGGACATTGTTGTTGTATTGCTTCCAAATCCTTTATTGTTAAGTTTTGCATTGAACTAGCATCTAATCTAACGCCACCAGGTGCATCACTATTTGGTCTAATCATAAGCATATTAGTACCCATGCTAGAAATTTGATCCTGTATGCTTTTTTTCGATCCTTGTCCAATTGCCAGCATAGCAATTACTGATGCAACTCCAATTATGATTCCCAGCATGGTTAAAATGGTTCTCATCTTATTTCGAGCCATCGCCATTAGGGCTATTTTAATTAAATTTATAGGACTCATAATCTTATACTAAATTTCGTCATCATTTACAGGTAAATTTTCTAGATACCATTTTGCCGATTTTGGATTATCGATGATGATATCCTTAATAATGTGCCCATCCCTGAGCGTTATAGTTCTTTTGCTGAGCGAGGCAATATCAGGTTCGTGAGTCACAAAAACGATAGTTTTCCCTTTTTGATTCAACTCTTGGAAAAGAGCGAGTATCTCATAGGATGTTTTTGAATCGAGGTTTCCCGTTGCTTCATCAGCAAGGAGCATTACAGGATCATTTACTAAGGCTCTAGCGATTGCTACACGTTGCTGCTGCCCTCCCGAGAGTTGGTTAGGTGTATGACCCATTCTATCTGCTAGTCCAACCGCTTCAAGGGCAGCAATAGCCCTGCTTTTTCGCTCTTTAGAAGATATTTTTGAGTTGTAGAGCAGGGGGAGTTCAACATTCTCTAGCGCAGATGTCCTTGGAAGCAGATTGAACGATTGGAATACAAAACCAATTTTGTGATTTCTTAATCGGGCTAACTCATTTTTTGATAATGATGCGATAGAAACATTATCGAGTAGGTATTTGCCATCCGTTGGACGATCCAAACATCCTAGAATATTTAGCATGGTGGTTTTGCCCGAACCGCTGGCTCCCATGATGGTCAGGAATTCACCCTCTTTAACATCGAAAGAAACACCCTTAAGGGCTCTTACCGTTTCGCTCCCAACAGTAAAGTTTCGCTTGAGGTTTTCAATATGAATTATTGCTTGTTCCATTTTTTGATTTTTTAACGACCTCCTCTTTTAGGCATCTGCGGCATAAATGGACTTTTCGCTTCAGTTGTCTTTGCATTTTTCTGAACTTTAGTTGAAGCCACAATTATTGAATCACCCTCTTTAAGACCCTTTTGTATTTCAACCATTGTTCCGTTTTCTAAACCAGTTCTTACCATTTTTTGGATTAGTGTATCGCCAGATAATGTCCAAACTGATCCAAAATTTTTCTTCATTTTCTTGGTACGATTGTTTGTATTTCCACTTTGAGACAATCCACCTTCTTGACTTCTTGTATTCTGCGAATTTCCTTGCGACACCCTTTGACCCGCTCCTTGGTATGTACCCGAACTCATATTTCTTTTGTGCATTGTACTATCCCTCTGGAATGCTTTAACTATATATTTTGATGAAACATCAGCATCGGGGGTGAACCTGAGCGCTTTTGCTGGTACAAGGACTACGCTATCAGCATTTTTTGTGATGATGCTTACGCTGGCGGTTAATCCTGGCATTAATTTCAGATCGGGATTTGGAGCCTCAATTATCACCTGATAAGTAACTACATTGGCTGAAACGGTGGGATTAAGTCTGATTTGTGTGACTTTCCCTTCAAAATTATCATCTGGGTAGGCATCAACCGTAAAGGTTACTTTTTGATCCAATTTAACTTGACCTATATCAGCTTCATCTACGTTAGCCTGCACCTTCATTTTAGTTAAATCCTTTGCTATGGAAAAGAGGGTTGGTGTACTAAAGCTCGCAGCAACTGTTTGTCCCTCATCAACGTTTCGTGCAAGGATAATTCCATCGATTGGTGAATAGATAGTTGCATATGACAAGTTTACTTTTGCTTGCTCTAATGATGATTTCAATCGCTCAACATTTGTTTTAGCGTTGTTATAATTATACTGAGCTAACTGGTAATCAACTTCGCTGACCATTGAGGTCTCGAAAAGTTTTTTTGAACGGGTATAATTTTGCTCTTGGTAGGTTAGCTCATTTTGGGCAGAAGCCAAAGAGGCTTGAGATTGAACCATTATAGCATTTAGTGTCGATCTATCGAGTTCAGCTAGTAGTTGACCCTTCTTTACTGTTGAATTAAAATCGACATAAATTTTCTTTATTACACCAGATACCTGAGTACCAACATCAACCTTATCAATAGGTGCTACTGTTCCTGTTGCAGTTACAGTATTAAAAATATTTCCTTTGGTAACAGCCGCAGATTCAAGTTTTATTACCTGTTTATTTTCTCTTGAGAAGGTAAAAAATGCGACTATTGCTATAATTACAATTATCAAGGTAATTATAGTTGTTTTCCTTTTTTTCATTGTTAATATATTTAAATCATTTTTTGGTTAAAGTGAAATGGGTTTACCCATGTAAAAGTCGAGTATCTTTCGATTAAGAATCGCTGAATACTTGGCTTGTATAAGTTCTTTCTTAGCGTTGAGTATAGTGTTTTTCACCTTTAGAAGGTCAACTGTATTGATCATTCCAAGGTTAAATTGTGCTTCGGAGAGTTTATAACTTTCGTTAGCACTTGAGAATTGAACAACGGCAGCATCGTATCTGCTTTTCCCTGCAATTGTATTTTGATAAACGCTCTCAACATTTTGAAGTAAATTTTTCTTTGTTTCTTGCATTGTAAGATCTGCTTGCTCAAGATTAATTCTTGATCGCTGAATTGTAGTTTTGGTTATATTTTTACTGAAAATGGGAATATTTAAAGCAAGCCCAATCTTCTGTGTTTGGTTGTCAGTAAGTTGAGGGTTAAAACCTTTACTATTTAAACTCGAAAAACTTGTTGAGTAATTAGCGTTCATACTCAATGACGGTAGGTAACCTGCTTTTGCAATTTTTACTCCTATTTCTGCAACACTCTTATTCAGCTCGCTAAATTTCATATCGGGTAAAACCGATAAGGATGTATTAAAGGCTTCGTTGATAGATGGTAGCAAGCTATACTCTTTATCAAAATCAATTTCGGGGAATGCAACATAAAAAGTGTCGGTAACTGGAATTTCAAGTAATTGCTTTAGGCTGGTGATATTTGAAATAAGAGTATTCTGTGCAATAACTAAGGAGTACTGATCGCTAGCATACTGAGCCTCGAGTTGAGCCTGATCTGTTTTTGCAATTGAGCCTGCTTTAAGGAGCTGTTGTGCTCTTTCAACCTGTTTCTGAGAGGTAATAAGTATTTCCTTAGCGTAATCTACCGACTCTTTAGCATAAAGTGCATTTAGGTAAGCCTGTGTAATTGATAGTGTTATGCTATTCTTGGTTAGCTCAATATCTAAATTTGCCATCTCAATGTTGAGTTGACTTTGTTTTATGCTGTTTGATATCACTCCCCCATTGTAAACAGTGAGGTTTGATGAAAGGGATGCTGTTGTGCCATTATTCAAGTCCCATTTTAAAGGACTCCCATTACCAGCACTAAGGACTTTAGAGTTTGTAAATGATTCTGATATTGTACCACTTAGATTAGGTAATCGATCAGACTTTGTTTTAAGTAAATCGGCTTCGCTGCTCAAGACGGTAAGTTTCTTTTTATTCACCTGAATATTATGCTCAAGCGCATAGTTGAGGCACTGGTTTAGATCCCACGCTTGTTGGGATTTTTCTTGGGCGGGTAAAAGTTGAGTAACCCCAAGAATTAGGATAACCTGGAAACCAATTTTAGATATGATGTTTCTTTTGCTCATAGTTGGAAATTATTTGAGTTCAACACTCACTTTTATCATAAAAGATACGATGCAAAAATCCTTCAGAAGTTATTTAAAAGCAAACAAACTAGATGTTTGGGTTAAAAGAATGGATGGATAGTTTGCTTTTGTGGACGATTGGTTTTATCGATAGAATGTTAGCGATAGCATTGCTGCTTATCAAAAATGATTAATTTATTTGGCTATTGGCCAAGTAGCAATGATTATAGAGTAAAAATAAAGTGATGTTTAATCATAGACCTCAACTCTAATTGTATCGGAGTTTATTCCTGTAAATATACCTAAACCTCCCTCAATGTTAGTTGGCAGGGTAGTAAGGTTTAATGATGAACTTCCATTGTTTTCGTAAAGCGATACATATTCAGGATTCAGGTTAAAAAGGATTATCCGATGAGTTCCATAGTAGTTGAAACTACGCATATTAAGTTCGTAGGAGTTTGTTTGAAGAGGCTCATTTCGGAAAACTCTTTTGAGGCTAAACCGTGTACTATCGAAAATTGCAACAGGTTTTTTTTCAATATTTTCAACAACGACTAAGAAATACCTGCTATCGGGATTAGACCATGTTAGTTTGATTGGATCAGGAAAGGATGGTGGAGCACCAGAACCAGGATTAAACATAGCAATTGCGATTGATGTTGCAGAGGCCTTGTAACTCTTGGGTTTCTCCGGAATAGTTGTTTCCGAGGTTATTAACTTTCCTTTATAGTCAAAACGCATACTATATTTTTCATTTGCCCTCATAATTAGGGTATTACTTTCATATATTCCAGAACCTTTATCGATCATAATCTCCGAAATATCATTATTAGTGAGAGTAATTTCTAACCCTTCAATTGGCATTTCAGAGCTATCATTCGTTGCGTAGGTAATCTCTTTGGATACGCTAATTCTTGCTTTTTGATCTGCATTTAGGTAGCCCTCAACAATAACTTTGTCGGAGTTGATGTATTGCTGCTCTACCTTTTGGCATGATATAAAGGGCATTAATATGGTGACTGCCAGAAGTATTTTCAAAGTTTTCATACTATCTTGTTTTATCGAAATTTGATATTTAGACTGATATTCGGTGTGATTCCCAGAAACTTCACAGGTGTTTTAATAATTTGGTTTTCAATTATCTCGTATTCATTATACCAGATATTACTTCGGTTATAAAGATTGAAAATTGAGAAACCCAAGGTACATGGCGAATCGGGGCCGAGAATAAAGTTATACGAGGCAGATACATCAAGGCGATGATATGCAGGTAGTCGCATCCCATTTTTTACTGTAACATTGATATAATTGCGGGTTGTTCCATCAAGAAGTGTAAGCTGATATCCCCCTTCGGGTGCTGTATAGGGTTTCCCTGTGGCGAATATCCAAGTGGCTGAAAAGTCCCATTTACGCCATTTATATGAATTAACTAACTTAAATTCATGCGTTACATCGTTGGAAGCATAGAAATAGTAATTGCCATAGTTATTGAACTTATTTATAACACGACCAATTGTATAGCCTATCCAACCTGTGTAATCGCCATATTTTTTTTGGAAAAGAAAATCGATACCCTCGGCAACGCCTGAACCAATTTGGTAATTCTCTTCATAGGAAACGCTTTGATGCATGGTTTCAAAGCGGAGAGAATATTCCGAAAGGCTACTCAATGATTTATAGTAACCCTCAACGTCAATTAAGAAATCTTTTGTTTCGTAGGAAAATCCAGCAATAAAATGATTCGATGAGCTTACAGGTAGTTTTTTTCCATCGGCTAGAGCCCAAAAATCGCGACTTCCCTGAAGAATATCTTCACGTACTACTCTTTTAGCGAATTGATAATATCTCCCAATGGAAGATTTAAATTTTAACCTTGAATTGAGCTGATAGGAAGCACCGATTCTTGGCTCTATATAACTTTTGCTAGTATTAGTAAAATAGTTATACCTCAAACCAGTGGTAACATTTAATTTCTCATTCAGAAAATTCATTTTATCCTGAAGATAACCCGATAATGTTGCTCCATTTGTTCTGCGGTCGATAATTTTCAGTGTGTCATTTTGAGAGTATGAGTAATTAATTGAGTTGAAAATTGACTGCGCGCCAAACTCAAGTTTATGTTTACTAGTTAATTTATATTCAAAATCTACTTTAGCGGTATAATCTAAAAGATTGTTATTTTCAAGAACCCCACGATTAATAGTTTGAGTATTTCCTTCCTTGTCGACATAGCTACCGCCTGTTGATCGATCACGTTTACTAAAATAGTTTGAAAAACTTAAAAGAGCATTTGTAAAAAACTTATCATTCCAGTTCTTCGACCATTTTAATGATGATCCTGTATTTCCCCAGTATGTTAAATCGGTTGACTTCATACTAAAACTACGGAATCCAAAACCTCCACCTCCTGGGCCACCACCAGGACCTCGGGGTTTAATAGAATTATCTAAATCATCAGCTCCGTTGTAAAAGCTGAATGAAATGTTTTCGTTCTCACTAATTCGGTATGTATATTTTGCGTTAATATCGTAGAAATATGATTTTAGATTATTATTGTCTTGTCCAGGAGGCTCTTGTGAATTTGTATTATCCGATTGAATATTAAATTGATTAAAAATTTTATTGTAAACAGGACTCTGCCAGCTTCTTCGAAATGAAATAATTATTGAGGATTTTTCACCAATGGGAGATTCTGTAAAGGCGTTCATCGATAGCATTCCAATATCCATGCAAGCATTAAATCTTTTGCGATCACCTTCCTTTCCAGTGATCTCAACAACACTTGAAAGTCTGCCACCAAATTTTGCATCGAAACCTCCTTTGTAAAGTTGTACGTCTTTAATAGCATTTGAGTTAAATGAACTGAAGAACCCAAAAAGGTGTTCGACATTGTAAACCGTAAAACCATCATAAAGGACAAGTGATTGATCTGGAGTTCCTCCACGCACATATAATCCCGATGAATTCTCATTGGCAGCACTTATACCCGGCATTAGTTGAAAAGATCTGAGTATATCTTTTTCACCAAGATTAGGTAGTGTATTAAGTTTTAAGGGTGTAAGCTTAATCATGCTTGTTTTTTCGTTGGCTTCAAGGATATCCTGCTTTTGTCCCGTTACAACTACTTCCTTGATTTCTTGAGATGCCACATTCAATTCAATTAGCAGGTTATTGATTGGAGATTCGGGGGTTAGGTAAAGGGTTTGCTTTTCGTACCCGATGTAGCTACAAATTAGAGTTACCGTATCGCAGGGTACATTTACCAAGGTAAAATGCCCATCTACGTTAGTTGCTCCGCCTATTGTAGTCCCTTTTACTGCTACGTTGACAAAAGGGAGAGTTTCCCTTGTTGAATTATCGATAATTTTGCCGGATAGGGTGATATTATACCGTTTGGGTTTACCCCTATAACTCTTTACGCCATCGAGTTTCTTGAGATTTTGATTCTCCCATCGCTCTATTATGTGTATTACCTTATCATTACTAATATAATACTTTAGTTTATTTGTACGACAGATTTTATCTAAGAACTCTTCCAGCGATTGTTGAAATGGTCGCTCTTCGATGTTTATAGAATTAGCCAACTCCTTATCAAAAGAGAAAACAACCCCATGTTTTTGGCTAATCCTATTAAGAGCACTTTCGAGAGTTCCAAAATAGAGTCCATCAATTTTAATATTAGCTGGTACTTGGGAGTAACTGGAATATGCCGAAAGAATAAAAATTAAGATCACAAGTTTTTTCATGCTCACCTTTGTGTCAAGTTTATTTAACTCTGAATTTTATAGGATGAGCAAATATCAAGTGACATACATCAAAAAAGAAAAAAGATAGACCTTTGGGTCTATTTCATCGATAGTCCTGTTTGTTTTATCTATTAATGATTAGTGTTAAAAACGCAGAGTTTATATTTTAACACACAGCGCTAATGCTCGATTTATATATAAAAGGAAGGGTTATTGAACATGTTTTGTTCAATAAAAGATAAATTTAGACTAATGCGAGTTCAATGCAAGTATAACAAATTGATCCTAAATACAATATTAGATTGTTGCTTTGTCATGCTGAACGAAGTGAAGCATCTCGTATTTAGATAATTAGATCCTTCGCTTCGCTCAGGATGACACCTTACATTGAATTGACATTAGATTACTATTGATTTAGTACCTCGAAAATGGAATGTTGGTTCGGTTCAGATTATTGCAATTCTTTTAAGATTTTCAATGCTTCATCAACATGTTCCGCCACTTTTGTCTGGGAATTGAAAATATAAACCACCTTGCCCTCTTTATTTATAATATAAGTTACTCTCCCCGGGAGAAGTCCAAATAAATTGGTTGGTACACCAAAAAGTTTACGAACGTTATTTTCCTCATCGCTTAGCAGCGTGTAGTTTAGTTTATATTTCTCAGCAAATTTATTATGGCTCTCAACCGATTGCCCGCTGATGCCAATAATCATAGCATCTGCTTGGTTGAATACATCAAATTGATCGCGAAAATAGCATGCTTCCTTTGTACATCCGGGGCTATCGTCCTTGGGGTAGAAGTAGATAACAAGTTTCTTTTTTCCAATGACGGTGTTTATATCAACTTGATTTCCATTTTGATCTTTTAAGGAAAATGTAGGAATACTATCCCCAATTTCAATTTTTTTCATTTCAGTATTTTTATTGGTTTGTGCATTGCTATTAAAAGTAAAATAGATAATGAAAAGCAGAAGGTAAACTGCAAGATAGAAACGATAAAAGTTTCGAAATTTAATATAACCCTTATTTTCAGGGTAAATATTACCGAATAGTGCTTTTATCTCCTTCCAGAATAGTGGGTTAATATTAATTAACCAGCTATTAGTTTTGTATACAATTTTCCGAAATTTACTTCGGTAGTAGGTTAGGGGCAATCCCCATCCTACAAAAAGTACTAACCAGATGTATTTAAGTATACTCATTGATTAAGAGTTTATTTTGCAAATTAAAATGCTAAAACAGAAAGAAATTTAGATGACAATTCATTTCTTTGGAAACCACGGAATAAAAGCACTTGTTTTTTCTATATATTCCTTGTATTGTGGTTTAGTTTCTTTCAACGATTTTTCAAGAAGAATCACTCCTGAAACTTTAATAATTAATGCTGTCATCAATATTGAGCCTAATACAGGCAGATAACTTCCTGCTGCAAGGCAAATTAACCCATAACCCCACCATACTGCCGAATCGCCAAAATAGTTTGGGTGTCGGGTGTATCTCCAAAAACCAGTATTCAATACTTTGCCTTTGTTCTCAGGGTTTACTTTGAATTTAGCAAGTTGAAAATCACCACCAGTCTCAAATGAAATACCAATTAACCAGATAGTAATTCCAATAAAATCTAAAATGCCTAAACCTTTGTTGGTGGAATAGTATTGTGCCCCGAGAAGAGGAGCAGATATCAACCACATTAACACTCCTTGAAGCAGAAATGTTTGAAAAAAGCTGATCCACCAGTAACGATGCTCGCCATAATTTTTTCGGAATTGTGCGTACCTAAAATCCTCTCCTTTCCCAATATTCCGCCATGCAAGGTAGATTGATAACCTTAATCCCCATATTGCCACTAGAATTAAAAGTAGAATTTTGCGGGTTTCAAATCCATCGGTTTTAAAAAAGTAGAATATTGTAGTTACAACGAATCCAAAACCCCAGAAAAGGTCAACAATACTTGCATTCTTAAGGAAGATACTGATGACCCAAAGAGTAGTCATCATAATCATTATCACCAGAAATGCTTGAAGGTATATTTGCAGGAACGACATTTTTAATATGGTTAAGTTTTTTAATTCACTAAATAGAATAGGCCTTTTAGAACACTAAGGCTTGATGATTTCCTCCATCTTATTCAAACATAAATGCAACAGATGCAGCGCCAATACCAGCGTTAGAACCAATAACGGGCGAGATATTTACTATCGATATTGACTCCTTACCCGTTAGACTTTTCATTTTCTCGTTGTACCACTGAGCACCCTCATGATTATTGGCATGTAGCACAATATAGTTCCAAATACTCTTGTTTGTACTTATTGTTTTAATATGTTGCATTACCTTCTCCATGTTCGATTTTTGGTTGTAGGTTTTTCCAAACACTACAGATTTTCCATTTTCATCCATCGAAACAATGGGGTTGATATTGAGTATACGGGCAACCAATCCTTTAAAATGAGAAACTCTTCCCCCACGAACCATATACTTAAGGGTTTTAACGCTAACATATATCCTTGAATCGGCTACCCATTTATTAGCCATTTCGATGATTGTATCATGCGAATGACCTGCTTCAATTGCTTGAGCAATGCGGAGGGTTATTAATCCCAATGCACCTGAGATATTCTTGGAGTTAATTACTGATATTGGTTTATTGAACTCCTTGCTGATTGCTTGTGCTGCTTTCTGGCTATTGAAAAGGGTTCCGCTGAACTTATCGGTTAAATGAACAGCAATTATAGAATCGTAGTGCGATGCAAGATGTGAGTATAGGTTAACAAATGCTTTTTCGTTCACCTGAGCCGTTTTGGGAAAGTCGCCGTTTTGTTCGAGTAGCTTGTAGAAATGCTCGGGTTGAATTGTAACCTTATCGAGGTAATGATTATCGCCAAAGAAAATATTAATTGGGAGAAGATGGATTTGATAAAAATCAATAAGTTCAGGCGATAGATCACAGGTTGAATCGGTTACCAGCGCAATTTTCCATTTACGGTTGTAAACCGCTTCGCTCTGACGAACCATATCATCTGCTTTTTGATAGGTTATTGTGCCAAAATCTTTGAGATTATAAAATAAATTGGCAGGGTTATCGGTATGGATGTGAATTCTTTTAGTAGTTTCAGATCCCGCAACTACAATTGAATCACCATAGTTATTAAGGATATCTGTAAGTGCTTTTGAACTGAGAGTTCCATTTTTCAGAATTGCCTCGGTGCAAAATCGGTAATTAATTTTCTCCGAAACATGGTCGTCCAAGTTGGAAAAAAGAACAATTTCTGTTTTTGATTTTAAAAGATGTCTAATATTGCTATTAAGAATAAAATCGATAATTCCTTCGATAAAAAGGACAAATCCTTTTGCTCCAGCATCAACAACGTTGGCTTTTGCAAGTACCTGAAGTTTTGATTTAGTTTCAATCAGCGATTTTTCGAGTACTGATTTTGAGTTAATAAGTAATTGGTTAAAATCTGGTATAATTCTACGATTGGTATAAATAAAATCAGCCCACTCTTTAATTACGGTTAGCATTGTACCCTCAACAGGGTTTGCAACTGCTTCGTAAATATATTGTACCGATTTTTTTATACTAACGGCGAACTGATCTAGAGAGATAGTGCTATGATTCCCTGTTTCGTTACTTAACCCGTACATAAACTGGGCGAAAATAATACCTGAGTTTCCACGAGCGTTCATAAGGGTTGCCTCGGCAATAAGATCAGCAGTTATTTTGTATGATTTATTTGGGTGGATTGATTCAATAACGGATCGGATAGTCGATGCTAGGTTTGTACCAGTATCTCCATCGTTTACTGGGAATACATTAATTTTATTAAGTTCAATCTGATTTTCAAGTATCCTTTTTGCCCCAGCAACAAAGGTGTAGTATAACCTTCTTCCATCGATTTCTAAAACAGGAATATTTTGCATAGTTAGGCATTAATATTCTATTTATACCCTAATTAAAAGACCTTCCAAGTATTATTAGTTTGAAAAGTACAATTGCAGTGTACAAGCAAGTTATGAAATTTTTCAGAATCACAATACTTATAATCCTAGAACAGAGGATAATGTTTTTTGTTCAAAATAAAATATTAAATCTCTAAACAATACAGGATGAATGTGAAGCATAACAAGGTAACCCAATTAGAATTATGATTGGGTGGATTTGCCAGAGATTAAGCAACCCTGCTTCGAATGTATAGAATGAATAGGGTAATAGTGTCGTTAATTTTAAGTGGATGCGCTTGAGTATTTAGAAAATTAATTATCACTTATTCATCTTTTTATTTCGATGATTTTTGTATAAAAGGGTAACCCAAAGAGTTTGTGTTAAATTATTTTTCAGCATAAATAGTTGTCCAAAGCAAATGCTTTCGGGTACAATCAGCCAATTTATACCCAGCATTTTTAATCCATTGTAAATGGTTGGCAAGAGTCGAATGGTAATCATGTTCTTGCTGGTGTTGCATCCACATATTCCATTCATCATTGCTTGCGCCTTGCTCTACGGCATATTTTTTCCATCTTTCAATATGTTTATTGTAGATAAAATCGGTTTCCCCACTAAATTGATCACAGAACGAAAGAACTCCATTAGGAGTTTGATAACGATAAAGCTTCTGAAAAAGCAGTTCTTTATCTTTATCATTAATATGATGAATTGAAATGCTTGATAAAACTAGATCGAAAGTGTTATTAGGGAATTCAATCTCCTTGAAATCATTTTGAATATATTTAATATTTGCAGATGATAGTCTTGATTTGCATTCGTTTATACATTCTGCGGATATATCTAGGGCTACAATTGTAGCATTGGGATACCTTTGATGAATCATCTGGGTGAGGTTCCCAGTACCACATCCCAATTCAAGAATAGTTTTAGGCTGAAAATCAGGATTAATGTAGATAAAAAGAGATTTGAGCATTTCATTATAATCTGGCACACACCGTTGAATGGAGCCTGTGTAACTTTTACTAATCTCGTCGTAAAAGGCATCTACGTTACTTAACTTTTTTTGGACGATATTTTTTTGCATCAAGTTAATTTTTGAAAGAGCGAATATTGTTAAATATTTTAAAATCAATGAATTATATCATTGTTTTTACTATAATTAACCCAATAATAATTAGAATATATAAAGCAAAAACTACAATAGTCATTATCCCAACATATTGGAAATGCAATTTAAGATTTTTAAAAGCAAGACTTAAATCTAGGCTACTCCTATCCCTAAGTGCTTTCTTTGTATTTGTTGAGAAGCGGAATAGTAGGAGAATGGGATAAAAATAAACTGTTCCAAATACAAAGTAGAATAATATAATTGCGAGTTTCAACGCAGTTCCCATTGAACCATTATCAAATGCAAATAAAGCGAATACCATTACTATTCCAATGAGTATTAAAAATGCAATGCCAATAAATCCTATTATTGAAAAGAAACTAGTCCAACGCCAAATTGTATCGAGGCTGTATATAGAATCGTTGGTTAGTTCTATTCTCGCATCTATTTCGTTTTTTGGTAATTCTTGCTCAAATGTATCCATGGTACTTGGTTTTAGGTTGGTGTGTACAAAAATCAATCTATTCAAAAATAGTAAAGTTATTTGAGACGTAAATTGGAGCTCCTCCAGCAAAAAGTTTAAAGCAGCAATTCTGCTGCTTTAAACTAATCTATATCTTTCTTTTCAAACTATTTGACCATTTTTAAAAGTTCCTCAACAGCTTTTTCTAGCTGTTGATCTCTACCTTTGCTAATTATTAAAGGTTCATTCTTAACAACAAAATCAGGTACCGTTTCTAAATTTTCTAACCACTGTCCTTTGCTGTTTTTTGTACTTACAGGCACTACGCCCCAACGAGTAGCACCATCCTGTAAATTTTCCCATCCTGCAAAGCTGCAAGTACCTGGTGTTGGCATACCAATAGTTTTACCTATCCCTAAGTCCTGATATCCACATGCAAAGCAATGACCATCGCTGTAATTTGCCTCATTAAACATGGCTACTGTGGGTTTTGTCCAACGGAAAGAGGGTTCGTATCCAAGTGAACGTTTGTCATTCCTATAATCTAAGAACTTATTCCCAGTAAAGAACATAGTTAAATCAGAAACAAGGTCGCCTCCGCCATTAAAACGGGTATCAATAATAACACCTTTTCGGTCGTGGAATTTGCCCATCATCTCTTCATAGATATCACGATAGGGTCCATCGCTCATACCCGGAATATGTACGTATCCTAACTGCCCATTACTAATCTTATCAACCTCCTCCTCATTCTTTTTTACCCATCGTTTATAGAGCAAACCGTTTTCCTCTTCAAGAGAAATTGGTTTAACAGATATTTGTTGCCTTGTGTTGGTTATTGGATCAAGAACTTGTAATAGGGTATATTTATCAACTTTGCGGTTAAGGAACATAGCAATATCCTTATCCGCAGAGATTGTTTCACCATCAATCTGTTCGATTATCATTCCTGAGTTAACCTTGATGTTCGATTTATCGAGTGGTCCTCCCTGAATTACCTCGACAATTTTAATGCCATCGCCAGTAAAATCATAATCCATAAATATACCAAGAGATGCAGTTGCATCACCATCTGAATTTCTTGAATTATACTTTGCCCCAGAATGGGAGCTGTTGAGTTCGCCAAGCATTTCCGATAGCAAATCCGCAAATTCGTAGCCATTACCTATACTTGGAAGATATTTCATGTAATCGCCGCGAAGTTCATCCCAGTTGGCTCCATGGAATGATGATGTGTAGAAACCTGTTTTGGTGCGTTGCCAAACATGATCGAACATGTATTTCATTTCGGCAGACACATTTAGCTTCATTTCCCCCTTTATCGCAATTGATTCACGCTTCCCTTTATCAACATTGATTTTTGAAATTTTCCCATCGGCAAGAAGGAATAGATTCTTCATCTCCTTATCCCATTTAAGTTGTCCATTGTTGACATCGAGTTGAATTTCCATTTTGGCCTCCTTCGTGCGAAGGTTTGTACTCCAAAGATTTAAGCCTTTTTCGAAACTTGATAAATAGTATAAAGTCTCTCCATCTTTTGATAACACTGCATCACCGAGTGATGATGAGTTTATGGTCAATCTTGTTTTACGTTCTCGAATATTATCCCAATCGAATTTCAAAATGCTATCCTTTTTTACCTCATTAGTTTTTTTATCCTTCGAGTCTTCTTTATTCTTCTTCTCTTTATCCTTTTGCTTTTCCTCTGTGGTCTTAAGAAGATCGTAATCCTCTTTGCTTAGGTTAAAACGATCCCAAGCATCTTTAGTGAAGAACATGCTGTATACATCAGTTTGTCTATCACCGCTGTTTGCATAGCTTCTCATCCCATCGCGATTACTGAACCAGATCATCTGTTTGCCTTCATTTGCCCATTTTGGACTGAAATCGTTATATCCGCTTTGGGTTAGGTTTATCATCTTACTCTTTCCATCGGCAGCAATGATTACAGCCTCCCCATTAGCCATTACTGGATTATATTCAACTAAAAGCCATTTACTGTCTGGACTCCATGTAAAATACTGATCACCATCTGCCATGTAATATAGTTCATTTGGGGTAAGTATGGTTCGGGTTTGTTTGCTAGCAATATTATAAATCACAAGCGAAGCTCGATTTTCAATATAAGCTATTTCTTTTCCGTCTGGTGAGTATTGGGGTTCATAGCAGTTATTCTCGCTACTAAAAAGTGGTTCTTCTTTTAGCACTGTTGAAGCGTAGAAATAAGGTTCTTCTTTGCGTATTTTTTTAGTTTGATAAATTTGCCACCTCCCATTACGTTCGCTAGCATAAAGAATTGATTCTCCATCGGGTGAGAAACTTACAAATTGCTCTTGTTCTGGGGTATTGGTGATTCGTTTAGTTATTCCCCCCTCAACGGATGAAACGAAAATTTCGCCTCTAGCAACAAAAACGATCTCTTTCCCATTTGGTGAGATATCCATTTCCTTTGCGTTTCCATTGATTGAGAGAAACAAATCGTTATTACGCTTATCCTCGGTACGAATTGTTACAGGTACTCTTTGGGGTTCGCTACCTGATGTCATTGTATATAATTCACCATCGTAACCAAAACATAGTGTTCCATTATTACTAATGCTTAGAAAACGAACAGGGAATTTTTTTAAACTCGTAATCTGTTGCTTTTGTTGAGGATTATCTAAACTTAGTTTATGAACATTAAAGTTTCCACTCTCTTCGCTTAGGTAATATATACTTTTATCATTATCGGCAAAAACTGGATTTCGATCCTCTCCTTTAAAATTTGTAATCATCTTTTGCTCCCCAGTTTTACTATCGTATAGCCAAATATCACGGGTAATTGATGATGTATGATGCTTACGAAACTCATTCTCACCACCCTTTTTATCATGATAAACCATAAACCGACCATCTTTGCTAACTTGAACGGCTTCAGCAGGAAATGTCCAAACCATGCTTACACGACCGCCATTTACTGGCACGCTGTATAGTTCTGGTTGTGAATTTGTTGGGAACTGTCTATGGCTGGCTAAATCCTGACGTAGTCCTCCAAATATCACCGATTTATCATCAGCGGTGAATGTGTAAGGGTATTCATTTTTAGAATGAAAAGTTAATCGTTTGGGTTCTCCTCCTTCTGAGTTAACAATGAATATATCGAAGTTTCCATATCGATCCGATGCAAATGCAATAGACTTGCCATCATGGCTCCATACCGGCATGAAATCGTATGCCTCATTGAAAGTAATTGCTCTTGCAGTACCTCCTGTTGATGGTACGGTGTAAATATCGCCCTTGTAAGTAAAAGCGATTGTTTGCCCATCAGGAGAAATTGCCGAATATCGTAACCAATTTGGATTATTCTCTCCTATAATTTGGGTTATTCCCCAAAAAAGGAATAATGTTATATTTATTAATTGTTTCATAGATTGATATTTGTAGTTAATTAGTTGCTTTTATTAAATACTCTTTATCGGTTTATTTTTGGTGCTTGAATCCTATGACTCATATGTTGATAAATAGTTTAGTCCATAAACTATTTTTCCCAATTCTTAACCGCATCCTTGTAGTTGTTCGTAAATCCATGATGTGCTGTAAAAATATATTCAGCATTTTCGATGTTGGTTAATTTGCTAATAGATTTTAAGGCAGTTTTGGTATCCATATTAAAAAACTCGCTGAATCCGCTTATTTTTCCTGCTTTTAAACCTAGAGCATCTCCCGTAAATAGATATTTATCGTTTATCAAGTAGCACATTGAGCCGGGCGTATGACCGGGGACAAGAATACCTTTAATCTTTAGATTTAACAGATTTATTACCTGATTGTCATCTAAAAGGTTGTATGGTCTATCCAGCTTGCTATTTTTGAAAAATAAGAATCTAGATTTTTCCCCAGTAACCATCTGCTCTTCTTGCTTTGATATGTAAATTGATGCTTTGGGGAATAAACTTATTGCTTTAACATGATCGCTATCGGTATGCGTAAGCAGGATTGATACTACATCATCGGGGCTAATTTTAAGTTTGATAAGACCTTCCTTAATACCTTCAATGGTATTACCCCCGTCAATTGCAACATACCCGATACCACTTTTAATTATATAGATATTCACAAATGAATCCTTAATAGCATATATGCTATCAGCAACTTGGCCTGTTTCTGTAGGCGACATCTTTTTAACTTCCGAAGATGCTTTAATTCCATACCATGCAAAAAGGATAACAATTAAAGCGATTACAGTACCGATGCCCCAAAGGGTTTTTTTTATTGTTTTTTTCATCTATGCAAATATTTGGTTGTTAATATGTAATGGTTTTAATTTCAACACTCATTTTTGAGCGGATGAACCCCGCCGAAGGCAAACATTCATGTTTTGTTTATTTTCATTTGTGTTAACAACTTAACATGGGTTTTTCATAAGAATAGACCATTAAGTTATCTATAACCCTAGAACAAAGTTAATAAAATAAAAAGCACGGTGTGTAAAACCGTGCTTCGTGATATTCTTTTTAAAAAATAGACATTTACAGGTTAAATAATAAGCATACTGAATATCAATCAAAACCTAATATTCTAGCGTCTTTTATCTATATTGACACTAATTCCTCCATTATTATCACCAAACTTGTTCAACCTAAACTTTAGCGATAGCAGTATATATCTCCCAATTGTATTAGAATGTACCTCGCGCAAATAGTTGAGTTCACTGGTTCTGGAAATGCCTGTATTTTTATTTAGTAGGTCAGCTCCTTCAAGGGTAAGCATAACACGCTTATTGCTTTTAAAGTAGTAGTTTATTTCAGCACCAAGTAGTGGAACGGTAACCGCTTTACTGAAACTTTGCGAGTTATACTTGGTAATATCGCCCGTTAGGCGAAAATGCCAACGTTCATGGGGTGTATAATTAATCTCTCCAAATCCAGCATAGTTAAAATATTTACGATTAAGTTCCTTTTGAATCGAGTATTTGGCATCAGTCATTGTAATTTCTGCACCTATTTCAACATCCCATTTTTCTTTTTTCCGATTATCAAAACTCAGTTTAAAATTGTGAGTAAGATTTGTATTGGTATTGCTGATAGTATTAATATAGCTAATTCCTCTATTCCATCGTTCCTGTGCAGCCACTCTGATTTTTATACCTAAAAACTTGATTGGTGTTGAAAAATCTAGCATAGCCGTTGCAGAATAGTCTTCAGGTACATTTACCAAGGAAATTCTTTGATTTAGATTACTCCCAATAATGTAAGAATTACTTATTTTATCCTTAGTATAGGTTGCATTTAAGTTTGCGAATATTGAGGTGAATGAGAAGTTATCGAATAGAAGCCAGCTGATAAAGAGTTCGTGATTATACTCTGGTTTAAGATTTCGGTTGCCATAGTAAAGAGCCAAAGGATTACTACTACTGATTATTGGAACTAGTTGCGAAGCATTAGGTATTACTGACGATGTAGAGTAATGAACGCTAAATTTACGCCCCATTCTAGGATCATACTCCCAACTTGCAGATGGCAATAGAAAAGAGGTATTAGAGTTTATTTTAGATGTATCATTGAGTTCGTTAGTTCTATTTCCCGTTTCGTACGCCAAGCCAAGAGTAAATCTCGATTTCTTCTTGATATATTTCATAGTCAATTCAGGTTTTACCCATTGGTAGTTACGGTTTAACTTTGGACTCAGAGTATCTATTGGTGAGAGTAGATTTATATCATCATCCTGTTTTCGAGATAAAATTTCTGATGTTGCTCCTGCACTTACCAATGGCTCGATGTACAAATGTGAACCAATTTTACGCAGGGCTTTTATCGCACCAGAATACTGAATATTATCTATTTGATTATTGTAGAACTGACTACTTGCAATTGGTGTAGGACTAGGCATTATTTGCATTGAATTATTCCAATCGCTTTTATTAAGATTATGGGTGTATTGAATATTACCGCTAACCTTAACCATTTTCCAGTTGCCATAAATTTTTCGCAACCACGAAGCATCAGTATTTGTTTTTAGCTGATTTGATTTGCTTCCATTATAACTGTTGAGAAGGTTTACAGGGTTTCCTTCAATTGCGCTTAACGTTGAGCTATTCGTTTTCGATCGCTCCTCCGTAAGAGTAACAATCCCATTTATCATGTAAAACTGCACGCTATCCGATTTATTTCGCCAACCAAAGTTAAACAGGTGATTACGATTTGAACCATTGCCATTTTCGGATGAGTTTTGTTCAAACGATTTGTCATTTGTGAAGTTACGTGAGTAAACCGATTGGGTCAAATCTTTATTGGAGCCATTACCCATGTAGCTAAAGTTAACCCGATTATTCTTCTTAATCTCATAGGAGTAGTTAATGCCGCCTGCACCCGATGTAACATTCCCTGTTATTGGTTGTCCAAAGTCTACAGGAATACTATTATCCCCGCCAATTGTTATTCTTGCGCCGCCACCGCCACCCATCATACTTTTGATTCCACCATTAAAATCCAGGTAATCGCTGAATGAAAAGCCCGGTCGGTTTACATTATTTAGCATTCCCAGCATTGCAAACTGATGTTTTTCGCTAAACCGATAAACTTTAGCATTCCCTTGATAGTAATTTTTGGCATCGCCACCCCCTTTTAAATCTCCGAATACCGCCTTCTTCTTGTCATCTTTGAGCATAAAGTTGATTGTTTTATCATACTCATTATCATCAATGCCAAGCATTTCCGACTCATCCGATTTTTTATTGTAAACCTGAACTTTGTTTATTGCATCGGAGGGTAAATTCTTGGTAGCAACTTTTGGGTCGTTGCCGAAAAACTCCTTACCATCAACCAGTACCTTTTTTACATTTTCGCCCATTGCTTTAATGTTTCCAGATCTATCCACTTCAATTCCCGGAAGTTTTCTTAATAGATCTTCGGCAACAGCATCGGGTTTGGTTTTAAATGCACTCGCATTATATTCAACGGTATCCTTTTTTATGAGCAACGGTATTCTTTCCCCTTTTACTTGAACCTCAGCAATACTAAGCGAGTTAGGCTGTAAGATTATTGAACCAAAATTCTCACCATCGGTCAAGGGGATATCTATGTTTTTAAAGAATGTTTTATATCCTAGAAACGCTGTTTGCATCAGATAATTACCCGAGCGCACCTTTGTAATCTCAAATCGCCCCTCGGAGTTGGTTATCCCGAAGTAGGAAAGCGTTGAGTCTGCTGGGTTTAGTAATGCAACTGTGGCAAACTGCAAAGGCTTTCCTTCAGGATCAATTACATCGCCTTCAATTGTATTTTGCTGGCTGAATGCAAAAAGTGGAATAAAGAGGATTAAAGTGGCAATAATGATTTTCATTTTTTATAAATATAAGATTTGCAGTTGATTGATGTAAGCGGTGGATTATTTTTACCTTGTTCTTATAATCACCGTTGCACCATCGCCTCCTTGACCGAGATTCATCTCTTTCCTTTTTTCATCAACTATTTTATTGAACTCTTTTCGGGTAACCTTTTTACCCTCACTAGGTTTTACTAGTAAAGAAGAATCAATTTCTTTCAGATTGATTACTTGAGCGTTATAGATTATTTTGCCATTGTCAATATCCATAGCAAGAATTAGCCCTGGCAAACCAACGTAACCATCGGGACCTGTAGAAATAGGAATTTCAGGTGTAAACCAAGCCATTGTTTTTCTTTTGGCACCTATAAGCTCAGCCTCTAAGCAGTTATGCTCCATAATACTTTTTTGATTTCCAGTTAACTTCCATTGTGCAGTATCTGTTTTAGTTTCGATAAGAAATGTGCGGGTCATAAACTCACGTTGTTCAAAATTGATCTTCGATTTCAAATCGCTGAAAATAATTTCATTTGGTTCCGCTATTTTTATTAAGACATTTGCACCCCCAGATGTTTCCTGAGTTACATCTTCATCTTCTTGATTATCATTGAACTGATGATAGAGCGATGCATCTGCGTTGAATATTAACTCTTTATAAGTCTTGCGTTCCTTTGGGAGCATATGCTCAAACTGAGAAGCATCGCCTCCATTTACCTTAATCTGTAATTGTCTAACTGTTTCGTAGATAATTTGTCCTTTGCTGTTATCAGTTTGTGCATTAGCCATGTATGCAATCAAAACTGTAATAAAAATTGCGATTGTCTTTTTCATCTCTCTAAAGTTTTATATTTTACATGTTAAAAAATTGATGCTGTTAATTCGATTCAAAAGTAGAACCTGAAAGGGTAGGAGTAGGTTAACCCCAACCCAATTAAGGTTAATTAAGGTTAATGATTTTAGCTAATAACCTATAAATGATTTACTTTTACACTACAATTTGATTGATGAAAGACTCACGTAAAATATCTCGAATTAGACTGTTGATGGTTATTAGCCATTTATTGCTCACCCTTTTTGTTATTCAGTGGCTTGTTACCCGCTATACTCAGGAAAAAAGCACGTTGAAAAAGGAGCTAGGTCGTGAGTTTATGGAGTCTGAAGAGAAGATGTTAGACTCCTTGCTGATGGTTAAAGTTGTTGATCCTTTTTTGCAGAAGAAAGGAAAATCGCACTTTCAGATGTTAGTTGTGAGAGACAGTTCGAAGCTAAATATTTTGCGACATCGAGTGGGCAATAATAAAATTGAAAGGGATTGTATTATAGCTAAAAGCACTGGACTTAATAGTCATAAACCTCAATCAATCAATATAAGAATCGAAAGTAAATCCGATGATGACACAACTATAATTGCTACGAATAAAGCAGATTTTATAGGCGATTCGCTTAAATCAGTGAACTTTAGAGATAAATTTCTTATTCAGAGCATCAAGGTACTATCTAGCAAAACACCTGATTTAAAAGGGAACAAAGGTTCTGTTTTTTATAAGAATACCGCCGATTTGGATAGCTCTATACTTCTTAAGCAGTTCGAGAAAAGAACATCAGCTAATAATTTTAGGCTGATTTGGGTTAGGAACGATTCCACAAAAAAGGCAAATGCTGATTTGTTTTTCCAATCGGGGATGCTCGATAATAGACTTGGTGTTAATGTGGAGCATTTTAGCTTTTATCTTTTTAGAAAGATTTTTCCTCAGATCATTTTCGGATTCATACTGATTTTGCTTACTGGCGCATCATTCATAATTGCATTTGTTAGCCTTAAAAAGCAGGTGCAGCTGAATAAAATCCGAAACGATTTTGTTGGGAATATCTCCCACGAGCTCAAAACACCCGTTGCCACGGTTAAGGTTGCGCTCGAAGCACTTCAAAGTTTTAACATTAAAAACGAGCCCATTAAGGCCGATGAGTATATTCAGATTGCTCAAATTGAAATGAATAGGCTTGACATGCTTATACAGAAGGTTTTAACATCATCGGTTTATGATGAGGCGCATGAGCTAATGAAGCAAGAACCGCTATTGATCAAAGATGTTGTTGATGAGGTTATTAGATCGATGCAGATAAGACTAAATCAGGCTGAGAGCCAACTAACCGTTGATTATGGCAATGAGAACCTTACTGTATATGCCGATAGAATGCACCTACAGGGAGTTTTGATTAACCTATTAGATAATTGTATAAAATATGTTGAGGGGAAACCTTCAATATCAATAAAGATTTTTAGGGAAGGAGAGAGCGTGACCCTTACAGTATCTGATAATGGAATTGGCATACCCGAAGAGTATCTTAATAAGGTATTCGATAAATTTTTTAGAGTACCCAACGAGAATAAGCATAACGTAAAGGGCTATGGGCTTGGTTTGAGCTATGCCGCTATGGTAATGAAACAGCATGAGGGTGACATAAGTGTGGAGAATTTAAAAGAAGGTGGATGTAAATTCTCACTAACATTTCCGCTGAAGTTAAAGTAGGTTTGATATAAAAACGATATACTAATCTATATATCAGTCAATTTATTCTGTTTGAGTCAGTGGAATAATGGAAGATTGGAATAATGGAAAATACAAGTAAAAAATTTAGCCTTTTGTTTCCCAATATTCCACTATTCCAACCTTCCATTGCTACATGATATATATTTGAAAATAAACATACTATTATGTTTGTTGAGTTGAACTCACGTTACTTATCATGAAAAAGAAGGTTTTATACATAGAGGATGAGCCCTTTTTAGGCAAAATTGTACATGAAACGCTTCAAAAGCAAGGATTTGATGTTGTTCTAATTACCGATGGGGCAAGGGTTATGCAGAGTTTCAACACCTTTACCCCCGATATCTGTGTACTTGATATTATGCTTCCCAATATTGATGGTTATACCCTTTGTGCCGATATCCGAAAGAAATACCCAAACCTCCCAGTTATTTTCCTTACGGCTAAAACTGAAACCCTTGATTTAGTAAAAGGTTTTGAGGTTGGCGGAACCGATTACATCCGCAAACCATTCAGCATGGAGGAGTTAATTGTTCGAATAAACAACCTGTTAAACCTTATGGCTGGGGCTAAAAACCCCAAGGATACTCAAAGCGAGAGGGTTTTGGGTAAATATCGATATTCACCAATGCGCTACGAGCTAATTTCGCCAACCAGAACCGTTAAACTTTCACAGCGTGAACAGGAGGTACTTAGCATACTTACAACAAATATTAATCAAACCGTTGAGCGCAAATATCTCCTAAAAACTGTTTGGGGCGACGACTCCTTTTTTAACTCACGCACACTTGATGTGTATATCCGTAAACTCCGTGAATATTTCTTAGAGGATTCCAACATTGAATTAGTTACACTGAAAGGGAAAGGTTATCTATTTTTAATTCGATAATTAACGTAAACTCGTTTCCAATTTTCCACCACTCCATTGCTCCAAACAAAACAAATTGATTGATTTTCAAATTAATAGATTGTTTTTACTCCAAACTAACGTTAATTATCGCATTTTTCAATATCAAAATAAAAAAACCATTTCATCCTCAACAAAAACAATACTTCCCTTCTCTGAAATAGTATTTTTAATATTCAATAAATCAGCATCCTTCCAGTTAGGATTTGTATGAATTAAACCAACCCTCTCAACCTGAAACCTGCTCTGCAAATCAATAATATCCTGCAGCGAAGTATGATCCATGCTATTAACATTTACCATCGACCAGCAATCGTGGAGAAGTAGTTTAACATCCTTTGCAGCCCGAAATGTTTCCTCACTTAATGCCGTATCCGTTGCATAATGAAGGTAATTTCCAACCGTAATTCCATACGATTTTCCAGTATGAATCTGTTCCGTGATATTTATTTTGATATTCCCGATTTGGAATCCATTTAAATCATAATCAATAAAATTAACCCTCTTCCCAATGCTCTCAACAGAAATGAAATATGGGGGTGATAAAAATGTTGTCATAATATCTTTACACGCCCTATTTATTAAATTATTTCCGGGACCATAAATATTAATAACCTTTCCCTTTGCCCAATTGCCGATGTAGCACAGGCCAATAATATGATCGAGATGGTAATGGCTATATATAATATGTATCTCCTCATACTTATTTAATAGATCTACATATCCCTCCAACCTTGATATTCCTGTACCTGTATCAAGAATTATTAGCGATTCACCAGAATCAATCAAAAAGCAAGAGGTTTCCTTTGCCGATGTGGGAATCCATCCACCACTTCCTAATGCAATTATTTTCATACGCTATTAGCTAATTGTTGAATTATCTTTCACAAAAAGGGCGACTCTTTCTCCCGCTATGATATTTAACACACTCAGCGCAATTTGTTTTTCTTGGGCATTTCAAATTTGTGCAAGGGCAATCTTTTTGACCATCTATCAAGTTCATTTTACCTTCGCCTATGGATTCATCAGTTATTTTGGTTTTTTCCATTGTTTTGTAAAAAATAGTTGCCGCTAAACTAGGAATTAATTTATTATCTGCAAATCATGTCCTTCCTATCTCTAATGAGTATAATTGTTCAGAATTCTTTTATGTTAACAATGTTGATAAAATACAATCTAAGCGTGTTGATAAAAGATAAAAAATAATTACATTTGTCAACACAGAATAAACGTTAATTATGGAAAATAATTTTGCTAACAGACTTATTGCAGCCCGTAAAATGGCTGGATTGTCGCTACAGGGCTTAGCCGATAGGTTAGGAAATGTAGTATCTAAACAATCGCTGAATAAGTACGAGCAGGGCAAAATGAAACCCGACAGCGATTTGGTTATTTCTTTATCGAATATCCTAAATGTGCCTGTAGATTTCTTTTTTTCCGAACCCTCGGTTGCAGTTGAATTAACCAATGTTGACTTTAGAAAATACAGTTCGAAATTATCAAAAACAGAGCAAGATGCTGTTGAGGAAAAGGCTAAAGAAGCTTTTGAGCGATATTTTGAACTTGAAAACACGCTAAACCTAAATGAACCTGCTTCATACTTTGTTTATCCACGCATTGTTTCAAGTGCAAAAGAGGCGGAAGAAGCGGCTAAAGCTTTGCGAGAGCAATGGAATTTAGGATATGATCCAATCCCTGATGTTGTTGAGATGCTTGAAGATAAGGGCTATAAAGTTGTTGAAATTGAAGCACCAAACTCATTTGATGGATTAAAAGCCGATACTGGAATCCACAGAGTAATTGTTTTACGAAAATCGTCACCAGACGATGATATTGTGCGAAAACGTTTTACTGCACTTCACGAATTGGCTCACCATGCCCTTACTTTCCCTGAAAATATTGAGCAGAAAGGCGAAGAAAAACTTTGTCATGCTTTTGCTTGTGCGTTGTTATATCCTGAAGATATGGCACGTAAAGATTTGCATAAGGACAGGTTTCATTTTTATCAAAACGAGTTGGTTTTTATAAAAGAACGTTGGGGTATATCGTTTTCAGCTTTGTTTTCTCGTGCATTGCAGCTGAAAATAATTAACGACTATGTTTATAAGCAGTTAAACATGGGCTATCGGCAACGGAAATTGCATGAACCTGGCAGAGAACCTGGGCGTTTTATGAGCAAAGAAAAACCTGTTCGTTTTGAACGATTGATATATTTGGCATTGGGCAAAGAGCTTATTTCTGTGAATGAAGCAGCCTATTTTGCTGGTACTTCCGTATGGCGTTTCAGAGAACAAATGCAACCATTTGTATGAAGTTGATAATAACTGATACAAACGTTTTTTTCGACATTATCAGCATTGGTGCATTGCCTGAATTTTTTGCATTGGATTTTGAGATTTGT
This sequence comes from Bacteroidales bacterium, assembly GCA_013376985.1. Taxonomy (GTDB): domain Bacteria; phylum Bacteroidota; class Bacteroidia; order Bacteroidales; family Tenuifilaceae; genus UBA8529. Next base: position 37,797 of record JACABB010000037.1, read on the forward strand.
ACTACCGATTTTGTAGTTAAAGAGATTTTAGAATCTGAGCAAAAAGCACAAATTGAATCGTTTATAAGAGCCAAAAAGCTTAACGTTTTTAAATTCACGGCCGAAGAAGTTGACGAAATACGCAAATTCACAACTAAGCGATTCTTCAAAGGAATTACCGATAAAACAGTTCTTTGGAAATCGTATCAGCTAAAATGTCCGTTACTTACGGGCGATAAGAAATTGAGAAATGAAGCCGAAGATTTGAAAATTGAAGTACACGGAAGCATTTGGATAATAAACAAGTTTATTGAAAAGGAAATAGTGACAAAGGCAAAAGGAGTTAAATTATTGGAGAAACTAAAACTAATAAATGCCAGTTTGCCTCACGATGAAATAGATAAGCTAATAAAAAGGCTTAAATAAAAAAACCGAAGCTTATGGAATAAAACTTCGTTAAGCCTTAAATGGTGTATCTCGTCCCATATCAGTTTTCTTTGTCCCAAAAACTTTATTTTGGGGATATATAAGTAAATGTATGGTTTTTTTAGGGGATTGAGGTTAACGGTTGACTGTACGAAATGTTGAGGATTTCGGAGCTGAGAACCTATCAACCGATAAGAACCTTCCCAGCAAGGGCTTCATTTGGTAAATCGCATAAAAACAATATTTTATGACCGCGTGTTAGCGAGGCGTTATTTTTTTGTTTCTAAAATCAATACATTTTTATTATTATATTCCTTATAATTCAAATTAACATTTGTGGAGTCGATAACTGATGAGTCTATCTTTTTTTTATATTTAATCGATTTGTTATTCATAGAATCTGCTGTTGTATTGGTATTATTTGTTTGTTCATTACACGAATAACATTTGTAGAATTTGTAAATTTCAATTGAATAATAGTAACCAGCCACAATCACAGCTATCAAAGAAAAGATGTATATAAAGTTTTTTAGCTTTTCACGACGATTAATATTATTAAAACCTCCTTGTTCATATAACATTACACCTTTTGCAGTTAAGGAATATTCGCCTTTCTCCGTTTTAACATATTCTTCTTGAGTTAGATAGGTCATAACAAAACTTAGTTCAGGATCGGTCAGTCCTAATTTAAATTTTTGATTTCCATATGCAATTAGATCAGTCATTGAAATTGCATTCCAATGAAGTGTCTCTCTGTTATAAAGTAGATTTAAAATAACATCAAACTTTTTAGAGATTTTTTTATTTTTCATGTTATTAAGTTTAATCTATAAAATTTAAAAGTAATAATTAGTATATAACTGTCAAAGGAGTTTTTATAATGCCCGTTAACTTGTATGTATACGATTTTACTTATACATCCCACCATTTTCATGAGAATAAACACAGTTTTTTACGTTTTTATTTCAAAGTTAACATTTTCAACAAATCGTTAAGCTAAAAAGTTTTGAGTAGCAAATAATCTATCACAATAGAGTTAACCCCTTTTTTTGCTAAATACTTAAGGCAAATAAATCTCATTAATGGATTATCCTTTATCAAAATTTATATGATAGCTAATCTGAAAATTACTATTTTGTCAAATTGTTTAGGAAAGATTTCAAACACCTTTTGAACATGAACCTGCTTGGTGCTTTTACTTTCTTTTGTGCCGTGGTTTTCTTTGGGTTATTCCCTTTTCCGCTGCTGTACCTGTTTTCGTATGTAGTTCGTTTTTTTCTTTATGGGGTTTTTGGATATAGGAAGGCGGTGGTGGTTGAGAATCTTAAGGGGTCGTTTCCTTCTTATAGTGCTAAGGAGATAAAACGGTTAACAAATCTTTTTTACAAAAACCTTGTAGATATTATCCTTGAGGGAATTAGAGCCTTTACTATGTCGCGCAGGCAGATACTTAAAAGGCATCGCATTACAAACCCCGAATTACTTGAGGAATTCTATAAAAAGGGACAAAGTGTTATTGTTGCTGCTGGGCATTACTGCAACTGGGAGTGGGGAAGCCTATCGGCTAGCCTGCAAACGAAATTCAACGTTGTTGCATTCTATAAGCCTTTAAGCAATGGGTATGTAGATAGGTTTGTCCGCTGGAGTCGCTCCCGTTTTGGAACAACCCTTGCACCTATAAAGGATACTTCGTTAACCTTTGAGAATTGTAGAGATATCAGAACTATCTATCTAATGGCTGGTGACCAAGGAATGCCCAAGGAGTTTATGGATAGGGCATACTGGGTACAGTTCCTTAATCGGGAAACTGCCTTTTTGCATGGGATGGAGAAACATGCTCGGTTAAATAATCTCCCAGTGCTTTATGCTGATATTCAAAGGTTAAAACGGGGTTACTATGTTATTGAATTTTCAATACTAACCCAACAGCCCCTTGAACTAGAAGAGGGTGTTCTAACCGAGATGTATGCTCGGAAATTAGAGTCAATTATACTAAAAAAGCCAGAGAACTGGCTTTGGTCGCATCGAAGATGGAAACATAGCCGTGATTGAACTTGTAGAATCAATTTTCCAACACAAAATGACTGTTTAAGGCTCCCCTCCTTATTTAAGGAAGGGTAGGGGAGGTCACTATTTTATCTCCGTAATGAAACGAGCTTTTGGTGTGCGCACTTTTTTCAGATTTACCAGCCAATCATTTTCAGCATCCCTGTAGCCAAGTGGCAGTAGAGTAACACTTCGTAGGCCTTTCTCTTTTAAATTTAAAAGTTCATCAAGTGCAGCATTATCAAAACCTTCCATTGGTGTAGCATCAACTTTTAGTTCGGCAGCAGCCGCTAAAGCAATACCAAAGCCAATATATGCCTGACGTGCAGCATGTGCAAAGTTTTGCTCGGCTGTACGAGAACCAAATCTACTTATTAATCTGTTTTTGTAATCGTCCATTGAGTCTGCAGGTACACCACGTTCAGTGGTGGTGCGGGTGAATACTTCGTTAATACGCTCGGGGGTATAATTATCCCATGCTGCGAAAATGAGCAAGTGCGAACAATCGGTAATTTGAGTTTGCTCAAAGGCAATAGGCTTAATCTTTTCTTTAAGTTCGGCATTGGTCACTACAATAATTTCAAAAGGTTGCAAACCCGATGATGTGGGTGCTAGGTGTGCAGCCTCTAATATTGTATTTACTTTATCTTGTGGAACGGTTTGTCCGTTCATCTTTTTTGTGGCATAACGCCAGTTTAGTGCATTTATTAATTCCATGGTTTTTATTAATAGTGAAAATTAAATAGTATTAAACAAACATAATAAACCGTAGTTTAGTTTTTGCAAATCAAAAAAATTATTTTAAAGACATCTCTTTTGAAATCAAATATTTTATTGAACCACTCCTTTTAATGTTCATTTACGAACACATTTGTTCGTGAACGTACATAAAACAAATTGTCGAAAATAAAAAAGGCTACCCTCTGTGTAGCCTTTTTATATCTAAAATGAGATTCGGTTTTTTTCTGTATTTTATTGCATATTAATAACCCTATTGTATAAACTTGTTCTTTTAGTAGAAAACAACTATTATTGCATCAAATACTTTTAAAAATTTAACCTAAACCTAACCAGAACCAAACCTCTATTTAAGATCCTTTCTCATTCGCGTGAGGGAGGATTTTTAATTTATAGTCAATATATATGCCAAACTTTATTTTCAAGAATATTTAATAGCAAAAGATTTTATTGATTCGCTGGTTTGTTTCGTTAACTAGAAGATTTTAATAATTTTGTTTGCTCCAAATGTTTAGTAAACTTTATAATATCAAATCAGATTGAGCAATTTTAACGAGAGTACGGTTGTAGAAACCCCTTTAATGAAGCAATACTTTAGCATCAAGCGGAAACACCCTGATGCTATACTACTTTTTAGGGTGGGCGATTTTTATGAAACATTTGGCGAAGATGCCATTAAGGCATCCGAAATTCTTGGAATTACGCTTACTCGTAGGGCAAACGGTGCTGCTGCATACGTTGAACTTGCTGGCTTTCCACATCATGCGCTCGATACCTATTTGCCAAAACTAGTTAGGGCAGGACAACGGGTTGCCATTTGCGACCAACTTGAAGATCCCAAACTAACAAAAACTATAGTAAAACGAGGGGTTACAGAGTTGGTAACACCAGGAGTATCATTCAACGAAAATGTACTTGAGCGAAAAGAAAATAATTTCCTTGCCTGCGTCCATCTTGATAAAAAAGCTGCGGGTATAGCATTTTTAGATATTTCAACGGGTGAATTTTTAGTAGCAGAGGGAACAATAGATTATATCGATAAGCTATTGGGTAACTTTAACCCCAAGGAAGTACTGGTTGAAAGATCAAAGCATCAGGATTTTTTGGAACTATTTGGTTCAAAATACTACACCTTTAAGTTGGAAGAGTGGGCTTATAATGTCGATGGTGCAAATGACAAGTTGCTTAATCATTTTCAAACCACATCGCTAAAAGGATTTGGCGTTGATGGCATGAAACTCGGAATAACCTCCGCAGGGGCAATTCTATACTATTTAGATATCACACAGCACAATCAGATAAACCACATATCATCCATTTCAAGAATTGATGAGGATAAATATGTATGGCTCGATAGGTTTACCGTTCGCAACCTCGAACTTTTCTCATCGGTAAACGAAGGTGCAAAAACATTAATTGGGGTTATAGATAAAACGATTTCTCCAATGGGTGGAAGGCTTCTAAAACGTTGGATAGCCTTCCCGTTAAAGGACATCTCTGCAATTAGCGAAAGGCAAGGGGTTGTAGAATATTTTATCAAAAATCAGGAGATAAATGATTTATTGATCGAGAAGGTACGAGAGGTTGGCGATTTGGAGCGAATTATATCGAAAGCGGCAGTAGGGCGAATTACACCTAGGGAGATGGTTCAGCTTAAAACATCTTTGACCACACTTATTTCAATTAAGGATCTTTGTGAGAATTCGAGTGAACCTACTTTACAAAGGATTGGTGAGCAGATAAACCTTTGCTCAAGGATTAGAGAGCGTATTAGTAAGGAGATCGTTAACGACCCTCCTGTGCAAATAGCAAAAGGTGGTGTAATTGCAAGTGGTTTTAATTCCGAATTGGATGAATTAAGAGACATTCAGTTTTCTGGTAAGGATTATCTAATAAACCTTCAGCAGCGCGAATCGGAAAGAACAGGAATCACCTCGTTAAAGGTTAGTTTTAACAATGTTTTCGGCTATTTTATCGAGGTACGTAATACCCATAAGGATAAAGTCCCATCCGATTGGATTCGAAAGCAAACCCTTGTGTCGGCCGAGAGGTATATAACAGAAGAGCTTAAGGAGTATGAGGCAAAGATTTTGGGTGCCGAAGAAAAAATACTCCAAATTGAAATGAAACTCTTTCAGGAGCTTGTTCATAGTTTATCGGAGTATGTTGCATCAATCCAATTAAACGCCTCTCTTGTTGCACAAATAGATTGTTTGCTTTCATTTACATCATGTGCAAAGGCTTATAGCTATTCAAAACCAGCTCTTGATCAAACGAATATAATTGATATCAAGGCCGGTAGGCATCCTGTAATCGAGCGGATGCTTCCTGTCGGCGAGGAGTATGTTGCGAATGATGTTTATATTGATGATAAGGAGCAACAGATCATTATCATCACAGGGCCAAATATGGCTGGTAAATCTGCATTATTGAGGCAAACTGCGCTAATAGTCCTTTTGGCACAAATAGGATCTTTTGTTCCTGCTCACAGCGCATCAATTGGTGTTGTTGATAAAATTTTTACACGAGTTGGTGCTTCCGATAATATTTCCCTTGGAGAATCAACCTTTATGGTTGAAATGCAGGAGGCTGCAAGTATTTTGAATAACTTATCGGGCAAAAGCCTTATCCTTCTCGATGAGATTGGTAGAGGAACATCAACCTACGATGGAATATCCATTGCTTGGGCAATGGTTGAATATATTCATGAGCACCCACAGGCAAAAGCCAAAACACTTTTTGCTACCCATTACCACGAGCTTAACGAGATGGAGTCTACTTTTCCACGTGTTAAAAACTATAACGTTACCATAAAAGAGTTAGAGAATAAGGTAATCTTTTTAAGAAAATTAGTTAAAGGAGGAAGTGAGCATAGTTTTGGGATTCATGTTGCACGAATGGCAGGAATGCCCCCAAGCGTAGTTAAGCGTGCAAACGAAATACTTGCTGAAATGGAAAAGTCTCAGCAAAATCAATCTCTCCATAAACCTGTAGATGAGCTAGGTAAGCATCGTGAAGGTTATCAGCTCAGTTTCTTTCAACTTGAAGATCCTGTGCTAAAACAAATCCGTGATCAAATCAAATCTTTAGATATCAATAATCTAACACCCGTAGATGCTCTTAATAAATTGAATGAGATCAAAAGAATTTCGGGACTCTAGTTTTTTTCCACATACTTTACTTGTATAATTTCTTTAGAAATAATTGTATATATTAAATACGATTCTGCAATTATTTTACGCTCCGTATCGATTGATTAAATTATTATTTGTTTTACGGTGTTTTTTTTGAGCGTAAATTATTTTTTATAATATATTCCCTCTGTTCATGCTGTTTTATATTTATGTTATAGTACAATTATTTATAATAAATATAGATTTAAACTTTTTGATAAATTATATGTTTATGATAATAAGGTGTTTGTGTTTAACGACAGTGTTGTAAAGCATAAAAATAATCAATAAATGTTTTTTAACATAAAATTTGACTTAGATTTGTCCCAGATTCAATGAGCAAAAACTATGATAAAAAAAGTACTAATTGCAAACAGGGGCGAAATAGCCGTTCGTATTATTCGTTCTTGTCGTGAATTGGGTATTAAGTCAGTAGCCTTATACTCTGATGCCGATAGAACTGCTATGCACGTACGACATGCCGATGAGGCTTATCATATTGGCCCTTCTCCTTCAAAGGAGAGTTATCTGGATGGGGATAAAATAATTGAAGTAGCCAAACAGTGCGAGGCCGATGCTATTCACCCTGGGTACGGTTTTTTATCCGAAAATGCCGAGTTTGCTAAGAAATGTAAAGCAGCAGGTATAATTTTTATTGGACCATCTTGGGAGTCCATAGTAACTATGGGCGATAAAATATCTGCACGATTAAAAATGATTGAAGCAGGGGTTCCTGTTGTACCTGGTACTCAGCAGAAAGTTGGAGATATTGAAAGTGTAAATAAAGTTGTTAGCGAAATAGGATTGCCTGTAATTATTAAAGCATCAGCAGGTGGTGGTGGTAAAGGGATGAGATTGGTACGTAAAAAAGAGGATCTTGCCTCTGCCATTCGAATGGCTCAATCGGAAGCCTTGTCATCATTTGGAAATGACACGGTATATATTGAGAAATATTTGGATTCTCCGCATCATATTGAATTTCAAATACTTGCTGACAAACAAGGAACTACTGTACATCTTTTTGAGCGAGAATGCTCGGTTCAGCGCCGTCACCAAAAGATGATTGAAGAAACCCCATCACCATTCATTACCAAAGAGCTTAGAGAGCAAATGGGAAAAGCTGCAATTAAAGCAGCAAGAGCAGTTCACTATGAGGGTGCAGGAACAATTGAATTTCTTGTTGATGCAAATCGTAATTTCTATTTTTTAGAGATGAATACTCGGTTACAGGTTGAACACCCTATCACAGAGCGCACAACAGGCATCGATTTGGTTAAGGAGCAAATCTATGTAGCATCAGGAAATCCTATATCATTCAAACAGGAAGATCTTGTTCAATTTGGTCATGCGATTGAATGCCGTATTTCCGCAGAGGATCCTTTCAACAATTTCATGCCCTGTCCTGGTATTATCAGGCATATTAGCGAGCCAAATGGTTTAGGAGTGAGGACTGATGGTTATGTTTACGAGGGTTACGAAATCCCAATGCATTACGATCCCATGATAACAAAAATTATCACTTGGGGCAGAACAAGGGATGAGGCTATAGAACGAATGAAACGAGCACTCTTTGAGTACAAGATTACTGGCGTTAAAACATCTATTAAATTCCTCGAGAAGATAATGGATAATAAAGATTTTAATGACGGTAATTATGATACCCATTTTATAGAAAAACATATCGATGAATTACTCGATATTCATTCAGATCCGCATTTAACTACCACCGATATGGCTCTAATAGGTGCGTATATTGACTATACATCAAAACTCGAAAGAATTGGGATGAACGATTTTGCGATAGCCGCAAAAAAGAATGAGAAGTGGAAAGAATATGGTTTGATGAAATCATTGCAAAAGATTTAACACCGTATATTCTTATTAAGTGAGCATTTACATGTAATGAATTTTGATTAATACTTAAGATTAATGGAACATTGGAAAAAAAGAGATAAGAAACTTAATGATCCAACTCAATTCCGAAACACAATAAAAAATAGTATGGCACTCGATATTAAAATTGGAGATCGCGAGGCGCATGTCCAATTGATTAAAAAGGAAGGATCAAAAGCAACCATTCAAATCGACAAAAAAATTTATGAAGTAGATATCATGATGGTCGAGAATGGTGTATACTCTATCATTCATGAGGGAAAATCCTATAACATAGAGATGATTCATGGTAGTAGTCCCAAAAATTATTTCGTAAATACTTACTATTCATCTCATGAACTCAATATTATTGATGCTCAGAGCCGTTATCAACAAAATAGGAATAAAGATGGATTAAATAATGGCGATAAGATCATCTCTACACCAATGCCAGGAAAGGTTGTTCGAATTCCTGTTAAAGAGGGTGATCAAGTTGAGAAGGGAACAACCCTAATTGTAATATCCGCCATGAAAATGGAAAGCGAGTATAAATCGCCTGCAGATGGTGTTGTTAAAAGAGTATATGTTGCAGAAGGTGAGACTATTAATGGCCATCAACCCCTTATTGAAATTCAATAATTAGCATTTATGAAGACTTTAGAAGAAAAGTACAACCAGTTTGAACAAAAAATAAAAGAAGCCACACAAGGTGGTGGTTCTGAACGTATACAAAAGCAACATGAGGCAGGTAAGCAAACTGCTCGTGAGCGAATACTTGAGTTCCTTGATAGTGGGACATTTAACGAATTTGATATGTTTGTTACACATCGTTGTAATGAGTTTGGGATGGACAAAACTAAAACTCCAGGCGATGGTGTTATAACTGGATATGGAAAAGTAGAAGGGCGGTTAGTATATGTATTCGCATATGACTTTACCGTTTTTGGAGGAACTTTAAGCAGAGCAAATGCCGATAAAATAGTTAAGATTCAGCAATTAGCTCTTAAAATGGGAGCACCTTTAATAGGACTTAATGATTCTGGTGGTGCTCGTATTCAGGAAGGTGTGCAAAGCCTTGCAGGTTATGCCGAGATTTTCCACAACAATGTTAAGAGTTCAGGAGTAGTTCCTCAAATCTCCTGTATTATGGGCCCTTGCGCCGGAGGAGCAGTTTATTCACCGGCCTTAACCGATTTTATCATTATGGTTAAGGATACAAGTTATATGTTTGTAACTGGGCCAGAGGTTATAAAAGCGGTAACTCACGAAGATGTCACCAAAGAGGAACTTGGGGGTGCAATCACCCACAACTCAAGGAGCGGTGTTGCTCATTTTGTTGCCGAAAATGATGAGCAAGCGGCCATGCTAATTCGTGAATTATTGGGATTTTTGCCATCCAACAATATGGAGGAAGCACCTTTTGTCCCCACTACCGATGATATTCATAGGCAGGACGAGAGTTTGCAAACACTTGTTCCACTAGATCCAAATAAACCTTACGATATCAAAGAGTTGATAGAAACCATCCTTGATGATAAAAACTTCTTGGAGGTTCAACCTCACTATGCTAAAAATATCGTAATAGGTTTTGGTCGTATGGCAGGGCAGTCGGTTGGGATTGTTGCCAATCAACCAATGCATTTAGCAGGAGTTCTTGATATCGATTCTTCGATAAAAGGTGCCCGATTTGTTAGATTTTGCGATGCCTTCAATATTCCAATAATTACTTTTGTTGATGTACCCGGATTTCTCCCCGGATTAACACAGGAAACAAACGGAATAATTAAGCATGGGGCAAAAATCCTTTATGCTTTTTCAGAGGCTTCAGTTCCCTTAATTACTATAATTACTCGTAAAGCATATGGTGGAGCCTATTGTGTGATGGCTAGTAAGCATATTGGTGCTGATGTAAATTTTGCTTACCCAACAGCCGAAATTGCAGTAATGGGCCCAGAAGGTGCTGTGAATATTATTTTTAGAAATAAAATCTCAAACGAAGGGGAACGGTTAGGAAAAATTGATGAGTATCGTGAAACCCTTGCAAATCCCTATAAAGCTGCTGAATTGGGCTATATCGATGAGGTTATTTACCCTAAACAAACTCGGTTTAAAATAATTCAAGCATTGGAGATGACAAGGAATAAAACCCAGCAACCCCCACATCGGAAGCATGGAAATATTGTTCTTTAAGCCCTAATAATTGAGAATTAGTTCTAAATACATTTAAAAAGATTAAGCAACGTGTTATATTTAAGCGTTTTAATTAATTGAATATAAAAAATGTATTTTTTTTTTGGAGATGTTAATAAATGCTATATTTTTGCATCACCAAAAATGAACGCAGAAGTAGCTCAGTTGGTAGAGCATAACCTTGCCAAGGTTAGGGTCGCGAGTTCGAGTCTCGTCTTCTGCTCCAAAAGCAAAGTTCAAAGTTTACATAAGCTTTGAACTTTGAACTTTAAAGTTCTAAGATTTAATGCCCGGGTGGTGGAACTGGTAGACACGCAGGACTTAAAATCCTGTGGCCATTGCGGCTGTGCGGGTTCAAGTCCCGCCCCGGGTACGAAAGCCTCGAGTAATCGGGGCTTTTGTCGTTTACAATTATTTTTTTTCATCAAGTTGCAATCAAGAACGTTCTTATTTGCTCCATAATCGTTTTTCTATTAAATCACACTTCTTCTTATTTGTAAGTTATTTTTGTTCAATTAGTTAAATATTGTGCAAGTTTTTATTAAAAAACAAAATAATATATGTTTGATATTTGTAATTTATAGTTTGGTTTTGGTTATGTTATATTTTACAATTAGTTGATCTTTGCATTTAGGATTTTAAGCATAAAATTATGGACACAAAAATTCAAAAACGCAAATTAGGAAAAAGCGAACTAGAAGTGTCTGCTCTTGGCTTTGGTTGCATGGGAATGAGTTTCTCATATGGTCCAACTCCGGACAAAAAGGGAATGATTTCTTTGCTCCAAAAAGCCGTTGAACGGGGTATTACATTTTTCGATACTGCTGAGGTTTATGGTCCATTCACAAACGAAGAACTTGTTGGCGAAGCTTTAGCTCCTTTCCGTGACGAAGTAGTGATAGCCACTAAATTTGGTTTCGATACAGCAAGCGGTATTTCAGCGCTCAACAGCCGCCCAGAGCATATCAGAGAAGTAGCAGAAGCATCACTCAAACGGCTTAGGATAGATGTTATTGACTTATTCTACCAGCACCGTGTTGATCCAAATATACCTATCGAAGATGTTGCGGGTACTGTGAAAGACCTTATAAAAGAAGGTAAGGTGAAACACTTCGGACTTTCAGAAGCAGGGGTTCAAACTATTCGTCGTGCACATGCTATCCAATCGGTAGCAGCACTTCAAAGCGAATACTCACTGTGGTGGCGTGAACCAGAGGCCGAAATATTGCCAACCCTCGAAGAACTGGGAATTGGTTTTGTACCGTATAGCCCTCTAGGAAAGGGTTTTCTTACTGGGAAAATCAATGAAAACACAGTTTTCGATAAAACGGATTTCCGCAACACTGTTCCCCGTTTATCTCCTGAGAACCGTATAGCAAATCAGGTGTTTGTAGATTTGCTTGCTTCGGTAGCACAACGTAAAAGCGCCACACCTGCGCAGATTGCACTTGCATGGTTGCTGGCACAAAAGCCATGGATAGTCCCAATTCCGGGTACTACAAAGTTGTCGCGTTTGGATGAAAACCTTGGAGCAGTGACATTAGAACTCACTTTAAATGAACTGCAAGAAATTAATGCTGCTGCATCACTAGCGTTGCGTCTTAGTTAGAACATTTTCAACTGTTTACAATATTGTTC
>JACABB010000038.1:0-40054 GCA_013376985.1 Bacteroidales bacterium
TAAGGCAAAATTAAAAAAAGTTCTTAAATAATTTGGAATTTAACACAGTACCTCCAGACCGCACCAATTCAAAATAATATTAAACCTACCCCGTTCGTCAAAGGCTGTAAGCAACTAAAACAAAAATGATTGGGTTGTACGGTTGGTTATACTATCGACAGTTTTATTATTAATTCAATGACCTGTATTCATTAGGAGTATAACCCGTTTCATTTTTAAACATTCGGCTAAAATGCTGTGGATACTTAAACCCTAATTCATATGCTATCTCGCTGACGGATTTACTTGTGTCAAAAATTCGCTCTTTGGCAATATTCATCAGCTTCAATTGTATATGCTCCTGAGGTGATTTCCCAGTCTCTTTTTTTATCAAATCACCCAGATAGTTTGCTGATAAGTGAATATTCTCAGCACAATATTTTACTGTGGGTAATCCTAGTTTTTGAGGTAATTCAGATTGAAAGTAATCATCCAGTAATCTTTCAAATTTTACCAATATATCATTATTAACATGGCTACGGGTTATAAACTGGCGGTCGTAAAAGCGCATGCAATAGTTAAGGAGCAATTCAATATTATTAGCAATTAACGTTTTACTATGCTTATCGATAGACTGTTTCAATTCATAATCAATCTTATTCAGGCAATCTAGTACAATTTGCCTCTCCTTCTCCGATAGGTGCAAGGCTTCATTTGCTTCGTACGAAAAGAAGGTATAATTTTTAATATTGTGTCCAAGCGAAGTCCCACGTATCAAATCAGGGTGAAAAAGTAATGCCCATCCTTTAGGTTGGATATACTCCTTGCTATTTACACCAAGAACTTGTCCCGGAGCAACGAATACAAGCGTTCCCTCTTGATAATCGTAATAGTTGCACCCATACTTTAAATCGCCACACTTTATCTCTTTTAGAAAAACACAGTAAAAGCCAAAATGTATTCGTGCGCTTTGCGTAGGACTTGCATTCGACATATCAACAACGCTTACCAATGGATGCAGTGTTTCTACTCCCCTTAATGAATTATATTGAGCAATATTGTCCAATTTCAATATTTCGTCCATAACTTGTGTTTTAAATTCATTGTAAAGATAAGTTGCTTTTCAGCTAATTATCAACAGCTAAAATCAATATCCGTAATCTTGGTATAAGAACCAGTAATTTGTATAAATACCATTAGGTTTTTTCAGCTCAACTTTGCATCGTAAAAATGTACAAGTCAAAATTTAAAAGATTATAATATGCAAAAAGTAGTTTTAAACAACGGAATTGAAATGCCAATTTTAGGATTTGGCGTATTTCAAGTTAATGATCCAAAAGAATGCGAAAGCAGTGTTATTAATGCAATTGAAACAGGATACCGTTTAATCGATACAGCAGCCTCATACATGAATGAAACGGCTGTTGGTAATGCCATCAAAAAAAGCGGGATAGCAAGAGACGAACTGTTTATTACTACCAAACTTTGGGTGCAGGATACTGGCTACGAAAACACAAAAAAGGCTTTTGAGAAATCGTTAAACAAATTACAACTCGATTATCTGGATTTGTATCTTATCCATCAACCTTATGGCGATGTTCATGGTTCGTGGCGTGCCATGCAGGAATTGTACAAAAGCGGAAAGGTTAAAGCAATTGGTGTTAGTAACTTCCAGCCCGATCGGGTAATGGATTTAATAACTTTTAATGAGATTGTTCCAGCTGTAAATCAAGTAGAAACGCATCCATTTAATCAACAAGTTGAGAATCAAAAATTCTTAGTAGAGAATAAAGTTCAGATTGAATCGTGGGGGCCGTTTGCTGAGGGTAAAAACGATCTTTTTAAGAATGAACTATTGCAATCAATTGCAACCAAGTACAATAAGAGCATTGCTCAAGTTGTTCTTCGCTGGCTTACCCAAAGAGGTGTTGTTGCTATTCCCAAATCGGTAAAAAAGGAGAGGATAAAAGAAAATTTCAACATCTTCGATTTTGAATTAAGCGCTGAAGATTTGGCTTCCATAGCAACTCTTGATATGAAAACCAGTCAGTTTTTCGATCATCGTGATCCTGGAATTATAAAGTGGATGGGTAGTAGAAAATTAGATCTTTAATGAATTAAAAATAAATAAAATGAAAACAAGAAAACTTGGTAATAGCGGACTTGAAGTATCCGAAATCGGTTTAGGCTGTATGGGTATGAGTTTCGGTTATGGTGTAATTGCCGATAAAGAGGAATCTATTAAGCTTATTCGCAAAGCTTTTGAACTTGGAGTTACGTTCTTTGATACTGCTGAAGTATATGGGCCATATATCAACGAGGAGCTTGTTGGTGAAGCGCTTGAACCATTCAAGGGGAAGGTTACAATCGCCACTAAATTTGGATTTAATATAGGCGGCGAAGGACTTGATAGCCGTCCCGAAAGAATCAGAAAAGTGGCCGAAGCCTCCTTAAAACGTTTAAAAATCGATAGTATTGATCTATTTTATCAGCATCGAGTTGACCCCAATATTCCGATTGAAGATGTTGCTGGCACTGTTAAAGATCTGATTAAAGAGGGCAAAGTAAAACATTTTGGTTTATCCGAAGCTGGTGTAAAAGTAATTCGTAGAGCTCATGCCATATGTCCGGTTACTGCGCTTCAAAGCGAATATTCATTATGGTGGCGTGAACCTGAAAATGAAATACTTCCTACTCTCGAAGAGCTTGGAATTGGCTTTGTTCCATTTAGCCCCCTTGGAAAAGGATTCCTAACCGGAAAAATGAACGAAAGCACAACATTCGACAGTAAGGATTTTCGTAGTACAGTTCCTCGCTTGAGTCCCGAAAATCTGAAAGCCAATTTGGTTTTTGTTGATTTATTAAAAGAGGTTGCACTACGCAAAAATGCAACCCCAGCGCAGGTAGCTATCGCTTGGTTACTAGCACAAAAACCTTGGATTGTTCCAATACCTGGTACTACAAAAATAGATCGGTTAACTGAAAACTTAGGAGCTATCTCGTTTGAATTAACCAATGGAGAATTGCAGGAAATTAAAACCGCAGCAGCAAAAATTAAACCTGTAGGCGACAGATATTCTGGAGGTAGTGCTAAATTAATCAACAGGTAAAAGAAAAGTTAATTTCAAATGAAACAATCAAATAAAAAATACCTTATTGCATATTACTCCCGTAAAGGCAATAATTATGTAGGTGGCAATATTGTAAACCTTCCAATTGGAAATACTGAAGTTATCGCCAAAAAAATTAAAGGTTTTATTGGAGGAGATTTATTCGAAATCAATACAATAAAACCTTACCCAGCAGATTACACCGAAACTACTGAGGTAGCAAAGATTGAATTACGTACAAATGCACGCCCTGAATTAACCAATTCAATTAAAAATATAGCTGATTATGATGTGATTTATCTTGGCTATCCCAATTGGTGGGGAACTTTCACGATGGCAGTTTTCACCTTCTTAGAATCGTATAATTTTTCGGGAAAAACAATTGTTCCCTTTTGCACGCACGAAGGGAGTGGAATTGGTAACAGCGAACGAGATATTAAAAAACTATGTCCTGACGCAGAACTTCTACCCGGTTTAGCCATTCGTGGAAGTTCAGTTTCAAAAGCTGATAATTTGGTTCAAGATTGGATAAAAAAGCAGGCTCTCCCACGTTAGAATGAGATTCCACCTCTTTCGATGGAGGTTGTAAACTACTAAACAAAAATTACTGGGTTGGACGGTTGGTTGTACAGCCGTCCAACTATTCTGCAAGATCTTACCCATTCACAATGGGATCCATTCAATGAATTGTGCCTTTCAAGTTTATTTGCTCCTTTCTAATATATTGTCTAGCTTTGAATAACATAAACAGATATACACAACAACATTAACTTACCTAATCTGAGACTTATAAGTTTAATTTTATGTACTTATTCTTTGATACCGAAACAACAGGATTACCAAAAAATTGGAAAGCACCTGTAACTGACTTAAATAATTGGCCACGACTTGTACAACTAGCTTTTCTATACTATGACGGAAATGGCAACAAAATTTCGGATGGTGATTTTATAATTAAACCCGAAGGATTTACCATTCCAGCAGATGCTTCTCGTATCCATGGAATCTCAACAGAAAGGGCACTCAAAGATGGAAAGTCATTAAAGGAAGTTTTAGAATACTTTCATTCATTAATAAGTGAAGCAGAGGTTCTTGTTGCACACAATATGAGCTTTGACGAAAAAATTGTAGGTGCAGAATATTTAAGAATTGGAATGCAAAACTCAATTCCCACAAAAAAGAAAATATGCACAATGCAAAGCACCACAAATTTTTGTGCCCTTAATGGTCCATACGGTTATAAATGGCCTAAACTATCGGAGCTACACTACAAACTATTCAAAACAGGATTCGAAGAAGCACACAATGCAGCAGTAGATATAACCGCAACCGCAAAGTGTTTTTGGGAGCTAAAAAGAATTGGAAAGATATAGTTCAAAGCATTTATTAACAGCAAAACCAGTTAGAATATTTCTAATTTAACGTCAGTTCAAAAAAAGAAATTACATTGAAAAGTTGAGAATTTAGGTATTACGCATTGTAGATTTTGCATTTATGCAGAATCTACAAAACTCCGTGTTCTCTGTGCTTCTCAATGTCAATAAACATCTTTATGGCAAGATTGTATCTTATTAAAACGACCATTTTGTTAAATCCAGAACTTAAACCCTCTGTGTTAAAACTTATATCGAACTCATTACACTATATCCTTCAAAGAAGTTATATCACAACAAAAAAGCCCTCTTACCAAGGGCTTCCATTTTTTTCCTATCAACTCATAACTCTCAACCGTCAACTCTCAACTGTCTCCTAAATTTAATCGCAAAATGTGATAATTCGTTATTGGATTACTTGGTTATTCGGTTAATAGGTTATTTGGCGTGCCTCTTCCCACTTATCGCTTTTCACTTTTCACTGTCAACAATTAACTATCAACAGTCAACTAATGACTGTCAACTATCTCTCTACATCTTCTCCGGCACATCAATCCCCAGCAACCACATACTTTTCCGTATAGTATCGCCAACAATTTTGGATAGCGATAACCTCAGAGCTTGAACATCCAACTTCTCCTCCTTTAGGATTGGGAAATCGTGGTAAAACTGGTTGTACTCCTTGGTAAGCTCATAAGCATAGTTAGCCACAAATGATGGGCTTAGCTCCTTCCCTGCCTGCTCAACAACGGTAGGAAATTCGCTTATCAGCTTAATCAGCTCAATCTCTTTAGGTGCAGTAAAACCTTGCATTGAGATTGTTTTTGGTAAGTTAATACCCAACTCCTCCGCTTTGCGAAGTACCGAGCAAATTCGAGCATGGGTGTACTGAATAAATGGCCCAGTGTTCCCATTGAAATCAATTGATTCGCGGGGATTAAAAGTCATATTCTTTTTAGGATCAACCTTAAGAATAAAGTATTTAAGCGCACCAAGTCCAACCATTTGGCAAATTGCAGCAGCATCATTGCTATCAACACCATCGAGTTTTCCTAGCTCAGCCGACATATCGTGAGCAGTTGAAACCATCTCATCAACCAAATCATCAGCATCAACAACTGTTCCCTCGCGCGATTTCATCTTGCCCTCGGGTAGCTGAACCATCCCGTAGGATAGGTGAAATAAATTATCGCTCCACTTATAGCCAAGTTTTTTTAGGATAAGTTTCAAAACCTGAAAATGGTATTCCTGCTCGTTTCCAACAACATAAATATGCTCATCCAAATGATGCTCATCAAAACGTTGGATTGCAGTTCCAATATCCTGAGTGATATATACGGATGTTCCATCGGAACGCATTAGAATCTTCTCATCAAGCCCATCATTGGTAAGGTCAATCCAAATCGATCCATCATCCTTACGTTTGAAAACACCTTTATCAAGTCCCTCCAAAACAGTTGCTTTCCCTAGAAGATAGGTTTGCGATTCATAATAAGTCTTATCAAAAGTAATTCCTAATGCATTATAGGTTTTTTCAAACCCATTGTAAACCCAACCATTCATCCTCTCCCACAAGGTATATATTTCAGGATCTTTAGCTTCCCATTTACGGAGCATCTCCTGAGTCTCAAGCATTATAGGAGCTTTTGCTTTGGCCTCATCCTCCGATAATCCTTTAGATTTTAGATCCTCAATCTGCAATTTATACTCTCTATCGAATCTAACATAGTAATCGCCAACCAGATGATCTCCTTTCTTACCCGCTGATTCAGGGGTTTCACCATTCCCAAATTTCTGCCATGCCAGCATCGATTTGCAAATATGAATACCCCTATCGTTAACAAGGTTCACCCTTTTAACTTTATTACCATTCTTTTCGAGGATTCTGGAAACAGAAAAACCAAGTAGGTTATTCCTAATATGACCCAAGTGAAGTGGTTTATTGGTATTAGGCGATGAAAATTCAACCATCACGCTCCTCCCCGATGCATCAGATGGCAAAAAGCCATAATCATTGGTCAAGGAGATGTTGGTAAGAATTTCTGCCCAATATTCATTGGACATCGAAAGGTTAAGAAATCCCTTTATTACATTAAAACGAACAATCTGCTTACAATTATCAACCAGATACTGACCAATTTCCTGAGAAGTTGCCTCAGGATTTTTCTTTGATATTTTAAGCAAAGGAAAGGCGACCAAGGTATAGTCGCCTTCAAATTCCTTTCGTGTTTTCTGTATTTGCAGCTGCGAAGCTTCAGCAATCACACCATATAACTTCTCAACCGCTATTTTTGCTTCATTTTGAAGAAATAATTCTGTAGACATTTTCGTCCTTAGTATCTAGTGTTATGTTAATCATATTTTGACGTCATTGCGAGCGTTCTTTGCGAAGCAATCTTTATAATCAACCAGATTGCTTCGCCTCAAAGAACGAGGCTCGCAATGACGGGTCTGGTATTGTATGCTTAACTTAAACTAATTAAACTCACGCTTCATTCCTACCATGACAAGCCTTGTACTTTTTACCGCTACCGCAAGGGCAAGGATCATTACGTCCAACCTTTTTCTCAACACGGATAGGTTCATGTCTCTTTTCCTGAGTATTAGAACCAGCATTCAAAGCATCGGTGCGGCTTGTCTCATACTTACTCATATCGAGTTTGCGGTGCTGACGAGCCTCCTGAACCTGACTTGGATCTCTGTTAGGAATAAACGCTTTAACAAGTATAGATGCAACATCCCTATTCATCTTATCAAGCATTACTTTAAATAGCTCGTATGCTTCAAACTTATAGATTAATAGAGGATCCTTTTGCTCATAAGTGGCATTCTGAACGCTCTGCTTTAGCTCATCCATTTCACGTAAATGCTCTTTCCAGTAATCATCAACAATCATTAAACTGATAGATTGACTAAATGAACGAGTAAGCTCTTTTCCCCCTGATTCGTAAGACTTTTTGAGGTTTGTTATTATTTGATAAACCTTTTGACCATCGGAAATTGGCACTACAATGTTCTCATATATTGCCGACTGTTTCTCATATACCTCCTTGATAACAGGATAAGCTTGATTTGCAATAGTTGAAGATTTGTGTTTGTAAGAGGCTAGTGCCGATTTATAAATACAATCGGTTAAATCACTTGCACTTATTTGAAGATATTCTTTCCCGTCAATAGGAGATTCTAATGACAAATTCCTAATAAGATCAAGGTTGAAATCTTCAAAACTAGAGTTTCCATGATTCTCATTTACAATTGCCTGGCAAACATCATACATCATGTTAGCAACATCAACATCAATACGTTCTCCAAACAGAGCATGACGACGACGTGTATAGATAACCTCACGTTGTGAGTTCATTACATCATCGTATTCGAGCAAACGTTTACGAGTACCAAAGTTGTTCTCTTCAACCTTTTTCTGTGCACGTTCAATCGATTTTGATATCATTGAATGCTGAATAACTTCACCCTCTTTTAGGCCAAGTCTGTCCATAATCTTAGCAATACGATCAGAGCCAAAAAGCCTCATCAATTCATCCTCAAGTGATACAAAGAATTGCGAAGTACCTGGATCTCCCTGACGACCAGCACGACCTCGAAGCTGGCGGTCAACACGACGTGATTCGTGACGCTCTGTACCAATAATAGCCAAACCACCAGCAGCACGTACCTCGGGTGTTAATTTGATATCAGTACCACGACCAGCCATATTCGTAGCAATGGTTACCGTTTTAGGTCTACCTGCTTCAGCAACAATATCAGCCTCACGTTGATGCAGTTTAGCATTCAAAACATTATGCTTAATACCCTTTATTTTGAGCATTCGGCTCAATAATTCCGAAATCTCAACGGACGTTGTACCAACAAGAACTGGGCGATTATTGTTTGTTAAATTTACAATCTCATCAATAACAGCGTTATATTTTTCACGCTTGGTTTTATAAACTAAATCTTCCATGTCCTTACGCACTACAGGTCGATTTGTGGGTACTACAACCACATCAAGTTTATAGATTGTCCAAAACTCACCAGCTTCAGTCTCAGCAGTACCTGTCATACCAGCTAGCTTATGGTACATCCTGAAATAGTTCTGAAGTGTAATAGTTGCAAAGGTCTGCGTAGCAGCCTCAACTTTCACTTTTTCTTTAGCTTCAATAGCCTGATGTAAACCATCGGAATAGCGACGCCCCTCAAGAATACGACCAGTTTGCTCATCAACAATTTTAACCTTGTTATCCATCACCACATACTCAACATCCTTCTCGAACATGGCATAGGCTTTCAGCAGCTGGTGAACGGTATGTACACGCTCCGATTTTATTGAATAGTCCCTTAGTATGGTCTCTTTTGCTTCTAATCTTTGCGAAGGACTTAAATTGCTCTTCTCAAGTTCAGCAACCTCGCTACCAAAATCAGGGAGAACAAAGAACTTTGAATCTTCGGAAGAGCTAGTAATTAAATCAATCCCCTTATCGGTGAGCTCTACTGAATTTAATTTTTCATCAATAATAAAGAAAAGATCATCAGTAGCAATATGCATGTTTTTGTTATTGTCCTGCATATAAAAGTTCTCCGTTTTTAGTAGAAGAGCTTTCATACCTTGCTCACTTAAAAATTTAATAAGAGGCTTATACTTTGGCATCCCTTTATGAGCCCTAAGTAGGAGTTTTCCTCCCTCTTCAGTTTTATCTTCTGAAATTAATTTTTTAGCATCGGCAAGCAGCTGTGTTACATAATTACGCTGTGCGTTTACTAGTTTTTCAACCTTTGGTTTAAACTCATCAAACATCTGGTCATCGCCCTTAGGCACAGGACCTGAGATGATTAATGGTGTACGAGCATCATCAATAAGTACGGAGTCCACCTCATCAACAATAGCATAGTGATGCTTACGTTGAACAAGATCTTCTGGCGAAATAGCCATATTATCGCGCAGATAATCGAAACCATACTCGTTATTAGTCCCAAAGGTAATATCAGCTAAGTAAGCCCTACGACGTTGCTCCGAGTTAGGTTGATGCTTATCAATACAATCAACCGATAAGCCATTGAACTCATATATTGGACCCATCCATTCCGAGTCACGACGAGCCAAATAATCGTTAACGGTTACCAAATGAACACCTTTACCTGCCAAAGCATTTAAGAATACGGGTAATGTTGCAACAAGGGTTTTACCTTCACCCGTCCCCATCTCCGATATTTTTCCTTGGTGCAGTACAACACCTCCCAAAAGCTGAACATCGTAATGAACCATGTCCCAAACAACCTCGTTTCCACCAGCCATCCAGCGATTGTAGATTGCCTTATCGCCCTCGATGGTAACAAAATCTTTTTTAGCAGCAAGATCTCTATCAAAGTCATTAGCTGTTACAACAATTGTTTCGTTTTCCTTAAAACGGCGGGCGGTTTCCTTTACTATAGAAAAAGCCTCTGGTAGGATTTCATTAAGAATCTCTTCTATCTTAACATCAATCTGCTTAATAAGTGAATCTACTTCGGAGTAAACCTTTTCCTTCTCGTCATAATCAATCCCCTCGGCATCCATCTGAGTTTTCAACTCAACTACCCTACTCTCTTCCGCTGCAATATATTCCTTGATTTTTTTCTTTAATCTCGCAGTTTCACTTCGAAGTTCATCGTTACTGATGTTAACAAATCGTGGATATGCCTCTTTAACCCGATTAACTATTGGCATCAGCTCTTTCAAATCACGTTCGGATTTGGTACCAAAGAGTTTAGCAATTATACCATCTATAAGACCCATTATTTTGATATTTTTAGACTACTTTTTTTGAATCAGCAAATTTAACCGTTTTTTTCGATTTGCCAGAAGGTTATTCATTCTCAAATAGTATGCAAAAACAAAAAGGGCGCATTTTATTGCGCCCAAAATGAAATTACATGACAATTACTGAAAATATTCTATGAATTATACGCCATTATGGCATGAATTTAAGTGATTAAGGTTTAGCAGAAGTTGTTGGGTCAACAAAAACTCGAAGTTTTAATTCACGGTCTAAAAGGAGTAAACCATCGCCTTTACCACCAACAAGGCGTAAGTTATCAACTATGGCTTGTGCATTTGCTTCCTCTTCAACTTGTTCATCAACAAACCACTGTAACATACTTTTTGTAGCATGATCTTTCTCTTCAATGGCAACATCCATTAAATTATTTATTAATGCAGTTACATGCTGTTCATGCTTTTGCACCTCTTCGAAAGCTTGTAATGGATTATCCCATTTCTTTGGAACATCAGCAATCTGAGCAAGAATAGGGTTTCCCCCTCTTTCGATTAAATAATCAAAAAATTTGAGTGAATGGGCAACCTCTTCCTGCCATTGAACTCGCATCCAGTTGGCAAAACCACTTAATCCAATCGAAGCATAATATGCTGACATGGATAAGTATAGATAAGCAGACCAAAGTTCTGCATTTATCTGCTTGTTAATTGTTTCCTCAACTTTTTTTGATATCATATCTTAATGAATTAGTATTTAATTAATAAGTAAACAAAAATACTTAAAATATGCTCAAAAAAATATTTAATTAGCTGAAATCGAGATTAAGTTGCTGTTTTAGTTTTGCTAAGGTTGGATTTTTTTGAAGCATAAATTTGAACTTGTCGTCTGAGGTGTAAAGCCTATTCTGAGTTTGTTGCTCCTCAATTGTTTCAACTATTTCTATCCGTTTATTTTTAAGTTGATTACGAATGTATAATAGTAGGTCAGGTTTTATTTCGGAAAACAAATCAACCTGTAGCTGACTTTCGAGAACAATTTCAATTTTATAATCATCAATAAGGTGAGGTTGATATGATTGAAGTATACTGCTATGATTTGGTTTGTCTTCTTTTATTTGGTTGATAAATAATCGCCAACCATTAAGAAGGTTTTCCTCGGATATAACAGAAACCTCAACATCAACAATATTGCTATTTCCATATTCATCAGGAATGGGTTCGGCAATAATCTCAGAGGTCTCTACCTTAGTAGCAGAAACAGTGCCATTTACAGCATTTTTAATTGATATGGATTTGGGGGCAACTCTATTTACCTGAGGTTTAGCAGGTATTTCATTCAAAGATGAACTAATTGGTTGCCTTGGTATACTTTTCTTTACCTCCGGTTCAAGATGAACATCGTCTAAATCTTGGTTACTATCTTTTTTTTTTTCCTGATTAAGACCGCAAAGTTTAATCAGCATCAGCTCAACGTGAAGTCTTTGATTCGTGCTTTGCCGGAATGTGACATCGCATTGGTTTGCTTGATCTAATGCGCTAATCAAAAAATCTGGTGGGCAAATAGCAGCCATATTTTTATACCTCTCAGCAATTGCGGCTCCAACCTCAAGCAAAGAGAGTGTTTGACTATCCTTGCAAACCAGCAGGTTTCGAAGGTGATTGCTTAATCCCGATACAAATTGCTGAGCATCAAAGCCCTTTGACAAGAGTTCGTCAAAAATCCTTAATGAATCGGTGTAATTGCCACTATTAAAATTCTCCGTCAGCTTAAAGTAGTATTGATAGTCAAGAACATTCAAGTTTTCAATTACATTGCTGTATGTAATGTTGTTATCGCTAAAACTTACTACCTGATCAAATATAGATAATGCATCACGCATTGCTCCATCGGCTTTTTGAGCAATGATGTTTAATGCCTCTACTTCATATTTAACTCCTTCATTTTTAGCAATATGTTCTAAATAGGTAACAGTGTCTTCAACTTTTATCCTATTAAAATCATATATCTGACAACGTGAAAGAATGGTAGGAAGTATTTTATGCTTCTCGGTTGTTGCCAATATAAAGATGGCATGAGCAGGTGGTTCTTCAAGCGTTTTAAGAAAAGCATTGAATGCTGATTGTGACAGCATGTGTACCTCGTCAATTATGTACACGCTATATTTACCAATCTGAGGAGGGATTCTTACCTGTTCTATCAGCTTACGAATTCCCTCTACCGAGTTATTGGATGCAGCATCAAGTTCATGAATATTAAAAGATCGTGATGAATTAAATGAAACACAACTTTCGCACTCATTACAAGCTTCTATTTGGGGGCTTTGGTTTAAGCAGTTTATGGTTTTGGCGAAAATTCTAGCGCAAGTAGTTTTTCCAACACCTCTTGGACCGCAAAATAGATAGGCTTGTGCAAGGTGTTTCCGTTGAATTGCATTTTTTAAAGTAGTAGCTATTGATAGCTGCCCAACTACGCTATGGAAGTTAGATGGACGGTATTTTCTTGCCGATACAACAAAATTCTCCATAATTAGTAATAATGCACTTTTTTAAATGCGATTGAAGATTACAAAAATAGTTAAAATGATTTTAGGGATTTCAATAATAAGAAAATGATTATGTAGATTATTGTATTATAAACAATTAAGTTATCAACAGGTAGAGGGCAGATAGTGTAGAATGAAAAATGGAATATTATTCACTTCTTCATTGGGCTTAGTTAAATATTTCAATCCATAATCACTTCAACTTAACAATAATATATTTAATTTATTGTAAGTTAATCAATTTCTAGAATAAATCAACTGAGATATTTTGTATGAAAGCGGTATAGGTTATCTCTTTGCCAATTTTGGTCTCAGAAAGAAGCATTAGAACTGGAATTTCTTTTCCACTTTTGGACGTAATATTAATCTCCCTACGCTGACCAACTATTTTCTGTTTCTCAGGATCAAGGTACGCATCAAGAAAATCGTCTTTCCCATCAATTTCGTTAGGGAAAAGTAAACGTATGTTTTGATCAATAATATAATTCTTACTAACTTCAAATAATTGCTCAGCAGCATTATTAAAGAAGTTTACAATTCCATCCTGATCGGTTATAACTACAGCATCCAAGAAGCCTTCAAGTATTTTCTCATTTCTTATTTTAGTTTTTTCAATTTCTTTAAACTGATTTTTAACTTCCTCACGAGCTTGGCGAAGTTTTCTGTTAAGTTCAACCTCATTCTGCCGAAGTAAATCTTCTTGAACCATTAAGCGATCTGTTTGTTCTTTCGATTCCTTCTCCATCGCCTTCTCCCTGGTAATATCATTGGCTATGAAAATAACCTTGGCAATCTCTTCATACATATCCTTTACAACAGAGAAAGTAACTCTTAGCCAACGCTCGTCCTCTGCTTTCGTTAAAAATTTCAAGGGGCCTTCAAAAGAAATTCCATGGGTAAGATCATCCCATATTCTTTCAAGGTTTTTTCGATCGTTTTCTGCTACAAAATCATAAATTGATTTTGTTTTTGCATCATGAAAATTATATCCAGTAGTTGCTAAAAACTTCTCATTTGCATCAAGCAATTCACCCGTTGGAGAGAATTCGCTTTTAATACTAGAAATGTTAAGTGCATTTATTTGACCTTCAAAATCTAGACTTTGTTTCTTTTGATCTGTAGTATCTATAGCAAGAAATAACACTTTTTCAACTCCTCCAAACTGATTTCGAACACATGTATATGTTGCAATTGTCCATAAATCTTTACCACTTCTTGTAACATGTTTCAAATCTCCTTCAAAATGCTTACCTCCTTTAGCAAGGTTTTTCCAAAGATCATCAAACCAAAGTCTATCTTTCTTATTGATAAACATATATATATTCTTTCCCTCAACTTCGCTATTACTACTATATTCAAGTTTGTTAAGAAAGCGAGTATTTGCATATAGCAATGTTCCATTAACATCATACTCAGCTCGAATAAGCGTATGGTTAACTGAATTGGTAAAACTTATAAACTTTTCCGCTTGTCGAGACGCTTCTTCTTGAGTAGCTTGTAATTCTTCCATATTCTGTCTCATTTGCTCTTCCTGAGCAGCAAGAATTTCAGATTGACTCTGTGATTCGCGCAAAAGTTTGGAAGTTCTAATGTTTATTTTTACAGTTGCTATAGTTGATGCAATACTTTCTGCAACCTTCTCAACGAAATCAATCTGATATTTTTCAAAAACATTAAAAGAGGCAATTTCTATTACCCCATGAATTTCATCACGAACCTTTAAAGGAACTACAAGTAAACATTTGGGGTTTGCCTTACCAAGGCCTGACGTAATATTCAGATAGGTATCTGGTACTTTTTTAAGAAAAATAGTTTGCGCCTCTAATACGCAGGTTCCAACAATGCCTTCTCCCCACTCTACTCTTTGATCTGCGAATTTTCTACGTTCATAAGCATAGCATGCTGTTTGTAGAAAATGCTTATCACCAGGATCATTATCTTCTAATAGATAAAATCCACCTTGATTAGCACCAACATATTTTACTAGATTACTGATAACTTGATAGGATAATTCCTCCATATTATCATTGTCCGAGCGAAGAATTTCACCGAATTTGGCCATTCCTTCTGCCACCCAGTTTCTCTGCTCATCTTCTTGCCGTCTAGTAATCTCCTCCTGCTTGCTTATTTTAAGATTATCTCTTAAGTTAACAATGGATTTTCCTAAAATATCAGATTCATCAAGAGCGTAATCAGCATCAATATCACCCCCTCTTAATTTTTCAACAAAACGATAGAGTTTGCGCTGACGAGAAAGTTCGGTTTCTAAGTTATCGTTGAGTTCTGTTTGAACAGTTGAAACGTATCGGGCAACATAGTATGAAACAGTTACAAGTAAAAAAGGCAATAGATCAAAAAAGTATAATATTGGTGTTATCCTATGCAGTTCTAAAACACCTGAAAAGGTTAAAGCTATTTTATATACAATCGCCTCGATTAAAAAAATAATAAATAATAAAAAAAGTCCAATAAAAAACCCAATCAGGGTATATCTAAAAACAAATGATTTTGAGTATTTACGATCCATAATAGTCGAAAATTTGACTAAAAATAGATAATTTTTGATTCTAATGATACGTTGTGATTCTTTTTTTTAAAAGAATCAAATGTTTTTGATTCAATAGTATTCTTATCGACCTAATATTTAACTAGATGAAAGGTTTCATAAAGGAATAAAAGGTGCGATTGAAAAATATAAGAAAAACTGTTTTAAGCCTAGAGGAAATGTTTTATGACCAATATAATAACCTATTATTCCAGTATAGTTTAAAAGAAAACTACGTAAAATGATATCCTTCTTTAAAAATATGTAACCAACTTACCAACTAGGTTTTAAAATAAACGGAGCAATACCCTCTAGGGGTAGAATCTTATCTACAGCACCTAATTTAATTGCTTCTTTAGGCATTCCAAATACAATACAACTATTTTCATCCTGTGCAATTGTTTTGGCACCCGCTTCTTTCATTTCCAGCAAACCTCTAGCTCCATCATCGCCCATACCTGTCATAATAACCCCTACGGCATTTGCGCCAGCATATTTTGCAGTACTCCTAAAAAGAACATCAACAGAAGGTCGATGACGGTTTACCAAAGGTCCTTCTTGTACTTCAACATAATACCTAGCCCCGCTTCGTTTTAAAAGCGTGTGATAATTGCCTGGAGCAATTAGTGCATGTCCAGGTAAAACAGCATCTCCATTTTTAGCTTCTTCTACAGTAATTTTACATATTTCGTTCAACCGATTTGCAAACGATTTTGTAAATTTTTCAGGCATGTGCTGCACTATAACAACCCCAGGGCAATTAATAGGTAAAGCTTTTAAAAACAATGTCAGTGCTTCTGTTCCTCCTGTTGATGCCCCCACTGCAATGACTATTTCAGTTGTTTTTAACATACTATTAGCACCAACCAGTGGCGATAGAATAACATCTGCTGATAATTTCGGTTGCACCTCATGAATATCAATAATTTTCCTTCTTTTGATTTTCGAATTTGCTGCTGCTTTTATGGCATCACAAATCCGAATCTGAGATTCTTCAATAAACTGCTTGGTATTCATCTGCGGTTTTGTAATAATCTCTAAGGCACCATACTCTAATGCTCTTATCCCAGTCTTGGTTCCGGCCTCAGTTAAGCTTGAAATTATTACAACAGGTATTGGATGTTGAGACATTATCTTTTTCAGAAAGGTCAAACCATCCATCCGAGGCATTTCTACATCTAAGGTTATTACATCAGGAACTTCTTCTGCTATTTTTTTTGCAGCATAAAATGGATCTGGTGCAGTTCCCAGCACCTCCAGCATGGGATCATTAGAAATAATTTGTGATAAACTCTGCCGCACAACTGCTGAGTCATCCACTATTAATACTCTAATTTTTTTTGACATCTATTTAAAGTATACGTAGTTAAACCAAATTATTTTTACTCGCATCTTTATCAATGAAGCGTTGTTTTACTTCCCCTGTAAAAGAATTAAACTCAATTTTGCGACCAAGTTTACCGCCAACACTCTTAGCTACAATAGGAATCTTAAGGCTCTCTAACATCTCATAGGCTATAGCAATATTTCTAGTTCCAATATTAAAAACTTTTATATTCGATTCAATCACTTCGGCACCACCAAATACTTTAGCGATTAGGTTACTCTTTTGTGAGCCAAGAAGAAGCATTTTATCAACTAATTTTTCTGCAGCGATATTGCCATACTTGGGACTGGCAAGACCTTGACCATTCCATAAAGGAAGCATAAAATGGTTTATACCTCCTATTTTTAGGACAGGATCATACAAACAAATTGCAACACATGAACCTAATATTGTATTAACACTTGTAGGTGTATGGCTTGCGAATAATGTTGATGGATAAAGAAAATATTTTTGAATCTCAATCATTTAATAATTTCTAAAACTCTTCAACATCACTAAAAAAAGTCTCATTTGCATCAGAAGCAAAACCCTCAGAATGAGCATCAGATTCAGGAATTATAATTGTGAAACATGCTCCTTTCTCTATCTCGCTATCAACCTCTATTCGCCCTTTAAGCATATCAATTAAAGCCTTAGAAACAGATAATCCTAATCCATGTCCTCTATTTATAGAGTTAATTCCAGAATCAAGGCGATTGAAACGATCAAAAATTATTGTATGATTTTCTTTTGAGATTCCAATACCATAATCCTTCACATATATTTTCAGATCATTTTCTGATACCCAAATTTTGATTTCAATTTGATTATCCTCAAAACTAAAGTTAATAGCATTCCGGATTAAATTTGAAAGTATAAGTTTTAATTTTTCAGGATCGGTTTTAAATACAAAACTTTTCGTTTTATCTAATCGTTCGTGGTGTTGAACTTTAAAAATCAGTTTTTTCTTCTTTGCCTCGTACTTAAATGCCTCTAAAACGCTATCGACTAGATTATTAATATCTACTGTGAAAATTTCTGGGTAAATATCTCCAGCTTCGATCTTTGCAGCAACGAATATGTTACGAAACTGAAAATCGAGGCTAAAGGCTTCCTCATGAATAAGGGCAATCATAGAGAAAACCCTTTTCCAATTCTCTTTATCAACAGAAAGAATTGCTTTGGATAATCCGAGAATTGATGTGAAAGGATTAATAATCTCGTTAGTTATGTTAGAAACAAAATGACTTTTTAGCGATTCTGACTCTTCAAGCTTTTTATTTACTTGAATTAACTCTTCGTTAAGGTTTTTTAAATCTTCGAGTGCTTTTTTATTCTCCTCAAATCGCTGCTTAAGTTCAGCCAATAAATCACTGTCGGATAGTTGATTAGTCATAATCTTAATTTTGTTTTACTACCTAATAACCTATCATTTAATAATGGAACTAAATCTTTTGAAATATTGTTGGTTTAATCTGCTTTAAAGGTACTTTCATATTTAAAATAGACTCTGAATGTCCCAAAAAAAAATATCCACCTTCGTTAATTTTTAGACATATTTTATTAATAACTTTCTCCTGTGTTTCACGATCAAAGTATATTAGTACATTCCTACAAAAAACAACATCAAATTTATCTTTCAAATTATAGTAATCGTCCATAAAGTTTAATCGCTCAAAGTGAATCTTACTTCTTAGCTGGTTCGAAATTTTCACTGTTGGATTTGTACGTTCCTTACTACGAAGCAAGTATTTTTGTTTTAAAGAATATGGTATACAGGCTACTCTATCCTCTTTATAAATAGCATTTGCTGCTTTCTGGAGAATATTTGTTGATATATCTGTCCCTAGAATGTAGAAATCAAAAGATGGATTTTTTTCTAAGAACTCATATATAACAATTGCTATGGTATAAGGTTCTTCACCGCTAGAACATCCGGCACTCCATATTTTTATAATCTTATTGAATTTTACATTACTTATATATTCCGGAAGAATTGTTGATGTAAAAAAATCAAAATGAGCTGGTTCTCTAAAAAAATCAGTTTTATTTGTGCTTACCACATCAAGCATGTGGATTATTTCATTATTCGAACCCTCATTACTAAAAACATAGTTGCAATAATCCTTGAAAGAACTAATTCTTAATTCTTTCAATCTTTTCTGAAGCCGACTCTGAAGCATTACCCTTTTAATAGGTGGCATCTTGATACCACTCTCATGGTAAATAAAGCTACTCAACCTATTAAAGTCGTCTAAAGTTAACTCTGCTTTATATATATCATTTAATAATGGATCAACCATTTAAGGGATTATTCTTAAATATGAAAACGTCCTAAAAATTATATTGAACTACAATCAATAATCGGCCATTGCCTGTTATTTTGGAGTTTGAAACTTTACCTTTATTATTATTGTCTATAATACCATATGCTACAGCAGTATATTCAAACTCGGTAGAAATCTGAAATTTATCTTTTATGTAGCTAAACGATGGCGAAAATCGGTACATATAATCAATATCCATTCCGCGACTATAATACTTATCCTTTATAAAATTATCTGTTGTTCCAAGGTTTTTGGCATATCCAAAGAATAAACCTAACTGGTATTTTTCACCGTAAGTAATATTTCCGAACATAAATAGATGATTTGTTGGAGTATAGGTTTCTTTACCCGTTAAACTATCAAGACTACTAATGGCATAACCTCCAAGTAAAAGGTGTTCATAGAGATTTTGCCCTAATATTCCTTTTACTCTTACTGCTAATTTTGTAGTTTGATATTTTATATAAAGCATGCTTGAGTATGAGTTTATTCGCTCATTAGTTACATACTTTAGAGTTGGTGTCTTTATTGAGGTTGTAAAAAGCCTTGGCCGCAAGGTTTTGTAGTCAAAAGAACCTCCAATGGTAAAAGAGCCACTAGTTAATTGTAAATTGGCATTTAAATTCGGTTTTAGTCCATTTCTTAGATACGTGGTTGATGCATCATTTGGTCCTAAACTCCTACTGTCGCTCTGATATACTAAAGATAATGAAAGCGATAATCCTTCAGTAAGTTTTTGCTTAAAAGTTAGCTGAGGGCTACGGTTAAAGCTCTGAAAAGGGGCTCCCGTATTTAAACTGATAACAGAGGGAAAAACATCTGTAACAAACATCGGATGCCATGTTAATCCAAAAAGCAATGAACTTTTTTCCCATTGCAACTTGGTATATGCATGACGAAGCCTTATGCTAACTAATGAATTAGTTCCTGATATATTATTAATTCCCGTAAAATCGCCCTCGAGGATGATTATAGATTTTGCTTTAAAAAGGCTTGGCATTGTTATATTGGTCCTAATTCTGGAAGCCATTGCAAGAGCATTTATATTTGGAGCAGCCTGAATATCTGCCCCATTTGCATCCAACTCTGGTTTTTTGGGGTATAGCAATAATATACCATCAACGGCATCAACTACTTGACGAGAATCATACCAGTAATCACCTCGAAAAAAGCCACTAAAATCAATCTTTATTTTTTCAATTTTAACTGAATCAACTGTACTGGCAAAAATATTTGAGCAAGAAAGAAGTAGAATACTCAAATAAAAAAAAAATCTTTTCATAAATTTATTTAGACGAATCGTGCTGAACATAACTAATTTATTGTCTTTATTTTTCTGTTTAATTCTAATGGATGAAAAAGAAAACTTTCAAATAATGAATAGATTCGTTGTACTATTCAATTTCAACGATAGTTGCTGAATTCTCTGTTTCCTTCGTTTTATCTTGAATATTTGCTAACTCATTACCTGAAAAAACCGCATCCATATTAAGAATCATAATGAATTTATCATCAATGTTTGCTACACCTTCGATAAATTCCGATTTATACTTACTTCCAATGCTTGGGGCTGGCATTATCTGACTACTATTCAACTCTAATACAGCTTGAACTGAATCAACAAGAGCCCCAACATGAATAGAATCTCCATCCATTTCTATGTCTAAAACTATAATACAGGTATTTGTTGTATATTCGGTTTTTGTCATTCCAAATTTTATACGGGTATCAATTACAGGTAAAACTGTACCACGAAGATTAATTACGCCCTTCATATATTCTGGAGCTTTTGGAACTTCTGTAATTTTGGTCATCTCAAGGATATTCAAAACTTTTCCAACATGAGCCGCAAATTCTTCTTCTCCAAGTTTGAACGAAAGAAAAGTGTTAATTTTTGCAATGTTTTCATTATTCATGATTTTTCCTCCTAACGATTATTTAATTCCATGTCTATCTAAATCCTACTATTAGTAGTTTTCGATTTTAGAAAATAGTTTAATTATTTTATTGGTATCCAAAACTAGCGCAATAGATCCATCTCCTAGAATAGTTGCACCAGAAACCATCTCTTGTTTCTTATAATGCTTGCCAAGAGGCTTCAATACTGCCTGATATTCGCCAATTACGGTATCTACAATAAGACCTACTCTATTTTCCTCATAATTAATAACAATTACCTGTTCAATATCTTGTACTCCATCCGGTAGTCCAAATTCCCTACGAATGTTAAAAAAGGATACTTGTCTCCCTTCTAAAACTAAAACATTATTAAATGTTTCATAGATTTTTTTCCGCTCAACTGCAAATATTTTATCAACGGAAGATAGTGGAATTACATAATGTGTCTCCTCAACCTTTATAAGTAATCCATCTATAATTGAAAGAGTAAGGGGTAGCTTAATTGTTATAGTAGTTCCAACTCCCAATTCAGACTCAATTTCAACCTCTCCTCGAATATCGGCAATCTTCCGTTTCACAACATCCATTCCAACACCTCTACCCGATACATCTGTTACTTTTTTAGCGGTTGAAAAACCTGGTATAAAAACGAGATCGAGTATTTCCTTTTTAGTAAATTTCTTATCGGGGGGTATAATACCTTTTGAGACGGCCTTCTCTCTAATAATATCAGTATCAATACCTGCCCCATCATCTGAAATTAGAATATGAACATTTGCTCCTGAGTAGAATGCTTTGAGCGATATCTTTCCTTGTTTTGGTTTGCCCCTTTTGATACGCTCTTGTGCTTCCTCAATTCCATGATCCAAACTATTCCTAATAATGTGCATTAAGGGATCCGATAAACTTTCAATAATAGTTTTATCAAGCTCTGTATCTGCTCCCTCTGTTACAAATACTACATCTTTCTTTAGTTCGTTTGATAAATCTCGAACTAAGCGCTGAAAACGGGTAAGCATATTCTCTATAGGAATAAGAACAATGCTAAACGCTGTATCCCTAAGTTGACGCGAAAGCTTTTGTACATTCTCTGAAATACCAGTTAAGCCTGGAATATTATTTTGTTCGGCAAATAAGGATAATCGAGCTTGTGTTGTAACTAATTCTGAAACCAAATTCATTAACGAGTCTAATTTTTCTGAAGAAACTCTAATGCTCGAAATTGATGTATCCTTTAATCCAACTTTATCTCTTTTTATTGTTGCCGCTTTGCTTTGGAGAAATCGCTTTTTTGCATCCTCAGCAATTTTTTGAACAGTTGCAAGCCCAATGTCTTTTTGAATTTTTGCAATTCGTGTAATTTCACTTACAAAATAATCATCATCCAATAAATTATCTTCTGCAATGCTTTGAATTTGAATGGTTGATTCCCCTTCTACAAAAATAAAAATGTCACTAATATCCGCATAATTGTGGTTTGTAACGAGTATAATCTCCCAGTAAGTATAGCATAATAGGGGATCTATTTCATTTAACAAAGGTATTTTGTTTAGGTGAACAAAAACTTTTGCGTTACCAAGTGAATGAATTTCATCAATTAAATAAAGAGGATTTGTGCCGTTTTTAAAAATTCCAATAGAAGGTATAAATCGAATGAAAAATGTTTTTTCTTCCTGTATTTCTTGAATGCTTACCTTACCTTGGTCCGATTCATTGGAATTTTCAGAAACTGTTTCTACTTTGATTAACTTTGATACTCTTGAGACAAGCGCATTATGAAGTGTTAGAAAATCCGGATCATTATAGTTATTCTCATCAAGAAGAAGTTTAAGATGATCAACTGATGATAAAGTAACATCCAATACTTCTCTCGTTAATTTTAACTTTTTGTTTCGAACGAGATCGTATACTGTTTCAAGATCATGCGTATAATGATCAATAAGATCGAAACCAAACATACTACTATTCCCTTTTAGAGTATGCATTACTCGGAAAACTTGTTGAATCAGCCCAGGATCTTCAGGATTTTGTTCTAAAGCTAAAAGATTTTTTTCTAATCCTTCAATCAAATCGGTGGCTTCCTCTATGAATTTTTTCTTAAAGTTATCCATACCTTATTTTATCTAATTACCTTGTTTAGTGCTGCTATTAATTTAGCGGGAACAAATGGTTTAATAATCCAACCCGTAGCTCCAGCATCCTTTGCTTCCATTTTACGAGATGTTTGTGATTCCGTGGTAAGGAATAGTATTGGAATACGTTGGTATGTAGGCA
The DNA here is from genome assembly GCA_013376985.1 of Bacteroidales bacterium. Lineage (GTDB taxonomy): Bacteria > Bacteroidota > Bacteroidia > Bacteroidales > Tenuifilaceae > UBA8529. Next base: position 23,166 of record JACABB010000038.1, read on the forward strand.
TCTTTCTAACCTCCTTAATAAGTTCTATACCATCCATTTCTGGCATATGTAAATCTGTTATTATAAGATCAATTGATTTACCATCAAGGTACTTTAGAGCATCTTTACCATCAACTGCTACTAGTACATTATAACCTTCGTTTTCAAGTGTAAAACTGACAACCTCGCGAATACTTTCTGAGTCATCAACTATTAGGATTGTTCTGGCCATAATATTGTGATATAATTATTTTTTATTATTCAATAAATCAGCAAACCCATTATGTTCCAAAAGGTTTACATGTTCATCGGAAAGCGAAAGATTGAATGAAACTTCTTTTGACTTTCGCTCAACGGTCCACTTAAAAGAGTAAAGAAGCTGCAATGCTCCTAAATCAATATTTTCAACATCCTTAATTATAATATCAAAAGAATGGTACTTGTCCAAATTCTGTATCATTAAATATTTAATACTTGGTATTTCATCAAGTGTTAAGGCTCCTGTCAGTAATATGGTCGCCTTCTTTTTTCCATCCTCGGTGGATGGGGTAACCTCATAGGGTATTTTTTTTATTTTTTCCATATCGTATGCAAATTAAAAAAGCTCCACTTCATCAGAACTTCTTTTTGAGCTTTTATTCTCAATATCCTGATCATCTATAATTAAGTCATTACCTTCCTTAGATATAACGCTATTGTGGATCATATGCTCTGTCTCCATAGTATACAAACGCTTAATAGAATTGAGGGTTTCATCCCTTTGTGATTTATCAAAATCGACACCTATTAATTTTTGATATATTTCCTTGAGTTCAACTATAATTTTTGAAATTGTTTTTTCAAATAAATCGTAGTACCGAATTTGTTTAATTGATTCTTTTATCTCCGAAATTGTACTATTACTATGTTTGATATTCTCGTTAAGAAGTTGGCTTATTCTGTTACTTTTTATTTGAAGCTGACTCAGTATTGAATTAATGCCTTCGGTAGCATTATTTATAGTTTGGTTCTTCCCAAGGGATTCAATAAACAGTTTTACTTCCACTGTAAGCTCATTCTCATTTACTAAAATTTGAGACATTATCATTTGAATTGTATTCTCAAATAGTTGTATATCATCAAATACTCCTTTAATCTGTAAAATTGTATCTTTTAATGCAGCATACTCTTCTGATTTATGAGAAAAGTGTGAAAGTATACTTTCCGTAACCTTACTAAGCCTATTACTTGAATCAGTTAAACTATTAATACTTTTTGCTGATTGAGAAAGAAGTGAGTTAAGGTTTCCTATTTGAAATAGCTGATCTTTATTTGTCCCAATGAAATATGAAAATACTTGCTCTGAATTAGATAACCTTTGAAGTATTCTTGTTAGGTGAATTTCATCGGAGCTATCAGTAGTATTATTCAATCGTTTACAAATATCAGTAATGCTAAACATCTCATTACCTATCTCAAGAAAGTTTTCTGTTATCTTCTCAATTGCAAGCTGATACTCCTTATTAGCTTTCACAAGTATTGCTGCCTGTAAACCAGAAATATCTTTTATTTTTTGGTAAAGTTGTGATTGATTTATTTCATTAGCAGTACTCTCTTTTTGAAGTAGATCAAATTCCTTGAGGATAATTTTATGACTCTGTTGTATATGCTCAATCTTTTGTCGAATTATGTCTTGATATTGTAGATTTGTAATAATATCAGCAATATATTCTGAATTCTTATCCGTTTTTGTGGTTAATTCAGGAATTTGATGCTTTACTTCTTCATGCTTTTCGGCAAAAAAAACTATTGCGTAGTGAATATTGTTTATAATTGAATCTAAATCAATGGCTTTACTTATCAATACGGATTCAAAACCCTTAATAGTGACAATAATTTCTGTTTCTAAACTAAGAATAAGTTTTTCACAATTAATGCATCTTTCATGATATTCATCAATAATCAAATTATTCTCTTTGATAACATTGATCCACTTTTTTTCTATCTGTGTTGAAAATTTGGAATCGCTGAAGGTTAAATTCGCAAGTAAAAATTTTAATGTCGAAAGATTTTGCTTTAGGTTTTTGATTGGAATAAAAAACTGATCGAGTAGCGTTTGAACATTCTTAAGACTTTTGGTGCTTTTATTAAGATGAAGGCTAAATTGACTTTGTATTTTACTCAAATCTTTATACAGCGACTGAAGCTCATTAAACAAATTTCTATTGCTTATTTCAGATAAAGATCTGAAAATTTCATGGGCATTATCAGATATTCCTTTCGCTTGATTATAAAAAATTTTAAAATTAGAATTCAGACCCAAAAAATCATCCGATGAACATTTATGAAGATCGATAATCTGCTCATCGATAGTCATTAATATTGATGAGATTTCCTTAATAACTAAATCATTTAACAATATAGAATTTTTTTTAATCATTATTATATGTACCAAATAAAAAATAGTAAATTTAATAAATTACCGGTTGTTAGCAGTTTATAGAAAATACTCTACTCTCTTGATAAAATTAATTGTAAACACAAATTTTATAGTAAATACTCCTTAAATTTTGAAAGAAATATAGGAATATCAATTGGTTTTGCAAAAAAATCAGCAGCACCCAACCTCTTACACATTTCAATATTTTCTTTAGTGCTTACAGCAGATACAACAACTACAGGTATTTCCGATGTGGATAGGTTGGATTTTAATTTTTCTAAAATTTCAAAACCGCTCACCTGAGGCATAAGTAAATCTAAAAGGATAAGATCGGGTTTTTTGCGTTCAATAATTGTAAAAGCTTCCTTTGCACTTAAAGCAACATCGGTATTATAACCTTCTTCTTGAAGAATTGCTTCTAACAAAACAAGGTTCGTTGTAGAATCATCTACAATTAGTATTGAAGCTAAACTATTCTTATCCATTAAATACTTTTTTTAATTAATGAAAATCTTATTTCAATTTTAAAATCTACATAGAATTAAACAAACTTCTATAAAAGTAGTCATAGTATTTCTTAACTCAAAAAACATGACACACATTCACCCCAAATTTATAATCCTTTTAACTACTTAAGAAACCTTTGTAATGATATTCCTTTTATTAAAAAATGATTTAGATCATCGCATAAAATTATAATAAAATTTAAATTAGAATCATGTTATTTCTTACATTTACAAAAAACCATTTAAGAAAATGGAAACTCCAATTATAAGTACAAACGAAAACTTTAGTTTTGCCCCATTAAATTCCTTATTAAAAAACTCTGAAAAGGACACTCTCAATTTGAATACAAACTTAGTTGAATATTCAAAACGGGATACAATTATAAAGCAGAGTGCCCGGTCATCGCATATAATTTACATTAATCAAGGATTGATCAAAATATCCAAAGAATTAAGGAAAGGAAAAAGTTTGATTTTAAATATTATAGGATCCAATAATTTCGTTGGAATCAGCTCTGCTTTTGGAAGCGATACTTATAATTTCTCGGTAACTGCAATTGAACCAACGGTTGTTTCTTTTATAGATACAACCTTTTTTAAGGATATCATTGTTAAGAATGGCGCAATTGGACTTGAACTAATTTCACAAATAAGCCGAAACAACATTGATATGACTGATAAATTATCTAGTTTACTATACAAACAACTTCCAGGAAGAGTTGCTGATATAATTATTTATTTTTCGGAGGATATCTATAAAAATGCTACATTTACTTTTCCATTAACTCGACAGGAACTTGCTGAACTAGCAGGTACAACTAAAGAGAGTATTATTAGAACTTTATCAGAGTTTAAACATGATAAAATTATTGATATAGAAAGAAATGTTGTTTCAGTTTTGAGTCCTAAGATTATCCATACTCTAAGTCGATTAGGATAGTTTTATGATTCCTAATATCAAAATATAGAATATGGATTATAGAATTTTAATTGTGGACGATATCTATATCAATAGATTATTGTTAAAAGAAATCGTTAAAAAATTTTGTAAATGTTATTTTGAAGCTCAAAATGGTAAAGAGGCAATTGATATATTAGTAAATGAAGATATTGATGTTATCATTATGGATATTGAAATGCCCGTTATGAATGGGATCGAAACAACCAGATATATAAGAGAATCTTTACCCTCTCCTAAAAAATTCACCCCAATAATAGCCCTTACTGCCCATAATCCTGATAATTTTTTTGCTGATTTTCAGAATGTTGGTTTTAATCAACTACTTATTAAGCCCTATTCAATGGATTCCATATTTGAATGCATTAAAAGTGTTTGCGCTCAATAAAAATGATTTTCATTGGCTAAATCAATAGGTCATAGAAATAATTATGAAACACCTTGTAGTTTCTTTTTATTGGTATAATTCATCAATCCACTTTTGTTTTAAAGTATGCAACTAAAGTCATAAGTTGTTTTGCTTGCTCTGTCATTATTTCAGAACTTGAAGTCATCTCTTCCGATGAAGTAACATTTTGCTGAGTTATTCTATCCAGCTGTTGGATTGCATTGTTTATTTGTTCTGCGCCAATAGTCTGTTCCTTGCTGGCATCAGATATCTCTTGTATTAAATGGGATGTTATCTCAATTTGGGGAATAATAGTATTCAATAGTTCTGTGGCTTCTTCGGTTATTTTAACGCTGTTAATTGATAGGTTATTTATTTCATCAGCAGCAAGTTTGCTTCTCTCTGCAAGTTTGCGTACTTCTGCAGCCACTACTGCAAATCCTCTACCATGCTCCCCTGCTCGTGCTGCTTCTACAGCTGCATTTAAGGCAAGAATATTAGTTTGAAAAGCTATATCATTAATGATCTTGATCTTACTAGCAATATTTTTAATGGAGACTACGCTTTCCTGAGAGGCATTCTTAACTTTTTCTGCATCTTTGGCAACACTAAGTGCAATTTTATCGGTTTGAACAGAATTCACAGAATTCTGTTCAATATTAGACACTATCTGTTCCATGGTTGAAGAAACCTCTTCTGTAGATGATGCTAATTCCATTGCCCCAGATGAAAGTTGTTGGGCCGTTGAGTTAATCTGATAACTTGCTCTAAAAATATTATTACTTGCCACTTGGAGTTCATGAACCATTTCAATTAGTTTACTTTGCATAGTATTCAATGATTTCTGCAAGAAACCTAGCTCATCTTTTCGATTCACTTCAACCAATGATGTAAGGTTTCCCTTAGCTATCTGCTTTGAAAATTCAACCGCTTTATATATTGGCTTAATAAAATTATCTGCCAAAAAATATATGAATATTGTAATAATTATTATTCCTATTAGCCCAGCAAGTAAAGTTTTTACCAAAAGGGTATTTACATCACTCAGCGTTTCCTCAATTGGAACAATAACACATAATGACCATGGAGTAATAGAAAATCCAACTTGAATTGGAGTAAAACAAAGAAATATTCCTTTATTAAATTGTTTTGAGGTAACCGAAAGAGTTTTTAACTCACCATTTTTTATTGTTGTGAGAATATTATTATTTGTAAAATCAAAATTATCGGAAAATTTCTTGCCAATTGCTGCTTGATTGGAATAGGCTGCAATAACACCATCATTGGAAACTAGTGAACCAAAACCTGTCTTAAATAACCTAATATTTCCAATAATCTTAGATAATTCCTTTAGATCTATATCAATACCTATTACACCGAGAGTCTTGCCATTATCAACTATTGGAAAAACAATACTAGTTTCGAAAAACATATTTTTTTCATCGCCAGTGTATGAATAATAATATGGCTCATTAATTACTTCTTTCTGAGTTTTACTAGCAATAGTATAATAATCCTCATTAAACATCGCTATCTTCCCCCGCTCAATCAATATTTTTCCCTTCTCTTTGTAATAGGAAACATTGTAATGCCCTTCTTCATCATACGGATAAATGGTTTTAAATTTTTCATCGTTCCCATCTAAAGCATTGGTCTCCCACATTGACCATACGGCAAGGAAAATTTCATTTTTTTCAAGAGTTTCCTTTAATATATTGGAGTAATATTCTCTATTTATATTACCTGCCTTCCTCAATGAATTGAAACTATTCGCCAAATTCCTAACAGATTCAATAGGTTTTTCAAGATATAACCTCACCTTAGTTGATGTCTCTAACGATTTACTGATGCTAATCTCAGTCGCATATTTGATAGCTGTTTTTCTATTCGATAGCGTAATTACAAAGATTGTTATGGCATAAACCAAAAGGGTAAATCCAAGAATGCTTACTAGCATTTTAGTTTTAAGACTATTCCATTTCATATTACAGCTTGCTAGAATGACATTCCAAACACTAGATAAACCATTTCCTTTTCGGGATTAACAATAAAATTAGCAGTAAGAGGTAGTTTAAATTTATCAGTAATCTCAACACTCTTAACTGCCTTAACGCCTATGTTAACAATATTAAAATTCTTACCATAGTAACCCTTGTTAGGTGTTAAACCTAGAAACGGAGTAATTTCTATATTATGAACAATTGAAGTATATTTTAATTCAAAATAAGTTGAATATCGATTTTTACCATTAAATCCTTTGTCGTTACCATAGAGCATAACACCAGCAATTAATGATAAAGGAAAGGATTTTGAACAATTCAAGGTAACTAACCCTTCAATAATATGGCGAGTTGTTTTGTTCTTTAGATGAAAGTAATCGCCAGTAACTCCAAGTGTATCAAAAGGGTTGAAATAATCATTAATGGTAAATGATAAATTCTTTATCGTATAAGTTAAAAAAAGATCTACCTCTTGAAGATTCTCCCTTGCAAATGAGTATGAACCCCATGATCCAAATAATAAACCCCTATAGCTTAATGCCAAGTTTGGTTGAAAGGCAGGGGATTCTGAGAGATTAGTACCACGCCATACATAACGGCTAACAATATCAGATGAAATATCAATTTTTAAATTTTTTTCATATTCTTGTGGAAAAACAAAAAGGCAGGAAAATAAAAAAACACAAAATAAAAAGGTAAACCTAATTTTCATACTCAACATATTAAATTGATTAATAATCAAAAAATGAATCATTAAAAGCATTTAAATTATTCCAAACAAACAACTTATAAAATTCAATATTGTTAAATTTAATAAAACAATCATTAAACTATTAGTTTAAAAATGTTGCGAAATTATTAAATTACTTCTATTTCCTATTGGAATGACTTAGTTTTTTCCTAAATATAGAAAATTCATATAAAGCATATAACTCTTAATTTCTTCGCCACATAAGAGTGCTTAGATATGATAAATTGATTCGTTTATATGCTATTTCAAGACAGCATATACAAAGTCTATTGATAATCAGCTGAAAACAAAATTGCTCCCATCAAAAAATGTTTGTATTTTTGGATAAAATAGGATAAACTACTTCGATATGAATAGCAAGGAGTTAGCCGAATTAATTCGTCAAAACACCAGAATAATTCTTCCAGAATTTGGAGCTTTTCTAGTGAAAGATAATGGCGAAAAGGGATTTAATCCCAATAATGTTTCATTTAGCCCTTTTCTTAGATATAACGATGGAATGCTTGAAGTATTCGTGGCAAAAAGCAGAGGGATAAGCAAAGATGAGGCGACAAAAGATGTTCGTGATTTTGTTGAAACAATAAAAAACGAGTTACTTGAAAAAGGAGTGTTCCCAATTGAAGGACTTGGGTTACTTAAACGCGATCAAAGAGGAGGCCTATCATTTACTCTATCGCTTACTAGTGATATAAAAGTTCAATCAGAAGTTTCAACCTCCGAAAAACTAGTTTCTAAGAAAGAAAAACAGAATGAGAACGTTGAACCAATGGAAACTTTTGATAATAAAAAAGAAGTTGGTTTAGAAAAAGATAGCCCAATTGCTGATAATGAAGTATCAGAAATAAAATCTCCTAAGACAACAGTATCCAAAGCAAAGGTTGAAAAATTAACCGTTTCAAAAAAAACTACTAAATCATCAAAAATAGCTGATGATATTGAACCAATACCTATACCAGAAATAACCAGAGAGGCCACTGTTGAGACTAAAATAGAATTAGAAAAAGAAATAACGCCATCCACTAAGCCATTAATTGAAGAGGAAACAAAACTAACAGAAAAGATAATTGAGATTAATGAAGTAAAAGATAAAAAGGTTGAAACCGAAAAGACAATCTCAACAAATGAACCAATTATTGAAAAAAAGAAGAGAATGGGATTAAAAAGATTTATTTATACAGGCATTGCAATTGCCGTAATAATTTTGATGTTTTTTTTAATAAAAAACTACTATCTAGCCCCAGATGTAGAGCCAGTAAATGATAACTTATCAACAATCAAAGCACCTGAAAAAGATATTACTAAAATAGATGCTAAAGAAAAAATTGAAAAACCTAAAGATGATATAGATAAAGTTTTTAACAAAATTGAATCCGATAAGCAAGTAAAACAGGTAAAAACAAAAGAGCAAATAAAAAAAGAAGAAGCACAAGAAGAAGCCATTAAAAATACAGTGATCAAAAATAGCCAGAACAATGCAATTACTGGAGGTAAGTATCATATTGTAGCAGGAAGTTTTAAGAGCCATAAACTTGCAGAAAAGTATTTAAATGAGCTAAAGAAATCAGGCTATAAACCAACGATTGTTATTCAACCTTCTGGTATGAATGCAGTGACAATAGGCACCTATTCAACCCGAAATGAAGCAGAAAAAGAAATGAAAAAATTTAAAGAAAAACTCTCAAATCTCTGGATATTAAAAAAATAACATTGCTAACTACATCTAAGAAAATTATAAACTACCCGAAAATTGGGGATATTACCTACAAAAGAAATTCTAGAGCACGTAGGTTATCTATTTCAATAAATAACTCTAAGGGTGTAAGAGTAACAATCCCAGGTACACTTTCATTCAGAAGTGCGGAATCTTTTGTGCTATCGAAATCTGAGTGGATAATTGAGAAAGTTCAATACTTTAATAATAGAGTGGATTTGATTATTCAGTCGGGAGTTTATAAGACAAGAACCCATACGTTAATTTACTTTCCGGTTAGCAGTACTAAAATTGTGGTAAAAATAGATTCTCAATATATTAATGTATTCTACCCTGAACAATTTGATATCTCAAACCAACAAGTTCAGTTAGCTGCAAAAAAAGGAATTGAAAATGCTTATCGCATCGAAGCAAAGGAAATACTTCCTCAAAGAGTTGAATTTAATGCCCAAAAATATGGATTCCGATTTAATAGGATAAGTATAAAAAGAACCACAAGTAGATGGGGTAGCTGCTCATCAAAGAATAATATCAATTTAAGTATTTTTTTAATGAAACTCCCAGATGAACTCATCGATTATATTATAATACACGAGCTATGCCATACAATACACAAAAATCATGGATCTAAATTCTGGGCTGCTCTGGATCAAATAACCGGAGGCAATGCCAAAAAATTTTCAAAAGAGGTTAAAAAGTTTAAAACAGGGGTTTAGAATTTAATTTTTTCCCAAAAAACTATATCGCATAGCAATTTTCTTTTCTCTAAATGTTTTTCAGGATTAATCATATCTTTAGGATAGCCCAATGGTATTAATGCTATAGGTGTTATATGAGCAGGTAACTCTAGGATAGAAGAGCATTTCATCACGTCAAACTTACATACCCAGCAGGTTGCGAGACCATTATCGGTTGCAGCCAACATCAAATGATCGATTGCAATTGCCATATCAATATCACAATGATCTTTCCCATCTGCACGTCGCCAGGAACGATTATGATCGCCACATGCAACAATAATAGCTGGAGCGGATTCTAGCCAAGTACGAGAATAGCATGAAGCAATCATTTTCTTTAAAGATTCATCGGAGATCACAACAAATAACCAAGGCTGACCATTAACAGCCGAAGGAGCTATTCGAGCGGCTTCAAAAATTTTCTCGATTATCTCCTTTGGGACATCTTTATCCAAAAAAGATCTGCAACTAAATCGCTTACGCGCCAAATCTAAGAATGAATCCATACTATTAATCTTCAAGAGAATGTAACCGTTCCGTTAACTCAATAATACGATGATAAAAATCTTCAGCTATAGCATTATAGTAAGCTTTATCTTTAGTTTTATCTACATTTAAAAAACTGGAATTCAATTTACTGACAATTTCATCACGCAACTTTAATGCATCCGAAATAATATCCAAAGTATTTTCCTGATCTAAAACAACCGAAAAACTTAACTGCGTATAGCATTCATCAATAAAGTGGTTAACCAAGTATTTTACATCTTTTTTAAAATCACGGATGCTAGCCATAATATTTACTTTTCATTTTGTACTCAATAATTTAGCTTAATAAATATAGGTTATTTTAAATATCGTTTTCAGCTATCATACTTTTTTTTCAATGATCTTCGTCAACTTTTTGAAAAAGTTAAACTAGCTAATAACCATAAACTCTACCCTCAACTCTATGTATTTTGATTTCGAAAACTTTAACGTTATCCACAGATGGCTTGCTATAGGTAAAATTAGTTTTCCCTGAATACTTTTCCATTATAATCTCAAGGATTTCAATTTTACTATCATAGCCATCAATTGGCAATAATTCACCATGAACCAATGCACTCCGATATTTCATAGAATACGAACAAGCAACAGTTTCATTTTGGATTCTCATCTCATAGCCTGTACTAAAAGCAACACAAATTCTTGGATTACTTTTCCAAATCTCTATCTTTTTACCTTCGGGCGCACAGTGAATAAACAGTCGACCATTTTTATACCCAAAGTTTAAAGGAAGTACATAAGGAAGGCCATCTGTATCAATCATTGATACATGGCAAACAATAGAATCGTTAATGATTTGATCTATCTCTCGTTGTGAAATTCCACTTCTACTTTTCATACAAAATCTTATTTTTCAATACGATTGAAATTGGTTTGAAAATTAAAGCAACTAAAATAGATATATTTTGATAAATAAAAATAGTAAATATTGATTAAGGGAATGAATATCCATTACTATACTTTTTTATCTTTGCACATCATTTAACCATTTTAAAGATTTTGATATGGGACGTGCGTTTGAATACAGAAAAGCTAGAAAGATGAAACGTTGGGGCAACATGGCTCGCGTATTCACCAGAATTGGCAGAGAAATTACTATTGCTGTTAAAGCTAGCGGACCCGATCCCGAAGGTAATCCAAGATTGAGACTTCTGATTCAGACTGCAAAATCGGAGAACATGCCCAAGGATAATGTTGAAAGGGCAATTAAAAAGGCAACAGAAAAGGATCAAAAGGATTATAAAGAGGTAGTTTATGAGGGTTATGCACCTCATGGTATTGCCGTGCTTGTTGAAACAGCTACCGATAACCCAACAAGAACAGTTGCAAATGTTCGAAGTTACTTCAATAAATTTGGTGGTTCACTTGGAACCACTGGAATGCTTGATTTTCTTTTCGAGCGTAAATGTTCGTTTAAAGTGGAAATGAAAGAGGGTATTAACCTCGAAGAACTTGAACTCGAACTAATTGATTTTGGTGTTGAGGAGATTTTTGCTGAGGATGAAAATATTATGATTTTTGCCGAGTTCACCAATTTTGGACCTATCCAACGATTTTTAGAAGATAGGAAAATGAATATTCTTAGTTTCAACTTCGAGAGGATACCCAATGATACAAAATCTCTATCACCAGAACAACTCGAAGAGGTTGAAAAACTAATTGAGAAGATTGAAGAGGATGAGGATGTAACAAACGTATTCCACAATATTAAAGCATCCTAAATATAAGGATTAATGTTTCTCCTTACTAGTTTGCTGATTGCTTTGGAATAATAACCCTAATATTCCCCTCAAGCATTTTTGCAAAATTCTCAGCATCTTCAACTTTTCCTTCATACATTCCAAAATGAATAGGAATTGCGATTGATGCTTTTGTGTCAAGAACTGCTTTTACAGCATCATCAACGGTATTCATTGTATAGGTTTGCCCTAAAGGCAAAAGGATAATATCGCAAGGGATGTGCTGCATTTCGGGGATTCGTTCAGTATCGCCCGTATGATAAATCCTAACGCCATTAATGGTTAAAACGTAACCAACCCAATTGCTACGCCTCGGGTGCTTATCGGATTTAATTACATTATACGCTGGGACTGCCTGAACTGATATTCCCTCCCACTCGGATTTAAATCCAGGGGTTACAGGATGAATTTTTGATATACCTAGTATCATTATCTTTTCCTTAAGCTCCACAGGACAGAAAACAACCGTTTCGTTTGTGGCTATTTTCTTAATGTCTTCAACCGAAAAGTGATCGAAATGAGGATGGGTTATAAATATAACATCCGCTTTATCGGATACCTTTAAGTTGAATGGATCGATATAAATTGTCTTACCAAGATGCTGCATTTTAACTGAAGATTGTCCAAACCATTGAATACTTTCGGCGACTGTTCCTACATTTTTTGATGATTGAGTTGTCATAATCAGTCAGTTTATTGAGTTGTGTTTGGTTATGATCGCTTAAGCAAAAAATAACGAAAACAAGATACAATAATTTAAGGTAAAAGTAAAGCAGTATCCCTCTCAATACTGACTTCATCAATACTTATAGAATCCGATATTGTGTTAGTTGTATCAATTAGCATATTTTTTGCTTGCCCATTTAGCTTAATATTATAGGTTAAATTGTTAAATTGATCTTCGGAAATCATCCCTCGTGATAGCATTTTATTGCTAACGAATTTGAAATCATCCTCCATAAACGATTTTAGATTTCCATCCTTTTCAAATAAGTATTTGAATTTTTTAGGGCGAGGAACGATGCTTGCCAAATACAAAGCCTCGTCAAGTGTAACATCCTTGGGGCTTTTACTAAAATAGTATTGACATGCTTCCGAAACACCATATACATTAGGCCCCCATTCTATGATATTTAAATAGATCTCAAGTAATCGTTCCTTCGAAACTATTGCTTGGTTCTCGATTAACCAAACTATTAAATACTCTTCTGCTTTACGAAAAAGGTTCTTGTTTTTACTTAAATAAAGATTTTTAACCAACTGCATGGTTATTGTACTTCCGCCTCGGGCATATCTTTTCTGCTTAATATTCTCAGAAATAGCATATTTAAACGCATCTAGATCAAACCCTTGATTGGTAAAGAATCCACCATCCTCCGAAGTAACAACAGCATCAATAATAAAAGGGGAGATCTCGTTTAAACGTTTGAAATTTTTATTGCTCAGATCAATTCGAATGGTTCTAATATACTGCCCTTCATCATATACATCATGGCTAAAGGTGTCGTTTAATGCGCTAAAATTTCTAGAACCATATTGTAATAGCCCAAAGTTTCTGGTAATCAACTTAGGATTTAAATACACGCTGTCGGGGTTATCGAGTCTTACCTTAAAATCTAGAGAATAATCAATGGTTCCATTTGTTTTAATCCCTTTAAGGTTGGTGAACAACCCATCGGGTAAGGCATCAAATAGCTGCTGCGATTGAAACACACCTGTATTTATTTTAAGTGCAAAGAATCGTTCATCGTTTGGGATATACTCCAGATATAGTTTAGCCTTTAGTCCATTTAAGTCAATAGTTGAAGTGCTATCGATAAGGTAGTACTCTGAGTTAATCGCAATATCAATATAACATCCACCATGTTTAACCTTAACAGTTTGATCTGAAAGACGCTGACTATATAGATCTAGCGATTTAACCGATGAATTTATCTGAAGATGAGTATTATCCCGACTTAACTCTTTTGCTGTAATTCTTAAACTCAAAGTATCGAACGAAATATTAAGACCAAGTTTACGGTTAAGCAATGGCAGTGGTTTCTTCTCCCCAACCATAATTGCTTTAAGAGTGATGTCCGATTTTTCCTTATCTGCCAATCCATTTAAATTAATAAAGTATTTTTCGCCATTTTCATAAACCTCAATCTGTGTATTGAAACCCTTAGCATTCGATTCAAACTCAGGAACAGAAATATGCGTGGCATAAGATGAATCCGAATAGCTGAGTAAGAAATTGTTAACATGATACTTTGCCGTAGTTAAACCAAATATTGCCTTAACAAAACGGTAAATTGTATATTGTCTATTGCTATGGCTATTACTTTCATCAACCGAGGAATGTTGAATTTGCAAACTATCAATATGATTACCAACTAAGAAATTGTAGTTTGAATTAGTCTTTTCGCCTACTAGGTTAATTTTAGGATTACTAACCCATATCTCCAGCGGATTAATCTTTAGAAAAACTAGATCGGTAAAATTTAATTTTACCTCTGCCCTATTGATTCTAAAAAGAGTATCCCTGTTTTCAACTTTGCCTGAGAGGTTTTCAACATAGATATTCTGGAAGCCTGAAAAGCCAATCTTTTCGGCATTAATGGCAAGTCCATATCGATTTTTAATGCTTGAGCATCGGTTTTGGAAAATGATTTGAACTATACTATTCCGAACCAAAAAAAAGATGATAACAAGAACAGCTAAAGCATATAGGAAATACCTAAAGTAACCTTTATCCCTCATTCTTTCAAAAATATTGTTTATAATCATATTAATACGATAGATGCTGCAAAGGTATAATTTTGAAACACTTGATGGAATAAAAAAATTTATTTAAACTTGAAAACTAAATGATTAAAAGTGTTTTAAATTGATATATTCCACAAAATTATTGATTCCAATACTAATATCTATCTAAAATGATTTTCTTCTAAATCATTATCTCATCAACAAGAAATATTGATACATAATTTATAATGCGTTTTATAAAACCTAACTTTAGGATATTTAATTATTTGCAACAAAAGTCATATAACAGGACAATATATTCATATAATATTCAATGAATGATTTTTTATATAAAAATAGAAAAAACCTTTTAAATTGACTTATTTTTTAAATTTTTTAGTGCTTGTAACTTTTGATATTTTCTTTTGTATATATTAGCGACCTTAAGGAGCATATTGGATTACAGGTAAAGGATATACAAATTGCATGATTAGTAAATTGATTCAATTCTTCAAAAAAAAGAAAATAGTTATTGTTCTTACAATAACTATTTGTACCATCATTACACTTCTAGTTTACAATCAACACTTTGCAAAGGGAAAACGAACCCACGACGCTATTAGTAAACATATTGACAGTCTTCTTTCATGGAATAATGATGTTTATGCCCAGAATCAAGATAAAGCGTTTGCTATTCTTGATGATGCTAAATCAATGGCAATTGAAACAGCTAATCCTGAGATAATTGGAAATGTACTATATAAGGAAGCATTGTTTTTAAGCCATATTGGAAATAATACTAAATCCTTTTTAGTTTTCAAACAAGCCGCTAAGCTTTATGGCAAATCGAATAATTTGAACAAACTGGCTGATATTTACTCTGAGATGGCGTATAATTATAAAGTAATAGGGGAGTATATTCAGTCTTTGGATTATTGCAGTAAAAGTTTTGAAATATATCAGGAACTAAATAATAAAAAAGGGATAAAGCTATGCTACAGAATTATGGGTAGTGATTATAAATATTTAGATGATTATGATAAGGCAATATTGTACTACAAAAAAAGTTTATTTATCTGTCAGGAAATTGGTAATGAGGATGACATTGCTGAAGCGCTTATTAACCTATCAACGGGTTATTCTGCAATGGGAAATGACTCCGCTGCTTATGAACTAATCCAACAAAGCTTCAAGATTTTCAAAAAAAGTAACGACCTTGGTGGTTTATGCACATGCTACCTTAATATCGGAGCAGATTTTTTAGGAAAGAAACAATTAGAACAAGCTATAGAAAATTTCAGGTTAGGGTTAAAATATTCCAAATTAATAGGTTATAAGAAAACTGAATCTCAATCACTTTACGATATTGGGTTGTATTTTAACGAAAAAAATAAATTTGACTCTGCAATCTACTACTACAATCAAAGTTTAAATATTGCAATTAAATATGGTTTTAAAGAGGGGATTTTATCATGCTATAAAACCCTTAGTGAAGCTTTTATAGATAATAAAATGCCCTATGATGCCTATCAGCAATTAATT
The DNA here is from genome assembly GCA_013376985.1 of Bacteroidales bacterium. Classification (GTDB taxonomy): domain Bacteria; phylum Bacteroidota; class Bacteroidia; order Bacteroidales; family Tenuifilaceae; genus UBA8529. Next base: position 39,172 of record JACABB010000038.1, read on the forward strand.
AAATATAATCAAATACGAGATACTATTTTGTATGCAAAAAAAAATCAAGAGATAGACAAAATTGAATCAAATTTCGATAAATATAAAGAGCAACTACAAATTACCACTGAAAAACAGAAGCGAAAACTACTTTTTATAATATTTGTATTAAGCATTCTAATTTTTAGCTTTGGTTTCATCTATTTAGTAAAACAGTATAAGAGATCATTGTATAGGCAGCAAATGTATAGCCAAAATCTTATAGAAGAAAAAAGTAAAATAGAGGAAAATCTCTCGGAAAAAGATAAAGAGCTTATTACTTATTCCCTCCAATTAGCCCAAAAACAAGAAATTGAGAATGCCCTCGCTGATAGAATAAAGGGTGAAATTGAAGGAAGTAGCGGTGAAACTAAAAAAACGTTGCAATCCATTCTAAACAATATTATTGTTGAATCTCAAAGGGTTAATATTTGGGAGGACTTTGAAGTTCGATTCAATCAGGTAAACAAAGATTTTTATCAAAATCTTCTGGAGAAACATCCATCTCTAACTAAAAACGAACGGAGACTTTGTGCTTTTATGAAGCTAAATTTAAGTACAAAAGAGATAACAATTATTACAGGCCAAAGCCCTCATAGTATTAATGTTGCACGAACAAGGCTCAGAAAGAAACTTAATCTTTCCAATAACAACCAGAACCTACCCGATTATTTGCAAAGTTTTTAAACCATTTCATTTATAAATATTTAAGATTTTGTATCACATATGTGACTATGTTATTCATGATTGTGTCATATTTGTATCTAATAAAATTTATATTGTATTAAATATATGTTCATAAATAATATTTATAATATAAAAATATTAATAATATTTACATTATAAAATTTGTAGCATTTTATTT
>JACABB010000038.1:40064-49301 GCA_013376985.1 Bacteroidales bacterium
AAACTATTACAATCATTTTCTCAAATAAATTCCTTGCACCTTTTGAATAAACTTAATCCTATAATAATTGAACTAAATACTTAAAGAAATATATCAACCTTATGAAGCTTTACCAATAAGTTATATTGTTTAACCTTAACCTAAATTTTTTATGAGAAAAAAGTTACCTTTTTTATTTAAACATCCCTTGAAAGTGATGTTTAAAAATGTGCTACTTATACTAGCACTTTCAATAACGCCTTATCTCTCAAATGCACAATTACTTAAATTTTGCGCATACGGGGATACGAGATCAAATCCAAGTACAAATAGCACTATTATGGCTAACTTGAATTCGGAATCAGGTCTTGGTTTGATTATCCATAGTGGAGATTTGTATTCTGATTATGGCCAAGCTACTTGGCTTAGTCATTTCACCTCACAGCCAAACATTAACACCTTATTAAATAACAATAAAGTTTTAGTAGCTTGGGGAAATCATGAATCAGCAAGTGAAGTAACCGGTATTTCTCCAACTGTTGTTAGAGGGGGTGCTGCTAATTATTACTTTACTGAAGGCAATGTTTTCTTTGTCTGTGCAGGTGAAGACTATTCAACATCAACACAACTTACCTTTATTGAAAATGCACTTAAAACAACTGCAGCAACTAATGCAGACTACCGTGTTCTTTTCTTCCACTACCCAGTTTATAGCAATGGTAACTATACCTATACAGGGAATACTTCTCTTGAAGCACTTTGTGATAAATATAATGTAACATTTACTTTTAGTGGTCATGATCATAGCTATCAACGAAGCAAACTTATGTATGGCAGAGCTTCTGTGTACACAGGAACTGATGTTCCAGCAGGAACAAATGGTACTACCTATGTAGTAACAGGTGGTGGTGGAGCTCCTTTATATACAGCTACGGCACAAACATGGACAGATAAAGTTTATAATGGAAACCATTATTGCGTTCTCAGCTCTTATAGCGATAGAATTGAGATGGTAGTTAAACAACTAAACGGAACAGTAGTAGAAACATTCATCAGAAGAAAAGGTAGTGTAACTCCAACAGCACCAACAGCAACTACTTCTGCTGCAACTAGTGTTTCAACTACCACTGCCACATTGAATGGATCAGTTAATGCCAATAACGCCTCTACAACAGTTACTTTTGAGTATGGTTTAACAACCAGCTATGGTAGTACTATTAATGGAACGCCCAGCACGGTAACAGGTGCAACGGCAACAAGTATTACTGGTGCTTTAACTGGTTTAACAGCTAGCACAACCTATAATTATAGGGTTAAGGCCGTTAACTCGGTGGGTACAACCTATGGAAGCAACATGACCTTTACTACTACAGCTGCACCAATACCGCCAACTGCTACAACGGTTGCTGCATCAGGTATTTCAGCAACAGGTGCAACTTTGAATGCCACAGTAAATGCCAACAACGCATCCACTACCGTTACCTTTGAGTATGGTTTAACAACCAGCTATGGTAGCACTATTAATGGAACGCCCAACACTGTAACAGGTGCAACAGCAACAAGCATTACTGGTACTTTAACTGGTTTAACTGCCAATACAACTTATAACTTCAGGGTTAAAGCAGTTAACTCAGCAGGAACAACCTATGGCAGCAATATGACTTTTACAACCCTAATAGGTGGTGGAAGTGTTATTATTGGTACAGGAACCTCAACTCAAGGCTACCCAATTAACTGCTACTATGGATACGAGAGGAGCGCATCAATATACACTGCTACTGAGGTGGGTACTACTGGTTCAATAAGTGTAGTAGAATGGTATCCTACAGTAACTACTACATACAATGTTCCAGTAAAAATCTACATTAAACATACAACTGCATCCACCATTACAGCTACAACATGGGCAACTTTAATCTCAGGTGCAACATTAGTTTATAGTGGAACTATGGCCGGTACTGCTGCAAGTACTTGGAAAACCTTCACCTTAACAACACCTTTTAGTTTCACTGGAGGAACAAACAACCTAATGGTACTTGTTGAAACTAATTACGGTGGAACAGGTGCTGGTTCAAGTACAGGTCCAGCTTGTCGTTACACTTCAGCAACAAGCAAGCACATGTACATTAGGGCTGATAATTCTGCGCCAACAGGTAATGGAACAGTTACAAGCTATCGTCCTAATATTAGGTTAACATTCACTACAGGATTAGCTGCTCCAAGTAAATTATCAACAAACAAAGGCATTGATAATAAAACTGAAATTCCTGCAACTATTTCTGTTTATCCTAACCCAACCTTTAATTCTATTACTATCAAGTTTAATAATGGGTCCGTATTTGGAGATGCTAAAATTTTCAATAGTATAGGGGCTTTGGTAAAAATAGTTCGTATGGATAGCGACGAAAAGACAGTAGATGTTTCAGAGCTTCCAGCAGGTGTTTACATCATTTCAATGGATGATGCAAAAAAACTAATGTTTACTCGTTTTGTTAAAAAATAATTTAGCAATAAATTCTTAGTTATATAATTTGATAGGTAGAGGGATAATCCCTCTACCTATCGCATACAAATCCAGATCTATTTTAAAGGCTTTTGCTAATTATCATTTAGCGGGCAAAAATCTAAAACATAAATTTAATATCTATAATCGAAATGAAACTTAAATTAATTATTTTATTACTGGCATGTACCAGTTATCTTTTTGCTCAAAAGGAAACGAGTATTCCTTTAAAGAGTAGCAAATCAGGGATTGAAATTTTGCAAAAGAGTGTTGATGGCTTTCAGCTTAATTTCAATATTTCCTCCTTGAACTTAAAAAATAAACAAACCTCCGAAGGTTTTTTTGAAGAACTTGAGGTAGATGGGTTAACAAAAATATACGGCAAGGGAAACCCAGGAATACCATCAGTAAGCAAACTCATTGAAATTCCTATTGGAGCAACTTACAAAATAAACATTATTAGCTATAATGTTGAGGTTATTAATCTTAATGACTTTGGAGTTAAAGAGAAAATAGCTCCTGCCCAGCTTTCGGTTTCAAAGAATGAGAATCCAAAAGATGCAAAATTCTATTACAATAAAGAGAGCTACGCACAAAAAGGGTTTATTGAAAAGGAAATAGCCACCATTGAGGATATTGGCATTATGAGGGATACAAGATTAGGTAGGTTAGAACTATCTCCAATACAGTATAACCCTGGTGAGAACAAAATAAAAGTGTTTAATAATCTTGTAGTTGAGGTAAAATTTTCAGGAAGTATTGATGCTAATAAAGAGGATAATAAACGCTCCTCATACTTTCAGAGTATAATTGGAAAAAATATAATAAACAGTATACCTAGCTCAAAAGCGTTACTAGGTAGTAACCCTATTAAATATATTATTATTTCTGACCCAATGTTTTCAACTGCTCTACAACCTTTTATCCAATGGAAAAAGAAAATGGGCTTTATTGTAGTGGAAAAGTATACGAATGATGCTGCTGTTGGAAACACAACAACCTCTATTAAATCATACTTACAAAGTCAGTATACCTCCTCTGCCGATGGTATACCCCAGACTTTCTTACTACTTGTTGGTGATGTTGCACAAATTCCTGCTTTCCCTGGAACTATCTCTGGCGAAGATCACATAACAGACCTATACTATGCAGATTATACAAATGATAATTTGCCCGATATATTCTATGGACGGTTTTCTGCAACTACTGTTGCACAATTACAACCCCAAATTGATAAAACGCTACAAGTGGAACAAGCACAAATGCCCGATAAAAGCTATTTAACCAATGTAGTTCTTGTTGCAGGCGTAGATGCTACTAATGCTCCAACCTATGGTAATGGTGCAATTAATTATGCAAATCAATACTATACAAATGCAACTAACGGCATAAATTCATACTTCTATTTATACAATAATACTAGTGGGGTTATGGCTTCGAATAACTCTGGAGCTTCCGCATCTATTCGCGATAAAATTGGCCAAGGGGTTTCTTTTGTAAACTACACTGCGCATTGCAGCCCCGATGGTTGGGCCGATCCAAGTTTTACAATAGCTAATGTTGCTACCTTAACTAACCAGAATAAGTACCCTCTTATTATAGGTAACTGCTGCCAATCGGCTAAGTTTGAACTATCGAGTTTTGCAGAGGAAATGCTAAGAGCGCAAAATAAAGGTGCTGTTGGTTATATCGGAGGTTCAGATTATACCTACTGGGATGAAGATTACTGGTGGGGTATAGGATTAACATCCAGCATAACCTCAAATCCAACCTATGAGGCTAGTGGACTAGGTGCTTACGATAGATTTTTCCACTTAAAAGGTGAGACTGAATCTAATTGGTACATTACACAAGGGCAAGTGGTTGTGGCTGGAAACCTAGCCGTAGAATCATCAAACTCTACAAGAAAAAAATACTATTGGGAGATATACCATTTAATGGGTGATCCATCACTTACTCCCCCCGTTGCAGTTCCTACTGCACTAACGGCTACCCATCCTAGTAGTGTTACTGTTGGAACTACAACCTTTAGCGTTACAGTTGAGAAGAATGCATTTGTTGCATTAACAATGAATGGGAATCTAATTGATTCTAAATTATCCAATGCTTCGAACAATGCTACACTTTCTCTTACCAAGTTAACCTCATCAGGAACTCTTGATATTGTTATAACCAAGCAAAACAGGATTCCTTACATTGCTCAAGTAACAGTAACCGGTGGAATTAACGATACTCAGGCTCCAACTACCCCAACCAATTTAGCCGCTTCGAATGTTGCACAAACAACCTTAACACTTACATGGACAGCATCAACCGATAATGTTGGTGTTACTGGGTATGATATATACCAGAATGGTTCGTTACTTGTAAACACTGCCAGCACAACCTACAATGTTACAGGTTTAACTGCTTCTACAAGCTATTCATTCTATGTAAAAGCTAAAGATGCTGCTGGTAATGCTTCAGCAGCTAGCAACACTGCAAATGCTACAACCCTTGCCATTTCTTCTTTAAGTCTTCCTGTAACTGAGAACTTTGTATCTTCAACGCTACCAAACCAGTGGACAACCCAAAATACAGGAACAGGTATTACAGAGCGTTGGAGCATGTCCAATACTGCAAATGCAGGTGGAGCAGCTTACGAATTGATGTGTACATACCAGCAGATTAGCCCAGCAACTACTAGAATTATAACCCCAGCAGTTAATACGGTTGGAGTTAGCAGCGTTACTTTCTCATTCAAACACATGCTAAATGCATATGCAGCAGGTGTTACTTTAAGGCTTCAAACCTCGAATGATAAATCAACATGGACTAACACTAGTTGGTCTGTTGCTACCACAGCAACCGATATAGCTGCTACCACAGTGAGCGTTCCTGTTACAACCAACCTAAACTCAGCCACTACCTACTTTGCTTTGGTTGCTGATGGTGACCTATACCAAATTGACTACTGGTATATCGATAATATCTCAATAACAAGCGGTGGTAGTACAACTGTTCCAACAGTTACAACCAACACCATTTCAAATGTCACTGCAACTACAGCTACCAGTGGTGGAAACGTAACTTCCGATGGTGGTGCAACCGTTACCGAAAGAGGTATCTGCTATGCAACTACAATCAACCCAACAACCGCTAACAGCAAGGTTACCAGCGGTACTGGAACAGGAACATATACAGCAAACATGACTGGCCTTACTGCAGGTCTTACATACTACGTTAGAGCATACGCAATCAACGCAAATGGTACAGCATACGGATCACAACAGTCATTCGCAACTCCAACTGGTGGTTCAACAGTAACTATTGGTACAGGAACAGCAACCCAAGGATACCCACTAAGCTGCTACTATGGTTATGAAAGAAGCGCATCACTCTATACTGTTGCTGAGGTAGGCGTAACCGGAACAATCAATATGGTAGAGTGGTATCCAACAATAACTTTATCATACAGCGCTCCTGTTAAGATTTACATTAAAACAACCACAGCTACTACAATTACTGCATCAACTTGGGCTACAGCAATTTCGGGTGCTACATTAGTTTATAACGGAACAATGGCTGGAACAACTGCAAATGCTTGGAAGGCATTCACGCTATCCACAACATTCAGTTACACTGGCGGAACAAATAATCTTTTGGTTCTTGTTGAAACAAACTATGGCTCAACAGGTACTGGTTCAAGCACAGGACCAGCTTGCCAATACACATCTGCTACAAGTAAGCACATGTATATCAGAGCCGATAACACTGCTCCAACGGGAACGGCAACTGTAACAAGTAACCGTCCTAATATTCGGTTAACATTTGCGCCCAAAGGTGCAAAATTACAGAACAATGACGTTGAAACTAAAACTGAAATTCCTGCAACTATTTCTGTTTACCCAAACCCAACCAATAGCACTATCAGTATTAAACTTAACAATGGTGATGCAATTGGGAAGGCAAAGATCTTCAATAATGTGGGCACTTTGGTAAAAATAGTTAATATGGATAGTAATGAAAAAACTATTGACGTTTCAGAACTACCCGCAGGCATCTATATCATTTCAATAAATGATGCAAAAACTCGTTTCGTAAAAAATTAATGCATTATGGGAGAATGTTGTAAGATAATATATTAGCATTAAACCATCTAGAAAGATCAATTAGGTAGGGGGATAATCCCCCTACCTTTCATTTTTAAGTTTGCATTTTTATTTCTAATTATAATTTATATCTTTCTATTCTAGTATTCAATTTTCAACCTAATTATTGCTTTTATGAAGAATCTCTTACTTCTTTTAAGTTTATTGTTATTGTTTAATAATGTTTATTCACAAAAAACTATTTCGGGACGCATTACAGATAAAAGTTCCAATTCTCCTTTATTCGGAGCAGAGATAATTATTCTGGAACTGAAGAAAAAAACCGTTGCCAGCGAAGACGGTACTTATAAAATTCAGAATCTTCCTTCAACTGGAAAATTTTCAATGCAAGTAAAATATATGGGATATACAACTCTTACCGAGTTAATTGATTTGTCGACAAATCCCATTTATGATCTTGCGCTGGAAAAGGCAAAAATTGAACTTAAAGAGGTTATTGTAACTGCTATAAATGGTTACAGGAGCGATTCTGCTGAAATCGGTTCGCTTGGTAGCATTCCGATAAAGGACATACCCTTTTCAATAAATATTACCTCAAACAAATTGATTGAAAATTGTAGCGCTCACACCCTAACAAGCGCATTGCAAACAAACCCAACTGCAATGGTTGTAATGCTCGCCAATAACGACGGAAGAGGTGGCTCAGAAATGGGGATTCGCGGTTTTGATAGCCCTCTTATACTTCAGGATGGACTTATTCTTAATACAAACATTCAAATTCCCATTGAAGGCATGGAACGATTGGAGGTTATGAATGGACTTTCTGGTTTATTTTACGGGTTTCAAAGTTTAGCTGGAACTATTAATTTCGTGAGTAAGCAAGCAACAACAACTCCTATTACCAGTTTTACTGTAGGACAATACAACGGTGGGTTAAATTATCTTCATGCGGACCTAGGTGGTAAAATTGACACAAGTGAACGATTAACTTACAGAGTAAATGCTCTTACTGAAGATGGGAATTCCTATATTCAAGATTCAAAACAAAAGCGCACATACCTTGCTGCAGCCATAAAAGCTAAACTTTTTGATGGAACGTACCTAAAAGCGGATATTGCAACCTGGGATTTATCCATGCTGGGTCAGCAACTTCAGTTTATAATTGATCCAACAAAAAATATATATGTTCCCTCTGCTAAAGGGTATGATGCTAAAAAATTATACGGGCAACCATGGACATATTTTAAAGGAAATCAGCATTCTGCTGGGCTTGCTCTTGAATCAAAAATCAATGAAATAGTTTCTTTCAGAACTGCTTACAAGTACAACGAGCTGTGGAGAAAAAATAATGGGGTTCAAGGGACATTTACTGATAATGATGGGAACTATAAAGTAACCTATTCTGACGGAGCTCCTCAAAATTGTTACATGCACTCGCTATATTCATATATTGATATAAGTTTTAATACATGGAAGATAAAGCATGATATTACAACAGGCTATTCATATAACAACCTGTTTCAAGCAAATAATCCAAAAAGCGTAAGCAAAATTCCACTGGGTACATTTAATATTTCATCGCCAAAATATGTTGCAATGCCCGATACGATTTCTCTTACTCAAGAAACTCAGCATCAGCATCAAATATATCAATCGTTTATGATTGGCGACAGGATTACAATCAATAAGTATATAAATGTTATGGCTGGGTTAAACTACGCTAAATACCATTATAAAAATCATAACATTGAAACAGGAATTGTATCAGGGAATTTTAGCCAATCAAAAGTTACACCAAGTATTGCATTAATCGTTAAGCCTTTGACTTTTGTATCAGCGTATTTATCATATATGCAGGGAATTTCAGCAGGAGGATCAACAACTACTGCTTATGCAAAAAATATAAATGTGGTTCTTCCACCAAGTGTCAATGAACAATACGAAGCGGGTGTAAAAGCAACAATCTATAATATTGATGCCACTTTAGCACTTTTTAGTATTAATAAAATAAATGAATTTCTCAATGTAAAGGATTCTATTTACAAACAAGATGGAAGGCAGATACACAAAGGAATTGAATTCACAGCTTCCGGCAGGTTTTTTAAACAATTTATTTTTATAGGTGGTGTAACGCTGCTTAACCCTAAAATTACTAAAGCGGCTGATCCTGCTTTGGAAAATAAAATACCCGTAAATGTGTCAAAATTCCAAGGAAGAGCATATCTTGAATATGAATTATTGGGTATGAAAGGACTTAGTGTTTCAACATCTGCAAGTTATAGCGGAAAGCGTACAGCCGATGAAAAAAACATTAACTATATTCCAGAGTATGTTGTTTATGATGCTGGTTTGCATTACCAAGCGCCATTTAAAGAACAACACATTACATTCATCCTTAATGTAACGAATATTTTTAATACTACTTACTGGGCGTCGTATAAGCCAAAAGGAACAGTAGGTTTAGGACTTGGACAACCTAGAATAATTTCGCTGTCTGCCAGAATTGATATTTAAAAACGCAATTTCAATAAATTTTAACAAAAACCTATCTACCTACAAAAAAAGAGGGTGTCCAAAAAACAAGGACACCCTCTGCTTTTCATATACTTCGGCTTAATGGACAAATTTAATGGTAATATCTTCTGAAATGTTTGTTGCTATTAC
>JACABB010000039.1 GCA_013376985.1 Bacteroidales bacterium
TGTCCATTAGGGAGCATGGTCCAAAAAAAACCATTAAAAATGTCCATTATACCATAAATTAATATATTGTTTCTTATGTCGAACGGACGTTAATTAGTCAATGTTTTTATGTATTAAATTGAATACAAAGCCCGCAAGTATTTGACTTGCGGGCTTTGTAATTTTTTTGTGGCCTTTGGGTGAATGGTTTAATTTATTCCACAGCAATTACATAGTGCTGAGTCCTAAAGAATATTGTATTGCCTGATATTGCAGGGCTTGCCATGCAAACATCTCTCATCTCGTTTTTTGCTAATAGTTTAAATTCTGCTCCGGCTTTAATAACGTAAATCGATCCATTTTCCGATGAGTAGTATATTTTACCATCAGCCGCAATGCCCGATGCGGTAAAGGCATCTTTTAGGTTCTCTTTATATTTTAGTTCGCCAGTTTTTGCATTAAAGCAGGTGAGTTCGCCATTATTGCGGAGGTTGTATAGGTAATCGCCATAAATCAGAGGGCTTACCATATATGCACCACCACGTTTTATGCTCCATACAATGTAGCTATTTTTGGTGCTATCTGGGGCAAGTGTAATATCGCCAATTGCATTAGGTTTAATGGCATAAATGGGGGAGAATTTACCATGGGCATTGCAAATGAAAATAAGATTGTGGGCAACAATGGGGGTTGTTGAAGGGGCATCGCCACCGCCACTCATCTTCCAAATCTCTTTTCCTGTTTCCAACTCATACCCTCCCATGTGCTTGTATCCGTTAACGATTACCTGCGATTTTCCATCCTTTGTATATATGGTAGGTGTTCCCCATGTTGAGACCTCATCGCGTGTGGTGCGCCAAGTTTCTTTACCATCCTCAATATTGAAAGCAGCGAGGTACGAGTCAACGTTTTTATCGCATTGAATAATTACATAGTTTTTAAAGATAATTGGTGAGCTTGCCTGTCCCCATTCAACACCCGGCTCGTTGGAAGGGCCTGGATTCATTATCCCAAGGTCTCTTTGCCATAGCAAATTACCTTTAAAATCGTAGCAGTATAACCCTTCGGAGCCGAATAGCACAACCAGATGCTTTCCATCGGTTGCAGGAGTACAGTTGGCCTGAGATGATTTGGTATGTCGCTTCGATTTTGGAATGCCTTTGTGGGCAATTTTTTCCCAAAGAATAGATCCAGTAGCCTTATCGAGGCAGTAAACCTTAAATTCCAGAACACCGTTATCATCTGCCATATCAATATCGCCATAGAGTCCAACTTTAAGCGATTCGTTCTGCTGCGCGCTACTGGCAGTGGTTATAAAGATGTAATTATCCCATATAGTAGGGCAGGAGTGGCCTAATCCGGGGATTGGGGTTTTCCATTTGATGTTTCTTGAACTATCAACGCTCCATGTGGTTGGTGTTTTGGCGTTTTGAATATACCCACATGCCCAAGGGCCACGAAAACTTGGCCACTGCTGGTTGTAATCAATTTGTGCAAAAAGGTTTTGCCTATTGAAACACAGGAAAGTGCCTAATAGAATAAAATAGAAAGAGATTTTCTTCATAATTCTTACAAGTTTACACCGAATTGGATATTAATTCATAACTAGTGCAATTGTAATAATTAATGTAAGTTGCTAGTTACTGGTTACAAGTTGCTAGTTTGGTAATTTAGAGTAATTTTTTTGCTTTGCGTTTAATTTCAATTGTAAAAGTGAAATTTTGTATTGATTATGATACCAAATAAATAGTATTAAATCAGCAACTAGTATCTAGCAACTTGAGTTAATTATTTTACAACAATAGTTTAAGTGAGAATTATTCAACCCAGGTTACGAATTTTTCAAATCCACATTCTTTATCCTGTTCCGCATGGTTATAAGGGTATCCAACTACACAACCATCCAATGCATAATCGCCTTTCTTTAACTTTAGAAGTTTAAGAAATTGTTTATTCTTTGCCATAAGCGGAATTGCTGTAATAAGTTGAAATTCTAACCCAAGATTAGTTGCAGTTAACCACATGTTTTGCAAAGCATGAGTTAATGATTCTTCGTTAACCATTGGAAATCCCTTTTTTTCGGCAATAACAATAAAAAATGGTGCTTCAAAAAGCAAAGGAATTCCGTTTGGTGAAAATACTCTAAGTCTATATGCAAAAGGTTTTATTCTCTTCTTAAGAGATGGAAAAAATTTCACTAGAGTATTAATATTTCTAGAATTCTTCTTTATTTCTGAAAGCAAAATGTCTCTTGCCATTGCCATTGAATCAGTATTCTGCTTAAAGATATATACTTTTCTTACTTCATCGAGAGGAATACCCAGAGCTCCAGCATATGGAGCATGGATACATGATTTAACGATTTCATTTAATAGGTCGATGGGCGGAATTTCATTTGAAAAATTTGGCAGTAATCTTTTGGATTTTACTCCTTGTTCAAATGTTTTATTATTACTATCCGGCATTTTCTTATATTTAAAGGCACAAATTAACAATTGGTTTTAAGTTAAAAAGCGAATTAACTTCAATCTCAATTTTTTATTTGATAATGAAACAATTAATTTTTTAATCCTCAAAAATATCAGTTTTCTATGAAAATAAAATTCTTTGTTATAACTTTATTAATTATTTTAAATTAAATTGGATGAAACACTAATATTAGTGGACTAACTGAAAAAGTATTGAATCGAGTTTACGAATTCGATTAAGTTAATATTATGTAAATGTTTCACGATATAAATATTAGTGACTATTCTATTTGATTTGTAACTTACAATTTGTTAATTGTTTAATTTAATTTTACTCAAGTGAGAAAATATTTTAGTTTATTACTGCCAGCAGTATTTATTCTGGTTATGTCCTGTTCCAACGATAAAAAACAGGATCTAAAAATAGAGTATGAAAAATACACCTTACCGAATGGTCTTGATGTAATTCTTCATACTGATAAGTCGGATCCAATTGTAGCATTTGCTGTGCAATACCATGTTGGATCGAACCGTGAAAAATTAGGTCACACCGGATTTGCTCACCTTTTTGAGCATATGATGTTTCAGCAGTCTGAAAATGTACCCGAAGACCAATTTTTTAAAATAATACAAAATGCAGGTGGTGAACTTAATGGCGGTACAGGAAACGATGGTACAACTTACTATGAAGTAGTACCCAAAAATGCTCTTGAAACAATTCTTTGGCTCGAATCCGATAGGATGGGCTACTTAACTAATACAGTTACTAAAAAGGCTTTTGCTAATCAGCAAAACGTTGTTCAAAACGAAAAGCGTGAAAGAACCGATAACCAACCATACGGACATACAAGTTGGGTGATTGGCAAAGCTCTTTATCCCGAAGGACATCCTTATAACTGGCAGGTGATAGGCGAAATGCAGGATCTATTTAATGCTACCGTTGAGGATGTTAAAGAATTTCATAACAAATTTTACATACCTAATAATGCTACAATAGTATTAGCAGGTGATTTTGATGTTGTGGTGGCCAAGAAGTTGATAGATAAATATTTTGGTGAAATACCAAGAGGTAACGATATAGAAAAACCCAAACCTATGCCTGTTACATTGGTTGAAACTAAGAAACTGTTCCATGAAGATAACTTTGCTAAAGCACCTCAGCTTACAATGGTTTGGCCAACAGTTCCTCAGTATAGCAAGGATTCTTATGCACTACAATACCTTGCTCAGCTGCTCTCCGAGGGGAAAAAATCACCAATGTATAAGGTTATAGTTAAGGACAAACAGTTTGCTTCATCAACCCCAACTTATAATAATAGCCAGGAACTTGCGGGTGAGTTTCAGGTTACTATCACAGCCTTCCCAAACATCAAACTAGGTGATGTTGAAAAAGCCGTTTTTGAATCATTCGAAAAGTTTGAAAAGGATGGCGTTACCGATAATGATATTGAAAGGGTAAAAGCGAGCCTTGAAACCGATTTCTACAATGGAATTGCTAGTGTTCTTGATAAATCGTTTCAATTAGCAAGTTATAATGCGTATACAGGCGATCCTTCATTCTATAAAAAAGATTTAGAAAACCTTAAATCTGTTTCAAAGGACGATATAATTAGGGTTTATAATACTTACATTAAAGGAAAACCTTTTGTTGAAACAAGCTTTGTTCCTAAAGGACAACCAATGTTAGCTGTTGAGGGTTCCGTAAAGGCCAAAGTAGTTGAAGAGGATATTACCCATGCAACAGAAGTAAAAATTGCCGATACTACTGAGGAGAAAATTGTAAAAACTAAAACCAGTTTTGATCGTTCTGTAAGACCAGCTTTGGGAGAAGATCCAAAACTCAGTATTCCAACTATTTGGGATAGTAAACTTGCAAACGGTATGAAGGTATACGGAATTGAGCAGAACGAACTCCCATTGGTACAGTTTAATATTGTTATTAATGGTGGTCATTACCTCGACAAAATTGAAAAACCAGGAGTAGCCTACCTATTGACAAAAGTTATTAATCAGGGTACTAAAAATAAAACACCAGAGCAGTTTGAGGATGAGATTAAAATGCTTGGTGCTAGCATTTGGATTAGTATGGATTATACAAATATTTCCATTAATGTTAATACCCTTTCAAGAAACTTTGAGAAAACCATGGCTATTGTTCAAGAAATGCTCCTTGAACCACGTTGGGATTCTGTAGAATTCAATTTAGCAAAAATCAACGTTATAAATAGGATAAAAAGGAACAAAGCAAATCCAAGTTACCTTGCAGCCAATGAATTTAATAAATTGATTTATGGGTCAAGTAATATCCTTTCAATTCCAATATCTGGAACAGAATCGTCAGTTTCAAGTATTACATTAGACGATTTAAAAGAGTACTACAATAGCTATTTTACGCCTTCAATTTCTAATTTTCATATTGTTGGTAGTATTAAACAGGAGCAGGTTATGAACGCTTTAGCCGATCTTGGGAATAAATGGCTATCCAAAGATGTTAAGTTCCCTGAATATCAGTATTCCGCTCAACCTGAAAAATCGAAAATTTATCTTGTTGATGTTCCGGGTGCGTTCCAATCTGTAATTAACATTGGTAATCTTTCAGTATCAGCAACCCATCCAGATTATTATCCCTTACAGGTTATGAATTATAAACTGGGCGGTTCATTCAACGGTAAAGTGAATATGGTACTACGAGAGGAGAAAGGATTTACCTATGGTGCAAGAACTAATTTCGATGGAAATGAATTTAACGGATCATTTACTGCAAATGCAAATGTTAGATCCTCTGCAACTGCTGAATCTGTAGCAATTTTCAAAGATATTATGACTAAATATCGCGATGGTATTACCGATGAAGAGCTTCAATTCACAAAGAATGCTCTTTTAAAATCGAATGCCCTTCGCTTCGAAACCTTATGGTCATTAATTGGTATGCTACAGGATATAAGTTCCTATAACAAGGCAAAGGATTATGTAAAGCAGGAGGAAGAGGTAATAACTAGCATGACAAGCGATAAGCTAAAAGCACTAGCACAGAAATACCTTAACCCAGATAAGATGTATTACGTTGTAGCCGGTGATGCAAAAACTCAAGCACCAGCTCTTAAAAAGCTAAAAATTGGTGAGGTTGAAGTTGTTAAAGAATAATTTTCTTTAATCATTATAAACCCCTCTCTATTAGCTTGGAGAGGGGTTTTTAATTATAATTGCTAGTTGCTGATATCTTGTTATTTTTTCTATATTTGCATTAAATGCTACCTAAAGGTATCATATATGAACTTGACTAAAACCACATCGTATTCCCTTAATGTCCTGAACTATATGGCACAGAATAGGGAAGTGATTTGTTCAGCAAATTACCTGCATGAGAAATTGAAAATACCTCACCAATACCTTCGTCAACTACTTACTAAACTATCCAAAGATGGATTTATCCATAGCACTAGGGGTAGGAATGGGGGATTTGTTTTTAGCAAAAAAATTAGTGAGATTTTTCTGGCTGATATAATTGAATCAACCGAGGGATTAGATAGTTTCAATAAGTGTATGCTTGGCTTTTCCGATTGCCCATTCGATAGTAAATGTGCAATGCATGATTTTTGGGTTGATACTAGGGAACGTATTATAAATGAGTTAAAAACAAAATCTTTAGAGGATTTAATATTAAAAAAATAATTTTTTTGACTTAAATTGCTATATTTTGGTAGCATATTAAGATGCTAGTATTTAAGTAGAAAGAAAAAAATCAGAAAACCGAAGTGAATTGTAGGTGATGGTTTTTAGTGAAAAATATGATTTAAAGTGAACCTAAATTAAATAACAAAAAATAAACTAAACCTAAACTAACAAAAAAGGAGGTACTATGGTCGACTCAAGCGTTGTCATTAATGGACAAACACTGGCTTACACGTTTTACTGTATTGTAATTATTTTACTTATGGCATGGTTTGCTTATATGGTAACTAAAAGCGGTACAGGAACATTTGTGAAGCCTGCAATTTTTTACACATTTGTGGGATTTCTCACAGTTCTGGGGGTTTCGTTACACATTATTACTTACAATACAATTCCTTGGGCTGCGATGGATCTTAATAGGGCAAACATCACACCCGATAAAACCTTTGTAATTACGGTGCAGGATCATAAATTTACTCTACCATCGAGTAAAATGGTTGTTAACCTAAACGACAAGGTTTTATTTGATGTAAAATCAAGCGATCTTACCTACGGTTTCGGGTTATTCCGTAAAGACAATTCGATGATGTTCCAAATGCAAGTAGTTCCTGGACATAGGAACGATATCCTTTGGCAATTCACAAAAGCAGGAATTTACACCATTCGTTCAACCGAATACTCTGGACCCAAAGGGGTATTTATGATTGAGAAAGATGTGGTTGAAGTTGTTGATCCTAATGGAACTATCAAATAAATAAATCAATTGTTGAACAAAAAAATAACTCGATATGAGCTTTATAAAAACATTAATGAACGGTGAAGAAGGGCTATTCAAAGGCGATACCCTAACACCCATGCAAAAGATGGCCTTACGCTTTGTCGTTATTGGTCTGGTATACTACGGTTTTGTTGTGATTGAAGGTATGCTGATGCGAATTTTTGAGGTAACTCCTGTTTCATTCATCAGTCAACCCCAGTTTTTTGCAATTATGACGGCTCACCCGTTGGTTGGAATATTCGGTTCAACCTATTCCATAGTGTTTGGTGCATTTCTTTTCCTTGTGCCATTTTTAATGAAAAAACCACTCTGGAGTATTAAAATGGCTAACTGGACTCTGGTTTTTGTTGCCGTTGGAACGTTTGTTTTCTGGTTTGCAGGATTTCTTTCACATTACGCACCGCTTTATACCCTATACTGGCCATTACCTGCTGATTTTAATCAGTTTAGCGTTGTGGGTGGAACATTCTTTATTACTGGTATTGCGCTGGTAATGGTTGGAACAGCACTATTTATATTAAATATCTTTAAAACAATAACCTATACACCCGAAGGTTGGGAAAAACAACCATCAGGAGCATTACTTGGTTCTGCATTAGGTATAAGCGGATTTAAGAACCTTTTCAGAAAAAACAAAAAAGAACATTTAGTTTCGCTACCTGTTGCAGCCATTGCCCGTGGTACTGTTGATATGGCATTTAACACAGCGATAATTCTCTTTACTGGAGTTCTTATACTAATCTATATGGTTGGCTCAATGCTCGGTTTTGATTTAAAAACAACTGCTATTGATGCTTTACTCTATAAAAACTGGTTCTGGTGGGGATTGGATCTAATTGCCGATGGGCTTGTGCTGATATTTGTTGCAGGTACTTGGTATCTTTTGGCAACCCTAATAACTGGCAAGAAATTGTTCATGGAGAACATTGCCCGTGCTGCATTATTAGTGGAACTAGTTGTTTCATGGACAGTTTGGTCGCATCACCTACTTTCTGATCAGGCACAACCGGGCATTCTGAAGGTATTATCGGGCGAGATGGTAACCGCTTTTGAACTTATTACCCAAGGCTTGGCATTCTTTATCACTCTGGCAACTCTATGGAGTGCAAGACCATTGAAAATGACTAATCCTTTAAAATTCTTACTGGGCGGTTTGTTAGGTTTTGCTCTTGCAGTTCCCGCAGGTATTATGCAAGCCGATGTTGGATTAAACAGAATTTTACATAATACCCAATGGGTAATTGGTCCACACGTTCACGTTGCTATTCTTGTTGGTCTAACCATGACTCTTTACTCTGCGATATACTTCCTATTTCCAATTCTAACAAATGGGGCGAAAATGTATAGTCAGAAACTGGTTAATATTCATTTTTGGTGTCATCTGATTGGGGGTATCGGTATGGGAGCATTTATGGGAATGGCAGGCTTAAAAGGTATGCTCAGAAGATCTCTCTATGTTGAGGGTGAATTCAATACATACATGGTTCTTGCGGCTCTCTGTGGTACTTTGCTCTTAATCGGATTTTTGGCATTCTTCTACAACATTGTTATGAGTGTTGGGATTAAAGGAGCAATCAATATCTTTTTACCTGCAAAGCTTAAAGGAAAAAATTTACTTCCTGAGTAATAATATAAAAAAAGAATCCTGTCAGCAAGCAAAACTTTGACAGGATTCTTTTTTATAAACGGTTCAATAAACTATTAGTTTGAAATTTTACATTTTGACAAAGCCTTTAAAATATACCATCCATCAAACGAACTCTTTGTTGTTTTTTGCGTTTCTTTACCATGAGTTTTTCAATAAATCCAATTTCGAATCTTTGACTGACTCTTTGTAATGTTTTTCGGAATTGTTGTAGACAAAACTATTTCATCCTAATATTTCCATATTTTGCATTTAACCCTAGTTCGGATGCCTTCAATCGCTTGGCTTGATAATAGTACTTTTAAGCATTTAAGATTTCATTTTTCTTTTTTTTTAATGCCGGTTTTTCTTTTCGCTTTAAGTCAGGCGAATGATATCCACTGGAATACAGCCCTAATTGGGTTTTTAATATTGCACTTCCTTATTTTCCCTTCAAGTAATGGTTATAACAGCTATCAGGATAGGGATGAAACAAGTATTGGAGGAATGAAGCACCCTCCAAAAGTTACCAAAAACCTATTCTATGTAACTCTTATTTTCGATATTGTTGGTGTTACTTGTGGACTGTTTATCTCAGTTTATTTTTCAGTGTTTGTAATGGTATTTGTGCTAATGTCAAGGGCATACAGCTATAGGAAGATTCGATTAAAAAAATATGCCATTATTGGTTTTATAACGGTATTCGTTTTTCAGGGTGCATTCGTTTTTCTGATATCATCATCTGCAATAACATCTTTCTCATTCGATAATTATTTTACTGTTAATAACCTTTTTTGCATGGGCATTGCAAGCCTATTCATAGGAAGTGCATACCCATTAACCCAGATATACCAGCACGATGCGGATAAAAAGGATGGTGTAATTTCAATTAGCTATAAATTGGGATATAATGGCACCTTTGTCTTTTCGGCTATACTGTTTTCCTTAGCAACAATTTTATTGGCTTATTACTTCGAACTAAAGAATCAATTGATTGCTTTGCTGATATTTACTTTGTTGATGTTGCCCATTGTAACTAGGCTATCGGTATGGTTCAATAAAGTACGAAGAGACGTTAGTATTGCAAATTTTGAAAATACGATGAGAATGAACCTAATGAATTCCGTTTGCATGAATCTATTTTTCGGGATACTGATTTTAAATCGTTTCTGGAACTGGTTTTAAAAATGAGTAGAATAATATCAATAGGAACATCTGTGCCATTGTATGGCACCAAGCAAGGTGTCATTCTCAATTATATGCACGATGCTTACGGTAATGAAGAGGTTTCGCGTAAATTAAACATCCTATTCAACCATAGCGGAATTGAAACCCGATACTCCGTTGTTTCAGATTTTGCAAATCCCAAAAAAGAAACACATCTTTTAAATGGGGTACAAGGCCTTAAAAATGTGGAAGAACGAATGAATATTTTTAAAGAAAATGCTGTATCACTTGCAATTAGGGCAATTCAGAATTCTATTGAGAAAATTAATACGACAGTTTCCAATTTTGGTTTTACCCATTTAATAACAGTTTCGTGTACGGGATTGTATGCGCCAGGTATTGATGCCGAACTGGTTGAACAGCTTAATTTACCGAATGATATCTTTCGTACCTCGATTAATTTTTTGGGCTGTAATGCGGCTTTTCATGCATTAAAGTTAGGCGATATGATTGCCAGAACCGAAGAGGATGCTAAAGTGCTTATTGTTTGTGTTGAACTATGTACCTTGCATTTCCAGCCAAAAAACAATCACGATAATTTACTATCAAATACAATCTTTGGCGATGGTGCAGCCGCATTAATTATTACATCTGATTCTTACGGGAAAAAGCACCAGCATAAAGGGTTATCTATAGATGGTTTTTATTCTTTACTACTTAGCAATGGGAAAAATTTAATGGGTTGGAATATTACGCCTGTTAATTTTGAAATGATTTTAGACTCCAGAGTTCCCGAATTTATTGGAGACGAGATAGAGAGTATTATACTAAAAGCATCTAAAAAGTTCAATATCCAACCTGAGTCTATTAATAATTGGGCAATACACCCCGGTGGGAAAAAAATATTGGATACTATCAAAAAGCAATTACAACTTGCTGATATTGATTTGCATTACTCTTATAAGATATTGAGCGAGTACGGGAATATGTCATCACCAACTATTCTATTTGTGCTGAACGAGATTTTAGAGTCTCAACTTAAATCCAACGAGACTATCTTTTCTATTGGTTTTGGCCCTGGAATAAGCATCGAAACCGCTCTATTTACTTATGTTGAATAGATTCAAACATCGTTCGGATGAAAAGGAAATGTTGGATTCTCCCGACATTTCAAAAGAACTTTTATTTCAGAATTTGCAAGAACTTGATATCCTTAACAGGAGGTTGGGTGGGCATTCTACTACTATTCAGGGAATTAAGAAACTAGTTAATGATAATATTAAAACCTATCATATTGTAGATTTGGGTTGTGGCAGTGGAGATACTATGATATTCATTGCCACTTGGGCAAGAAAAAATGGCTATATAGTTAAACTTACTGGCATAGATATCAATGCCGCAGTGATTGATTACATGAACCAACATTGTGTAGATTATCCTGAAATAAATGGAGTTGTAAGCGATTATCGTGAATTCTTAAAATCAGCGGAACATATTGATATTGTGCATTGCTCCTTATTTTGTCATCATTTGAATGACAATGAGCTGTTTGAATTATTCAAATGGTTTAAGCATAACTTAAAAGTAGGTTTTGTTATCAACGATTTGCAGCGAAGTAGAATGGCTTACTATTGTGTTCAAATATTTACGCATATTTTCAATGGTTCATTATTATCAAAGAATGATGGTCCAATATCGGTACTTCGCGGATTTAAGGTAAATGAGCTGAAGTCTTTACTTCAAAAAGAACAAATAGATAAATATTCGATTTCCCGCAGATGGGCATTTCGGTATTTGGTAGTTGGACAAAAGTAAATAAACAGTAACAACCAAATATAAATCATACAATTGCAAAATAATATCAAAAATACGAAAGTGCTGATTGTTGGTGCTGGTCCATCGGGACTTATGATGGCTTGCCAGCTTGCACGGTTAGGCGTTTCATTTCGGATCATCGAAAAAAAGGAACACCCAACCACTTATTCAGGAGCATTAATTGTTCAAGCACGAACCCTCGAAATATTTGACCAGATGGGCATTGCCGAAAAGGCAATTCAGGAAGGGATTGAGGCTCATAAAATCAATATCATTTTTAATGGAAAAAACCCATTAGCCCTAAATTTAAAGGATATTGGAAAGGGTTTAACCAAATTCCCCAATCTGCTAATGCTTGAACAATCAAAAACAGAGCAGCTATTGATTGATTTTATCCATGATTATGGATTTTCAATCGAAAGGCAGACTGAATTTCTCAGATTCTCTCAGGATAATGATGGCGTAACTTCTACAGTGAAATTACCCGATGGGAGGGAAGAAGTCATACAATCCGACTATCTTATTGCTGCCGATGGTGGGCAAAGTTTGATTAGAAAGCGATTAAATATCCCATTCTTGGGAAAAACCCATAAACTCACGTTGTTTGTTCTCGATAGTGAGGCCACGGTTGATATGCAGCCAAATGAGATATGCTTTTCATTCTCGGAAAAGGCTAGCACCGGTATTTTCCCACTAAAAGATGAGCGATGGAGAATAGATGGGACTATTCCCAATGAGCTTGAGGTAAAAAATACAATCACATTTAATGACATTGAAGAAACCTATTCCCAAAGAACCCATTTGAATATTAAGCTCCAAGAACCTCAATGGTTTTCTGTATTCCATGCCCATCAACGATATGCTGAATTGTATCGACAAAATAGATGTTTCCTTGTGGGAGATGCAGCACATGCTTTTAGCCCTATTGGTGCACAGGGCATGAATACTGGAATGCAAGACGTGTACAACCTTGCTTGGAAATTATCACTTGTGATTAATGGTAAAGCAAAGGAATCGTTTTTAAACACCTACAATGCCGAGAGGCAACCAATTGCCAAGAAACTAGTTCTCTCTACCGATCGAGCATTTCAGATAGTATCAAGCAATAAATTTTTGGCAAAAAGAATACGCCTTAATTTAGTTCCATTCCTACTTAGAGTGCTTTTTCCAATCGTTGAAAAAAGAGGATACTTAAGCCGATATTTGTTCAGTGGAATATCAGAAATTGGGGTTCATTATCGAAAAAACGCTTTATCAAACAAATCATCAATAGGCATATTCCCTTTTCGTTCCCCAAAACCAGGCGATAGGTTGCCATACATACTCTTTGATGGGATAAACCTTCAGGATAAAGTAAAAGAGGCTAAATTTCATCTTATTATCTTTGCTGAGGATTCATCGGCTGGGATATATAAAGTGCTAGCTGAAAAATATAAAGATATCCTATCAACAGAAATCATTCCATTAAACGCTGGAACAGCTAATCTTTATAAGAGTTTGGGAATAAAAAAAGATGGTTGCTACTTGGTTCGACCGGATATGTACATCGCCTATAGATCTAACAAACTTAGAATTGACCATTTTGAACGATTTTTTAATCAATATCTTCAATAATATATCTTCAATAATATATCTTCAAATAATATCATTATTAACCGAGAAAAAAAGACAATAGGCCGCAACGATGCTGCTTCTAGCTAAAATTTAATCATCTATTCTACAAATAGTTCGCAGCAATGCTGCTTTTTATAGTCGCAGAGCGATGATCTATTTGTAGAATTTTTATTAAACCGAAAAACAAGCCCCGTTAGGGGCGACCTATATATTAAATGTAGTAATATCAAGTATTTCATGTATTATTTAATATTTTAGTCGGACAGTAGTGAAATAATATAATCATATTTTTTATTGCCCCGATTAGCTCTAAAACTTGTCGGGGCTTATCTTTTCATTATTTTTGTATCAATATCCTCTAAAAAAATATTATGGCTAATAAGATATCCATATCCTCGTACATTCGACAAAACCAGATCATGGGCTATGCCATGATTATTGGGCAAATACTCTTTGCTGGTGTTTCAATCTATCTGATAAACGTTAATGGGGCGTATTTTGGAAAAGCAGATTTAAATAAGGTTTTTATCTACTTAACGCCTTTGTTAACTCTATCGTGTATTGTTGGAGGTTTTGTATTTTTTAAAAGCAGAATGAAATTGATTAAGGATAAAACTAACATAATCGAAAAACTCATAGACTATCGCTCTGCGCTAATAATTAGATGGGCGTTGTTCGAAGGACCATCATTCTTTGCAATAATGGTTTACATAATAACAGCAAATCTATATTTTCTCTGTATTGTAGTTATAATTATTGCAATTTTCATTATCACAAAACCATCTAGGGAAATGCTGGAAAAAGACCTTGAGCTAAGTTGGGAAGAAAAAAATCAACTCGTTGAATAATAAAAAACCTGTCAGGTTTTCAAAATCTGACAGGTTTAATATTTATTAATATGAGTATCCGTTTAGATTACTATTTCGATAAGCAAACTTAAGTGTCATTGGCTTCGCCGAACTCGTAAACTCGGTTTCGGGCGAAGTCCCGGAATCTGAATATAAACAATGGGATTCCTGCATTATTCGCTTCGCTCATGAGTTAACGGTTCGCAGGAATGACAGCAAAAAGGTTTGATTTTGTTATTTAAACTGATACACATTTTATTGATTAAAAAATTTTACTCCAAAATTCCAATCTCCTTTTCAACTTCCTCTAGGATTTCGCCTGTTTTTACAAGCTCTTTCATTGCATTATGATCTGGATAAAGAGGACGATCGATATCAAGGAACTTCACATGTTTACGAATAGTATCCTTTGCCTTTTGAGTTCCGATACCATACTTGTAAGGTGTTTCAATTAATCCACGAAGATCGAGTGCCTGTGCGGCAGCCATAAACTCTATTCCAATAATACCATAGGCATTATCAAGAATCTGGAAATTCTTAAGCGCGGTATTCATACCCATCGATACAAAATCTTCCTGATCCGCAGCGGCAGGAATTGATTGGATTGATGCTGGCATCGAGAGAATTCTTTGCTCTACAATTTGCATATCAGCAGTGTATTGACTTAGCATTAAGCCCGAGAACATCCCAGGATCTTTGGTTAGGAATGGAGGTAAGCCAACGCTTAATGCTGGGTTGTTTAGGCGATTCATTCTACGCTCGGATAGAACGCAAACCATTGTAACAGCGGCACCAACTAAGTCCATTGGTAATGAAATAGGTGAGCCTTGGAAGTTTGCACCTGAAAGTGCTAGATTCTCATCAGCAAAGAAAATAGGGTTATCACCAACACCATTCAGCTCAGTTTCCACCTGTTCGCGGGCATATTTTAGCGCATCATGAGCCGCACCAATAACCTGTGGGGTTGAACGCATTGAGTACGCATCTTGCACCTTGGTTTTCAGTTTACCTTCCGATAAATCGCCACCCTTAGTAACCTTACGAATTGCTGCTGCGCTACGCATACCACCTGGGAATCCTCTTACCTCAAGAATTTTTGGGTGATATGGTTTTAGGTTAGCCTTTAATGCCTCTAACGACATAGCGCAAGCAATCTCGGCATGTTTCAGTAGTCGGTTTGTATCGTAAACCATTAATGCGCTCATGGCAGTAAGAACATTTGAGCCATTAATTGCAGCAAGACCATCCCTTGCATGAAGTCCAGGAATTGGAATACCAGCGCGCTTCATAGCCTCTTTACCTTCCAGTTTCTCACCTTGGTAGTAGGCATGGCCTTCACCCATCAGAAGTAGCGCAATTTGCGACATTGGAGCTAAATCGCCACAAGCACCCACTGAACCCTTTTCGCAAACATAAGGGGTAACCCCTTTATTAAGCATTTCGACCAATGTTTGGGTGATTTCAATACGGCAACCTGAGTTCCCATGAGCATGAACGTTGATACGCCCTAACATTGCTCCCCTTACATGATCCAATGGCATTGCATTTCCAATACCTGCAGCATGGTTATAAACCAGATATTTTTGAAAATCCTGAACCTGATCATCATTTAAAACAATCTCGGAAAATTCGCCAATACCAGTGTTGATACCGTACATAATCTCGTGTGCAGCAATCTTTTTATCGAGCATTGCACGGCACTTTTTAATTTTCTCCACTGCTTCGGGGTGTAACTCCACCTTCTCGTTGAAACGAGCAACTCTTACAACATCCTCAATCTTGAGGTTTGCTCCATTGATAACTAATGTCATATTATGTTTATTTTAGATGATAATGATATTTAATAGCTGAATCCCATATAAAACCTAATAGAGGGTATTCAATAAGAAAAAATGAATTTAAAATATTGAAAATAGGGATATTGGGATAATATCCATTTAATGAGTATAGAGGCAGGTGCGGTTAATTTTAATCTTAAATTTAAGCTGCCAACGATTCATACTTAATGATTAGTTTCGTAAATATATGTAAATATTTAAAATAACGACACAGGGAAGCAAGAAAATTGGATGCTGCCTAAAAGGGTATAATAATTCCCAAACCAAACTTGTTCAAATAACATAAAAGTGAATTATAGAATAGGGCAATGGGTTGTTCTATAATTTAGACCAATTATGATTTATAAAAGTGCTATATTTGTATAAAGAGTTATGAAATCAGACCTATATGCTCAAATTGGATGGATAGGTCTGGAAAAAGTTAGATGAATAAATGAGTTATGGGGTATTATAAAACACGACAATCATCATGGATACCAAAGCGTTAATTGAAGAATGTAATAAATATTTTAACCAAGGTTTAAGGTTGAAAGATGATGCGCGTAAATCCAACTCAAATATTGAAGTATTTTTAGCGGCGGCTGATTCGTGTTCAAAAGCAGCAAAGATTCATAAGGATTTACAAGAACAGGACTTACCTTTTGAAGATTTATTTCAATCAAAAGTTTTTTACTTTTATTACAAACATGAGGAGTATGATTGTTTATATGGATATGAGATAAAGAAAAATCTTGAAAAAGCAAAACAATACATTGTAGAGAGTTATAGTAATATTGTTTCTGCTGTTGAGACAGTAGAAGTTAATTTGTCTAAACTAAATGGAGACCTGAAAGAACGATTTACTAAAATGTTAGTAGATTGGAAATATAGGCAAATATCTACAAGCGCAAAGGCTATTGAGCCAGATGCTAAAATGAATTCAAGAAAAAAGAACTTCATTGAAGCTCTTGATTGTTATAAAAAGATGGTTAGAATTTATAAGGAAGCATATGATTATTCCCTCAATTCTAATCTCGATGAAGTGTATATCAGAATTTCCGAGGGCAACTATTATGGATTATTTGTCAATATTTCTCAAATGTATGCTGGATACATTAATCAACTTCAAATAAATGAAATATCACAAATAGATTTGGATAATGATTTACTAAAATATTTTATTGACTCTTATCGCTACAGTATAATAGCATTCAATTCAAATCCTGAATGGCTTGAGTATCGAGAAGGCCAAGAAATAATGAAAAATAACATCAAACTAATTCTAAAAGATAACAAGAAAAAATGGCTTTCGTTTTTAATCGGTCTTAACAATGACGAATTATTAATAAAAATTATGAAAGAAACGGATATTGATTCATTCAAAAAAATTGCGGCAAAACAAGAGATTGAAAATGACAAATTGAAAAAATTATTTTTTACCGGTGGCTTTTATATTTTGATTCTATTGATAGTATTTGGTATTATTTTCTTTGTTTTTAATTCATCAATACCGATATTATATAAACTCTTAGCTGTGTTATTTATGATTGTATTGTTTTCGATTGTCGGAGCTTTTATTTTACGTAGTACGGATAGTCTATCGGAAGAGAATTTTATAAAACTTATGAGATTGTCTTTAAAGATTGGAGCAAAAGGATTAAATTCACTAGATGATAATAATAAGAAATAGCGCCACATAACAAAAGCTCATATACAATGCGGATTTCAGGGGTTTTGCAAGTTCAGTTCCCGCAGGCAAGATTTGTCTCGGTAGATACAGACGTAGCCACGCAATCTCGCACTGCGCATAGCTGCGACCATTAGCAACAAGCAAAGCAAATAAGAAGTATTTGGAAGAATTGTAATCTATAATTTTGTATCTTTAGAAAAAGATGTAATTCCTAATTTTAAAAACAAATTAATTAATCTAAAATAGTAAGTATATGTTTCAAATAAAAAAGTTGTTTTTAATAGTACCCCTATTTGCTTTAATCGCAATATCTATTTCTTGTAAAAAGGATTACGAAAGCTATACCATAAAAGGATATGTTATAGATCAAATCACCAAAAAACCCGTTGAAAACGCTACAATTCGTATAGGCTATATACCTTTCTGTGACGGACTTGATGAATATCTTTGGCCTTATGGAGATAGCGTAAATACTAAGGCAGATGGAAGTTTTATAATAAAAGTAGATAGATTACCTTTTGACGATTATGATCACCGTTGCTCTTACGTTTACTCAAAAATGAATGGTTACATTGGTAGTGATTACATTGAAGCCCCAAAAGGTGGCGTATTGGCGGATACCATAGAATTATATCATCCTGCCACATTAAATATTCATGTTATAAATGATACTATTAGTAATAATATTGATGAGGTGAAAGTTTGCTTTGCTGGAGAAGGTTTTAGGAGTTACCCCAACTTTATTGGTAAACTTGATTCATCAGGCGAACCGAGTATAAAAAAAACATGTAAGGGAAGAAAATTTGACTCCACATTTGTATTCAACAATATTTGGGGAAACATAAACTACAATATTTACGTTGGGCCAAGTTATATTTCTCGTACCCAAAGTTACTCAGTTAAACTTAGACCTGATTCTACTTCGGAAATCCTTATTAAATTTTAGAAGAGTATACAATATCACATTAATCGGTAGAAGAATTGTTGGACAATTAACAAGAGCCAGTCGTCAATAGCGTATTTATTGGTTTTACCGAAAATACTCGGTTGTATTTAGACTGATGACGCATTGGGAGTAACGCAAGAACAACGGAGTTAATTACTAGCCGACTAAAGAAAACTAACTTTGATAATTAATAACAAGTAAAATGAATAATACAAGAATATTTAAAACCTCATTTGCTAGTATATACCCATTGTATATTCAAAAAGCGGAGAAAAAGGGACGCACAAAAGCAGAAGTAGATACCATTATTTTTTGGCTAACAGGATATGATCAACAAACATTGCAGCAACAAATTGATAGAAATACTGATTTTGAAACCTTCTTTGCCCAAGCACCACAAATCAATCCAAATGTTTCAAAAATCACAGGCGTAATTTGTGGTTATCGAGTTGAAGAAATAGAAGACCAACTTATGCGCAAGATTCGTTACCTAGATAAGCTAGTTGATGAATTGGCTAAGGGAAAAGCAATGGAGAAAATTTTAAGGAGCTGAAAATCCTAAAGTAACGACGGCTCAATGTAAGGTGTCATCCTGAGCGAAGCGAAGGATCTATTTGCCTAAAGACCAGATGGTTGCCTTTGACGAATCCTTCGGATTTCACTTCGTTCAGCATGACAAAGCAACAATCTAATACTATACTTAGGATCAATATATTATGCTTACATCGAACTCGCGTTAAAGTAAAATCAGAATAATTAAACTTGATAATAAAGTGAAAATGCGCCACAATAAAACACCATTACCTCTCAATAATCGCATTTTGCGATAGCCTTATCGTGTACCCCAACTCCAAAACCTTCTCACTTTCCTCTTTTCACTTTCCATTTTCCTCTTTTCACTTTCCTCTTTCTCTAGTGTCCATAAAAGTATGATTTGATGAGTTTTTGGTAAGTTCATCACTTTTAAGTAACTTTATAACGAGGGATAGTTGGCCGTTTCACATTCTTAAATATAACCTTGAAATACGAAAAATCATCAATTCCGAATAACCCTAAAATGCTAAGTTTAAAAAAGATATTTATCAGCTGTATTCTAGTTTTGCCCTATTTAGCCGTATTCTCCCAGAAAGCGGATGATACTGCTATTTCAGCAATGAATAGAATTGAATACCGTTACTTCTTTAAACATCTCAAATACCTTGCAAGTGACGAGCTGAAAGGGCGTGATGTTGGCTCTGAGGGTTTCAACATGGCAGCAAATTATGTAACCGAAGAATTTAAGAAAAACGGAATGCTTCCATTTGGCGATTCTGAAACCTATTTTCAGAAAATACTATTTTTAAAACCCTCAATAGTAACCTCTTCTATTAAATTCCAAGTGGAAAATAATTCAAAATCGTTGAATGGAAATTATGGCAAAAATGTAAGTCTATTGGTAAGCGCAAAATCTAACAACTTTAACCAAAAGCAAAGCCTTGTATTTGTTGGGTATGGAAATATCTTACCCGACGATAAAATTAACGATTATGAAGGTGCTGATGTAAGGGGTAAAACGGTTATAGTAGCCGTAGGAGGGCCAAAATCTATCAAAAACCGAGCATTCGATGATGTTCTGCTAAAAATTCAAAATGCAGAAAAACGAGGGGCAAGCGGTATCATTCTCTTTTACCCAAAGGGTAGATTATTTCAGAACCTTATATTTAGGTATGTTCATGGGTATCTAACAAAAAGTACGCTTTACTATGCGGACACTTCAATTCATGGATCAATGTCGGATGTTGATCTGAAATTATGCGTATTTGCCAAAATATCTTTTATAAAAGATGTTTTTGATCTAAAGGGACTTCGTTTTTCAAAAGAGCTTAGAAATATTGAAAGCGGCAGGAATATGAGTAAGGAGTTGGGGATGACAATAAACTGCTCCTACGTTGCAAATATCGAGCATGTTTATAGTAAAAATGTGATTTCGATTATACCCGGAAGCGATTCAACCCTAAAGAATGAATACGTTGTAATAGGTGCTCACCTTGATCATCTTGGAATAGGAAAAAAGATTAAAGGCGATTCAATATACAACGGTATGCTGGATAATGCCTCGGGTGTTGCAGCCACAATAGCAATTGGAAAGGCCTTTAGCCAGCTACCCGTAAAACCAAGACGATCCACCGTTTTCATTTGTTATACCGCCGAAGAGGAAGGCCTACTTGGCTCTCATTACTATGCCAGTAGAAACGAAATTAAAAATGGTAAAATAGTTGCAAACCTAAACTTGGATATGATTGCGAATCTGTTCGAAACCAAAGGCATTATTCCTATCGGTTATTTGCATTCAAACTTATCCGATGCAGTTGATTACTCAGCAAGCAATCTGAATTTAACAATAGCAGCAAGCAAATCGCTTGATGAGGATTATTTGGAAAGAGGTGACCAATTTTCATTTATCAAAAAAGGAATCCCTAGTATATTTATTATACCCGGAAACACAGCTGTTGACCCCAAAATTAATGGGCTAAAGCGAACAAATAAGTGGTTGATGAAATATTATCATTCCCCTTTTGATGACTTAAACCAAAGCTATTCCGATAAAGCATTCCTAACCGCAATTAAATTAAACTTCTTAACGCTTTATTACATAACAAATAATATGAGAGAAATCAAGTGGAATAGTAGAAGTTGGCTTCTTGATAGATATGTTTTAAAGGAAAAGAAATAATTTCAATGGATATAACCATATAATCAACTTAATATGAAGAAATGCCCCAAGTGCAATGCTGAAGTTGAAGACAACTTCGACCTATGCTGGAATTGTCAATATAGCTTCGATGATGAAAGAGTTCTTGAAAGTAGCGATTTTAGACAAATCTGCCCAGAGTGCAATCAGGAAATTGAATCATCTGCGGAGTTTTGCCCCAATTGTGGTAATAACCTTGCCATAATTAAACAGGAGTCAGATGAAAAACCTTCAGGTTTAAAAAAACTTAATTGCTTAAGATGCAGCGTCTCATTAAACTTTAAAGGGAACTATAAATTTCACGAAGGAACGAGTATTCTTGCCTCGGGTGGCTTACTTGATCTGCTTTCGTATCGCGAATCCTTTGATTTATACAGTTGCCCTAATTGTGGAAAGATTGAATTCTTTTTGCCAGGATTTGAATAGCAATTAATATGACTTACTTAATCGGATAAAAGGCTGTAGTTAAGAATATCGAGTTTAACTTGTGTTTGATTGGTGTTTTAGTGCCTTGGTGGCTAAAAAAAAGGTTGGCACAAAGCCTCAACGTCACAAAAAATCACTAATACAAATTGCAACGTAAAATAAACTACAGCCCAATAAAATAGTAGTTTACAGATATGAAAGTAATTTAAACCGTCTACAACACGATATGACTTTAACCAACATTTCAAATATTCGACTTTTTAGCCAGCAAATTGCAGCAACAAAATTTACAACTGTTAAAGACATTGTTGGATGTATGGGAGCAATGCAAGCTCAGGATTACGCTATGGTAAAATGGGCTATTGGAACTCGACTTCCCAATTCCACAATTGAAACAATTGAGAAGGCTATTGATCAAGGGGAAATCCTCCGAACTCATTTGTTAAGACCAACCTGGCATTTTGTTTCGGCAGATGATATTTACTGGATGCTTGAGCTAACAGCACCTAAAATTAAAGCATCGTTGAAATTGAGGCATCAAGGATTAGAACTTACCGAATCCCTTATCGCTAAAAGCAATGAGTTGATCCAAAAAGCATTGTTGGGTGGAAACCATTTAACAAGGGAAGAGATAGTTGCTATACTCCAAAACGCTAAAATCGCCACTGACGAAAATAGAACATCTCATATTTTGATGAGAGCTGAATTGGATGGTATAATTTGCAGCGGAGCAACAAAGAACAAAAAGCAAACATACGCCCTGCTCAGCGAAAGAGTTCCAAAATCAGAGAATCTTACTAGAGAAGAGTCCCTGAAAAGAATTGCAAGTAGATATTTCGCCAGTCGCTTTCCTGCTACATTACAGGATTTTGTTTGGTGGTCGGGCTTGTCCGTTAGTGATGCTAGGAATGCTTTGGAAATGGTAAAATCAAGCTTTATTTCGGAGAAAATAGGCTTGGAAACGTATTGGTTTACCAATTCCTTTTCCATACCAAAAGACTATAATAATTCTACTTATCTACTTCCTGCTTTTGACGAATTTCTAATCAGCTACAAAGATCGAAGTGCTTCGCTTCCATCCGAAAATTTTAAGAAAGCCGTTTCCGACAATGGAATTTTTAGACCCATAATTGTGGTTAATGGGCAAATTATAGGCATATGGAAACGTACAATAAAAGGAGAGAAAATAATTGTAGAAACAGACTTATTCCGACCACAAAGCAAATCGATCAAAAATTTAATTGAAAAAAAGGCTATAGCATTCGGAAATTTTTTGGGTAAAAAAACGGAAGTAAAACACAACATCTAGTGATTCAATACATAATAAGGACAGCACTTAACAGGATTGTTATTATTTGGCAAGTTCAATGCTTTTTGCTAGTTTTACTATTGGGTGACGAGATAACTACCGAGTTGTATTGATTTTCGGCTTTTAAGTGACTTAAAATGACGATAAAAACATTAATTATTCTAAGTGTGATTGTTTTTTGCATAAGTTGCAAAAAAGATATCAAACCAACCATTCAGACAGAGTATCTAAAATCTGATTGGGTTATCTCGGATAGTTTATGTCTTTACATTGAAGATAGTACCGTTTTAACAGATATTAGCCCTTTTGGATATGAAAATGTATTTAAATATTTCATCTCTGGTGATTCTTTGATATTAAGACGTATTATGACCCCATGGAAAAAGTCTGATTTCAATGCAGTTTTTAAAATTCTTGAATTATCAAAGGACAAATTGAATTTACAATTTATAAGAGGACATGAAAATGTATTTCCATATAGTCCAAATAAAAATTTTTACTTTATTAATAATAGAAATAGAAAGAATAACAAAATCATTAAATATTTAGAATTTTCCTCGTCATATTGTTTTGGTCATTGTCCAGTTATCGACCTTAAAATAGAACAAGATAGTATGCTTTTTATAAAATGTTTTAGATCTACAAGAAGTAATGGTTTGTTTCAACACAAACTAACAAAAGTGGAATTTGATAGAATTAATCAAAAATTCAATAGAATCAACTTAGATTCATTTCACTTGGGTTCAGCTCCAGTTGATGTCCAATCTTATTCTTTCCTTATACAAACAGAAGATACATTAACACTCAGATGCTCAGGTTCTTCATTTAGTATAAATAAATTTGATAATAATTTTTCTCTATTTATTTATTATTTAACGAATTTGGACTGGTTGATAGAATTAAATAAATCAAATTTGGACAGTTTATCAATTCAAGATAATTCGAATAGACAGTTCTATAAAAGGACAAAATGAGTAATTTAGTTTTAGATAAATGTATGAACATAGATTAATAACGAATAAACAATTGTAAATCAGTAGATAAACAAATTAAAATCAACAAATTATGGAGAATTTCTTTTCAAATTATTGGTGGATTTTTTTAGTAATCCTTTGTATTATTCTTTCAAAATCAATTGCACGATTATTTTTTGGGATGGTAATAGTACCCGAAGATAGGATTGGCTTGGTTACAAAAAAGT
Source organism: Bacteroidales bacterium (assembly GCA_013376985.1). Classification (GTDB taxonomy): domain Bacteria; phylum Bacteroidota; class Bacteroidia; order Bacteroidales; family Tenuifilaceae; genus UBA8529. The sequence continues at coordinate 24,086 of JACABB010000039.1, forward strand.
TTGTATTATTTGGTAAATTTAAGGAATTGCCTGGTGGGCGCATAATTGCAACAAATGGAGAAGCCGGATTTCAGGCAGGAACTCTTGCTCCAGGATTATATTTTGGAAAATGGATTTGGCAGTATGAAATTACTATGGAATCCTTCACAGTTATTCCAGAAGGTAAGATTGGTCTAGCATTATCAAAAGATGGTAATGAGATTCCAACGGGTAATATACTTGCCCAGCGAGTAGAATGTGATAATTTTCAAGATGCTGAAAAATTCCTTACCACTGGCGGTCAACGAGGAAGGCAAGCTTCATACATTACTGCTGGTTCTTATCGTATCAATACAATGCTCTTTCAAATTTCAATCACAGATATGGTGCGGATTCAGGAAAGCATGGTAGGTATTGTAACAACCCTTGATGGACTTCCAATTGAACGAGGACAAATAGCCGGTAAATTAATCGAAGGGCATAATAATTTTCAGGACTTCGATGCTTTCATTAAAAATGGGGGTAATAGAGGTTTGCAACCACAGGTTATTCTTGCTGGTTCATACAACCTTAATCCATGGGCTATACAAGTTGAAGAGACTCCAATGTCCGAAATACCAATTGGTTATGTAGGTGTTGTGATTTCTTACATTGGACAAGAGGGTAAAGATTTAACAGGCTCAGATTTTACACATGGAAATATTGTTGAAAAAGGGTATAAAGGGGTTTGGCTCGAACCACTTGGTCCGGGTAAATATCCAATTAACAAATACACAATGAAGGTTGAATTGGTTCCTACAACAAACCTTGTTTTAAATTGGGCAACTGCAAGGAGCGAAGCGCATAATCTGGATAAAAACCTTTCAACAATTACAGTTCGTTCAAAAGATGGTTTCCCATTTAACCTCGATGTAGCCCAAATTATTCACGTTCCATCAATTGAGGCTCCAAAAGTTATAGCTCGATTTGGAAATATGGTTAACCTTGTTTCACAAGTGCTTGAGCCAACAATTGGTAACTATTTTAGAAACTCAGCACAGGACAGCGATGTTATTGCATTTCTAAGCACACGTAAAGAACGTCAGGATTCAGCAAAAGCCCACATCAAAAAAGTATTAGATGAGTATAATGTAAATGCTGTAGATACTTTAATTGGTGATATTGTTCCTCCCGAAACCCTTATGAAAACATTAACGGATAGAAAAATTGCAGAAGAACAAAAAGTCACCTACGATACACAAAAGAGAGCGCAAGAAACCCGACAAGGCATGGAAAAGGAAACAGCCATAGCCGATATGCAAAAGGATATAGTTAAAGCGCAGCAAAGCGTTGAAATTGCAGAAAGGACGGCAAATGCAACCGTTAAGAAAGCAGAAGGTGATGCTAGTAGCGTTAAGCTAGCTGTAAGTGCAGAGGCCGAATCAACTAAAATGCGCGCTCATGCTGAAGCTGAATCAACAAGGGCTAGGGCTCAGGCAGAATCCGAAGCCATTAAATTAAAAGCATCTGCACAAGCAGAACAGATTTCCTTAACAGGTAATGCAGAAGCAACAAAGATATTGGCAATTGGTAAATCAACAGCAGAGGCCTATGAACTTGCCGTTAAGGCAATTGGAGGCGATAATTTTACACGCTACAAAATAACAGAAGAGCTTGCAAAAGGTAATGTTAAGTTGATTCCAGATGTTTTAATTGGCGGTACAAATGCTAATGGAACGGCAGTGGAAGGAATTCTAGGTTTGAAATTATTAGAAATGCTAGATCCCAAAAATAAGGAAGAGCAAAAAATTAAAAAGTAATTGCTGATATTTGATTAATATTGTTTTTATGGAGTTTGCCTCAAGCAAACTCCATAATTGCATAGAATTCAGGCAATAGAATTAATAATAATTTATAATTTAATTCACATTGGTAGCAAAAGTTAAAGGAAATACAAATCGAAAATCGGATAAGAAATCTAATAACAAGATCTTTTTTATAATAATTGGACTTTTAAGTTTAATTCTAATTATTGGGGGTATAATTATATTTAAAAAATTTACAATTAAACCAATTCGTTTATGTGAACTTGCATTGATTGCTGGCCTTTTTTATGAAAACAAAAGATTAACTGGTGATTGGAAAACAGTTTTGAAAATGACCCTATTCTCTTTTGCTTTCAGTATTCTAATATTCTTGCCAGGAGAACATGAAAGTGTATACAATTTTGATAAGCACCTCGAAAATTGGTCTTATGCATTTACTTTCTTATTCATTATTATTTCAATAGCCTTTAATGAAGACAAAATTATTCCAAAATTAACCGAGGGAGTTACCTTAATTCAATCTCTAGCCCTTATCTATTGGGCAATTGACTTCGGACTTGCGTATTCTAGCTATTTGATAGTAAAAATATTAATGGCTATTGCTCTAATTTTTTCACTTTATTCAATATTAAATATTTTTGCCAACATTGCATTGTCAAATACAAATCGGCTAATTTTAAGTATTTGGAGTTCCATCATTATGCTACTTTTCGCAATCGACAACATATATGGAATATATCAAAACGATCAGATTGAAACAGTTCAAACCTTTTTACAAGGGTTATTTATTGGACTTCAATATTTTTTATTAGGTGTTTGTAGTATTTACATTGTACAAAACTTTTTAATGATAGTAGGTTTTTTTCCAGGGAAAGGCACATTTTTTAATAAAAAATATTTTAGAAATATTAAAAAATTAGAAGATGAACATATTTCGAGATATTCAGATAATCAGGTAAATAAGTTAGATGGATTGATTTGTTTGCTTTTTACTGGTATTACTTTTGGCTTAAATTACTACTTTAAACTATTACCTAGGAATATTGCTATTTGGATAGTATTTATTGTTTCACCATACATAATTTTTATCTGTAATTACCTTAGAAAACAATATATTAACAGCAATCAATTCTAAATGAAAACCAAATTATTCCAAGAAAAAAAATTCTTTTTGACGCTTTTAACATCAATTCTGATAATTTCAATTGTTCTGATAATCGATTACAAAAAAACGCTATTTGTACACGAGACTGGACATTTAAAAATATTAGGCGGAGGCTTAGGAATAATATTAGCAATTGGACTCATATTGAAGTGGAAATATATTAGACAAATTCTAGGTGTTCTCGTTTTAATATCTCTTGTAGCTGTAATAGTAATGGCTATAGGCTCATCTAAAGAATTTTTATTATCATATTCTATTCTATTATCAACATTAATTTTGATTGCATATTTCTTACTCTTTTCTAAAAGTGTTAAGGATTATGTAAATAGCAAGTATATAGATTGATACTTCCAACCTTAATCTTTTAAAATTTGTTTTTTGCTATTTGAATTCTGTGTTTCTGTTCCATTATTTTTAATTTTGCATTTTACTTTTATTCATTTAAATGGCATACTTTTCCTATAATGAACCAGTTTTTCGCCCACCAGCCGAAGCTAATTCTGCCATAATACAAGCAACATTAGGATGTTCGTGGAATCGGTGTGCATTCTGTGAGATGTACACTTCCAAAAAATTTAAAATTCGCAGACTTGATGATTTAAAACCTGAGATTGAGGAACTCTCAAGAATTTATTCAGGAGTCAAAAAGATTTTCCTTGCTGATGGTAACGCATTTGTACTTTCGGCTAATATTCTAATACCAATATTAGCTGAAATAAACAGACAATTTGGAAAAATACAGCGTATCTCGTCTTATGCTTTGCCCAAAGATATTTTAAGTAAAACCGATGATGAGTTGAGGGAATTAAGAGTATTGGGATTAAAGCTACTTTATGTTGGAATTGAAACTGGCGATGATGAACTCCTAACGCTTATAAATAAAGGAGAAACATCAAGTTCAACAGTTGAAGGTATACTTAAGGCTCATAATGCGGGTATTAATACATCTATAATGATTATAAATGGGTTAGGAGGAAAAAAATATTCAAACCAACATGCTACCAATTCTGCGAAGGTTATCAATACGCTTAATCCAAAATACCTTTCAACACTTACCTTAAGCTTACCCTACGGGTTAAATCACTTTCAGAATCGGTTTGATGGTGAGTATATTCCCCTTTCAGTTGTAGAGTTGTTTGAGGAGCTTAAAACTTTCATATCTCTAACCGAGTTGAATAATGTTATCTACAGGAGTAATCATGTATCGAATAGCCTAATATTAAGTGGCACTTTATCAAAGGATAAGGAGAATTTAATCCATCAAATTGATAATGCTATAAGAATAACATCAAGGGATGTTTATCCTATATCACCATTAATGCTTTAGTTAACCAAAGTTCGATTTAATAAATATGACAATATGCTTATTTACAGGAATATATGTTTATTTGGTACGATATTGGAAGGTTGGAATGATGGAATAATGGAGAACAAGAGGTTAGATTCTTGCTTATATCTTCCACTTCTCCATTATTGACTTCGTCGAACTCGTAAACTCGGTTTCAGTTTTCCATTGATTCTAATAAGATAAATTAATTGATAACAGATTAATACATTGTTTTTTATGTCGAACTCACGTTAATTATTATGAATATTGGACTTCTTGTTTGTGATCATATCCAGAAAGAATTTTCCGGATATCCAGAACTTTTTAAAACTATATTACCTCAAAATCAATTTGAGATTTTTAATGTTTGCGATGGACTATTCCCAAAATTTGCTTCGGATTGCGATGCTTGGATAATTACTGGTTCTAAGTTTTCAGTTTATGATCAAATCGATTGGATTATTAAACTGAAAAGTTTTGTAGGAGATATTTCAGTTGCCGATAAATACTGTATTGGTGTATGCTTTGGTCACCAAATGCTTGGTGAAGCGATGGGAGGGAAGGTGCAGAAATCCGAAAAGGGTTGGTGTGTTGGCGTTCACCAATTTGAAATTTTAGAAAGAGAAAGTTGGATGATGCCTTTTTTCCCTAATCTGGATTTACTTATGTCCTGTCAGGATCAGATTAAGGTTTTGCCTGAAAACAGCGTGATACTAGCCCAATCACCGATGTGCCCAGTAGGAATCATTAAAATTGGGAATAAAATGCTTGGTATTCAGGGTCACCCTGAGTTCTCAGCAGAGTATGTGAAATCGTTGATGATAGACAGAACAAACCGAATTGGGGAAGAGGTGGTAAAGGCAGGTATTGATAGTTTAAAAACACCAACACAAAGTTTGGTTTTAGCTCAATGGATGGCTAATTTTCTTAATCAGTAGGATTTCATCAAATAAAAAACGCACCAAATTTGGTGCGTTTTCATAAAACACTATAATCAATTACTTACCAGCATTATAGTAAAAGCGTTCGTGAATAATCAGACCATCCTTCCAGCGTTGAACGGCAACTTCCTCCATTTTCACCCTAGGGCCATCTTTAAATGTAACGTCCATCCACGATTCAACCATTGTTATCCCATCTGTCTCGTTGGACGTAATGGAATTTACCCCAAAACCATGAGTCTCTTTAACTGAACCCATAAAATTGTTTTCAAACTCTCTATTAGTATCTTTCCCATTTCTGACTTCACCCGTAGCTTCAATCATTACTACATCTTTGTGGTAGTATTTTTCAAATGCTTCAAGCATTTTCCCTTGGCCTAACATGTCGTACATGTCTTTGACTTTCTGATAGTAGTTCATATTAATTTAATTTTAATTTTTACTTTTTTAATTGAATATAAACAATTATTGATTGGTAATGTTTAACAGCTCAACCCCAAATTTTCTGTATTCACCTCCCTTTTTTCCTTACTTGTCGATTCTTTATTCTTCGTTTAGTATTCTACATGTAGATTTGTAATAAATATAAGGTAAAATGTTAGTTCGGATGTCTATATTTAGATGGTTATATGAGTTGATTTTTTTATATGTTATTGATAAAAAAATTCCAATAATTTGGGTTGAATCCCCAAGGCTTACATCTTCTTACTATAAGGAATATTTAGGGTTCAGAATTCTTACTTGGAAAAATAACCAAAAGGGAATGGATATTTTACTGAAAAAACAAAATAACTTGATTTGGATTAAGCAATTAGATAAAAGTCTTGTAACAAAACAAATTCAAAAAATTACCATTTTTTTGAGTAATATTGAATCCGAATACAGTAACCTATCACAAAGGGTGAGATTGGTAAAGCCTATTGATAAACTAAATAATAAAAATACATTTTTTACAGTTAGAGATTGCAATGGAATAGATATTGTATGTGTCAGGCCTAGAATTTAGTAACAATTTTTAGATTAAATTGTCCAATACATTTAGATGTACAAATTAAAACAATTAAAATGATTTAAAATGAAAGTATTACAAACACTGTTATTTGCAGCATTGATTTTATTCTCTTTTCCAGAAAAACTACCAGCGAGTGATTTTCCAATTGTTAAATATACAATAAGTGGTTATGTAAAGGATGCCTCGAATGGAGAAGCACTGATTGGCTCAACTGTTTTAGTCAAAGAGGAAGGTAGGGGTACAGCAACCAATATTTATGGATTCTATTCAATAAGCCTTGCACCAGGTACATATACATTAGTATATTCATTTATTGGATATAATCCACAAGAACAAGTAGTTAGGTTGACGGAAAATCAGGTTGTAAATATTGAATTAAACCTTGAGTCAAAGATTCTTCAAGAAGTTGTTGTTCGTGGTGAGAAGCTTAACTCAAATATTGTAAAACCTGAGATGAGTGTCTCTAAACTTGAAATGAAGAGTATTCAGAGAATACCTGCTTTAATGGGCGAAGTAGATGTTATAAAGGCTATTCAGATGCTACCAGGTGTTCAGCCAACTGCGGAAGGTTCTTCGGGATTTAGTGTAAGGGGGGGCGGGATAGACCAGAATCTCATCTTACTTGATGAAGCCACAGTATACAATGCTTCACACCTCATGGGATTTTTCTCGGTTTTTAATAACGATGCTATTCGTGATGTGAAATTATATAAAGGCGATATTCCAGCAAATTACGGGGGTAGGCTTTCGTCGGTACTCGATGTTCGTATGAAAGAAGGCAACAATAAAAAACTTTCAGCAACAGGAGGAATAGGGCTTATCTCGAGTCGACTTACGCTTGAGGGGCCTATTGGTAGCGAAAAAACATCTTTCCTTATCTCAGGGAGAAGAACATATGCCGATCTATTTTTCCCCTTACTTACCGATACTAATGCAAAGAAAGCGGTTATGTATTTTTATGACCTGAATCTAAAAATAAACCATCAAATTAATAATAATAACCGTTTATACTTATCGGCCTATTTAGGAAGGGATCATTTTGGGCAAAAAGGTAGTTCTGATGTTGGCTTTGGAAACAGAACATTTACCCTAAGATGGAATCACTTAATTTCTCCTCAGTTATTCTCCAATACTACTGCCATTATTTCAAAATACGATTATTCGTTAAAAATAAATCAAGGTAGTTCAAAGTATTTTTGGAAATCAAGTTTGCTGGATTATACTTTAAAGCTAGATTTCAACTACTTTTTAACGCCTGAAAACGAATTCAAATTTGGCGTTTCATCAACCTATCATGATATTAACCCTTGTAATGCATGGATTGAAGGCAATGATAGCACATTAACTGTTCCCTATCCCAAAAATTACGAACTCGAACACGTTGCATATATTTCTAATCAACAAAAAATAGGGGATAATCTAACCTTAAAATATGGAGTACGTTTCACAGTATTTCAAAATATTGGAAAAACATACAGTTACAAGTTTGATCAGAATTATAATGTTATTGATACTATAAATTACGCAAGCGGTAAAATATTCCATACTTATCATGCTTTTGATCCCCGTTTAGGGATTATTTACACTATTGATAGCAAATCGTCCGTAAAAGCTAGCTATTCGCACACAACCCAGTTTATGCAATTAGCATCAAACTCAAATGGAGGTATGCCACTCGATATTTGGTTTCCATCGACTCCAAATATCAAACCACAGAAAGCCGATCAGTATGCACTAGGGTATTTTAGGAACTTTTTTGATAATAATATCGAAACCTCTGTTGAAGCTTATTATAAAGACATGAATAATGTTATTGATTTCAAAGATCATGCTACGCTGATTATGAATCCAAGAATGGAGGGCGATGTAAGAACTGGTACAGCCAAAGCATATGGTATCGAATTCTCAGTTAAAAAAAACGAAGGCAAGTTAACAGGCTGGGTCAGCTATACCCTTTCAAAAGTAAAACGTAAAATACCTGAAATAAGTGATAAGGCATATCCAGCACCATACGATAAACCCAATAATATTAATATAATTTTAAGTTACGAGTTTACTAAACGACTTATGATATCGGCAAACTGGATATATGCAACAGGTACACCGATGACTGCACCAGTAGGTACATTTGAATTTGGCAATACTGTAAACAAAATATATTCAAGCCGAAATGGTTATAGGATGAGGGATTATCATAGACTCGATTTGTCAGTTACGCTGAAAGGCTTGGAACGGCCAAATAGATTTTGGCATGGTGAATGGGTTTTTTCAATTTATAATGCTTATGGCAGGCATAATGATTGGATTATTAATTTCATCCAGGACAAGAATAATCCCCAAGTATTAAATGCTCAAAGAACATACCTTCCATTTGAGTTCTTTCCAAGTGTTACATATAATTTTAATTTTTAAAAAATCTCAATAAATTTTTAACACATGAAACTACGTAGTAAATACTCAATAATTTATATTACAGTATGCATATTGGCATTATCTAGTTCATGCACTGAAAACATTAATATGCCTCTTAATAGCACATATACTAGGCTTGTAGTCGATGGGTCTATTACAACTGACACTACTAAGCATAAAGTAAGGCTAACCAAATCGGGCGATGCCCTATATAGAAATCCAATTCAAGTTATTTCTGATGCAATTGTAACAATTTCTGATGGTAGCAACGAATTTATACTTCATGAAAATTCAGCAAATAAAGGGGTGTATGAAACAGATCCAACTGTTTACGGTGTACCTGGCAAAACCTACACATTGCATATATCGCATGTAGATATTAATGATGATGGCGTTTTTGAAGAATACTCAGCTCAATCGTACCTGAAAAAAGAAAGCCCCATTGATTCTATTAAAATAGTATATGATGATCGTAATCCAGATAGTTATGGTTGGGTTATTGACCTATATGCTAAGGAGATTGGTGGTGGTAGAAATTTTTACCTGATGAAAGCTTATAAAAATAATGTTTTGCTTACAGACAGCACCTCAGAATATAATAACAAGGGCGATAATACAGGTTTCAATGGCGGATATTATTATGGATTTCCTGTATATACTCTGCTAAAAAGCAAAGTCGAGGAAAGGGTTCAAAGAGGTGATACGATTACACTTGAAATGGATGGAATAACCGAGGAATATTTTAATTTCATATCGGATTATATCCTGGAATACTATCCTAAGATGCCCATTTTTAGTGGACCTTCTGCAAATATCTCAACCAATATTGAACCTAAAAATAAAGCTGTTGGATTCTTTGCTGCATATTCAATTGCTAGGTGTTCAAAGGTGTATTAGTTAAGCAAAAATAGTAGATATAGGAAGAGGATGTTTCGAATTTTTGAGACATCCTCTTTTACATAATACATTTTAAAATAATTGCTACAAAATTCAAAACTCGATATGAATTAACCAATTACTAATTCTTTTATCTTTATCTAATAATTTGAATTAACCTTAAATAGTTTTTAAATTGCTTAAATGGAAAAATTGATTACATGGGAAAAAGGCTTTTTTAGTAGAACATATAAGTTCTATTCAAATAGCATAGAGATAGGATTTCTTAAAATTGGTGCTTGGTCAAATAAAGCAAAAGGGACTATTAACTCTAAAGAGTATGATTTCATTACCAAGGGATTCTTTAAACAGGAAACATCGATAATTGATTCCAAGACCACCTTAATTGTAGGTACAATCATCTATAATAAATGGAAATCGAAAGCTACTATCAAACTACCTGATGGTGTAGAATATAATTGGCAGTATACAAACTTTTGGCATACTAAATGGAGTTTGAATAAAGATCTTTATTTCATCAACTATAAGGGATCTGGTTTAAAAGGAGAGATTGTTTCATACATATCAGATGAATTAATAATTATGACTGGATTATTCATTGCAAATTACTATACTCAAAAAAGGACAGCAGCTGCTACAACTTAATTTTTATACCAAACTACTGGCAAGATAATGAACATATATTAATGCTGGTTTGTTTGGTTAACTGCTAGAGTATATCGGCACAAGATGTGATTCTGAAACTAGAATCCAAAACAGATTTTTGTAGTTTTTAAAATTAAGAGTGATAACTTTCTCTAGGCTTAAGTTGAATATTTTTTTACTTTTAACGATTAAAATGTTGATTTTTGCTTAAATATATTTGTTTTAAGTTCATTTCATTACGTTTTAATAGATGTAGATATTTTTTTATTGTTAAATCTATCAACCATTTCCATATATGAATTATTCTATTTTGAAATATCAGCACGAATCAGGAGTTGGAATTTTGACAATTTCAAGACCTGAAGCCCTTAACGCTTTAAATAGCCTGTTTTTTAAAGAATTTAATGACTTTCTGAATTCAATTCAAACCTCAGAAACTTTAAAGGTTCTCATAATTACGGGCGAAGGTAAGTCATTTGTTGCAGGTGCTGATATTGGCGAGATGCAAAAGATGAATGCAGATGAAGGTTTTAGTTTTTCAAAGACAGGACAAGAAGCATTCGGTAAACTTGTAAACCTTGATATTCCAGTTATTGCTGCCGTAAATGGGTTTGCATTAGGAGGTGGTTGCGAATTGGCTATGGCTTGTGATTTTAGGATTGCAAGTTTAAAAGCAAAGTTCGGTTTACCTGAAGTAAGCTTGGGATTGATTCCTGGTTATGGAGGCACCCAACGACTCTCCAGATTAGTAGGTCTTGGGGATGCTCTCTACCTTGTTCTTACAGGTCAAATGATTGATTCATCTGAGGCTCTACGTATTGGGCTTGTTCAGAAAGTTGTTGAACCCGAAGTGCTGATTACAGAAGCAAAAAACATAGCGGCTAAAATTGCAGAGCAAAGTCCATGTGCCATAAAAACGGCAAAAAAAGCAATTCGTAAAGGCTATAATGTCGAAATTGATAAAGGATTTGATTTGGAAGCAGAGCTATTTTCCAAAATGTTTGAAAACGATGGCTCTGAAGGGATGAAAGCATTTCTCGAAAAAAGAAAACCAAACTGGAATTAGTTTTATTAATTGTAAAAGCTTTATCATAATGAACTACGAAGAGAAACTTCAAAACGTATCCGTTCTAGGAGCCGCTGGTAAAATGGGGTCAGGCATCCTTTTACTAACAGCAGTTGAAATGGCCGATTTACAGCTAAAACCAGAGAACAGAACTAAAAGTTTTATTTTAAATGCCATTGATGTTTCTCCAGTTGCTTTATCTGGACTTTATGGCTATTTAAAAACCCAAGTAAAAAAAAATGCTGAAAAAAAGGTTGTTCAGTTGCGCCAAGTTTATAAAGATAATCCTGATTTAATTGAGAACTCAGATATTATCGAACAGTACGTTGATGATGTGATGAAAGTTGTACTTTTTAGTACTCGTGTTGAGTCCACTTATGAATCAAACTTAATTTTTGAGGCTATTGTAGAGGATTCTGACATTAAGGTTAAAATCTTTTCTCAGATTTTAGAGAATAACAAAAAGAACCCTTGGTTTTTAACCAATACATCCTCCGTACCAATTTCAGAATTGGATTCAAGATCAGGATTAAAAGGAAATATCTTGGGATTTCATTTTTATAACCCTCCTGCTGTTCAAAAGCTTGTTGAGCTGATTACAACCAAGAATACCAATAAAGAGCTAATAGAATTCTCAAAAATCTATGCAAAAAACTTGAATAAGAAATTAGTACCATCCAATGATTTTGCTGGGTTTATTGGTAATGGGCATTTTATGCGCGATTTGCTTTTTGGTATTAAAAAGGTTGAAGAATTAGCAAAGGAAATGTCGTTTGTAGAAGCAGTTTACGCTGTTAATAGGGTAAGTCAAGATTTCCTCATTCGACCCATGGGTATCTTCCAGCTAATGGATTATGTGGGTGTTGATGTTTGTCAGAAGATACTACAGGTTATGCAATTGCGATTAAAGGACGAAAATCTTCATAGTTCCTTAATTGATAAGTTAATTAATCAGGGTATTAAAGGCGGTCAAAACTCTGATGGTTCTCAAAAATCAGGTATTCTATTATATTCAAAAGGAAAACCTGTAGCCATTTATGATCCTAAGAAAAAGGATTACGATCATATTGAGACTTTTAGATCTTCAATAGATGTAAAACTTGGAAAACTTCCAACCTCTCATAAACCCTGGAAGGATGTTATTGCTAATAAGCAAAGGGATGAATTCTTAAAAAGCTACTTTAAAGAGTTAGCATCGCTAAATACCTTTGGTTCAAACTTGGCAAAAGAATATCATATTAGTTCAAAAAATATTGGTTTAAATTTGGTAAAAGATGGCATTGCTGATAACGATGATAATTTTAATACAGTAATGCTTACAGGATTCTTCCATGCCTACGGTCCAATAAATAATTTTCTTGACTAATAGACTCTCTAATTTGAAAAACTGATTATTATGAAGCGAAAAATATATATGACCGCTGGTTACAATACCATCTCGTTAGGAACTGGACGTAAAGAGTTTAATCCCAAAAAACCTCGACCCGGTATTGAACATTATATTAAAGAGGCAGGATTGGCTACTCTTAAATCTCTTGGAGGTGTTAAAAATGTTGATGAGGGCGTAATTGGTAATTTCATGGCCTGTCGTTTTGTTAAGCAAGCTCATCTTGGTGCATTTTTGCCAATTATCGATAATGGATTACGCTATAAACCCTCACTTAGAGTTGAAGGAGCATGTGCATCAGGAGGTTTAGCGTTGGTTTCTGGTATTAAATCTGTCCTTTCAGAATCAGCAGATGTTGTACTAGCCATGGGCGTTGAAGTTCAGAATACGGTTAAGGCTATCTATGGTGCCGATATTTTAGCGGGTGCAGGATGGTTTGCCGAGCGTAAAGAGGGACATGCCTATTTTTTCCCTGGGCAATTCAGCAACCGTGCTGGTGCTTATTTCGAAAAGTTTGGTAGGGATAAAACGCGCAAGGCATTTGCCGTATGGTTTAAAAATGCAATTGAGAATGCTCGGTTATGCCCAACAGCTCAGGAGTACGAGAATAAAGTTGAAGATCTTATTGGTCTTGCCCTTACCGAACCAAACCCAAAAAGTTTTACCGAATTCCTAAATGTATTTGATTGCTCAAAGGTTTCCGATGGTGCTTCGGCAATTGCAATATGCTCAGAAGAGGGGCTTAAAAGAGCAGGTATCTCAAAATCAGATGCAGTTGAGGTAGTTGGATGGGCTCAGATTGTCGATAATATTACTGAAAAACCGAAGGATCTTACAAAACTAACAACAATCGAAGTTGCTGCCAAGAGAGCCTTGGAATCTGCCAAAATTACCATAAACGACTTAGCAACTATTGAGGTTCATGATTGTTTTACTGTTGCAGGTATTCTGAGCGTTGAAGCGCTTGGATTGGCTAAATACGGAGAGGGTCCAGAATTTGTAATTAATGGAAATACCTCACGAAATGGTAAAATTCCAATTAACACAACTGGTGGGTTAATTGGTTGGGGTCATCCAACTGGTGGTACAGGTGTTCATCAGGCTGTTACCATTTGGGAACAACTCACTTGTAAGGCAGGTGCAGCACAAATAGAAATTCCCAAAGAAAAACCATACGGAATGACAATTAATATGGGTGGTGATGATAAAACGGTAGTTGCAATTATCTATAAAAGAGCAAGTTAAATTTACATATCTTTCTGATAATCAATTAGTATTATTTCAATAACACTAACATAAATCATTATGAACTTTGATTATAGCGAAGAGCAATTGATGATAAAGAAGACTGCTCGTGATTATGCACAACGAGAGTTGTTTAAAGATGTTATTGAACGCGATACTAATGCAATTTATCCCGTACACCATATTAAAAACATAACCGAACTAGGTTTTTTTGGTATGCTAATTAGCCCTGAATACGGTGGTGTTGGTCTTGACAATATTTCGTATGCTTTAGCTCTTGAGGAGATATCAAAGGTTGATTCTTCAGTTGCCGTTATAATGTCTGTTCATAATTCACTCACTGGGTACGGTATTGAAACTTTTGGTACTAAGGAACAGAAAGAGAAATATCTGCCCTTATTGGCTAGCGGTGAGAAGATTGGCGCTTTTCTGCTAAGTGAACCCGAAGCCGGATCAGACGCATCATTCCAAAAAACAACAGCAATTGATAAAGGAGATCATTATATTCTCAATGGTATAAAGAATTGGATTACAAGTGCAAATACAGGCGGCGTTTATTTAGTAATAGCCCAAACATGGCCCGATAAGTTGCATAAAGGAATTAATGCTTTTATTGTTGATCGTAATTCAGCGGGCATTACACTTGGCCCACACGAGGATAAGATGGGAATGCGTAGTTCCGATACCCACTCAGTAATGTTTACCGATGTTATTGTACCAAAGGAGAATAGAATAGGAGAGGATTGTTTTGGTTTTAAACTTGCTATGAAACTTTTAGAAGGAGGGAGAATAGGAATCTCTGCTCAAGCATTAGGAATAGCCGGTGGTGCTTATGAATTAGCATTAAAATACGCAAAAGAGAGGAAAACATTTGGAACTGAAATAATCAATCATCAGGCAGTTGCATTTAAACTTGCAGAAATGGCTGCTCAAATTGAATCTGCTCGATTGCTTGTCCATAAAGCGGCATGGTTAAAGGATAACCACCAACCCTATGGAACGGCAAGCGCAATAGCAAAGCTTGTTGCAACTGACGTGGCTATGAAAGTAACTACCGAAGCAGTTCAAATTCATGGTGGGTATGGCTATGTTAAGGATTATCACGTTGAACGGCTAATGCGTGAAGCCAAGTTAACCCAGATTTATGAAGGTACATCCGAAATACAAAAACTAATTATATCAAGAGCAATTTCAAAAGAATAACCAGCTAATCAAAAACAGCAAATATGTCAGCAACAGTTCAGTATACAGCACCCGATCACTATTTAGTTGATGATCTCTATACCGATGAGCATAAACTTGTTCGAAACTCAGCTAGGGATTGGGTGAATCGATCCGTAAAACCAATAATAGAAGAGTATTGCGATAAGTCTAAATTTCCCCTACATCTTGTTAAGGAGATGGGTGAAATGGGCGCATTTGGCCCTTTTATCCCCGTTGAGTATGGAGGCTCAGGCTTAGATTACATCTCTTATGGATTGATAATGCAAGAACTTGAGCGTGGCGATTCGGGTATTCGTTCCATGGCATCGGTTCAAACCTCTTTAGTAATGTTTCCTATATTCAAATATGGAAGCGAAGAGCAGAAAAAGAAATACCTCCCACGATTGGCTGCCGGTGAAATTATTGGCTGTTTTGGATTAACAGAACCCGATCATGGCTCCGATCCCGGAAGCATGAAAACAAGAATAAAAGATAAGGGTGATCATTACCTACTCAATGGAGCTAAAATGTGGATTACAAACTCTGCAATTGCCGATATTGCTGTTGTTTGGGCTAAAGATGAAAAGGATAGAATTAGAGGGCTGATTGTTGAAAAGGGATCGAAAGGCTTTGCCGCTCCCGAAACCCATGGAAAATGGTCGCTTCGAGCATCAATAACAGGTGAACTTGTTTTTGATGATGTTAAGGTTCCCAAAGAGAATATTCTTCCTAATATTGAAGGGTTAAAAGGACCTCTTGGCTGTTTGGATTCAGCTCGTTACGGAATTGCATGGGGAGTTATCGGTGCAGCAATGGATTGCTACGATGCAGCCCTACGTTATGCATTAGAAAGGAAGCAATTTAATAAACCAATAGCCTCATTTCAGCTACAGCAGAAAAAACTGGCAGAAGCATTGACAGAGATTACAAAATCTCAACTTTTAACATGGAGACTTGGTGTACTTCGCAATGAAGGTAGAGCAACATCTGCCCAAATATCAATGGCTAAAAGGAATAACGTTGCAATGGCACTAAACATAGCACGAGAAACACGTCAAATTCTTGGAGCAATGGGAATTACCAACGATTTCCCCATGATGCGTCACATGATGAACCTCGAATCGGTTATTACATACGAAGGAACTCACGATATTCATTTACTAATTACTGGAAATGAGATAACAGGTATACCCGCTTTTAAGTAGTATCGCATTTTGCGATATTATTTTTGATAAAAAACAAACACCACCTTAGCATCTAACCGTATAATAAGGAAATATAGATTTGCCTTATAAGAATGTTATTATGTAATCTTTAAAAATTCATATATCTTTAAAAATGATTCTTGTGATTTTGATTTATAAAAATGTCTTATTAACAATACGTTACCGATGATTAAACGAATTTTTTTCATCCTATTTGCGCTGATCATTAATAGCCAGATACTACTAGCCGTTAAAGCTTACCCATATCCCGTTGAAATTACCCAACCAGATGGAACAAAAATTACAATAATACTAAAAGGCGATGAGCATGTAAAGTGGGCTCAAACAGCTGATGGATACTCAATTCTACGAAATAGTAAAGGTGTTTATGAATATGCAATGCTCGATTCCAATAATGATATGATTCCATCTGGCATACTTGCTAAAAATCAGAATGAAAGGAGCAATTCCGATATCAAATTTTTAAATAAAATCAAAAAAGGAATTATATACTCAAGAAGTCAGGTTGGTATAATGAAAAGCATTATGAAGATGAACCAGAAGGGTTATCAGAAAAGCTTTCCAACAACAGGAACACTTAAACTGGTTTGTATTTTGGTAGAATTTACCGATACTCTATTTAAAAAAACCAAAACTGATTTTGATAACTTATTCAATCAGGTTGGCTATAATGCCGATGGTGCAACGGGTAGCGTATATGATTACTACAAAGAAAATTCATGGGGGAAACTTAGCTTAAATGTAACCGTTGCTGGGCCTTACAAAGTATCACATAACATGGCATATTATGGAGGCAATGATCCTAGTGGGAATGATCTTAGACCACAAGCATTAATTACCGAAGCCGTAACATTAGCCAATCCAGATGTTAACTATGCTAATTTTGATAATGATCATAATGGTGTAGTTGATGGTGTATATGTTATTTATGCAGGATATGGAGAGGAAGTTACCGGTGTAAGCCCAGATGCTGTCTGGGCACATGCTTGGAGCATATCACCATTAACTTTGGATGGTGTAATAATTCGTAACTACTCCTGTTCTGCCGAACTCAGGGGAAATAAAGGTACGGGGATTGCTCGCATTGGGGTTATATGCCATGAATTTGGGCATGTTTTGGGTGCTTCTGATTTCTATGATACTGACTATGCTGATAGTGGGGGAGAGTATGATGGAACAGGAGATTGGGATCTAATGTCCAATGGTTCATGGAATAATAATGGAGCAACACCTGCTCATCATAACCCTTACACTAAAATAATCGATTATAGATGGACAACAGCAACAGAATTAGCTACAGCAGGGAGTGTAACTTTAAACAATGCTGAATTAAACTCCAATAGTTTTTACCGTATAAATACTGCTACACCAAATGAGTATTTTTTGATTGAGAATAGGCAAAGGCATAAATTCGATAGCTATCTACCTGGTCATGGTATGATTATATATCATGTTGATGGAAATTATATTGATTCACATGCTGGTAGTGGTGATATAAACACTTCAAGTCATCAAGGTATGTACCCCGTTTGTGCAAGTGCCACTGGAAATCCACCTTTAGAATACGGATCAATTAGTTCTGATGGCTGCCCTTTCCCTGGATCTTATTTCAAAACTTCGTTTAATGATTATTCAACTCCTTATTCGAGATCGTGGGCTGGTGCAAATACATACGAAGCAATATCAAATATTGTTGAGAACTCAATAAACAAAACTGTAACGTTTAACCTTTCATTAACAACCGGAGTAGAATTGAATAATGGAGAAGTTGTATGTAACCTTTCCCAAAACTATCCCAATCCCTTTGATCAATCAACCACAATCGACTTTAATCTGGTTAAACCAAGTTATGTAGAACTTAATATATTCAACAATCTTGGAACAAAAGTAGATGTGATTGTTAATGAATATCTGCAAGTTGGTAACCATTCAATACAGTGGAATCCGAAAGAAATACCAGCAGGTATTTACTTTTATCAGCTTAAGGCTGATGGAATTAAAATAACAAAGCGGTTAGTTAAGAAGTAAAGATACTACCTATAAAGAAAAGCCATCGGTCAATTGATTGATGGCTTTTTTGTTGAAAAAGGAGATGAAATTATCTATAAAACGTCCGTTCGATGTAAGATGTCATCCTGAGCGAAGCGAAGGATCTAACTATTTAAAATCCAGATGCTTCACTTCGTTCAGCATGACAAAGCAACAATCTAATACAATGCTTAGGATCAATATGTTATGCTTACATCGAGTTCTCCTCGTTATAAAACAAACTATACTAACTCAAAATATTATTACCATTTTCTTAGAAAATACTAAAACAATATGTTGTAGAACCTATAATTTCTACACAATTGAACTATAGGTTTCGATACCTAGAAAATCCTTATTCATTATTTTTTACTTATTTTTGTTCGCATTGTTATATTATCATTCCTTAAAATAATAAACTCAAAATAGAATGAGCAAAACAATTAGTATTGGCAATAAGGGCAAAGGAGTTCGCTCAGATTGCTCTGTTACACTCGAAATTACAGAGAGCGGAGGTATACAATTACAAATCGAAAGCAAGGTAAAAGTCTATTATGGAAAGCAAATCGAAAAGTTAGCCAACGATATACTCGCTTTTTATAGCATTTCTAATGCTAATCTTCTTATTGAAGATAGTGGTGCTTTACCTCTTGTTATGGCTGCACGTATAGAAGTTGCAATTAGAAAGTTAACAGGAAGTGATAAGGAATTCTTACTACCAATGCTTTCGCAGAATCAGAGCCAATCAGCGCACGATAAGAATCGTATATCAAGACTTTATCTACCAGGAAATACCCCACCTTTGATGATAAATGCTGGGATTCATCATCCTGATGGAATTATTCTTGATTTGGAAGACGCTGTAGCTCCTGATAAGAAATATGAAGCAAGTTTCTTGGTTCGTAACGCACTTCGTGGCATTGATTTCTACGGTGCAGAGCGTATGGTACGTATTAATCAGATTCCAAGAGGACTAGATGATTTGCCATTTGTAGTAAATCATGGTGTGAACCTTCTTCTTGTTCCAAAATGCGAAAGCGCAGAACAGATTAAACTTGTTAACAAAAGGATTAGCGAAATCATCGATGATAAAAAGCGCAATATCTGGTTGATGCCGATTATTGAGAGCGCAGAAGGTGTACTGAAGGCTCATGAAATAGCAACTGCCGCACCCAACGTTGTGGCTTTGGCTATTGGTCTCGAAGATTTTACAGCAGATATGGGCATTCAGCGTACACGCGAAGGAAACGAATCACTTATGGCTCGCAACATGTTAACTCTGGCTTGTAAATCGGCTGGTGTTCAGGCTATCGATTCTGTTTTTAGCGATGTAGATGATAGCGAAGGTCTTATAAATACAATTAAAGTTTCCAAATCGCTTGGTTTTGTGGGCATGGGTTGCATTCATCCACGTCAAATTAAACCCATTCATGAGCATTATGGTCCCGATGAAGCAGAAATCATTAAGGCAAAGAAAATTGTACTCGCTTTTGATGATGCAACTGCCAAAGGTCTAGGAGTTGTTTCATTAGGTAGCAAAATGATTGATCCACCAGTTGTGAAGCGAGCTCTCAGAACTATTGATTTAGCCCTGAGCATGGGAAAACTATCAGCCGATTGGAAAGAACAAATGTTAACTGAAAAAGCCTAGTCATGAAGAAATGCGATAAATTTGTTGTAAACGCTTTAGGACGTAAAGTTCCAACTATTGTGAATGGACAGGAAATGGTTGCCTTTAAAGGCTTACGTCAGCACAGACCAACTGGTCGAAAATATGCACCCCAAATTCCATCCTGTATTGATTACCCCGATGATGGCAATAAAACAGTAGCCACCCTAGCCGAAGCATTGAAAAAATGCGGTTTAAAAGATGGTATGACAATAGGAACTCACCATCACCTTCGCGATGGAGATATGGTAAGCAATACAATCTTTGACATTGCACACGATATGGGTGTTAAAGATTTGGTATGGTTTCCCTCGGCATCATTCCCTTGCAATGACCCAATGATTAAATATCTTGAGGATGGAACTATCAACCGTATTGAGGGTTCTATGAATGGTCCTCTGGGAAAATTTGCCACTTATGGCGGTATGAAGGGTTGTGCTGTACTTCGCTCGCATGGTGGACGTGTTCAGTCCATTCAGGATGGCGAAGTTCATATTGATATTGCAGTTATTGCAGCACCAACAGCCGATGCATTTGGTAATGCCAATGCCCTTAATGGTAAATCTGCCTGCGGAATTCTAGGTTACTCACTTGCCGATTATATGTATGCCGATAAGGTTATTGTTGTAACTGATAACCTTATTCCATTCCCATGTATGCCTATGCAGGTGCAGGGAAATTATGTTGATTATGTAGTAGTTGTTGATCAGATTGGAAATCCAGAGAAAATTGTATCAGGAACCACACAGCTTACTCGTAGCCCAGATCGCCTACTATTGGCAGAATGGACAGCTCAGTTCTGCGATGAGGCGGGTTTATTACGTGATGGTTGTGGTATACAATCAGGTGCTGGTGGAACATCGTTAGCAGTAGGAATTTATTTTGAACAGATGTTGAAAGAGCGTGGGCAAAAAGCTCGTTTCGCATTTGGCGGAAGTACAAAATATTTAGTTAGAATGCTTGAAGATGGTGTTTTAGATTACATCCTCGATGCACAGGCATTTGACCTTGAAGCGGTTCGCTCGGCACGTGAAAACCCGAACCATATTGATTTATCAGTATTACAGGCATATAACTATCATAGTAAAGGCAACTATACCTCAATGACCGATATTATGATTCTAGGTGCTACTGAAATTGATATGAATTTCAACGGGAATGTCGTTACCCACTCGGATGGTTTATTGCTACACGGTATTGGTGGTTGGCAGAACTGTCTACATGCCAAAACTGTAATTATCCCAATTCCTCTTTTCCGCGATAGAATCCCTGTACTAGTTGACGAAGTGACTACTGTTTGTGGACCAGGCGAATTGATTGATGTTATTGTTACCGAACGTGGTATTGCTATCAATCCAAAGCGTACCGATTTGATTGAAAAGATGAAAGGCAGTAGTCTTCCTATAAAAACCATTCAGGAGCTGAAAGCTGAAGCCGAGGCTATTTGTGGCAAACCTGACAAGCCAAAATTTACTGATGAGGCAGTTGCCGTAATCAAATGGGTTGATGGAACTATTATTGATACCGTTTGGAAACTAGAGAAGTAATACAATAAAAAAACATACTATTATTGTTAATCCAAATTGTACAAGAAATAATTTTATAAATATTGCCCCGACCTAAAGGTCGGGGTCAATTTGAAATTCTAAATGTTTTGGGGCTTTAGCCCCTATTATCCCTATAAATATAATATAACGTCAGTTTGATGTAAGGTGTCATCCTGAGCGAAGCGAAGGATCTAATGATCTATAAAACAGATGCTTCACTTCGTTCAGCATGACAAAGTAACAATCTAGCACCATGCTTATGATCAATGTGTTATACTTACATCGAACTCGCGTTAATATAGGATTTATTTGCAAAAGATTTTTTTGGGCTAAAGCCCAACTCATATAGTCATCAATTGACCCCGACCTAAAGGTCAGGGCAATTTATTGTTGAACATTGTTTTATTGTAATTGCTGGTATAATGGACATTTTTAATGGTATTTATTTTCACTTGAGTTGAGATTGTGACG
>JACABB010000004.1:0-5557 GCA_013376985.1 Bacteroidales bacterium
TGAGAGGAAGAACAACCGCGAAGCGGTTGAATGTTGTTGGTATAATGAATTCTGCGAAAGCAGGGTAAAATCACCAACCCCCTTGAAAAATGGGGCTTAACAGATTTTTGTAGGTGGAAGGGGTTTCTCGGTTGGGGTTGGTTGTTTCGGTTTATTTTTTTAACAATATATAGAAAGGGCGAGGCTAGAGTTTCGTCCTTTCTATTTTTTACCTACCATTTGCAGGCGTAGCTTGCTATTAATTGACCAAGAATAGAGAGGGTTGTAGGGTTTATTTCCGTACTTTTTTCTTGATAAAAAAGTACCAAAAAATCAAGAAGATATGATGCTCCCGCCCACGGGCTTTCTCAGGCTCGCCATATCTTCCGGCCGCCCGCTGACAAAACAGTCTTTGCTAAGAGTGCCGATCTTTTTAAGGGGTTGGAATTTTTTATTTTTAATCCCGAAGGGATTGAAGGTGAATAGCCCCGTATGCATTGCGGGGTGTGGTATGAGAGGAAGAACAACCGCGAAGCGGTTGAATGTTGTTGGTATAATGAATTCTGCAAAGGTAGGTTTTTTGTTGTTTTGAATTGGTGTGGTTAGAGAGGGCTATTTAATTACGACGTAGATATGTTTCGCTAAACTTCTGGACGGAAAAGGGCTGAAGCCCTAACTTTGCTTGCTGCTTTTGATCCCCGTCCTGAAGGACGGGGCAATGAAGGACAGGGCAATGAAGGACGGGGCAATGGGTGATGACAGGAATGCAACTGGTATATGAAAAAGTTATTAATTATTGTTTATAAAATATTTTACTTTCTATAAACAATACCTATATATATTTTCCGAAAAAAATTATCTTTGATAGGGTACGGTTTTACCATACTATACATTCAAAAAAAGGAATTAAAGTATGATTTTATCATTCATATAAACAAGTTAGCAACAATTATAGCTGAAAGATTTTTGAACCTAAAATAATAGCAAATTCTTTAAACTATGAAACGAAAAAAATATTTTCTAATGCTAAATATATTATTAGCATATTTTATTATTAGTTGTTCAAACAAATATGAAAAACATATTGGAGAATGGACTAGCACTGATAAGGGAGTTAAGGGAAGTTTAATATTGAACGAATCCCATTATGCCATTCTTGTAGTTGGAAATATTGTAATTGGCGGTGAAGAATTTGAAATTAATGGTATTAAGGGTGAGTGTAGATACGAGATTGATTACACAAAGAATCCAATCTGGTTAGATTTAATTATTCTTGAAAAAGAAAAAGGTAAAGTTAAAAGCAGGTTTAAAGGAATTGTTCGCTTTCTTACTGATGATAAAATTGAGTATCGATTAAATTTTGATTCATCAGCAGAAAGGTTTACTAAATTTGATCCAACAAACACAAAAAATACAATAATATTAGATAGAGTAAAAAAGTAACTGTTGCTAATTGAGTAGGCTGTCGAGTTGTGGGGCATGTGTTAGATAAAATTTTTGATTTAAGAAATATTTTTTCAATTTAATTAATCGCTAATTTGTAGAAAACATGATTCGTAATTACCATCCTGGTGATAAAGGAAAATTGATCGATATTTTTAAACTCAACGTTCCAAAGTTTTTTGATGAAAAAGAGATTTCGGATTTTGAAAAGTATTTGGACAATAATCTGGATACATATTTGATAATTGAGCAAAATAACTATATAGTTGGAGGTTTTGGTTATTATATAGATAATGAAGATGGTTCTGGAAAAATAACTTGGATATTTCTTCATCCTGAAAAAGCGGGTAGAGGATTGGGGACACAGGCAATAGAGTATTGTTTATCTAAACTGAGAGAGAATAAAAGTGTTAAAAAGCTAGTAGTTAGGACATCTCAGTTTTCTTATAAATTTTTCGAAAAGTTTGGTTATACTCTTGTGCGAACTGAAAAAGACTATTGGGGTCAAGGATTAGATTTGTATTTAATGGAACAGTAAAAATTTAAGAAAATTTCGCCATAGATATAATGATGAGTTTACATAAATTGATTTAATACTCATTTTCAAGTAATATCTTATGCTACATTACAATTCAAATATAGATTTAGGACAGATCGCAACTGCTATCTCATTGCTGATAGCAGTATTAACATTTATTATTAAAGAAAGGTCTGATATTAAAAGAGAATTACGCATTGCTAATCGTGAAACATATCAAAAATTAGAATTAGCTTCTATTGATCTTTTTCGGTTTGATGCTATAAATATAGAACTTTCTAGTATTCTTTGGGGAGATTATGAGATTCCTCTAGATTCAGGTAAAAGATATGCTTATTTGAATTACGTGTGTCAAATACTAAACCTGTTTGAAATGTCTATTCGTTTTAAAAAAGAAAAAGTCATGCCTGCCGAAGTGTTTGGAAGCTGGGTTATTTGGTATTATGACTTATGTGAACGTAAGAATTTCAAGCCGATTTGGAGTGATGTTAAAATGAATTATACTTGTGATTTAAGAAAAATTATTGAAAAAGGTATCTGCGATGCAAAAGAGGGACGTAAAAAAGATTTTTTTGCCTATGTTGCACGTGAAGTTAATTATAACCAAATTGCAAAGTGGTTATATTGTGGAGAAGTTAACATGAAAAAGAATTGTAAAAATTGTACTCTATCAGAAGGTAATAAGTACAAAAAAACGTTTAACGATCCATCTCTAAATTTCGATTCCGTTACTTTTAGTTGGTGTAATTCTATTAAAGAAATCAAAGAAATAGCAGCTTTCTTTACAAAACATAAAAATGTAGAATATATTTCTCATGGTGAAGTTCAAGATGGAAGAGCTTCTAATTTTTCAACTTGGCATTCAGATTTTAGAAAATTAATATTTACCGATTTTAAGAAAGCACTTAAGAAAAATAGTGATTTTGAAGAATCGTATTTATTAGCACAGGCAAGATTTAAGGATGAACTAATTGGTTTTTGCTTTATTATGATAAAGAAAAAATTAGAATGTTCTTATATTGAACTTCAAGACTTCATAATTGATCCGAATTTTCAAAGAAAAGGAATAGGCAGTGCGTTGATAAAATGGATTGAAAAAAGTATGAGATTAGAAGGAATAAAAAAAATATTTTTAGAAAGCGGAATTGATAATCATGATGCACATTCTTTTTTTACTCAAAGAGGATTTCATGTTTGTTCCAAAATGTTTTACAAAGAAATTTAACTTCCATTTCCCCCCATTCACCCAAACCTATTCCTAAAAAACAATTAGATTCGGCATAGGTTCGCGGAGCATACCTGCATCATTCTATTGCAGCAGGCTACGCCAGAGATTAAAATCAGCAAAACTATTGGTTTGATAGATGTGAATTTCTACAAACAAAACGCCGATAGGTCTTTCAGACCCTATCGGGTTTATCCTATTAGGCAAGACCTTTCAGCGCCTGCAGAATCTGAAAGGGTTTAGAACAGAACAAACATTATTTTAAATAACGTCAGCTCGAAGTAAGAAACAATCTATTAATCTAAATATCAATCAATTTGTTTTATTTGAATCAATGGAATGGTGGAAAATTGGAAACGAAGTTCGACGAAGTCAATAATGGAGGAAACAAGTAAGAATCTAGCCTCTTGTTCTCCATTATTCCAACCTTCCATCATCGTACTAAATAATTATATGTCTCTACAAATGAGTATATTGTTGCTTTTCTTATATCGAATTCACGTTAAATATGTTGTCATTTTAAACACCACACCTGGTAGCGTGTATATAAAATTCGCCTACAATCCTGCCAGAATCATACAAACTCTGACAGGGTTTTGAACCCTGCCAGAGTTACTAAGTAGCAATTGAGAAATAAACCTGTGTCAGGTAAAGAATCACAACAATAAAAAAACACAAAACCCAAAAAGGAATAAACCGTATATACCAAAGTTATTAATTAACATGAGTTCGATGTAAGCTGTCATACTGAGCGAAGCGAAGGATCTAATCGCCTAAAGACTAGATGCTTCACTTCGTTCAGCATGACAAAGTAACAATCTAACACCATGCTTAGGATCAATATGTTATGCTTACATCGAACTCACGTTAATTACTGTTTAGAAAATATTTTACCTTCTACAAACAATATTTATGTGGATTTTTCGAAAAAAAATACCTTTAAATCAAGGTATGGTTTTATAATACCCTTCAAATAAAGAGTATTAAAGTGTGATTTTATGATTCATATAAACGAATTATGGGCAAGTTTATGAAAAAAATATCTGTTAATTCAATGAAATATTTAGTCTTTTGAGAATATAATAAGAGGAGTCCAGAAACCTTTTAAAAAACGGGGCGAATCTGAAAAGCCATACGAGTAGGACAATTTACAAATTCATTAAAATGAAAAAAATGTTAATCACATTAATTGCTTTTATGATGATTTTATTATCAAATTCGGCAATTGGACAAACTGCTGCAGATTCAATAAAAATAAACAAGTATATTTATTGCGAGCTTGTTGGTAATCAAAAAATTTTAAGCTATAAAGTTACAGTATCTATTGACTATGGGGAAGAGAAAGGTTTTTTTCAAGATACGAGAATGAGAAATGAGCAAACAGGTAAAGTCCAAACATTTAATTCTATGATTGATGCTTTAAATTACATGGGAAATAATGGATGGGAATTTGTTCAGGCTTACATTGTTACAACGGGACAACAAAATGTTTATCATTGGCTATTAAAAAAGAAAAGAATATAGTTTGAATAGGATACTCCCCTTCAACCAGAATTATAAGTAAAAAACAAATACAATTAGGTTTGGCGAAGGTTAGCGAAGTGTACCTGTGTCATTCTATTACGGCAGACTGTTCCTGAGATCAAAACTGGCAAGACTATTATCAATCCGCACTGGCTCCAGGTTAATCTTTAACCGCGAAGGTTGCAAAGGAGGATATGCAAAGAGAGTAAATGGCTATTAAGCAATACATTGCCTTTTTGCGAATTTTGCGAATTCTTTAAATACTTTGCGGTTAATTGACTTCTTTGGTATCCTTCAGGTACGAAATGGATAAAATTTTATTTCATTCCAACTATCGCAAATTGCGATACTCTAATGCAACCGTTTTAATGTTTGATATAATTTTTAACACGGAGGTGTTAAGTTTTGGATGTAATAATATGGTTGTTTTAGTAAGGTTCTATGTTGGTTTAATAGTGTTTATTGGTGTTGAGAGGCACGGAGAACACGGAGGTTTGTAGTTTTTGCATATTTGCAAAATTCCAACTATCGCAAATTGCGATACTCTAAGGCAATTTGATGCAAGATGTCATTGGCTATGCCGAACTCGCAAGCTCGGTTCTGAGCGAAGTGAAGGATCTATAACCGAGATGCTTCACTCCGTTCAGCATGACAAAGCAACAATCTAACACTATAATTAGGATCAATATGTTATGCTTACTTTGAGTTTACTGTTCTTAGAGGAAATAAGGCATAATAAATTTCATCATTACTCCCGCTAACGAGATGGTTGCTTTCAGCGAATCTTCCAGATTTCACTCCGTTCAGCATGACAAAGCAACAATCTAACACTATAATTAGGATCAATA
>JACABB010000004.1:5657-193055 GCA_013376985.1 Bacteroidales bacterium
TTCTTAGAGGAAATAAGGCATAATAAATTTCATCATTACTCCCGCTAACGAGATGCTTCACTCCGTTCAGCATGACAAAGCAACAATCTAACACTATAATTAGGATCAATATGTTATGCTTACTTTGAGTTTACTGTTCTTAGAGGAAATAAGGCATAATAAATTTCATTGTCTCATCACTCTATCTCTCCAATCCCCAAATCTTCAAATTATCAAATCTTCAAATTGCCTAATTGGTTAATTGTCAAATTTTGCCACTCTACAAATGCTCATCAAAGTATGTAATTATTTTATCGATAAGGTGAACTCTATCTTTACCAGCAACATTATGCTGATGCTGTGGGTAGGTGAAGTAATCAACCTGAATATTGTTTTTTATGCATTCATTCAAAAAGGTAAAGCTGTTCTGGGGAACAACGGTTTCGTCCATATCATCATGGATAATAAGCAATCGGCCCTTTAGGTTTGTTACAAAGTTTTTTAAATCTGCATTTTTGTAACCCTCGGGGTTTTCATCGGGGGTATCCATATAGCGTTCGCCGTACATCACCTCATAAAATTTCCAATCGATTACGGGGCCGCCAGCAACTCCAACTTTAAACTGATCGGCTTGCTTTAGCATCATTGTAACGGTCATAAATCCTCCAAAGCTCCAACCATGAACGCCAATTCTATTCGCATCAACGTAAGGAAGGGTTTTAAGGTACTCCACGCCAACCATTTGATCGTCCAATTCGTTCACGCCAAGATTCCGATGAATTACGCCTTCGAATTCAAAACCACGGTTTCCTGTTCCCCTATTATCGAGCGTAAAGAGTATGTAGCCTTTATTGGCCATGTAGTACTCCCAAAGCCTAGCACCGCCCAACCAATCGTCGGTAACGAGCTGCGAATGTGGCCCACCGTAAACGTAAACTACGGTAGGATATTTTTTACTCGCATCAAAGCTGGCTGGCTTAAGCATACGGGCATTTAGGGTGAATTTACCATCGCGGGTTTTCAGGGTAACCATTTCAAGCTTAGCCATGCTGTAATCCTTGAACGGGTTATCGGCCTTTAAGATATTTTTAATGAATTTCCCGCTGGTGCTATACAAATCAATTTGGTTGGGAATTTCGGTGCTTGAGAAAACATCTATGAAATATCCTAAATCCATTGATACAACAGGGTTATGGGTACCATGAATGGTGGTTAACCTCTTTTCAACGCCTTTCTTAGTATCCATGCAGTACAGGTGTCTCTCCAATGGGTTTTGTTGGGTTGATATGTAGTATAGATATCTTTCACTCTTATCAAACCCAAGCACATCGGTTACCTCCCAATTTCCTTTTGTAATCTGTTTAACGAGAGCTCCATCAACATTATAGATATAAATATGATTCCAGCCGTCCCTCCTACTCTGCCAGATAAACTGGTTTGGGTTACTCTTTAGGAAGACCATGGGTTCAACGGGTTCAACGTATTTATCGTTTTTCTCCTCGAAAAGGGTTTTAACAAAATCGCCTGTTTGTGCATTGTACTGGTTCATCCAAAGATGGTTCTGCTCACGGTTCAATACAGCTATATAGATTGATTTTTCATCGGGGCTCCATGCGATGTTGGTAAGGTACTGCTCCTTGGGTTCGCCCGTTTTAAGGAAGGTTGTTAGCCTAGTTTGAACGTTGTAAACGCCAAGGGTTACCTCGTGGCTTTTCATTCCAGCCATTGGGTATTTAACGTTTTTGAGGGTTGCAATGCGGGTTGAGATATCAACCAAAGGGTAATCGGTAACCATTGTTTCATCCATCCTGTAGAATGCAAGGTAGTTGCCAAGGGGCGACCAGAATGTTCCTTTTTTAATCCCAAATTCGTTGCGATGTACGGATTGGCCGTTAACTATTCCGGGGTTTGAATCGAGGGTAATTTCAATTGTTTTATTATACTTATTGGTTATGAAGATGTTGTTATTAATGGTGTAAGCAACATTCTCGTTGTTATTGCATTTATCGATATTCTTGGCATTGCTTAAATAGCCGATGTTTGATTCTATTTTCTTTGTGCTAAGGTTGAATACTATTAGGTTAGTTTCGAGATTGAAACATATAGCAAATTGCGATACCCACTCTACTTGTGTGTAATTTTTAATCTTGGGTAAATTATTGGCAACGAGTATAGCGTTTAGGTTATCCATTTTCAGGATTGTGTCCTCCTTTTGGGTTTTAATATCAAACTCCATAAGGCAATTATCCTTTATGTATGAAAATGCGTTTGTTTGAGGACGCCATGTAAGATTTTTAAGGGTTGTAGCCCCAAATTCCCTTCGTTGCCCAAGTACGGCTTGGCTAAGCGTTAATTCTTTGTTTTGTGAATGTGCAATTAAGAGCACATTAACGGAAAGTAAAAAAACTACTAGTAACCTTTTCATATTATGAATTTTAATTAATATTATTTTTAACGATGTTGCTTAGCTCAGTTACAAGTCCGATAGGACTTGAATATGAATAGCCCCCAATGAAATTGGGAGTTGATAAATGATAAACAATTCCAACCCTGAAAAGGGTTGAATGTGACTCTATGTTTAAATATTCAACCCTTTTCAGGGTTGATAACCAACTGACTTATTACCTCCGGTGTTACCGGAGGCTATTCATATTCAAGCCCTTCGGGCTTAAATAAACGACATTGATAATCGTGACTAAAGCTAAGTAAATGTATTTTATTGCGTTAGACTTGAATGAAATCAAAAGGTTTTATCATGCAAGTAAATAAATAATGTGATTTAAGGGTTGAATAAAATAGCGAACACAATCAATCATAGGTTATCTTAAAAGCCCTCTGTGGAACTCTGTGTAATTTTTAAAATATTGTTACACAAAGGTTCACAAAGAATTCACAGAGATACACAAAGAGAAAAAAAGAGTTGTTTTTAGACTTTTGAAAAAGCCTTTTATTGATTCAACCCTCAATTGGTATGTGATTATAATATAACGTCAGTTCGATGTAATAAACAATGTATTAATCTGCTTATCAGTCAAATTGTTTTATTTGAAACAATGGAGTGCTGGAATAATGGAAAAATGGAAGAAAGAAGCAAAAATCTAACCCCTTGTTATCCATTATTCCATCATTCCAACCATCCACATCATACTAAGCAATTATATATCTTTGTAAATAAACACATTATCACATTTCTTATATCGAACTCACGTTATAGCTTTTCCATTATCAAATGAACATCATTAAGAATATACTACTGGCTTAATTTACCCATACAATAACGATAAACACTAAATCCTTTGAATATTCATGTTTTTTTTCTTACTTGCATCAAAGTAAAGTTAAGTATACGTAGATGCATTCGAAGTTGACATTTAAGGTTTTCACAAGAGCGATTTTTTTAATTGTTATAGCACTATTTCTGCTCAATGGGTGTGGTAACAAACGAAATAAGGAGCAATCTTCGGAATTAAAAGATCTTGGACAACCCGACACCCTTTCGATGTTGGTGAAATTTGAAAATTCACTTTTCCCATTGCCTTCACCCTATCAGGCTGCTACTCTAATAAAAAAGAAGAATATACAATTCGATGAGAGTATTGCAAGCCCTATAGGTAATAATAAAAATTACACTACAGCTTTTAAAAAAGCTCTAAACCTTGGGGTTTATGGTACAGATCTTAGCTATCTGAATATTTACGATCGTACCCCAGAATCAATTAGCTACCTAAGCGTTATAAAAAACTTAAGCGATCAGCTGGGTATCTCTTCCTCTTTCGATCAATCATTTTTTGCATCAATTGAGAAGAATATCAATAATAAAGATTCTATCCTTGTACTGCTATCAAAAACTTATCGTAGCACCGATTCTTACCTTAGAGTTAGCGATCGGAAAAATATTGGTGCGCTAATTCTTGCAGGTGGCTGGGTTGAGAGTTTATATATCCTCACTAAGATTGGAAAAGTTAGCTCCGATAGGGAGATTATTAATAGAATTGGAGAACAAAAGCATCCGCTTGATAATCTTATTGAAATACTAACACCATATTACTATAAATCCCAAGAATTTTCAACCTTAATAGATGGTTTAATTGATTTAGCTTACGAATTCGATGGTGTTATTTATACATACTCGTACAAAGAACCCAAAATTGATGTTAATAAAAAGCTAATGATTATCAATAGCGAGTCTAGGGTGGTTATGTCGGAATATCATCTTGAAACGGTGAGTAAAAAAATAGAGGCAATTCGTAATCAAATAATTGGTTAAAAAGCCGTTTAGTAGAACTTATGAGAACAACAAAAATACTCTGCTTCACAATTCTAACCACTGTTCTATTATTTGCAGCAAAACCTGCATTGTCGCAGGTAGAACAACTACAAAATATTTGTTCGTTATATTTTTCGCCCGAGTATATTTCTGATGGTCAGGAGTATTTTGCTACGCTAAAATCCGACCAGAAAGCTGAATTCAGGACCACCTTTTACGGCGATAATACATATAGAATAGTGGCTTGTACAAATCTTAAAAAAGGCGATTTGGTTTTTACTGTTTTCGATACAGAAAAAAACCTCCTTTTCACTAATGCAAACTATAAGTATTCACAGTATTGGGATTTTAAATTCTGTTCAACAATTACCTGTATAATTCAGGTAGATGTAAAAAATATAAAATTTATACCAGGATATGTAATGCTTTTGATTGGTTACAAACCATAATAGCATTTCATTCCTGAATCATAACCTAAATCCTCTAAATGAGTGAGTCGATACTAAAGGCTCTGATGCAATTGTTTGCGATTATAGCTCACCCCGAAAATGATGAAAATGAGGGGGAAAGCGATCGCCGTGCAGTTGTAGAAAGTTTTCTTAAAAATCAGCTTAATCAGGAATTGGTTAGGGAGTATCTTAAAGTATTTGATTACTACTATAACCTACATCAAGAAAAGCAAAGCGAGAAGAGTAAAACAAAAAAACGTACCTCATCAAGTTCTGTTAGGGTTCTAAAAATATGTGCTCAAATAAATGAAGAGTTAACCCAAGAGCAAAAAATTGTGGTTCTTTTTAGGTTGCTCGAATTCGTTAAAACAACTGATGGCGAAGTTACGGAACAGGAAATGGCTTTTATATCAACCGTTTCCGAAACATTCCATATCCCAGAAGTTGAATTCTCAATGATATCGGATTACGTATTATCTGCATTCGATAAAATTTCGCTGCATGATAATATATTAGTAATCAATAATGAGAAAGAATATATAATAAAGGATATACGCCATATCTACTCTGAATCATTTCAGGGCGAGCTAAAGGTTATCAACATTAAATCTGCTAACATACTATTTTTAAGATATTTAGGTGACCATGAATTGTACTTAAATGGTCATCTATTGCAGAAAGATAAAATTTATGTACTCAACAATGGCTCGTCTATTCGAAACACTAAAATCAAACCGATTTATTACAGCAACATAGTAGGAAGGTTCGCCATTGATAGAATAAAAGAAAAGATATTTTTTGAAGCAAAAGATCTTGAGTTCAAATTTAAAGGTGGCAAAATCGGCCTGCATAGTATAAACTTTACACAAGAATCGGGGCATCTTGTTGGCATTATGGGTGCTTCCGGGGCAGGAAAATCGACTCTTCTAAATGTTCTCAACGGAACTGAAAAACCATCAAAAGGGAATGTTTTAATAAATAATTGTGATATTCATACCCAAAAAGATAAAGTTGAAGGTTTAATTGGGTTTGTTTCGCAAGATGATTTGCTTATTGAAGAGCTAACCGTTTTCCAAAACCTCTACTACAATGCCAAGCTTTGTTTCGATAATTATACCGAAACGCAAATTACCGAAGTAGTAGATAAGATGCTATTAAGCCTTGGTCTGCACGAGATTAAAGGTATGAAGGTTGGTTCCCCATTAAATAAAAAGATTAGCGGGGGTCAGCGAAAGCGTTTAAATATTGCACTTGAACTAATTCGTGAGCCTGCAATACTTTTCCTTGATGAGCCAACATCTGGACTTAGCTCACGAGATTCAGAAAATATCCTCGATTTACTAAAAGAATTAACCCTTAAGGGTAAACTGGTTTTTGTAGTAATTCACCAACCTTCATCGGACATCTTTAAAATGTTCGATAAACTATTGATTCTTGACACTGGTGGGTATCTTATTTACGATGGGGATCCAATTGAATCGATTATCTATTTTAAATCCAGAGTTCAGCAAGCAAACTGGAATGAAAGTGAGTGCACGCTTTGCGGTAATGTTAATCCTGAACAAATTTTCAATATTGTTGAAGCTAACGTACTCGATGAGTACGGCAATCCAACCCGTTCAAGGAAAACAAGCCCTCATGAGTGGATTGAGCATTATAAGAAACATTCCACAAGTAGCGAGAAACCATTATTCATCCCCTCGGAGCTGCCTAAAATACAGTTCAAAATACCAAATTGGGTAAAACAACTTCGTGTTTTTGTGCAGCGCGATGTACTGTCTAAATTGGCCAATACTCAGTATATGATTATCAATATACTCGAAGCGCCAATACTTGCACTGCTGCTATCGTATATCATTAAATTTTATAACGTTGACATAGCAAATGAAGTTGGTTATACTTTATTAGATAATGATAACCTTCCCGTTTATCTATTCATGTCCGTTATTGTTTCAATATTCATTGGACTTACTGTAAGCGCCGAAGAGATTATTAAAGATAGAAAAATCCTTAAACGTGAAAGATTTTTAAACCTCAGCTGGTCCAGCTATTTAATGTCTAAAGTAACCATACTCTTTGTCCTCTCCGCATTGCAGGCTTTACTATTTGTAATAATTGGTAATTCTATTTTAGAAATCCGAGGAATGTATTTCGAGTATTGGCTTGTCCTTTTTAGCACTTGGCTTTCGTCAAATTTACTTGGATTAGTAATATCCGATAGCTTTAAAACTGTTGTTACGATATATATACTCATCCCTTTCTTAGTAATCCCACAGATAATTCTTAGCGGTATTATTGTAAAATACGAAAAACTTAACCCTACAATATCATCGCCAAATAGTATTCCTCTTTACGGAGAAGTAATTCTTGCTCGATGGGCTTATGAGGCATTAGCGGTATACCAGTATAAGGAAAATAAATACCAAAAACAGTTCTTCAAGTACGATGAGGCTATGAGCAATTCCGATTACAAAAGGAATTACTGGCTAAAAACGTTGAACAACAAAATTGATATCTGTGAAAGGTATTTAAATAACCATGATAAAGAAAATCAGGTTAATAATGCAACTCAAGTTATAAGAAACGAGATTAGAAAAGAGATGTTCTCCGTTTCTGGATCAAAAATTAAGTTTGCAAAATACAACCAACTTAAAAAAGCCAAACTATCAGCCCCTCTAATAAAAGACATTAAAGATTACTTTGAAACGCTTCGGAAATACTATATAAAACTTTATAATAAAGCGAGTAACGAAAAGGATCTTTTAATCTCTAATCAGCAGAAAACGCCACAGGAACGCGAGGCTTTCCTAAATCTTAAACGTAACTATTCTAACGAAAGCCTATCCGATTTGGTTAGAAACTCTGGTGAGGTTGACAGAATTATAGAATTTAAAGGTTCTCTTATACAAAAGGTTGATCCCATCTACTTATACCCCGATTCAAGATTGATACGGTCTCATTTTTATGCTCCCGAAAAGCAATTTTTTGGATTCTTCGTAAATACGTTCTGGGTTAATATACTCGTTATTTGGGTATCAACAGTCCTTTTATTTCTAATTTTGTATTACAGGTTGCTTAAGAGGGCTCTCGATTTTTTGGAAAAATTCTCAGGAAGTTCCGATTCGGAATAAAATTTAATTCATAAAAAAAGGGGCTTTTGCCCCTTTCTAATTTTATATAAGTCTATATTAGTCTACAATTTGTATCATTTTAAAAGGAACCTTAATAATAGATTCATAGTCCTCGCCAGCCTCGAGCATATCCTCATCATCCTCTTCATAGTACCAGTTGATTAGAACATCTTTTTGATTCTTTTTAAGATTCTCAAGCTTCTTAAAAACATCAAGGATGCATTTTGAAGAACTTGTATTAAAGTATTCAAGTTGGATATTTACAACTGTTTTTGCGGCTGATCCCTGGTTATATTCCTCAAGCCAATCAACAATTGGCTTATAGAACTCTATTGAGTTCTCAGGAATTGACCGACCCTTAATTTCGATTACGCCTGTAGTAGGATTCATACTTACGGTTGGCGTTTTAGGAGTACCTTCAATATTTATCAATTCCATATTCTATTAGTCTTTATACTTACTCGTTAATAAATACATTCAAATTGAAAAAATCAAATTCTTTGCTATAATCGTAAAAAGTATAATCTAGTTTATTCCCAGTTTTCCGAGCTATATCAATCAATCCAAGACCTCCACCACCCTTCTCGGAAAACGACTGATTATTCAGAACAAATTTATAAAAATCTTTTAACTCTTCTTTCGAAAGGGAGTTAATCTTATCAATTTTTTCTTTTAAAATTTTGGACTTATCGGATCTAATGAAGTTTCCAGTTGAAATTCGAAAAACTTGATCTTGTTTGGCTAGAACAAAAACCCCATAATTGTTTTCTGAGTTATCTACACCATTTATAGCATCAACATGGTGAAATAAGTTTTGCAGGCTTTCAACAAGTACATTGTATAATTTTTTTTTAACTCCAGTTTGCTCCAACGATTCCTCAAGCTTTAATTCAACTAAACTCAAAGTATTAGAAATGATATCAGCACTGATAGAGCCTTTATAAGCAACAATCACCTCACCCTGATTCATTCGGGCATAACACTCATTCAAAAAAAAACTCATTGAGGAGTCTGATTTACTCTTATACAATTGTACTGATTTTCTTGATAGTCAAAGCAAATATATGAAAAAATAGTTTTAAAAACTCATATTAATAGCCTAGTTTTTGTAAAATATAATTAAAAAATTACAATTTCTTTCAAATATGTAAAAATACGAAATATTAAACTTTTGTTTTTTTAGGTTTTACCTTTGGAGAACCCTGAAACATTGAATATCGTTGATACTTACATTCAAGGGTTCCATTTGTTAATGTCATTGTTTTTGATGGTCTTAATCCAAAATTTTTAAGAGCATCAATATTACTACTTATAAGCCATGCATCATACCCATTAAAGCGTTGCTTAAAACAATCACCAAGTTGCTTATAAAATGTCTCTATTTGATCTCTTTTTAGCCGCTCTCCGTAAGGTGGATTGGTTATAACAATTCCTTTACTTTGTGGTGGGTCAAAATCAAAAATCGATTGAACTTTAATATCAATTTTTCTCTGAAGTCCTGCATTACGAATATTTTCAGTGGATATTTCGATGGCTCTTTTTGAGATATCACCGCCTATGATTGAATGTTTAAATTCACATTCCATACTGTCATCGTTATACACCTGCTGAAGCAAAGATTCATCAAAATCAAACCAATTTTCGAATCCAAAATTCTTCCTGAAAATACCTGGCGGTATACCATGTGCATAAAGACCTGCTTCAATTAGAAGAGTTCCTGAACCGCACATTGGATCTATGAAGTTGGAGTCCCTATTCCATCCCGAAAGCAGTATCATTCCGGCAGCAAGCACTTCGTTAATTGGAGAAGCATCTTGAGTTGATCGATAACCTCTTCGATGTAATGACTCTCCCGAAGAATCTAATGAAATGGTACATTCATCATCTACAATATGCACATGAATGCGTATTTGAGGGTTCTGAGGATCTACGAATGGTCTTTTGCCTAATTTTTCGCGAAAATGATCAGCAATTGCATCTTTAAGTTTCAATGCAACATACCTTGAATGGTTAAAAGTATCGGAATCAACAACACTATCTACAGCAAACTTATGAGAAACTTCCATAATACTAGTCCAGTCAAATTTCTTTGCTTGACCATAGAGTTCATCCTCTGTTCTTGCTTTAAAAGTGTATATTGGTTTTAAAATCCGTAAAGCAGTACGCAGCTGAATATTAGCTTTATACATTAATTCTTTATCGCCTTTAAAAGTCACTGTCTTTCGGGTTGCAGTAACATCTTCCGCACCCAAAGCGTTCAGCTCATCAGCTAATACTCCTTCTAACCCTTGCAGGGTTTTGGCTATCATTTCAAACTTGTCAGCCATTTTGAATTTCTCTTAAAATGTAAATGTTTTATATAATCTGTTTTCCTTGTTGTACAATTATTTAGGCTTTGCCTTTGTTATAAGTGGTTTTCCCCCCGATTTCCGGCTCGAAAATGCACTTAATATCAACTCAGCATCGGTAAAAGGTACTGTAATGAACGAAAAATCATCGTGAACGCTAATATCGTCTATTTTATTATCGGGAATTTTAACCTCTTTTCTAATAAAATCTGAGATTTTCCGTGGTGTCATTCCATCCTTACGACCTAAAGCCACAAATAATCTGGAAGTACCAGTAGAATCAACTCTAATCGTTCTAACTTCAGAATAGTTCTTAACATCTAATTGCGATTTGAAAGCAAGTCGAAGAAGAGCTGCAAGGGCAACCTCTGGGCCATTGGTTTCGAGTAAATCCTCAGCCATTCCAAGGTATTCGTTGTAGGATGCTTTCTTAATAATTTCTGCAATTTCGATTTTAATTCTTTCTCGCTTAACAGCAACAATATCTTCTGCTGCAGGTAGTATCTCCTTGCGGATTTTGGATTTGGTAATCTTCTCAACGAATATAAGTTTTCTGGCCTCCTCCCTTGTAACAAAGGTAATGGCAGTTCCCTGCTTACCGGCTCTTCCTGTACGACCAATTCGGTGAATATATGATTCTGCATCCTGAGGAAGGCTCATGTTAATTACGTGAGTTAAATCAACGATATCAATACCTCTTGCGGCGACATCAGTTGCAATCAGAATATTAACATGTTTATTTCTAAATTTCAACAATGTTTTTTCGCGCTGAGCTTGAGAAATATCTCCATGTAATCCTTCAACAGAATAGCCACGCTCAAGAAGTTTTGATGTTGTAGTATCAACAGCTACTCTGGTTCTACAAAATACAAGCCCATAAAACTCTGGCTCAATATCAATAATACGTGTTAATGCTTCAAATTTATCGGAATCACGAACCTCAAAATAGATCTGATCGGTTAAGTTTGTGGTTGGTTGTGAACGATCAACCTCAATTTTTTTGGTATTAACCATGTATTTTTTCGCCAACTTAGCTATACGATCGGGCATTGTAGCCGAAAAAAGTAAGGTTCGTTTCTCCTTAGGAGTACTTTTAAGTATCTCTTCAATATCATCGATAAAACCCATATTTAACATCTCATCGGCTTCATCAAGAACAAACCATGAAATCTGATCGATTCGTAAATCGCCTCGATTAATTAAGTCTTGAACTCGTCCAGGAGTACCAACAACAAGATCAACTCCTCTTCTAAGCCTTCGCTGTTGTTCCGATATTGATTGGCCTCCGTACACGGTTGAAATTGAAATCCGATTTGATGCCAATGAGCTGATTTCGTCAGAAACCTGCAATGCAAGTTCACGTGTTGGAACTAAAACAATTGCACTCACAATTCCACTACCCGTTTGAATCCTCTCAATCATAGGTAGTCCAAATGCCGCTGTTTTCCCTGTTCCCGTTTGCGCCTGAGCAATAATATCACAATCCTCGGTTAAAAGAACTGGGATTGTCATCCGTTGGATGGGTGAGGGTTGCTCAAAACCTTTTTTTTCGATAGCAGCCAATGATAGGTCAGAAAGACCAAGCTGCTTAAACTCTGAAAGATGCTCCATTAATAATAGGTATATATGACCCAATTTTTTGGGTCGATAATTAATTTAAAAAAACCTAATAAGCTATTATTCTTTTACTAGGTACTTATAGTTATCCCAACTATTTAGTATTTCAATTGCTTTTAGAAAAGCATTATTATCCTGATTTACAATTTCAAAATATTGGCTATTTGTAAAAATTGCTTGGGAAATGAGACCCTTAAGCTGCCTTTTTATTTCGATTTTTGATATTGCCAAACCTTTTTCGTCACGTTTAATCTTTTGGGTTTCAGCTAAGGCAACCAATTCATCCACCATTTCATCGGTAACAATAAATCGTTTATTGAATTTATCAAATTTTGGGTAATCTTTCACCAACTGAACTCTATGAGAATCAACCCATTTAAGGTAATACTGATTTATTATACCAGCTCTCACAA
This sequence comes from Bacteroidales bacterium, assembly GCA_013376985.1. GTDB lineage: Bacteria > Bacteroidota > Bacteroidia > Bacteroidales > Tenuifilaceae > UBA8529. The sequence continues at coordinate 17,862 of JACABB010000004.1, forward strand.
GCTTACCATAGTAATTTGAATAAGAACTTGTATCAAGAGGTATAAATATGTCCGGCATAATTCCACCACCCCCGTAAACAGTTCTACCTTTATTCAGCGTTTTATATTTAAGGTTTTCTGGGAGTTTAATGCTATCAGAAGTAAACATTTCACCATTTTTATAACGATCGTTTAAATCAGAGTAATATTTTTCAATACTTTCGTTATTGTAAGGTCGTTGAATTACTCTTCCTGTTGGTGTATGGTAACGAGCAATTGTTAGTCTAACCATTGAGCCATCGGGTAATGGCATTTGATTCTGAACTAACCCTTTACCAAATGATCTTCTACCAATAATTATCCCTCTATCCCAATCCTGAATTGCACCAGATAGTATCTCGCTAGCAGAGGCTGAACCTTCATCTATCATTATTATCAATCGGGTTTGCTCAAGTTCACCTTTCTCAGTTGAAACAAAATCAGCACGAGGACTTGTCCTTCCTTCCGTGTAAACAACTAATTTTCCTTTATCTAAAAATTGATCGGCTAGTTCAATTGCAGTATTTAACATTCCACCACCATTCCCTCTAAGATCAAGTATTAGATCTTTCATATTTTGCTTTTTGAGCTTTGCAATAGCATCGTTGAACTCCTGCTCTGTTGTAACAGCAAACCGACTAAGTTTGATATAACCAATTTTGCTATCTACCATGTATGATGCATCGATGCTAAAGATTGGTATCTTATCACGTGTAACTGTAAAATCAAGTAAGTTATTTACATTTTTTCTTTTAACAAGAATATTAACTTTTGTCCCTTTCGCTCCGCGCAATAATTTAAATACATCTGAATTTTTCAGCCCAATTCCTGCAATATTTTTGCCATCGATAGTGACAAATCTATCTCCAGCAATAATTCCCACTCTTTCTGATGGTCCACCAACAATAGGGTTAACAACCATTAATGTATCGTTCATAATGTTGAATTCCACACCTACCCCATCGAAATTACCTTCAAGTGGCTCATTCATTGCTTGAACATCTTCTTTTGAAATGTAAACAGAGTGAGGGTCAAGTTTTTCAAGTGTGCTAGTAATTGCCTCATCGACCATTCGATTAGGGTTAACAGTATCTACATACTCATTGGATACGTACTGTAAAAATCTCACAAATTTGTAGGCGCTAAAATTTGATGATTGCTGTGCTTCTGCATTTAATCCCCAAACCAGAGCAATTAGAGTTATGATAAAATGTCTACGAATCATTTTAGATTTTTTTTATCTTTTAAAATATTAATAATTATCAATGATATAAACGAATTATTAGGCTCATTGTTTACCTACTCCCACTCAATGGTTGCTGGAGGTTTTGAACTAATATCGTATACAACCCTATTAATTCCCTTAACTTTGTTAATAATTTCGTTAGAAATCTTTGCTAAAAAATCGTAGGGTAACGGGTACCAATCGGCAGTCATTCCATCTGTAGATGTCACAGCTCTAAGCGCAACAACAAACTCATAGGTACGTTCATCGCCCATAACGCCTACTGATTGAACAGGAAGTAGAATTGTTCCAGCCTGCCAAATTTTATCATACAAGCCAAATTCGCGTAAACCTTGAATATAAATATGATCTGCTTCTTGAAGCAATTTTACTTTTTCTGGATTTACTTCTCCTAAAACGCGAATCCCCAATCCTGGCCCAGGGAATGGGTGTCGATTAAGGATATTTGGAGGTAATCCCAACTCCTTGCCTACCCTTCGAACTTCATCTTTAAATAGCAATCGAAGCGGCTCAACAATTTTCAATTTCATTTTTTCTGGTAATCCACCGACATTATGATGCGATTTGATTGTGGCCGATGGCCCATTAACTGAAACTGATTCTATTACATCGGGATAAATTGTTCCTTGCCCAAGCCATTTAACATCTTTAATTTTATGTGCCTCTTGATCAAAAACTTCGATAAAATTCCTTCCAATACTTTTACGCTTCAACTCTGGTTCAGAAACGCCTTTTAGGTCATCATAGAATTGTTGACTTGCATCAACACCTATTACATTTAAGCCAAGAGTTTTATATGAGTCGAGTACTTGAGAAAATTCATTCTTTCTTAATAGTCCATTATCTACAAAAATACAGGTGAGATTTTTTCCAATTGCTTTGTGCAGTAGCAAAGATGCAACAGAAGAGTCGACCCCGCCAGATAAACCAAGAACAACTTTGTCGTTCCCCAACTGTTGCTTAAGCTGGCCAACTGTTTCTTCAACGAATGAAGCAGGAGTCCATGTCTGAGAGCATCCACAGATATTTACTACAAAGTTCTTAAGTATGCCCATCCCTTCTGACGTATGATAAACTTCGGGATGGAACTGAATACCAAATGTTGTTTCTCCTGAAACTTCAAAAGCTCCTACTTTTACATCATCCGTACTTGCCGTGATTCTGAAATTTGAAGGGATAGCTGTTATTGTATCGCCATGGGACATCCAAACTTGCGAAGTATCTGAAATATCTGAAAATAAATTACAAGATTTGTCAACAATTTTCAAAGTTGCCCTACCATACTCTCGAGTTTTCGAAGGTTGAACATCTCCCCCATTGGTAATCGAAAGTAACTGCGCTCCATAGCATACACCTAAGAGAGGATATCTTCCTTTAATTTCGCTTAAATCAGGTTTAGGAGCATTCGTATCGCGAACGGAAAAAGGACTACCGGATAATATAACACCTTTGGTACTAGAATCTAAAGAGGGATAATGGTTAAACGGGTATATTTCGCAATAAACATTTAACTCTCGAATTCTTCGTGCTATAAGCTGGGTATACTGTGAACCAAAATCTAAAATAAGAATCCTTTGATGCATTGAATAAAACATTTGTAATTGCAAAGGTAGCAAATAAATTGGTTGAATACATTTTTATTGATGATTGAAGCATGTTTTTCACATGAGTTAATGCCACCCTATTTAGGTAAATAGCTAAGATTTTATTTTTGTTCAAATAGATTATCTATTTTATCCAACAATTTATTAGTAGATTATTAGAAAAAAACTATATTTACAAGAAATTTAGAATTAGTCTGCTTGTTATTATACTAAATTGTTATTTTTATGTCTTAAGAATTTAATATACTGTTCTTACAATGTATTCTCATTTCACAAACCCTAATAATCAATCCTTTTATTAAATTAAAATCTATTTTTCTATGAAAAAAAGGTCTTTTTTGTTTTTAGCAATGTTTATGCTCTTTAGTATGACATTGTTTTCTCAAGGCGTAACAACCTCTTCCCTGTCGGGTAGGGTTGTTGACGACAAAGGTCAGGGAGTACTATTAGCTACCGTGCTTGCAGTTCACCAACCAACCGGAACTCAATATGGAACATTTACCTCTGAAAACGGGCAATTTAATATCCGTAATATGAAGGTGGGCGGTCCATATAAAGTTACAGTAACATTTGTTGGATATGAAAACGCAACAGTAGAAGATATTGATTTACAGTTGAACAATACAACTTTTGTTGAACTAGTAATGAAAAGTGCAAACGTTCAACTGGGTGAAGTTGTGGTTAAAGCAGGGAAGGAATTCCGTCGCGAACAAACAGGTGCAATGACCAATTTAGTTGGTAAACAAATGACCTCATTACCAACCATAACAAGAAGTCAACAAGATTTAACAAGACTTACCCCACAAAGTGATGGAAATAGTTTTGGAGGTAGAAATGTTCTTTATAATAACTTTTCGTTAGATGGTTCTATTTTTAATAACTCATTCGGTCTAGACTACGCTACTCCAGGTGGACAATCAGATGCTCAACCAGTTTCATTGGATGCTATTGATCAGGTTCAGGTATCACTTGCTCCTTTCGATGTGAGAGAAGGAGGTTTTACCGGGGCAGGAATAAATGCAGTTACCAAGTCGGGAACAAATCAATTTAAAGCAACTCTTTATAATTTCTTCAGGAATGAAAATATGATTGGAGATAAAGTTAGTGGTGTTGATGCACCAAACTTAAACTTTATGACCAATCAAATGGGTATAAGCGTTGGTGGACCTATCATCAAAGACAAATTGTTCTTTTTCGTTAATTTTGAAAATGAACGTGCGGATCAATTAGCTCATGGATTTGTTGCTAATACTGGTTCAAATACAGGTGCCAATGTTACAAGTGTTTTGGCTACTGATATTCAAGCAGTTCATGATCATCTATTAAATGAATGGGGTTACGAAGCAGGTAAATACCAAGGTTATAATCATCAGAAATTAAACAATAAACTTTTAGTTAAATTGAATTATAACATCGCTAAAAACCACAACTTGGTAGTACGTTACAATATGCTTGATGCATGGAAAGATATTCTACCTCATCCAGAAGCAGTTGGTGGACGTGGAGCTACAAGTTTCCGTTTACCATTCGAAAATTCATCTTACACTATTTACAATAAGATACACTCATTCGTTGGTGAGTTAAACTCGATCTTTTCTTCAAAACTATCAAATAAACTATTAGTCGGTTATACAATGTTCAATGATAGTAGGACACCTAAATCTGTTCCATTCCCAGTAATTGATATTTTAGATGCCAATAAGAACATTGCAATTACTGCTGGTTCGGAAATGTTCTCAACCCACAATTTGCTAAAACAAAATGTTTTACAGTTTACTGATAACTTAACCTACTTTGCCAATAAACACACTTTTACAGGAGGTGTTAACTTTGAAAAGTTCTATTTTGAGAATTCATTCAACCTTTTTTACTATCCTTGGCATACTTACAATAGCGTAGCTGACTTTTTAGCAACTACAAAAGCGGGTGGTGTTGATTATAATGCAGAAGTAGCAGCTGCAAACCTTAAACCTTTTGCATTGCCAATAATTGATGTTGCTCAATTAGGCGTTTATGCACAAGACGAGTGGCAAGTGAACAACAAACTCAAAATGACCTTTGGGTTACGCGTTGATGTACCTATTTACCTAAAAGATCTTGCTGTAACAGCTGCATCACAGGAAGCTGCAAATTTTAATGGCTGGGTTGATAAAGATGGTAATTCAGTAAAATTGAATCCTGCAGAATGGCCAAAATCAAAACTAATGTGGTCACCAAGAGTTGGTTTCAACTATGATGTAAAAGGCGATAATTCTATCATGCTTCGCGGTGGTACAGGTATATTCACAGGTCGTATTCCTTTTGTTTGGTTAGGCAACCAAGCTTCAAATCCAGGTATGTTTCCTGGGTATACTTTCCAGATTAATTCAACAGCTAAAGATTTCAAATTTCCACAAGTTTGGAAATCTGACCTAGCGGTTGATTGGAAATTTGGTACTGGTTGGTTAGCGTCAGTTGAAGGTATTTTGGGTAAAGATATCAACGCCATTGTACACCGTAACTACAATATGAAGACCCCATCACAAACATTGACTGGTGTAGATAACAGACAGATTTTCGCTGGTTTCAATGAAACAAATATCTACTCTTCCTCTGCTGGTTCTGTTGGATTTCTTGATGCTGGTTACATCGTACTCGATAATGTGAAAGAAGGATACCAGTACAGCATTACCGAGAAACTTGCAAAAAGATGGAATTTTGGTTTAAGAGGTGATATTGCTTACACATACCAAGAATCAAAAGATTATACTTCTATTCCTGCTGAAATTGCAGCAGATGCTTTCCAACGTAACCCAGTAGTTGGTAATCCAAATACACCAGAACTATCATGGTCAAGATATGGTTTGAAACATCGTATTATCTCCAGCTGGTTATATTCAGTTAATTATAAATCGATGGCCTCAACCTTTGGGTTGTTCTTTGAAATGGGACAAGGTAATCGTTACTCATACACCTATGCTGGTGACCTAAATCGCGACGGAATCTCAAATAACGATTTGCTTTATGTCCCAGCTAATCAATCCGACATTAAATTCGGAACTGTTGTAGGTGGTGTAGGTGTTCCCGCTGCAGATGCTGCGGCACAATGGGCTGCTCTAAATGCTTTTATTGATCAAGATCCGTACTTAAAACATCGCCGTGGTAAATACGCTGAGAGGAATGGTGCTTCATTACCATGGTATTCACAAGTGGACTTCCGGTTTATGCAAGACTTTAATATCAATGTAAAAGGAAGGAAAAATACCCTTCAATTATCAATTGATATTATGAACATGGGCAATATGATAAATTCAAATTGGGGCGTTCGTCAATTATCTAATACAACCACTCCAATTACAGTTAATGGTATCGACAATAGTAATGTTCCTTACTTCCAATTTAATCCAAATCTTAAGAAATCTTATGTTGATGATTTCTCGACACGTTCCAAATGGCAAATTCAATTTGGAATTCGCTATATCCTATAATCAATTAAAAAAACTATAATTAAGAAAGGTCGTTCACCAAGTGAATGACCTTTTTTTATGAGAAATAGTTTGAAAAAAGAAATAATAGTCATGAAAAATCCTACAGTAACAACCATAAAAGTGGGGTTCAAAACAATAAGAATCTCTTAAAAATAAATGAAGGTTTAATCAAAACGAGATAAGCAACACATTATTAAAAGATCAGACTCCATTTCTTATCAAAAACAGCTGAAGTTTTACAGCAAATTATTATATCATAGATCGGTTTCCTTTACACTGGGTTATTGAAGGCAAAAATTCAATAAAAAACCGCTCACATGCAATAAAGCACATGAGCGGATTAAAGTAGACATACTACCGAAAATTTATTTCTGACGATCCTTTTCGGCTTTATTAATTATTTCTGTTGCTTCGGTTCTTGAATAAGCAATGTTAAGCACTGTATCGAGTTGGGAGATTGTTATTAACCTCTCAACAGCATCAGTAAGACCCATAAGCACAAAAGTTCCATTTGCATTCTTGCACAAACGATTTGCCACAAGAATTGCGCTTAAACCTGATGAATCGCAGTAGCGGCAGCTGTTTAGATCCAGCACGATGTTACGTTCGCCGTTACCTGAAATCAGTACTAACTCTGACTTAAGGCTGGGAGCAATATTCGTATCGAGCTTTTCTTCTAACACTTCTACCAAAGTGCAGTATTCCAGCTTGTCAATTTTGAATTCCATCGCTATCGGGATTAAATTGGTTCAAACTTAATGTACTACTCTTTACTGCTAATTTCGTCTTTCCGTTGTGTTTCCTCAAGTTCAGTTTTCAGAGCAGCTAGTTCACTAATATCTCCCAAGGTAGTCTTTTCTAAGTTAGCTTTCAACTTTTTTACAGCTTTTTGTGTAGTAGAAGGCTTAGCTTTTTTATCAACTTTCTCCTCGGTCTTCTTAACGTCCTCATAAACTCTACTATGTGATAGAATTATACGCTTAGCAGCTTTGTTAAATTCTATAACTTTAAAGGATAATTTTTCTTCAACCTTAGCGTTTGTTCCATCCTCTTTAACGAGATGTTTTGGAGTTACAAAGCCTTCAACGCCATAAGGAAGAGCAACAACAGCCCCTTTATCAAAAATATCGATAATTGTACCCTCGTGAACTGAATCAACGGTGAAAAGAGTTTCGAATACATCCCATGGATTCTCTTCAAGTTGCTTGTGTCCTAAACTTAAACGGCGATTTTCTTTGTCGATTTCAAGTACAACAACATCGATATCGGCACCAACAGTTGTAAACTCTGCAGGATGCTTGATTTTCTTTGTCCAACTTAAATCTGAGATGTGAATTAAACCATCAACACCTTCTTCTATTTCAACAAATACACCAAATGTAGTAAAGTTACGAGCTTTGGCATTATGACGTGAACCAATAGGATATTTCTCTTCAATCTTTGACCATGGATCTGGTTTAAGCTGTTTCATTCCAAGAGACATCTTACGTTCGTCACGATCAAGTGTTAAAATCTGGGCATCAACAACATCACCCACTTTTAAGAATTCTTGTGCACTGCGTAAATGTTGACTCCAAGACATTTCTGAAACGTGGATTAAGCCTTCAACACCAGGTGCTATCTCAACAAATGCACCATAATCAGCAAGTACAACCACTTTACCTTTAAGTACATCACCAACCTTTAGATTTGCATCAAGCGAATCCCATGGATGAGAAGTAAGCTGCTTTAGACCTAAAGCAATACGCTTCTTAGCATCATCAAAATCAAGAATAACAACGTTTAGTTTTTGATCAAGTTGAACGATTTCTTCTGGATGAGTAACACGACCCCATGAAAGGTCAGTAATGTGGATTAGACCATCTACGCCACCAAGATCGATGAATACTCCGTAACTGGTAATATTTTTAACGGTTCCTTCAAGAACCTGTCCTTTTTCAAGTTTAGCAATGATATCTTTTTTCTGCTGCTCAAGTTCAGCCTCAATAAGCGCTTTATGAGAAACAACAACGTTTTTATATTCTTGGTTGATTTTTACAACCTTAAATTCCATTGTTTTGCCTACATAGATATCATAATCGCGGATGGGTTTAACATCAATTTGTGAGCCTGGTAAAAATGCTTCGATACCAAAAACATCTACAATCATACCACCTTTAGTGCGGCATTTGATGTAACCTTTAATAATTTCATCTTTCTCAAGAGCAGAGTTAACGCGATCCCATGAACGCATTGCACGAGCTTGTTTATGAGAAAGAACTAGTTGTCCTTTTTTATCTTCCTGAATTTCAACGTAAACTTCCACTTTATCGCCAATTTTCATATCAGGATTGTAGCGGAATTCGTTTAAGCTTATAACACCCTCTGATTTATAGCCTATGTTAATTACAACTTCACGTTTGTTCATTGCAATAACAGTACCCTCCATAACTTCGCTTTCACCAATAACTGAAAGGGTTTGGTTGTACATCGACTCAAATTTCTGTTTGTCTGCTTGGGAGTATATACTCTCATCAGCATAAGATTCCCAATCAAAATCCTCCACTCCAGCCTCAGTTGACTTTGAAGCCTGTTTTTTGGAAGTTAATTTTTCTTCTTTTACTTCATTACTTGCTTCATTAGAAGCCATTTCTTCGTGATTGATCATTTAAATTGTTTGAAATTAATTAGTTAGACATTATTAATAGTTAAAACTTGGACTGCAAAAATACATAACTTTTTCATTTCTAGGAAAAAAAGTTTAAAATATTGTGTTATTGTCTATTTAATAATTGGCTAGTTTATAGACAATCTTCGTAAAAAAATCATTATTCAATTGAAAAATCTTTAATAATATTTCATTTTTAAAACCTATTTTTGACTTTCAAAAATCAATAAAATAATCATTTGTCTAACCCTATAGGAAATAAAGCATTAAAATGAAAATTTCAGTTGTTGGTACTGGTTATGTAGGTTTAGTTACGGGTACTTGCTTTGCAGAAACTGGCGTAACTGTTACCTGTGTTGATATTGATAAAAATAAAATTGATAACCTTAAAAAAGGAATTATACCCATATTTGAACCAGGGTTAGAAACATTAGTTCGAAAAAATGTAGAAAAAGAGCGGCTTTTTTTTACTACAAACCTTAAAGAAAGTCTTGATGAGGCTGAAACTGTTTTTATTGCAGTAGGAACTCCTCCTGATGAAGATGGTAGTGCTGATCTAAAGCATGTTATAGCAGTAGCTAGGGAGGTTGGTCAACATATGACACAATATTTAGTTGTTACCACCAAAAGTACTGTACCCATTGGGACAGCAAAAAAAGTGAAAGCAGCCGTGCAAGAGGAGCTAGATAAGCGTGGGGTCAAAATACCTTTCGATGTTGCATCAAATCCTGAATTTCTAAAAGAGGGTGCTGCAATTGATGATTTCTTAAAACCCGATAGAATTGTTATTGGCACCGAGTCGGAGGAAGCAGAAAAATTGATGAAAAAACTTTACAAACCATTTCTACTAAATGGGCATCCAATCATTTTTATGGATATTCCATCCGCTGAACTTACTAAGTATACTGCTAATGCCATGCTAGCTACAAGAATTAGCTTTATGAACGATATTGCCAATTTATGTGAAATTGTAGGTGCCGATGTAAATATGGTTCGTAAGGGAATTGGTTCAGACACTCGAATTGGTAGTAAATTCATTTATCCTGGTGCAGGTTATGGTGGTAGCTGCTTCCCAAAAGATGTTAAGGCTTTAATAAAAACTGCTGATGAACATAAATATAACTTAAAGGTTTTAAAGGCTGTTGAATCGGTAAACGACAGGCAAAAAGAGATTATTTTCGATAAAATAAATTCTCATTTTAAAGGCCACCTAAAGGGAAGGCGGATTGCAATTTGGGGTCTTTCATTCAAACCCAATACCGATGACATGCGCGAAGCACCTTCCTTGGTAGTAATCTCTAAATTACTCGAAGCGGGTGCAACCGTAAAGGCTTATGATCCTGTTGCGATGGATGAGACAAAACATAAAATTGGAAATTCAATCATTTATGCAACTGATCCGCATGATGCTGCTCTTGATGCTGATGCACTTGTGCTTATGACCGAATGGCAAGAATTCAGGGTACTTAATTATAAGATTCTAGCAAAAATTTTAAAGTCTAAAGTAATTTTTGATGGTAGAAATATTTACGAACCAAACGAGATGTTGGAAGAAGGTTTTACATACTATAGCATCGGTCGTAAAGCAATTAATTTATAGATCATAAAAAATGAAAAGAATTCTAGTAACTGGCGGTGCAGGTTTTTTAGGTTCACACCTATGTGAGCGTTTATTAAATGAAGGCAACGATGTAATTTGCGTTGATAATTTTTTTACAGGAAACAAGCAAAACGTAATTCATCTAATTGGTAATCCATACTTTGAACTAGTTAGACACGATATTACATCCCCCTTTTTTGCTGAAGTAGATGAAATATATAATCTAGCATGCCCTGCTTCTCCCATCCACTATCAGTACAATGCAATTAAAACGGTAAAAACTTCGGTGATGGGTGCAATAAACATGCTTGGCCTAGCAAAAAGAGTTCGTGCAAAAATTCTCCAGGCCTCAACAAGCGAAGTTTACGGAGATCCCACTGTACACCCTCAACCAGAATCATACTGGGGTAATGTGAATCCAATTGGGCCACGTTCCTGCTATGATGAGGGGAAACGGTGTGCAGAAACCCTTTTCGTTAATTACTTTGAACAAAATAATGTAAAAATTAAGATTGTTCGAATTTTTAATACCTATGGGCCAAGAATGAGCGTTAATGATGGTCGCGTTGTTTCGAATTTTGTTATTCAGGCCTTACAAAATCAGGATATCACAATCTTTGGAGATGGTAAACAAACCAGAAGTTTTATGTATGTTGATGACTTGATTGAAGGATTTATTAGAATGATGAATACCCCTGATACTATAACTGGACCTATTAACCTTGGAAATCCTGTGGAGTTCACAATGATTGAACTTGCTGAAAAAATCATTGCACTTACAAAAAGTAAATCAAAACTGATTCACAAGCCCCTACCACAAGATGATCCAACCCAAAGAAAACCAGATATTACTCAAGCTATAAATACGCTTAACGGGTGGAAACCAAAAGTTAAACTAGAGGATGGTCTTGTACCAACCATTGAATACTTTGCTAAAATTATTAAATCATAATCTTATGAAAGGAATCATACTTGCCGGAGGCGCAGGAACAAGACTTTACCCAATAACTAAAAGTATATCAAAGCAAATAATACCCATCTACGATAAACCGATGATTTACTACCCATTATCGGTACTTATGCTTGGGGGTATTCGAGAAATATTAATTATATCAACACCGAAAGATATTGGTTTATATAAGGATCTGTTTGGTGACGGATCTCATATAGGTTTAAAAATAGAATATGCTGAACAACCATCTCCAGATGGATTAGCCCAAGCATTCATTATTGGCGATAAATTCATAGGTAACGATAGCGTATGTCTTGTTCTCGGTGATAATATCTTTTATGGTCATGGTTTTGGTGGAACTCTTAAGGAATGTGCAAACCTAAAAGATGGTGCCATAGTTTTTGGCTACTATGTTAACGATCCTCAACGATATGGTGTTGCTGAATTTGATAAGCAGGGAAAAGTCTTAAGCCTTGAGGAGAAGCCCAAAAATCCTAAATCAAACTATGCGGTTACAGGCTTGTATTTCTATAGTAACGATGTTATTGCAAAAGCAAAAGGGCTAAAACCTTCTGCTCGGGGTGAACTAGAGATTACGGATTTAAACCGACTTTATCTTAATGAAAATAGACTAAACGTTAAACTTCTTACCCGTGGAATGGCCTGGTTAGATACAGGAACACATGAAAGTATGCTTCAAGCATCAAATTTTATTCAAACAATTGAGGATAGACAGGGTTTAAAGATTGCCTGCCTAGAGGAAATTGCCTATAAAAGCGGGTTTATTACAAAAGAGATGCTTTTAAAACTGGCTGAACCTTTAAAGAATAATCAATACGGAAGTTACCTTGTACGAATTGCAAACGAAGATATCTAATGAAGATTATTGAAACTGCTTTTCCTGATTTACTCATTCTTGATCCCACAGTTTTTGGTGACTCTCGTGGTTATTTCCTCGAAAGTTATAATAAAAAAATCCTTGAGGAGAAATGTATTAATTATACTTTTATTCAAGATAACGAATCTAAATCCTTAAAGGGGGTAATAAGAGGATTACACTACCAGTTAGCTCCTTATGCTCAAACAAAGCTAATTCGTGTTATCGTTGGAAGTGTTTTAGATGTTGTGGTTGATATAAGAAAAGGCTCTCCTACATTTGGGAAACACTTTTCCATTGAACTCTCGGAAGATAACAAAAAACAACTTTTAGTACCAAAAGGGTTTGCCCATGGTTTTTCAGTTTTAAGTGAATCCGTAATTGTAAACTATAAGTGTGATGTTTTCTATCAGCCTGATGCTGAACGAGGAATTCTTTACAATGATCCCGAATTAGGTATTGATTGGAAAACGAATCTTGATACTGCCCTCATATCAGCAAAAGATAAGGTAAATCCGATTTTTTCTAAAGCAGAAATGAATTTTCTCTATGGAAAATAATAGCTTAATACTAGTCACAGGTTCTAATGGACAACTTGGGTCTGAGATTAAGGCAATCTCTCACCTCTACCCTACCCTAAGTTTTGTTTTTACTGATATTGAGGAACTAAATATTATAGATCCCGAGGCTGTTGAAACTTTTTTAAAAAAAATCAATCCTAATTTTGTTATTAATTGTGCAGCATACACTGCCGTTGATAAATCGGAAACAGAAATGGAGGCTGCTACTTTGCTAAATTCTGTTGCTCCTGGAATTATTGCCAATGCATGTAAAGCTAATGGGTGCAGGATGGTTCATATCTCTACCGACTATGTCTTTGATGGAAATGCCTATCAACCCTACAACGAATTATCACCTGTAAATCCTACCTCTCATTACGGTAAAAGTAAACTTAAGGGCGAAGAAAATGTAATAGAATCGGGTGTTGGAATGATTATACGAACATCTTGGTTATACTCATCCTTTGGCCATAATTTTGTTAAAACAATTATACGAAACGCAAAAATTAAACCCGAACTTAGGGTTGTTTTCGATCAGATTGGATGCCCAACATACGCTAGGGATCTGGCCGATGTCATTTTAAAAATTATTTCGAGAAACAACGAATCATTTATACCCTCTGTGTTCCATTACTCAAATGAAGGGGTTTGTAGCTGGTACGATTTTGCATTTGAGATTGTGAACCTAACAAAACTCGATTGCAAAATTACCCCCATCGAAACTAAAGATTACCCATTACCCGCAAAACGTCCACATTACAGTGTTTTCAATAAAGAAAAAATACGTAATCATTATAATATAGAAATATCTCATTGGAGCAAAAGTTTATCTAATTGTATTAGCTTAATTATAAAAGATGGTTTACTAAATCTTTAAAATTATGAATGAAAAAGAAATTGAAATGATGGTTCTTGAAAAAGCCAAGAGTTGGACTAAACCACCATTTGACAAGGAAACTCGTGAAAATGCCAATTACCTTATTGAGAATGATAAAAAAGAACTTATTGAATCGTTTTATAGGGAATTAGAATTCGGGACAGGCGGTTTACGGGGAATTATGGGTGTGGGTTCAAACCGAATGAACATCTATACCGTTGGCATGGCAACGCAAGGTCTTTGCAACTATCTTATAAAACAATTTAATGGAATACCTGAAATAAGGGTTGCTATTGCCTATGATTCCCGCAACAATAGTAAACTATTCGCCGATACAGTTGCAAATATCTTCTCCGCTAATAATATAAAGGTATATCTCTTTGAATCTCTCAGGCCTACTCCTGAGCTAAGTTTCACAATTAGAACCTTTAAGTGTCAATGCGGAATTGTAATTACAGCATCCCATAATCCAAAGGAATACAATGGCTATAAGGTTTATTGGGAGGATGGTGGGCAAATTGTTCCCCCTCACGATAAAAACATAATAGCAGAAGTTCAGGGCATTAAAGATATCTCCACAGTAAAACTTAAAGGGGATTGCAATCTTATTCAAACTATCGGTAGCGAAATGGACGAGATATACCTGAACACCCTTGCAACGCTATCGCTTTCACCTGAAATTAATAGGAAGCATAAAAACCTAAAATTGGTTTATACTCCTATTCACGGTTCGGGCGTGGACTTAGTTCCTAGAGCACTTAAAAAATTCGGTTTCGAAAAAATTATTAGCATTCCCAAGCAGAATGTAATCGATGGTAATTTTCCAACTGTAGTCTCACCTAACCCCGAAGAATCTGCCGCTTTAAAACTTGCGTTGGATAAAGCATCAGAAAAGGATGCCGATCTGATAATGGCAACCGATCCTGATGCCGATAGGGTTGGAATTGGGGTGAAAAACGATGATGGAAAATTTATTCTACTAAATGGTAATCAGGCCGCTTCTATTCTAATATACTATATTTTAAGAATGTGGAAGGAAAATGGTAAGTTGAGTGGGAAAGAGTTTATCGTTAAAACCATTGTAACAACAGATCTATTAGCTGATATAGCTAATAAATTTGGTGTAGAACACTATGAGGTTCTTACCGGATTTAAATACATCGCTGAGAAGATTAAAAGTCTTGAAGGTGAAAAAACATTTATTGCAGGTGGTGAGGAAAGTTACGGCTATCTTGTTGGCGATTCAATTCGTGATAAGGATGCAGTTATTAGCTGTGCCATGTTTGCCGAAATTACTGCTTGGGCAAAAGAGAATGGAAAATCGCTATACCAACTTTTACTCGAAATATACAGTGAGTTTGGCCTATACAAGGAACATCTTGTCTCCTTAACCCTTAAAGGAAAAGAGGGCGTAGAAGAAATAAAAGCGATGATGGTGAAATACAGAACCAATCCTCCAAAAACCATCGATGGTTCACCAGTACAACTCTATCACGATTACCTGAAACAGGAAACAATAAACCTCCAATCAGGTGCAAAAACAAAACTTAACCTTCCAAAATCCGATGTAGTTCAATTTATTTCAGCGGATGGTACTAAAGTATCGGTACGCCCTTCCGGCACCGAACCTAAAATAAAATTCTACTTTGGCGTTAAGGGTGCAATGAAATCAACAAAAGATTACGCTAATGCTGTTAAGGAACTAGACGATAAGATAACTCGAATTATAAAAGAGCTAAATATCGGTTAAACTGAAATCATTTAAATTCAGCATACCAAATGCACAATGCGATGAATTTGCATTGTGCATTTTTGTATCCTATTGAAGAGAAAATAAACCAACCCAATGAACCAATATGAAAATTGAATTGTGCTTTTTTAGATACCTTATGATTTAAAAATATCATTAAACCTGATTATACTATTTAAAAATAACTATGTCAGGAGTTTGCCATACACCCACCCCTCCCCTATCTTAAGGAAAAACATAGAAGGATTCTATTTAAACTTCACCACATTAACCACTACGCCACAGTTCAAAGGATTCTAAACGCATCAAAAAAATTGTTTTTAAAATCTCTTTGCATAATTAAACTGTATAGCTAATTTCATACTACAAAATCATATCATCATAATACATAAAAAAAAAATATTCTAGCTAAACATAAAATTTTATTTGTATTTGCCCATAAAATAATCCGAGATCGATATTAAAACGCTGAGGTTAGTAAATCTTAGTGAATACGTAAGGAAAAAATTGAGGTTAACAATAATAATCTGTGCTATGGAATACAATGAAAACCCAGTTGAAGATTTAATTGTTTTGGATGAACGAATTAATTCTTTAAACGAAAAATGTGTACAAATTGAGCAGCGTACAAATAGTGTTGAAAAAAGAAAACTTAGTTTGTATAATCAATTTGTTAAACTTGAGGATAGTCGCATTAAAATTCCAAAAAGTTTCGAGTTACTATTTACTCAACTAATTGAAATTGTTGAAAAACATGATGAACTTAGTGCAAACTGGAATAAACTCGTTCAACAAAGAAACGCCATAAACAATAATGGAGAGTTTATGGAAAAACTTATACTTGAACGTAACAACACCAGTGACACTAATAATCAAAGAGTAAAGGTTGAAGTGATGCTTATAAAATGCGAACAAATACTAGCAAAACAAAAGAGAGCAATATCACAAATTGAAGAAACTCTTACTGAAGAAGAACGAATAATCACAGAAATTGAGAAGAAATTCGAAGAACTGAATATTAAACCAGACTAAGCAAATTATATCTACACCAGCCTAAATATAAGGTATCAACCCGCTATTGAGGCCAAAATCATGAAATCTCGATAAGCAATTAGGGTAAAATGAAATCTATTTCAGATTATAAGTAGTTTTAAGAAAATTTCTAGATTACACAACTTTTATTCTAGCAAAACTGTTATAAGAGAAGTAAATTTCAAAGAATAACCTTTTGTGATAAAAAAGTTCATAAATATTTCTTCATTTTTGATGGTGTTGATGCTATTAATACCATCAATTATTAAGTTTGAGCATCATCACAAACACTCCGTCAGCTATCATGAGCATAACCGAGTATACAATGAAAAATGTCTGGTTTGTAGCTTTGAGTTTTCCGTATTTTTATCGAACAAGGCTGACAAACCTATAGAGAAAAACATACTAGTAGACACCTATTGTAATCATTATAGTCCCTTTTACCTTTCGGATCATACCAAGTATTCATTCTTACTACGAGCCCCTCCCACGTTTACAAATATCTAATTATAATCTAGAGTTTTATATCAAATTATTTGTAAATCATTTAATCGTAATAAAGTGAAAAGGATTTTCATTATATGCGTTATGATATTAGTTTATAATATATTAAACGCACAAAACAGAATATCAGGAAGAATTACAGATCAAGAAACAGGCATGGGTATCCCGGGAGTAACCATTTACATCCCCGATCTTAAAACAGGAGCGCTTTCTGATACAAGTGGTTTCTATAAAATTTCAAATCTTCCATTATCAAAAGTAATTGTTCAGGTAAGTTTTGTTGGTTACAAAACAATTGTCGAAACAATTGATCTATCGATAACTTCAACCAAAAATTTTGTAATACAACAAGTAGCCGCTGAAATGAATGAGGTAGTCTTTACAGGTATATCAAAGGCAACCGAATTAAAACGAAACCCAATTCCAATAGTCTCTTTAGAAAGAAAACAGTTACAACAAAATTTAAATACCAACATAATTGATGCAATAACAAAACTACCTGGAGTTAGCGCTGTTACAACGGGACCTAACGTATCTAAACCATTCATTCATGGGTTGGGATATAACCGGGTACTAACATTATATGATGGTGTAAGGCAGGAAGGTCAACAGTGGGGCGATGAACATGGTGTTGAAGTAGACGAAAATACCGTTGACCGAATTGAAGTTGTTAAAGGCCCAGCAAGCTTAACCTACGGTTCCGATGCATTAGCCGGAGTTGTTAATCTGCTATCTGCCCCACCCATTCCCGATAGTACCATTAAAGGACACATTATCACAAATTACCAATCAAATAATGGGTTGATTGAGACTTCTTCTATGCTGGCAGGCAATTCAAACGGATTAATCTGGGAAGGAACAGCCACACATAAGCAAGCAACTAACTATCAGAATAGATATGATGGTAGGGTTTATGGAACCGCTTTTAATGAAACAGATTTAAGCGGATATATCGGGTTGAATAAGCGATGGGGCTATTCACACCTCAATTTTTCTTTATTTGATGATTTACAGAAAATACCTGATGGCAGTCGCGACTCAACAACCAGAAAATTCACCAAACAAATTACCGAAATAGATACATTTAGGCCAATTGTCTCCAATGCAGAACTTAATTCTTATAAAATTGCTCCTCTTCATCAGCATGTGCAACATTATAAATTGTACTCATCCAATAATTTTATTTTTGGGAAAAGTAAACTAGGATTGGTACTAGGATATCAACAAAATATACGTAGGGAATTCAGTCACCCTGAGTATCCAGAAATTCCGGGGCTATACCTAGTTCTAAATACTTTTACTTACGATATTAAGTACTATCTACCCGAATTTAAAGGATGGGAAACAACCATTGGGATAAATGGGATGTACCAAAACAATACCAATAAGGGTACTGAATTCATCATCCCAGATTATAAACTATTCGATCTGGGTCCTTTTGCATTCGTACAAAAAACATTTAAAAAACTGGATATAAGTGGAGGAATCCGGTTTGATAACCGCTTTTTTAATAACAATGCAATGTATACCACAACTGATTCTCAAACAGGTTTCAACATACAAGTCGATTCACCTGTTGGAGCAACACAACCCTTTTATAGTTTCAAACATACCTTTTCAGGGATCTCAGGCAGCATTGGTGCTACCTACAAAATATCAAATGAATTTTTAGTAAAAGGGAATATTGCCCGAGGATTCCGTGCCCCAAACATTGCCGAAATATCTGCAAATGGCATTCATCCGGGTACGCTTATATACCAAATTGGGAATACCAATTTTAAACCTGAATTCAACTTGCAAGAAGATTTAGGAATTTCTTACATATCATACCATGTCACTGGAAATATTGAAGTTTTTAATAACAACATTTCCAACTATATTTTCAATCAAAAATTATTAAACAACCTTGGGCAAGATTCCATTATCGTTAAGGGTAATCAAACATTTAAGTACCAACAGGCAAAAGCACAACTGTATGGTTGGGAAGCAAATCTCGATATTCACCCTCACCCCTTAGATTGGATCCATTTTGCGAATTCAATATCAGTAATCTATGCTTTAAACAAGGGTGGAAATGGGATACACGTAACCGATAGTTCTAAGTATTTGCCATTTATCCCCCCGCTCCACACATCAACGGAATTGCGGGTAAATATGAATAGGAAATTTAGACATTTTTCTGCATTATACGCAAAAATTGGGATGGAATACTATGCAAAGCAGAGCAGAGTATATTCTGCTGATAATACAGAAACTCCAACTCCAAGCTATAAACTTTTTAATGCAGGTTTAGGTTTTGATGTAATAAACAATCATGGGAAAGTACTCGCAAATATTAATATCCTAGCAAATAATATTACAGATGTAGCCTACCAATCGCATCTAAGTAGGTTAAAGTATTTTGAACCATATCCAAATAATTCTACCGGTAGAAACGGTATTTATAACATGGGTAGAAATATTAGCTTTAAGCTGATAGTGCCTTTGAGTTTTTAAAAATTTCAGTATTTTTAATAGTTTCAATTTGAAAAAAATAGTTAACCATGAAATCATACCGCAAGGAACTTTGGTTCGAAACCAGAAATAGAAGAGAACTGATAAATATTACCCGTGATATTCAAATATGCGTTGCTGAAAGCGCCATTAAAGAAGGCCTTGTACTTGTAAATGCAATGCATATCACCTCAAGTATTTTTATAAATGATGATGAAAGTGGCTTACATCATGATTTTGAAATATGGCTTGAGAAATTAGCACCAGAAAAGCCCCACTCCCAATATAAGCACAATGGTTTTGAGGATAATGCAGATGCTCATCTAAAACGGACTATCATGGGTAGAGAAGTTGTTGTTGCCCTAACTAAAGGTGAATTGGACTTTGGCCCATGGGAGCAGATTTTTTATGGAGAATTCGATGGGAAACGAAGGAAAAGAGTGCTTGTAAAAATAATAGGCGAATAAGTATTTTTTGCTTCACAAAGCATCCATTTTAAAACATATGTTTTATACATGTGTTTTACACAAACGTTTGAATATCAATAAATTTAAACGCTTGTTTGCTATTTTTTTCTGATTTTTTTTCTAATTTCACCCCTCGTAAATTGAAGTTTTAAACTTCATCTATTAAACAATTAATTCGTAAATAGGAAATACGTAGTCTATATTATTGATTAATTGGTATTTATTTAATAATTATTTTATTAAAACAAACCTTAACTTTCTTTAAACCAATGAAACGACTTTTTGTATTAGTAGCTCTCTCCCTAGTTTTAATTATCCCTTTTAGTGCAAGTGCGCAGATGGATAATTTAGCGAACATGAGCGCAAAATGGATTCGCTCGAATGTTAGAAATGCAGCACTTGATGGTGCTGATTTGGTTAACTACAACCCTGCAGGGTTAGTAAAATTATCCGATGGCTTTCATCTCAGCCTAAATAACCAAACTCTTTTCCGTAAACCACAGCATTCATTCAATATTGGCATGGGTGCAAAATCTTATGAACAAGATGGTGCTGATCCATTCCTTCCTGCACTATATGCCGCTTTCAAGAAAAGTAAATGGGCTATCTCAACTGGAATTTATGTAACTGGTGGTGGTTCAACTGTTAACTACACAAGCGGATCGCTCAATACTACTCTATTAGGTGCACAACAACTTGGCAAAGCCCCAGCATTTTATACCCAACTAAAAGATCAATCGCTAAAAGCTTCATCATATTACTTAGCAGTACCAGTTGGATTTTCTTACGCAATTAGCGAAAAATTATCACTTTCAGTAGGTGGACGATATATTCGTGGTCTTAACTCAACAAAAGCAGGTTTAACCTTAACTACCTCAGCTATTAGCGCTCCTGATCATGCAATTAGCGTAGATTACGATAATAATGCTAGTGGTTTTGGAGGTATTTTTGGTATAAACTATGCTCCAACCGAAAAACTTAATATTGCAATCCATTACGAAACTAAAGTAAAATTGGAATTTGAAGCCGAAGGAAACTCTGGAAATACAGTTCTTGCAGCAAATGGAACAAAAAGCCGTAGAGATCTACCTGCTGTTCTATATACAGGGATTCATTATAAGTTTACAGAAAAACTTAGCGCAGGTGCCGATTTTAACTACTATTTCCAAAAGAATGCCGATTGGGGAAAAATTACAGATCCTCGCAATGGATCAACTCCAGAAGCTGCAAAAGTTGCAGGAAATTGCTATACTGCCAATTTAGGGCTATTCTACCAACTGAGCGAAAAACTTCAACTTAGCGCAGGATGTAAATACACCGCATTCCTCTACGATGATGTTGAACTATACTACACCAAATTAGGTCTTTACGAAGCAGTAAAATATAACAACTTCAACGTTGGTTTAGGCGCTGGTTATAACGTAACTAAAAACGTTCAGGTAGATCTTGGAATTGGACGTACTTTCTGGAAAGACAAAACCGTAAATTCATTATTAGCAACTGGTGCTCCAGTTAAAATTACCGATAAAGGATATGTTGTCGCTTTAGGAATTGATATCGCATTCTAATTAATTTAAGTTGTTAGTTACTGGTTACAAGTTATTAGTTTGGTAATTTATAGTATTTTGTTCTTTTGCATTCAACTTTGATTAAAAGGTAAAAATCGTATCGGACAAATAACCAGAAATCAGCAACTAGTATCCAGCAACTTGAGTTGGTTAACCATCAAATAAAAAAACACCCCGAAAGTTTGGGGTGTTTTTTTATGCCTATATATTGACAATGTCTAACTTTTGATTCTATTTTTTGCCAACCATTCAATCCGTAGCATTAGCAATATCAATACAGAAATACAAATTATTGCACGAACAGAGTAAACCGTTGCCAATATCCCTTTACTTGAAATTAATGAGATACATGGTGCAATAAGCATTGCAATCCAAACCGAAAAGGGTTCGGTATTCTCCTTCGATGCAAATAATCTTTTAACAACTGGGAAGTAAGCAATAACCAGAATTCCCTGAATGCAGATATTTGTGATTAGATGATTCTGGGTAATAATCCAAAATAGGACTATTATTAGAACTCCAATCAGGCATCCTTTATCGAATCGGGTAAACTTGGAACTCTTATCGCCGTAAATTGCAATTGCAATGGATACTGTAACGGCAAGAACAATATCGGTAGTATTAAGGATATTATCTAAGAATCCATAATTATCTTTAGCCATATATGTAATTAAGCTCATGGCAACTGCAATGGTAAAGAAAATCCACATTGCTAATGCTGGCTTAATCCTCTTCTTGTATAGCAACCAGCAGTAGGTTACGGTTATCAGTAGGTTTAAAATGCTAACTGTGTAAATTGAAAAATCTCTCATTCATGTTAGGGTATTAGGTGTTTAGACTATTAGGGGTTTAGGTTTGCTTGTTGCTTATTACTTGTTACTTTCCACTTCCCACTTTCCACTTCCCACTTTCAACTTTCAACTTTCAACTTTCAACTTTCAACTTCCCACTCCCCCCCTCACTCTCCAAAAAACTTTTTATCAAAATTAACCAGATATACCTTATCGGTTGCACGGGTTAACGCAGTGTAAAGCCATCGCAGGTATTCGCGGGATATCATCTCCTCCTTAAAAAATCCTTGATCGATAAACACGTTACGCCACTGCCCACCTTGCGCCTTATGACAGGTAACTGCGTAAGCAAATTTAACCTGAATTGCGTTAAAGTACGGATCTTCCTTAATCTTCTTAAGCCTTGCTGGCTTTGTTTTAATGTGATTATAATCCTCCGCTATTTTTGTATACAGCTCCTTATTCTGAGCAGATGTTAATGAAGGCCCTTCAATTGTTAGCGTATCGAGAAGGATTTTGACATCAATCTCCTGATTCTGATAATCAATAAGTTTTATGGTAACATCGGCATACTTAAAACCGTAAAGATCGGAGCGTTTTCCAATGCGGGTAACCTCAACAATATCGCCATTTGCGATAAAACCAATATCGGGTTTATCCTCTACCCAGAAGTAACTATTCCTTACCACCATTAAGAAATCGCCAACCGATAGTTCCTCATCTTTGTATAGAATTCTACTCCGAATGCCCTCATTATACTTATTTGCCCGCTTATTGGAGTATGATAGAACAACGTTTCCCTCGCGTCCATGCTTATCGTACTCGGAACTGAGGGTTTCAATTAAATCGCCACCCGATAATCTGTGAATATCGTTAAAGCCGCTGAGTTCAAAGTTTGGAATATCAATAATATCGGAATCCAACATCTCCCTTATGATTGTAGCATTATGAAGGATTCCTGAATCAGCCTCCTGACGAACAACCTCGGTTAAATCGGCTTGAATTACATTTAAATCAAAAGTTTCCAAAACTGATGAATCAAGGGCCGGGCTGATATCCATTCCAACTGGTGGAAGCTGTGCAACATCCCCAACAATTATCAACCTACAAGCGGTTCCACGACCAACAAAATCAATAAGATCATTTAAAAGTTTGCCTGTACCAAAGATACTATCCTCATACGATGAGTTCGATAGCATGGAGGCCTCATCAACAATAAAGATGGCATTCTTTAGCATGTTGATATTCAAATCGAACTTCCCTTCCCCATCCTTCATCCCCTTTTGGCGGTATATCCATTTGTGAATGGTATAGGCAGGAAATCCGCAGTAGGATGATAAAACTTTTGCCGCACGACCCGTTGGGGCAAGCAGTACGTAAGGGATTTTAAAGCCCGATAATGTTTTAACAAAGCTGGCAATTAATGATGTTTTCCCCGTTCCCGCATATCCTTTAAGAAGGAAGCACTGTTTTGAGTTGGGATTAGTTACAAATTGCGATAATAGTTCAATAGCCTCCTCCTGCTTTTTTGTTGGTTTAAAGCCTATGTTCGAGGTGATTATACTATTTAAACGATCCTTTAGCATCTTGGAATTCTATCGCAATTTTAAGTTAGCAAACTTAATCTAATTCAAGCATAGTTTTTCTTTTTGGGGTTTGATTTATTGCCAATATTTAATTGAATGATTTTTATAGATATGTGGCGTTTAACCGCAAAGTGCGCAGAGGTAGCGCAAAGAAGCAATGTATTGTTTAATAAACATTTGCGTTCTTTGCGGTTAAATATTACTTTCTTTAGACCGCGCTTAGCCGCTTTACTCAACCCTTAATTCGCATTTCTAAAAGACTAAGATTACGATTCATTCAAACATATAATTTTGAACTTTGATTTTATCACTATCTTTGTTAAAATCATTTAATCTATTTAGCATCAAAAAAGTAAATAATGGAAAAGATTGCAATAGTTGACGAAACCTTTGATCCCTTTAGATGCGAATCGTATAACCTATCCGTTCAAATTTCGATGGTTGGCTATAAGATTTGTGTAATAGATACGGTACGTGATTGTGTAATACTGCTAATTACTTCGCCCTTTGATGTTGCATTATCGGCGAGTGATGATTGGGGAAACGCCGTTAACAATCTTTTTGCTCAAAACGAGGTTCTTTCGCATAAATATAAGAATGTATTCTTCACATTCGAATCGCCAATATTTACAATAGCTCCAACAGAGCTGTTTGTACCCGAAAAATCAAAAATGTTGCTCGATTTGGTTCATCATCTTCCAGATCTATTTGAGGTAAGATATAACCATGTGAAAGAGCTGAATGCAACGGTAATTTATGCACTGCCAACCTCTTTAGCATCTAACTGGTTTATTAAGCAACCAAAAACCAAGTTTATAGGATATTCAACCCCACTGGTTACCCTTAGCGCATTGGCTAAGCTAAGCAAGGATGAGCCTATTAATTATACCTACTTTAGCGAGCAGTGTTTTATTAATGTTATTGCCAAAAACAAGGAGCTTTTATATTGCAACTCCTTTACCCTTTACGATATCAACGATACAGCCTACCATTTACTCAACTCCTGCAAGCTACTTGGATTTGATCCAAACAAAATGGATATTGCCATAAACGGCTCGTACAATCAAATGGAAGCGTTGGAATCATTCCTAGCACAGTACTTCAAAAAAGTTAGCAGCAACAGCGTTCTCGATGCGCATAACTTTGCCTACGCAATTGCTAAGTACAAAAATATCCATTGGAACCTCTTTAACCTTACGCTATGCGAATAGTTAGCGGCAGGTTCAAAGGCAAAGTATTTAATCCACCTAAAAATTTTAACGCCAGGCCAACTACCGATTTTGCCAAGGAGGGATTATTCAATATCATTTTAAATAATTTTGATTTTGAAGATATTGAAGTCCTCGACCTTTTTGCAGGTACAGGTAGTATTAGCTTTGAGTTTGCATCAAGGGGGACAAATAGGATTGATTTGGTTGAGCTAAACTTTAACCACCTGAAATTTATATCCGGCGTTATACGTGAACTTGGGCTAAAGCAGATTCATACCATTAAAGGGAATGCTTTTCAGTACATAAAGGCATGTAGCTATAAGTACGATATCATTTTTGCCGATCCTCCCTACGAAATGGATGGTATTGATATTATCCCCGATATGGTTTTTGAGAAAAGCCTTTTAAAGGACGATGGCTGGTTAATCCTTGAGCACTCCGCCAAGTATAACTTCGACTTACACCCCCATTTTTATAAGATGAGGAACTACGGAAGCGTTCATTTCTCTATTTTTAAGGTAGATGTTAGTGCTGGGGAGTAATTAATGTATTGACGCTTCCAGTTCATACGAATCTGGAAGGTCTTTCAAGTTGATGTCCAAAAATTCAAATAAACTTAACGCAAAGCGCGCAAAGACAAGACGCAAGGACCGCAAAGCACTTAATTAATGAGCTATATTCTTTGTGAACTTTGCGAAAACTTGGCGGCCTTTGCGTGAACCCCGAATTGCGTAGCAATTGCCGAAGGCAACGGCTCAACGTAGTTAAAATTCTTTTTACGGATAAAATAGCAGCAAGTAGAATCCAAAAACTCATTGAATCAACCACTTTGCAAGAAATATTATTTTTTTACAATAAAAGTTAAATTTTTTTGGTTAGAGGTGTTGTAAATTCAAAAGGATCGATTACATTTGCATCGCTTTAAAAAACTGGTTCGGTAGTTCAGTTGGTTAGAATGCCGCCCTGTCACGGCGGAGGTCGCGGGTTCGAGTCCCGTCCGGACCGCAAAAAGCCTCAGAAGATTCTGGGGCTTTTTCGTTTTTATCTCTCCTTAAACCAATTCATTAACTTTTCATAAAATATATATCGCAGTTTGCGATTATGATGATTGATTATGGATAAGTGTTCGCCGTAGGGATAATCATTCTCCAATGCTGTTTGGTTAAGCCACAAGTCCGATAGGACTTGAATTTGAATAGCCCCCAATGGAATTGGGGGTGTTGATGAAGGGTAATAATCCAACCCAGAATGGGTTGAACGTGGATATACGGTTAAATATTCAACCCATTCTGGGTTGGTTACCAACGGATTTACTACCTCCGGTTTTACCGGAGGCTATTCGTATTCAAGCCCTTCGGGCTTTGCTAATCGATATCGGATTATATTTAGCGATAAGTGTTCCGAACCTTTAAAATGTTCGGAACTCTAGGATAAATTATCTATCGCAGTTTGCGATTATGGTGATTAATTATGGGTAAGTGTTCACCGTAGGGATAATCATTCTCCAATGCTGTTCGGTTAAGCCACAAGTCCGATAGGACTTGAATTTGAATAGCCCCCAATGGAATTGGGGGTGTTGATGAAGGGTAATAATCCAACCCAGAATGGGTTGAACGTGGATATACGGTTAAATATTCAACCCATTCTGGGTTGGTTACCAACGGATTTACTACCTCCGGTTTTACCGGAGGCTATTCGTATTCAAGCCCTTCGGGCTTTGCTAATCGATATCGGATTATATTTAGCGATAAGTGTTCCGAACCTTTAAAATGTTCGGAACTCTAGGATAAATTATCTATCGCAGTTTGCGATTATGAGGATTAATTATGGATAAGTGTTCGCCGTAGGGATAATTATATTCCAATAAATTGATAATTGGCTACAAGTAAGCCCATTCATTACGAAAATGGAAATAAAAAAATGGGGATTCCCCCATCCCCAATTATATTTTTTTACGATATAAGATATTTCTGCTGTGGAATTTAGTTTTGCTGATTTGCTACACTTTTATGGGCCACTTTTTTGGAGCTGCGCTTGTAATCGCTGGTGCGAATCCCTCCAGCATTTTCGTACTGGGTGCTATCGAAACCGTACTTAGCACCAATGGCGTTAAGGAATCGCATGGATAATTCTGCCAACTCCTTTTCGGCGCTATCCAGCCTAGTGGCAACGCTATCGGCCTGAGTTAACAGGGCGTTGTAGGATACCATAAGCCTCTCCACCTCTTGAATTTTGTTAGCATAATCGGCCTCGGTTAGCCCAGGGCCAAAATCAATGGTCTGTTCGGTTAGTTTCATCCCCGATAGGCGATTCTTCGCCTTATCGTGTTCAGGGGATGTACCTCTTTTTCTATAAGCCATATTAAATAGTTTTAAGTGTTAATTGACTGAATAATTAAAAAAAGTGAAGATAAGAACGCTAAGTGTGAATAGTAATGGGGGAATCTCACTTCTTTATGGTATAAACGCATAGAATATGCCAAAAGTATATGCATATATTAAAACAGTGTTAAAATATTGCAAAAAACGTTAAAAAACTTTTAGTCGATATGTATTTGTGATATAACAGGGTATTAAAGTCAAAAAACATCTTGAGCGTAAGACTTTTCTACCTTAAAAACTACTAGGGGAATGAAGTCGAGAAAACTTGTGAACATGTATACATGATTTTTTGATGTGGAGGGGTGACTGGCTAATGTAGAAAGGGTATTTTATTAAGTAAAGAGATTTAAGGGTTAGATAATTTGACTTTATTGATTGGAATATTACGTAACAGAAAAACAAGAAGGAGGATCAGTTTCTCCTGCCGTCATAAAAATTGATGTAGTGTTATGATTAATCAAGAAGTGGCTTTTTTTCCTATTTTCAAGGATGTTTACTTGAACCGTAATTCATTTCAATCTTTGTTTCATACCATAGATTAACCAATGCTCGCATATTAATACTCTTCTCTTCTAAATTTAATCGAGCAATTTCTTTATTAAAATGAAACTTTAAATTTAAATACAAAGTGATTAAATCATAAATATTTTCAGGATTTAACAAACAAGATAAAACAATAGATGAAAGTTTTTTCTTGAAAATTGAAATCTCATTTTCATTTATATTTCTTAAATAGTTTGGATCTCCATTATCCCTTTCCGCTACAATCTCATCCCAATCTGTTGGTAAATTTCCAAAACTTAAATAATTGTTTAATATAGATTTATTTGCCTCTAAAAACTCAGAAGAACGACAACTTAATGCAAATAGATTCTTATTTCGAAATACTTCAAAGTTAGAACTATTTATAAATGAGTTTCTCTTATAATTATCATTACAAGCTCCATAAAAACAATGACTAGCCCCATGACCAATAAATATTACAGTTGAACCATCGGGCAAAGTTTTTATTGTCTCTATTGCCTTTACATGACTTTCATCATTTGCTAAGACATTAAGAACTTTGTAGTTTTGTTTTAATTTATTTCTAAGGGGCTCAAGAAACAAAAGTGTAATATCTTCAGGGAAGATACATAATACATCTCTGTTACTCATCTTGATTTGTCTTAATAAGATATGCAACAGTTTGTTCTACTAGTTCCTCTAGAAACTTTTGACTTGAGTGTGTTTCTTTCTCAATTTCTTCAGTAATTTCACCGAGAGTTTTTCCCTCAAAAATAGGATAACATGATTTAAATCTTAATTCTGAGTATTCTCTTATTTTCTTGATGAATATATCATCAATTGAATCATTGTTATTCTGTAATACCCCGACTAATCTTGTAGAATAGTCATTTCTTTCAAGAAATTCCTCTATCCTTGAACTATAAATATTTTTAATAGCCTGAATACCTGAATTTATAGATTGCTGATCCCCCTTTTGTATCTCCTTTACTATATCACCAATTACTTTCTCATACTTACCTGAATAAAGAAATATTTTAGTTTTGGGTCGTAATGCCCTTATTTCTCTAATAACATCTATACCATTAACATCTCTACTAGATAGTTCATAGTCACATGCGACTACATCAAGTTTTAAATTCTTTATTTTATCCTCAATATATAATTTAATCTTTTTTAAGTCGATCTTTTCATCTGTTTGCAAGTCTTTGTCAGTAGTATCAACAAGTATAAGATTTACATTAATCCCTTTAGGTCGAAGGTTATTCGCTACGGAAGTTTCGAAAACTCTTTTTTGATAAGCAGCTTCGTCATCAACTATTAAACAAGTTTTTTCAATCATAATTATTTAATTAATAATCTAAATGTAGCTCCTTGAGGTGGCAAACCTTCCCCTAAGTATAAAATATCACCATGTAAATGCTCTTGCATAATTTTTTTAAGAGTATGTAAACCTATTCCGCTGCCCCCTGACTTATTAGTTATTCCTAATTTGAAAATGTTATCGGGAGAGTTTTTAAATTCCTTTGATAAACCTAAACCGTTATCGGAAATGTCTACAATTAAGCGTTTTGAGGGATCTAAGGCAAAAGAAATCTTCATTTCTGTGGCATTAGCTTTTTTGGAGTTGGAGATTAGATTACTCAAAACAATTGAAATATCGAGTATGCTTACTTGCGATCTAAAAGCAGTGGAGCAGTTATCACATAAAATACGGAATTTTGATTGAAGTCCAATGTTATAATTCTCAATAAATTCTTTTATATATTGAGGTATATCAATCCAGGTTTTTTCTTTTAAATCTTTTAAATCAGCTTTTGTTATAAACTCACTTAACAATTTAGACTTATCAATATTAAATTTCAGGAACTCAAGTTCTATGTTTAGTGCCGTATTCTTAATGTTTTCTTTGTCTAATAAATCAAAAATTGAAACAATTGTATTAGACATATCTTGAGAGTAAATCTTAATGGCATGAATAATATCAAGAACTTCGTCACTAACGTCTCTTGTGGCTAAGAGATATTTATTTTGGTCTTTTTCAACTTCTATCTTTTGCTCTAACTCTTCATTCTTGATTAAGTGTTGAAATGCCTCGTCTTCAACGTTTTCTTTTATTCTTTTTAAAGATTCTATTTCTATTTCTGCTCTTCCTATTTTTTGTATAACTAAATCCTTATCAAATGAATCTGAATTTATCTCTTCTTTAATTGATTTTAGAATCGCTGGAGCAGAATCCTTTTGTTTTTCATTAAGAATATCTAATATTTCAGGAGCCAATTCATAGCTAATTATATCCTTTGATTTTGTTAGGCGTTCTATTAAACTATGAAGTGCATTTACTCGTTCCTCATTCGATAGATTTATATAATCATCAGGGCTTAAGTCATTACCCCAATCAGTAATATTTATACCATATTTCTCTAATCTTCTTAGAGTCACATAAAACCATTCTACTAGTTCAAAATATGCTTTGGTCTTTATAAGACCATCACCACGACTTGAGGTTTCGCTTAATTCGTCATTCTCCCCTTTTATTTCAATATAGCCTATAACCTCGCGAGTTCCAAGATATCTATTATGACCTTGGGTTTTTCTATTATCCATCTTTAATGGGTCTTCACCTCGCTCTCCATAGGGGTAAATTCTTAAACCATTTTTATACATGTATATGTGTCCGTATTCAACTGCATGAACCCACATTTTTTTTCTAAAATTTATTTTAGCCGACCTATTTAAGAAGTATATTGAATAATATATATTACTAATGAACTGATGATTATTCTTTTCATGTATTTTATAAATAGATTTACCACCTTCAAGAAGTTCAGTTATAATTTCATTATCTCTTATTTCTGAAACTATTTTTGTTGTTTTTAAATTAAGTGTATCAAAAATAAGATTTTGAATTTCTCCATTTACTTTATCCTTATAGTTTTTCTGTTCTTCATCTTCAGCAAGTTCTTCATGAACATGTAACAGAATTTGAAATGTATCTTCGTTTTTTTGTAAATTAGGATTGATTAATTTAGCAAGGGCTTCCTTTAGAGCTAAGAATTTTGGTCTATTCCAATCACTATGCAAAACACTAATCTCAAGACTTGTTCCGTGATTGTAAGCAACGGCATCTCCATTTAATGTTTCATGCAAAACGCTAACATTAATAAACTCATCTTTAAGATCCCCTTCGAATTTGTCCCAATCCGTGTAAAGAGTTTCAGTCTTTGCATTTGGTTCATCCTTTTTAGTTTCTAAAAAAAGATGTGATCCCAACCTGTCACAAGAAAAACGCCCTATACCCTTAGCTCCGGCATAAGCCCTTTTCACTTTAATCTTATCTCTATAATCGAATGAATCTTCTTCTGTGCCCTCTTTTTTTGCAGAGTATGCAACAAATAACCACTTATTTACTAAATCATCATAGGACATTCCTTTACCATTGTCCTTAATAATTATTTTGGCATCTTTTGAATAAATATTCTCAAAATAAATATCAACTCTTTTCGCATGAGCATCATAAGAGTTTTTAACTAATTCAAAAACAGCAATAAAATCGTCATTGATTAAATCACGGCCAATGATATTCTTTAACGCAGAACTAATTTTAAATTGTAATTGTTGGCTCATTTCTTAATCATTTCTTTTAAAACCAACCCACTTTGTTCTCCGAATAGTGGTGGTATTGCATTACCGATTTGGGAATATCTTGGTACTTCTTTCGTTCTTAGTTTACCACCAGTTGTATACTTCCCTTTAAACTCATACCAGTCAGGGAATGACTGTATTCTTGCATATTCTCTTACCGTTAAGATCCTAGGTTCCGAGTAATGAATATAGTCATCGGGTAAAGTTGTAATTGTAGGGCTTTTTTGTTTTTTATCAAGTGGTATTATTGTATGCTTCTTAATACTATATCTCTCTCTTAATTCTTTTGATATATCTTTATTCTTTCTGTCACTTTCATTGATTATATTCTGGAATTTTGCAATTATATCAGATCTGTGCTTTGGAAATCTATGACTATCGGCAACTTTATTGTCCACACCTATTCTCATTAACTCCTGATAACTACTTTTAGGGTTTGAATAAACACCTGCTTTATAATTCTTTGTATCTGGTGATTCTTCTAATCCATTTTTCTTAAGCAGATCGGAAATGGCATCATTCAAATTCGTGTTAACTGAAATATTTTTTTCTGAAAGGAAAGAGTACTTATTCTCTTGAATCTTATGAAAAAAATCACTTGCTAATTCCACACTTGCATTCCTAATATCTTTTCTAACGCCAACGAGAATAAATCTTGTTCTTTTCTGGGGAATTCCAAACTCTCCAAAATTAACCAATTCTCCTTTTACAAAATAACCCTCTTCTTCAAGAGCTTTTTCAACATAGGCAGAATACTCTTTACCTTTTTCTCTGTTTTTTTTGAATTCCATTGTAAAACCTTTAACATTCTCAAAAAAAAGTAGTTTTGGTTTTACTAATTTAATAAACTGTATGTAGGATTCTACAAGATTATTTCTTTGGTCATTTTCATTCCTTCGTCCTGCCATAGAAAAGCCTTGACAGGGTGGACCTCCCGCAACTAAATCCACTTTGCCACTAAGTTCTTTTAATTCAGATTTATAGTTGTCTATTACAGCATTGATTTCTAATTCTTTTTGAGGCAACCAATTAGGCCAATCGAAATGATGATTTTTAATAATCAGGTTATGCTTCAAAGTCTTAAAGGCATCTGAGTTTTTTTCAATGGCGAATAGACCTTTCCAACCCGCATTATGCAGACCAAGGGAAAGTCCTCCACATCCCGCAAATAAATCGATATACGTATATATAGTATTTCGCATGATAGACAAAAATATAAAAATATATCGATTAATGAGGTTTGTAAAAAAATTAAGATATTGACATTCGCTTTAAGTTATTCACAAGTCTAACAGAATTTGCCGACATCGATTTTCATTGTTGAAAACTTCGTAATCTCTTGTATTTTAAGCATTATGTCCATTTGCATAACAAATGTTGTGAGTCCGAAAGGCTATACCTCTTTTTCATTAGCCATAGTTAAAGACGAAAAGCAGAAGATTAACTAAATTAATTTCTTCAGATAATTTTCACCCTAAAAGTTTCACAAGCAGCATCAGCTGACCCATCAGTAAAACCTTTACCTGCAAAAACAGCAGTTTATACCTCGTTTACGCGGAAACATAATTTCCACTGCAAATTGGAATAGGATAAACTATCGCAATTTGCGATAGGATGTGTAGTGGTAAGCAATTTTGGTAATACGTTGGAATAAACTCCTTCGGGTACTTTCGTACGCCGAAGGGTTTTACTAGACTCCTCGTTCGTCTTAGGCTCTGTCTAAATCAAACTTATTAAAACAGGCTTTGCCTGTGAGAACAGTAACTTATACACTGCTTGCGCAGCATGGCAACCCTTGCAATAAACTAAAATAGGATAAACTATCGCAATTTGCGATAGGATGTGTAGTGGTAACCAATTTTGGTGGGATAGTGGGATAAGAGGGAGTCCAAAAAATCAATTAACCGCAAAGTATTATAAGATTTCGCAAAGTTCGCAAAGAGTTAATGTGTTGTTTAATATTTGCGCTCTTTGCGTTTTCTCCTTTGCGGCCTCGGCGGTTATTTACTAGTCTTTTTAAACACTCTCCAACTAAAGTATAAATTTCAGAATACTGCATGGGTTTAATTTAGGTGCAATTAAAAAGTTTATTAATATTGTAAGCAAATAATGTAATTCAGAAAGATATGACAGCAAACGAAATTCTCATAGAACTTGAAAAGTACGGCGATAAGCAGACTAAGAGCACGCTAATGAAACACGGTGCAAGAGAGCCCTTCTTTGGTGTTAAAGTAGCTGATCTGAAAAAGATACTTAAGAAGACAAAAAAGAATCATGAGCTGTCTTTGGAACTTTATAAAACTGGAAATTCGGATGCTATGTATCTTGCCTGTTTAATGGCTGATGAGAAAAAAATATCCGAGGCGCAGCTGAACGATTGGATTGATAAAGCATACTGGTTTTATCTGAATGAGTTTGCAGTTCCCTGGGTTGCGGCAAAAACGAGTTTTGGATTTGAACTTGGGCTGAAGTGGATTCAATCGGATAAAGAAGGGATTGCTGCGGCAGGTTGGGTTGTTTTATCCTATTACGCTGGCGTAAATCGGGATGAGGATTTGGATATCAAAACGTATAGCCAGCTGCTCGATAGGGTTGCTAAAGAGATTCATAGTTCACCGAATAGAGTGCGCATGACAATGAATGGATTTGTTATTGCCATTGCTACATTCATTAAGGAATTAACCGATAAGTCGAAGGCTATAGCCAGCAAAATTGGTAAAGTAGATGTTGATATGAACGGAACTGCCTGTAAAGTTCCTTTGGCAACGGAATATATTAATAAAAATATTGAAAAGGGGCA
Source organism: Bacteroidales bacterium (assembly GCA_013376985.1). Lineage (GTDB taxonomy): Bacteria > Bacteroidota > Bacteroidia > Bacteroidales > Tenuifilaceae > UBA8529. The sequence goes on from JACABB010000004.1 coordinate 52,442, forward strand.
GATTGGTAAAAAGCGTAAAACTGCTAGATGTTAAGGGATTCACGCAAAGAACGCCAAGTTTTCGCAAAGTTCGCAAAGAATATTATTTAACGTGAACTCGAAATAAGAAAAGCAACAATGTACTCATTTGTAGGGATATGTAATTATTTATTGCGATGATGGAATGATGGAGATCAAGAGGTTAGTTTTTTGCTTGTATCTTCCATTTTTCCAATTTTCCACTATTCCATTGGTTCAAACAAAACAAATTGATTGATATTTAGATTAATAGATTGTTTCTTACGTCGAACTGACGTTAATTACTTTTTCTCCAAGGAATCGGGTCTGAATATTATTTTCTGATCGAGAATCATATCGTAAGCATCGGGTTCAAGGATGGTTGCAATTCTGAATATGGTATCCAAAAAAACAAGATCTTTGTGATTAATCACCTCCCCTGTAACACTTTTTGTATGGTATTTATGAATAATTGTGTATCCCATTAGGAGTCCCTTGTTGTTTTCAAGTAAATTTTTTAGGCTATCGAGTACATGCTTATTTACTGTAGGTTTAGCCTGTTCCTCCTCAATCTTATCGGATAAATAGTGAGTTAACTCAGTTTTTTCGTATCGAACAGTAAAATCCTCAAAAGAGATAGGTTTGTACTTTTTATACTCCTCCGGGTGCTTTCTAACCCAATTGTTGATACTCACTTTTGCTTTTTCCTGTAGAGTAGATTTATCAACCTTTTTGTCTGTAGTAGTTGAGCATGATAGCTGAATTAGAAGCAACGATGCTCCTAACGCTATAAGGTGAATCCGATTGAGTATATTCATGGCTACAGTTTTAGAAGAAAATACGAATATAATAAAACGAAGGTTTAAATGCTAGTTTAAGTCAATAAAAAAGGAGCAGTAATTGCTCCTTTTTTATTGATTTACTTTTTATTAGAATATTCTGCAAAATATTTGAAGAATCGAGGTACAACCTCAATACCCTTAAGGAATATTTCAACCGAGAAATTTTCATTCGGTGAGTGGATAGCATCCGATTCAAGACCAAATCCTAATAGTATTGATTTAATACCCAAGGTGTCTTCAAATGTGCTTATGATTGGAATGCTACCTCCACTTCGGAAAGGAATGGGTCGTTTCCCAAATATTTCGAACATAGCTTGGCTTGCAGCCTGATAACCCACTGTATTGGTAGGTGCAACATAACCTTGGCCTCCATGATGAGCGTTTACTTTAACCTTTACGCTTTTTGGGGCAATAGCATTGAAATGATCCTGAAATAGCTTGGCAATTTTCTTATGATCCTGATTTGGAACTAAGCGCATTGATATTTTAGCAAATGCCTTTGAGGGAAGAACTGTTTTTGAACCCTCTGCGATATAACCACCCCAAATTCCATTCACATCGAGTGTAGGTCTAATTCCAGTTCGCTCAATTGTTGAAAAACCTTTCTCGCCATGGATATCATCAATATCAAGGGCTTTCTTATATTGCTCAAGGTTAAATGGTGCTTTAGCCATTTCTGCACGTTCAGCAGGATCAACTTCTTGAACATCATCATAAAACCCAGGAATGGTGATATGGTTATTTTCATCGTGAAGCGATGCTATTAGTTTGGAAAGGATATTAATAGGATTGGCAACTGCTCCACCAAACAGTCCAGAATGTAAATCCTGATTTGGCCCAGTTACCTCAACTTCCATATAGGCTAATCCTCTAAGTCCAATTGTAATAGATGGAGTATCCTTACCCAAAAGAGAGGTATCCGATACTAGTATCACATCCGCTTTGAGTAGATCTTTATGAGTAGCGCACCACTTTGTGATGCTTGGTGAACCAATCTCCTCCTCCCCTTCAATCATAAATTTTATATTACAGGGAAGAGTATTGGTTTTAACCATCAATTCAAACGCTTTGGCGTGAATAAATGATTGCCCTTTATCATCATTTGCCCCACGAGCCCATATCCTACCATCGCGAATTTCGGGTTCAAATGGTTTTGAATTCCATAATTCTAAAGGATCAACAGGCATTACATCGTAATGAGCGTAAACAAGCACTGTAGGTAATTTGGGATCGATTATTTTTTCTCCGTAAACTATAGGATTTCCATCTGTTGGCATTACCTCAGCTTTATCGGCTCCGGCATTAAGTATAGTTTTAGCCCAATACTCAGCCGCCTTTACCATATCAGGGCGATTCTCGCTTAATGAGCTGATTGAAGGAATACGTATCAATCCAAATAGCTCTTCGAGAAATCTATCCTTATTTTCGTCAACATATTTCTTTATGTAATCCATGGTTTTGATTTTTTAATATTTACGGGTATAATATTATGCAATTTTTCAATAATATCCGACTAAAATAAATCGAACATCATGAACATCAATAAGCATGTGCAATCCAGTTGCTTTTTAAAACAGTTAGCCACGAAGACACAAAGGCACAAAATCGAACTAAGTACCATATCTACTAATATTTAATATTTATGAACTTTAGTGTCTTTGCGCCTTAGTGGCAAAATTTTCTTTAATCAACCAATTGAGGAAATTTTTACTAAAATAACGTGAGTTCGATGTAAGGTGTCATCCTGAGCGAAGCGAAGGATCTAATCGCCTAAAGACTAGATGCTTCACTTCGTTCAGCATGACAAAGTAACAATCTAACACCATGCTTAGGATCAGTATGTTATACTTACATCGAACTCGCGTTAAAATATTAACCTTTGATATTCTCCTTTTCAATTAGCTTTGCGGCCTCTTCAATCTGCTCGTAAAACTCTTTACCAAACGCACGTGTAATTGCATCCTCTAAGCATTTATAAACAGGTAAGTTTTTATTTAAGCCAAGTTTACGTGCAGGTTCGCATATATCCCACTGATCGTAACTAAGTCCAATAAATGAGGTGTATCTTTTCACTCTAATTGGATAAAGGTGACACGAAATAGGTTTACGAAAATCAACCTTTTTATCAAGCCAAGCCTGCTCAATTGCGCAAAGGCAAACCCCCTTTTGGTTGATACTATATGCGCACTCTTTGCCATCAATAAGGGGGGTTACTAAATCTCCGTCAGTATCTATTACTGCAACACCTTGTTTCTTAATAGCATTTAGCCCTTCGGGTTTAAGATATGGCTTAATGGTATCAAGAATATCTTCAAGAAATACAATCTCCTCCTTATCCAATGGAGCACCAGATTGTCCATAAACACAGCAGACCCCAAGGCATTTTGCCAAATCGCAACAAAAATGCTTTTGGAGAATATCAATACTTAGTACTTTATCGTCAATTTGAATCATTAGAGGTTCTATGATTTATCTGCACAATACTTTCCCTGTCATTTCTTTGGGTATTGGCAAGCCCATTATTGAAAGAATTGTGGGTGCAACATCCGCAAGGATTCCACTTTCAACTTTTTTATACTTATCGGAAACCAGAATAATTGGAACAGGGTTTAAAGAGTGAGCGGTATTAGGCGAACCATCAGGGTTAATTGCATAATCAGCATTTCCATGATCGGCAATAATAATAATGGTATAACCATTTGCTTTTGCGGTTTCAACAACCTCGTGAACACAATTATCAACCGCTTTAATGGCTTTTGAAATAGCTTCATAAACACCAGTATGACCCACCATATCGCCATTTGCAAAGTTGAGACAAATAAAATTGTGTGTCTGTTTCTTTAGCTCTTCAACTAATGCATCCTTTACCTCATAGGCACTCATCTCTGGTTTAAGATCGTAGGTAGCAACCTTGGGAGAAGGAATCATAATTCTTTCCTCGTTTGTAAAAACCTTTTCGCGACCGCCTGAGAAGAAAAAGGTAACATGCGCATACTTTTCGGTTTCGGCAATTCGAAGCTGGTTTAGACCCGCTCTTGAAACTACCTCTCCAAGTGTATTTAAAAGATTATCCTTCTCATATACCATATGAATCCCTTTGAAAGACTCATCATAGCAGGTAAGAGTAACATAATGTAGAGGTAATGTTTTCATCCCAGCTTCAGGCATATCCTTTTGGGTTAAAACAACGGTCATCTCACGCAATCTATCAGTTCTAAAGTTGAAACAGATAACAACATCGCCCTCTTTTATAGTACCAACGGGTTTACCTTTATCGTCAACTCTTACAATAGGTTTAATAAACTCATCGGTAACCCCTTCTTTATATGATTCCTCAACGGATTGTACAATGCTTGTAGTAGGTTTTCCAATTCCTGCTAGCATCATATCATAAGCGATTTTTATTCTTTCCCAACGCTTATCCCTATCCATCGCATAGTATCTACCAACAAGAGTTGCAATAACACCATTGCTAGTTTTGAGATGATTCTCCAAATTCTTTATAAATCCTAGCCCACTCTCGGGATCGGTATCTCTACCATCAGTAAATGCGTGAATGTATACCTTATCAAGATTATACTCTTTGGTAATATCGCAAAGTTTATAAAGATGCTTATCGAGCGAATGAACTCCACCATCGGAAACTAAACCGAGGAAATGCACAGCAACTCCCTTTTGTTGAGCGTATTTGAATGCTTGAACTAGAACAGGATTGCTGCTGATTTTATTTTCCTTAATCTCTTTATTAATCATTACCAAATCCTGATAAACTACCCTTCCTGCTCCGATATTAAGATGCCCTACTTCGGAGTTTCCCATCTGACCATCAGGTAAACCTACATTTTCCCCACTTGTAAGAAGTTGAGCATTCGGATACGTAGCCGAAAGTTTGTTCATATACTCAGGATGATTACTGAATATCGCATCCGATTTTTGCTTATCTCCAATCCCCCACCCATCGAGAATCATTAATAAAACCTTAGAATTATTTTCCATAAATTATTGATAAAAAGTGTATTGTGTAAACAAAAAAAATTGAGATTAGTTTTATTGACTTACAATTTAATCTTCAAAGATATCCTTTTTGGAATGTACGGGAACTTTAAAAAATAAATATTTGAAATGAACTATTTAATCCACACAAAATCAGAATGTTGGAAAAATATTTCCGCTTCTTTTGGAGGTTAATAAAGACAATATCTTTGGAATGTTTATCATTTAAATGCAAAACTTAGCAACGCAATCAATAAAATATAATATTATACTATTGATATATATTTTTAAAGGGGTATGTAAAATATTTTTATTAAATTAAAACAATATGCCCCTAATATTTGTATGTAATATAAATAAAAAAGTATTTTTACAAAAAATTTAAATTATGGCACATCTAAGATTTAAAGCAATCGACGAAGCAGTAAATCGCAATCCTCTTCAAATTGATTTTGAGTCCAATAGGATTTCAGATGTATTTGGAATAAACGTTTTTGACAGGAGCAAGATGAAACGCTATCTATCACGAGAGGCTTATGATAGCGTAGTAAGTGCAATTGATGAGGGTAGACGGATTGATAGGAAAATAGCAGGACAGGTTGCTGCTGGCATGAAATCATGGGCAATTGAAAGAGGTGCAACGCATTATACACACTGGTTTCATCCGCTGAATGGTGCAACTGCCGAAAAGCATGATGCTTTTTTTACACTTGATAGAAATGGCGAGGCTATTGAAAGTTTTCACGGAGATTTGCTGGTACAGCAAGAGCCTGATGCATCTAGCTTTCCCAGTGGCGGTATTCGAAATACCTTCGAGGCACGTGGTTATTCAGCATGGGATCCAACTTCACCTGCATTTATTTTTGAGCAATCCCTTTGTATACCAACAATTTTTGTATCATATACTGGCGAGGCGTTAGATTTTAAAACTCCCCACCTAAAATCATTAAATGCCCTTGACAAGGCAGCGGTCTCTGTCCTATCCTATTTCGATAAAGAGGTAAATAAGGTTTTTGCAACATTGGGCTGGGAGCAAGAATATTTCTTGGTTGATGAATCGCTTTATAATGCTCGTCCAGATCTTGCCCTTTGTGGGAGAACATTGATGGGACATGCTGCGGCAAAAGATCAGCAGCTAGAAGATCATTACTTTGGGTCAATACCCGAAAGGGTTTCAGCATTCATGAAACATTTTGAAATGGAGTGCTATAAGTTGGGAATACCTGTTAAGACAAGGCATAACGAGGTAGCACCAAATCAATTCGAATGTGCACCCATTTTCGAAGAGGCAAACCTTGCGGTTGATCACAATCAGCTTTTAATGTCGCTAATGGAAAAGATAGCACGCAGACATAAATTCAGGGTTCTCTTTCACGAAAAACCATTCAGCGGGATTAATGGATCAGGAAAACATTGCAATTGGTCGTTGATGACCGATTCACGAATAAATCTGCTTTCTCCTGGAGGCACACCCAAGAATAATTTAATGTTCCTCACATTTCTAATAAATACAATAAAAGCAGTACATGATTACTCAGCACTTTTACTTGGAAGCATTGCCAGCGAACCTAACACCCATCGTTTAGGGGCAAACGAAGCACCTCCCGCAATAATGTCGGTATTTATAGGCAAAACACTTAATGGAGTTCTTGATGATTTAGAGCAAAGGATTTCCGAAAAGAAAATGACCCCCGATGAAAAAACGGAATTGAAACTAGATATCATTGGGAAAATTCCTGAGATTTTGCTAGATAATACAGATCGTAATCGCACATCGCCCTTTGCATTTACTGGAAATAGATTTGAATTCAGAGCAGTTGGTTCATCGGCAAACTGTGCATCTCCTTTAATAACTCTGAATACCGCCGTTGCCGATCAATTAAATAAATTTAAAGTTGAGGTTGATAAGCTAATTGAAAAGGGTGTAAAGAAAGATGAAGCCATTTTCCAATGCCTTCGTAAATTAATTATCGATTCAAAGAAAATTCGATTCGAGGGGAATGGTTATAGCCAAGAGTGGATTGATGAGGCACAAAAACGTGGGTTGCCAAATTTACCCGATGCAACCGAAGCGTATAAAACATTCCTTTACCCAGCATCAATTAAGCTGCTAGGCGATAACAATGTTCTTTCGGAAAGGGAGCTGGAGGCAAGATACGATATTCACAATGAGATTTTTGTTAAGAAAGTTCAAATTGAAGCTCGAATTCTTGGCGATTTGGCTATAAACCATATCATTCCTACTGCAATTGCATATCAGAATGTAATTTTAGCAAACATAAAAGGATTAAAAGAATTATTTACCGATGAAAAAGAGTTTTTATCATTAGCTGAACATCAACTACAGACATTAAAGATGATGGCTGTTCATATTAAAACCATTCGTGAGCAGGTTAAACTAATGGATGAAACTCGCAGAGATCTAAACCTTATAAATGAATTCCCTGAACGTGCTCAGAAGTATTCCAAACAGGTTAAACCATTTCTTGATGAGATTAGATATCATATCGATAAGCTTGAATTAATTGTTGATGATGAAATTTGGCCTTTGCCAAAATATCGAGAATTACTATTTATTCGTTAATTGGAAGGGGCTGTTTAAAGATAATAACCGCAGAGGTCGCAAAGAAGAAAACGCAAAGAGCGCAAATATTAAACAACACATTTCTTCTTTGCGAACTTCGCGAAAACTCACAATACTCTGCGGTTAATTGACTTTTTGTACACCCTCTTATTCCACTATATCACCAAAATTGATTACCACACACATCCTATCGCAAATTGCGATAGTTTATCCCATTTTAGTTTATTGCAAAGGTTGCGATGCTGTGCAAACAGGATATAAGTTATTGTTCTCACAGGCAAAGCTTGTTTTGATAAGTTTGATTTATACGGAGACTAAGCAGAACGGAGATAAAATATCTATCGCATTTTGCGATTATGATAATTAATTATCCATAGAGATAATCATTTTCCAATGCTGTTTTGTTAACCTACAAGTCCGTTAGGACTTGAATTTTTATTATCGCCCATAAAAAATTCCATAACGTCAACTCAATGTAAGGTGTCATCCTGAGCGAAGCGAAGGATCTAAAAGTTAGATGCTTCACTTCGTTCAGCATGACAAGAAACAGTTTGTTCTGGAAATTTCCACTCCTTTCCTTAATAATGATGAATTGTAAGATGAAACCATTGTCATCCTGAGCAGAGCGAAGGATCTAATGAATTATAAAACAGATGGTTGCTTTCAGCGAATCCTTCGGATTTCACTTCGTTCAGCATGACAAGAAACAGTATGTTCTGGAAATTTCCACCCCTTTCCTTAATAATGATGAATTGTAAGATGAAACCATTGTCATCCTGAGCGGAGCGAAGGATCTAATTGCATTGAAAATAGATGCTTCACTCCGTTCAGCATGACAAAGCAACAATCTAATGTTAAACTAAGAATCAATATTTTATGCTTACATCGAACTCAACTTAACCCATTATATTATCCAATGAATTTAACATTTTGTAATGTGTTTCTTATTTTAGAAATATTACTTACTTTTACGCTCTAGGAGCGAATAATAATAAATTATTTGCATCGTTTACAAAACAACTAATAAATAGCCATTCTAAAGTTTTGGGAATGAAAAATTATATCTTAAGTATTCTCATAGTTTTGACCGGGCTAAGCATCGCTCAGGGGCAAACTACCAAATTACAACGAGCCGACGCACTGTTCAAAGCAGGGGCTTATTTCGATGCTATTGATATTTATAAACCTGAACTTGAAAAGATTCAACAGGATAAAGCTGAGTTGGCAAAATATCTTAATAAAATTGCTACTTGCTACCGATTAATAGGTAATGCCCGACAGGCAGAACTTTGGTATCAAAAGGCTATTGCAAAAAATTGTACTGACCCAAAGGTTTTCTTCTACTATGCCGAAATGCTTAAGATGGGAGAAAAATACGATCAAGCGCTGGAGAATTATCAAAAATACAAACAGCTTGCACCAAATGATAAACTTACTGATATTGGTATTAATTCCTGTGAATTGGCTAAGCAGTGGATTGCAACTCCATCGGGCTACGAGATAACAAATGTAAGAAGCATTAATTCAAAGCAAAGCGACTATAGTCCTGCTTACGGATCGGCTGAATATAATTCTCTGTACTTTACCTCATCACGCACAGGAGCAACTGGTGGAAAAATCTCTTCGGCAACTGGAGAGTTTTTCTCGGATATTTTTTATACCGAGCGTGACAAGAAAGGTATTTGGAGCGAACCAAAAAAATTGGATGAAACCATTAATACTGCTGCCGATGAAGGTACATGCTCTTTGTCAGCTGATTTCAATACCATGTTTTTTACCCGTTGCAGGGTAAGTAAACGCGAAAAACTTGGATGTGAAATTCTAATTTCCAAGAAAGGAGAGGGTGGCTGGTTAACACCAGAAGCAATTCAAATTGCACCTGATAGCATGATTGTTGCCCATCCTTCGCTCTCGAACGATGGACTTACGCTTTATTTTGCAAGTAACATCAAAGGAGGTTTTGGTGGTATTGATATATGGAAGATGACCCGTGCAAGTACCAGCGATAATTGGGGCGAACCTATTAATATGGGAGGCGAAATTAATACCTCTGGCAACGAGATGTTCCCTTACATTCACTCTGATGGAACTCTATACTTTTCATCCGATGGACAGCCAGGAATTGGTGGTTTAGATATATTCCGTGCAAAACTTAACGACAAGAAAGAGTGGGTAGTAGAGAATATGAGATTTCCTATCAACTCCCCTTCCGATGATTTCGGAATTGTTTTTGAAAAAGATCGTGAGGCTGGTTACTTCTCTTCGCGTAGACAAGGCGGTAGAGGCGCAGACGATATCTATCTCTTCTATCTACCTCCAATTGTACTAAATATGATGGGACAGGTTAGCGATGAAAAAACTAATAAACCTATTGCTCAATCTACCGTTAAACTTGTTGGAAGCAACGGATTAATTACTACCGTGGAGACAGCAGAAGATGGTTCATTTAAGTTTATGCTAAATCCTAATACCGATTATGTAGTTGTTGCCTCGAAGAAAGGTTATTTAAATAATAAGAGCAAAGAGACAACAAGAGGAATCAACCAAAGCAAGGACTTTGAAGCAAAAATTAAGCTAACATCAACCGAGAAACCTATCGAGATTCCAAATATATTCTACGATTACGATCGTTGGGAACTTAGACCAGAATCAATGGCAGCACTCGATAAATTGGTTGAAATACTTAACGATAACCCCAATGTTACCATTGAGTTAGGATCGCATACCGATAGTCGTGGTTCGCTTGAGTATAACTATGAGCTATCGCAAAAGCGAGCCCAATCGGTTGTTAACTACCTAATTGAAAAAGGTATTGCTACAGATAGGCTAAAAGCAAAAGGTTATGCACAATCACAGCCTAAGATTGCTGATGCCGATCTTGTTGCACAGTACCCATTTATGACATTAGGTGTTGCGCTTGATCAAAAATTTGCCGATACTCTTGATTCAAACGATAAGAAAGAAACTGTTTACCAGATTTGTCGTAGAACCGAATTCAAGGTTCTTCGTACGGATTATAAGGTTTCAGGAAAAGAATAACCTTTAACTGTGATATTACTAGGGAGCTTTCGAGCTCCTTTTTTTAGTGTTAAATAGCGAGTTGATAGATGTACCGATTTTCATTTTTTCTCCTTTGTATAGTCTTCCTGACGTATAAAGCTCAGGCACAGAAGTATTATGAGGTAAGTACTATTGACTCAGCACAAGTAAAAGTATTCGCAGTTGATAAACCTGAACAAGCCGACCTTCTTGTATTCTTTGTTTATGAAGCCAAAGATGTAACAAAAATAGGCTATTGGATGCAGGTGTCTTCTAAAAAAGAAGCGAATATGCTTCTAATCTTTGTTGATGATGAGAAGAATTCAAATATTAAAATTTGCTTAGTAGATTCCCCAAATCAGGCTGGTTTAAAGAATGAATCGAAGAAAGATCTTTTTAAGTTGGAATGATAAATCAATTTGAAAATTTGAAAATGAGTCAATTTGATAATTTGATAATAAGCCTGATTAATGAATTGAGCAACAAGTAACCGGCAACAAGCAACCAGATAAACTAGGATTTTAAAGAGTAAAGATGACAAATTCATCCCGTTATAACCAGCGTGGCGTTTCAGCATCAAAAGAAGATGTTCACAAAGCAATAAGTAGTCTGGATAAAGGGTTATTCCCTAAAGCATTCTGTAAAGTTGTACCAGACATTCTTGCTGGGGATAAAAACTATTGTACGGTGATGCATGCAGATGGTGCTGGAACAAAATCATCATTGGCCTATTTATACTGGAAGGAGACTGGCGATATGTCGGTTTGGAAAGGCATTGCCCAGGATGCAATTGTTATGAATCTCGACGATCTGCTATGTGTTGGGGTAACCAATAATATCCTTTTATCATCAACAATCGGACGTAATAAAAACCTAATACCAGGAGATGTTATATCAGCAATTATTGAGGGTACTGAAGAGTTTTGTCAGCAAATGAGTGATTTAGGGGTAAATATAACTCTTACTGGCGGGGAAACTGCCGATGTTGGCGATTTGGTTAGAACAATTATTGTTGACTCAACTGTTACTGCACGTGTAAGGCGAACTCAAATAATCTCTAATGGGAATATTCAGGATGGTGATGTTATTATTGGACTATGCTCTTATGGTAAAGCAAAATATGAGAAGGAGTATAATAGCGGGATGGGGAGTAATGGCTTAACCTCTGCTAGGCATGATGTTTTTGCAAATTATTTATCAGAAAAATACCCCGAAAGTTTTGATCCTAGCGTTCCAAAAGAACTTGTTTACTCGGGCAAATATAAATTAACAGATCAAATTGATGAGATTGGCTTAACTGCTGGAAAAATGGTTCTTTCCCCAACAAGAACATATGCCCCAATTATTCGTGATGTACTCGAAAATTATCACCCAGTAATACATGGGTTAGTCCACTGCTCAGGGGGAGCCCAAACAAAAGTGATGAACTTTGCTCATAATTTACATGTTACTAAGGATAATCTTTTCCCAATACCACCTCTATTCAAAATTATTCAGGAGACATCTGAAACCGATTGGCAAGAGATGTATAAAGTTTTTAATATGGGTCATCGATTCGAAATATATGTTTACCCTGAATTTGCCGATGATATTATTTCTCTATCAAAAGAGTATGGAGTAGATGCCCAGATTGTTGGCTTTTGCTCGAGTTACCATGGGAAAAAACTTACCCTCCGCACTGAAATGGGAGAGTTTCAATACTAAATCTCATTTACAAAAATATAGCTACCTTTGCGCACAATTTTATAAAGTGTCATGGAAGAAAATACAATACTCAGGAAACTAGAGGGGTTAAGACATAAATTCGAGGAGATAGGTCAGCAAATTACAGACCCTGATGTAATTGCCGATATGAAACGATATATCAGCCTGAATAAGGAGTATCGTGAATTAGAGCCTTTAGTTGAAGCTTACGAAAAGTTTAAGAATATCCTAAGCAATATAGATAGTTCAAGAGAAATTCTTGCCGTTGAGAAGGATGAAGAGATGCGTGAGATGGCAAAAATGGAACTTGAAACCTTAATTCAACAGCAAACAACTCTTGAAGAGGAGATAAAAATACTTCTTCTACCCGCGGATCCACAGGATAGCAAGAATGCTGTTCTTGAAATACGTGCTGGAACTGGTGGCGATGAAGCAAGCATATTTGCTGGCGATTTATATAGGATGTACACAAAGTATATCGAAACTAAGGGTTGGAAATATGAGGTATCAAGTATTTCCGAAGGCTCTGTTGGTGGATACAAGGAAATTGTGCTGAATGTAAAAGGCAATGGTGTTTACGGTATTCTAAAGTATGAATCGGGCGTTCACCGGGTTCAACGTGTACCCCAAACCGAAACGCAGGGTCGTGTTCACACATCTGCGGCAACTGTAGCCGTTCTCCCTGAAGCTGAGGAATTTGATATCGACTTAAGGGTTGAAGATATCCGTAAGGATACCTTTTGCGCATCGGGACCTGGTGGACAGAGCGTAAATACTACATACTCTGCTATCCGACTAACCCACATCCCTTCGGGAATTGTTGTTCAATGCCAGGATCAAAAATCGCAACTTAAAAACTACGATAAGGCACTGGCTGAACTAAGGACAAGGCTTTATAATCTCGAATACCAAAAGTACATAGATGAAATTGCGCTGAAACGCAAAACAATGGTTTCAACAGGCGACCGCTCAGCAAAGATTCGTACCTATAATTACCAGCAAGGAAGGGTAACCGATCATCGAATCAACTTTACCCTCTATAATCTATCAGCAATTATCGATGGAGATATTCAAGAGATTATTGATAAGTTACAACTCGCTGAGAATGCAGAAAGGTTAAAAGCAGCAAGCGAGGAATAACCAAATAACATGACCTACGAACAACTTTTTGAACAGATACAAATCAAGAAAAGTTTCCTTTGTATAGGACTTGATACAGATTTATCTAAGATCCCACAACATGTTCTTGCAAGTGACGATCCCATTTTTGAGTTCAATAAAGCAATCGTAGATTCAACAGCCGATTTGGCAATTGCTTACAAACCAAACCTTGCATTCTATGAGGTTCATGGGGCTGCTGGTTGGAATAGTCTATCTAAAACCGTAATGTATATCCGCAGTAAATATCCCAATTTATTCATAATTGCAGATGCAAAGAGAGGAGATATTACTAGCACAGCAAAAATGTACGCTCGCACCTTTTTTCAAAATCTCGATTGCGATGCAATTACAATATCTCCATACATGGGAAAGGATTCCGTTGAACCTTTCCTTGACTTTAAGAATAAATGGGTAATACTTCTCTCTTTAACATCTAATGAGAACTACTCCGATTTTCAGATGATTGAGAATAAAGCAACTGGAAAAAGAATTTTCGAAGAGGTTATTGAGAAGTCCTTAAACTGGGGAAATACCAACAATACTATGTATGTGGTTGGAGCTACTCGGGCAGAGCGTTTTAAAGATATTCGCAAAATTGCACCTGAACACTTTCTGCTGGTTCCAGGTGTTGGTGAGCAGGGAGGAAGTCTTAAAGATGTTGCCAATTTTGGTATGAATAGTAAATGTGGTCTTATTGTAAACTCATCCCGAGGCATTATTTACGCTGATAGTTCCGAACAATTTGCTGAATTGGCCCGACAAAAAGCATTTCAACTACAGCAGGAGATGCAGCAAATACTTACTTCTGCAAAACTACTTAAAAGGAGATAAATAACGTGAGTTCGATGTAAGTTGTCATCCTGAGCGATGCGAAGGATCTAATCGCCTAAAAACTAGATGCTTCACTTCGTTCAGCATGACAAAGTAACAATCTAACACCATGCTTAGGATCAGTATGTTATACTTACATCGAACTCGCGTTAAATATATAACTCCGTCAGGGTTCAGAACCCTGACGGAGTTTTCATAAAACATAATGTTCGCTACACCTTCTTCAATTTCCATTTCCCTCTTATAAAGAAAAGTAATGCTGTGAGAGTCATTGCTATTTCTGCCATAACAATTGCATAGTAAACACCCCTTTCCTGCATTCCAAACTTAATTGCTAGAATATAGGCTAGCGGTATCTCAAATAGCCAAAAACAGAATATATTTATAAACATTGGTGTTAGAGTATCCCCTGCCCCATTTAGTGAGCTAACAAGCACCATCCCAAAACCATAAAAAATAAAGCCTAAACTAATAATTCTGAGACATTCAACGCTTTTGGCAACAACATCTGCCTGTTGTACCAATAATCTGATTACTGGTTCAGTCCATATAACAAGAATCAACCCTATAATACTTAGAAAAATAGTATTGGCAATTCCTGTTGACCAAACTGATTTCGCTGCTTGTGAGGGCTTACCTGCTCCTAAATTTTGACCTACAAGAGTTGCCGCAGCATTGCTCAACCCCGATGAAGGTAAAATGGCAAAAATTATTACCCTAATACCTATTGTATAACCAGCAACGGCTAAACTCCCAAACTCTGAAATTATTCTAACCATTGCAATCCAACTACTAGTTCCAATCAGCAGCTGAAAAATTCCTGCCGATGATAGCTTAATGTAGGAAACAATCTGCTTTAAATCTGGCTTTAAATCATGCAAATAGAGTCGAATCCTGTTGTTCCCGTTAAAAAGGATGTAAAGTTGTATTAACACTCCTGTTCCACGGCCAATATTAGTTGCTACAGCTGCTCCTGTAACCCCAAGTACGGGGAAAGGACCAATGCCAAATATCAGAAGCGGATCAAGTACAATGTTTATAAGATTTGAAATACAAAGGACTCTTAAAGCTATTGCAGCATCACCAGCCCCTCGATAAATTCCATTAAGTATGAACAGGAACATGATTGTGATATTTCCACCAAGCATAAGTTTGGTATATCCCCCATGGGCAGATATCGTCTCGTGGCTTGCGCCCATTATACTGAGCAACTTATCGCTAAAAAAGATTCCAACTAGCGAAATAAATATCGAAACAGATCCTGCAACAAGCATTGCTTGAAATGCGGCATTTGCTGCTTTTCGTGAATCCTTTTCGCCAATACGGCGAGAGACAACTGCCGTAGCAGATATTGCAAACCCAATGCCGAAAGCATAAACCAATGTTAGTAGCGACTCTGTGAGTCCTACAATCGAAGTTGCATCGGAGCCTAATTTAGAGACAAAGAAAATATCAACAATTGTAAATATCGATTCCATCGACATTTCGAGTACCATAGGAATAGAAAGCAGTATTAATGCTTTCCGAAGGCTAATTGAGGTATAGTCAGCCTCGGTACCCTTAATTGCATCGGAAATATCTTTAAGAAATGATTTAATTCTTATTAAATAGTGTTTATAGTAATCACGTTTCATATCGTTTTCGTTTTCGGTGTTTAACATGAGAATTGAGAATTAAGAAATCGGTTTGTGTCCAAACAGCGAATACTGTTGACACAACGGTTGGAATAAATGCAGTAGGTTTCATAGAAAAATCCTCCAAAAATTAAATTGTTAGTAATAAAAGTTAGTTGTGAAAAGAAAAATAAATGAAAAAATAGAAATAAAGGTAAATCCCTTAGCTGACGGCTAGGGTTCGTGGAGTAAATCGATCAATTTGAGTAAATTTCATCGTAGTAAGTTGTATAACTTTACAAATGTATGAAGATTTCTAAAATAAGAAATATTTTAAAGTGAGATTTTTTTAATGATTTAGCTAACTTTGAAAATGTTTTAATAAATTATAATAATATGACAATTCAAGATTGTATCAAATTTACGAATGAAAATCCCATTTGTTATCTAGCAACAGTTGAGGGAGATCAGCCACATGTACGTGCTCTTGGTTTTTGGTTTGCCGATGAAACAGGATTTTACTTTCAAACAGGTGCATCAAAGGAGTTCTATCATCAATTGAAAAATAATCCTAAAACCGAGGTCTGCTTTTACAAGAATGATAAAATGAATGGAAGCATGTTAAGGATTGCAGGAAAAGTTGAATTTTTGAATGATAGTAAATTAAAGGAAAAGGTTCTTGAAGATAGACCTTTTATAAAAAACTTTGGATTTACTGCCCAAAGCCCCGATCTAATTATTTTCAGAATACCTCATGGGCAAGCACATTTCTGGATGATGGATAATAATTTCAAACCTAAACAGATAATCGAGTTTTAGAATTTTTTGACGATTCTTCGATGCTAGGTTTCTAATAATTTTCATTAAGATCTTTTGCACTTATACTTTGAACTGCAAAAAATAAATTATTAGTTTAATTAAATAGTAACTTTGTCGCTAAGATGAGGTTTTAATAAATTATTGACTTTTTTATAAGGTCAATTTATAAAACCCTTTAGTTATTTACCAATTAATGCTAAATCTATTATGGGTATTGAGAATAACCTTAATAATGAAAAGGAATCTAGTAAAAAACATTTTCTCAACTTAGTTCAAATTGCTGGTGCTGATGGTGTTATAAATAAATCGGAGTTAGAACTACTTCATAGCATGGGAAAGCATCTTGGTTTTTCTGATTCCGAGATTGATGAGTATATTCAGAAAAGAGATTCAAAAAAATATACACCTCCCATTGAATTGGTGGAACGATTTCATCTTCTTTACGATGTAGTATCTATGGCATTAGCAGATGGCGTGCTTTTCAAAAATGAAATGCTGATGATTAAACAACTAGCAGCTGCTTCGGGCTTTAATGATCATGATTCAGAGCATATTATTAATCTTTTGATTAATGGCATTAAATACAAGAAGACAGAAGAGGAACTCTTCCTTTCATTTAAACAAAGAAAGGTTTAATTGCTAAACGTTAGTTGAATTTTTTTGCCAATTCCCTCCAAATCGCCCTTTGGAAGTTCTCTCCCTTATCTCCACCATAAAGATCGAGGTAAGATTTTTCGGCAGGTTTTAGGGGAATTGCTTTTATCTTCTCATCTATTTTATAAAGATCGTTCACCTCTGGGTGAAATTGTACACCCAATATGTTTTTATAACTTGCATGGGTAATAGATTCTACAACCTTTCCATCCATTGACCATGCTAATATCTTAATCCCTCTTCCCAATTTCTTGACGCATTGGTGATGACTACTCAGTACATAAGGGTGTATTGTATCGTTTGATACATAGGAAGCCAAAGGAGAATCCTTTTCAATAGCTATTTGATGGTAGTTATCAGAGGTTACCTCATCATCAGTTCCATAGTTTGTTTGATAATTTCGATGCTGCTGATTTTGCTTAAGTTTAAATATATCCTCCAATGTTTTCAAGCCATACAGTTCTGTTGGAATATCCTGATACATAGTTCCCCCTGTGGCTACATTAATACTCTGCATCCCAAGGCAAATACCGAGAATGGGGTAATCGGGTCGATTCTTTAGAAGAGGAGTAAAAGTAGTATCCTGATTTCCTCCCAACATGTGGAACAAAAAAGATAGCTCCATATAGTGCCTGTAAGGATCTGTGATTATAGTTAAAAGATTAGTCTGTTCTCCATAGCAAGCAGGGGGAATATCAGGGCCTCCAAAAAAGATTGCGCCATTGGAATTCTCAAATAGTTTAGTGAAAACTTCGGTACATGAGTTTTTCTTAAAGATATTTTCGGGTGATAATTCAGAGGTAATTTTCACTAATGATATATTGTTTATGCCCTCTTTACGTATATAATCTTCTGTATTTGAGTAATCAAACTTTTCCTGAGCATGATAAACTCCAATTGCCTTATAACCATTGGGTAATGGGAAAATATTGCTTTTTACTAAGTACTCAAATGTTTTAACATTATTAACCGTTGGGTGCATTAGGATAATATGCTTCTCCTTGGGATTTATTGAAAATTCTGAACTCTGAGGTGATTTTTTATTTGCGCATCCAGAAATTAAAAGGGCTGCAACAATAATAATATTTAGTCTCATACCTATTGCTATTTATTTTGGTACTCATTAGGTTGTAATAATAGTGAAAAAACACATAGGATGAGATAGAACGCCTAGGTCAAATTTCAATTTTAAAGTTGGAATTAGTAATTATTAGGAACTATAAACGCTAACAATCAGTGATAATTTAGGTCAGAGGTATTGTGAAGAAGAATTTTGCCCCATTCCCTTTAACGCTCTCAACCCAAATTTTACCACCCATTAATTCAACTAACGATTTTGAAATTGCTAATCCTAGACCGGTTCCAGATGATGAGTTATTATTTCCTTCAACCTTGCGAAATCGTTCAAAAATCAGGGAATAGTTTTCTTTATCAATACCTATCCCGTCGTCTTTTACGAATATCTCAACAAAACAATCATTTACTGTATAGCCCATTTCAACATTACCCTTTTCGGTAAACTTTATGGCATTAGTTACAAGATTGCTTATAACTTGTTTGATTTTTATTTCATCGGATTGGATTATTAGCGGTCTTGAATTTCTTGGTATTGATAGTATCAGATTAATCCTCTTTTGATTAGCCATTTCACTATACAAATCAAAGATATCTGTAACCACCTGCTTTAGAATAACATTAGTTTTATTTAATGTAGCCTGACCTGCTTCAATTTTTGAAATATCAATTATATCATTAATTATTGATAATAGCTGATTGCTGGACTTAATGATAATATCAACATATTTTTTTTGCTCATCATTAGCTTCACAGGAACGTTGAAGGAGTCCACTAAAACCAACTATTCCATTCATCGGAGTCCTAATTTCATGCGACATATTTGCCAAGAATGCCGATTTAAGTTTATCGCTCTCCTGCGCTTTCTCAGTGGCTTTTATGAGTTTCTCGTTAATCTCTCTAATTCTTTGATTGGTTTCGTTCAATTCTTCGTTTAGGGTTTGATACTCGGCATTCTGTTTTCTTAATAGATGCTCGCTTTCGAGGATTCGTTTTTCAGCATTTCTGCGCTCCGTTATGTCAGTTGCAACG
Organism: Bacteroidales bacterium; assembly: GCA_013376985.1. Classification (GTDB taxonomy): domain Bacteria; phylum Bacteroidota; class Bacteroidia; order Bacteroidales; family Tenuifilaceae; genus UBA8529. The sequence continues at coordinate 71,785 of JACABB010000004.1, forward strand.
CTCATCATACCTTTTATCTCTTTATCTTTCCCAAATAATGGTGAAAAAAGAGTATCGAAAGTTATTCCCTTAATCGTAATGTCTTTGCGAAGAGTTTTCCCATTCTCAAGAACTAATCTTAAAATTCTTAATATTTCTGGGTATTCTTTGCACACTTCGAAAATGGATTCTCCAACCAACTGTCCAGGTTTTAAGTCAATCTTTGATAAGCCAATACCCTCAGAAAGGGTAAAAATGCCCCACAAATTAGTTGTAAAAATTATAATAGGTGTGCTAGTAATAACAACACGGAAACGCTCCTCGCTTTCTTTAATAGCCTCGTTTGTTAACTCCTTTTCAGTAATATCTCTGATTATTGAAATATAAGTGTCATTTGGCATCTTTTTAGAACTCATTTCAACGATAACCTCGCTACCATCTTTTCTCCCAATAATCCTTTTATTGATTATACCTTTTCCTTCAAGTAAAAGATCATAAGGGATAGGGTTTATAATTAACGAATTTTGTGAAAACAGGCTGCATATGTTCTTTCCAAGCAACTCATCCGCAGAATATCCAGTTAAATCTTTGGCTTTGAGATTGGCTCCAATAATATCACCATTACTATCTTCTATAAGTATTGTATCTGCAGCTAATTCGATGATTGTTCTATATTTTTCTTCAGACTTTAAAAGATCATTTTCTACCTTTTTCTTTTCCGTTATATCTATACCAACACATAGTAACTCTAATGTATCGGTGTCATCCTCTTGAATGGCTCTACAAGTCCATGATATCCATTTCCTATCACCATTTTTACATATAATCTCAACTTCTAATGTCTTATACGTTTTCTGATTTTGAAATAGTTCATCGATAATATCTGCAAATTCTCGTAAATTTTTTTTATTATTTTCTACTAATGAACCAACAACTGATTTTCCCAGGAGTTCTTCCTGTTTATATCCAAAGTTACTCTGAGCAAAAGTGTTAACGAATATGATTCTACCAAAGCGGTTGAGTTTAATAATTGTACTGGATGCCCTCTCAACAAGTAAACGATAATTTTCCTCGCTGTTTTTTAACGATATAATCATCATTCTTCCTAATTCTTGGAATGTAAAGAGTAGGCAAATTAATAGGGAACCTATAGGATATAAGATTAATACAGGTAAGGCAATTCTCTTAAAAACTTCATTTATAAGATTTGAAGGTAGGGTTAATGTTAAAACTAGCATGTTAATATGAACAATCACCCCAAAAAGGAACAGGTAACCAATTTTGTTTGATTTGGGATATTTTTTTCGAATGTAATGGTAAATAACACCAAGCATAGAGCTGGATACAATAACGCTGATACCCATTAGTGTACCAGCACCACCTAGATAGAGTCTATATATTAAACTTATTATTGTAGAGATAATTGCAACTACTGGCCCTCCAAAAAAAGCACCAATGCTTAGAATAATACTTCTACCATCAAAAATAATTCCAGGCTGTAATTTAAGTGGATTCATCATTCCAGTAATTGCTACAAGTCCGAATAGGATACCTGCCATCAGCTGGTGCCAAAGCGATGAGTAATCCCATTTTCGAGAAATTAAGCTATAAAGAATACTAAGCGTTAGAAGTAGAGTGATATTATTGATTAGCGATTGAATAATCATAGCAATTGAAGAATTTCTACGTATCAAAAATAACCTTATAGTATAGAAATGGCAAGGGAAATGAGCTGTTTAAAGGATGATATTACTCACCTTAAAATTTGACTTTGGATAACTATTTTTTGATAGAATAGGATAACGAAGAACAATCAATCTTAAATACAAAAAAAGTAGTATTTTAACGTGAACTTCTCTAACACGAGGTTTTAAAGCTACTTTATACATTGATGTATTTATTCTTCCGATAAGTTATTCTTATGTGTTTTTTTGGGAATATTAAAATAGAAAGTTGATCCTATTCCAATTTGGCTTTCTACCCATATTTTACCACCATGCTTTTCAACAAAGTCTTTGCATATTAGCAGGCCTAATCCTGTTCCTTTTTCGTTTGCTGTGCCCTCTGTTGTATGTACATGCGAAATATCAAACAGGCTAGTGAGTACTTTTGGATTAATACCTACCCCATTATCTGAAACAGATATTGTTATGTTATCGGTATCTCCATTGATATTAATAATTATCTCACCCCCATTATTTGTGAATTTTATTGCATTTGAAATAAGGTTTCGTAAGGTTGTTTTTAGCATTTCAGAATCTGCAAATAAATATATATCACTTGACCTTGAGCATTTAATTGTAATATTTTTTGCATCAGCATTTAATTTTAAAGTATCAAGAATATTATTGTAGATATCACTAAAATTTAATTTTTTAGGCTCAAATGGAATCTTCCCAGATTGTGTTCTTGCCCAAAGTAAAATATCTTCCAATAATTTATAAGTATTTTGAGCTGTATTAAAAATTATATTAATCTGATTTTCAATTGTATTTATATCATATTCTCTTACTTTTTCAGTAAGTAAATCTAAGTAGCCAAGTATCAAATTGAAAGGACTTTTTAAATCGTGGGCAAGTATTGAGATAAATCGATCTTTATCGGCATTTAATTCTTTTAAAAGGATTTCATCTGCTTTTAGTTTTTCTTCGGCAAGTTTTCGCTCAGTAATATTTCGCACGGTAGTTATAACACCAACTATTTCGCCTGAAGTACTTAATAATGGTGCTGTTGTCTCTGTAATCCATCCAGATTTTCCTGTTGAAGGGATATTCAAGAATATATCCCTTTCTTGGATATTAGTTCCCTGAAGAGCTTTCTCAAGGATAAGATTAACACCAATGTCGCCTAAAAATGGAAATAATTCTAAAAATTTTTTTCCTACTACTTCGTAAAAAGGAATTCCAGTTAATTTCTCCATGAATGGATTCCAAACCTGATAATTCAAGTTTAGATCATATACAATTATTCCTTCCTGAGCGCTTCGTATTATCTGTTTGTTGAATTGATTCGATTCTATTAATGCTTGTTCCGCTTGTTTAAGCTTATTCTCGTTTTCAATTTCTCTGGCAACCTTCCTTATAACTAGAATTATCAAATCAAGTAGATTACTATCCTTAATAATATAATCCTTAGCGCCAAGTTTCATCATCTCAACGGCCACACTCTCATCACCTTGTCCGGTCGAAACTATAAAGTGAGGTACATGTAGTTTTCTTTTTCTCAACTCATGGATAAATTCTTCGCCATTCAAATCAGGTAAATTGTAATCCAGCGTCATTAAAAAAGGTTTATTCTCAGTGAGCCAATCAATTGCATCATGAGCGGAGGACATGCACATAGTTTTATAACCGATACCTTCGATTCTTTCTACAAGTAATTCACTTAACCCAGCATCATCTTCAATAATGAGGATTATTTTGGAGTTATCTTCCATAAAAATACTTGTTGATATTTATACTTTTACAATCTGTATGAATAAGCTTAACCGCTTCAGGGTTTCTGCAAACTTAATAAAGTCAACAGGTTTGGTTATATAGATATTACAACCCATTCTGTAGCATGCTTCGACCTCCCGCGGATCATCAGTTGTTGTGAGCATCACAACGGGAATTTCTTTAAGATTCTCATCTGCTTTAATCCTTTTTAACACCTCAATGCCATTCATTTTTGGCATATTTATATCAAGTAGTAATAGGTAATTCTTATTTTTATTGCGAATTACATTATCCCCAGTGTTAGATAAATATTTCCAAACCTCCTCGCCATTTGAAAATCGGATTATTTCATTACGAACACCCGATTCCTCAAGGCCTTCTTTGATGAGCTCGGCGTGGCCATCATCATCCTCAGCAATTAGAATTATCATTTCTTTGTAACTTTCCATTATTAAAGAAATTATTAAGTTTATTCAGTAAATTCGTTTTTTTGTAGTTCGATATAAAAAGTACTCCCCTCCCCTTCCTCTGATTCTACCCATATTTTTCCGTTATGTTTGTCGGTAATCCTCTTTGCAAGGCTTAATCCTAGACCTTCCCCTGATTCTGATGAATTGGAATCAATCCTAAAAAAGACATCCCATATTTTTTCTAAATATTTTTGAGATATTCCAATACCTGTATCCTTAATGCTATAAATAACCTTGTTGTATTGTATCTGACCAGATATATGTATCACTAGCTGTTTTGTTTTATCTCTGTATTTGATCGCATTGCCAATAATATTTGAAAAAAGTTGGTTGAGTTGGCTTTTATCCCCGTAGCAATCTGGTAAATCATCCACTATAACTTTTGCTGAAATTTCTGATATCTGAAAGTTGTTGTTTGCTAATATATTTTCACATAAATGATTCATATCAATTTTCTGGATTACCATTTTTATTCTACCCGTTCTGGAAATCTGAAGAAGCCCATTTATCAGTGAATCCATTTTATTTGTATTGGATAGTATGAAATTAATTGTTTTTGGAAGCCCTTCGTTTGTTATCTCAATTAGGCTTTTTCGTATTTCTTCTTCCAATACACACCCTTCCAAAATGGTTTTAATTTTGTCTATTTGCTTTTGTAGACGTTGACTAAATCCCTGAATATTTACCATTGGAGATCTAAGGTCATGTGAGGCGATATATAGGTAGTTTTCGAGTTCTACTTTTTTGGCTGATATTGCGTCTTGTGCCTGCTTAATTAGAGTAATATCGGTGGTAATTGTTGCAAAGTGATTTTTCTTAGGAGACACCACAGAAATTCTGAAATGTTTATCCATTGGGGCAAAATAAGTTGTATATTCATGTGGTTTGCCAGTTATGGCTACCAAAGCATATACATCAAGATAAGGCGGGTTTTCTGTTTGATAAACATCTGTTGCTAGCCTTCCAATGGCAACAGTTTTTTGTATGCCAGTAATTTGTGTAAATGAATTGTTGCAATCGGTAATTCTATAGTTAATAGGATTGCCTTGTATGCCAAATACTAATTCGTGCAACACTACCATTTCAGTCATTGAGCCAAAAAGAGTGCTTAGTTTTTCTTCACTCTCGCGAAGTTTTTCTTCTGCCTGTTTACGATCAGTTATATCGCGGCAGATCCCCTCGTTAAAAATAACTTTCCCATTTTCATCCTTTATATATTTTGCATTATCTTCAAGCCAAATAATTCGACCATCCTTAGTTTTTAATCTGAAAATTTCGAGGTTATTTACAAATTCTGTATTTTCTCTAGCAAAAATCTCCCTTTCCTCGGGTTTAACATAAATATTTGCGGGGATATATACTTTTAGAAGTTCCTCCTTACTATCATATCCTAACATTTTAACAAATGCAGGGTTAGCGTCAACAAAATACCCTTCGGGTGTGGAACGATAAAATCCATTAGGCATGGTTTCAAATAACGTTCTGTATTTTTCTTCACTTTTTCGCAGGGCCTCTTCGGCAAATTTACGTTTGGAGATATCTCTGATATTACATTGGATTACTTTTTGATTGTTTACAAAATATACATTGCTTATAAACTCTACATCTATTTGTTCACCAGTTATTACTTGCAAACATAAATTTTCATATTTGATGTATTGTTTCTCTTGTATTTCTTGAAACAATATTTTTGATTCTATTGAGCCTTTGAAAATGATTATTTCCCAAATTTTTTTATCTATTATTTCTTGCTTTGAACATCCTATCTTTTCGAGTGCAAAGGGATTTACGTCAATAATTTGACCAGTATCAAAATTCAAAATCAAAATACCATCTGTAGCATTTTCGAATAATCGGCGATATTGTAATTCGGATTCTTTAATAGATGCTTCAACTGTTTTCTGATCAGTAATGTCCTTATTTATACCTCGGAAGCCATTAAATTTGTCTTGATTATCATAAAAGGGGACACAGTTTGTTAGCAAGCAGATTTGCTTACCTGTTTTTGTCAGAATCCAAATTTCTAAATCCTTAATAGGTTTCTTACTTTTGGATGTTTCTGAGAATAGAAATTCTATTTTTTTGACTTCCTTGGGTGGTATTAAATCAAAAATGGGTTTACCAATAATTTCTTCTTTAGAATATCCCAAAATGTCTTCAACTTTTTCGGAACAATAGGTAAATATTCTGTTTTCATCAAGCTCCCATATCCAGTCTGCACTGCTGAATGCGATATCTTTAAAACGTTTCTCGGATAATTTAAGATCTATGGTTCTTTTTTCAACTTTTTGTTCCAAGGTGCTATTGTATTCATCAATTTCTTTTTTCGATTTTTTTAACTCCAGAGTCATTTTATTGAAAGACTCTGCTAGTTCTCCTATTTCATCGTCTGTATTAATTGTTATTCGAGTGTCTAAATTACCCTCGCCAATTTGAATAGCGGCATCTCTAAGTTTTATAATTGGTTTTGTTATTTTTTTCGAAATATAAATACCTGCTACAATAGCCAAAACAATACTTATAAGAATAATACCTGCTGAAAGTAACAACATTCGAATTATACTATCGTAGGCTTCAAGAACAGGCAATTCGGCAACTACAGCCCAATCGGGTACACCAAGCGGCATGTAATTAGCCACAACTCTATTATTTCGGATACCCTGAGAAATCTCAGCATCGCCTTTAATGAATGGTTCAGATCCATTTACAAATTCTGCAACCTGCCTCAGCTGAATTAAATTTTCTCCTTTTAATACGCGACTAATATCACTATAAGCTATAAGATTACCTTGTCTATCCACCACATAGGCCAGCCCATTTTTGCCAATTTTTATTACATCTAACAAATCCCACATGAATTTTAGGTTCACCTCTGCCATCAATATTCCTTTAAAATCGCCAAAGATATTTGTAATAGGAATAGCCATTATGATCATAGGTTCGCTGGTTATTTTATCAATGTACACCGAACTGATATAGGTTTTTTCCTGACTCACCTTAAGGAATATATCGCTCTTGATTTGCTCAGTTAATTGTATTGGTAGCGCACTTGATAAACGAGAGATTTTTACTAGTTCTTGTTTCTGCGTGTCAAGCAAAATGGCCTCACGAAAAATAGGTTCGATACCTAATAGTTTATTCAAAATGAGTTTCTGCTCCTCTTTGGAGGCATTAACCAAATTGCCAAACTTAGCGGTTGCCTCCAACACTTTTAATTTCTCTTGAATAAATGTTTTGACTTTATTAGCAGCATCCTGAGCAATAAGCTGCTGTTGGCTGGCAATAACTTTCTGTTGGGTTTGAAAATTGAAAAATGTTTCTAAACCGATGGCTATTAACAGTACAACAAGGCTTAAAACTAAAAAAGCAACAGCCAAAGTGACCTTCATGCTGCGGAAGCGGTTTTTTATTTTTGATTTAATCGTCATAAAAATCAAATGCTTTTGACAAATTATTTTATCCGCTTTACTCAAAAATCTTTCAATTTATCCAAAACCAGTTTTAAACTGTTAAGCAATTGACTCGTATATGAGAATTCTGCACATTGTTGCTTAGCCTCCCTAAAAGCCTTTCTTTAAAAATATCACTTAATATGAATACTACTATTTTTATGAATTTTATATTGTATTGCTATTTTCATATTTCTGCTTTTTCAATAACGTTTTCATCTCTTCAATTATCATTGGGAATCTACCAAGAACTTCAAATAATTTTTCGATGTCTAAATTATTAGCGAATACAACTATTTTAGCACTATACTGGATAATGGTTTCAATTGAATTTTTATTACCAAACGATGTCAACTGCTTTCCAAAAAATTCAATTTTGTCTATTATTGGATTCTTTAAAATTTCATTATAAAGTGGGAGAAATTCATTTTCGAGAGTTTGTAATAAACATGGCAATTGTCCCTGTTGGTCTTCGGAAAATTGGAATGAAATTTTTAGTGTTTCTATCGAATCAATAGGTGCAGCAACAGGCTTGAATCTTAGGAATTTTTTGATTGATTCAAATAGTTCGGACAGATTTAATGGTTTTATCAAATAATCATTGAAAATTGATTTATAGCTTTCTAACTCATCATTTTTTAAAACTGATGCTGATAGTGCAATAATGGGGATATTTTTAGTATCATAATGTTCTTTAATAATCTTGGCTGAATCATACCCATTCATTTCTGGCATTATCAAATCCATTAATATAAGATCGGGGTGGGTTTTGAGAGCCAGATCAATGGCAACTTTACCATTTTCGGCTTCATAGAAATCTAACGAGGAATGTTTAAGTACATTCATAATGAGTTTGCGATTTATCAGATTATCATCGCAAATCAATATTTTTGCTTTCTCGAAGTGTATTGATTTTGGGTTAAAGACAGTCTTACTTTCAACGGTTATTTTTTGTTCTGGAATTTTAATGTCTGATAATACAAAACTAAAAATGCTTCCTTGATCTGGAGTGCTTGAAACCGTTATTTTACCGCCCATCATTTCAACCAATCTCTTTGTAATTGTAAGCCCTAATCCAGTACCACCATACAATTTTGTACTCTGATTCTGTTGTTGCTTAAATGCTTCGAATATCAATTCCTGTTGTTCCAATGGAATACCAATGCCTGTGTCTTCAACAGACATTAATAAATCTATTTTATTGGTGACCTCATGTTTTGTTACATTCAATAATAACCTTATGTGCCCTTTGTTGGTAAATTTTAAAGCATTACCAATTAAATTAATAAGCACTTGGCGTATCCTAACTTCATCTAGCATAAGAATGTTAGGAATATCAGATTCAATTTCGATAATGAACAAAATTCCTTTTTCTTTAACCTTGTTAAAAAATATTTTTTCAATATCTTTAACCATATTATGAATATTAACGGGCGATAATTCGATTTTAAATTCACCCGCTTCTATTTTACTCAAGTCGAGTATATCGTTAATAATTTTGAGTAAATTTTTACCGCTGTCAAGAATCATTTCAATTTGTGAACGCTGATCTTCATCTTCCACGGAGGTTACAAGTAGTTCTGAAAAGCCAATAATTGCATTCATTGGCGTACGCAGTTCATGAGATATATGTGAAAGAAATTCACTTTTAGCACGATTTGCGGCTTCGGCAGTTTCTTTTTCGAAACGAAGTCTCTCCCCATGTTTATTTTCAGTGATATCTTTATCTATCCCACGGTAACCCATATAGTTGCCCTGATCATCTATTATTGGAACACCATCCGTAAGAAGGCAGACAAGTTTACCATTCTTAGACAGGTTCCAGTTTTCTAAATTCTTAATAGGTTTTTTGTCTTTAGAAATCGTAGAGAATATTCGCCTTAATCTTATGGCTTCTTCAGGAGTCATTAAATCGAATGGCGTTTTCCCTATTATTTCTTCTCTTTTATATTCTAGGATATCTTCAACTTTCTCTGAGCAATAGGTGTATACTCCATTCTTATCAATTTCCCATATCCAATCGGCACTGCTGAATGCAATATCTTTAAAACGTTTCTCGGATAATTTAAGATCCTTAGTTCTTTCTTCAACATTCTGTTCTAGGGTACTATTGTATTCTTCAATTTTTTTCTTTGATTTTTTTAATTCTGTTGTCATTTTATTGAAAGAGTCTGCCAGTTCTCCTATTTCGTCCTTAGTGTTAATCACTATTTTTGTGTCTAAATTACCTTCACCTATCTGATTTGCAGCATCTCTAAGTTTTATTATTGGTTTTGTTATTTTTTTCGAAAGGTAAATGCCTACCACAATAGCCAAAACAATACTCATAACTATAATCCCTATTGAAAGTGCAATCATTCGGATTATACGATTATAAGCCTCAAGAATAGGTAACTCAGTAACCATAGCCCAATCGGGTGTACCAAGGGGCATATAATTAGTTACTACTTTATCATTCCGTATGCCCTTGGATATCTCAGCGTTTCCTCGGGTAAAAAGTTTGTCTCCATTTACAAATTCAGCTACTTTTTTAAGGTGAATTAAATTCTCTCCTTTTAATACCCGGCTAATATCGCCAAAAGCTATTAAATAACCCTGTCTATCAACAACATATGCTAACCCATTATTCCCAATTTTTAACCCACCTATCAAATCCCACATGAATTTCAACTTCACCTCAACCCTTAATATTCCTTTAAAATCACCAAAAACATTCGTAACGGGAACAGCCATTATAATCATTGGCTCGCTCGTTATTTTATCAATGTATACAGAGCTGATATAGGTTTTTCCCTGACTTACCTTAAGGAATATATCATTACTAACTGGTTTTGTTAACTGGATTGACAAAGCACTTGATAAACGAGAGGCTATTACTAGCACATTATTTTTTGTATCCAGCAAAGCAGCCTCACGAAAAATCGGTTCAGTACCCAGTAATTTATCCAATACAAGTTTCTTCTCCTCTTTGGTGCCATTTATGATGTTACCAAATTTGGCTATTGTTCCCAAAATTCTAAATTTCTCCTGAATAAAGATTTTGACTTTATTAGCAGCATCTTGAACAATAAGCTGTTGCTGACTAGCAATGGCTTCCTGTTGGGTTTTAAAATTGAAAAATGTTTCTAAACCTAGGGCTATTAGGAGGACAACTAAACTTAGGGCTAAAAAAGCAAGAGCTAAGGTGACCTTTATGCTCTGAAAACGGATTGTTGTCTTTGTTTCGGTATTCATAAAAACCAAAATATTTTAACGAATTATCTCATCCGCTATACTAAGTAATCCTTCATTTGCCTTCAAATCTAGTTTTTGAATTACTTTATTATTAAGCCTAAGATGGCTGTGAGGAGTAACAACCATGATTGAGCCTGCCGATGTACCATTAAATATTTTATCGACTAGGATTGCTGACATTTCACCTACTTCGATTAAGTCTGGAATGTAACTAAATATGGCTCCTGAATCTGCTTCAAAAGCAGCACTACCTCCAATGGGTAATTTATGTTCAGTCGCAAAGTTGCTTATTATAGCCCATGCATCAGGCGATTGTGTAAGAATTTCGGGCATAATTAAAATAGCATCTACTCCGATATCACTCAATACTGCTCTTTTACTCAAAACAACTTGAATTTTCTGTACACTCCTGACAGTGTCCTCCACTAATGTTATACCTGAAGAAGTGGCAGCAGCACGTAGTTGTTCAAGAGCATAAGGAGCTATTGGATAATCTGGATCATAAATTATATAGATTCTTTTAGCATGAGGCGCTAGCTCTCGTAAAATTTCAAAGCGTTTGACTGTTAGTTCCGGTTCAGGGTAGCGCACGCCAGTAATATTCTTGCCCGGGTAATCCACCCTATTTACTAGGTTATTCCCTTCAATGCCAGACATGGCAAAGACCACAGGAATATCTGTTCCAAGTGTAAACGCTTTAGCAGTTACAGCAGGCTCAGTGGGAAATGCTAAAATCAAATCAACCTTATCATCTACAAATTTTTTAACCACTCGCTTTTCACCTATTGGTTCAGCATTTAACTTCTGCAAATCATAAACAATGCTCTTACCTTCTATGTAGCCTAGTTTGGTCATCTTTGCCTTGAAGCCTTCGGCGATATTGGAAAAACCCTCTATACCACAGAGAATTCCTACCCGGTAAACTTTGCTTGGTTTTGTATTACTACAACTAAATAAGAATACGATTACTAGAACCGTTAATGTTAAAAACATTATATGCTGCCCCAGCTTTACTAGTTTACTTAAGTTCATCTTTACTTCCTATTATTTATGAATGATCTCCAATGCTTTTTTCAATAGAACAAAAGGCATATCTTTATTTATAGTAATTTATCTAACTATCTCATTTGCCATGCTTAGTAAGCCTTCACTTAAGTTTAGTCCAAATTTTTCAGCCTCTTTATAATTGATCTGCAAAAAATTTTCGGCTGAAATAACTGGGATTGTACCTGCTTTAACTCCTTTAAAAATTTTGTCGGCCAAATATGCCGCCTGTTTGCCCTGAGAAACGCTTTGAGGTGTTAATCCAAAAACCGATTCATATCCTTCCAACAATGTAAGGGTTCCTCCAATGGGGATTTTATGCTCAGCGGCAAACTTACCTAGCACAGCAAACGAGCTTGGTGTTGACAAAAGAGGTTCTGCTATATGTAGCATAAAATCCGTTTTACTATTAATTGTTTTGGACTGTTTCTGTAATTCAGTCTCAAGCTCTGCGGCATTGCTAGCAGGGATTTCTATTAAAGATAATCCTGCGGTTGCACATGCTGAACGTAAAATTTCCACTTGACTCTTTACAATTGGATAATCCTTTTGATAGGCTATCAAAATTCGTTTAGTTTTTGGTGCAAGTTCTAGCATAATTTCAAAGCGTTTGAGCGCAATTTCTGCACCTGCCCAGCGCACACCAGTAATATTTCCGCCCGGTTCACGTATACTATTCACAAGTCCAATATTTTCTGTGAAAGCATTGGCAAAAACTACAGGAATGTTTTTCCCTTTTGTGGCAGCTTTAGCTTCCAGTGCAGCCTCAGTAGGAAATACGAAAATCAGGTCCACCCGTTCGTTTATGAATTTAGCAAGGATCCGCCGGTATTCTACAATATCAAAATTCGTATTCTGCACATCATAAGCTATGTTTTTGCCCTCTATGTATCCTAACTCTGCCATTTTTGTCTTGAAACCATCTACCGTGCCAGACAAGGATTCAAGCCCCGAGAGAATGCCTACCTTATATGACTTTTTTTTGTAATCAACACAATCATTCAATAACAAAAATGAGGCTAATAGGCCTATTAGCAATACAAGTGGTAGGGTATTAATAGCTATTTTGGTTTTCAAATTCATTTTTCTTTTTGTAAATAATCACATTATATTGCTGATAATTTGAATTTTAACGAATTATCTCATTTGCCCTACTTAGCAAGCCTTCGCTTAAATTTAGTCCGAATTTTTCAGCTTCCTTATAATTGATTTGCAAAATATTCTCGGCTGAAACCACCGGAATTGTACCGGCTTTAGCTCCTTTAAAAATCTTGTCGACCAGATAAGCAGACTGTTTGCCTTGTGGAATACTTTGAGGTATTAATCCAAATACAGACTCATACCCTCCAAAAACTAAATTGATTCCTCCTATTGGGATTTTATGGTCAGACGCAAACTTACCCAATACTATAAATGGAGCTGGCACTGCCAGAAGAGGCTCGGCAATTAGCAGTATAAAATCTGTTTCCTTATTAATTGATTTAGACTGTTTTTGTAATTCCAGTTCAAGTTCTGTTACATTACTTGCGGGAATTTCTATCATGGATACGCCTGCGGCTGCACTTGCTATATGCAGGGCATCCAGCTGAATTCTAACAATTGGATAATCTTTTTGGTAGATTATCAGAATTCGTTTGGTTTTTGGTGCAAGCTCTAGCATGATTTCGAAGCGCTTGAGTGCAATTTCAGCACCAGCCCAACGTACACCAGTGATATTACCACCTGGTTCTCGAATACTATTTACAAGTCCTGTATTTTCAGTAAAAACATTAGCAAAAACGATAGGAATATCTTTTCCTTGTGTGGCTGCCTTGGCCTCCATAGCAGCCTCGGTAGGAAATACGAAAATCAGGTCTACTTTTTCGTTTATGAATTTAGTGAGGATATGGCGGTATTCAATAAGATCAAAGTTTGTTTTTTGTACATCATAAGCGATGTTTTTACCTTCTATGTACCCTAATTCTGTCATTTTTGACTTGAAACCATCTACTGTTCCAGACAAGAATTCAAGGCCAGAGAGGATGCCCACCTTGTATGTCTTTTTTTTGTAATCGCCACAATCGTTCAAAAACAAAAATGTAATTAATAGACCAACCGAAAAAATAAGTGGTATAGTTTTAATCTTTTTTGCTTTCATTTTCCTTCTCATTTATTCATTACTATTTAGCTTGTATAACTGAAATTTTAATGAATTACTTCGCATACCCTCCGCACTAATACTTTATATTAGTTATATGGCGCAAATTACTGAAATAGCATATGATATTGAGAAGTTAACCAATGATTTACCTCATCATTGGCTAAAAAATAGCAAGGTTTTTTTGGATGAAGATGGTTCGATAACCTTTTTGGTGGATTTTTGTGATTTGGTGGCTTTTAATATTTTTTAGCTACCAAAACTCAAGAACACCAAATTGCAACAAATCGGTAATTTGAGTTTGATAAGAGTTTTGAATTTTTAAAAGGTTCGAAATTCTAGGTTCTTTATCTTATTGACATTAGTACATATCTCTCAAGTGTTAGGACGTATCTGACAGACGCTAGGATATATCTCTCAGATGTTAGGACATATCTCTCAAAGGGTCTATTCAATGAACTGTGTAAGTGGTTTGGGCGAATAGTCACAATACCTTAAAGGAGGGCTAATTGAGTGCTGTATTGGGGGTTGTTCTTGAGGAATGAATGGTAATGTGCATAAGGGAAACTGTTTTTAGGGGCTGTCTAAAAAGAATTTTTAACGCAAAGTACGCCAAGTTTTCGCAAAGATCTTTGCGTTTTTTCCTTTGTGTCTTCTGCAGTTATTAGTGTGTTCTCAATAAGTTAAGGTTCTGCTAAGATGTTCTTTTATCTTAGATATTAAGAGTATTTTTTTAATTGGTTTGCTAACAAAATCGTTACAACCATTGGATAAGGCCATATTTTTATCAACTTCCGTAGAATATGCTGTTTGGGCTATGATTGGTAGATTGGGTTTAAATTTCTTTATCTGCTTTGTAGCTTCATAGCCATCCATTATGGGCATTTTAATGTCCATAAGAATTAGGTCGATACGGTTGTTTAATTTGCATGTATTTACTGCCTCTATCCCATTTATTGCTCTAATAATATTGATGTTTAAGCCTGAAAGCATTTCTTCGAGCAGCATGAAGTTAGAATCTTCATCCTCGGCAATTAGTATGGTTTTGGTTATATCGCTTTCATCCGTCATCTCTTTTAAGGGTTGTTTTTCAACGATGGGAGTTTTTTTAACTTTTTTGTACGGGATTGTAAAGTAAAATGTTGATCCTTTGTTTAGCTCAGATATAAGCCATATTCTGCCACCCAATAACTCTACGTATGCTTTTGAGATGGATAGGCCTAAACCCGATCCTCCATATTGGCGTGCAATAGTACTTTCGACTTGACGAAATCTTTTAAATATTTCTTCGTGCATTTCATGGGGAATGCCAATGCCAGTATCCTCAACAAAGAACTCCAATTCCTTATCTTTTAGTTTATATCCAAAGTTAACGTATCCTTGTCTGGTAAATTTTATAGCATTGCCTATGAGGTTGGTAAGAATTTGAACAAGTTTAGTTTCATCAGATAATATGGTTATTTCATTATCGGGTAAAAGATGTTTTAAGATAAAGCAGAAGTTTTGTTTTTGGTTTTTTAACTGGAATTGTTCATACAAAAATCTTAGGGTGTAGTTTAAATTGAATTCAACTTCACTAACTTTTTCCTGACCTGCTTCAATGGTTGCAATGCTTACTATATCGGATATTATGGATAGTAGTTGGTAGCTGCTTTGTGTAATTATATCGGTAAAATATTTGAGTTTTTCGGGTGTTAGGTTTGGTTCGTTTAGGAATTCAGAGAAACCGATTATTGAGTTTATTGGGGTGCGAATTTCGTGTGAGATGTTGTGAAGGAATGCTGTTTTTAGGCGATCGCTTTCTTCGGCTTTTTCTTTGGCTTGGATTGTTAGCTGTTCCGCTAACTTGTTTTCGGTAATATCACGGATTGTGCTTTGTATACCTATTAGGTTCTGTTCTACTTTAACCTGTATAGCAGAATGCGATACCCAATGTAACTCTCCTCTAATATCTAAAATACGGTATTCAAAGTTGTATATTTCTTCGGCATTTGTTTTTAGCCTATTCCATTTTTGAAGGTAGGTTTCTTTATCGTCGAGGTAGATATTGACTGGTATTTTTTGCCCAATAAGCCCTTCACAAGAAAATCCTAGTAATTTTTCGCTCTGAGGGCTTATAAAAAGGATGTAATCATTTAAATCGGTTAAGGCTGTAAGGTCAGCACTATTAAGTACAAAGGATTTGAATAGCTCTTCGCTTTTCCTCAGCTCGATCTGGCTTTTTTTCCTAGCTTCATTCTCATTTTTTAAGTCCTCAAGCAGGTTAAGGGTTGCAGTATGGGCAAAGTTTATCTCACGAATCTGCTTTTCAACTTGTACGGCAAGTATTTCTTTTTCATCCCTTTTTTTAACGTTTGCTATTTTGATTTTTAGCATGGCACATATTTGAGCCTTAAGTTCAACCTCGTCTATAGGTTTTGCAAGAAAAGCCTCTGCCCCACATTCAAGTGCTCGAATACGGCTCTCCTTGTCGCCTTTGAGGGCTGTAACGAATACTATAGGGATATCGCTTAACTTTTTATCAGCTTTAAGCTTTTGGCATACATCAAATCCATCCATGTTGGGCATTACAATATCAAGGAGGATTACATCGGGATCTTCTGTGGCAGCAATTTCTATCCCTTTTTCACCATTAAGGGCATTGAAAACTATGGCATTTGGGAAAGCCTCTTTTATCAGCGCGTTTAGGCTGATAAGGTTATCCTGATTATCATCAATGGTCAATATTTTTATTTTCTCACTCTCCATAAAGTGTTTGTTTTATAGTTTTTAAGAAAATACTTTCGTCAATAGGCTTTGCGATGTACCCATCAAAGCCATGCGCCAAAATAGTTTCGCGGTCAGTGGTCATCGCGCTAGCGGTAAGCGCAATAACAGGGATCTCCTGTAGATATGGATCTTTGCGGAGGATATTAAACATCTCGATGCCATCCATATCGGGCAGTGCGATATCCATTAGAATAAGATGTGGTTTGTGTTTTTTAGCCAAGTATAAACCTTGGTTACTATCAAATGCTTCTATTATAGTATATTTAGATGAAAGGAGTACCTTAACGGTAAGCATATTATCGGGATTATCCTCAACCACCAGAACTATTGGCTTGCCTTCGATGGGTGAAACTTTTCTTTGAGGTTTTGCCGTTTCCACTGATTCCGGATATACCATGGTTGCAATGGCGTTGAGCAACTCGGAGCAGTTTACATCGCCTTTCTGGATAAGCTGGTGGATGTTGTTTCGTTTCAAAAAATGGAGCTCCTCCTTTGATATATGCTTAGCCGTAAGAATCAAAACAGGGACATGAGCCGTAATATCTACCTCTCGAATGGTTTTAAGCACTTCAAATCCATCGATTCCCGGTAGCATTAGGTCTAAGATAATGGCATCGGGTATATTCTGATCTATAATTCTAAGGGCTTCGAAACCATCATGTGCAATTAGTAGCCTGTAGCCTCTTTCTTCCAAAATATCCTTCATTTGGATAATTGCCGGTTCGCTATCCTCAACCAGCAAAATGGTTTTTTCTTCAGAATCAGAGGGTGTTTTAAGAGGTGCTGGTTTTATGGTATATTTTGACCCCACCGATTCTTCAATATCAACCATTCTAATCTCTGGAGTATAGCTTGAGGGTAAGGTAAGTGTAAACTCTGAACCTTGACCTACGGAACTTATAACTGATATTGAACCTCCCATAAGGTTAGCATATTTTTTAGCAATAGCTAAGCCCAAGCCTGTTCCGCCAAATTTTCGGGAGGTACTGCCATCGGCCTGACGGAATTCATCGAAAATGTGGGGAAGATGTTTTTCGGAGATGCCAATACCAGTATCTAATACTGAAACTATAATGTTACCATCTATTTTAAATGCTGCAACTTCAACCTTACCTTTCTCGGTAAATTTTACAGCATTACCGATTAGGTTTTGCAGGATATGGCGACATTTTCGTATATCACTAGAGAGAAATAGGTCTGAATTCTTTTCTAAATGTATTAGTTCAATATTTTTCTGTTTTACCTGAGGATTGATCATTGCTATTACTTCGGAAATTAGGTCGTTTATGTTAAACGATTCTACTTCGATTTCTTCGCGCCCGGCTTCGATACGCGAAATATCAAGGATATCGTTAATGAGCGATAGTAGATGTTTCCCGTTTCGTTCAATCACCTCTATGTAGCCGTACTCTTCATCTGGAATCTGTTTGGCAAGGCGGCGGTTGAGTACTCCCGAAAGGGCAATTACGGAATTAAGGGGGGTTCGCAGCTCGTGGCTCATATTGGACAGAAAGCTTGTTTTTAGGCGATTGGCTTCACCCAATTGCTTTTTCTGCATTTCTAGCTCCGTATTCTGTTCAATCAGCTCGGCCGATTGGGAGGCTAGCTCTGTTTTCTGAGCCTCAAGCTCGCGGTTTTGGTACTCTAACTTGCTTGTGAATTCTTTAATTTTGCGATACGCCAATATCCCTTCAACCCGTGCGCTGAAAGTATCAAGAATGTTTTCAATCAGCTGAATAGATTGTGCGCTATACTTATTAACACTCGCCAACGAAATAATGGCTATAACCTGATTATTTGCAACTATTGGGATGGTGATTATTTCGCGTGGAATAAAGTTTCCGTTTACGGTGTAAAAAACAAAACGGGTATCATCGGTGATATTCTTAATATGCTGAATTTTTCTTGAGGATAGGGCTGCGCCAAATTCCCCTTCGAAGTTTTCTGCCGAGAATGATTGTTTAATATTTCCACCTCCACCAACTGATTCAAAGTAATCGTAGGTTTTTTTATCATCGCTTAGCAGGTATGCAGCAGCAATCTGAGATTCTGTATGCTGTAAGAGGCCATTAAGCGTTTCATGGAAAAATTCTTTTGCATCGTTTTCGCTAATCATTAACCCAGCAAGGTTTGCTGCTCTTTCATTCAGATTCATATTAACCTGAATACTCTCTGCAAGAGTATTAAATGAAGTGGATAGTTGACCAAATTCATTTTTTGATTCATAGGAACTCCTAGCATTCATATCCCCATCATGAAAACGCTGGGCAGCACTTGTTAAATTAACAATAGGGTTACGGATATTTCTTACTAAAATATAGTTAATAAGTAACGATAGTAGTAAAATGGTTGCCACAATTATCGCTAACCGCCTGTTTAGCGAGTCATTCAATTCATTTGATGCTGCAAGTAATTCATCGGCTTTTTTTATAGCAAAATCACTTATTACCTGTAGTTTGCCCAGGACTTTTAACGCTTGAGTAGGGGCTACTCCTCCTGGATAATGGCGAAGCCTTGCCTCCTCAAGATGTCCTGCATTTAATAACCGAATGGATTCCTCCCGGATAGAAACCCATTTGTTGAATTCTTCAAAAAAATTATCAATATCTGTAGGTGGACCAAGGTAGGATTGCCTGAGTTTTTCTATACACATCATTACATTCGCCTGACAAACAGCTATATCATTCAAAACTTCTTGGCGTGTTTTTGAATCATTAACCAATAAAAAATCTCGCATTTTAATGCGCATATTCAAAACATTATCCTTTAATTCATAAAGGATTCTCCTAACTTTGAGTGGATGATTGTAGATTTCCTCACCTTGTGTTTGGATTTGGTCGGTTTGTATGTAAGATACCACTCCGAGTAGAATTACAAAGAATAGTAGGATGGTAAATCCAATCTTGAGTTGTACTCCTATATTGAGATTTTTCAGGTTCATAGTATCTGTTTTTATTACCTGTGTTCTATTCCTTTAAATATTCCTGATTGGGGAAATATTTCATACCAATTCTCATTCATCAAGATATCCCTTTCTGCTTCACCAACTATAATTAATCCCTCCTTTGCCAGTGAATTAGCAATCTTTTTGAGTATTTGTTTACGATATTCGGGTTTGTAGTAGAATAAAAGGTTGGCGCATACTATTAAATTGAAGTCTCCAAAAATACTTGCAGGGGGGCAACACAATTGCTCACCAAATAAATCAAAAACCGAAAAGTTGATATTTTCTTTAAGTGTAGGTATTATCGTGTAAGTATCACCATTTCTAATGAGCCAATGTTTAATTCGTTTAATATTTAGGTTGTATAATGCGCCTAAAGGGTATTCTCCCTTTTGTGCTTGATTTACCTGTTTTTCGGAATAATCGGTAGCTAAAATTCGGTAGCTAAACTTTTCGTAATCACTATTTTTATGTTCCTCTAAAAGCATTGCTAAGCTATATGCTTCCTGCCCTGCAGCACATGCAGCCGACCAAATTCGAATTTCTTTTTGTGCTGAACATTTTTTTTGTAAAGCTATAGAAGGTAATAATATTCGCTCTAAAACAGAGAATGTTAATGAGTTACGAAAGAATTCGCTATGACTGATTTGAAGTGATTCAATAAAAAATTTTGCCTCTTCAATGTTCTGCTCTAAATTTGTGTAGTATTCATTATAAGAACCGCAACGAGTATCTGTAATTCTTTTCTGAATAGATTTATTCAGAAATAAATCATCGTATTTTGAAACATCCATGCCATATAATTGCAGGAGAAGATTGGTAATCTGTTTGTTTGTTTCGTTCATACTCGGTTTATGATTTAACCTCAAACTAATTATTCCATTTTCACTTTGGTTTCATTCCCTATCCTACTATTTTGTATTTTTCCTCTTTTCCCATTTGTTTCAAAAGCTCGTTAATCTCCTTTTTTAGCTCTATCATTTTTAGCTCACGCCCTATGGTTAAGTCGTAGAACCGTTGGAGTTCGTCCATCTTCTTTTGAAGTGCCTCCTCGGCTTTTCGTCTTATTTCTTTTTCTTTTGATTCATCGAGTGCGCGTTTTACAGCCGATGGGAGTCTTGCTAGCCTATCCTTTAGGATATAATCAACAGCACCTTGCTTCATCAAATCAATGGCTATCTCCTCACCAATCGATCCTGAAATGCAGATAAAAGGTGTGTTAGGGCATATCTCATTACACAATTTTAGCGCAGCAAATCCATCAAAACCGTGTAGGTTAAAATCGGCCAAAATGATATCATACTTGTTGTTGCGAATTGATGAAGTAAATTCACTCTCCTTGGCAACACGAGTTATGTTTATGCTAAATCCAGCACTGGTAAGATGTTCCAGAATTATCTCGAAATCTAATATCGAGTCTTCGAGAGACAGAACATTGAGCGCTATTTTTGCTTCTGCTTTATCCATTTTGCTCTCCTCCTTCAGTTGGCAGCTCATTTATCACTGCCCAAAAAATTCCTAATTGTTTAATAACCTCAAAAAAATCTTTGAAATCTACGGGTTTTACAACGTAGGCATTAGCGCCTAGCTCATAGCATCGTTTCAAATCAAACTCCTCGCGGGAGGATGAAAGAATAACAATTGGCAACATTTTAAAGTCAGGGTGACTCCGGATGGTTTTAAGCACCTCAATACCATCCATGCGGGGCATTTTAATATCCAGTAGGATAACCGCAGGATTACCCTTTTTACGGGTTTTGTATTCTCCCTCATAGGTTAGATAATCTAAAACCTCAACACCATCATTAACATTTACAACACGGTTTGCAAGGTTATGCTCAGCAAGTGCCTTCATAGTTAATTCCACGTCATATGGATTGTCTTCAGCTAATAGGATTGTTCTTAAATCTATCATAGGCTTATTTTTAGTAGTTAAAAAAGTAAACATTAATTTAGACTAGTGGCAATAAAATAATTCATTCTAATTTAAATATTTCCACAATACATGTCAATACCGAAAGTATTTATGTTCAACTATCTAGTCAAAAAATCTATTCTTTAAATCCCTAAACATCAACTCACTAGGCTTTATCCCCAATAACTTCCTTTGGCAGCGTAAAGTAGAAATTTGCGCCCTTATCAAGCTCTGCTTCGACCCAAGTACGTCCGCCATGCCTAAGAATAATACGGCGTACATTCGCAAGCCCAATTCCAGTTCCTTCAAACTCTGCTGATGAATGAAGGCGCTGGAATACTCCAAAGAGTTTTTGAGCATACTTCATTTCGAATCCTACACCATTATCGCTAATACAGAATATAAACTCCTCCTTTTCTTCGGTATAATCAATTCTTATAATGGCTTTTTCTTTGGTTTTGGTATATTTTACTGCATTATCAATTAGATTAACCCATACCAAACGCAGTAAGTTATAGTCGCCAGAAACTTCGGCAAGGGGAGATATATTCCATTCTATTTTGCGCCCTACAATGGCTGATTTAATTTGCGATATAGCATCGTCAATCAGCCGGTTCATGTCTATTTTTGATTTTCTTATCTCCGTACGACTAGTCCTTGAGAAACTCAAAAGATCATCAATTAAAATTCCCATCACTCTTGTGGAATTGTTGATTATGTCCAAATAATGTAGATCCTTTTCGGACAGCTGATCTTTAACATCCTTTGTAAGGATATCCACAAACCCGCTAAGGTGACGTAAGGGTGCACGTAAATCATGTGAAACCGAGTAGCTAAATGCTTCCAACTCTTTATTTGCAATTTCGAGCTGTTCAGTACGTTGAACTACCCTTTGCTCCAATGTTTCATTTAACTTTATGATTTCATCCTCGGCATGTTTACGCTCAGTGATATCGATTACAGCAGACTGATACCCTAATAGATTGCCATAATCATCCTTAACTGTTGTTGCTAATCCATGAGCAAAAAAGGTTGATCCATCTTTCCTCTTTGCAATAAAATCTCCCTCCCACTGATCAACACTGTCCAATGATGAAATTATTTCCGATGCACTATTTTGATCATTAAATAGAGTTTGAATTGGTAAGCCTAGAACTTCATCTCTACTTGAATAGCCCCATATACGAAGTAAGGTATCATTAATTTCGGTAAAATTACCATTTATATCCGCAATGCTATTGGCTACCAATGATGCATCAAAAACAAGATTTTTAAACCGCAAAACCTCAGTCTGTTTCTTACGCACCAAAGCCAAAGCAATAAAAGAACTAATACCCTCAAGAAATTGAATCAAATCTAAAGAGAGTTTATCCTTTCTTTTATCGTTAAGTTGTAGGATTCCAAATATCTCATTATTTGCACGAACAGGGATAAGTGCTACCGATTGATACCCTTCATGAATACAACGATCGCGCGGATGAAGCCTCGTATCTTTTGGAACTGGAATATTTAAAGATGTGATGGTGTTATTTGTCCATGCGCTTCCGCCTTGGGTAAAGTAAGGATTTTGGGGATCAGTTTTACCCGTTACTATAAGCCCGCATGTACACTCTAAGCTTATGTTACCATTTTCATCTCTACAAATAATTCCTTTATTATCACGAGCAACCAGCGAGTTCTCATTAATTATAAAATCGTTGGAAAAACCTTCCTGAACAAAATAGGGAAAGTCATCTCCGTCTTTCAAACGAAAACCAATGGCTTCGAAATCTAAACTTTGTTTTATCTCGGCCAAAATACGTGGAATTATTTCCGATAAATCCTTAGGTTCATTCAGGATGGCAAGTATCTTGGATGAAAGGTTTAGTTGATTTTCAGATTCTCTTTTTTTAGTAATATCCTGAACAATAGAAAGGAAGTATTGTGGGCGACCTTTTGAATCTCTTATAAGAGAAAGAGCCACATCTCCCCAAACAATTTGGCCATCTTTCCTAACGTAACGCTTCTGAACATGTGAGATATTAAGTTCACTTTTTATGATGGACATCATTTCATTCATTCCTATTTTACTATCTTCATGGTATGTTACATCTACTATGGATTTCCCAACCAATTCATCGGTTTGATATCCTAGAGAATTCGCAAATGCATTGTTGCAATGGATGAATCGCCTATCGAGCCCCACCATAACAATCCCTACTGGTGAGAGTTCAAAAGTTTGTTGGAATTTTGTTTGGGTTTCCTGTAGAGAAAATTCAGCAATCTTGCGCTGCGTATTATCCATGATTGTCCCAATAAAACGAATTGGTTGATGGGATTCATCGTAAATAAGTTTTCCTTTTGCCTGACAGTATTTTAATTGTTCATTTCTAGCAATCAGCTTGAATTCGAAATTTAATGGCTCGCCAGTTTGAAAAGAGTGTTCGAATGCCTTGCCGTATTGTTCAAAATCATCAGGGTGAATAAATTTACCATTAGCTTCGAAATTGGGAGTAAAATTCTGTTTTGTTACCCCGAAAATTTCATAGGTCTCATCGGACCACCAAACCAAGTTGTTTTTTAAGTCCCACTCCCAGCTGCCAATCATGGCCATGTGCTGGGCATCATTTAATCTATCTAAAAGTTCCGTTTTATTACGCTCTGATTGCCTTAACGTTTCCTCTACCTTAATCCGTTCAGTAATATCGATGAAGCTAATTAGTATCTCTGATAATTCGCCATCGTTATTAAAAACAGGAAAACCATTGACTGTTAACCATGCAATATCATTGGTTTTTGGCCTAACAACACCAAAAATTAGATCCCTAATAGGTTTTTTGATTGCAATGACTCGGTTTACAGGGTAATCCTCAAGTGGAACAGGGGTAATATAATCGTAAATAAACTTCCAATGAGGATCAACTGCCAATTTTCCTCTCATTTGATCATCGCTTAGCCCCAAAAGTTCAGATGCCCTATGGTTGTTCATTATAATTGAGGTATCAGGTGCGTGTACAACAATACCTGCCTCAAGATTTGTTAATAAACTGCGATACCTTTCTTCACTCTCTCTTAAAGCTTCTTCTGTCCGTTTACGTTCAGTAATATCATAGCTAAGTACAACAATTGAAATAACGTACCCGCTCCCATTAAAAACAGGTGTATAGTTTACCTGAATCCAGTGTTTTCCGGTTACTAGATCAAAACTGTTTTCATAGGAAACCGATTTACCTTGTTTAACTTCGTTTATTGACTTTAATGCAAATTGATAGTTTGCTTCGCTAATAACATCCTTTATATGACTTCCAATAATTTTTTCTCGAGGAATCCCAAAAGATTTTGCATAGTTTTCGTTTACAAATTCGTAAACTAAGGTATCCGCATTAACATAAGACATAAATCCAGGGATATTATCGGCAAGACTTAAAATTTTATCGTTGCTGTTTTTAAGAGCCTCGGCAACCTGTTTTCGTTCAGTAATATCCTGAATCGATCCATATATTTTTTTTATGTTCCCATTTTCCTGATATATTTTTCCAATTGAATGTACCCACCTATGATTACCTTTTGCAGTAATAAATTCTAATTCCAAATCGAATGGTTCTCCAAATTCAATTGCTCTTTGTACTGCTTGTTCAATTATTGGTTTTGATGAGGGTGAATAGAAGTTAATCCCGTTATTAACGTTAGGATTGAATGAGGAATCAACCTCATGTATTCGGTAAACCTCTTCGGTCCAAGTCTGTTGCAATGTTTCAGTATCAAATTCCCAACCACCTACTTTTGCCGTTTTACCTGTTAGGTTTAATAACCTGTCTTTTCTTAATAGGTTGTCTTCAGCTTGTTTTCGTTCGGTAATATCATGAATTGTAGTAATAAAATATTGCGGTATATTATTTGCATCTCTCTGTAAAACAGTGCTTATATCAGCCCAAATAACATGCCCATCCTTATGGATATACCTCTTCTCCCATCGCAAGGAAGAGTATTTTCCTGATATTAGGGAATTAAGATATTCCTGATCCCTTTGTAAATCATCAGGATGGGTGAGTTCCTGCCATTTTAGTGTGGATAGTTCGGCTTCAGAATAGCCTAATATTTGCCGATATGCTTTATTGGTTTTGAAGTTACCCCCCATTTCGGTAATTGACTTGCCTACGATTGAATGCTCGAAAATATTTCGGAAATATTCCTCACTAGTACGCAAAGCCTCCTCAATTTTTTCACGCTCATTGATTTCACTTAAGAGTGAATTATTTACAACAAATAATTCCTCTATTCTTTCATTCACACGCTTTTCAACCTCGTTGTATGCCTTTTGTAATTCACTTTGAGTAAAAATCAGTTTATCTCTCTCTTTTTGTAACTCATTATTAATCAATATTAACTGATTGTAATTTGTAAGCAATGGGGTTTTGGGTAAAATATACCATGCTACAATCGCAGCGGCCAAAGAAATAATGGCACAAACGGAATCTACTGTTGCCTGCAACCAGTTTACAGACCACCAAAAACCTATTACATGAACTAAATGTGTTATACCACATGCTAGGATAAATAACCCGAACAAAAAAATCACCCAGATAAATGGCATATCCTTACGTTTTCTTACAAAAACAATAAGAAAAAGTAGAATGGATGCATATGATATTGCAAGTATAGCATTTGCAAGTACCTTCACAATCATTAAAAAGGTGGGCATGTCACCCATAATAACTTCTTCTATTTCCATATTTATTAAGTATTAGCAACATGGATTTATTCAACCTTTCTCATCCATGAATTACATATTTTGCCTCTCCTCCAAATCTTTTAAGCAATTCGTTTATCTCCTTTTTAAGTTCTATCATTTTAAGTTCACGACCTAAAAAATGGCTATTTAAAAGTTCAAGTTCATTTGTTTTTTTCTTTAATGCCTCTTCTACTCGTTTGTTTTGAGTAATATCAAAACAATGCCCAATGTAACCAATGAATTCCCCATTACTATTGTAATTGGGTGTACCCATGTCCTTTACCCACCGATATTCCCCACTTACATGAAGTAAGCGATATTCCATTTCAAATACTTCACGTTTATTAAACGATGTAACATAGATTTTAAGGCAGCGGTCTAAATCATCAGGATGAACACCATCCGCCCAACCATTCCCAATTTCCTGCTCAATTGTACGACCTGTAAATTTCAGCCAAGGTTCATTAAAAAAGTTACACAATTTATCAGTGCCTGATGTCCAAATCAAAGCCATTCCAGCATTCGCAAGGTTTCTATATTGTACCTCTTTTTCATGAAGTTTAGTATTGGAAAATTTTTGCTCCCTAATATCCCTTGCAACTACTTGTATTCCTTGTTTTCCCTTTAAATTTATCGGTATTGCGGTTACCTCTGCATAAAATGGTACTCCTTTAAGTGTTACTAATTCTTCTTCAATTGTTGGAACCTCTGAATTTTCAGCAGCTATTTTTGCAATTCTCTGCTCTACTATGCTTACATAATCAGGATGAACAAGATCAATTATTTTTTTTCCAATAAAATCATCTTTACTCGTTGCTTCAAATATTTTTAAAGAAGCATTATTTACGAATTGAATTAAACCATCCACGTGAACCAGAATAGCATCAGGTGAAAATTCAACTAACTGACGATATTTTTCTTCGCTTTCTGTTAGCGATTTAAGAACTTGATCATGTTCTATGATCTGATGCATCATTTTAAAAAAAGAAAATACGAATAGCAGAATGAAGGCAATTATTATCCCCTCGATGGATTTAACCAAACCGATGGTTCTTTTTTCAAACTTTGCCACGTCCTTGGCGGTTCGCTCCGAAAACATAACAAAGAATTCATCGATGGGCTTCTGTACTTGGGTTTTCTTTTTGTGATAGGCATCATCATACAGTATTCTCATGGCAAAGTCATGGTTAGGTTCTTTTTTTATACAAAAGTTACCTTTACCATCATCATACAAGCCTTTATTTGCATTTATAGCAATTTCTTCAGTTTTCACCAATGAATCAGAATACTTTTGAGCGCTGGTTAACATCTCAAGTTCCGAATTTGTAAAACCTATTTTACTCATCAACTCCTTTAGCGATATGGTTTCCCCATTGGGGCAAGGTTTTTGATCCTCTTTTATGACAAAATTCCAATACACTCGGTTGTAATCTGCTGGTCGAGGTTTTTTTCCATTGCGAATATCAAGAACGGCATTATATTGACGTTCAAATTCTCCATTATTGGAGGCTACATAAGATCTCGCTAAACGAGTTAAATCGTCAGAGCTTTGAAGTAATTCATTTGCCAGCAAATAGGACTGAAAATGAATATGTTGACTTTCAATGAGCTCTTTCTGATTTATGTATATCAGCGTAGTTAGTATTACCAAACCAACACACAAAGAGAATTGGATTCCCAAAAGAGTTCGGAATAGTTTCTTTAGTGAGCCTTTGAATACTAACGCAATCTGATTTTCATTTACTTTTTTCACTTTAAAAATATTTTTCTCCTCATTTATCATAAGGCCAATATTTTACTAGAGTTTTTTGCTAATGTGAAATAGAAGGTACTCCCTTTGCCTAGTTCACTCTCCACCCAAATACTACCCCCATGTTTCTCAACAAATTCTTTGCACAAAGACAGCCCTAACCCTGTTCCCACTTCGTTTGTGGTTCCTTTGGTGGAATATGCCTGTATAACATCAAATAGCTTGTCTTTTAATTCTGGAGTTATTCCTATACCATTATCAGCAACTGAAATAATCTGAGAAGTATTGTATTTATCGTCCGCACGTTCAATGTATAGATTATTTTGGTTAAATTCACTAACTCGTTTAATTGATTGGTTGACTGTTACATTAACATTCCCTCCCTTGTTGGTGAATTTAATTGCATTAGATATTAGGTTTCTAAGAATAGTTTTCAGCATATCTGCATCTGCAAAAGCAACAATTTCCTCATTTTCATTATAATTGATGGTTATGTTTTTTGTGTTGGCATTTGGGGTAAGAATTTCGATAATATCTTTACAAATAGTATTAAATTTGAATTCCTTGGGTTCAAAAGGGATTTTACCCGATTTAGATCTAGCCCAAAGAAGAATATCCTCCATTAAAAAATAGGTATTTTGTGCCGAATTGTTAATAATTGCAATCTGTTTTTCAATTTTATCAATATCATATTCATGAATATTTTCAGTTAAAAGATTTAAGTAGCCAAGTATTGTGTTAAAGGGACTTTTTAAGTCATGTGCGAGTATTGACATAAAACGATCCTTGTCCGCATTTACTCTGATAAGCTCTTCATTCTTATTCTGTAGCTCAACCTCAAACAGCTTCTGATCTGATATATCATGAAAAATAGTAGCAAATTTTCCCTCTTCAGGTGAATATGCATTGACATGATAGTATTTGTTAAATTCTATGCTGTAGTTTTCTAAAGTGAGAGGTTTGCCAGTCAAAGCAACTCGTCCATAAGTTTCAATCCAGTAGAATTCCGTATTTGGCAAAACTTCTAAGATAGTTTTACCAATTAAATCGGTTGCTTTAAGCCCTGTAAGCGTCTCGAAAGCGGGGTTAATTTCAAGAAACCTATAATCGCAGGGTTTCCCATTAGAATCCAAAATAATTTCGTGGAGAGCAAAGCCAGAGGAGAGATTCTGAAAAAGTAATCGATACCTTTTTTCACTCTCTTGCATTGCTATTTCTGCCTGCTTCCGTTCTGTAACGTCAATATGCGTACCGCTCATCCTTATTACTTGATGATTAGAGTCCCATGCTACTGCTTGCCCTTGATCAAGTATCCATTTATATTGTCCACTTTTGGTTCGCATTCGGTATTCAAGCCTATGCATCGGTGTTATACCTTTAACATGATCTTGTATGGATTTCATCGCCATGGCCTGATCCTCATGATGCACAAAATCAATCCATTGCTTAACAGTGAATTCAATCTCATCAATTTTGTAACCAAGCATTTCTGCCCATTGCTCATTTCTCTTAACCTTATTAGTTACTAAATTCCAATCCCAGAACCCAAGATGACTACCTTGTAAAACATATTGCAAGCGCTGCTCGCTCTCCTTAAGAATTTCTTCCACGTGCTTTCGGTCGCTGATATTGCGGGTAACGCTTATAATATGAGGGATTCCTTTTAGGGTTATAGCCTTTGCCGACATTAATCCAGTAATTACTTCTCCATCTTTTCGTTGAAAGAGTAACTCACAGTTTTCATAAACCCCATTTTCCTTAATAATTCTGACAAGTTCCTGCCTGTCCTTGGGGGTTTTCCAAAAATTGATATCAAGTGTTGTTTTTCCTAAAATATCATCTTTCGAATAACCAAAAATTTTAGTGAAATTTTCATTACAATCCACTAACATTCCATCTTTTAAACGGGTAATTAATGCAGCATCTGGACTCGTACTAAAAATTTGTTCAAAATGGCTTTTTGCTTCATAAATTTCTAAATTAAGCCTCTGGTTTAGCATAATTATAAAACCGAATGTCCAAAGAAGTCCAATAATTAAGGCATCAAAATATTGGGTAAGGTTAAAAAAAGTTGGTGCAAATATATTACTGTTAAACGGGTTTATAATCAGTACGATAGTTCTATAAACAAAAACACTCCCATGCAATGAGAAAAGTATCACACTAAAATTGGCAGTTGAAGCAATATTTGAGGTTTTATTCTTAAGAATAGTTATTGCAGTTAAAAATGCTGTTGCGGATAAAAAAACATTTAAAAACAAGGTGCGTAGATAAATATCATCTTTAATGAATAAAAAAGAAAGATGGAGCGCTACAAAAGAACTAAAAAAGAGAAGAATGAATTTTAGATTTATCTTTCTACTAAAAAACTCTAAAACTCCAATGTAAATAAGAATTGTTCCAGAAAAAATTATTACATTTTGAAAAGCAATTACCAATTGGTGTAGTAATGGAATACTTCTAAGCAGAATTAGTCCAAAACCGAAAGATTCGGCAACACTCCACATAAGCCACCAACCAGGACCCTTTATGAATTTATTGGCTATATATTGATAATAAAAAACTAATACCTGCATCAGATGAGAAATTCCTATTATCAGAATAAGTGTTTGAATATCAATATTCATAATTTGTATTAGTTAAATTTAATAGTTGTTCTAGCATTTGAATTCAGAATTACTGCTTGCCAATAGGTTCGGCAAAGTCCAATAGACATGTATAATTATTTTCGATTTATACAATATTAAGCCTTATGGCATTTCGCTGTAATCAGAATAGATCCTAATAAAAAATGTAAATTACTTAAAAGACAAATGAAATAGACATGTTTAGCAATGATTTACATCATCATAGTGTAAAAATTGAATATTTTTATTAGGTGGCAACAACGCAAATACATAACTTGTAATAAGCAAATAGCTTACACGAAGAAAAAAAGGGAGGTTTTATAAAACGTACTTTAATGATTGCGAAAAAAATTTCTCTTATTTACTTGCGCCACTTAGAGCAAATATTAATCAAGATATACTTGTTAATTAACGTCAGTTCGATGTAATAAACAATGTATTAATCTGCTTATCAGTCAAATTGTTTTATTTGAAACAATGGAGTGCTGGAATAATGGAAAAATGGAAGAAAGAAGCAAAAATCTAACCCCTTGTTATCCATTATTCCATCATTCCAACCATCCACATCATACTAAGCAATTATATATCTTTGTAAATAAACACATTATCACATTTCTTATATCGAACTCACGTTAATTAACCTAAATTGCTAAGTACGGATAGTTTTGATTTACAGTATTTTATTCTTTCTGCGTTTAGTTTTAATTGTAAAGGGTGAATTTTTGAATCAAACAAATAACCATATATCAGCAACCTGAGTTAAAGTCAATATAAATTTAGAAGGGTTATAAAATTAATAAAACTAGTAGAACCTATAGGTCCTACTAGTAATTTAATAATCCGAAGTCAAAATGAGCTAAAGGTCTCTAAACTATTTTTCGGGGTTTAGCGTTTTTCTAGTTTGAATCAAAGCGTATTCCTGAAATGCTCTTTGGATCAATATAGTTGTTAAGAGATTTGCATAAACGGCTGCTCTTGATTTCTTACCAGCGTTTTCATTAATTTCTTTTACTTCATCAAGAGCAATTACTAGGTCATCGAATTGCTGTGAGTTAAACTCTATTCTAATTTCATCTATTGACATATGGTTAAATTAAGGTTAATCTGTATAAGTGAATTGTAATATTTTTTCCCAAGTACGATAGTACCCCGCTAGTGAGTTCCTATCCGGCTTACCAGTAGTAATCGTTTTGTAAGATTCGATTATACGCCAAACTGTTTCATGAGTCTCAAAATCAAACCCCCTTGCAATCTCAATATAAAGATACCTTCTACTGATTGGGAAGTGATTGGTAGAGTTCCATGCATCAAGTACTGCCCTGTAACGTTCTTCTTTACTTGGGTTTTCACCTCGCTCCTTAAGGTGGTCTGAGATTACTGAGATTATATCATGCACTTTGTGCTTGATTTCAATAACCTCACTTCTTGATAATCTTTTGTTCATAGCACACTTTTTTTGCTCTATTGCTAAAAAAGACCAAAAAAATTTGACTTTTTTTCCCGAAAAAAAGTATTTTCGTGTTGCGAATCTGTTATTTTTTTTTGCTTATAACTGAAAATCAATGATTATCCTATTTTTTCAGGCAATGCTTTTTAATTATCATAGACTTTATTATAGATTTTTATTGTAATACATTGTTTTTCAATGTAAATCTGAAATTAAATGCTTCACAGGCAAGTTCCATGATTAAGTCATTGACTCATAGCCTATGGCAGCATAAGCGATCTTTGACAATACGACAACGTTTGACACCACAAATGGAATGCTAAAAAGTACCCTAAAGTATAAGATACCGTAACTTTATAGTTCCTGTTCTGTTGTCAAAATTTTTCCTTTGGGTTTTTAAACGGCCTCTAAGTTTTAACCCATTTAGGACTGAGTCCCAAAAAACCCATCAACTTAACAAAACACCTTTTTTTGATAAGTTTCATGATAGATTCATTGTTATGAATGCTATCATAATGAGTTACATTTAAGGCATAATCTATGGTTAGGTAACTAGAGTAAAGTATTTTTAAACGCTAAGCGTTTTTATAGCGTCTTAGCAGTATGCTGTTATTCATTCTTAGGCAATGCTTATTTTCCCAATCAAACAGCATACAAGGGTAATAATTATCAAAAACTCCTGTCTAAACTATTACATCCCAAATAGTTTTTTGAGTCTTTTGAATTTCTTGCAGAATAGTATTTAGCCGGTATATCCAAAATAAGTTTGCCTTTGCATCGTCTAATAGGTAGCACTTAAATTCCTACAAGTTAAAATTTTTCGGGTGTTTCAGAAAAAATGCAATTAGCACTGAACCTCTGGCAGTACATTTGTTTTGCGTGGCAAGACTATTCGTTGTCTGGGTTTGTCCTCTATAGTAAAATGACTGGTAAATCACATGCCATTCTACACGAAACTCTACGGACAACTCGCCGAACTTTTTGGGGTAAAACCACTATGACTCAAAACTGAGTCGTATTTTTATGGTTCTGTCGTACTTTATCTCCATAGGCATTATGTCTATGGGGTACAAAGAGATGTAAAAGAACGCATTAATATTTTATTCAAAAAATGTCTATTGTATCCAAGAGGTTTCTCCCAACTCATCAAATGCTGTTTTTTAGTTCTCAGCATAAAATTGTAATGCGAATATAAATAATTTGGCCATTAAGACCAAATAAATATGGTAATAATTTTGTTAATATTAATATTGTATTGATTATCATGATATCAGATAAAATAAAAGCGTTACAAAAGCAAAATAAAGTTAGCCAAAACGATTTGGCTAATTTTATTGGAATAACTAAAAATGGCTTGCAAATAGCACTTAAGAAAAACGAGTTTAAGGTTTCTACACTTAAAAAAATTGCCGATGTATTTAAAGTTTCTATAGGATATTTCTTTGAAGATGAAACTCCTCCTGATGTTAAAATTGAGGATAAGGAATATAGAAATTTCACAGCTGATTTTAGAAATCTAAACGAACCTAATTTACCTTTTAGCTACAAATTAGTTTCGCTAGAAGAAAGAAATAAGATGCTAGTGGAGATGCTAAAGGAGAAAGAAAAAATGATTGAGGAGAAGGAAAGATTGATTAAAATACTGATCGAGAGAAAGACCTAACAAAAAATTGAAAACCAATAAGTTGTTAACATTTTGTAGTACTCAAACAGTAACCCTAGAGTAAAGAATTCTGGGATACAAGATGGAAACGGCTTTAAAATGTTTTTGATTCAGTAAAAGATATATAATGTTTTACTGTAGGTTTTTCATTTTACGCTCTATATATTTTATTTTCAACGTTTAATTGAAATATATATCTAGGCGTTTAAGAATAAATTTACCCGATTTTTAAATAATTTTAGAATGTTGATTTGATTAAAAAAATTAGTACAGCACCAAAATTATAGAAAAAAACTTTAAAATTTTTAACGCATTGATTTACAAAGGAATACTAAAATTGAATTTTGAATACTTACCCATTTCACTTTCCACCCAGATTCTTCCGCCATGTTTCTCTATAAATTCTTTGCAAAGCAGTAACCCCAAACCTGTTCCATATTCATTTAATGTTCCTTTTGTTGACTGTACTTGCGTAATGTCAAATAGGGTACCTATTCTCTCAGGCGTAATGCCAATACCATTATCGGAAACTGAAACTATTAGCTTTGAATCTGCACTTTCTGCACAAATGTCAATTTTTCCACCAGGGTATGAAAATTTTATTGCATTTGAAACTAAGTTTCGCAGAACAGTTTTCAACATATCAATATCCGCAAAAACATCTACTTTATCCTTAGCAAAATGGTTGATTGCTAGATTTTTTGCCTCAGCAGATAGCTCTAAATCCGATAAAACTTCATTGCAGATAGTAGTAAAACATACATTTTGAGGTTCGTACGGTATTTTGCCCGATTGAGATCTGACCCACATTAAAATCGATTCCAATAAATTATATATCCTTTTTGCGGATGAATTAATAACACCTAGCTGAGTTTCGATTTTTTCATTATCATATTCACGGTAATTTTCAGCTAACAGCTCTAAAAATCCTAGCATTGAATTAAATGGATTTTTTAAATCATGTGCAAGGATAGATATGAAAAGGTCTTTGTCCGCATTAATCTTTTTAAGGATAGATTCGTTTACTTTCAACTTCTCCTCAGCAAGCCTTCGCTTGGTATAATCGGTAAGCACACCGTATGTGGAAACCAATTTTCCATTTTCAAAAATTGGAATCCAGTGATCTCGCAAACATTTGTATGAACCATCCTTACATAACCACCATTCTTCCTGGGTATATTCAGAATCCAGCTGCTCATCACTTAATTCAATACGATAATTTTCCCATTCAATAAACTTTGCTTTAGTAATAGTTTTCTTTAAGAAAGATATTCTTCCTCCCATTTTTTTTATATCCTCCAATGAGTAGCCTGTAATCTTCTCGAAGGCAGGGCTTAAATAGCTATATTCCTTTGTTTCAACATCAACGCTATAAATCACATCTTTAATATTAGTAACTAAAAGCCTATATTTTTCTTCGCTTTCCCTTAAATAATCCTCCGTTTTCTTTTGTTTGGTAATATCGTAAGCCGAACCCCGTATACCAGTTATCTTATTATTTACATCGGTTATATACTTTGCATTAAAAACTAGGTGGATATTATTGCCATTCTTGCCTTTATGAATCGTTTCAAAACCTTTAACCATATTACCTTGCATCAACCTAGAGAATTCAATTAAATCGATAGCAGCCCTTTCCGGACTTTGAAAATCGGTAAATTTTCTACCAAGCATTTCATCTAGTTTATAGCCAAATGTTTGCTCCCAAGCAGGGTTTAAGTATGTATATCGAGATTCGGAATCGCACTGCCAAATTAGATCTTGC
This sequence comes from Bacteroidales bacterium, assembly GCA_013376985.1. GTDB lineage: Bacteria > Bacteroidota > Bacteroidia > Bacteroidales > Tenuifilaceae > UBA8529. Next base: position 107,126 of record JACABB010000004.1, read on the forward strand.
GATGTTTCAACCAAATCATGGTAGAGACTCTGGCTTTCGCGTATTGCCTCCTGTCCTAGCTTACGTTTGGTAATGTCGCGTATTGTTCCAACCATGGCAATTGGTTGGTTATTATTATCATATTTAAGACCTCCCACCCCATGAACCCAGCGTTCTTCCTTATCATTCTGCCGAATAATTTTATACTCCTTATCAAAATTGGATTTTTTGCCTATTACATCATAAAAAAAGTAATCACTCATAATCTCTTGCCATTCAGGGTGTATAATTGATGTCCACCCTTCAACAGATCTATCAAAATTGGAATCGATTCCAAAAATGGTATCAAGAATTTCGGAACTTTTCCACCTACCTGTGGCTATATCCAAAGTGTATGTACCAAGCTTCGCAATAATCTGGGTTTCCTTTAAAAACCTTTCGCTCTCCTGCAGTTTATCCTCTGTAATTTTGCGCTGAGTGATATCATGTACTGAGCCAACCAAATTGATACAACGACCATTTTCATCGAAAATAGGCGTAACACTAACTAAACCTGTTAACAACCCTGTAGGGTATTCCGAAGCCTCCTCCCATCTTATAATCCTCTTTTCTGAAACAGCCTGTTTGTACAATCCAAGAACAATATTCAGGGCTGGTTGAGGAATAACCTCATTCACCAATTTTCCAACCACCTGCTCCACGCTCAACCCAGTGACATTGCAGAATGCTCTATTTATGGTGGTAAATCGGTATACACCTTCCGCCTCCACCGCCAAATGGAAAATTGCATCGCCAGTGGTATCGTAAATAGAGGTGAGCGTTTGCTCACTCTTCAACAGTTCTAACTCTATCTGCTTGCGTTGAGTGATATCAACAGCAGTTAAAAGGCAATGCTCCCCATTTTCAGTAGTAACACCAGTAAGCAAAGCATAGGTTGATATATCGCAATTTGCGATAATTTTTACCTCACAACTCTCTTTAGCTTTACTGCTGAATACTTTTTCCAGAAAAAGGTTGAAGGTTTGTTTAGTGTCATCTGAGATGAAAAAGCCAAACTGGCTATTTATTAGCTGTGAGCGTACCTTTTTCAGCATAGCTGCACCGCTAAGATTTACCTCAATAATTTTTCCGTCTTTGGAAAGGGTGAAATAACCTGCTGGGGCAAAATCATACAATTCCAAATACTTAGCCGTAGCAATTTCGGCCTCATTTTTTGCAAGAGCCAGCTCATCGTTCTGCATCTCCAGCTCAATCTGGTGCACCTCCAGCTCATGAATGAGTTTTAGCACATCCGCTTCAGAGGATGGTAAAATTATTTGGGGAGATTTGCCTTTTAGCTGCTCCTCTGCTCTTTTGCGAAGGTGCTTTGAACCTAAATTGTTAATCTTTTTCATAGAGTACAGACTATTAAACCCTTACAGGGATGAGTTATTACTCTTTTCGTCCATAAATTATACTTATAGCGATTAAGAATTTAGGCTCTTTGTGATAATAAGGTATAATAACCTTGCTTAACCGTTTAGTTTTTATATCAATGTTACTTACCGGGCAAATAGAAAATTACAAATTAATTAAAAACAAAAGGCTTAATAGGTATGAAAGTAGGTATGGTCAAAGAAAGGCACTTCAAAATATTGTTAAACAAATACGTTGTAATTTAATACTATTACTTATTGTAATCAAATATATTCTCAAATATGTGAAAGTGATTTTATCAGCTAACTGAATTATGGAGTATCCATATCTATCTTTATGATAAAATTTTACAGCAACCATAGGAAATTATGGCCATATCATAAAAAAACAAAGCCCACCTGTATTAGGTGGGCTTCGGGTGGTGCCACGTGGAATCGAACCACGGACACAAGGATTTTCAGTCCTTTGCTCTACCAGCTGAGCTATGGCACCATTGGTAAAGGCGGTGCAAATATATACGTTTTTTATTTATCACAAAAAAAAATAGCACTAGGTTGACTATTTTTTTGCAACTTATTTATTTCGCTTCTAGTTATCAGAGTATTATAAAATAAAAATAATGCATATTATCCCCTAGCCCAGCAGCAAGCCTGCTTCTATTTGACCAAAAACTTTGTACTTTAACTTCTTTTCAATTAGGTTTACGCTCTCAAATTGAAAATTAATGGAGTTTGACGTTTATACCCTCCAAAATGGAATTCGGGTAATTCATAAAAGTAGCAACTCTCCAGTTGCCCATTGCTCCATTACTATTAATGCAGGTACGCGCGATGAGCTAAAAAACGAATATGGTATTGCCCACTTTATTGAACATGTAATTTTTAAGGGAACAAAAAAGCGGAAAGCATACCATATCATGAGCCGACTTGAGGATGTTGGTGGCGAACTTAACGCCTACACAACCAAAGAGGAAACCGTAATACATGCAACATTTCTGAATGATGATTTCGATCGAGCAGTTGAGCTAATAGCCGATATTACATTTCGCTCCACCTTCCCCGAAAAAGAGATAAAGAAAGAGAAAGAGATTGTGCTTGATGAGATCAATTCATATAAAGACAACCCATCTGAGCTAATTTTCGATGATTTTGAGGAGCTCATCTACGATGGACATCCTTTCGGGTTAAACATCCTTGGATTAAAAAAGGATATTAAACGGTTTACAAGAACCGATATTCAAAAATTCATTGATAGAAATTACAATACCGATCAAATTGTATTTTGCTCTATTGGAAATATATCATTTAATCGGGTACAAAAGTTAGCCGAAAGGCACTTAGGATGGGTGACTCCGAATAAACGTAAAATTCAACGGGCAAGGTTCGAAAACTATATTCCACAAACAAAAACTGTTAAAAAATCCACATTCCAATCCCATTGTATTATTGGTAATATTGCATACGACCTGCAAAATCCGAAGCGAATTGGCATGCACCTTTTAAATAATATCCTCGGTGGTCCTGGGTTGAATTCTCGATTAAACCTCGCCTTACGCGAAAAACACGGTTATGCCTACAATGTTGAATCGATGTATAACCCATACTCCGATACTGGCCTCTTCTGTATCTACTTTGGAACCGATAAGGATAATCTCGAAAAATCAATATCATTAGTCAATAAGGAACTGAATAGGATAATGACACAACGATTAGGTGTTTTGCAACTTTATAAGGCAAAACGTCAACTTATGGGACAACTTGCAATTGCATCCGATAGTAATGAAAATTTAATGCTTTCTGTGGCTAAAAGCTACATGGTTTATAACACAGCCGATAATCTAGAGATAATATACTCACAAATTGAGGCTCTTTCATCGTCGGATTTAATGGAAATTGCCAATGAGGTACTTCACCCTAATAAATTATCAACCCTAATATATAGGTAGATTATGTGTAAGATTGATAATGATTTTGAACTATATCTTTCAAAGCATTCAACCCCCGAAGATGATGTGCTAGCAGAGCTGGTTCGCTTTACAAATCTTACAACCTATAATCCTAGAATGCTAAGTGGTCATCAGCAAGGTTTATTCTTACAGATGATTTGCCAGATGTTAAAACCTCAGAACATACTTGAAATTGGTACATTTACTGGATATTCAGCAATTTGTATGGCACGAGGTGTAATGCCTAATGGCCAAATAGATACTATTGAAGCAAATGATGAACTTGAAGAGGTCATAAATAAATTCACGAATCTTGCAGGAGTAGATCAATATATTCACCTTCATTTAGGTAATGCTCTTACAATTATCCCTAAACTAAGTAAAAGTTATGAGTTGGTTTTTATTGACGGTGATAAGCGCGAATATCCCGAATATTATAAAGCAGTATTTCCAAAAGTAAGTATTGGAGGGTATATTATAGCCGATAATGTCTTATGGAATGGTAAAGTTATTAATCCCGATTCTAACGATATTCACACAAATTCAATTCTATCCTTCAATCGGATAGTTCAGGAAGATAGGCGTGTTAAGAATGTTTTACTTCCTATGCGTGATGGTTTAATGTTAATTCAAAAAATAAAAAAATGAAAAATATTTTTTTAATTAAATATCCTGCATTATTATTGCAGCTAATAAACCTTCGTTAAAAAAAACAGTCAATAAGAAAATATTTGTTATAGATGTTGTTATAGTATTGAACAATTGTTGGTTAATTTTTGTTAATAATAAAAAACAGAAAGATGGGAAGTTACTCAATCAAACAACTCGAGTTAGTCTCTGGGATTAAGGCACATACAATACGCATGTGGGAAAAAAGATTTGGGCTTTTTTTGCCCAATCGTACTAATACTAATATTAGGAGATATAATGATTTGGATGTACAACTCATCCTAAATATCACCCTCCTAAATAGGAACGGATATAAGATTAGTAAAATAGCGCGCAGATCTTCAAAAGAAATCTCGGAGCTAATTCTTCAACTTTCTTCACAAACCGAATCCTCTGAAAGGAATAATATAGAGCCTTTGATTTTATCCATGTTTTCATTCGATCAACCTGGATTTAAAAATTACTTGGATAAGCACATAGATGAGCGTGGTTTAGAAAAGACATTTGAAGAAATAGCTATTCCACTTTTATACAGAATTGGAATTCTTTGGCAAACTGGAACAATAAATTCTGCCCACGAACACTTTGTTACAAGTATTATTAAGAACACAATTATTGCTCACACGGAATTACTTAAAGAGCCTAAAAGTAAAGCTCCTCTTTTTCTTTATTTCCTTCCCGAAAGTGAGTTCCATGAGATTGGCCTCCTCTTCTATGCTTATGCTGGAAAGAAGTTAGGATTTAGAACTTTGTATTTGGGGCAATCAACCCCTACTGACTCCGTTATTCAAGCGGCCAAAAAAATTAAACCTAAAGTAGTTTTCACATCTGTAAGTAGTAATCTTTCCAATATTAACCTTGAAGATTTTTTCAAAGATCTTCAAAAGGATACTCCTAATTGCCTTCTCTTTGTTACAGGTTATATTGCAAACCAGAACAAAAACAGTATTCCAAAAGAGGTTAATATTATTTCAAATTTTGAAATATTCTGCAATATAATTAAAACGCTCAAGTTAAAATAACGTGAATTCGAACTAAAAACTTGATTTCTTCCTTGTTTTTGATTTTCAAAAAGGCAAATGAGGTTAAGCAGATCTCCTAAGTATAATTTACTAAGGTTTTTATTCAAAAAAAATTTCTACAAATAAAGACCTTATTTTGCATTTTAGCCTTAATCGGAACTTATAGCTCAACTAAATTGATCTTATTATAATGTAATTGTAATAAGATCAATTGTTTGCATACATTTATAAATCTTCATAAGCATTTTTTATCATATCGAGTTCAAATTAAAATAATTATCCTATTGAATATCTTATTGTTATACATAAAAACTTATTTAGAATTTATTTAGATTTAATTTATACAAGACCTTTGAACGCTCTGTATTATCAGTTAATATAATTAATTTTTATTTAGAATAATTTTAAGAAATGATGCAAATCACCGATGCTGATTTGGATTGTGTTCAATTGCATTTTAAATTTGCTTAAACATTTTATATTGATTTAGTCTAAATAATAATTAAAACATATAATCATGTCACAAGCAGAATTTAATACCGCACTTATCGACCTTGAGACTAATCTTGAGCGATTTGCTTACAGCCTAACTTCAAATACTGAAGATGCTAGAGACCTATTACAGGAAACTTACCTAAAGGCCCTCACCTATCGTGATAAATTTGAGGACGATACTAACATGAAAGCGTGGACTTTCACAATAATGAAGAATACCTTCATTAATAACTACAGAAAAAACATTAAACAAAATACAACTTTTGATTCGAGCGATAACCAATTTCTGATGAATAGTAAATCGGAAAATAATGGTCCAGAATCACAGTATTCGCATAATGAGATAAACAGAAAAATTGAAGATTTGGATGATGACTTTCGGATACCATTCCAGATGCATACTTCAGGGTATAAGTATAAGGAGATTGCAGAAAATCTTAATTTAAAAATTGGAACGGTAAAAAGTAGAATATTTTTTTCAAGACAAAAACTTATGAATGCCCTTAATGGGTATGAATAGATAACTTTTAGGTTTAGGTTTAGGTTTAGAGGCCGTCCTTTTATGGATGGTTTCTTTTTTTATAGGTGATCAAAAAGTTAATAAAATCTCTCTTTTATTAAGAAATTTTAGCGTTAGGGACAAATTGATATTTTTTCAAAAGCATCATAAAATATTGATTTACAATCAATAACATCCACTAAGTAAGTTTTAACTTCTCTTGGAGAGAAAAAAAATCTACTAAATCGCTAATATTATAAACCACTGGTTTTTCTGGCATATCTGGATGCGAACAACAAACAGCCATTTTATAAACTTTATCTACATCGTATTGTTTAAAAAAGGTATTTTCAAGGATTTTAGCATTAACTTCGATATTAATCTTTGAATTATTTGAAAATACTATCGAAAAACTATCAAGAGGATGCGATAATCCCTTGCCAATAAACTTGATATAACTTTCTTTTAAAGACCAAAGAGTAAAGAAATAATCAAATGGATTGTTGCTTAGTAGTAGATTTTCATGCTCTTTTTTGGAAAAGTAATTTTTTGAAATATCAAGGTCTATCTGTGAAATTCTTTCAATGTCAATACCAATAGGATTACTATCTATAGCACATACAACCCAACTCCCAGAGTGGGATACATTGAAATGAAAATTTTTAAGAAAACTACAATAGGGTTTGCCGTATTCGTTTACTGAAAAATGAATTTCGTTATTACTCACATTTACTTTTTCAATTAGTGCTTTCCTAACTAATAAATCAGCAAGTAACCCTCTTTGTAAGTCTTCCCAATTATAAAACTTTAATAGTCTTTCTCTTTTAGCGTTACTAACTTGAGATAAAAGAAACTTACATGTAAAATCGTCTAATCGATCGAAAAAATTTATTGCAAATATTTCCATTTTATTGATGACTAAATATTTATCAATTGCTTTGTAACTTAGTTAGTCTCGAAAACTATTGAAGCGTACTATTTATTCTTCTAATAACTTCTTCGGTCTTTTCATTAATGAAAAAATGTCCCCCATTAAAATAATGAATTGTGCAACTGCCTAATGTGTTCATTTTCCAGCCATCTATTTGCTCAGGTGTCAAATCTTCATCCTTACCAATAAAAACGGTAATATCACAAGAAAATGGCTTTATTTCGTTGATAGGTGCTTCTTCGTGAACCAGCCTGAAATCGTTTTTCAGCAAGGGTAAAAAAATATCCACTAATTCAGGATGCTCAAAAAATTCTTTGGGTGTTCCTCCAAGTTTGAGTATTTCTTTCTTAAATTCTTTATCTGGTAACTTATGGTACTCTATTTCTTTCACTCCTAATATATTAGGAGCTCCTCTGCCAGAAAAGAAAATATGCTGTGGTCCTGGTAATCTTTTTTCTGAAATTCTCTGTGCTAGTTCATACACAATTTTAGCACCCATGCTGTGTCCAAAAAAGGCATAGGAATCACGTTCTTTTATCTCATCAATAACTAAAGAAAACACATCATTTATTGCATCATTCAAATCGATGTAATGGGCTTCATTAATCCGATGACCCCGACCAACCAATTCAATGGCTATTAATTCAATATCAGATTTTAAATACGACTTCCAATTGTTATATATTATCGATGATCCACCCGCATAAGGGAAGCAAAATAACTTCATATCTTAATTTCTATTTAAAATTCAAATGATTTTTCTTCTCCATATCTTAAAATTTCAACTTGAGAAAAAAGATTTGCTTTTTCTCTAAAATGTTCTGGATTAGAATTTAATGTAGGTATTGTATTGAAATGGCATGGTATAACGTACTTAGGTTTAACCTTTTCTGTTGCCCAAGCAGCTTCTGTTATACCCATCATGTAATTTGAACAAATTGGTACCATCATTATATCAATTTCATATAACTTAGGTAAATACTCCATGTCACTATAGAAAGCCGTATCGCCTGTATGGTAAAATGTTACCTCGGGTGTATTAACAATAAACCCGCAAGGTGCTGCTATACTCGAAGAATGAATTGCTTGAGTGAAATAGATTTTTACATCATCTTTTTTTATCTCCCCTCCAATATTTCCGCCTAAAAAACGACACCCCTTTTCACCCGAAAACTCTGCCAATTCAAATACTCCAATAAAAATAGCGTTTGTGTTTTTACATATTCTTATGGCATCATCCAATCCATGATCAGCATGATCATGGGTAACAAAGACAAAATCAGCTTTTTTAATTTCTGTGTAATTTTTATAAGGGGAGACAGGATTTCCATCTATCCAAGGGTCTATAAGAAAGGTGTATCGCTTTGTTTCTATCTGAAAAGCGGAATGCCCTAACCACGTTACTTTTACCATTTCAATCCTATTAATCTATCTTAAGCACCAAAGGTAATTAACGTTTAATAAAGAATAATATTTATTTAGTTTTTATACTCTGGCTTGGGGGGACTCTGGTTTCATGTTTCCATTATCATCATATGGCCATTCGTAATTATATTGGGGTATTCTCCATCATCATTAATACCCGGTACTCATTAATCCAAGCTTCTTCCTTCGCTTTGCGTTCCTCAATGGTTAGCACTGGAGAGTAATTCATAACATTTGAATCCATGTACCCTGCATAAATTTTTTCATTCCTTCGCCCAGTGGATTTTCAAATACATCACGAACAACTTTTCTCAAATTATCATTGGATGAATAGGGATTTCATGAATAATACCAAAAATCCCAAAAACGGCTGGTGCTTCTGGTAGTTAATTCAAATTATCCTTTTTATCCAAATTATAATCTTTATGATATACTTCGTGTTTAACCACTCTTTCATTAAAATTGGATTCATAGCAAAAAAAATATGTATTAATAAATAATACTATTTATTGCTTTGAGACATCATTACTGTATAATCTTCATCACTTACTGGCTCCAAACATCCTATGCCTTCGCAGGTTTTTAGATCGATGTCCGCAGTACATTTAACTTTATCATAGTTCAGGGTTAGTCCTCCAACTAGATGAACGGTACCTTTAGCATTCTGAAAGTCTGCATTCTCGAATTTACAAAACCTACGATCTAATTGAACACCAATTTCTGTTCCTGTTTTTTTAAACATCACATGTACATAATCTCTATCAATACATTCCTTTAATGCAGCCGCTGTTTTTTCAGGTCTAGCACATTCAACTTCTTGTTCTTTGGTTAGCCTTTCTACCAATTCGTTAAGTTCTTTTTTCATTTTTTATTGGTTTTAATACTGATATTTACAATTCAAATCCTTTATTAAATTCTACTCTCCAAACTAGTTGAGATAGTTTTTTCTCTTCATTTAATCTATAGGTCAGCATTTCATGAATTTCTAACTCTTTCCAAATTTCTTCAAGTTTTGAATCATCCGTTGGAGTTAAAAAGAATATAGCGGCGGTGAGCCTAGTTAGAAGGTTTTCATAGGGTAACTCCCACGCTAAAATAAGTCTTTTTTCTTTTAGTTCATCTAAATGCTTCTTTACAGCTTTAATTTCTGGAACATTTCCAATTTGTGCCATAGTATTATATCTTTAGGGTTAATGGTTAAATTTACTACTAATTGGGAGGATCATATCCTCTATCATAAAAAAACTAACTATAAGCTTTCGACATTAAAGTGCATAACGAGTTTGAAAATTCCACGGGGTTTTCTAATTCATAACCTTCAATTAACAATGCCTGATTAAAAAGTATTTCACTAATGTTTTTTAAATCCGCAGCAGAGTTTTCGTTTTTATATACTTTTTCTATCATTGAGAAAATTGGGTGATGGGGGTTAATTTCTAATATTTTTGATGCCTTAGGTGCAATTTGATTAACTCCTTTAAGCAACTGTTCCATGTTAAATGTTGTTCCAGAGTTTGTGTTTACAAAACATACCGGGCTTGAGATTAACCTTTTACTAATTTTGACTTCTTTTACCTTACCATTAAGGTGTTCTTTAATAACATTTAGCATGTCTTTATATGCTTCATTTTCATAATCCTTATCATGATTATCCTGAGTACTATCACTTGCATTTGGCTTGGTAAGTTCTTCGAATTTAAAATCCTCCCTAGTAACCGATTGAAGTTTAATATCTTTATATTTATCAAGGTTTTGTGTTAAAAATTCATCAATCTTATCTACAAAATAAAGTACTTCTACTTTTTTCTCCTTAAATACCTCAAGCTGAGGCATTCTTTTAATTGTATCGATATCCTTTGCTGCAGCATAATAAATCTCTTTTTGGCCTTCGAGCATGCGTTCAACGTATTCATTTAATGTTGTCATCTTCGATTCATTAAATGAAGAGTGAAACATCAATAGATCTTCAAGTTTTTCCTTGTTCTTGTACTCCATGTATATTCCCCCCTTCAGAGCTTTTCCTAGTTCAAGCCATATCTCTTCGTATTTCTCTCTCTTTTCTTTTAGCAATTTCTTTAGTGCTTCAATTACCTTACCTTCAAGGGATTTCCCAATAACTTTAAGCTGGGTATCGTGCTGCAAAATTTCTCGAGAAATGTTAAGAGAAAAATCAGGAGAATCAACAAGACCTCGAACGAATCTTAAGTGATCTGGCAACAACTCCTTGCAGTCATTCATAACAAAAACATTCTTCGAATATAGTTGAATTCCCTTTGAATAATCCCTGTCGTATAGGTTTGAAGGGGCTTTGGATGGGATAAATAGAAGTGCTGTAAATTCAACCTTCCCTTCAAGATTTAGGTGAATAACTTCTGCAAATTCGTTCCAATCATGGAAGTGATGTTTATAAAACTGGAAATACTCATCACTGGTTATATCTTTTTTATTCTTTTTCCAAATAGGGGTAATAGAATTTACTACTTTACTATCAATTACTACTTCTTCCTTAGCACCTTCTATTACTTTGCCATCTTTATCACGAGGTTTTTCTTCGCGATAAAAATCCATGTGGATAGGGTAACTGATATAATTCGAGTACTTCTTTACAAGGTTTGAGATGGTATATTGATTAGAAAAATCTTCTTCGGGATTTGAAGTTTCAACTGCACTTTCTTTTAGATGTAATGTAATCCGTGTTCCTCTTTTTTCTACTTCAATCTCTTCAATTGAATACTCACCAAATCCTTCCGATTCCCATCTAACCCCTTTCTCTAATCTTGCTGAACGGGTAATAATCTCAACCCTATCAGCAACCATAAACGAAGAGTAGAAGCCAACTCCAAACTTACCAATTAAATCTAAGTCTTTTTCTTCTTTGAGCTTTTCAACAAAAGCTTTCGTACCCGATTTTGCTATTGTGCCAATATTTTCGATCACTTCATCATGAGTCATACCTATACCATTATCAGTAATTGACAATGTTTTATTGTTTTTATCGACTTCAATAACAATCTTTAGTTCAGGATCACTCCCAAGAAGTTCTGGTTCTGTTAAAGATTGAAAATGAACCTTATCCAAGGCATCAGATGCATTTGAGATAAGTTCACGCAAAAAAATCTCTCTATGAGTATACAACGAATTAATCATCAAATTGAGCAATTCTTTTGTTTCTGCCTGAAATGCGAGAACTTTCCTTTTATTATTTTTTTTAGCCATATTTCTAAAAATAAATTGTTATTTAGTTATTAAAAAGCATTTTAACTTGCGCGTATCAAAATTTATGCCTTCCTCAAAATATTGATTTGAAGCAATTTTGTCATGTCTCGTTGGCATTGCTACCTAATATTTTTTAATCCATTACCATACTGCTAAAAGAACTTTATCTACACTATTTTTCTCAAATAGTACTGCATATCCTTACTATGATCCCATTGATTAGGGTAACCGAAGGATACTTCCTCATGCTTTATCCCATTAACGATTTTTGATGAACGTATATGTAAATGCCCATATACCGCTATTTTAACATTAAATAGGTCAAGCCATTTCTCAGTTAGAGTAGTTCCACACCAAATAGAAAATCTTGGATACGTGTATATTTTGCCAAGTTCTTTTAGTAGAGGGTAATGGTTAATCATTATTTTAGGAATGCTCTTGTCAATAGATGCCAACCGTTGTTCCGTGTAAGAGCATCTGGCTCTACACCAATCTTTAATTGAACTATATGGCTCCGGTATTAGAAGATCCTCGTCGGCGCAGATAACCCCAGATTCAGAAGCCCATTCAACCTCAGTGCCTTCCTTAACGAAATCAGGCCTAAAACTGTAATCGTAAAGGGTAAGAATTGGGATTACTATATATAGTAATTCTTTATCAGAGTACACTGGGTATTCGTCTTCTGGAGTAGTTACACCGTACTTATGGCAAATCGAAACCAATCTTTGGTATTTATTTTCCCCTTTTAACATACTTTTATTAAATCGATACGTCCAAAGATCATGGTTTCCAGGAGTCCATACTATTTTTTTAAATTTTTGCGTTAATACTGATAACGCAAATCGTAAATGTTCTTCTGTCTCGCCAATATCACCAGCAAGTATAAGCCAATCATCATCAAAATGAGATAATTCTATTAATGCTTTACAATTATCGCTGTTTGCCAAATGCAAATCACTTATTGCGTATATACTCATTATTACTCTAAAAAAATTGATATAATATTATGAGGATTTGATTGCTGACCGTTTAATACGACTATTAATGTTATGAAATTCTATACACTCAAATCGAACAGCCTCAATCGATTCATCGGGATAATAAACCAGTCCTGCTCCCTTGGGAATACCCATTCCTTTTGCACCATTTCCTTCTGAAATTAGATACTCAACTAACCTTTGCCAGAGATCATCAGCATGGACATCAATAATAAAAGGGACTAATCGCAATGAATCAAAACACATATTCTTTTTTTCATCAGGATATTCATTAAATTCTCGTATACCTAATTGAATTGCCCCTGCCGATATTCCTATTAGAATAGCACCATTAGAATACCTTTCAACAATTATGCTATCCCAACCATTTTGCCGTATCGTATTCCAACCTTTTTCAGTATCGCCCCCCGATAGTAGAATAATGTCTGAGTTTTTCAAAAATATTGTATCATCTGCATCAGGAGCTGATTTTATCATCCTACAGTTATGAATATCAATTTGTTGAAATGCCGTTCGGAAAACTTCAAAGAAATGTGGGTTATCATTGTTTGATGCTCCTATATAAGCTGCTTTTACGCCAAAATCTCTTATATCCCTATTAAGAAGTTTTTTTATTCTATCTAAAAACAATCCATCATGGTTCGAATAAAAAAGCAATTGGCTGTCAGCCAGCAAAAAAATAGGTTTTATTATTTTGTTCAAATCACTCATCTCAAAATAGTAATATAAAATTTAATACCTAAAACTCTACAACGTGCTTAAACAATTGATCCATTAACAAACTCTTTTTCCTTAAATTCAGCTACTTTTCCCATATCCATCTTTATAATTCTATCAGCCACATCAAAGTAATTATCATCATGAGTAATGGCAATTACTATTTTTCCGCTTTTTTTCATTTCTGGTAATAATTTGCGATAAAAAATCTTTTTAAACTCAGAATCCTGATCAGCAGCCCATTCATCAAATAGATAGATTTGCGAATTTTCTAGATAACATTTTAACAATGACAATCTTTTACGCTGACCGTTTGAGAGATCGATAGTGGAAAAAGATCCGTTTACAATACTAATTTTTTCGTCTAAATGTAATACTTTGAGTAAGTTGTCCTGTTCTTCTTTTTTATTATCACAATTTATACCATAAAGTCTTTTAAATATATGATTGTTACTAAGAGCCTGTTTAAATTTAGTTATCTGGGAATAAGGCTATTGATTAGCTAATTTGATTCTTTTTTCTGAACTTGCGCAAACACCAATCTGAGCAAGCGATAATAAAATACCCAACCAGCCTAACCAATAGCCAGTGGCAATGTATAAAAAAGATTCTGAACGACAAGCGCAAGCGCAAAGTTCGCCTGCACAGGGTATGGGATACCATCCTCTACCAGCTAAAAACGGGCTGCCAGTGGCGGATGCTACCGAAGGAATTCGGGGCTTGGAGTACGGTGTACTAATACTTCCGCAAATGGCTAATTAGCGGGACTTGGCACCGAGTGCAGGCGAAGCTCCGTGAGCTGGTGAGGGAGAAGCACTCCCGCAAGTCATCCCCCAGCCTTGGAATCATCAACTCCCAGTCGGTAAAGAACAGCGAGCGGAGCGTTCCCGATAAGGGGTATGATGGGAACAAGAGGATAAAAGGGCGTAAGCGGCATATCGTGGGATACCATGGGAATCCTGATGTGCATCGTTGTAACAGCAGCAAATGTGCATGACAGCGTGGCTGCTGAACAAGTATTCAAAAGGTTGGAGGGGAAGTGCCCTAGGCTGAAAAAGATACTTGCCGATGGAGGCTATGCAGGTGAAAGATTGATAAAGCTGGCCCAAACCGAATTAGGGGTGGAGCTTGATGTTGTAACCCGTGGTGATGAAGCGGCTTTCAGGGTTATTCCGAAGCGCTGGATTGCAGAACGTTCAATATCATGGCTGATGTGGTCAAGGCATCTCTGCAAAGATTATGAGATGAATACTGAATCAAGCGAGGCTTGGGTAATCGTGGCTTCCATTGCTATGATGGTGAAGGATTTTTAAACAGGCTCTAACTATGCCCAGAATGTTTTTCATAATTTATATTGACCTATAATATAGAAAAACATATAAGAAAAACTCCCCTGAACTGATTATTCAAGGAAATTTTTCTTACATACTGAACTTATTCTAAGTGAGTTTAGTTTTTAGAAATCAACCAATTTTTTGCATTATCTAAGTTGTTAAAATATTGAATTTCAACGCCAAATGCATTCGATGCGTTTTTATTAGCACCTTCCATACTCAGTTTCCCAAAAATATCATCAGGGACAACAAAGGCAAAATACCTCAACCCTACTTTTTGAGCTTTTGGAAACCAAATAGTATTTAACCATTCCTGTACTTCTGGTTTTAATACCTTCATTCTCTTTACATCATTCAATTGTTTTTTCAGGTTCTTAGTTTCAAGAATATTAAGTAGTTGGTTAGCAACTGCCTTAAATTCATCAGAAGATAAAAAACCAACAAAGGTTCCAATTGCTGCATTAGTTTCAATATCGTACAATGCAGTTGATGTTTCATTTACTTTCATAGGATAATTATTATTATTTAACAAATAAAAACATTTATGTCAATAAAAAATAAACTATAACTTTTTACAAAAATAGGTATAATTTGTTTTAATAAAAATATACAAATTGAATAATAATTTTATTGTTAAGTTTAATACAATAAAACTTACTTTATTAGAGCAATAAAATCAATAATTTTCATTAAAATAAATATCTTTAAAAAAAGAATACATCTATTTTAAAAGTTATTACTTAGCGATTCATTTTACTTAAAAACTCTTACAAATATTTTATAATAATGAATCTTAAGCATTTTTTAAATATTTGAAATGTTAAAATTCATTAGAAAATTCTTTAATAAATTAAAAAATAAGTTTTTACGAACATAAAACATATAAATAATAGCATTGGTTAAGCAATAAAATAATATAATGTAACAAAGGAATTCTGTAATCTAAGTTTGTCACAATCTATTCCATGGCATCATAAAGTAAAGTCATCAACAAAAAAATTCAGAACATACCTGAGCATAAAAACAATACCTAATTAGAGATTTTTTTGTTCAAGTAATTATTAATCAAACTTATAAATATTTAGATGTAAATAAATTAAACTAAAATATCAAACACCTAATGAGGCAAAATTTCAAAAAGAATTTCAACAACTGTTTGATTATTCCATAGACTCTTCCTCTTAAATCCATTTTCACAAAAGTTGAATCATTAACTCTAGGAAAAATGGGGATTACAAATTTTCTAACTTTGGTATTAATTTTTTTGAAATATAAGATATGTTTTCCTCAAAGGAATCAAAGATGCCATAAGGGGGTGAAAACATTATGCCTTTAACCGGTTTCCCTTTAATCAACGATTTAATACGATTGGCAACATCGGTAGGTGTGCCTGATAAAGTAAGCATTGATACAAACTCATCGGGTATGAGATTGCTCGCTTCTAAATAGTTTCCATGTTTCGACTCATGGTCTATTTTTTTTATTAACGAAGAATTCACATCAACCTTATGCTGTTTAAGTATTGTTTTTAAATATGGTATATAAACTGCTAGCGTCTTTTTTGCTGTTTCTAAAGCTTTAACAGGGTTGTCAGCAACACAAATCATACCACCAAGCGAGATATGCTTGGAATAAATATCTGTTGAATCTTTACATCCTTTAAGAAATGCTTTTGATATCTTATTTAAATAAGTTTCTGTAAAAACTTCAGCAAGTTGAACTTCATTAGAATATTTTCCTCCAAGGTAAGCCATTTTACAATTCCATGTTGCGGTTACTATGTATGGTTTTATTGGAGGAGGGATTCTTAGAATAGCATTTTTCGAGGTATTAAACACCTCTCCGTGAAAACCATTTTTGTTTTGTTTGAAGAAGTGACGGACTAAAAGTAATGTTTCCTTGAAAGCTTCTCGGGTATATTTTTCTTTAACTTCCATTTTTAAGAAATCAAAAAAAGCGCCTCTGCCTAATCCTAGAATAGAACGACCATGGCTAATTGTATCAAGAAATGCTGCATTTGATGCAATTAGTGCAGGGTGTCTATAAAAACCATTTACTAAACAAGGACCAATTTCAATTTTATTGGTATGCTCAGCAATTAGATTAAGAATTGGGAATGAAGGGTAAAACATTAGATCATCATAAACATAAATCCGATCGAAGCCTAATGATTCGATGGCTTTGCCAAAACGAATATACTCTTCAGGGTTATAAGAACCCTGAAGAGCAACATAAAAACCTAACCCTTTATTCATGTTAATAATTATCTTTTTTACACTGATAATTGTAGTATTGTCTACAATTTAATCTTCCCCATCTATGTAATAACCTTCAATCATGCCATCTTTAGTTTCTGAGTGCATAGGAGGTAAATTCTTTTTTGCAATTGAACGGAAATCGTCTGCCTTATATAGTAATTTAGTTTTTATCATTTTAACCCCATTAATTTCAGCATAATCAAAAGATGAATCTGGACCAACATGTACCTTCCCTCCTGAAGGAGCGTATACATAATGCGGTATAGAACAAGACGATTCGGTACATAACTGCTTATAGATATCCAACCCTTTTTGAACAGAGATTCTTAAATGGTCACTACCCTCCACAGGCATACAATGATTCATATAATAAATAATTATATTATTCCTAAGTAAGAGATGAAATAGGCGTTTTATTGTATTAGCATCATCATTTATTCCTTTAAGTAGAACGGTCTGATTTCTTAATGTAATTCCATTTGATGTAAGTTTATAACACGCTTGTAACACTTCTGGTTGTAATTCATCTGGGTGATTGAAATGTACGTTAATAGCGAGGTATTTACTTTTTGCCGGATTATGGAAATTGGGTTTAATATAACTTGCAAGATGATTGCAAATATCACTAGTGAATTTTTCCGGGCTATTCAGGAGCATTCGTGTACCTATTCTTATTTCAGAAATATTCTTTAAGGCAGAAAGCTGATCAAGCAAATAAAACAACTTTGTTGTATCCATAAACGGATCACCCCCTGTAATTAATGCCCCTCTTACTTCAGGCATTTTTCCAATTTCTTCAACAGCTAAATCAATTTCATCAAAGGTCATGCTTTTCCTGTTTCGCATAACTCTGCTTTTCTTATAGCAGAAACGGCAGTATGCAGGACAGTCAAAATGAGGTGTTAAAAGCACTCTATCCTTATATAATCTTTCTAAACCATACACATGTGATGTTTTCTTTCCTTCCTCGAAAGGCGTTGCAGTACCATTAGTCTGTGCTTCCAGAGGAGAGGGTAAAAACTGTTTTCTAATACTTTCATATTTTGACATCAGTTTTTTGAGATAAGGAGTAACTCTAACAGGACTATTTTCAATAACTTGGTTGATAATAATCCTTTCTGATTCATTTTTTGCATAGTAATGAACCATCTCGTTGAAAGTCTCATTACGTAGTTCCTTGATAAGTTGATTCATAAAAATGAGTTTAAAAGGTTAATTACTGATTAGCTTATAATTTGTCAAAAACTCTAGCTTTGAATATTTAATGCTTATAGCTATTATCTAAGTATTTAATGGTTAATGTTAAGCCTATTCACTGAGCAATAACAATTGGCATTAATTTCTCATCAAAACATTGATTATTAACACAATGAATCCCGAAAAATCAAAGAACAAATGAGTATATCATTTATTAGCAAAACATACCCTTCTACTTATATATTCCAAAAAGTGCTAAAAAGTGACATGGTTTTTTGAACTTTTTTTTACATCCTGATAATCTGCATCTTACAATTATGAGTTTGAATTATAAAAAGCAATTATCAATGTATTTAAATCTTTGCAACTATTTCCAAAGCAGAAAAATCTGATTTTTTAAACTTTTGCAAGTTGTTTTTTAACTTTTGTCATTTTATTTTCAAAAAAAAAGATAAACCATAATGCAACAACCTCTTTTTATTATATTTATAGTTTTGATATAATCATATTTGTATGTTCGAAAATATTGTATTCCTGTGCATTGGTTTTTTGATTGGTGCCATAACACTTTGGTTAATCAATAAAATTAAAATGCATTCTGATTACTTTGATGCAGAAAAGCAAATAAGCAGTCAACTTGAAGAAAGAAATAACCAATTATTGATAACCCGCGATAGATTATTGAGAAGCGAAGAACTTATAAAATCTCTACAAATAGATTTGAATACCGAAAGAACACAAAAATTGGACATAACAACAAAATTTTCGGCTCTTGAAGCAACATATAATGAGGCCTTAAAACAACATGTTTCCCTTATAGAAGAAATTAAAAAATCAGATGCTGAGACAAAGCGCCTATCCGATCTACAAGGTAAATCAAACAATAGAGGCGTTGAACTCGAAATGGAAAATAAGTATCTCAAAGAATCTTTAGAAAAGCAAAAATTAGAGTTAGAAGACATAGGGAAAAAGTTTTCGAATGAATTCAAACTTTTAGCGGATCAAATCCTCGAAGATAAAACCCAGCGATTCACCAAAATGAATCAAGAAAACTTAGATCGATTACTTAAACCTCTCGGAGAGAATATCTTACTATTCCAAAAACAGGTTCAAGAAGTCTATGAAAAAGAAAGTAAGGAGCGATTTTCATTAGGAAATGAGGTTAAACAACTTAGGGAACTTAATCAAACAATTAGCCAAGAGGCAAAAAATCTTACAGAGGCTTTAAAGGGGCAAGCAAAAACTCAGGGTAACTGGGGAGAGATGATTCTTGAAAGTATACTTGAAAAATCAGGATTGGTAAAAGGTCGAGAGTATTCAGTACAGGAATCTGTTAAGGATATAGAGGGTAAAAGGTTTCAACCTGATGTGATTATTTCGTATCCCGATAACCGCAAGGTAGTGATTGATTCTAAAGTATCGTTAGTCGCTTATGAACGTTATAGTTCAAGCACAAACAAAGAGGATCAGGATAAAGCACTTTTGGAGCATCTTCGTTCTATACGAAATCATATTGACTCATTGAGTTCCAAAAACTATCAAGATTTAGTTGGCTCTCTCGATTCTGTGATGATGTTTATACCAGTTGAACCAGCCTATATGGTTGTTATGGAGGCAGATTCAGAGCTATGGAATTACGCTTATAGCAAAAGGGTTTTACTTATTAGCCCAACCAATTTAATTGCAGCATTGAAACTCATTTATAACCTTTGGCAACATGAATTTCAAAATCGCAATGCACTTGAAATAGCGAATAGAGGCGGACTTCTTTATGATAAGTTTGTGGGATTTATTGAAAATCTTCAAGCAATCGGAGAAAATATACATAAAGCTCATGTCAGTTACGAGTCAGCATTTAGTCAACTTAAGGATGGAAAAGGAAATCTAATTACACAAGCAAAGCAACTTAAAGAATTAGGGGTAAAAGCAAAAAAAACAATACCAAATGAACTAATTGATGGTACGGATGTTGATGATTTAAGTCTCAAAGGTCAATTACCATCAAATGAGTAATTTATCAGTTATGATTTCAATTTGTATTCCCGTATATAATTTTGATGTTACTGAGTTAACCAATTCTCTGCTTGAGCAGGCAGATAAAATTGGTTATCCGATAGAGATTCTTTTGTTCGACGATCATTCTCTTTCATATTTTAAAAAGATAAACGCTCAACTGAATAGCAAAAAAAATGTTAATTATCTTGAATTTGACTTTAATATTGGCCGCTCAAAAATTCGCAATCGCTTAGCTGACTTTGCTTCAGGCAATTGGCTTCTATTTCTCGATTGCGATATGGTGATTGACGATCCCAATTTTCTAAAAGGGTATGTTGACTCGTTAAATAAAGCACAAGTTATTTGTGGCGGCATCAAATACTCAAAAAAGCCTATCAGAGAAGAACTTATACTTCGTTGGAAATATGGAGTTTCTCGTGAATGCAAAAAAGCTATTCTTCGACAATTATCACCCTATAACTCATTTATGAGTGGTAATTTTTTAATTACAAGTGAGGCGTTCCATTCTATTCGTTTTAACGAAGAAATCTCGGGATATGGCCATGAGGACACTGTTTTTGGGATTAACCTAAAGCGTCGAAAAGTACCAATACTACATATTGATAATCCAAGTTTTCACCTTGGTTTAGAGCCTTGTTTCGACTTCCTACAGAAATCAGAACAAAGCGTTATTAACCTTTCAAAATTGATGCATAATGCACCCGATTTACGAAAAGATCTTGAACGGTCGGTTAGGGTATTAAAAGTATTTAAAATACTTAGACTTTTAGGCTTAACGATGCCTCTTCGCTGGGTGTTTCGTGTTATAAATCCCTTTATCAGACGTAGTTTATGCAGTAAGCATCCATCTTTGTTAATGTTTGATGTATATAAACTTGCTCTACTTGCAAAACTTTACTCAAAAGGTTGGATGTCATCGTTAACTAAATACTTTTAACTGAGAAGAAATAACCTCTTGAACTAAGTTATAGTTGAAAGAGATTTTATCTTACTCTTCTTAATTTCTTTAATTTCAGAATAACTCCGTCAATTTTTTATTTCTGCCTAAAGAAAATCTGAATTGGTACACCTGTGAAATTGAATTTTTCACGGAGTTTATTCTCGATGTACCTTTTATAAGGATCTCTTATATATTGAGGCAGGTTACAAAAAAATGCAAACGATGGAGTATGAGTTGGTAGCTGCGTGGCAAATTTAATTTTAATATGTTTTCCTTTATAGGCAGGTGGTGCATAAGCTTCAATTGCCTCTTGAAGAAAATCGTTTAGTTTAGATGTTTGAATCTTACGATTACGATTCTCATACACCTCCATAGCCGTTTCAAAAACCTTTAATAATCTTTGTTTTGTAATAGTAGATGTGAAGATAATTGGAACATCCTGAAAGGGTGCAATTATCTCTTTAATTGCTTTTGTATATTGATCAGTAGATTTATGGTCTTTTTCAACCAAATCCCACTTGTTTACAACAACTACAACCCCTTTACGATTTTTAATAATAAGATTATATATATTTTGATCTTGACCTTCGAAACCAAGAGTAGCATCTATTAGTAAAATACATATATCCGCATTTTCAATAGCCCTAATTGAACGCATCACAGAGTAGAACTCTAAATCTTCAGTCACTTTGGTTTTCTTTCGTAAACCTGCTGTATCAATTAGGAAAAAATCATGTCCAAATTTATTATACCGAGAATAAATTGAATCGCGGGTTGTACCTGCTATAGGTGTTACAATATTTCGTTCCTCTCCTACTAAAGCATTTATCAAGGATGATTTACCAACATTTGGCCTTCCAACAATTGCAATTTTTGGAATGTTAATCTCTTCTTCTATTTCTTGACCTGTAAACTCTTTTACAATATCGTCAAGCAAATCACCAGTTCCCATACCGCTTATGGATGAAACACAGTAGGGATCACCTAATCCAAAATTGTAGAATTCGGTTGCATTCAGACGTAAGTTATTATTATCAACCTTGTTGGCTACAACAAAAACTTTCTTGTGACTTTTTCTAAGAATTTCGGCTACAGCCATATCCATAACAGTAATACCCGTTTGGGCATCAACCAGAAAAAGAATAACGTCTGACTCTTCGATAGCAATAGCAACCTGTTTGCGTATCTCCCCCTCAAAAATATCATCGGAGTTAATTACGTAACCACCTGTATCGATTATTGAAAATTCAATACCATTCCAGTCGGATTTTCCATAGATTCTATCGCGTGTTACACCTGCTGTTTCATCAACAATCGCATGCCTCCCTCCAACCATACGGTTGAAAAATGTCGATTTCCCTACATTAGGACGTCCTACTACTGCAACTATATTTCCCATGGATTGTATTTATTTGAGGGATGAATACGTATATTTTTACTATCAGATCGTGTTGCTGCTGTTTTGCAGTACTCCACATCTCAATTATTTTGACCCTTAAGCCCTAACTCTAAGTACTCCAAACTCTAGGCACTCTTTTTACTGAATGTACCCAAATCGCTTTAGCTTATTGTCGTTATCGCGCCATTCAGGGTCAACCTTAACAAATAGTTCTAGGAAAACTTTTTTATCCAAAAACTTTTCAAGGTCTAAACGAGCTTCGATTCCAACCCGCTTTAACATTTTTCCCTGATGTCCAATAACAATGGCCTTTTGCGATTCGCGGCTAACATATATGACAGCTCTTATGCTATCGAGTTTTGTTCCCTCCTTGTACTCTTCAATTTCAACCTCAACGGAATAGGGAATCTCCTTTTGGTAATGGAGAAGAATTTTTTCCCTTATAATCTCCGAGGCAAAAAACCTCATGGTTCGATCGGTTAGGGTTTCTTTAGAAAAGTACTCTGGTCCTTCTGGGAGAATCTCTTTTATAATAGTGATTAACCCTTCAGTGTTAAATCCATGCAATGCTGAAACTGGCAGAATCCTTGCACTTGGTAGCATCTTACCCCATATATCAACGAGTTCTGTAACTTTTTCTTGGTTGGTTAAATCAACTTTATTGATTACGAGTACAATAGGAGTGCCCAATTTCTGGATTTTATCTAGAAATTCCTGATTCTTATTGGGAGTTTCAAAAGTATCTGTGATGTATAGAATAACATCAGCATCCTCAAGTGCAGATTCAACAAATCGCATCATTGACTCCTGCAGTTTATATGCAGGTTTGAGAACACCTGGAGTATCTGAGTATACAATCTGAAAATCTTCCCCATTAACAATTCCCATTATTCGATGACGGGTTGTTTGTGCTTTTTTGGTGATAATAGATATTTTTTCACCAACCAAAGCATTCATAAGAGTTGATTTACCAACATTTGGATTTCCGATAATATTTACAAAACCCGATTTATGTGACATCTTGCAAAGTATCAATTACTAAATATGATCTGAAAAAGTAGTGAAAACATTAATATGCATGTTAAAATAGATTAAACTAATCAAATCTATTCATTTTAAGCATGTTGATCTCTTTCTGTGTAAGGAATCTCCAGCTACCACGAGGGAGATTTTTCTTTGTTAGCCCAGCAAAGTATACCCTGTCTAACCTTGATACTTTGTATCCTAGAACATCAAACATATTTCGTACTACCCTATTTTGTCCGGTATGTATCTCAATTCCTACTTCAGAACCATCAGATTCTTCTATGTATTCAACTGCATCAGCCTTAATAAGTTCACCTTCTATTTTGACACCCGATAGTAGTTTTTCCATATCCTCGCGAACCAAAACACGATCGAGACCTACTTGATAGATTTTTTTCTTTTGAAAACTAGGATGTGTAAGCCTTTTGGTCATTTCACCATCGTTGGTGAGTAAAAGCAGCCCTGTACTATTCCTATCGAGGCGACCAACTGGGTAAACCCTTTCCGTACATGCGCCCTCTATAAGTTCCATTACAGTTCTTTTTGCATTTGGATCTTCAACTGTTGTAATATAATCCTTTGGCTTATTTAGTAGTATGTATACTTTGTGTTCCGTTTCAAGTTTTTTCCCTTTAAAGCAGATCTCTGAGTTTGGATCTACTTTAGTGCCAAGTTGAGTAATTACCTCACCATTGATGGTAATCATTCCATTTTCTATAAAATCATCAGCCTCACGTCTACTGCAAAGGCCGGTGTTAGCTATGAATTTATTTAAGCGGATTAGGCCATCGCTATCAACCTCAAGGAATGGCTTATCATCGTACTCCCTTTTTGGTTTTGGAATAGGTTTATCAATGAATATTTTTTCTCTCTTTTCAGGTATATATAAACGGAGTTGTTGCTTTTTAGGTGTTTCGGATCTTGAACCGTAAGGTTTTTTGGAATCCCCTGCCCTATCATTAAATCTCGGTTTAATGTCGCCTTCTGCACGTTGTCTTCTAAATCTCTCTTCTCTCTCCTCTCTTGACTCTCTAGGTCTATCATTTGATTTATCTACTCGGCTAGTACGATATCCTGTTGATTTTCCTTCGATATTTCTTGATGTACTTCGAGTATCTCGTTTATCAGAATCGAATCTATCATCTTTTTTTCGAAAAGGTTTCTCTTCTGTTTTTTGGATACGAAGAACTTTTTTGGGGGTTGTTTCGCTTTCTTTAGCTATAGAAGTTTCTTCGTTGCTAAATTCAATATCACTTGAAAATTCCTCGTTGCTTTTTTTAAACCCACCTGTTCGTGGTTTGTAGGTAGATTTCCGTTCAGAGGAAGAATCTTCTGGTTTCTTATAAATTTTCTTTTTTTCACGAAAATCTACAGAAATAAACTCATCCCTTTTTGATGGTTTTTCTTTTGAAAATCCCTCCTTAGATTTTTCTGATTTGTAAGTGCTTGAATCGTGGTCTTCTGTTTGCCCGATATTTTCAGGATTATTATCTGAATCGGAAACAGGGTGAGCCTTTAAGGTTCGTGGTCGGTAAACCCTGCTGGGTTCATTCTCGGAGTTGGTGCGCATCTCGCGTTTAACTACGATCTTTTTGTTCTTTTCTTTGTCCATATTACAATTTTGCCTGCTATTTATATGTATTTTAGCAGCTTATTCAAAAAACGAAATTAAAAATAGTTGGCAAAGGTACACTTTATTTCTTTAATCCAGCAAATATCTAATAATATTATAATCAAAAGTTTATCACTAAAGAAATGGAATGGAAATGAAGGGGAAAATGGAAAATATTTTTGAATTTTAAACTAAAAGTTTAAGTTTAGATAGTATAGTTATCAAATAATTTTCAATCAGTTATCCCACCTTATTCGATGAATTATTTTTTGGATCATCATTAATGTTATTTTTAATATCATCTGATACCTTATTTACCTCATCTTTTACCTTATTTGTCTCTTCTTTAATATCATTGGCGACTTTGTTAATCTCTTCCTTAATCTGATCGGCAGCTTTCTGGAATTCCTGATAACCTTTGCCTAAGCCTCTGGCAACCTCTGGAATTTTTTTGGTACCAAAGAGTAAAAACGCCACGAATGTTATAAATAGTATCTCGGACATGCTTATAAATAGGAGGTTATGGTAATTCATTCTCAATTTTATTTATCTACAAATCTAAAAACTATTTCAAAGCAAAAACAAAAAAACCTGTCTTTACTTATAAGACAGGTTTTTCAAAATATTAGTGTATTCTATTTTTTTAGAGCATTTTTTGCTTTTCTTCTTTCTTGCCACGTTAAAATATCATATGATATTGGAGTAGCATTAAATACAGAAGAGTATGTTCCAATTGCAACACCAACAAGTAGGGCGAAAATAAAACCTCTAAGAATTTCACCACCAAAGATGAAGATAATAATTAATACTACAAGTGTAATACCTGATGTATTGATTGTTCTACCCAAGGTGCTGTTAATAGCGGCATTGATATTATCTTTTAAATTCCATTTTGGGTGAATTTCACGATATTCACGAATCCTATCGAAGATAATAACAGTATCCATAATAGAGTACCCAATAATTGTTAGAATAGCCGCTATAAACGATTGGTCAACTTCAAGACTGAATGGAAGTATTCCATGGAATAAGGTAAACATTGTAATAACAACCATGGAATCGTGGAAAAGAGAAATAACACCTCCCAAACCAAATTGCCAGTTTTTGAAACGTATTGTGATGTATATAAAGATTATGATCAACCCAAAGAATACAGCCATAAATGCTTTATAAATCATTTCCTTAGCTACGGTAGGACCTACTTTTTGAGAGCTCATACGTCCAACAAGTTTACCATGCTCACTCTCATGAGCAGAGAACTCTTTGAAGGTAATAGGTGTCTTGTAGTAAGTTTTTACACCATCGAATACTTTTTGTTCAACAATTGAATCAGTATGAGTTGAGTTATCTTTAATAAGGTATTTGGTAGTAATTTTTACCTGATTATCAGGACCAAAAGTTTTTACCTCTGGTACATCTCCCATAGATTTCTCTAAGGAAACACGAATATCCTGAGTACTAACCGATTGGTCGAAACGTACAACATAAGTTCTTCCTCCTGTGAAATCAATACCAAAGCTCATTCCCCTTACAACTAGAGAGATAATACCAATAGTTATAATAACTCCCGATACAACATAAAGGATTTTTCTGATTCCAATGAAATCAATATTAACTTTCGTAAATGTCTCATTGGTAAACCTATTCCCTAAGTTGATATGCCACTGATGTTTTTGTATCCACTCAAAAACCAAGCGGGAAATAAGTATTGATGTGAAAAGTGATAGAAGAAGACCGATAACCAGAGTTGTTGCAAATCCTTGAACAGGACCAGAACCAAATATGTAAAGTACAATACCTGTTAGAATAGTAGTAACGTGACCATCGATAATTGCAGATAATGCGTGGTGATATCCATCCTTAATAACTAATTGCATTCCTTTTGCAGCACGAACCTCCTCACGCATACGTTCATATATAATAACGTTACCGTCAACAGCCATTGCAAAGGTAAGAACCATACCTGCAATACCAGGAAGGGTAAGAACTGCACCTAATGATGCCATAACACCAAAAGTGAAGAAAACGTTCGCAAATAATGCAATGTTTGCAACACCACCAGCACGGTTATAATAAAGTTGCATATACAGTAATACACCAATAAATGCGAATAGGAATGAAAGTAGACCTGCTCTAATTGCCTCTTTACCTAATGATGGACCAACAACTTCTTCTTGAATAATTTTTGCAGGTGCAGGTAGTTTACCAGATTTTAAAACGTTTGCTAAGTCTTTTGCTTCATTAATGCTAAATCCTCCTGTAATTGAAGAACGACCTCCTTTAATTTCACCGTTAACCGTAGGGCTTGAATAAACGTAATTGTCAAGAACAATTGCTATACATTTACCAACGTTGTCGCCAGTTAAACGTGCCCAAATTCTCGATCCCTCGGCATTCATTGACATACTAACCTCTGATGAACCTTTTTTATCGGCAATCTCATCTCGGGCATCAGTAATAACACCACCATCAAGGGGTGCTTTACCATTTCTATTAGTTACCTTAATTGCCCATAATGCATAAATACTTTCTTTCTTATCAATTGCTTTAACTCCCCAAAGTAACTTTAAGTCGCGAGGGAATAAACTTCTAACCTGAGCTAACTTTAGGTATTGGTTTACCTTTGCAGTATCCTTGGAATGAGAATGTCCAATTAGATTACTTGGATGAGGTTGTCCTGTTCTTTGATCAATATTTGGGCTTAAAATAGTGAATAATGGAAAATTCTTTGCTATGTCATTTTTTGCAAGTGAAGTTGTGTCTTTTGCCTCTTTTTCCTTGAGCATTTTAACAAGATCTTCACCTTTTTCAGTTGATTCTTTCTTATTTGATTCCTTCGTCGTGGTTTTTAAGGTGTTTTTCTCTGCTTCTTTCAAGCTGTTTTCTGCATCTTGTAACTCTTTGATTTTAGCATTTGCTGCTGTCAAAAATGGGTAAATTTCAGAGTTTTCATAAGTTTCCCAAAATTCCAAGTTAGCAGTTCCCTGTAATAGTTTTCTTACACGTTCTGGTTCTTTAACACCTGGAAGCTGAACTAGTAATCTTCCAGAATTTTGAAGTCTTTGAATACTAGCTTGTGCAACACCGAATTTGTCGATACGAGTGCTTATAATGTTGAATGAGTTTTTAATGGCACCATCAGCTTCTTTGCGTATAATGCTTAAAACATCTTTATTTGATGAATTAAATGATATCCTATCGCGAAGTTCAACAGTGTTGAATATGGCTGCTAAACGAGCATTGGGAGCAACTTTTTCGAATGAATCACCAAAACGGGTAATAAAATCGATACTTGCATCCATGGTTTGAGCCATCTCTAATGCCTTTAAAAAAGAGGGATCTGTGCTATTATTTGATAACGATTTTATAAGGTCAACAACAGATACCTCCAGAGTTACGTCCATACCCCCTTTAAGGTCTAAGCCTAGATTAATCTCTCGCTCTTTACATTCTTTGTAGGTATATTTACGTACCCAAAGGAAATTGTAAACAGATTCGGTTGATATAGAATCTAAGTAGTGAAATTCTTTTTTTGAATCACCTTTAGCATACGCTTTAGCTTTCTTTTCTACCTGTTTAGTTACATAAGTAAATGATAACTGGTACACACATACCAGCGCTAATGCAATAGCAATAAATTTTATCGCACCTTTATTCCGCATTTGTTCTCAGTATTAATGAATTGAATATTTACTTTTTTCCGAAAATTATCGGGCAAATATATTACTTTTTTTGAGATATGATACAATAGCCTATGTACTGATAAATACTCATTTATTATAAATAATGATTTTCAGAACTAATAATATTAAGTAATTAATTGAATCATAATTGTATACTAGACAACTATTTTTTCAATACTTTTAAGCACTTCCCTTTAAAATCAATAGTTTTAATATTTTTCAGTAAAAAATCACAGCCTATCAATCCTCCTATTCTTTTTCCTGCAATATCTGAATAAACCTCATTAATTGGGTTAAGGTCAGCGGTTAATGCTTGTGCATCTTTAAATGAAACATCATTAAGCATTAATAAAGAAATATTGTATAGTTCAACAGGTATCTGCTCTGCAGATAATCCCGTTGCCATTGGGCTTTCTGCTCCAAATGGTATTTTTTCTAACTTGTCGGCATAGCATTTATCTATAATAGTTCTCGATGCTCCAGTATCAATAATAAATGTTAACTCTAAACTGGCAATTTTACCATCAACTACAATATGATAACTTTGACTTTCGAGTTCAATTATCTGAAAGGGAATTTTGACAATCATTACATTTAAGTTATAAGGTTCAAAAATAGAACAATATTAAAGACAATTAGCTAAGATTCTTAATTTGATTGAATTTAAACGAGATTGATAGTTAACGTATTAATTATCAAACAAATTACTAGTTACCTGAGTGGCTGTTTTGGCAGTGGAGTAATGGGTTTAATCCCAAAATTAGTATCATAGTGTTTTTAAATCATTAGACATTGAAGAAATTGCAACTATATTTGGAAACAATTTTGATTTAATAGAATAAAATGAGATACTATTCACTTCGAACCAAGCTTTTTCTTTACTCCATGATTTTTTGTTTTACAGGCGTGGTTCTGGTTGGAGCATATTCATATTTCACAGCTCGAGAAGCACTTATACAACGTACATATCAACAACTTATCTCTTTAAAAGAAGAGAAGGAAGTTAGAATTGAGGAGTTCTATCGAGAAAGAGCAAGGAATTTGAAGTTCTTATCAACCCCAAATAATGTTTTAAGAATTATTGCTTCCTTAAATTCTCAATTATTTGAAACAAATGATATTAAAGCCATTCAAAAAGATGACAATTCAATAATAGATCCTCAGCTGATTAGGTATCTTGCTGATGCAAAGGCTTACGTAAGTCTTTCATTTGGTTTGCCTAATAATAGAATTCATTCATTTAAAATTAGCTCCGATAGTAAAATTTCTGGCTACTACACATCATCCTTAGTAAATACTTCACTTGGAAATCTTTATCAAAAAGCAATTGAACGGAAAGGTGTTGTTTTTCAAGATTTAACTAAAGGGTCACTCTTAACTGAGTATTCATCGTTTATAGCAAGTCCAATATATAATGCTGACAGTATTTTACTTGGAGTAATCTTTCTTGAGATTTCCGACAAAGCCATAAATGGTATTATGGCAGAACAACTTAACGAAAAGGGCTTAGGGAATACAGGCGAAGTTTACTTGGTAGGTCAAGATAATCTTCTTCGAAGTTCATCACGATTTATCGAAAAATCGATACTCTTGGCTAGCTGTAATTCAGAAGTTGTTAAAAGTGCCCATGAAGGTAAGGTTGGTGTACAAAAAACTATTGATTATAGAAATCAAAAGGTACTAAGTGCTTATGGACCTGTAAATATTGATGATTTAAAGTGGGTTATTATTGCTGAGATGGATTACGAGGAGGCAATGAAGGAAATCATAGTTTTAGGCAAACGTATTCTACTCATTAGTTTTCTTGTTTTTATTACACTTACAATTGGTGTTTTTATTCTAAGCAAAAAGATAACAGCCCCTTTAATCAGGTTAAAAGAAGTAGCCATAAGTGTAGGTGATGGAAAGTATGAGCAAACATTGCCAATTACACACCATGATGAGATAGGCCTTTTAACTGATGTTTTTAATAAAATGGTGCTTCAAATTAAGCATATTACCAGCAGTTTAAAAGAGAGAGAGCAAAGGTTAACCCATTTTTATAAGGCTACAATAGATGGAATAGTTCTTCACAAAGCAGGAACTCCAGTACTTGTAAATCATGCATTAAGCTATCTTACTGGATATTCTGAAGACGAGTTGATTAAAAGATCCCCACAGGATTATCTACTAATCGATGTGGAAACATATATTTCGGCTCAGCAAAATGCTATTTTCTCGTTTGAAGCGATTCTAAAAACAAGATCGGATCGGAAAGTTCCTGTTGAGGTACAGAAAAACAGATTGCTTTTTCATGGTCAAGAAGTTGAATCGCTTGTTATTAGAGATATTTCTCGTCGTAAAGCAATAGAAGAAGAGTTACATACTGAACGTTTACGGCAAATGCGTTCTGTAATTGATGGGCAGGAGCAGGAGCGTCAGCGGTTATCAAGAGAGTTACACGATGGACTTGGGCAAACCCTTGTAGCCATCAAACTAAAGTTAGAAAGTATACCGCTAGATGAGCTGGGGAATCAACGTAAAACAATTGAATCGGTTAAGCAGATGTTTAATCACACCATCGAGGAGACTAGGAGAATGTCTAATAATCTTATGCCTGCTGCGCTAACGGAATTTAGTTTAGCCGTAGTACTCCGAAATCTTTGTATTGAAATAGAGTCAAATTCAGGGATAAATGTTTCACTAGTAATCGGCGTACTACCCGAATCGTTCAATCAACTTCTTAAAACATATATATACAGGATTGCACAAGAAGCATTGAACAATATTGTAAAACACTCTGGCGCTTCTCGAGCAGTAATTTCAATATTTTCTGATATATCAAAATTATACCTCCATATCGAAGATAATGGTGTTGGATATAATCCATCAAAGGGATATGAGTCAGGGAATGGGCTTTATAATATGAAGGAGAGAGCTATTTTACTAAACGGGAAATTTGAGATAATTACTTCTGTTGGCAACGGAGTAAAAATTCAAGCTGAATTCCCAATTTTCCCAAAACAAAAAATGTAACATGAATAAGATAAAAGTTGCCTTGGTAGATGATCATCAATTAGTAAGAGATGGAATCCGAGCATTGCTTTCAGGAATAGATGATATAGAGGTAATTACCGAAGCTAGTGATGCCAAGAGTATTTTGGAAAAACTTAAGTTGATTAAGCCGGATGTAATGATTGTTGATATTTCGCTTCCAGAAATGTCGGGGATTGAACTTACAAAAATAATTACGGCTCAATACCCTTCCATAAAAGTTATTGTCCTTTCGATGTATACAAATCAGGAATTTATATTTAATGCGATTAAAGCGGGTGCAAAAGGCTATCTTCCCAAAAATATTACCCGTGAAGAACTATTGGAAGCAATTCGTGAAGTATTCAAAGGCAATGAATATTTTAGCAAAGATGTTTCTAATATAATTCTAAAGAGTTACCTTAAACAAGTTAAAGATCCCGAACGGTTTGATGCTCTTCAGGATGAAAAACTTACAAATAGAGAACTAGAAATTTTAAGATTTGTTGCCGAGGGTTACTCAAACCAACTAATTGCCGATAGGCTATTCATCAGCGTACGTACCGTTGAATCACATAAAAACCATATCATGCAGAAACTGGAACTTACAACTACTGTAGATTTGGTTAAGTATGCCCTAAAGAATAAGATTATTGATTTATAATAGAATAATCTAAGCAAAGAAAAGAGTAGGCTAGCAAATATATAACATTAAATCACAACAATTTGACAATTGATTAGAGTGTAACCAACAAAAAATAAGACTTAAAACAATTATTAACTTAAAGTTATGAAAAAAGAAAAAAAAATTAAAACTTGACATGCTAAGTTCAAACGAACTTGAAAACAGAGAAGCCAACCAAATTAGAGGTGGTATGACAATTTGTCTTTGCATCTACTATTGTGATACGACTGCTCTGAAGGCTTCTGAGCGCTCTTTTGATAGTAGCGACACCTATCAATACTATAGACCATAAGCAAATCTTATAACAAACCGGTTATTTGCTGTAATTAAAGGTTGAAATCTAATGCTAAGCAAGTAACCGGAATTTTATCCACTTAATATTAGAGGGCAAATTTATGCTCTTTTGTCTTATAAAATACAGAGTATTAACCGAAAAAAATCTGAATGTTTAGATTTCTCTAAGCACTTAGGACTGGTTAAACACCTTTTCTAGGAGCCAAGTATCTATTGTAAAGTAAAAGACCGATTATTGTTACAACTCCAATCATAGAGAACATAAACCAAAGTAAACCTGGGCGACCCATTTGGGTTACAAATCGAACGTAGGTAAATGCTCCTAGTACACCCCCAATACCACTACCAATTACCCCATATAGAAATGAATAACCAAGATATAATGCTTTTTTATCTTCGGGAGCAATAAGCCCAACGTATGAAATAAACTTTGGATGGGCAGTCATTTCACCAATAGAAAAAACAACAAGCCCTGCCATAAAAACCCATGCATGAGTTGATATTGCAAGAATTCCCATACCGAGTGTCCCGAATGAAATGCCTGTAATAATTGTTGGCATGGCTTTTTTATCCTTTACAATATTTGAAATTATGAGTTGAAGTGCAATAATAGTTCCAGCTGAAATAACGGTTACATGTTCTGCATCAAATGCCCATTTAGGATTATTAACAAATAGAGATAAAAACGAATTTACGGTGTTATTTACAGGGGTCATATCCATGTACTCCTTTAAATACCATAATACTGTATCAAACATTTGAAAATATAAGATCCAAAAACCAGAATATATGAGAATCATCAGAAAAAACCTATAATCCTTAAGTACAAGTATCATTCCTTTAAAAACCTCAATTATCGATTTTGGGGTAGATGTTCTTTGGGGTTCTTTGTATACAAAAATGTTTAAAAGTAGTAACGAGCCTGTAAATACCGATGCCATAATGAATATGTATGACCAGCCAATACTTTTAAGGAATGGGATTAAAATTAACGGGAAAAGGAATGCCCCTAGGTTGATGGACCAATAATAAACTCCAAAACCTAATGCTGAATTACTCTGATCTGTTGATCTGGCTATTGTTCCAGATATTATAGGTTTAAAGGTTCCTGCTCCAGTCACCATTAGCAATAAACTGAGAAAAACGGCAAAATAGGATGTGCTAATGCTGGTAAAGAAATATCCTAGACTCATCACAACAAAGGCAAACATTAACGTTTTTCGGTAGCCAAATTGATCGGCAATTGCTCCTGATAATATTGGTAAAAAGTAGAGTAATGGTGTAATAACGCTTTTAATAACGCCTACACTCTCTTTGGAAAAGCCTAATCCCCCATGATTAGTATCCAAAATTAGATATACTGAAAGAACAGACATAACACCGTAATAGGAACCTCTCTCAAAGAATTCCATTACAATTACTGTCCAGAAGTTTTTCGGGAATGACTTAAATACACTAATTTTATTCGATTTAACTTCCATGCTTTTTATTTTCAAGATTGTTTATTTAAATATAAAAACAGCCATTCATTAAAGAACAGCTGTTTTTTTGGAATAAAAAAATATTTTATATAGTTAACCTTTTTTGTTAAGATTTTTCTCAGCTTCTTTCAGCGCTTTTTCTGCCTCTTTTTTTGCATCCTTAGCCTTACTTAGAGCTTCTTTTCCTTTAATTTTCAATTTATTACCAGTTTCATACTTTTTAGTAGCGGCTTTGATTTTATTATTTATCTCTTTAGAATCAGCCTTATACTTGGTATCTAGTGTTTTTAGTTCAGCTTTTGCTTGTGTAACAGTCTCTTTATCTTTAGATCTCAGCTGCTTTTCAAGAGGTTTCGTGTTGGAAAAATACTCTTTATCGAGCGATTTAAGTTCACCCTCTAAAGATTTAAGCTCACCTTCTGCTTCTTTTGACATTTCCTGTCCAGCTTGAATAAGGCTATCGGCAGAAGTTACTTTTGCATCAGCCTTATCAAATTTTAATTTTGCTGCATCAACTTTATCTTGAAGTTTCTTTACTTTAGGATCGTCTTGTGCAAAACTAAAATTTACTGATACTAAGAATAGAAGTATCGCAGATATTTTTAAACTTCCGAGTATAAGTTTGTTCATAATGTTTTTTTTTAGGATTAAACTGAATAGTTGTACGTTGATTTTTTCAAGTTGTTGGGTAAAATTAATAAAAAGATACCCACTATAGTAAAGTGGGTAACTTTTTTTTATTTTTTTACAAAGATAAAATCACCACCTTCATCTCCAGTATCCTTAATGTCCCCATACATAGGTGTGACTGGACTTCCGTTCATTACATCTGCTTTAAAACTACTGAAAAGTTCTTCTGCAGTAAGATAGTCTTTGGTGTTTTCATTCAATCTTTTAACAAGGTACTCAAGAAACAGGCTCTTATCTGGAACAACTGTTAAAGCGCCACTTGTCATCGCCTGACGGCTTGGATTATCATATAACTTGTTCTTTGCAGTTGAGGTTTCCTCAAAGGTTTTACGATTTCTAAAAATACTACCACCAAAGCAAGCATCAGTAATTAAAAGGGTGTGTTTTGATTTTATTGCTGCAACATAATCCTTTATCTGGCTATTTGCAAGCCAATTTGATGTAGTATTTGACTTTGAATCAACTGGAAGCCAGTACCCAAAATCGGTTTGTTGATCCCAGTATCCATGACCTGCATAGAAAACAAGAATATTATCGTTTTTGGTTACTTTACGGGTTAAGCGATCTAACTCGTTGATCATTTGCTCTCTGGTTGGATTTTTAATAAATGTTACATCTTCTTGATTAAAGGTGTAGCGGGTTGTCAGCGCTAAGGCAAGTTTTGCGGCATCGCTGATTGGTCCATCAAGTTTTGGAATTTGAGGATCCTGATAATCATTAGCACCAAGAATAAGCGCATAGTATTTTGGTGCTCGCTTTTCAGTATTATCGAAAAGAAGATCTAACTCTTCGGTCTCTCCTTTTACATTAGCACCTGCGGTAGATTTTCTAAGAACAAAAAATTTCTTTTCAACGCTATTTTGTCTTACATCTAATGCTCGAATTGCAATTTCGTTTTTTCCTACGGAAAGAGGAATATTTGCCTCAAAATTCCCATCGGAACTCAATGTTGCCTCAATACCATTTATTACAACTTCGTATAAACCGCTTTCATCAACGGCCTTTCCCTTAACGATTATATTAGCATCTGAGGTGGCAAACTCTTCACCAGTGCTTAATGCTCTTAAACGTTTATCGTGCATTCCGCTAGATAATTGTCCGTATGGACGACCACGGGTTGCCTCTTTACCCGAAAGAACAACGTTTTCTGGACTTGTAACAGTAAGGACAGGAGGGTTTTTATCTACAACCTCAACTTTTTTAACGGTAAGATGTGAAAGGCTTGAGGTTGCTTCAAGTTTCTTTGAAACTTCAACTTTCATTCCAAGAGTTTTTACTGCTGTAATTGGTAAATCTTGGAACTTCACTTTCCCTATTTTAAGATCAAGACCATAACCATCATAAGTAATTAGTTCTATGCCCAAATCGAGCTTCATGGCTCTGTTTAAATCTTCTGGAACTCTATCAAAAGCAAAGACTGCTTTAACTGTTTCGCCGTTCTTTAAAGTTTTTGTTGGGGTTGAATAGCGTTCATTTCCTTGAACATCACCTAAAGTACCACGTTGTGCATCGTATTTTTGCTTTTTAAAGTCGGTGATTGTAATTAATCCATTAATCATTTTAAGATCACGGGTTGGACCATTGTTGGTAATGGTTAGCATCAACTCTAAACTATTTTTATTTAGATGATGTAAACTTTCAATTTTAAAGTTTACCTTACCAACTTCATCCTGTGTAGGAAGCGTTGATTTTGTATCGGCGGTTAATTTAAATATAACATTCCCGTCGAGTTCTTTCATATCTTTCAGAACATCCCAGATGATAATTTGATTTCTCCCACCAGGAACATTAGCTCCTACGTTGCCCGAAACACTTTTCATTGGCAAAAAAGTTTTGCCAGCGTCAAGAGAATAATAAGGTGTTACGTTGAACAGCTGTCCAAGGCTCTCACCGGAAATTGCATACTCAAGGTTAACTTTCTCGCCAAGTTGTTTTGCAGAAATGTTAGTGAAATCTTGAGCTAATGCGGAAATTGCATTTAGCAATAGTACCGCTAATACTGATAAGATTATTCTAAATCCTTTGCTCATATTATAAAGTTTTATAGGTTCAGTTTACTATTTGGGAGACACTATTTCGTTTATGTTTAAATTAAGTTTCATTGTGTCCCTTTCAAATATAATGCCATTTAATTTGAGATTGGCAAGATAAGAGACTGTTTCGCGTGTGAGATTGGATGTTGCAGGGTTATACTTTTCCCCAAGATTTTTTATCCTTGTCTTGGTTTGTTGTGTTGAAAGAGTCAAACTACGAAGGAATTCCCGAGTAAATTTGCTCCACAATCCATTATAGCTAACTAAAGGAGGAACATTTTTATCCTCTGTAGGAGCAGTATATTTATAGATATATACAGGGAATTCAATTTTGCTGTTTAAATATTCTGAATTAGATAGAAACTTATTCCCTTTCTCTCGATACAGATAATGTGCAGATTGAGTTATGTTTTCAGATTGGCGCAATGCTGATAATAATTCGTACTCAGCTTGAACCTCAAAAGCATCGGCTACTTGTGCTTCAATATAAAGAACACTGCCAACCACTGAAAGTAAATTATGACCTTCATTCTGCAATGCTTTTGGTTCATATTTAATAAGTATCATCGATTCGTTATAGCGTGTCATATGGCTATCTAGAACAGCAAAAGAAGCATCGTCGATTTTTGATGCAGAGGAAACTTTAAAGTAGGTGTCGAATCGTTGGCGATAATCGGAATACTTACCTGATTGCTTTTCCGAAGTGTACACATCCCTAAAATATTGAAGTTTTGCATTAAGGTATATCCCTGCCATTGCTTTTGCTCTATGAATGGCCATTTCTTTTCCCTTAGCCGATTCCATATCGGGGTCGGAAATTCCAACAGCGTAAATACAATTCATCCCGCCCTGTGGTGGTGTAAAAAACCAAGTAGGTAATGTATCTGGGTAGAAACTTAGTTTTGTTAAATTTTTAAACTTATTTGACGACCTGTTTTGAGATTCACTAGTCTCCTTCAAAAAAGTTTTTTCAAAATTATTTTTTTCTTGACTTTTAGAATTGCTTGGAATAAAGGCAATTGTAATAAGTAAAAGGATGCTGTAGGGGTAAATTTTTTTCATAGTATTCAAATGCTCTTATCTAGGTAAAAATAGGAAATAAAAAGCATTCCATTACCAAACTAGTTTACCCATTTTTGATGTAAGCCCGATAATGATATATGAGAGCCGTATTATCGATTGCAAATCTATTGGAATAGATTTATTAACTATCAATGGGATAACAACAAAAAAGGAAGGCTACCCATTGAGAGTAGCCTTAACCTTATAAATCTAAACCTGATTTTTGCAGGTTGTTAGTGATTGTTACTATTTAAGGATAACCTTTTGGGTGTAAACCTTTTTCCCTGCCACTACTTTAATGATGTATGTGCCTGAGATAAAGTTTCCTTCAATTTTATTCAATCCTTGAATTAAATTAACCGTTGAATGAACTTGTGCTCCAAGTATGTTGAAAATGCAAAGTTGAGCAGTTCCTTCAAGTACAGGGATTTCTACAAAAACATCCTTAGCATTAGAATAAATCCTGACAGAGTTCAAATCGTTAGGATCAACACCAACACCTGGGGTAATTTGAAGTGTAGCATTTTGAGTTCCCTGATAGTTAGGTTCATTAATTGTAACAACAACTGCATAGTTACCAGGATTGGTTGGTGCTGTAGCAGAACCATTGTAGGTAACAGTATAGTTAAGGTTTGCAGGAACTGTTGTAACAGTAACTGTTTTTGCTGTACCGTTATAAACCTGAGTGGTATTGGTAATTGTAACGGTAGCCGTAGCCTTACTTATGGTTAATGAACCGTTTTGAGTTCCCTGATGGTTAGCATCATTAATGGTAGCCACAACAGCATAAGTACCTGCATTGGTTGGAGCAGTTGCTGAACCATCGTAGGTTACATTAACTGTTAAACCTACTGGAGTTGTAACCGTAGTAACTGATTTTGCTGTACCATCATAGGTGTAGGTTGTATTGGTGATATCAACAGTAGCAGAAGCTTTGCCGATAGTCAATGAACCATCCTGAACTCCCTGATAATTAGCGTCATTAATAGTAGCCACAACAGCGTAAGTACCAGCATTGGTTGGAGCAATTGCTGAGCCATCGTAGGTTACATTAACTGTCAAACCTACTGGAGTAGTAGCGGTAGTAACTGGTTTTGCTGTACCATCATAGGTTTGGGTGGTGTTTGTGATGTTAATTGTAGCAGTTGCCTTTGTAATAGTAAAATCACCTGCAACATAGCTAAAGGAATAATTTTCATCAACACCACCAGCAACTGTAATAGCATCAGTATATACTCCAACAACGGTTGTTGCATCAATTGTTGTGTTGGCAGTAGGTGCAGTTGTTAGAACAGAAGCTGTTTCACCATTTACAAAACCGCTATACTGGAATGTTAAAGTTGGATTAACTGTTCCATAAACCTTTGATTGATCATCAGCAGTAATGGTTAATGGAGCTTTTAATACATTAACAGTACGAGTTACCTCAATTGCTGCATTACCTGCTTCATCAGTTACATTATAATGAATAGTATAAGCGCCAACAGGGCTTGTATTTGTTACGGTACCTGTTACAACTATACTTGAGGTAATAGTACCATCAACATTATCTGTAGCTGTAGCACCAAGATCGGTATAGGATGAACCGTAAGTTATATCAACAGATGCTGCGCCAGTGAGTGTTATTACTGGTTTAGTTTGATCTACCAATAAAATCTGATCTTTTGATTCTGGAGCATTAAAATTAATGTTTCCTGTTGAGGAAGCTGTAATTTTCGATTTTCCCTCTCCAACAATATGAATATTCCCACCAACTATAGTAGCAACACTTGAGTTATCACTTGCTAGCGAAATATCTAATCCAGAGGAAGACATTACATCAGGGAAGAAATCCTCATCACTCAATTTCTTTACAGGAATTGAATTGAATGTAATTTCTGAATTTACTTTATCAACAACAAGAGTCTCTGTAGCAGTTCCTTGGTAATTTGTTTCATCAATAGTAGCTACCACAGTATAAGAAGCTGCATCAACTGGAGCATAAGGGCTACCGTTGTAAGTAATTACATACTTATATGTAGCTGGCGCTGGAACAACTACCTGTGGATTGTAGTTATACGACCTACTTAAATTCGGAATGGTTACTGTAATAGTTTTTTTACTAACAACCAACGATTGAGTAACATCCATAGCAGTAGCATAAGTTCCATTTCCTGCTTGCGAAGCCTTAATATTGCAAGTACCAACACCTACAACATGAATAAAGAAATTACCTGAACTTGCAGGTGTTTCGACAATGGTTGCAATATTTGTATTATCACTTATATATGAAACAGGTAATGAGGAAGAGGCTGTTGCAGTAAGGGCTACATCAGCATCTTCATAAGCCATTGCAGTTAGACTGCCAAAAGTTATAGTTTGTGATGATTTTTTCACAAAACTAATTTCATTACCCAAGGTTGTACCGTTAGCATTGGTAGCATAAGCAACCACATAATAGGTATTACCTGCAGTTAGCCCAGCAATGGTTGCAGACATATTTCCTACTCCAATAGTAGAAGAAGTAATTTTAGTATCTGCTGTACTAACTGGAGTAGCGGTACTCCAATAGAAACCGCGTTCTGTAATAGGAGATCCTTTATCGTCGGTAACTGAACCATTAACAACGGCATCGGTATTTGTTGGGTGTGTTACTTCAGTACCAGTAATTACTACTGGTTTATCAGTTACCGTAGGAACATCAATTACCGCAGTAATCATAAAGCGGTAAGGATTAGCAAAATCAGCAGGAGTACCTCCAGCAACTGGGATAACTACATTAACACCTGTATTAACAGCATTAATTGCCTGTACTGCTGCCGGATAACTAGAACCAACAGCAGTAGCATTAATACCTACATAAAAATCTGTATTAGAAACTGTTGGTGGAGTAGTAATTACAAATGTGTTCCAAGCACCCAATGTAAAGGTTACAGCAGCAGATTCACCAATAATAGCTCCATTTGCATCAAGAACATAGGCTTTTGTTGATTTTCCTGAATTATTAGCATGATTATAAATATATGCTGTTACTGTTTTTACAATTCGAGTTCCTGATGTATGATATTTAACTGCTGCAATATAAGGTGTTGAATATGCAGATGATGCAGTGCTTCCAACAGCATAAGAATATGTATTAGTAGAAACAGTTTGAGTTACAGTTTTAGAATCATTAGCTGAATTCAAGTCCCCTGCGGCAGTAATCAGTACTTTAATACTATTTGTACCAATTGTATTGGTTGTGAAAGCAGGGAATGTTATCCTCTTTGTACTTCCTGCGGAAAGGCTTGGAATAACAATTGGAGTTGCAGTAAAGGTATTACTTCCAGTAACCTCAAGAC
The DNA here is from genome assembly GCA_013376985.1 of Bacteroidales bacterium. GTDB lineage: Bacteria > Bacteroidota > Bacteroidia > Bacteroidales > Tenuifilaceae > UBA8529. Next base: position 148,480 of record JACABB010000004.1, read on the forward strand.
CTACAGTAATATTTGTCATGTCATTTACCCCAACATTTTTAATATCAGCTGAAACGGTTTGAGGCATACCTATATCAGTAGGAAGATTGGTTAGAGCATAAACATCTGCAACTGAAATATCTTTATCTAAAGCCTCTGGTATAGGGTTAAACCTATATATCAAACCAGCGGTAGGAAGTACAGTATTTTTACAGCTAAACGTACCTGTGTTCCCATAGTTACCAATACCAACAGCTCCTGACCATGCTGTAGCAGAACCTTTATTTATGGTAATCTGGTTTTCATTGGCATAGCCACCACCTTTAATACCAACTTGTCCGTATCGATATTGCGCACCATTAGCAGATTTTACAAAAGTACCATAAACAAAATCTATAACATTGGTAGTTTCATAAAGTTTAATCTGGAACTCAATAGTATTATACTGAACGGGTGCTCCATTTATAGTATCAACATTATCTTTCAAGTTTTTGAACTGAATAGTAGTAATTCTATTCGGTGCAGTGCCAGATGTAAATACTTTATAAGAAGCAGTGGCAGTACCAATCAGATCGTATTGGAATGGTGAAATTAAATAATCATCTCTGTAATCAGTTGAAAAGAGTCCATCATTTACACCATAAGTTAGAGGATCCTGAAATAAATTTGCTCTTGAAGGATTCATTGTGCCAAGTTTAATAAAACCGTTGGTATTCAAAATGAACTTATCAAAAGTCAAACAATTAAATTTGAAAGTAAAACCAATGTCAATAGGAAGTGAATTTGCATTATCAGTATTATCTAATGCAATTTCAGTTCCATTGGTTCCTAAATCGGTATAAGCACCAAGACCCTTTTGAACACTAGCAGGTAGATAGTTCAGGTAGTTACAACCCCCTGAAGTGTAAAAAGTTATTATGTTCCCATAAGCAACGCCATACATATTTTTAGCATAAGCTACAGCATAATATGGCGAGGCAGGTTGTAAATTAGTAATTGATGCTCCAAATTCTCCTGTACCGCTTTGGCAAGCAACATGATCAAAATCAACACCAAGGGTACTGTTATCTATACTATAGCAAATACCTCTTTCAGTAACTGGTGCTTGACCTACACTGGTCACATTACCTGTGATGGTTGCAGAAGTAGCTTGGATATCGCGAATTGTAACAGTATTTACCGAGGCTAATCCCAATGTAGTTAAACTTCCATTAAGTGGGCTTAATGAATAACAATTGGTGCTAGATGCTTCATAAACAGCATAATTATAGGTAGTAGCAGGTATAAGGCCAGTTAAACTCTTATTGGTTGCATCACCTACAAAAATTACCTTTGAACTACCAATCATATCGCCAACATTGTAGGTTGTAGAATTTTGAGGAACTCCATCAACATTTTGACCAATACGTTGGAGTACAATAACACCTGTTCCATTACCTCTTACCCAATTTATTGTGCCAGAATTTTTTGTAAGGTTTGTAACAGAGAAACTCTTAGCGGATGTAGGTGGCGTACAAGTAGATTCTGATACTTTAACATCATCAATATATATATTATCGCCAAAAGCTGACAATCCAGTAAAAGAAATAATAATCTCTTTACCAATAAATTGGTCTAATTCAATGTTAACAGTTTTCCATTGATTCCCAGCCGTTGGTGTAAAGTTATCATATAATGCAGTACTTGGCACTGTAGCCAGATCATCGCCAAATTTTTGCCAAACTGTAGTATATGTTTCGCCAAAATCGGTACTAATCTGAATAGCTAATCCATCGGAATTGGTTTTATGGTAAGCATAGTTGAAAGTTAAAGCGGGTGCGCTAGTGCCTTTTAAATCGATTGCAGGGGTTAAAAGCATATCTTTTGTTCCCGCATTATCCCAATAATCGATAAAGGCGGATTTAGTTGATGTACCATTAATGCCTATTGAAGTTTTTTGAACCCATACGCCTGCTGGTACATCAGGGTTAATTATTTTCCAAGAAGTTGGAGGGAAAGTGGCTCCTTCAAAATCTTCTGAGAATGGAATTGGTAGTGCAGAAGCAACTATACTAAAAGTTTTAACTGCTTTATCATTATCAGCTATAACATCACCTGCAACAGCAGTAGATATCTCTAGGGTATGATCCCCTACAGGAATATTAAGCTGAGTTGCAAACGTAAATTCAACTTCTGCTCCAGGATCTACTGTGTTTGTATAAGTTTCTGTAACAGGAGTTTCAGCATCTAACTTGTAAGAAACTGGAAAGTTAGAAACAGCCGCCGAACCAAAATTTTTAATTTTTGCTGTTACATTAACGGCTCCAGCATTAAATAAACTTGACTTGGGGTTAATAATGGCAGTAACACTAGCATCCGCAGCTGGAATATTTTGCACAAAATCAAAACTAATAGTTCCTGTGGTTTCCTGAATATTGGTGATAGGTTTGTACACTCTTCTTCCATCGTAAGCTTTCATCGATGGAGTAGTTTCATCGGTAAAGGAGGTGATACTAGCAGTTCCAGGGAATGTGTTTGCACCGCTATTTGATGCTACACCATTAGCTCTAACTATTGCAACGCCCTGATGATCAACAGCATTATTCACGCCGTTACCTGCTGTTGAAATGTAGGTACTATCAATTCGCCAAACCAACATTCCATGACCATATACATACTGATTATAGCCTGTTTGCTGACGATTTTCCAGAAGATAATATTCACCTTTTGTTTGAGTATTAACTCGGATTAAGTCTTTGCTTGTACTACAATCGGCTAATGTTAATCCCGTTGCAGGATTGGATTTAACACTAGGTACAATCCAGCCTAGTTTAACTCTTGCCCAAGGGTTGTGGTAAGCAGGTGTTCTGCTTCCATTGTTATAGCTACCATTATCCATAACATCCCAGTTACCTGGAGTTAAAGCTCCTGAATAATCAATATCATAAGTATCGGGTAAACCCAGTGCATGACCAAACTCATGGCAAAAAACGCCGATTGTTCCCATAGCATCACCAGTTGCACCGGTAACCCCTGGGTCGATGTTATACATATCTATTGTTACCCCGTCGTAGCTACGCTGCATGTTGCTATAACGCAATGCGCTTTGGTGCGACCATATTGCATTTGAACCTGCGCCCTGTGCTTCATCATTATTGGAATGTACAACAATAACTGCATCAACATAGCCATCGCCATCGTTATCGTAATCTGCAAAGTTTACACCGTCTAAATGGGCAGCATCAACGGCCTCCTGAACTAAAAGTTTGGCATTAGTATATTTATTTCCATTGATATTTGCGCCATACTTTGCAATAGTTCCATTGGCATGATAAGGCCCTTTTACTGTAGTTTCGCAGGTTAACTGACCATAAGAAACTGCTTTGTAGTAATCTTTAAAGCTTCCTGTGCCATTGTAACCAGGCTTATTCATTAAATCATCGTATTCCTGACGTGAATGGGCAAATGGACGATCTTTAAAATCAATTAAAAGAACTAATACTTTACGAGTACCAGTTGTAAAACCTTTAGTTTTTGAACCAGTAGTTTTAACTGATGCTATTGGATGAAATAGCTCATCGCGAGTTTTTAGAGCTTCGCTAATTTGACTTTTACTAAATGCAAGGTTTTTAAGTATTGATAAACCCGATTTTGATTTAGCATCGGTAGCTATAACTGTAGATGGAATTAAATTACCCTTGGCATCCTGTGTAGCATAGCAATAGTAACCCTTTTCGTTCTCCAACAGGGTATAGCCATCGGGTGTAACTTGCCAGTGCAAAACCTCATCGCCCTTTAAGTAGAAGGAGATTGCGGTTCCATCTGGATTTTTTGCTTTAATTAACCCAGGGTATGCAGGGCAGAATTGAATGGCTCTTTCTGCATCATTCCCTCTTTTGGTTGATGGTGTTAAGTTGCTTGTAATATTATCGGTTACAAGAGAAAGAACCGATATTAGAACCAGAGCAACCAACCATTTTAGAGTAAAAAATTTCTTCATAATTAGGTTTTTTGGTTAGTAATTTCAAACTCGTCAATGTAAATTTTATTTTTATAAAATAATATAATGAATAAAAAATTTTATTGATAGAAACATTCTATATTTTATAGTTTACAACTTGATAATTAATAATTTATGTATTAACGTCTAATTTTTATTTGAGCTTGAGTTTGGTGATTTTCAGTAAAATATGCATTTTTTGGACTGCATGAAGTTTTTTTAAGGCTAATACTTTAATACTGGTAGTGCGAATGCCTATGAATCATAGACCCAACTTCTTACAGTTGGGTTTATGGTTGATGCATCACTACAGCATAGATTATGTTTTGATAACCGAACGTTTTTTTGCGAATTCAACCAAGGCATGTCTGATATAACACAAGGCGCAGCTATCTTTCCGTATTATTATCGCAAAATGCGATTATTTTACTTATGGTTTGCTTTATTGGGTTTAGTCTGCTTGCGTAAGTCAGTTCTATCCTATCAGGTTGTAGCCTGTAAAGATATGTTCGACTAAGTTAGAATCTTAGCCGAACTTCTTTGAAAAGTCTCATTATAAATGTATTGTGAGATCTGTTGTAACAACCAAAGCACAGCTCACTTTTCGTACTATTATCGCAAAATGCGATTATTTTGCTTATGGTTTGCTTCGTTGGGCTTAGGCTTCCGCTTATCAGCGGGACAAGTTGTGCTTAAGGCGGCTCTATCCTATCAGGCTGTAGCCTGAAAAGATATGTTCGACTAAGGTAGAACCTTAGCCGAACTTCTTCAAGTAACCTCAGCTTAACGGGGGAAGATGCCCGATACCGATAAGAGCGTTATTAAAACGTTGATTGATGCGTTCATTACCAAGCGAAGCAGCAGCTTGCCCTGTAAAATACAAAAACCCGCCTACTGTTAGAAGGCGAGTTTTGCGATTTCAAACTTTATTTTAGCTTGAAGTTGTAGGTGGAAAGCAAATTACTAATAAATTTATCTTTCTTGCTTTCATCAATGAAAGATTCTTCTATTTCTTTTATTTTACCTTCAAAAGAAATGTTTTTGTAGGGGTTTAATTCTTCAATGAAAGAGTTATAAAGCAAATCGCTACAACCCCCTATACCATAATCATTCCCAATATGACAATAAATTGCCCATTCATTTGTGTTGTCGTAAATTAAAAATTCAAACAACATATCTTCATAAGTCTTCTTCTCATCAATAAACTCATGAGATAGGATTTCCAATGTATGAGGTGAGGAATTTGGAACTTTAAAAATGTTTCTACCCTTGTAAAGGGTATTCTCTCTTAAATTAATTAAATCTACAACTAACTCAGTCCCATTATTTTTTGAAGAAAACGATTTTAACCGTTTATAAAAAACATTATTAATGACAATCTCATTGTCTAGAAAAAGGAAGTAATTATCATACTTTTTATCAAAAACAAAATCTTTTGTTTTCATATTTTGAAATTTAAAAACCATCTGGAAATCTAAATATTATCTTGTACCCAGACGGACTTACAATTTTAATTGTAGCCTGTCCTTGGTTGCTCAATTCTGCTGGATAGATCCAAACTCTATTACCGTTTGCAGCTTTAAAGCCTTCATATCCAACTTCTGGCATTGTTCCGTCCCATAGGGGGTTTAATACTTTATAAAATTCACTTGCAGTACCACTATTACAAATTATATTAATTTTACTAGCATCTTGATTTGTAATATTTATAAGCGATCCCATTTCTTCAATTGCACCAATTTCTCCAACTGGGGCAATTAACGCCATCGGGCCACCATCGGAGATCGCTATTAACAAAGGGATAAAGTTGCCATCTGCGATGTTGTTGACCATATCTGTCAGACCGTTGAAGAAATTCTCAATTTTTTCTCCTATACCCACGTTGGGTTTAGGATTCGAATATACACCATCAATTGAACAAGTCGAGTTAGCAAGTTTAGCATATACATCAGCACTTACACCTGTAGCATAAGCACTACAAGCAACTAAATAACTTCCTGCAGCCGTGTTTTTCCAAGAGTTAAAGTAATTATTGTAGGCAACACCCACTCTGAATGCATCATCCCCATAATGAACATTTACACTGTAGCCAGTTGATTTGCCCATACCTCTCTCCTCTAGGGTTGGCATTCTTATACCAGATATACTTCCCATATTACTATTTATCCCAACCGTCCAGCCAGAGTTATACCAAATAGGAACACCGCCGCCACTGCCCGGATCGGATAAATCCTGATAGTTCCAGTTATAAATAGGTACCTGAAAATTTCCACTCGGGTCAGTATACATCAGCGGATTATTCAAACAGTAGCTGTAACGGTTGTAGTTCTGAGCGTTACCGGGGCTTTGAACGAATGGGTCGGGGCTTAGGAAGCGTTGTAGGTAGGGGTCGTAGAGCCTACCGTTCATGTTTATTAAGCCGAAACCGCACATGTGTTCGTGACCCGTGTAGCCACGGTCGAAGCGGGGCGTGTATATCAAAGAACATTTGTACGAAGGTAACAAATATTACTTAAACAATACTCAGGTGCAACATAAGTAAATAGAACAAGGTTTTTAAGGCTAACGCCTTAATGTTGGCATTACAAATGCCCATAAATAGTAAACCCAACCTTTTACGGCTGGGTTTACTGTTTGCTTCTTGTATTGTTTTAGCACGGATTACGCTTTGCTAAATCCGCGCTAGCGGGGAGTCACCTGCAGCTCTTGTTCTAAATCCTGTGCCACCTATTTTCAGGTATATAACGATTAATAAAGCAAAGAAGATAAAAAACAACAAAATTTTCCAGTAGTTATTTCTTATGTATTGCTTTTCAAATTTTTTCATTATTGTCTTCTATTTAATTTATAATCTTAAAAACAAGTTAAAAAGACTTCCAAAGGGTAATTATGAGCCCCATCCCATTAGCACCTAAATTGTAGCCTAGATTGTCAATAGGATCATAGTTTGGTAAATCAGGAGGTAGATTATATATTTCACCAATAACAGTATTTGCAGCTCCCGTTCCAACACTTAATCCCCCTTCGTTCGGCTTAGGCTGTGCCTAAGTCGGCTCTATCCTATCAGGCTGTAGCCTGAAAAGATATGTTCGACTAAGGTAGAACCTTAGCCGAACTTCTTCATGTAGCCTCAGCATAACGGGGCCGAATTTCTTTAAATAGCCTCAACTTAACGGGGTAGCATCAACAATATGAGCAAACGTCGTTTTGAAATTTGCTATTAGCATGCTATAACCCCCATTAATACTATGCTTAAACCCTTAACTTGACGGCTATGGGTAAAACCTTAGCCGAACTTCTTTAAATAGCCTCAGCTTAACGGGGGGGAACCTTAGCCGAACTTCTTCAAGTAGCCTCAGCTTAACGGGGGCTTTGTTGCTTTCTCTTATTTTATCTGCTTCTTAATTTCATTTAAAATCCTTTGTTCAAACAATTCCTTTTGTAATTTATTTTCTTTACTTGAATAATCTTTGTTTATATCCTTCCAGTTACCCAAATTTAGCCCTTCATTAATTGACACGAAAGCAAAAGAAGTCATGTCTTTACTGGTTTGTCTAACCCAAGTATAAATAATCCAATTCTTATCTTTATAATAAAAATAGATATGATACCAATGGTCATTTCTATCATCACTTTTCCCATCTTTTAACTGAGTTTGCTCTGGGACACAGTAATCTGGATTGTTTTTCTTAAACCTTTCAATGATAGAAATAATTTCTGATTCATTGATTTTAAATTCATATATTTCAGCATTGGGATAACTCCCAGATGAAAAATTACAAGAGATGGCACATATTAATGTTATAGTTATCATCCCTATTACACAATTAATTATTTTTCTCATAATTAGATTTTTAATGATTATCACTACTTGGCACATTTGTAACTCCAGCACTACTAACCTTATCCCACATAATGATTTCAATTAAACCGTAAGGCTTTGCTAATTGAAATAAAGTTTTTGGAACAGCCATTAGTCCTAACCCATAACCTAATAAGGCCGCATCAATTCTTGATGTTGGGTCAAAATAAGGACAAGAGGCAATACTTAGTTCTTCTATTACAAATCGAAAATCAGCACTAATTGCTCGGGTGTCAGTTAAGAGATCTTTAAGTCCTTTAGTACCTAAATTATCATATCTTCTATCGTGTCCAATGGCAGGGTATTCAGACACATTTGATGGCACGTAAGAATAAGAGTATTTTCCTGAATATGTACGAGGATTGTTTCCTCCAGGATAAGTTAATCCTAAAAGATTATGACCAATCGTTGCTGGATTTAAACGATCCCCAAATACAGAGTTTACTTCAGCATTAGTGATATTAATGCCATAAATGAGGCTGTACCAGTTATTTTTATATCCATATTGAACCCAGTTATTTCCATAAGCCTGAACTGGTCGTAATGAATTTCCATCAAGTAATAATTCAATTAATAGTTGAACATTTTCAGAGGTAGCATTGGAGGTATTATAAGTAATACTCTTTTTTTCTACCCAATTTGTTTGTACAGTTGAATAATCGACCTGTTTTCCTGTTGCATTATCATAATATTTGCCATCTGATTCACGGTATCCTTGACTTCCGGGAATACTCCCTCCCATATTACTATTTATCCCAATTGTCCAACCGGAGTTATACCATATAGGAACACCGCCGCCACTGCCCGGATCGGATAAATCCTGATAGGTCCAGTTATAAATAGGTACTTGAAAATTTCCACTAGGGTCAGTGTACATCAACGGGTTATTCAAACAGTAGCTGTAACGGTTATAGTTCTGTGCGTTACCAGGGCTTTGTACAAATGGGTCGGGGCTAAGGAAACGTTGTAGGTAGGGGTCGTAGAGCCTACCGTTCATGTTTATTAAGCCGAAGCCGCACATGTGCTCATGACCCGTGTAGCCACGGTCGAAACGGGGCTGCATGGCGTTGAGATTTCCCAAGGCATTTGAGGTGCTGATTGGTAGTAGCTCCCACGTACTCGGGTTGCGGGGCCGCCCCCAAGCATCGTAGCTATAGGTATTTTCAACCGCACCGCTGGAGCTGGTAATTTTTAGCCAAGAACCCTGATTATCGGTATGGATGTAGTGCAACGCACCACTGGCCGATCCCACCTTTTCCCAAACGGCGCAAATCCCAGTTGGTGCTCCAATAAAGGTACGTGATGAGGTAGCATTTCCTGAACCATCAAACAAAAATTCGGAACTACCTACATAAATTTTGGAGTAATCTTTAATTCCATTCTCGTAGTGATCAACTTTAAAACGATTTCCCGATGGGCCATATAAAAATTCGTTCTTATACTTGCCGTTGTCCATCGTCAATAGCTTGTTGTCATAAGTAAAAGTATTGATGGTGTTAATCGATGGGGATTTTTGCATTCCGCTTGCAAGCGAATCTACATAGCTAACGGCATGGGGCTTTCCCTGAGTTTCGTTGTAGGTGTACGCCCCCGTTAGTGAGGTGCTTTGAATGTTCCCATTGGCAAAGTAGTTGGTAGTAAAAGGGCTCTTGCCGCTAACTGTAGATGATGTTAGGCGATTTAGCTTGTTTCCATCATCGTCGTAGCTAAAACTTTCGCTTAATGAATTGTCAGTTCTCTGGGTAAGCTGCCCCTGCGCATTAAAGGTATACCCAAGGTTCTGGACGCTGGTTTCGTTTCCGCTTGTACCCGTTTTAATGGTCTGAAGCATATTGTTGGTATTGTAGCTCCATTTGGTTATAAGTCCATTGCCTAGGTGAAACTCTGTCCACTGCTGAGCCGAGTTCACCGAAGTCCCATGCCATATTGGTGTTGTTTTGTTAGCATCATCGTAAATATCGGTCAGGTAGCCATACGTATCATACGCATACTCTACTTTAAGGCCAGTAGGGTATTCGGTATGGGTTAGTAGGCCAGTGGTGCCGTACTCGTACTGAGTAATTAGCGGGGTTCCGCTTCCCTCCGAGGTAACCTTCGTATTGCGATATAGATTGTCATAGTCGTAAGTTTCAGACACATTACCCCGTATCGTTTTCTTTAGCAACCCCTTACGTCCATTATCGGTATAGTACTGATACTCCTCCAGTGTTTCTGTTCCCTTCTTTTTATACTTAAGTAGGCCGCCTAGGGTTTCGTCGTATTCTAAAACTATGGTGTTCAATTTAGCATCCGTTTGTGATGTTAATTGACCATAGGAGTTATAGGCATAAGAGGTTAACCCAGCATCTGGATCGTTCAGCGTAAGCTGGTTAAGGGTTGTTTGATCATAGGTCATTCTTGTGATAGAACCGTTGGCGGAGATACTATCCAATTTGCCTGAGGGTTGATAGTAATAATCAACAATGTCGGTTGATTTCTTAACCTGTGTAACATTGCCTACATCATCGTGGGTCTCCTCCTTGCTAACACCTGCAATAAGATCCTGAATAGTTGTTTTTTTGCCATCGTATAAGTAATTCAGGTTTATTGTAGTTCCATTGCTAACGGTATGGAGTCTTCCATCCGTATTATAGTAGGTGTAGTTAACCTTGGCGTGGCCAGTAGTTTCCTCTGATTTAAGCGTTCCATCGGAGTAGTATTCATAAGATGTATTAATATTTCCTCCTCCAAACCCTTTAGAATTAACCAATACTTTCTGCCCTAGTGCATTGTAGTAGGTAGTTACTACATTACCATTTGTAATACTACTGGTAATTTTGTAAAGGATACCCGTTTGGGTTTCCCAGTTGAGAACAGTAGTAGCTGTAGTCCCGTTGGGCTGGTTAATTGTACCAGTGAGGGAATTGCTGCCTACTGTATAGGAGTAAATTGTTTGGTTTGAGTTTGGATCCACTTCTTGTAGTTTTGCGCCATCTGCGGAGCGAAACTTATAGGTAGAGGTATTGCCAGCGGCATCAGTGGAAGTAGCAACAAATCGGCCATAGCTGTCATAGGTAGTGCTATTAGTTCTAGTTCCAACCTTGATTGTTTTTGGATTCCCGTATTCATCAAAGTCTTGGAATTCTGTTGTTGTTCCCATCGCACTTTGCGATGTTAATCGGAAAGGAAAACTACTATTGGAATAGGCAAGCGTTTCTGTTGATGTGTAGCTACCTCCTTCTGGCCTTGTCCTTTTGGTTGTAATGCCTGTTAGCCGGCTTTTGCCTGTTGCAACATCCTCAAATGCATAAGATTTTTCGAAAGACCAGCCATTAAGGTTACTTACGGTTTGCTTGGTTACTCTACCCTTTGTTTCATCAAAGCTATCGAGAGTTGTGGTTGATGTGGTACCTTCCAAGGCGTTTACTGTTTGAGAGTAGTTGGTTATTGGGTAAAATGATTTTTTTCCCGAACTCGAATTCTTTGCTAACATGGTGTTTGTTACCGATGATAGTTGAGTGCTCCCTTTACTAGTATTTTGGCTACTAAGATAGGTATAATAGTAGTTTACATTGTTTGCATCGGCAATTAAATAGCTAAAGTTACTTGTTGTTGATATGTTGTTTACTGAGTTTGCCCATGAAATATTTTTAAAACCTAGGAAACCTTGCCCGGTACAATGGATGTAGCCACCGGCGTAGGAATAGGTAACATTTGCCGTTGTGTTTGCTCCATTAACGGTTGTAACGTTATCTACTACCCTGAAAGGGCCTCTGTTTAGAATTAGCGGGTATGCAGGTTTAGGAAACGATGTGGTAAAAAGACGATTATCCGTATAATTTTTATAGGTAATCGTTGTGGTGTTTCCCATACCATCAGTTATTGAATTAACATATCGCCCTGTGGACAAACTATTGTTAAAGGTGATGTACCTAAAGGGCAGAGTGGAAGAGTTTGTTCCATATACAATTTCTAGCTGACCATCACCATTAAGATCTACCACATTTAAATAATTTTTGCTAGTGCCCAAAGTGTCTGTTTCAATGCTATGTATCAACTCAAATGAGGTGCAGCTATTATCAATAGCATAAATATAGATGGTACTATTCTTTGCGAAAATAAGTTCATCCCGGCCATCCTGATTTATATCAGCAATACATATTTGATAATTGGATGTTGGATCTGTTCCTGTTATTTCAGATGGTAGTGTAATGTTATTAAAAGCACCTCCAAAATCTGCACTCCATGTAGGTGTATCATTATTATCTAAATACACATATATTTTGTCAGTTGTATTATCGCCATTAAAATTAGCAGTATAAATTTTCCCTGACACTGGATACAAATTATAAGAAGGTACTAGGGTTAATGATGAATTGATACATTTATATATATTCGAACTAAAGGCCGTCAAAACCATTACTTCAAGTTGACCATCATTATCGTAATCAATAACCTGAATGTCGTCAATACCACTTATTGATGTTGGAATTGTGACTCCTGTACAACTTATCAAACTATTATCCTTAACCATTAGGGTTTCTGTTATCCCATCATTATTAATATCAGCATAGTAGAACTTGGTTCTAAAGGGAGTATCGACAGTTTGAGATACAGAGTATGGGGTAGAATTCTCAAAGTCAATGCCTGTGAAATTATAAACAGTCACATTATCCCACACAGATTTAGTTGTGACACCATTTAAAACCATTTTATAATCATAGCGATAATGAAATATTATCTCAACCTTCCCATCGTTATTATAATCAGCTAATTTGGTGTCTAATTCTTGGTATTTATACTCTTGATAGTTTTGAGAATCACCAGTAGTATGATCGACGGGAAGATTAATGGTTTGAATTGTGTAACCGCCAGACTCTAGTGCAATGCCAACCTTAATAACTCTATTGGTAAAATCAACCCTTGCTATATCAGTTCTGCCATCACCATTGATATCACCAAAAAGCAGTTCGCTTTGTGAATTAGTACCCCATAATTCGGTGGTAGTATTGGGTGGTAAACTTGATACAGTTGTTGCATAGCTATTGGTAGCACCCCACCGAATATAAGTTGGGTTAAAATTTTTACCATCTGCTGTAAGCGATACTTGAGATAACTTGCTAACCTGATTAAAAAAATAGCTGAAGTTATAGGTTTTTGATAAGGATCCTTCACTGAAAACTTTTATTCCTGTAAGTAATACATCCTGAGTTAATTTGGAGGTAGAATTTGATGCATACCTTATGTTAACATCTTCTCTTAGGTCGTAGTAGAACTTAATACTATTATACGGTTCTTTTCCTGATGTACTATTACCCGTGTACTTTATTTCGCTTATTCTATTATTATCCGTTAAAGTATTATATGTATAGATGAATCGAATATAATTACCATCAGGATCTGTTACACGATTTATTGCCCAAGTAATAGGTGTTCCATAAAGGCTCCCTTTAGAATTATCCTCTTTCCCATACTCCATAACCATGCCGTCTTGGGTTGTAACAGTAAAATAATTACTCGTTAAAACCACTCTTGTATATGGATTATTTGCTGGGTAATAGGTGTTTGCTGGGTTTTGTGGATCGGTTGATGTATTAATTAGCCTTATTCCATCTAATACTAGTGCGTCTGTATTGTTTAAATTATATATATCAGAAACTCCATCATAGTAGTTTGATTTATTAACCCTTGAGATGGTTGATATTCCTCCTAGATTCCACCCCCACCCGAGTAATCCATTCCCTCCCTGACTGCTATAAACAATACTTAGGTTGGGTTGCATTCCATGTGAGCCGGGCGAAACCTGTATGGGTAGCTGGTATGTTGCTGCTCCGCTTGGACTTACATCAATGCTACCGCCTATGGTACCAGGGATGCAGTTGCTCTTATCGAGCGCAGGAACAGTTCCATTTACTGATGTAGACTCGTAACTATTGGTTTGGTTGGCCAACGTGTGGTCAATCTTAGCAGTGAATTTATGCCCACTCAGGTTTGTTGGAGTGATATGGAATCCGGGTTGGAGCGTGATTTTATCGCGTGCGCTTAGAGTTGCATCACCAGTATTTAGAGTACTTTGCAATGAAGAACAAAGATTATTAATAACGATTGAATTTGGGGTTAGATCGCAGTTCTGTGCAAATAGCCTCCCCATTATCCCTATAATTATGAGTATTAGAGTTACTCTTTTCATTATTTTTAGATTATTCATTTAATATACTTTACATTGGGTAAATTAGCCCTTCACAATTTTAAAACTCCTCATTTTACCCGCAAAGAAGAGCTGCATGATATAGGTACCATCGTTGTAGCCAGATAGGTCAACGGTATTGGAGGTGCTTATTGGGCTTATGGCTATCAGAAGTTTCCCTTGTGTATCCCATACTCTAATGGCGTTACTTGGTGCGCTAATCTGTTCATTGGTTACCCCGCTAAGTTCTACTCGCAGCAACCCTTTGGTAGGGTTGGGGAATATATTAATCTTTAACGTAGTTTGTGGGTCAATGGGAAGTTGATCATCAATCTTTGGATTGGGGTTGGAAGGTGATTGAGATAGGTAAATCACCTTAGCAGAAACACGATTGCCGTTGGCATCGTAGGTGTAGGTGGCATTAAAGAGTTGAGCCTTAGTTGTAACGCTAAGCGTTACAACTAGCATTAACAGTATACTTTTAGCTATTGTATTCATTTTATTGAATATTTATTTCTTGATATTTTGAACTTCTTTAACAAGCACATTATTCAGTTCCTTAAGCTCGTTAATCTGCTTTTGCTGCTCCAACATTTGCTTTTGTTGTTCGCTCGTCTGCTTCTGCTGTTCAATCATATACAGCGTTAACTCCTCAATTTTTTGTAGCAGTTTAGCATTCATCTCACCAAGACCAATACCATTCTGCTTAACTTCACTTTCAGTAGGAATTTCTGGCAGGTGGTTGTTGGTTTTAATAAACTGCTCAACCTCACCAAGAGTGCGCAGCTTGTAGGTTGGGTGGAAAACGAAGTCGGCCCAAGATGAAACATCTTCAACTTTTACTTCCCCGCAACCAATGGTGCCTTTAACTGAGAGTTTGTATTGTGGGGAGGTGGTGCCGATACCGACGTTGCCTGTATATTTAATTGTTAAAATATCGGCATAAGTAGTGCTACTTCCTGCAATTCCAAAAGATAATCGATCAACCGTACCATAAGTGTCTGCTCCAACGGTATGTATTTTTGCAAATCTATAAGGGCTACCACTATCCGTTAAATGGCTTAGTACTATTTCGGTTTCAGCTCCGTTATTGGTGGCGTAATTTTCATTCTGTAAAAGCAGGGATGCACCAACTCCGTTTGCAACATTTTTAGCAATATGTAATGTTTTCATAGGTGTTGTTGTTCCAATACCAACATTGCCTTTAAACGCAAATGTTCCAGAGCTAGCACCATATCCAGTAAAATATAATAATGGACTACTTGTCCATGCATTATTTCCACTCTCAATGTAATTTGTTCCACCAGAATTACCTATCCAAACCTTTGAAGTGCCATCTCCTATAAATGCACCATTACTGCCTTGAAGAAGTAATGAGGTTCCACCAATAGAACCATTTACATCTAGTTTTGCATTAGGCGTTGTTGTCCCAATCCCAACATTCCCCGTATTAGGATTATAAATATTATTTCCACTGGGTGTCCAAGTTGTTTGTGCTTTTAATCCAAAAGTGCTTAATGCCATTAAAGCGAGGAGAATTGTAATTTTTTTCATGTTCTTAAAAGGTTTATGTTTTTTAAATTAGTAGTTTCTTACTATTTAAAGCAAAATTTATTTCAATTTTTTACTCAAAATAAAAACGCACAACTTTACTAAATTGTACGTTTAATTTATCATTATAAAATTATACAATAAATTTGATTGTTTCCAATACGTTTATCAAAATTTATTTAAACGAAGTTCAGTGTTTAATTAAAAAATTGGCATTAGGCAAAATATAAATTTGATTTTAAATAATTGATATTAGAATCATAAAGGAGTTGTGTTTGCCTTTCAAATACTGCCCTTTAGTTTACTCATTCCACACTTTCATATTAATAGGTTAGCATTAAGCAGCATCAACCAAATAATTGCCAAATAATCGCAATTTGCGATTATTATGCAAACACCATTTAAGCCGAATTCTCCTCCAGTTTCATCCTAAAGAAATCCAAGCAGTTTTAGATTTGAAGATAAAAATCATTTTTTTGAAGTGATACTTTTCTTAGCTTAGCAGCTTCAAAATTTAAATAACATGAAAAAAATCTTTGTTATAGGTGCAGGATTATCCTCTTCGGACCTAATTAAATATCTTCTTGATAATGCTACGGCGTTGGATTGGACAGTTAAAGTTGGTGATCTGTCATTAGAAAGTGCCAAGAAAAAGGTTAACAATCACCCAAAGGGAATTGCTGTTCTATTCGATATTAACGATCAAAAGCAGCTAAAGGATGAGGTTGCTTGGGCTGATATCGTTGTTTCCATGCTACCCGCATTTATGCACCCAGCGGTTGCTAAGGAGTGTGTTAGCCAGGGTAAACTTATGGCTACCGCTTCATACGTTTCGGATGCAATGAGAACACTGGATGCAGAGGTTAAGCAGAAAGGATTAACCATTCTTAATGAGCTTGGTGTTGATCCGGGAATCGATCACATGTCGGCAATGAAAGTGATTGATGAAATCAAGGGTAAGGGAGGCAAAATCCTAGGTTTTATAAGCAATACAGGTGGACTTATTGCTCCTGAAAGTGATAATAATCCTTGGAACTATAAATTTACATGGAATCCTCGCAATGTAGTGCTTGCAGGGCAGGGCGTTGCTCAATTCATAGAGAATGGGCAGTATAAATTTATTCCATATCATCGTTTATACAGTCGCGCCAGAACGTTTTCTGTTCTAAACTATGGCGATTTTGAGATGTATCCAAATAGGGACTCTCTCAGCTATAGAAAGGTTTACGATTTGAATGATATTCAAACCCTAATCAGAGGTACATTACGCAAGGCTGGATATTGCAAGGCTTGGAATGTTTTTGTTCAGCTGGGTGCAACTGATGATACCTATAAAATTCCAGAAAGTGAGAATTTAACGAATAGGAGTTTTATCAATAGTTTCCTTGCCTATGATTCAAAGCTATCTGTTGAAGAAAAAATAAAGAAAGAGGTTGCAGAAGCTAATGATCCTGTTGTTTTCGAAAAATTGAAATGGCTAGGAATATTCGAGGATAAAAAAATAGGTCTACCAAATGCTAGTCCTGCTCAGGTATTACAGAAGATTCTTGAGGAAAAATTATTCCTAGGATCTAACGATAAGGATATGATTGTAATGCAACACATATTCGATTACGAGCTAAACGGTAAGAAGTTCAGGAAAAAATCATCCATGGTAATCATTGGTAAAGATACCGTTCATACTGCTATGTCAATAACCGTTGGAACTCCGCTTGCAATTGCCGTTAAATTGTTACTAACAGACGAGATAAAAGATAAGGGCGTTGTTATTCCTACCAAACCTAATCTTTACCTTCCAATACTAAAGGAACTTGAAGCGTATGGAGTGAAGTTTATTGAGGAGGAAGAGGCTCTTTAGAGCAAATGGTATTCTTTTAAAGGTTACCCAGAAATCAATTAACCGCAAAGAGCGCAAAGAAAAACGCAAAGAACGCAAATATTTAATAAATAACACATTACTTCTTTGCGAGCTTTGCGAAACCTTTTAATACTTTGCGGTTAATGCTATTTTTGGTAGTCTTTTATATTTAAAACGCTAAGTAGAATTCAGCCGTTAACTTCTTATAATCTTCAGTATATTCCCCTTCCGATGTGTGGATTGATAAAGTATCTTCAATCAGCCTCTTTTTAGTAAACGAAAAGTCTAATAATATCCGAATGATTGGGTTGTTAGGCTTTGTCTTAACGTATAGTTTTTTGTTACAAAAAAGACCGTAGTTAGCAGCTTCTGCTATAAAAATATTACCCTCGGTATATGGAAAGATAGCACAAAATCTTCCATCAGGTGAAAGCAGATTTTTAATGCCTTCGAGCATATCCACATTTGAAAGTTGTTCGGTATGCCGTGTGAGTGTTCTTTCAGGGGTATTTGGCTTAAGCGATTTGCTGAAATAGGGTGGATTCGATACAATTAAATCAAACTTTGATGAGTGTTTTTTAGCAAAATCCTGAAAAGAGATGGCCTCCACTCCTAGCCTATCAGCCCATTTCGATGCATCAAAATTACCCTTAGCTTGCTGTGCCGATGATTCATCTATTTCAACGGCTTGAATGTTGGCTTCGCTGCGTTGGGCAATCATTAAAGCGATCACGCCAGAGCCAGTTCCAACATCCAAAACGGTATGGACATTTTCTAAATCAGCCCATGCTCCAAGCAGAACTCCATCGGTGCCCACTTTCATTGCAGCACCCTCCTGCTTAATAATAAATTGCTTAAAACGAAAGTAATTCTTTCCCATAAATAAGAGTCTTAATTTAAAGTAGCTTTAACTAACGTCAGCTTGATGTAAGGCTTCATCATGAGCGAAACGAAGAATCTCCCCCTGTCATCCTGAGCGGAGCGAAGGAACTTAGATGGTTGCTTTCAGCGAATCCTCTGGATTTCACTCCGTTCAGCATGACAAGAAACAGTATGTTCTAAGAATTTCAATCCTCTTTCTTAATAATGATGAATTGTAAAATAAAACCCGTGTCATCCTGAGCGAAGCGAAGGATCTAATTATTTAAAGTCCAGATGGTTGCTTTCAGCGAATCCTTCGGATTTCACTCCGCTCAGCATGACAAAGCAACAATCTAATGTTAAACTGATAATCAATATATTATACTTACATCGAACTCACGTTAATTAGATTGTAAAGTTCGATAAATTTTAAACCAATATTTTTAAATTTCCAACTTGGTGTAATTTGGTGCTTTTGAGTTTTGGTGGCTAAAAAACATTAAAAGCCACAAAATCACCAAGTCACAAAAATTCACCAAAAAGAATATTGAACTATTGTTAGAAATTCAATTTGCTCAAATTTCAGATTTTATAAACAACACCTACTGACCAAACTTTTCGTATACCCCCAGACCAAAAAGGGCGTAATCAAATTTAACAGGATCATTAGGATCGAGTTCACGTAGAAAGGAGGTTAGCTCCTCAACTGCTTTCCAATCGCTCTGCTTACGATTCAACAATCCCAGTGCTCTTGAAACCCTTCCAGAATGAGTATCCAATGGCATCATCAAAGCAGAAGCAGGAATGTTGTTCCATAATCCAAAATCAATCCCTTCGGAGGACGGGCGAACCATCCAACGCAAAAACATATTAATCCGCTTACATGCCGATCCCTTTTCAACATTTGCAACATGAACCAAGGTATGCGCCGGAGTTTCACAATCAACGAATTGTTTCCTAAATTCTTTTATTGCACCCTTTATGTTCTGCTCGGATTGATAACCATCGGAAAACACCTTTTGTAATCCCCCTGCCTGAGTGTAGATATGCTTTAAACTCTTGATGTAGTGAATACAATCCGCCCCATTAAAGGTTCTGTGTACAAATTTATCCAGAAGATGATCATCCCGTTTACTATAGTTAACCACAAATTCATAAGGCGAATCGCCCATTTTTTGCATTAACCGATCCATGCTGCCAACTATCATCTTCCTATTTCCCCAGGAAATGGTAGCCGCAAGAATTCCTGCAATTTCAATATCTTCCTTTTTTGAGAATCGATGGGGAAATTGGGATGGATCGTCGTTTATGAAACTTGGAACTGCATACTGCTTGTACTTCTCCTCAAGAAATTCTTTAAGTTGATATTTATCCAAAGAAGATTTCATTACACAAAACGTCCATCATTCATGGTGAGTTGTAAGTCAGCCATTTGGGCTAAATCACGATCGTGTGTAACTATTACAAAGGTTTGACCCATTTTATCACGCAAAGTGAAAAATAAATTATGCAGATCTTCTTTATTCTGTGAATCGAGGTTTCCCGAGGGTTCATCGGCAAAAACAACCAATGGATTATTTATTAAGGCTCTTGCAACTGCAACACGCTGTTGCTCACCTCCCGATAATTCGGCAGGTTTATGGTCAAATCTATGGTTTAATCCCAAAAAATCTAATAGCTCTTTGGCTTTCTTTTGAGCATCAGCATAGCTAACCTTTGCAATAAGTGCAGGCATGCAAACATTCTCAATTGCAGTAAATTCGGGCAATAGATGATGAAATTGGAATACAAAACCAATATGCTGATTTCTGAAACGTGCAATTCCTTTATCTTTTAAACTAAAAACATCTTCGCCATTGATGATAAGAGTCCCTGAATCGGGGTGACTCAAAGTTCCTAGTATTTGGAGCAACGTTGTTTTCCCAGCACCGCTAGGGCCAACAATTGCAATTACTTTTTTTTCGGGGAGTTCAACGGTAACGCCCTTAAGTACTGTAAGATTCCCAAACGATTTTACAATATTTTCAGCCTTAATCATGAATCTATTTTTTGTAGTGGCAAAGGTATTAAAATAACGTCAGGTCGAAATAAGGAGTTAAACTGTTTTTAACCGCAAAGGCGCAAAGGGTACGCAAAGGGCGCAGAGAAAGATATTCTGAACTTAATACTTCGTGAACTTTGCGAAAACCTTTGCGAACTTTGCGTTTATTAAATCTTAATAATCCTTTTGCTTTGGAAAAACAAAATCTTTTCCCAAACTTTGCTAGCAAATTATGAAATAGCAATAAAATGACACTTATCAAATCTATCTCAGGAATTAGAGGAACTATTGGCGGTAATGTATCCGACAGCCTCACCCCAATCGATATCGTAAGGTTTACGGCAGCTTATGCCGAATGGCTTAAAGGGCAGAATCCTCAAAAAAAGTGTAAGGTGGCTGTTGGTCGCGATGCCAGAATTTCGGGCGAAATGGTAAGCAATATTGTTGTTGGTACGCTTATGGGTTGTGGGGTTGATGTGATTAACCTTGGCCTTGCAACAACCCCAACTGTTGAAATGGCTGTAACCGGACTTGGTGCCGATGGTGGTTTAATACTTACTGCCAGCCATAATCCTAGGCAATGGAATGCCCTAAAGTTGCTCAATGGCAAAGGAGAATTCCTTAACGATGAGCAGGGCAAAAAGGTACTCGATATTGCCGAAAAAGGCACATATACCTTCCCCGAAATTGATCTTATAGGAGATTTAGTTGATGAGTACTCATATATCGATGAGCATATTGATAAGATCATAGAACTTGATTTGGTTGATTGTAAAGCGATTGAAAAAGCAAACTTTAAAGTTGCTATTGATTGTGTAAACTCTGTTGGAGGCATTGTTCTTCCACGATTACTCAATGCGCTTGGTGTAAAGGATATTGTTGAGCTTTATACCGATCCAACAGGTGAATTCCCACATAATCCAGAACCACTACCAGAGCATCTACATGATATTTCAGAGGCAATGGTAAAGCATAAAGCCGATGTCGGGTTTGTTGTTGATCCCGATGTTGATCGTTTAGCAATTGTAAACGAGGATGGGACAATGTTTGGTGAGGAGTATACTTTGGTTGCGGTTGCAGATTATGTGCTATCAATCAAAAAAGGGAATACCGTATCGAACCTATCGAGTACAGCGGCACTGCGTGATGTTACCCATAAATACGGAAAAGAGTATTACGCTTCTGCCGTTGGCGAGGTTAATGTTGTAACCAAGATGAAGGCTGTGAATGCAATTATTGGAGGTGAAGGGAATGGTGGTGTAATTCTACCTGAGCTTCATTATGGTCGCGATTCATTGGTGGGGATTGCTTTATTCCTAAGCCATCTGGCAAAGAAGAAGATGAAATGTTCGGAGCTAAGGAAATCCTACCCCGACTATTTTATCTCCAAGAATAAAATTGAACTCAAAACAGGTATTAACCCCGATAATATCCTTAAGACTCTTGCCGTACATTTTAAGGACTACCCTTTAAATACGGAGGATGGACTTAGGGTTGATTTTGAGGATGGTTGGGTTCACATGCGGAAATCGAATACCGAGCCAATTATTAGGATTTACGCCGAAAGCCGAAGTCAGGATAAGGCAAATGATTTGGCTAAGAATATAATGGAGAGGATTAAGACGATTTAACTTCGTTGCTCCATAATAGTTCACGCAAAGTTCGCAAAGCATTTCGCAGAGAACGCCAAGGTTTTTATTCTTTGTGATTTAACTATGAGGTCTTTGCGTGAAGTTTTTTCGGACAGTCACAACAATGAGCAGGTTTTATTTAACTAATCAACTCTTCATAAGATTGAATTAAAAAACTTTCAGGATTACTATTTCTCAAGCCCTTATTTTTTAATTTGAATTGATTTTTAATCTCTTTCGCAATTTGACCATTAACATTTGCTACTGAATTACTCTGTGAGATAATATCTAGATAATCTCGCATAAGCTCCCTATCATTTTGTATCATTAAAAATACCTTATCCGTTATTGTAGCACAAAATTTTTCTACAACTTTCTCTTTAAATTCTTTTAATTCCATATTATCAGTATTAGTTTATTAATATCATTTAGTTTCTGTTGCGGGTAGTTTTATTAATTTGATTATTGGTGAAACCAAATTTAGCAAATTAAATTTGAATGGATTCAAAATCCGGCTCAACGTTTGGTTTTTATATTTTCGATTTGACGGTTATACTTGCCTACACCCACCCATTGATTTTTGTTTTTTACTTAAAGCCGCAGCTGGGGTCGAAGGTTGTAATCCTGTTTTGCTGTGATGCAGTGTTGCTGTGGGGTCATTGGGTTAATTTTCAAATCTTCAAATCCCCCAATTTTCAAATTAAAGCATCTTCGGTCTTCTAACTTTATTTCCACTATCGCAAACTGCGATAACACTTCAGGGCTTTTCGATCCTATGAGGATCTTTGGAGTTAAATGAGTATCACTTAAATCTTTTTTAGCACTTACATAGTTTAATGGGCTTTACCAACTTTAACATAACTTTAACATGATATTTTTTAAACAAATGTTACTTTTATCAATCCAAATGAAAAACGTTTTAATATCCTCTATTTAACGATGAAAAAGAAAATCATAATTGCTATTGCAGCCCTAGTTATTCTAATAGTTATATTTTTTGTTTTTGGGACATCGGAAAAGGATAAAGCTGCGCCGCAGTTTGTAAAGGTGTCGAATGGTCTCTTTGAGGTACTGGTCACTGTAACGGGTGAACTTAAGGCTCAAAACTCTGAGGATATTGAGGCACCCACTGAGCTAAGGGGAAGGAGTTTCCGAATTTCGGATGTTAAAATTCAAGATCTTATCCCCGAGGGAACTGTTGTTGATTCAGGGGCTTATGTGGCAACCCTAGATAGATCGGCATTAAGCAATAGGCTAAAGGAGATTGAGGATGAGCTTGAAAAGAGCCAACAGGCCTACCTAAAAACTCAACTGGATACTACACTAACACTTCGTGAACTTAGGAATTCCCTTGTAAATCTTAAGTTTGAGATGGAGGAGAAGCAGATTGTAGTAGATCAATCGAAATATGAACCGCCAGCCACACAGCGTCAGGCACAAATCAACCTCGATAAATCGGGTCGTTCCTACTCTCAGGCTTTGTACAACTATACGCTAAAGAGGGATCAGGCCGAGGCTTCGATGAAGGAGGTGGCTATCAACCTTGAAAAGCAAAAGCGCGAAAAACTAGATATGATGGGCATTATGAATAAGTTTGTGATACATGCGCCAAAGCCGGGTATGGTTATCTACTACCGTGAGTGGAGCGGACAGAAGCGTAAAGTTGGGTCAACCATCAGCCCTTGGGATTTAACAGTTGCAACGCTGCCGGATCTTTCAGTAATGAACTCAAAAACCTATGTGAATGAGATTGATATTAGCAAGATAAAAAAGGGGCAAATTGTTAGGGTTGGAGTAGATGCTTTCCCCGAGAAAAAGTATAGCGGAGAGGTTACTGAGGTTGCAAATATCGGGGAGCAATTGCCCAATACGGATGCTAAGGTTTTTGAGGTAGTTATCCGAGTTAACGGATTCGATCCTATCCTTAGGCCATCTATGACTACTAGCAATCAGATAATTACTAATGTGTATGAGAATGTACAATCGCTACCGTTAGAGGCTATTCATGCCGATGATAGCTTAAGCTTTGTTTATACCAAAAAGGGTAAGAAACAAATTGTTGTAACGGGCGAGATGAATGAGAACTATATCATTATCGAAAAGGGGCTAAGCAGTAATGATGAGGTTTACCTTTCGGTTCCTGAAAAGGCAGAGTCGTTTGATCTTGCAGGGAAAGAGCTGATTTCAATTATTAAAGAGAAGATTAAAAACAAAAAACTTAATGAGGAGAAATTAAGATCGGAACAGGAGATGCAGATGAAACCGGGGAAGAGGTAGTGGTTCTTTGCCGAGAGGTTGTGATGCTGTGGGATTGTGTTGCTGTATTGCTGTGGGGCTGTTTGGGGTTTTTATGATTTTTTCTTTCATTGTTCAAATCAAATTTTATATATATTTTAAGATTAACAAGTTAATATCATTTAGTTAAGCAGCAAGTCCGATAGAACTTGAATTTGAATAGCCCCCAATGAAATTGGGGGAGTTGATAAAGGATAATAATCCAACCCTGAAAGGGTTGAATGTGGCTCTAAGGTTAAATATTCAACCCTTTCAGGGTTGCTAACCAATAAATTTATTACCTCCGGTTCTACCGGAGGCTATTCGAATTCAAGCCCTTCGGGCTTAACTAAACGAAGATGACTAACAAGTAATTAGCGTCTGTCTTTAAAGTAGCATTATTTAGATTTAAGAACAAGAATCAACGATTTATGATTTCTGATGTTTACGTAATCAGTTTGTTTTCAGAAATCTTCTAAAATCTAAAATCGTTAATCCTTGTTCGATATTCAATTTGGATTTAATTTTTTGACTTTATGGAAAGACTCTAATTAGTAACATTTTATAATGAACATAATACAATCAGCATGTACAAAAGGTATGTACACGATATAAATATTGCCATAGAATCTATACTGGCTAATAAGCTGAAATCTATTCTTACAGCGTTAGGGATTATTTTCGGTGTGGCAGCTGTAATTAGCATGTTGGCTATTGGGAAAGGTGCTCAAAAGGAGATTCTTGATCAAATAAAGATGGTGGGAGTTAATAACATACTTATCATTCCTATATTTGAAGCACCAGATGAGCAGCAATCGCAGGAAGATGCTGGCAATAAACAAAAGCGTAAATTTTCTCCAGGCCTAACCCTTGCCGATGTTGATGCTATTAAGCAAATTATCCCTTCTGTCACAAAAATCAGCCCGGAGATAAGCCTAAACTCATTCGTTCAGTACGAAGGTGTTCGTGTTCCTGCAAAGATTATGGGCGTTTCGAACGATTATTTCGATCTATATAATCTTCCCATCGAGAAAGGTGTCTTCTTCAACGATTATCAGGAAGAGCATGGAATTCCAGTTTGTATAATTGGCGGGAATATTAAATCTAAGTTCTTTAGCAAGATTGATCCTATTGGACAATATATAAAGTTTGGGCAGATTTGGTTAAAGGTGATTGGCGTTCTAAGAAAAACAGAGCTAACAGTTAGCGGGTTTCAGAATGTTGGCGTAAATGTTTATAACGATAATGTTTATCTACCTGCCAAAAGTATGTTGCTAAGATATCAAAACAGGGCACTTGTTAATTCTAGGAAAGTATCAGAAGGAAATAGATTTTTTGGCGGTGGAATGATGTTTACATTTGGTGGCGATACAAAATCTCAAGCACCAAAGAACTACCATCAACTCGATAAGGTTATTGTTCAGGTTGCTGAAACGCAAGATATCAACTCAACAACCGAAGTACTTAGTAGAATGATGCTTCGAAGGCACGAGGAGGTTAAGGACTTTGAAATCACTGTTCCCGAATTGCTACTAAAACAGCAGGAAAGAACAAAGGATATCTTCAATATTGTACTTGGTGCAATTGCCAGTATCTCTTTGATTGTTGGGGGGATTGGTATTATGAATATTATGTTCGCCTCGGTAATGGAGCGTATTAAGGAGATTGGAACACGCATGGCTATTGGAGCAAAAAAGGCTGATATAATAGCGCAATTCCTCTCCGAAGCCGTTCTTATAAGTGTAACTGGTGGTTTTATTGGAATCATTGTGGGTTTTATACTTACTAAGCTGATTACCCATTTTGCAGGAATACTAACAATAATAAGCCCACTATCCGTTTTAGTGGCATTTGGGGTTTCCGCTGCGGTGGGTGTAATCTTTGGATTATCGCCAGCTAAACGAGCTGCCGATAAAGATCCTATTGAATCGTTGCGTTATGAATAGAAAGCATTTAAAGATGAAGAAGTTAATAATTATTATAGTTGCAATTCTGCTTAATTCAACATCAGCGTTTTCGCAGAAACCAATTAATCGTCTTACGTTGGATGAGGTTTTACAATTAGCCAAGGATCAATCACCACAAGCAATACTTGCAAAACATCGGTTTAGGGCATCATACTGGGAATACAGAACGTACAAGGCAGAATATCTTCCTAGTCTAACAATGACATCTAAATTGTTTGATTTTAATAGATCTCTTTCAAGATATCAAAATCCCGATGGTTCATATCAATACACCAGAGATAATAGTAATACTGCATCGGCAGGTCTTGCGCTTAACCAGAACATTGGATTAACAGGAGCGAAAATCTTTATAAACTCATCGCTTGAGCGAACTGATTTATTGGGATCTAATAGAAAAACATCATACTTATCGGTTCCTGTTTCAATTGGATTCACACAACCTATCTTTGGTTTCAATTCGCTGAGATGGGAGAAAAAGATTGAGCCGATAAAGTACGAAGAAGCTAAACGCAACTATCTACAATCGCTTGAATCAGTATCCATGGATGCTTCAAGGCTATTCTTCGATCTTATTCTTGCCCAGCAGAACCTTCGCACTGCCAAATTAAACCATGCCAATACCGATACTCTTTACAAGATTGCAAAAGGAAGGTATAATATTGGAACAATTGCTGAGAATGAGCTCCTTCAAATGGAACTTAGCTACTTAAACGCTGGCAGCGATGTTAGCGATGCAGAGGTTGATTTACAACTCAAGAAGTCAAAAATTAAATCCTATCTTGGTTTAAACGATGAGTACGATCTTGAGCTGATTATTCCAACCTCATCACCTAAAACGGAAGTAAAATACGATGAGGTATTAACCCTTGCTAAAATGAACAACCCTTCAATTCTTGCATTGCAACGTCAGCTAATTGAGGCAGATCAAGGGGTGGCACAGGCAAGATCACAGAGAGGGTTTAGTGCTAGCCTTAACGCTTCATACGGGTTAACCCAGCAAGCAGATGTATTTGATAATGCATATAAAGATCCATTGGATCAACAGGGAGTAAGGGTTGGCTTAACAATCCCAATACTTGACTGGGGGTTGGGTAAGGGTAAAGTAAAGATGGCACAATCAGCAAGAGAAGTGACAAAAACCACCGTTCAACAGGCATTAACCGATTTTGAGCAGGATGTGTTTTTGAAAGTTATGCAGTATAATAGGCAGGATGATCAGGTAATGCTCTCAGCAAAAGCCGATACTATATCTCAAAGTCGCTATAATGTTACCAAAGAGAGGTTTTTAATTGGTAAGATTGATGTACTAGACCTAAACGTTGCCCAAACCGAGCGTGATGCAGCAAAACAAAAATATATCAATACCCTAAATAACTTCTGGCAGTTTTACTACAATATGCGTAAGCTAACGCTTTATGATTTTGAAAAGAAACAACCACTAAGTATGGATTTTGAAATGCTTTTAAAATAATCTTGTTATCCAAATTGAAAATTAATTGATTTTTTACATTCTATTAATTAACTAATAATCAATTTGTTTTGAAAAGATCGCTAGAAAGGAAGAAGTGAAAAGCCGCATAGCGGCTAACTCTTTGTAGAATTATTAATTTGATTTAAAATAAGAGAGTGTCTAAAAACAATTTTTTAACGCAAAGAACGCCAAGTTTTCGCAAAGTTCGCAAAGTGTATATTATTCATTATTTGAGCACTTTGCGATCTTAGCGTTTTTTCTTTGTAGGCTTTGCGAGAACTCCTCATTCTGCAATGATACCTCATAGAAGGCATTAAACAATTAACTTAACGGCAATTCAACAAAAAACTTTGTTCCTTTCCCTAATTCCGTTTCAAACCATATTTTACCGCCAGTACTCTCAACAATTCCCTTTACAATTGCCAAACCCAGACCCATACCTCCTGATTTTGTTGTAAAGTTTGGACTGAATAGTTTTGGTCTTAGATCATCTGGTATACCCTTACCGTTATCTTCAATAATTGCAGTCATTTTTCTCTCTTTACAAGATAGTTCAATCCTTATCTCCCCCTTCTTTCCCCTATCAATAGATTGAACGGCATTCTTAATTAGATTAACAAAAACTCTGAATAGTTGCTCTCTATCTCCATTAACAGTAATCTGGCTACCACACCCATTAACATAGGTGAATTTAATATTGTTATACCCTGAGAATAAGGTCAATATCTCATCAATAATCAAATTCATATTCACCTCAACAATCGATGAAACCGGCATCTTAGCAAAGTTTGAAAACTCTGTTGCTATATTTGATAAACTATTTATTTGATCAATAAGGGAAACGGAAAACTTCTGAAACATCAAATCCCAATCCTCTCTCCCCTCCTGTTTTACCTTGATTAAATGCTGAAGGCTAAGTTTCATGGGAGTTAAAGGGTTTTTTATCTCATGTGCAATTTGTCTTGCCATTTCGCGCCAAGCACTCTCACGCTGACTTCGAGCCAGTTTTTCAGCGCTATCAGCAAGCTCAAGAACCATCCTATTGTACTCCTTCACAAGCTGACCCAATTCATCATCGCTAACGTACTTAATGGGTTCATTATGACCTGAAATATCAACATTACGTATTTTCTCTCTTATTAACTCTAATGGCTTAGAAATTTGATTTGATATAATTATTGCCACAACGAAAGCAAATAGCGTGATTAGCGCATATATATTGATAATTGCAACAATAATGGAATAGAGTTCAAGTATAAACTCGCCTTGACGTGTAAAGTATGGTAAATTAAGGTAGCCTATAATATTGCTGTTCTGATCAATTAATGGAACATACGCCGAAAGAAAGGACATATTGCCTATCTGTTCCTTATGAATAATTTTTTGGGTATTGCAGTAGGCCATTTCGTACCAAGCTGCTGGATTCATATTTCGTCCCTGTAATTGTCTTTCGAATATTTCGGGACGAGATGAACCAACTAGTATACCTGAAGTACTGTAAAGGTTAATATCGGAATAAAAAACATTTGATAACTGAAATAGCTTATTCGATAGAAAGTCGTAGTTGGATGAGGTAAATAGATCTTCTTTCCCGTAATCCCTTTCAATCTCAACCATCACAGACAGTAATTTCTCGCTAAGATTATCAATACTCCTTTTCTCAAAGCTTTTAATGCTATATATAACAGAAACCGTTGCAACTAGGATAAGCGAGAGAAAAACGACTAAGATCATTGCAGTTTTTATCCTATACTTAAAACTGGATATTTCAGATCTTGTTCTTATTGGAAACATTGCTAGTTTAAACCAGAGTATAAGCATTAGTCCAAAAAAGAAGAATATGTATGCAAATGATGCTGTGGTATTTAGTAACGTTTCTCGGGGTCGGCTGATTATAACAATATCGTCATCATCGTTTCTGTATACCAGATGGTTATATTTACCCTGATTTGTAAAATCAAATTTTTGGGTTGAATCAAGTTTAAATATACTTTCGAGCCTATAAGGATAATCACCAGTTTGTGCAATAAGCTGATTTTGATGATATTTCGCTGTAGAGTAAACCGAAAGTTTTGATTTGCTTATAAATTTTTCCTCAAGAAGCAATTCAGGGTATCCTAGCTGCTCCAGATTCATCTTGGAATCAAATTCAATATAAAGTCTAGATGTTCTGGATTTGTGTTTACACTCCGCATACCCAACATAGTTTATTCGGCCATTTTGAGTATTCAAAAAATAGAACGATGTACCTGGAATACCTATACCATAAACATTTATCAAATCATTGAAAAAGCCATTACAGTCAACTTTTTGATCAGAATTGTCCATTATAAGATCAGATCCTGGGTAGCAAACTGTTGCTCGGAAATTATACTTTTTAAAATATCCATTAAAGTATGAGTTTTGCAAATAGCCATACATCTCAATATCATGCTTTTGAATATTCTCCAGATATTGGTGTATTATGGAATCGGCCTCTAATCTCCTTGTAAGCGAACCAAATAGCGTTTCTGCAACAGGATCCCTCTCGTTACTTAGGTTAATAGCTAAAACCTTTCGCACTTCTCGATCCTTCCGAAATGTAAAATCCGATACTAATAAAACAGAGTAAAGCGCAAGGAAACATAGCAAAACCAAAAACCATGATGTTGAAATTTGAAGATTCCTGTATCTAAGTCTAAAAAGTAAACCAAACGTAGCGATTGACCAAAGTAATCCGTAAAGTGTTGGCATAAAACCCAACACAATGGCTAT
Organism: Bacteroidales bacterium; assembly: GCA_013376985.1. Lineage (GTDB taxonomy): Bacteria > Bacteroidota > Bacteroidia > Bacteroidales > Tenuifilaceae > UBA8529. The sequence goes on from JACABB010000004.1 coordinate 178,874, forward strand.
AGCATATGCAATTATAAAACCAAATAGGGCATTTAAAGCTAATGTTGATTCATCAAAGCATTTTCTAAAAATGCTTGTCCATAAATCTGTAAGCAGCAACGATGAAACAATCCAAAAAGATATGGCAACATAGCACAGCAGAGAAAATATTGAAAGGTTAAAAATCCTATAGGTTTCGAGAGTAATTGTAGAATGCATTATAAGCGATGAGAAGAGGGTATCGACTAATATATAAACACTCCAAACCAAAGCAGATAAAATGATTACATAGATTTTTTTGTACTTAATAGATTCTGAGATAATAGAAAGCCTAAATTTTCTATAAATAAATATTACTAAAACAAAGAAAAGGATAGCATTTATTAAAAAATCTCCAAGCGAAGGATTAAAGGTTGTATGGGCGTACACCTCTGGGCTAAATAGCGCTCCTAACCCACGGTTTGGATATCCAAACTCCAAACTTAACAACCTAAGAAGAATGATTATACCTGAGCTAATAAGTGAAAATAGTAAAGGTTTACGCTTAAAATATTGGAGATTGAAAAAAGTGAATACGGCTCCTAGCAACAATATAAAAGATATCCATTGAAGAATAGATTTTAAAATGTTATACCATTCATTATTAAGACTCTTACTTTTCCTTAAATTGATCGTTGTACCGTCTTTCAGCGTTAAACTCTTAGTATTAGTATCATTCCTATCCGCAATTAGATACCCTTTTAAATCGTTGAATTTAGGGTTATAGCTATTCTCCAAAAATTTGTTTTGATAAGGATATTCGTGTTTTAACAAGAGTAATGCTAGCACTTTATCGCTCTTTACAGCAACCCATTGCCCAACATACCATGTGTTTTGAATATTACAGAGAAAGTATTTTGATTTATTAGTTGTAGCAGTTTTAAAATCAAGACTATTAGACCAAAAAACGAGTTTATCGTTCCTGAAAAGTAGAATTGAAATATTCTTTTTAGCCAGTTCATCACTTAAACTATCAGTATATATTTTAAAAACCTTGCTAATGCCGTATCTGCTAGATTTATCGATGAAAAATTGAGCATAACGTTCTGCTTCATTTAAATCTTTTTGGATTTTTCTTTCAATTCTTTTGAATTTAGGTTCTGAATTATAGAGAGCTGATATTATTGATGTTGAATATTCCGAAAGTAAAAAGAAGCCAATAGCCGCAATGAAAAGGATTGCTGAATGAGACCATTTATAATTCATAGCTGTTTTTTTAGGACTTTAATTGCATCAAAAACTAAGCCGTATATTATATCTTTAATTAAGAAAATCCATTTTATTCGTGATGATATGGCTCTCCTTTAATAATTGTCATTGCTCGGTAAAGCTGCTCCATAAAAACTAGCCTAACTATCTGATGCGAAAAAGTCATCTGTGATAGTGAAACCATTGCTGTAGCCTTTGACTTTACATCGGGCGAAAAACCGTATGGTCCACCAATAACAAATGTAATTTCCTTTAATCCCAATACAGTTTTCTTCTCAATAAATCTTGCAAAATCTACTGATGTGTACTCACTCCCCTTCTCATCAAGAAGTATAACCTCTACTGATGAACGAATTGCTGCAAGAATTAGTTCCCCTTCCTTTTGCATCTGAATAGCAGATGTCATTGTTTTAGAATTCTTGACATCAGGTATCACTTTAACCTCAAATTTACAGTAATGTGATAGCCTTTTCTCATATTCAGCGAAGCCATCAATAATATACCTTTTGTCTATTTTACCTACAACTATTAGGGTTATTTTCATCAATCAATTTATTTAATTAAAGGGAAATCAATCTTTTGGGATATCTTATAAAAATAATTTTAAGCAATTTTAGCTTAAGCAATTTACAACAAGTTTTGGATATCTGATTTGTTGTAAAATTAGGTATTCTGCCAATTCTAAATTAAATTTACCATCAAATAGGTTCTGCTATCTTGGTCTAAGTTTTGTTATCAATAGTAGATTATAAAAAATAAAGAGATGATAAAAAATAAAATTCTACCCCTCATAATAGTAGTGCTTAGCATTGCCGCTTTATCTGCATTTTCACAAAGTCAGAACGCAACAGATGCTATGAAAAAGGTATCTACAGCACTGCAAACTGGCAATTCAAAGGAGCTTTCGAAGTATTTTACCGAAACCGTTGAACTTGAGATTATGGGAAAGGAAAATTTCTACAGCATATCACAAGCTGAAATACTTCTTAAAGATTTTTTTGAAGAGAATAAGCCTACCAAATTTGTTATAAATCATCAAGGTTTAAAAGATGTATCGAGCTTTGCCATAGGAACATTAACTGTAAAAAATGGTAACCTTCGAGTATCCTTTTTTATGAAAACGGAGAATAACCAAACCTTAATTCATCAGCTTAGGATTGAGCAAAACGATGAAGGAGTTAACGAATAATTCAAATTATTAATCCCCTTAACAAACAATGGAAGATACTCTAATTGATAGCCTAATTGATTTAGCTATAGCAGAGGATATTGGCGATGGCGATCACTCTTCACTTTCTTGTATACCAGAATCAGCAAAGGGAAAGGTTCGGTTAATGGTTAAGCAGCAAGGCATAATTGCTGGGGTTGAGATTGCTAAAAGAATTTATCGTAAATTAGATATCTATATTGATTTTGAGGTTCTTATTATTGATGGCACACCCGTTAAACCAGGAGATTTTGTTTTTACCGCAGAGGGCAAAATTCATTCTCTCCTTCAAGCCGAACGAATAGTTCTGAATGTGATGCAACGCATGAGCGGGATTGCAACGCAAACCAATGAATACGTAAAAAAGATTGAAGGAACCAAAGCCAAAATTCTTGATACTCGTAAAACCACTCCTGGCATGAGGGTATTCGATAAAATTGCGGTTAAAATTGGTGGTGGCGAAAATCATCGCATGGGGCTTTACGATATGATAATGCTAAAAGACAACCATCTTGATTTTGCTGGAAGTATTGAAAATGCTATTATTCAAGCAAAAAATTATCTTTTAAAAACAGGGAAAAACATTGGAATTGAGGTTGAAACACGAAATTTGAATGAAGTTGAAAGGGCTTTATCTGTTGGAGGTATTCAAAGAATTATGCTCGATAATTTCAATCTTGAGAATACCCGACTAGCCGTTAAAATGATTAATGGTCGTTTCGAAACGGAATCATCTGGGGGTATAAACCTTGATACAATTAGGGGTTATGCAGAGTGCGGTGTTGATTTTATTTCAGTTGGAGCAATAACACATCAAATTAAAAGTATTGACATGAATCTAAAGAAAGTATAGGATTCTATTATGAGCGTTAAGCAAAACAATAGTATTATTCAAAGGCAAAAAAGATTCTTCAAAATCAGCTACCAAATTGCTATTAAAAAAGCAAAAAGTTTTACCATTCCTGGGTTTCATGAGGTTCCTTTGTATTACGTAATTAAATTTTTTTTCAAAGGAATTGTAAATGGGGCAATTACCACGCGAGCATCGGCAGTTGCTTTTAGCTTTTATCTTGCAATTGTTCCAACTCTAATTTTTCTATTTACACTCATCCCTTATATCCCAGTAAAAGATTTTCAGGTTCAACTGCTTATGTTGATAAAAGGTATAATGCCCGATTATGCTTTTCATACCGTTCAATCAACTTTAACCGATGTTCTGACATTGAAAAGCGGAGGGTTACTTTCTTTTGGCTTTTTTGCTGCGCTCTTCTTTAGTCACAATGGGGTTAATGCATTAATTGAAGCTTTCAATGCTACATATCATACTATCGAAACCAGAAAGTTTTTTGAACAACATCTCATAGCTCTTGTTTTAACCCTTATTTTACCAATTCTGGTGATGATTGGTGTAGTACTTATATTTTTCGGGCAAAAGACTTTGAACTGGGCTATAAAACTTGGATGGATTGAAATGAATTTAACCTATTACCTTTTAGATATTGGTAAATGGTTTATTATCATTGCTCTATTTTATTTTTGTATCTCATTTCTTTACTATTTAGCTCCAGCAAAAAGGGAGAGGTTTAGATTTTTCTCAGGAGGTTCATCGCTAGCAACTTTACTAATTATTCTTACCTCGCTGGCTTTTTCATTCTATGTTAACAATTTTGGTCAGTACAATACTTTCTACGGATCATTGGGAGGACTAATTGTATTCCTTCTGTGGTTATATTTTAACGCCTTCGGCTTAATCCTTGGGTTTGAATTGAACGCTTCAATCACATCGGCAAAAGAAAAATTAGATAACGATAGCAGCCCGATATTAGAATGAATACTCTAAACATTGCCTCTATTCGAAGGGATTATACTCTTAAACAACTCGATGAGCAGGAAGTTGATTGCAACCCTTTTGCTCAGTTTGGTTTATGGTTCGACGAAGCATTAAATGCTAAAGTTCTTGAACCTAACGCTATGATTATTGCTACATCAACCCGTGACGGGAAGCCTTCGGCAAGGGTTGTATTACTAAAACAATTCGATAATACTGGATTCTCATTCTTTACTAATTATCATAGCCGAAAAGCCCTAGATCTTGATCAAAACCCTTATGCTTCGCTTGTTTTTTTTTGGCCTGAACTTGAGAGGCAGGTGCGTATAGAAGGAACCATAAGCAAAGTTAGCGATACCGAAAGTGATAACTATTTTAACTCACGACCCGAAGGGAGTAAAATTGCTGCATGGGCATCTCAGCAAAGTCAGATAATACCAAACAGAAAACATATTGAGTCATTACAAGTTGATTTTCAAAATAACTTTTTAGGAAAGACCATTAACCGCCCATCTAATTGGGGAGGATATCTTCTTTGCCCTTCTCTTTTTGAGTTTTGGCAAGGAAGACCCAATCGCCTCCACGATAGAGTTCAATATAGTTTTGCGAATGGAGATTGGGCTATTGAACGTTTAGCTCCGTAATAAACTTCATCGAGAAAATCCCATTGGCTTTTTAGAAGCTATTTTGTCTTCTGAAAAATGTTCTGAATTTTTAGTAATAAGAGATCTGGGTCAATGGGTTTTGTAATATAATCATCACATCCATAAGATGCGCTCTTCTCTCTTTCTCCAGACATTGCAAATGCAGTTTGGGCAATAATGGGAATTTCAGGTTTTGCACTTTTGAATTCAAGGGCTAGATCATAGCCATCGCCATCAGGTAATCGGATATCGAGTAAAACTAAATCAATTCTTTTATTATCCGTAAATAATTGTCTGGCTTCTTTTAAAGAGTCGGCAAAAAGCAAATTAGCCCCTGTTCTTTCAAACACCTTTTTAAGGTAAAACTGAATATCTTTGATATCCTCGATAATTAAAAAAGTCTTATCAGACCAATTTAACCCATTAACTCTATTCAATCCCATATCTTCAACTAAATCAAGTTTTTCTTTTATTTCTGTGAACACACAATTTATAGGCAAAGTAAAATAAAATGTAGACCCTTTGTCCACTTCGCTTTCGACCCAAATTTCACCTCCAAGTAATTCAATTAATCCCTTGGAAATGGCTAAGCCAAGACCAGATCCCCCATAAACTCTAGTATAGGAATCGTCAGCCTGACGAAATCTTTCAAAGATTAATTCTTGCTTTTCGGGTGCCAAACCAATACCCGTATCCTTAACAAAAAGTTTAATCAAGGGGTTTTCGTCGTCAATAATAATTGAATACCCGAACTCAATAACACCTTTTGGTGTAAACTTCACTGCATTACTCAATAGATTGATCAGTATCTGCCTGATTCTTAAATCATCCGAGTTAATTATAAATGGCGATGTATTCCCTAATACAGGAGGAAGCAGTAAAGTACTTTTTGTAGGTTTCTCCTTAATTTGAGTGCTAAAAACTGTAAAGATATCAGCAAGAAGAACGTTAAGATCGAACTCTTGAATGCTCAACCTGAGCTGATTGGCTTGAATTTTAGATGTATCAATAATATCTTCGATTATTGATATCAGCTGCATCCCGCTGTTTGAAATAAGTTCAATGTATTGCTTCCCCGCCTCAGAAAGGACTTCTTCCTCTTTAAGTATTCTAATAAATCCAAGGACTGCATTCATTGGAGAACGTATCTCATGACTCATATTGGCAAGGAAGGAGGTTTTAAGCCTGTCCGACTCTTCCGCTTTTTCCTTTGCCGCTATAACTTCCTGCTCACTAGCTTTCCGATCGGTAATGTCATTTGCAACTCCCACAAATGCCAATGGTTCTCCATTTTCATCTCTGACTACAGCGGTTGACAATGATATTGGGAATTCGCTACCATCCTTCCGCTTGTTTATTAATTCACCTTGCCATCCACCTTTTAGAGTAGCCTCTTGTATTATATCTGGCAAATTATTAGCTGTAGTATGTGATTGTATTATAGAAATAGGTTGTCCTATTACTTCATCTTCTTCATAGCCATAAGTCTTAAGAAAAGCGGGGTTAACATATATAAGTTTACTATTCAAATCTTCTATAGAAATACATTCCTGCACATTCATAATTGTTTGAGCAAGCATTCTAATCTTCTCTTCCGCTTTCTTTTTATCAGTAATATTTCTAAAAAAAGAAAGCACTTCATTCACTCTAATTGGTACTAAACGAACTTCAAAAAAGTTTAATTCATCCTTTACCATTATTGAATATTCAAATGATTGGAGTTTTGATGTTTCCAAGCATTCGTTTATTTTTGAGAGTAGGGTGTTACAAAAATCGGATGGGAAAAATTCAAAAATGGATTTACCAATGATTTTGTTGAAACCAATAATAAAATCTTCATTTTCAATTGCTGGCAAGTCAAGGTAGATACCATCTTTGCTAAATTTAAATATTTGATCTGGAATAGCGTTTAGCGTTGCTCTTAGGTTAGCCTCGCTATTCCTAAGTGCTTCATTGGCTTCTTTTTGCTCGGTAATATTCTCGATTACACCAGCTACATATAGGATTTTGCCTTTTTTATCGTATGTAATTTGTCCATTATTTCTAACCCAAATATTTTTGCCATCCTTGCGAACTATTTTTAACTCTTCACTTATCTGTTGCGATTGATTATTTATTCTTTGGGCTTGATCAAATCTTTTATTAGGGATGAGATAAAATTCGTTCGAGTTATGTTGCATCAATTCAGCAACTGAGTTAAATCCAATTATTTTAGCAAGGGTGAGGTTTGCGTATAGAAAACGACCATCAAGGGTAACTTGATATAATCCTACAGGGATTTGCTCAGCTAAAGTTCTATATTTCTCTTCACTTTCAATTAAAATCTCTTCGGCATTTTTCCTGTCCGATATCTCTCTAGCCATTGCAAATACAACATCGCTACCAAAATATCGTCCCTTATTTAAGTATACCTCCTTAGGAAAAATTCTTCCATTTTTTGCTTTACCCCAAAATTCAAAGAACTGGGTTTCCCCTTCAAATGCCTTAATCAATCTTTTTTTCGTTTCTTCGAGATCATTCTTATCAGGTGCTGACAATTTCTCAGGTGTATGACCTACAATTTCGGATTTTGCATAGCCATAGAGTTTTAAGGCCGCTTTGTTAACATCGAGGAATACTCCCGTTAAATCCTGAATATAAATTGCCTCACTGGCATTATCAAAGACACTCCGATAGCTCTCCTCGCTCTCTCTCAAATACTTTTCTGCTAATTTCCTTTTCGAAATATCCCTAATAAATATAATTGTTATGTTTTCACCTTTAAATCTTGCGTTTTTTGCACTAAACTCAACAGGTAAGGGTTTACCATTGGCACGTAAAATTGATGTCTCATAAATACCAGAGATATTTTCTCCATATTGCCCATTTCCAAATCCGTCTTTTATTGCTTCTATCTTATCGGAGTAAATAAACTTTTCTATAGGCTGGCCTATAAATTCATCAGCGGAAAGTCCAATTAATTCTAATATTTTAGGGTTTCCAAAAATCAGTTTACCATTCTGGGAATATGCAATTCCATCGTTTGATTGTTCAACAAGAATTCTATATTTTTCTTCTGACTCTGAAAGGTTTATATTTATTTCTTTCCATTTAGTAATATCAGATGACATAATCACTATACCATACCTTCCATTTGAAAGAATAATTCTAGTTTCAACAATATCGAGGTATTTACTACTACCATCCTTGCAAATGTTTAGTACTTCGGAATAAAGTGTTTCTCCGTTTATTACTTTTTGAATGTTTACATCAACCTGTTTATGCTTATCTTTTGGAACTAAATCTTTAATTTGCATCAAAAGCAACTCATCAAGACTATATCCTAAAAGGTCGCAAAGTATTCTGTTAGCATTAATAATTCTACCTGATTCGCTGCAAATAATAATTCCATTAGGAGATAAATTAAAAAGAGCCTGAAAGCCTCCTATATTTATTTGTAAATCATTTTTGTTGACTGAATTCCCTGCCGTAGGTAAAGCCTCAAGACATAACTCCAACTCGCGAAGTGTAAACGAATGATTGATATAGCCAAAATTGCTCAAAAGGCCTTTCTTCACCAGCTCTTTTGCTCTACCTTCAGCAGCATAAATAATTATGGGTATAGCGAAACCAAAATATTCTTGAATAGCTCCCTTTGTCTCCGATAACCACAGATCACTCTCATCGTTGAGTTCAAGTACAATAAGTTCAAAGGAAGAACTAGGTTTAGCTGTTTGTATGCTGGCAGCATTTGGAACAATAGTAAAATCGATAAACCCTAAGGTTGTCAGATTTTCTTTAGCCCTACTAACGATAGATTCGTTTGATGTAATTATAACCGCACCTCTATCTCTCCACATAATCATAAACGAAAGTTGTCCAAGATATGAATTTTTTAAATTTATATACAAATTTTAAACAATAAAAAGCCCCAAAGAGTTTAGTATTCCTTGGGGATTAATTTTCTAAGTAAAAATATTATCCGACTCTTCTATGCAATATGTAAGAATTGTTGAACTAGCTTAGCAATTTCGTCGTTTTTACCATAAAGTTTCTCGCTAAGACCTTTATCATTAAAAGCCTTTAAATATTTGATTCGAGAATCAATCATACCTTTTGGGAATATGCCATTAGCTTCAAACGATGCACGTTTCGCATCAAGTGCTTCGGCTGATTCGTAGCAAGAAAGAGGAAGCTGTTTGAGTGAAGCCAATTTCTCCTTGAATTCTGGCTTGAATATATTCACATCTACATACAATTTCTCAGCTACTTCAAGAGCATCTGGACGTTTGATCCCGTTTAAGGATGAAATAATAAGCCCTGCAACCAAAAGGTATGGATCTGCTGAACCATCGGGAACTCTGAATTCAAAAGTTTGCTTATTAACGCTTTCTGGTTGACATTTGCAGTCCTGTGGGTTAGCATCTTGAATCATGTGCTGAGCACCCGACCATCCAAGAGGAACGCGAATAACAACGGAACGGTTACGATCTCCCCAGCAAATATTCGTTGGAGCTTCCTGATGAGGCACAAGCCTTAAGTATGAAATTGGAATTGAGTTTCCAAAGGCTGTTAGGGCATCTGCAACGTCAAGAATTCCAGCAATCATCTTACGTGCCATTGGGCTTAACTTGCCATTCTCAACCATTAGATTACAACCATCCTTCTCAGCCATCATATGGAAATGGAGACCACTACCAGCCTTACCTACTGTAATTTTAGGAGCAATACTGATATCAACACCATACTGATATCCAAGCATTCTAACAATCCATTTTGCAATTACAAACTGGTCAACAGCTTGTTCGGCAGGAGTTGGCAGGAACTCTATTTCGTGCTGTTCATATAGCTTATCCTCGGTCATAAAGCAACCAACCTCGGAGTGACCATACTTGATTTTGCCACCAGCTTTTGCAATTAGCACAAGAGCTTCCCTTCTAAGGCCTTCCCATTTTGCAAATGGTTCGGAGGAATGATACCCTTTTTGGTCAACACCAGGGTATGCATCTTCTCTCTCACTGATAACATAGTACTCAAGCTCCGCTAGTGCTTTAAAAGTAGCTCCTGTTTCTTTCTTAAATAAATCGTGAGCTTTCCTCAGAACATATTCAGGTGAACTTTCAAGAGGTTTTCCCTCATTAGTATAGAAAGTACAAAGAATATCAATGGTTGGAACTTCTGTAAAAGGGTTTACAAAAGCTGTTTTATAACGAGGTATTACATACAAATCGCTACTACCAGCTTCAATGAATGAGAATAGGCTACTACCATCAACTCGTTCTCCAGCAGAAAGGATTGAATCGAGATGTTCCTTGGAGTTTATAATAAAATTCAAGGTCTTTAGCTTCCCATCCTCCGCAACGTAACGGAAGTTAACCATTTCAATACCATACTCCTCGCAAAAAGATATAATGTCGTCCTTGGTAAATTGATCTGCAGGTTTCTTTAAAAACTGAACCAATTCATTAGGGTTCATCGAGATTTCAGAATCTTTCATTTTTATTCTGTTTTATTAAAAGAAAAGTTTACAAATCTATAAAAGTCCTTTACATCACCAAGCAAAACAAAAAATGTTTCGCAACAGGCATTTGTAAAAAAACCTTTCAAGATGAGTATTCTGAAAGGTTTTGTAAGTATTATATAGATTAAATCGTTTTGATAATTTCCAACTTTAAAAAAGTTCGGAATTTTAAATTCTCCCTTTTTATCCAAACAAATCCCCAAAGGTCTTAAAGACCTTTGGGGATTAGGGTTTATTATTTCGATAGCAACGCCAACCTCTCCTCAATAACTTTAATCTTCGATTCAGCATCAGCCTGTTTATTCTTTTCTATTTCAACAACCTGAGCAGGAGCGCTATTAACAAATCGTTCGTTGCTTAGCTTCTTCATTACGCTTTGGAGGAATCCCTTGGTGTATTCAAGCTCGGCTTTAAGCTTTTCGATTTCTTCTTCGGCATCAACTAATCCCTCAAGTGGAATATAGAATTCAGCCGATTTAACCATGAACGATGCAGCACCCTCAACCTTCTCGTTGGTATAAGTTAAACCTTCAAGACCGGCAAGTTTAGAGACAATACTCTCAACCTCTTCACCAAATTGATCTGTAACTTTAATGAAAAGTTTGAGGGATTGCTTGTTTGGTATGTTCTTTTCCTGACGAACGGTACGAACCCCAGCAATAATCTCTTTCATCAGGTCAAAACGCTCAAGTAAACCAGAATCGAAATTCTCAGCATTTGGCATCTGGCTAATCATAAGGCTATCGCCCTGTTTTCGCTCTTTTAGATACTGCCAAAGCTCCTCAGTAATAAATGGCATAAAGGGATGTAGTAGCGAAAGCATCTTCTCAAAAATATCTACTAGCTCAGAGTATGTTTTAGCATCGATGGGTTGCTGATAGGCAGGTTTAACCATTTCGAGTAACCATGATGAGAACTCATCCCAGAATAACTTGTAAACCACCATCAACGCTTCGGAGATACGATATTTATTGAAATGATCGTCGAGTTGGGCTATCTCCCTGCTTAAAATATTATTGAACCACTCAATTGACGCTTTTGACGAAATAGGTTGTGGTATCTTATCATCTACCTCCCACCCTTTAACCAAGCGGTAAGCATTCCATATCTTATTACTAAAGTTACGACCCTGCTCTGGTAAACTCTCCTCAAACATAAGGTCGTTACCTGCTGGGGAGCAGAGTAGCATACCAATCCGTACCCCATCGGCACCATACTTGGCAATAAGATCGAGCGGATCTGGAGAATTCCCCAGCTGCTTGCTCATCTTACGCTTCTGCGAATCGCGAACAATACCCGTTAGGTAAACATTCTTAAAAGGTTTTTCATTTTGATATTCATACCCTGCAATTATCATCCTTGCAACCCAGAAGAAAAGAATTTCGGGTGCGGTGATGAGATCGTTTGTTGGGTAGTAGTATTTAATATCAGCATTTTCGGGGTAACGAATACCATCGAAAACGGAGATAGGCCATAACCAAGAGCTGAACCAAGTATCGAGAACATCGCCCTCCTGCCTTAAATCGGATAGTTTAAGCGATTGATTTCCCGTTTTCTTCTTTGCCAATTCAAGCGCCTCCTCGGCTGTTTCGGCAACTACGTATCCGCCTTCGGGTAGGTAGTATGCTGGAATCCGATGTCCCCACCATAGCTGGCGCGATAGACACCAATCCTTTACATTCTCCATCCAATGCCGATACGTATTCACGAATTTGGCGGGATAAATCTGAACATCGCCATTCATTACCGCATCCAATGCAGGTTTAGAGAGATCCTGCATCTTCAAGAACCATTGCATCGATAGCTTTGGCTCAATAACGGCATCCGTCCTTTCGGAATAGCCAACTTTATTCTGGTAATCATCAACCTTTGCAAGGTTCCCAGCAGCTTCTAAATCTTTAACAATCAGCTTACGAACCTCAAATCTATCCTTACCGATGTATAGCTGAGCGGCTGCGCTCATTGTGCCATCATCATTGAAAATATCAACAGTCTCCAGATTGTGCTTATCACCCAGCATATAGTCGTTGATATCGTGTGCAGGGGTTACTTTCAATGCTCCTGTACCAAACTCCATATCAACGTACTCATCGTAAATAATAGGAACGCTCCTTTTGATAAGCGGTACAATAACCTTCTTCCCCTTCAAATGGGTATAGCGTGGATCGTTGGGATTAACGCAAACGGCAGTATCGCCAAGAATTGTCTCGGGACGGGTGGTAGCAATAGTTACGAAACCATCCTCACCATCAATAAAATATTTAAGATAGTAGAGCTTACTATTAACCTCACGGTAAATTACCTCCTCATCGCTAACAGCAGTTTTAGCCTGTGGATCCCAGTTTACCATCCGAACGCCACGGTAAATCAGACCCTTATTATGTAAATCAACAAAAACCTTTATAACACTAGCAGATAAACTCTCATCCATTGTAAAGCTGGTGCGTTCCCAATCGCATGATGCACCCAATTTCTTTAGCTGCTCAAGGATAATTCCTCCATGCTTCTCCTTCCACTCCCAAGCATGTTTAAGGAACTCATCGCGGGTAAGAGAATTCTTATCAATCCCCTCCGCTTTTAGCTTCGAAACAACCTTAGCCTCGGTAGCAATCGATGCATGATCCGTCCCAGGAACCCAGCAAGCATTTTTCCCTGTCATCCTAGCCCTGCGGACAAGCACATCCTGAATTGTATTGTTAAGCATATGCCCCATGTGCAGCACGCCAGTTACGTTTGGCGGGGGGATTACAATACAGTAAGGTTCGCGCTCATCGGGAACTGAACGGAAAAACTTATTCTCCATCCAATACTTATACCACTTATCTTCAACCTCGGCAGGGTTATACTTTGCAGGAATTTCCATATAGATTGACTAGATTATTATTTTTAAAACATAGCTGACAAAAGTAAGAAATTAATGGGGAAAGTGGGAAGGGAAAAGTGGAAAGTTGAAAGGGAAAAGTGAAAAGAGGGAAGACCGAAGTCAGTTGAGAGTTGATAGTTGACAGGAGATAGAAGATGGAAGACAGGAGACGGGAGATAGAAGATCGGATTGTTACCGGTTATTATCGCATTTTGCGATAGGGGGTGAAGTTAGTTGACAGGAGATAGAAGATGGAAGACAGGAGACGGGAGATAGAAGATCGGATTGTTACCGGTTATTATCGCATTTTGCGATAGGGGATGAAGTTAGTTGACAGGAGATAGTTGAGAGTTGACAGAGGTCTGTGAAGCAGTGATGCTGTTTTGCTGTATCGCAGTGATGCTGTCTTCATACTCCTCTCTTGCCACTTGTCGCTTCACTATCAACTTTTCACTTTTCACTTTTCACTTTCAACTTTCAACTATTCCCTCTCTCTCAACTCTCAACTATTCCACAGCCTAACACACCACAGCACCACAGCAAAGGAAGATCTTACCCAATTGAATAACCTGATAGAGTTCGAAGAACCTAGCAGAGTTTGCCCCTAAGCCAAACAAGATCAAAACCAACAAAGCTAACTAACCATTGCAAAAGCAGCTGGTAATGGCATAATACCATTTAGCTAGCAATATTTTACAGACTACCCGCTAGTAGATTGCTTTCAGCGAACCCCATAAATAAGCTGGCAAACATAAAAGAAGCGATATGTGCAAGGTTCACTTTTTGGCAATAAAATCATATATTTGCATCAAAGTGTGATATATATGAAACATCCATGATTATAACTTTAACACATACGAGGTACTGTGTTAAATTCCAAATTATTTAAGAACTTTTTTTAATTTTGCCTTAG
>JACABB010000040.1:0-27685 GCA_013376985.1 Bacteroidales bacterium
CACCCTTTATTATGCTACTGAGGTTTTCCAGATATGACTTAATTTTATTTCCTGGGCAGCCCCTTTCTTGTAATTAAAAATTTTAATTTATTACGTAGGCTTCTGACCACCAAGATGATTCATACCCATAAGCGATATAACCAAAACCTGAGATACCCCATGTAGTTCCCCATGAGTTCATAAATTTGAATGCACCTTTTGTATCATCATAACCAACAATGCAATAGCAATGTCCACCCAGGGGAGAACCTGAAAAGGTGGTAAGGACACCGCTTGTATAGTACAAAAAAGCGTTATTAACTGAACCCGCAACAATTACGGGTCTTCCAGATGCAATTATACTCTTAATAGCAGCAGTTGTAATAGGAACAGTGCTATACCCATTTATTCTATGCTGAGCGGCATTTGCTATTTGAGTAAGGGTTGGAGGTACTGCACAATCAGGGTTTGTAACCAAAGCAATTACACAAGCACCTTGTGATATTAATAAGTTTAAAGCAGTGGTTACGTATAATGGATTTGTGCAACCATTAAGTTTTACAGTATAATCGGGGCTAAATATGTTAACCTTGGGATTCCATGATGCAGGGTGGTTGGCCTGCCAGTCAATACTACGCCCCTCATAGGTAGTTCCCCATGCCGCACTTGAACCTGTGCCTTGATCACCAATTGGTGGCACGTTTAAGTTTACAATTGTTTTTGATAATTCAGCATTAGAGGTTTTGGCCACAGATATTTTAGCATACTCCGCTGCTGGTAGAAATTGACAGTTAAATGAATGATATTCATTTAATGTTTGTGGTTGGTTTGCCGTAAGATTAATCGCATCTTGCGATGATTTATCGCAGGATGTCATATACAAACATCCAATTCCCACAATGGTTAAAATGGCAAAATATTTTTTCATCTGAATAAAATTTAATTAAATGATTGTTTACATTGATGTTGCAATAATTGATTTAGAGTTTTATATCTAAAATAATAGAACGCCCATATTTTGTTCATGTGGGTTATGCTATCTCTACTTCATGGATGTTTCATAACCTATTTAATTTTAATCAGATAACACAAGGTGCTAGTTACTGGTTACAAGTCACTAATTTTATGGTTTACAGTATTTAATTCTTTTTGCGTTTAAATTGTTAAGGTGAAATTTTATATCAATAGTAATATCAAATAAATACAAGGTATTAGTAACTAGTATTTAGCAACTTGAGCTAATTAATTGCCCATCACATAGGCTTCTGACCACCAAGTTGTTTCATAACCATAAGCAATATAGCCAAAACCAGAGGCACCCCATGCAGTTCCCCATGAGTTCATAAATTTAAATGCGCTTTTTGTATCATCATAACCAACAAGGCAATAGCAATGCCCACCTAGTGAAGAACCTGAGAAGGTGGATAGTACACCACTTGTGTAATTCAAAAAAGCATTATTAACTGGACCAGCAACAATTACTGGGAAACCAGCATTTAGTTGTGCCTTAATAGCAGCAGTTGTTCGGGTAACAGTACCATAGCTATTAATCTTATATATTAAGGCATCAGCAATTTGAGCGGCAGTAGGAACAGTGCAGTCGGTTGCTGGCCCTACGGACAATCTGCAAACCCCTTTAGTGTAAAGAACGCCCAAAGCGGTGGATACATAAGCACTGCCCGTGCAAACACCACTATAGTAATTAACAAAACAAGGGCTGAAGATGTTAACGCTGGCGCTATAGGGAGCAACATGATCCTTGTGCCATAGAATACTACGTGCAGCATAAGCAGTTCCCCAACCTATGCAATTGCCTTGTCCTTGGTTAGCAACTGGAGGACAAGCAAGGTTTACAACAGTTTTTAAAGGAATACCTACAATTTCTTTTGCTACAGGGATTTTAGCATACTCTTCGGCAGGCAAAAGGTTGCATCCTAATGAATACAAAGTTTTTATTTGTTGATCGTTATTAGGATTAACGTCAGAAGACTTTTGACAGGAGTTCATTACGAAACATCCAAATCCCAAAATGGCTAAAATGATAAAATATTTTTTCATCGGAATAAAATTTAATTAAATTATTGTTTGAATTGATGTTGTAGTAATTGATATAGAGCATTATGTCTACATTAATGGAATACCCATGCTCTGTTCATGAGTCTTTGTGTAATCTTTACTACACGAGTATTTCATAATTTACTTAATTTCAATCAGATAACTGAATGTATTTTAAAAAGACATTTATCAAAAAATAAATCTAAAAGCTGTATCTAATTTAAAATCATTTAGTTTAGCAGCATGCTCGAAAACCAACCTGTATTTACAATGAATACTCTCTTCATTTAAGACCATTACCTTTAATGGAATATGAAAAGGGCCCTTCAATGCTGAAGGGCCCTTTTACTACAAATCACTAAATATTAATTACCCATTACATAAGCTTCTGTCCACCATGAGGTTTCATAGCCGTATTTAATCCAGCCAAAACCTGCTGATCCCCAGCTGGTTCCCCATGAGTTCATAACTTTGAAAGCGCTCTTTGTGTCATCATAACCAACAATACATTGGCAATGTCCACCTAGTGAAGAACCTGAGAAGGTAGAAAGAACTACACCACTACCTAAATTCATGTATGCATTGTTTACTGGGCCAGCAACGATAATTGGGAAGCCAGCGTTCAATTGAGCTTTAAAAGCTGAGGTTGAGATGGTAACAGCACCGTAGCTATTAGTCCAATAAAGTTTAGCATCAGCTTTTTGAGTAGCGTTTGGTAAAGTTGAGCAGCTAACATCGGTATAAGGCATTAATGACCATCTGCAAACACCTTGATTGTAAAGTAAACTCAAAGCATCGGTTACATAAGAACCAGAAGTACATGAGCTGCTAGCTTTAATTTGGTTGTAAACATACTCAGGGCTGAAAATGTTAACGCTTTGGCTATAAGCTGCAACGTGATCTTTGTGCCACAAAATACTACGTGCTGCATAGGTTGATCCCCAAGCTACGCATGAACCTTCACCACCTTGGTTGCCTACTGGAGGGCAAGCTAGGGTTACAACGGTTTTTGAAGCAAAACCTACTGGATCTTTTACTACTGGAATCTTAGCATACTCTTCAGCTGGCAAAAGGTTGCAACCTAATGAATGCTGTGTGCTAACTTGTTGATCGTTATTTAACTTAACGTCAGCTGACTTCTGGCAGGAGTTCATAACGAAACTTCCCATTCCAGCGATTAATAGAATCGCAAAAAATTTTTTCATTGTTTTGTTAGTTTTAGGTTAAAATAAAATAATAGTTAATATTAACGTATACCAAAATTGGAGTTTATTTTTATTTATAGCAACTATTTTTAAAACATTTTTTATTTTCATATATATTTTATCTATAAAATCCGTCTTTATTGTTGTCTTTCTGATACTTTTATAATATAAATATTTCTAAATATAGAAACTCTAAATTTATTGAATGAATTGCATGTATTAAAAGCGCTAAAAACAATATACGTATAAACATATTATTGAATTCATTTTTTTCTGGTTGATCCTGTATGATTTTTAAAAGATAAGATGCCATTTCCTTTGACATCTAATTAATGTAAAAAAGACTCTTCAATAATGAAGAGCCTTTCAATAATAATTACTAATAAATTAGTTAATAACATAAGCCTCTGACCACCATGTTCTTTCATAGCCATATGCAATCCAGCCAAAACCTTGTGATGCCCAACTTTTTCCCCATGAATTCATGAACTTAAAAGCACCAATTGTGTCATCATAACCAACAACGCAATAGCAATGTCCACCTAATGAAGAGCCTACGAAGGTTGTAAGAACTGCACCATTAGCTAAATACTCAAACGCACTGTTAACACTACCAGCAACAATAACTGCCTTACCAGCAGCCAATTGAGCCTTAATGGCTGTGGTAGAACGTGTAACTGCGCTATAGCCAGCAATTTTGTAGTTTGCAGCGTCAGCTATTTGAGTAGCATTTGGCAATGTTGAGCAGCTAGCATCGGTATATGGCATTAATGACCACCTGCAAACACCTTGTGATTTTAGCAAATCCAAACCAGTTTTTACCAAAGAACCTGATAGGCAAGAACTACTGGCTTTAATTTGGTTATAAACATAC
This sequence comes from Bacteroidales bacterium, assembly GCA_013376985.1. Classification (GTDB taxonomy): domain Bacteria; phylum Bacteroidota; class Bacteroidia; order Bacteroidales; family Tenuifilaceae; genus UBA8529. The sequence continues at coordinate 4,114 of JACABB010000040.1, forward strand.
TCAGGGCTGAAAATGTTTACGCTGTTGCTCCATGATGCTGGATGTCCTGCTTGCCAGTTAATGCTACGGCCAGCATAGGTTGTTCCAAAAGCTACGCATGAACCTTCACCGCCTTGATCACCTACAGGAGGTACATTTAACATAACAGATGCTTTTACAACAATACCGTCAGGATCTTTTGCTACTGGAATTTTGGCATATTCATCAGCAGGTAAAAGGATACAACCTAATGAATGGAGAGTGCTCACTTCTTGATTGTTAGTGAGCTTAACATCAGAAGATTTCTGGCAGGAGTTCATAATGAAACTTCCCATTCCAGCGATTAATAGAATCGCAAAAAACTTTTTCATAGTTTGTTAGTTTTAGGTTAAAAAATAGTAGCGAATATTAATGTATACCAAAATTGAAATATTATTTTACTCAATACAACTATCCCTAAAACATTATTTATTTTATATACTTTTTTATTTCCACGATTCGTGCTTATATTGTTATTTAACGCTTTTAAGAATATCTGTTTTTTAAATATAGATATATCCGTACTATTAGGCGAATTGTCCGATTTAATCATATTTATATAATTCCATTCAAAACCCTCACTGACTCCAATTTTTTCCCAGTTCATCCAGAATAATTTTGTTAAAAGATTACATATCTTTCTCTTTGCCCTAAAACGTATAAATCAGCTGCGCTCAACAAACTCTCTATGGTAAGTAAAACAGAACAATACGCTAGAAGCAGAAATGATACTATTCGCATGGTTTCAAATTATGCAGGACTTGGCGTTAAGAAGAAATCATCTTATTCGATTCTTAACGAAGAAGCAAATTTTGGATTATGGGCTCCTTACAACAATACTGATGCAGCTAAAAACCATAGTATTGAATTAACAGTTGAGCATTTCTTAAATAATGGTTTCTACTTCTTAGGTTTTGTGATGGTACACAGTACAGAATAATATTTTAGTTTAGCATATTATTTTATTTGTATTTTAATGGACGATTTAACAGGAAACAGTAAACCTATTTTTAAAGATAAATGGGTATTCATTATTGGTATTTTGGCAATAAGTTTTGTCGCACCATTTATCTATAATGAGTATAATTCAGGATTATTATCTTTAAAATCACTACTGAGTATTTTGGGTTCACTTATTACAACCCTCATAATGTGGCTGGGAGTTAAGGCAATAGTAATCTATCTTGGCGAGAATTTCCCCTGGCAAAAGAATCCAATGAAACACTTAATTATTGAGATTATTGCCATTCTCCTTTACACCTCTATGGTGGGATTATTTTTCTTTATAATAAATGCAATACATCCAATTGAATCTTTTGAAAAAAATCTTAGCCTTTCAATTTTTTTCACTCTAATGATCACTTTTTTCAACACATCAATTTACGAGGGCTGGTACTTTTTCATGCAATGGAAAGAAACTCTGACAAAAACCGAAAAACTTGAAAAGGAAAATATTAAAAGCCAATACGAAACACTTAAGAGTCAAATTAATCCCCACTTTTTATTCAACAATCTTAACACTTTGGCCAGTTTAATTGAGGAGAATCCGAAAATAGCGGTTGATTACGTTCAAAAGACAGCTGATTATTATCGAAATATCCTATTTTTAAAGGATAAAGAGATAATAACGATTGAAGAAGAATTAGAGCTTATCAAAACCTTCTTCAACCTCCAATCAAACCGATATGGCGACAATTTAAAAGTTAATATCAATATACCTTCTAATCAACTATTTAACTTTGTTGCCCCATTAACATTGCAGATGCTAGTTGAAAATGCCATTAAGCACAATATCATTTCAAAAGATAAACCATTAACCATTAGCATTTTTACTAACAATAATGCCATTATTGTTAGTAACAATTTCCAAAAGCGTGATTTAGAGCAAGCGTCCAATAAATTTGGGTTAAAAAATATATGCGATAGGTACTCCTTCCTTACAAGTAAAAAAGTTGAAATAATTGAAAACGAGAGTAACTTTACTGTTTCAATCCCAATACTGACGATGTAGTATGAACGTGTTGATTGTTGAAGATGAGATTGCTGCGGCTCGCAGGTTAGCAAAGATGATGGCTGCCATTGAACCCACATCTCAAATACTATCTATTACAGATAGCATATCGTCTACTGTTGAATGGCTTAAGAACAACAACGAACCAGAACTCATCCTAATGGATATTCATCTTGCAGATGGTTCTAGCTTTAAGATATTCGATCAGGTTAAAATTAGATGTCCTATAATTTTCACTACAGCTTACGACCAATATGCTATTCAAGCATTCAAAGTTAATAGTATCGACTACCTACTAAAACCAATAAAGGAGGATGAACTTGCAAATAGTTTAAAAAAGTATAAAGAGCAACGAACTGAGAAATCTTCATCCGATCTCGAAAAATTTCTTTTCGCATTGAGAAAGCCTGAACAAGATTATCAACTTCGATTTGTGGTCCAATTTGCCGATAAGCTAAAATCCATTGAGGTAAACGCTATAGCATATTTTATTGCACTTGAAAAATCGGTATTTTTAGTTACAGAAGATGGTCATCGATATGCAATTGACTATACTCTCGAAAAACTTGATGAGGTTTTAAATCCAAAGATTTTTTATAGAATCAATAGAAAGTTTATAGTAAATTTCTCGGCAATAAAAGGAATGTTCACCTACTCCAAATCAAGAGTAAAAATTGAACTCTTGCCAAATCCCGAAACAGAAGTGATTGTAAGCTCCGAAAGAACTTCGGGGTTTAAGGAATGGTTAAATCAATAGTAATATAATGTTTAAAAATACTTATCATGAGAACTGCAGCAATATTTGGATCCACAGGACTAGTAGGGAATCATCTGATTCAACTACTTTCGCAACAAGAGAACTATAGTAAGGTATACTCCTATGCTCGCATAAAGCCCGAATCGCTTCCAAATAAAATTGAGCATATCGATTTTAATCCTGAATCATTTTCAATCCCAAATGAGGTTGATGATGTATTTGTTTGTCTCGGAACTACCATGAAAAAGGCTGGTTCAAAGGAGGCTTTCAGAAAAGTAGATTATGAAATGGTCGTGGAAATTGCCAAACAATCAAAATTAGCAAAGGTTAAACGCTTTGTTGTAGTAAGTTCAATTGGAGCAGATCCATCAACAAAGAATTTCTACCTCAGAACTAAAGGTCAAATGGAGGAGGAAATTAAAAAAAATAATTTCGATTACTGTGGTATTGTCCGTCCATCGCTGCTTTTAGGTAGCAGAAAAGAGTTTAGATTTGCAGAAAAAATTAGTATTGCTCTGTTTAAAGTTTTAAGTTTTATATTTGTTGGCCCATTAAGAAAATACAAAGGTATAAATGCCGAAGATGTCGCCAAAAGCATGATTATACTTGCACAGAATGGCCGCGGAATAGTAACAGTGGAATCTAATATTCTTAAACAAATAGCGAATGAATATGGCAAATAATTATAGTGAAGTATTTCAATGGTTAATTAACAATAGACAGAGCGTTAGAAATTACAAATCGGATGTAATTGAAAAAGAAAAGATCGATAGAATTCTTGAAGCAGGCAGATTATCACCCTCAGCCTGTAATGCCCAACCATGGAAGTTTATAGTTGTTGATAATCCTGAGTTAAAGAATAAGATTGCCGATGCTACCTCAAATAGAGTGATTGGAATTAACCATTTCACAAAGCAGGCTCCAGTCCATATTGTAATTGTTATAGAATCAGCGAATTTCAATTCCAATTTTGGAAGTTTTATGAAAAACAAAAACCTTCCTTTAATTGATATTGGAATAACAGCATCACAAATTTGCCTTCAAGCAACAGCAGAAGGATTAGGGACTTGTATTCTTGGATGGTTCAACGAAACCTCTGTTAAGAAATTATTAAATATTCCCAGAAGGAAAAGACCCATTCTTATTATCACCCTTGGATATCCTGGTGATAATGAGTTGAGAGAGAAAAAAAGAAAATCTTTTGATGAAGTTGTTAGTAATAATAAATACTAGCCAACCAAAGCCTTTTCGTATAACTCTAATAGTATTGGTTTTTCATTTTCCCAGACTAAAACATTATAGGCCTTATTTAGGTTTTCAGTAGTTTTTTCTCTTAACTTTTTATTCTCAATAAAATTCAATACCAAATCGGCTAACTCTTGGGGATTTCGGGTTGAAGCAACTATGCCAACACCATACTCGTTCACTACTTTAGACATCTCAGGCAGATTGCTTACCATTACTGCAATCTGAGCTTGTATATAATCAAATAATTTATTAGGTAAAGCATACCGATAACTCAATCCTAAATCTTCCTCCAAAGATAAACCAAGCCATGCTTTTGAGGTCAACTCGTGTAACTTATCGTAAGGAAGTCTTCCCCTGAATTCAACCCTATCGAGCAAGTTCATATCAATCACCTGTCTTCTAAATTTAATTTCTAAATCACCGCTTCCAACTATAATCAAATAGTAACATGATAAGTATTTCATCATTTCGATGGCAAGTTCCACGCCTCGTCCTTTATTTAAAGCACCCTGATATATTATAATAGGTCTAGTACTCTTATGCCCAAAATTCTCGTTTCTAAAAGGCAGATTTCTCACAATAGCCATTCTAATACCATACCTTTTATAATATTCATTCGCAATGCCCTCAGAAACTGTACTTGAATACTTAACTCCTTTCAGACACAATTTTTCGATTGTTAACCAAATCCTTCTCGTAAATGGTCTATCTATGAGTTCAGGAGTTTCGGTGAAAAATTCATGACTATCATAAACAATAGGCTTTCTTTTTATTAAGCATCCCAACCTACATCCAAGGAGGGTATCAAGATCATTTGAACAAACCAAATCAAATTTATGAAACAGCAGAAAAAAAATCACCCTCAAATTATAAAAGAAATAAAAGAGAAATCCTGTCTTAAAAAGCATGTCAAAAAGTTTAACCTGATACTTTCTCTCAATATTTCTAGGGGTTTTCTCTAATCTTCGACCTACCGAAAGCACATTATGTCCAGCCTGATTTAATGTTAGAGCAGTACGATGAACGCGTTGATCCGAAACTAAATCGGTGGTAGCAAATATTATTACTCGAGCCATAAATTTAAAATGTAAGCTAATATAGAAATAAAACCCGAAGCAAAGCGATTTGTTCAGCTTTGCTTATCTTTGCGCAAAAAAATAAATGATAGATATTAAAAAGGGTTATTCATTAAAATCAAAAAACTCTTTTGGGTTAGATATTAATACTCAATGCTTTGTCGAAGCAAGTACATTGGACAGTATTTCTTTCTCCCTAAACTATGCTTCATACTCCAATCTACCCATTCTTATACTAGGAGGTGGCAGTAATGTTTTATTTACTAAAGATTATAATGGTCTTGTAATACACCCTACAATTAAGGGGATTGAAGTTACTGAAGATGCAACCGATAGCATTATTGTTAAAGTTGGTGCGGGAGTAAACTGGGATCATCTTGTTGAATGGAGCGTTTTAAAGGGTTTAGGTGGATTGGAAAACCTTTCCTTAATTCCAGGAAATGTAGGCGCAAGCCCAATTCAAAACATTGGTGCCTACGGCGTTGAGGCCAAAGATACAATTGTGAAAGTTGAAGGGCTTAGTATCCCATCAAAGAAAATTATTGCTCTTAATAATTCCGAATGCCAATTCGATTATCGGAATAGCATTTTCAAAACTGAACTAAAAAATAAAATTATAATAACACATGTTAACTTTAAACTCTCTAAGAAACCAACACTAGTAACTCACTACGGTAATATTGAAGAGGAAATCAGCACACTTGGTGAAAGAACGGTAGACACTGTTAGGAAAGCAGTTATAAATATTCGCAAAAGGAAATTACCCGATCCAGCAGAATTAGGCAATGCAGGAAGTTTCTTTAAAAATCCTGTTGTTAGTATTGAAACATTTGAGAAAATTAAAAGAAGTTTTGAAAAAGCACCCTCCTACCCTGTATCTGACAGTACTGTTAAAATTCCTGCAGGCTGGCTAATTGAACAATGTGGATGGAAAGGGAAAAAGGTTGGCAATTGTGGCGTTCATAAAGATCAAGCCCTTGTTATTGTAAATTACGGGAATGCAACTGGGAGTGAAATATTGAATTTAGCCGAACAAATCCAAAAAACGGTTCTTGATCAGTTTAGTGTTGAATTGGAGATGGAGGTGAATGTAGTTTAATTTGAAAATTAAGAAATTTGAAAATTTAAAGAACATTTAATTGTTTCATTGTCATATTGCTCCTTTGTCAAATTTTCAAATCACTTAAAAATTTTCTCCTTATTCAACGCCCTTTGATAGGCCTCTGCATTCCGATTATGCTCAACAAGTGTTTTTGCAAAAACATGATACCCTGAAAAATCATCCTTGGCACAAAAATAAAGGTATTGATGATTTTCGTAGTTTAAAACTGCATTAATAGATGAAATTGAGGGACAATTAATTGGGCCGGGTGGTAGTCCAATATTCTTATAGGTATTATAAGGAGACTTCACCTCTAAATGCTTTGTCCATATCCTTCGTAGTGTGAAATCATTTAAAGCAAATTTTATGGTTGGATCTGCCTGTAACGGCATATATTTTTTCAAGCGATTGATATAAACTCCAGCAATTTTAGGTCGCTCATCCTGTTTTATAGTCTCCTCTTCAATAATCGATGCCAATGTTGAAACCTCTATTGGCGTTAGATTAATCTCCTTCGCTTTAGATTTTCGCTCATCAGTCCAGAACTGGAGATAAGCCTTTTTCATTTTATCAAAAAAAGCCTCTGCACTCGTATTCCAATAGAACTCATAGGTATTAGGAATGAACATAGAGATCAATGACTTCTTCTTAAAATCATACTTCACAAGCGTTTCGGGGTTTCTGAAAAGACCCAAAATCGAGAGGGAGTCAGCCTCAATTTGATGTGATATTTTACCAGCAAGTTGCTCGGGGGTTCTAATATTATTGAAGGTTACCTTTGTTGGGACTTGAGTTGCAGTGATAAGCATTCTTACTATATCCCTATTACTCATCCCAGGTTTTATCCTATATCGACCAGATTTAACTCTCTGAGTATAATTGTATCTTTCTGATGTTTTAATAAATGATTCAATATCAGCAATTATTTTATTATCCTGTAATTGTTTGAGCACTGTATTAAAATCCGATCCTGTCCTTATATAAAGGTACTTATCCTCGGTTATGCAAACATTAGACCTATACATTCGGTTATAAATGACATATCCAATAACCAATATTATCGCAAAGACTATTGCAATACCGATCAATAAATATTTTTTCAGTTTCTCTTGAAGCATTGTTGGGTTGCTTGTTACTCTGGTTACTAGTTTTGCTAGTTGCTGGTTGCTAAAAACTATTTCCAGTTAGATTCGACATATTGAATGTATTTATTTATCTGTTTCCCCAAAATTTCATATTGATTAATCAAATCATTTAATGGTTTTTCGGGAAAATGTATATCGCTAATCATATTAAGTTGCGAGATTGTTTCATCACAAGAAGATTGTGAAAATATTAGAAACCTAATAAATTCATCCCTGTATCTTCTTCTACCAAAACCCTCAGCAATGTTATCTTTAATACTTTTACTAGATCTTCTTATTTGGCTTCCTTGCTCAAATAATTCATACTTTGGTAAAGTTAAACTTAAACGATGAACTTCAATTGCAAGTTTGTAGGCTAATTGGTAGATTTCAAGATCTTTATAACTCTTATAAATCATTACAATACAAACTATTATAAAGTTATTTAAATTTGATTTTTCGTTTTTTTATTAATCCGTAAAATTAATTTTAATATAAAAAACTTTAACCAAACCGACAACCCAGATACTAGTAACTAGTAACTAGAAAAGTATAACCTCATTAAAAAACTGTCGATTAAGCAAACTTCTACTTCAACAACTCCACCGCCTTAGCTATCCTTTCACAAGCATCTTTCAATTGAGCATCCGATGCAGCATAAGAGAATCTAATATAATCAGGTGCTCCGAATGCGCTACCAGGAACAAGAGCTACATGCGCAGTGTTTAACAAAAACATTGCAAAATCATCAGAATTCTTGATAGTAGTTTTTCCATCTGATTTACCAAAGAAGTAAGATATTTCGGGGAAAATATAAAATGCTCCTTGAGGTACATTCGTATTAAAACCCTTGATCTTGGAAAGAGCATCAACCATAAAGTTTCTGCGCTTTTCAAAACCTTTACGCATTTCGGCAGGATAAGAGCCATCCGAGTTAATAGCAGCAGTTGATGCTTTTTGAGCAATAGAACTGGCACCTGATGTTGTTTGACCTTGCAACTTAATACATGCTTTTGCAATCCATTTTGCCGATGCTGAATAGCCAATACGCCAGCCAGTCATTGCATAGCCCTTCGAAACGCCATTAATAATAATTACCCTATCACGAATACTTTCGAACTGAGCAAAGCTTTCGTGTTTTCCAACAAAGTTTATATGTTCATAGATTTCATCCGAAATCACAAATATATTAGGATGTTTTTCAATTACTTTAGATATAGCAACAAGCTCATCGTGGGTGTAAATACTACCAGTTGGGTTTGAAGGTGAGCATAGAATAAGCATCTTAGTTTTGGGCGTAATTGCTTCCTCTAATTGCTTTATGGTGATCTTAAAATTATCCTTGATATTGGTTTCAATTACAACGCTTTTCCCTTCAGCAAGTTTAACCAATTCTACGTAGCTAACCCAATATGGAGCAGGAACAATTACCTCATCATCCTTATCGACTAAACATAATAGGATATTTGTGAGACTCTGCTTTGCACCATTAGAAACAACAATCTGTTCAGGCGCATAGTCAAGATTATTCTCCCTTTTAAGTTTTGCTGAAATGGCTTCGAGCAAATCACGATAACCTGGTACAGGGGAGTAGAATGAAAAATTATCATCAATTGCTTTCTTTGCAGCATTTTTCACAAAATCGGGGGTGTGAAAATCGGGTTCACCAACGCTTAAGTCGATTACATTATGCCCTTGGGCTTTTAAATCCTTACTTTTTTGTGACATCGCCAATGTTTGCGATTCAGCTAATGCTGCTAATCTTGCTGATACTTTTTCCATTTTTTTTAACCGTTTAATATGATTTTGAAATCAATTAATATCTTTTGTAACTTTAAAACGCTAAAATTACACTTTCTTCGGTTTCGAAAAACAATAGATAATAAAAAATATGCTACTAGAAGATCTTCTCAAGATTGTTCTTCCTGCCCTACTTGTATTTCTGGCAGGTTACTTAGCCATTGCAAGGCTACTTCGCGATGAAGCTGACCGCCGTAAAGCGGAAAGGACTTTTACCAACCAGCGGATATCAACCCCAATTAGGCTTCAGGCTTATGAAAGGTTGGTGCTTTTTCTTGAACGTATATCGCCTGAATCCATGATTATCAGAATTAACCAACCTAGCATGAATGCACAAATGCTTCATACATCCCTTTTAAGTACTATCAGGGCTGAGTGGGAGCATAACCTTTCGCAACAATTATATGTGAGTAACGAAGTTTGGGAACTAACCCGTAATGCTAAAGGTAATGTGATAAAACTAATAAATGTGTGTGCCGAAAAAGTTGATCCCGAAGCACCTTCAATAGTTTTCAGCCAGAAAATTCTTGAACTTCTGGTTGAATTTGAACAACATCCAACAGCACTGGCTATTGATCAACTAAAGAAAGAGGTTGGGGAGTTTTTCTAAATTTATTTTTAAGTTCTCTCATATGAAGAAAGCCCCGAACTAATTCGAGGCTTTCTTTTTTAATATCATTCAAGATTTATTTAATCAAATCTACACTTCTCTTAACAAATCGGCTTAGATCCTCGCCTTTCAGCATGTTGTTTGCTAGGAGTGCAAGGTCAATCATCTGTTTTACAAGTTTGTTGTCCTTACCAAACCCTTTAAGCATTACTTTCTTTTCATCCTTTAGCTTATCCAATTGCTTTTCAGCTTCAGAAAGCGAATCTCTATCTGCTTGAGCAATCTCCTCATCTTTTTTATCCTTGGTCTTCTTCTTCAACTCATCAACATTAGCCTCTATGGGTTTAATCTGAGTATCCAACTCACCTATCTTTGCTCCTAACTCTTTACCCTTTGATTTTATTACCTTTTTAATTAGTGGATGCGAAACGTTAACTACTAGGTTTAAACTATCTGGCATATTTCCGTAAAATCCAGCTGATGCGTTCATCGCAGCCATATCCTTCATCCTACGCATAAACTCTGAACGAGTGATTACCACAGGATTAGCAGTCTCCTCAAGTTCTTCAAATGACACCCAGTAGTGGGAATTCTCAGGTAAAGCCCCCTCAAAAACTGAACGGAGATCATTTTGCTCCTCGGCGGACAAACTAACCTCCTTGCGATCTTCCTTAACAATTAATTTTTCAACCACATCAGAATCGACCCTAACAAAACGAGAATCCTTTAGTTTACTTTCAAGGCTATTAATCAAGTGTGGATCGAGTTGCCCGTCCATCATGAGGACATCATAACCTTTGTTTTGAACTGCTTCAATATAGCTGTGCTGTTCCTCCTTATCATTTGTGTATAAGTAGACAAGGGTCTTATTTTTATCGATTTGATTTTCTTTAATTAGCTTTTCATACTCCTCAAAAGTGAAGTATTTGCCATCAACATTTTTGAGTAATGCAAATTTATCAGCCCTTTCGTAGAACTTCTCATCTGAAATCATACCATAGGTGATGAAAAGTTTAAGATCATCCCACTTCTTCTCGAATTGTGGTCTATCGTTCTTAAAGATATCTTGCAGTCTATCTGCAACTTTTTTCATAATGTGACCCGAAATCTTTTTAACGTTGGAATCACTCTGTAAATAGCTACGCGATACATTAAGAGGAATATCAGGAGAATCGATTACTCCATGAAGTAAAGTTAAAAATTCAGGAACAATACCCTCCACTGAATCAGTCACATAAACCTGATTGCAGTATAGCTGAATTTTATTCTTCTGGATATCAAAATTGGTTTTTATTTTAGGGAAGTAAAGTATTCCTGTTAAATTGAAAGGATAATCAACATTAAGGTGAATATTGAATAAGGGTTCTTCTGCCGCTGGGTACAAATCATGATAGAACTTCTGGTAATCCTCATCCTTTAGGTCAACAGGTTTGCGTGTCCAAAGAGGGTTAATATCATTAATAATCTTCACCTTTTTGGTATCTACCTCTTTACCATCTTTCCACTCTTTTTCAGTTCCAAAAGAAATTGGAATTGGTAAATACCTACAATATTTCTTCAAAAGGCCTTCGATTCTACTTTCCTCAAGAAATTCTTTTGAATCATCGTTGATATAGAGAATTATATCAGTACCTCTTTCAGTTCTGTCTATCTCTTCTATGTCATAATCAGGTGTTCCATCACATTTCCAATGAACAGCCTTGGTATCATCTTTATGTGATTTGGTAATTATTTCAACCTTATCACTAACCATAAATGATGAGTAAAAGCCTAACCCAAAATGACCGATTATTGCGTTATTTTGATTTTTATACTTTTCTAGAAATTCCTCAGCACCTGAGAAAGCAATCTGGTTAATATACTTCTCAATTTCTTCGGCAGTCATTCCAATACCTTTGTCAGATATTTTTATTGTACCTGCATCTTTGTCTAATTCTACATTAATTGTAAGATCTCCAAGTTCTCCTTTATATTCACCTACCGAAGCTAATGTTTTCAACTTTTGAGTAGCATCAACAGCGTTGGAGATAATTTCGCGAAGAAATATCTCATGATCAGAATAAAGAAACTTCTTAATGATTGGGAATATGTTCTCCGTTGTTACACCAATTTTTCCTTTTTGCATACCAATATCAATTTTAAAGTTTTACAAAAAATCCAATTCCAGCCATTTCAAACCTAGTGCCACACTTTTAAGTCTGACATTTAGTCACAATTAAAGCAAAATTGACAAGTTTGATTAAAGTTTGTAGAAAAAAATCTTATAGATAACCCATATTACAACAAAGAGAAGTATATATCCGATAATAATTTTTAATGAAATAATAAAACGTCTACGCTTTTGGGTCAACCTTTTTTGGCTTATAATGCCCATTATTATATTATTAATACGTAGATGTATGTTTTCATTCTTTGGAATAAACGTGTATGCGCCACATTTCATCACGTAGGATCCATACGAACCTTCATCTGGTCCGGTGAGCATAACTACTTCAATATCTTTATTAACAACTTTTGTTGCCTCAAGAATTTCAATTCCATTCATTAGGGTATTACTCCCCTCATCAAAGTACTTATAACCTAAGAAAACAATATGTATATCGTTATTTTTAAACTTTAGCCCCTTCAAATGCGCGATAAATTTCTCTCCTGAATTAAAAGTTCTGATATTATACTTTTCGGTATTGTCAATACTTTTATTCACGGTTAATATAAATGCTGGATCATGATCGACTAAATAGATATTAGTATCAATTTTGGGTTTTAGCTTAAACTTTTTCATGAATAGGTAATAATATACGAATTAAAAATGCTCTCTACTTTTGTTTTTGCATAGGTAAACCACCTTTAGTTTTATACAAAAATCCAGGTTCGGGCAACTTTTCAGGACTTTCATGTGGTTTAATCGACCCCCTTATGGGATTTCTCATGTCTAAATTTCTTACATAAATCCAGTAACCCTTCTCATATTTGAAACCGTCAAAAGTAAAATCTGGACCATAGAATTGGTAGTTATCAGCATAATCAGGACTAGATGGCGATAGATGATCGAACACTATAGTTTGTGATTCTGGAACATAACGAAGGGTCATTGTTACTCTGGCAGAGTACTCAAAAACTACCCTAGATAAAACATCATCACCCACTTTAAAGATATTTGAACCGAATATTGGTTTGTAGTCCTTGCCAAACGTTAATACTTCAATTATTTTTTTTGAGGAAAAAATGTTATTGAAATCGAATCCAAGCAGTAAATAGTATGTTTTTCCCTTATAAACCTTCTCAATCAACGAATAGTACAAAGCACCCATCCAACTTGAATTTCCCAATAATTCTTTTATGGGTACACTTATTGCTTGTCGGCTATCATTGAGTTCAAATACAAGTGTCCTGCCCTTACTCTTCTTGTACATTATAAAACCAAAATATCTCTGATACCCTCCTGCTAAAGGGAGATTCCATGTAAAGATTCTTAGTTTACCATCCTTTGATGTAATTCTTCCAATATTTTTTAATGAATCAAAAGGGTAACTGAATGCACCTTCCTTTATCAACGAATTTCGGAATAGTGAAATTACATTATTATTAGCCTCCTCTTTTTTTGAAAAAGAATCATCCTTTACAATATGACCCATTAATATTTTTACGCTATCCTCAATCTGACGAAAAGAAACATTACTAACATCCTGACAATAAACATTATATGAAATAAATATAAATATTGTCGAACTTAAAAGTATTCGAATTAACGGCATAATTTTCAGCAATTACAATTTTTGGGATTAATTGAATAAGGTATTCGTAAACTTTATAATTTTAAATTTCATCCAATGCCTTTAGGAGCAAATTTGCAGCATCATGACACTCCTTAACAGTAATGCTTAAAGGAGGCGAGATTCGAAATGCTGTATTACAAAACAAAAACCAATCCAAAACTACACCATTATTTAGTGCAACTCCGATCAATTTCAAAATTCTTTCAAAAGAGCCAAGTTCAATTGCCATAAATAGCCCATCAGACCTAATTCCCTTAACATTTGGGTGTTTACTTAACTTATCATAGAATACTTTAGCCTTTTCATCCACCTCCTCAATTAGTTTTTCGTCAATTAGTACATCCAAAGCAGCAATTGCTGAAGCACAAGAAACTGGGTGTCCTCCAAATGTGGTAATATGCCCTAAGGGGGGATTAGTGCTCAAACTACTCATGATTTCTTGGGATGATATAAAAGCCCCTAGAGGCATGCCACCACCCATTGCCTTAGCCAGTAGAAGAATATCTGGAATAACTCCATATTTATCGAATGCAAACATCTTTCCTGTCCGTCCAAAGCCAGTCTGTATTTCATCGAAAATTAAAAGGGTACCTGTATCATTACATTTTTTTCTTAATTTATCTAGAAATCCATCAATAGGTAAAATTATACCCGCCTCACCCTGAACAGGTTCAACTATAACACAAGCAGTTTTTTTTGTAATTAAATCTAAATCGGGTAAAAAGTTATATTTAATTTGTTTAATATCTGGAAGTAAAGGTCTAAAGGCTCTTTTGGGTTCTTCATTGCCCATTATACTTAATGCTCCATGGGTACTGCCATGATAAGCATTAACAAATGAAATTAACTCGGAACGACCCGTGTAACGTTTTGCTAGTTTTAATGCCCCTTCTACGGCTTCGCTACCCGAATTAACAAAGTATACATTATTAAGTTTCTCCGGCAGAATAGAAGTTAATTTTTGGGCAAATCTCACTTGTGGGTATTGAATGTATTCACCATAAACCATAAGATGCATATACTTTGAGGTCTGAATATTTACAGCCTCAACCACCCTCGGGTGACAATGACCAACATTGCTAACCGAAACACCTGATATTAAATCAAAGTAGCGTTTCCCATCAGATCCAAATAAATAAACCCCTTCAGCTCGTTCAATTTCAAGCAAAAGAGGTGATTCAGATGTTTGGGCAACATGCTTAAGGAATAGTTGCCTAAGGGTTAACATTTAAATAAAATTCAAATAAAATTATTTATTCATTAAATTAATCTCATTTAGGAGTTTCTCCTTATAAGACTTACCAATTGGGACAACTTTTTTAACATCATTCAATTTAATGATAACTGAATTATCCTCAATACTTGTTATCCTACTAATATTAACAATAAAAGATCTATGAACGCGTTTGAATTTTACTGAAGGCAATTGATTTTCAATTGACTTCATTGTAAAGTGTATCGTAAATTTATCATTTATTGTATTGATAACAACATAATTCTCCAAAGCTTCAATCCAAAGTATATCATTATACTTAATCCTAACTAAAGAACTATTTTTTTTAATAAAAATTTCTTTTTCAACATCCACATTGGCACGACCTTTATTAAAAACCTCATAAGCCTTACTTACTGCTTTAAAGTAGCGTGCATAAGTAATTGGCTTAAGTAAATAATCCGTAACGCTATAATCAAATGCTTGAATAGCATATTCCTCCTTAGATGAAATAATAATTACTTGAGGTGGAGTTAATAATGTTTTCAAAAAATCAATGCCACTCATCTCTGGCATTTCAATATCAAGAAAAATTAAATGTACATCCTCATCCTGTTTCACATAATTAATTGCTTCTACTGCATTTGAAAAGGAATTTGTAAGATTCAAAAAGTCCGTACGGTTAATAAACTCTTCCACCACCCTTCTCGACATCTCATCATCGTCTATTATAATACAGTTCATATGCATCAATATTTTGACCGAATTTAGTAAAAATTATGTGAATTCATCAAATTCGTACGTCAGTATTTTTTTAAAGATTCAATATTCTTTTCTAATAAGAAGCGTTTTTCCATCATTTCCCACTTTTTAGTTGTTGCTTTAAGCCATAATAAAAGAAGATTTTCCTTTTCATCTGTAGATAATTGATATAAAATATCCGAATCTCTCAGTTTTTTAATTAATGAGTACAAAACAATAGCTGCAGAAACCGATATATTAAAACTCTCTGTAAAACCGTACATTGGAATTGATATGAATTCATCAGCATTACTTAAAACCGATTTAGATAATCCAGAAAGTTCAGTTCCAAAAAACAACGCAACCTTTCCCTTGTGTAAATCAAAATGCTCCAAAGACACCTCTTTCGTATGAGGCGATGTCGCCACAATCCTATAGCCTTCATTTCTAAGTGATTCCATTGCTTTTATGGAATTATTAGAATCATTTTTATATTTTTTAATTGTTAACCACTTATTGGAACCTAAAACTACCTGTGGGTTGACATTGAAACAATGTTTGTCTTCAATAATATGGATATCCTGAAGTCCCAAACAATCGCAGGTACGTAATACTGCGCTTGCGTTTTGGGATTGATAAATATCTTCAAGAACAACTGTGATATATCTGGTTCTAGACTCAAGCACTCTTTGGATCTGAGAAACTCTTCGCTCATAGATACATTCCGATAAAAAAGCAATAAAGTCTCTTTTTAATGAAGGATCACTTGTAATAAGACTATTATTCACTTGAAAAAAAATTAGTTAAACAATTGTGTATCAAAATAAAATATAGATATCAACTTCAACATTACATACGTAAATCTATGACAATATTTTTTATATTGACTTCTTCGAATCCTTAAATCACCAATTTTTATATTAGTGATTGATATATTTCTTTTTCTATAAAAAATAAAACAAAAAAAAAGGAGAACCAATGGTTCTCCTTTTTTTTTGTTTGAAAAGCAACTATTGTACGTGTCCGCTAAGATCACTACCTGGTTTGAATTTTACAACCTTTTTAGCTTTAATAGTAATAGGTTTGCCAGTTTGAGGATTACGGCCAGTTCTTGCGCTTCTCTTATTAACTGAGAATGAACCAAAACCTACAAGAGCTACTCTATCGCCTTTTTTAAGAGCTGTACCAGTTGTCTTTACAAAAGCGTCAAGAGCTTTTTTAGCATCTGCTTTAGTTAAACCAGCTTCACCAGCAATTGCATCGATAAGTTGTGCTTTGTTCATAATTGTACTTTTTTAGGGTTAATAATAGTTAGTTGACCATCACATTACAAAGATAGCGTATTTATTGGGTTCTCCAAATTTATTACCAAAAAAATTATGCGAAAGTGGCGTTTTTTTTGCCTTTCACAAGATCCGCTGATTTTGTTAACGCTAAATTATTGAAAAATTCTTTAATAAAGCAAAGGTTTTATCAATAAAAATTAAAATATTTTTTTTTAACAAAAGGGTTTTGAAAAAATAAAAAAGAAATTACCTTTGCGCCCGGAGAAATGGCAGAGCGGTCGAATGCGGCGGTCTTGAAAACCGTTGACCTCGCGAGGGGTCCGGGGGTTCGAATCCCTCTTTCTCCGCTTCAAAAAGCAAAAAGCCCGTTAAAACACGGGTTTTTTGCTTTTTAGGTATTCCATTTATTTTAAGAGAAAGAAAATTTCCCATTTGAACTTCTTGAAAAAACAATAAAAATTGTTGTTGTTAAATCGAACGAAAGTATCTACTTTTGCAAACCCTGTTCAAATATTGACATAAAAACTGGAGAGATGCCGGAGCGGTCGAACGGGGCGGTCTCGAAAACCGTTGATCTAGGTAACTGGATCCGAGGGTTCGAATCCCTCTCTCTCCGCTGATATCGATTCAATTAATTTCTAAAAGCCTCAAAATGAAATATTTTGAGGCTTTTTTATTCTGCCATTCCTTCACTTTTTATCATATTTTTTCATCATTCTATTACCCTAATCGTATACCCGCTTTGTTGCTTTAAAAAGGTATCCTAATTAACATTATATAATTGAATCCCTGATAAATATAACGTTATAAATTTTTTAATTTCCATCCCGTTTCATTACTTTTGCTTCAAATAGGTTACCTGAAAACCATGAGTCATAAAATTACTTTCACAGTTTCATTTTATCAACGAGTTGATAAAATAGACGATAAGAAAACCGCCCCCATTTTCATGAGAGTTACGGTTAGCGGGAAAAGAGCCGACATCTCGATCAACAGGAGGGTTCATACCGACAGTTGGGAAGAAGGGAAGGCTAAGGGAAAGAGCCAAGAGGCTAAGCAGCTCAACCTATACCTTGATAGCCTAAAAGCCAAAGTTTATGGCATCCAGCGGGATCTGATTGACAGGAAAGAAATAATTACCGCCGAAAAAGTGAAAAATCTCTTTCAGGGTAAGGGAATAAAAGATAAAACGCTGGTTCAGGTTTTTGAGTACCATAATGAGCAAATGCGGCAACTCATCAACAAAGATTTTAGCACTGGAACGTGGCAGAGGTATAAAACAACACTAAAACACGTTAAAGAATTCATGCTTCATCAGTATAAGGCAAAAGACATGTACCTGCATGAGGTAAAGTATGAGTTTATTACAAGCCTTGAACTCTACCTAAAAACGGTCAGAAATTGTGGGCATAACTCTACTCTAAAGTATATTTTCAATTTCAAGAAAGTAGTATTCCTTGCATTAAAAAATGAATGGCTCGATAAAGATCCGTTTAAAAACTACTCGAACCGATTGGAGGAGGTTGACAGGGGCTTTTTATCGAAGGAGGAGCTAGCTGCAATTGAACAAAAGAATATTACCATTCCACGCCTTGCTGTAGTCCGAGACATTTTTATATTCTCATGCTATACAGGGCTCTCCTACGCAGAGGTTGCCAAACTATCTCCAAATAATATTGTATTAGGCATTGATGGCGAGAAATGGATACACATACGCCGAACAAAGACAGATGTAAAATCAATCGTCCCCCTGCTACCAAAAGCTCTAACTATAATTGAGAGATATAGTGAACACAATTCGGTTCAGGATAAAAACAAACTTCTACCAGTAATGACAAACCAAAAAATGAATGCCTACCTTAAAGAGCTCGGGGATATCTGCGGGGTTAGCAAGGTGCTGACCTACCACCTAGCACGACACACATTTGCAACAACTATAACCCTTACCAATGGAGTTCCCATTGAATCGGTAAGCGCAATGCTTGGACACAAAAGCATCAAGACAACACAAATCTACGCAAAGGTGGTTGAGCAGAAGGTCGGAGCTGACATGGCTGCTTTAAAACAAAAACTAATGGGAAACGCTAGTATTGCTAAAACAAATAAAAACTATCAATCCTAAATTAGCCATTTAGAGTAAAACCAAACGTTTGCTTTGTATTACCTGAATTTCATAACACCCCAATTCCAAGTAATTCCCTGTTATAATTTACACCCACGGCTTCAATGCTTTTTTGTTTGAATCTTATCACATTTCTAAACCCAACTTTGGTAGGTGTATTCTTGCCATAGCACAGCCATCTAAACTACCCTTTATATATAGGTGTATAATTCGGGCAAAAAGGTGATAGTCAATTTCGATTACACTTACTAGCAAACATAAGTTTTCTAATCAAGCACACAACAAATAATGCACACATGCTTGTAGTGTCTATATTTTCACCTCAAGTGTCTATTTCTAAAATATCTTTTTTCTACATAAAAATAATATATCGAAAAATGAATATTAAAATATGATTAATATGTATTTAATGCTTCTTATATTGACAAAAAATACGCATTGAATTTTTTTATGAAAAATTTTATTAATATTGTAATCAATTATACATATCTTGAATAACAAACTCATTATGGGCTTACAGATTAACAGGGAAACAATTAAAGCATTTATACTAAATGAGCTTTCGGAGGAAATGATGTCCGTGGTTGCAAATGCAATAATCAAGGATAAGCGTTTAGCAAAAATCTATCGGGAAGAAAAATTTAAAATCGATGCAAAGAAATACTACGATAATAAAATGACCCCAGCCCAACGAGCCGAGTTTGAGAGCAGGTTGATAAAGGATATGGAGGCTTTCGGTAAAGTGGATCAGCCAGAGGAAACAAGTAGTTCTTCGGAGGAACTTCTTTTAAAAGAGCAGTTGGAGGAGGCATTCAGAAACTATGAAGCATCTCAGGAACAGCCTAGAATAAACACCCCTAGTATTACTATAATAAAGGAAACCTTTATAAGTGATCGATTTAAATATTGGTTTGCCGCTGCTGCTTCAATCTTAGTATTGATTATTGTTGGTATAGCAATAGGTTACAATGCTCAACCCAGCGATTCGCTGGAGAACAGGTTGTACGCAGAATATTATGCTCCGCTTAGTAATTTTAATGACTACATACTGGCTAACAACACCTTTATTATTGCCAAACAGAAGTATAAGGATGGGGATTATACCAATGCCCTCTTGCTTCTGAAGAACCTACCATCGTATATAACCATTGAGGCAGAGAGAAATATGTTCATCGGCTTGTCATCAATGGAGATTGGTAGGTATAAGGTGGCAGTAGACTATTTCGAAGAAATTCTTACAAACCAGAGCAATTTTGATTATATCCCACAGGTTAGATGGTATCTTGGGCTTTGCTATCTTAAATTGAGAGATAAGGAAAAAGCGATTGAAACCTTCCGCACCATCGTAAACAGTAATGATGATTACAGTAGAAAGGCAAAGCAAATTCTAAAAAGAATTTATGACTAACAGCAAAGCATCTGCATTTATTTCTACTAACCCCTAACGTTCCGAACTTTTAAAAAGTTTGGAACGCTTACTTTTAACCCTTACCACATTTTCTCACCCAGCCCTTTATTGCTCTCCATTTCCAGAGAACCAAGAGCAGTAGCAGAACCAAAGCAACGGCGAAAATTATCCTTTTTAGTATCCAGTGGTGGTACAACCCATTCTGGTTGCCATTTACCACTATACCCGCCCAAAAACGCGGACGGGTATAGATGGGTTCGTTCTCAAGATATTTCAATTTGGCAAGCCTTAGCGCCTCATCCTTTCGCATTCCCTTGAATAGGTTCAGGTAAAAATCGTTTAGTATATCGTTTGTTGGCTTATCGTATGCAAGCCATAGCGACATAATTACTGATTGGCTACCAGCATACATAAAGCTCCTGCTTAGACTTAGCACCCCCTCCCCTTTGGATAGTTTTCCTGATCCTGAGTTACATACTCCAAGCACAACCATCTCGGCGTTCAGCTGCATGTTGTACACCTCCCATGCGTGCAGGTAGCCATCGTCAGTGGAATCGGTTGGAGCGGACAGGGCTAACTTTGAGTTGGCGGGGTTAAGGGTATCCTCCAGCCCATGTGCGTAGAAATTGATAATCCCGTACCTGCCACAGTACTTTTTGAAGTTCGTTTCCGTAGCGTTACTCCCCGTTAGCGATTTGCCAAAAGTTAGCAACGCCGTTCTCCTTACGCTCCTTAACCCCATAGGAATGTTTATTAGCGAATCCTTGGAATTCTTATAATCGGGTGCAATCCCAAGGAAATTGGGAGAATATTTACGGCTTCTACCTAGCGTATTCCAGTACAGCGTAGCGGAGTAGGCATAGCCTATAGGGTATTTTCGCAATAGGTACGATTCTCTTCTGTAATCAAATTTATCATCATGTGGCTTGTCTATAAGCGCATCAAAGGCGATAAGGTTCAGCCCACCATCCGGGATTATAAGCAGGTTTCTGTTCTCTAGCAGGGGTTCAACAGGGTAAATCAACTTTTGGTAGAAGGCATACGCTGCATCCATGTACTCGTAGTAACCCGTTGTGGACTCGCTATGCAAGGAGTAGATCAAAAAATTAAGGTTTGAGCGGAAGGTGCTGTCGGTTTCCTGCCGCAACAGTAAAAATGTATCTCTGGTTATAGCAAATGTGTACAGCTCTTTATCGCCTAACACGTATTCCAGAATAGCCTCCTTCTTGCCCATCGTCTTTTGCAGTTGCGGTATGCTTACAACCTTGTTGCTATATTTCTGCCTGTAGTATTCAGGATAATTGCTCTCAAGCCGTTGCATTAGCCCTTCAAGTTTCTGTGTTAAACCGAATAGCTGTCTGTTCCACCCATCTACCTTTTCTCTTTTGGGATGTTCCTGCTTGCTTTCATCTTCAACCTGCATTCTAAGGCTGGCAATTTGCTGTTTTAGTTTTCGCTCGCTATCATTAATGCTATCGGGTACACCTGCAATACCCTTTGCCATTTCCTCGTTCTTTAGTTCTCTTAGTATGGCGTACTTGCTGTACTCGGCATACCGAAATGCTATTTCCGTGTACTTATAATCTCTGG
This sequence comes from Bacteroidales bacterium, assembly GCA_013376985.1. GTDB lineage: Bacteria > Bacteroidota > Bacteroidia > Bacteroidales > Tenuifilaceae > UBA8529. The sequence continues at coordinate 25,996 of JACABB010000040.1, forward strand.
TAATTTCGTATAGCGAGTTTGCAATTCGTACTACCGCTAGGTAAACCTCATGCTCCCTTTCGGCAAGTTGTAGTTTTGATCCCTCGTATATGTAGCCAGTGCGTAGCCGTTCGGTGAAGGTGGCAGTCAGTTCAAGCGTGGCGAGGGCTGCTTTAAAGTTCTCCGTCTTACCCTCATGCTCTGCCAGTTTCTCAAATGCTTGCGCCTTTAGCTTTAGAATGTCAAGTAAATCCATATCTGGCAGTACATCCACATTGGGATTTGCGTATATTGTGCTATCGTTAAAATTATAAATCTTTGAGATTAGTGATTTTTGGTAGTACTCTAATGCCAGTTTGTAGTTTCCAATTCTATAGTACAGTTTTCCATTGTTCATTAGGCCGTATGAGGTGTATAGATGTTTATACCCTAATGATTTTAGTAGAATATTTTGGGATTTTTCATACAACCTAGTACTATTCCTATAATCTCCAATATCTGAGTAAAAGGCAGCGTAGTTCATATATGCCATACCTGTCATATAATGGTTTTCGCCCAACTCCTTGGCATTACATGCTATTGCTTTTCTAAAATAGTAGTTGGCTTTATCAAGGCTATCCAGTTTCTGGTATGCCAATCCGCAATTATAGTATGTATCGCTATTCTCTCCTAGTTTATTTTCCTTAGATATTTGAATGCTCTTTAGATAACTTGCTCTGGCAAGATTATAATTCCCTAGTTTGTAGTAGGAGTAACCTAAGTTATGATAGTTGTTAATTATATAGCCATATTTTCTTTTATCACCGCTCCTTTTAAGCACTGCAAGCGTGTTTTCGAAGTAATAGATAGCCTTGGAGTAATCACCTCGCAAGGAGTAAATATTAGCAATATTATCGTTTATTACTGATAGGTAATAGTTATCAGAGGTGTTTTCAACGGCTTTTTTATAAAAATCAATAGCTCTGTTCAAATCCCCCTGTTTCTTATAAACCAAGCCTAACCTGTTATATACTTTAAAATATTCGGGTTTATAATCATTCGGCAATTTGTCTTTTAGCGTAAGAATTCTACTTAGATCTCTTATGGCATGATTGTAATCACCCGATAAGTAGTAAATTCTACTGCTATCGTAAAGAGTATTTATATAACTGGTATCAATAGGTTGCTGCGCTGCCCCCGATTGGTTAAAGAAAAGACCAGCTGATAGGAAGATAAGAATTTTGAATATCAGAGAATTAAATCGTATCTTAAAAGAATTCACTATTATTGCGTTAATGTTCCATAGTTGGAGCAAAAATAATCTAAATGTTTAATTAAAATTCAAAATTATGAAAACGCTTAAAAAAATAAGACAGAAGAAGACAATAAAAAGATTCGAAACGCTTAAGGTGAATGAACTAATGCTGATTAGAGGTGGTGAAGGAACTCCAACCCAAAGAGATAATGATTTTCCTAAATAGTTTAAGGGAAAGTTTAGTAGCGAGCAACACAAGGATTTTGATTATTAGAGAATTAAGCCCTATTCTAAAAGAATTCACTATTATTGTGCTAATGTTCCTTAAATGGAACAAAAATAAACGAAATGTTTAATTAAAACTCAAAATTATGAAAACGCTGGAAAAAATAAGACAAAAGAAGGTAATAAAAAAATTCGAGACGCTTAAGGTGAATGAACTAATGCTGATTAGAGGTGGTGAAGGAACTCCAACCC
>JACABB010000040.1:27785-45760 GCA_013376985.1 Bacteroidales bacterium
AAAGAGATATTGATTTTCCCAAATAACTTAAGGGAAAACTTAATAGCAAGCAAAACAAGAGTTTTGATTGTCAGATAATTAAGCCCTATTCCAAAAGAATTCACTATTATTGTGATATTGTTCCATAACTGGTGCAAAAGTAAACGAATTCTTTAACTAAAAATCTAAGATTATGAAAACCCAAAAAAAGAAAAGAAAAAAAGTGGCAAAAGAGATTAAAGTTCTTAAAACAGAGGAATTATTACAACTTAAAGGAGGTGAAGGAACACCAACTCAAAAAGATCATGATTTTTAATTAGCCATGGAAACAAAAATAAACGAAATGTTTAACTGAAAACTTATGATCACGAAAATGGAAAAAGCCTAAAAAGATTTAGCAATAATGGTACAAAATTTTAAGTTGGATAATTTTAAAAGAAGCCCTGCCAAAAAGAACCGCACTCCAAATGTTATATTCAATTTTTAGGATGCGGTTCAGAGTAGGGCTTTATCCTCTCTTGTATTGCTGGTGTTTACGCAATTGTTTCCTATATTTACTTCCCTCCTACAAGTAGTTAATCACCCATTTGGAAAAGGAATCAAACCTATCCTGTTTTAAGTTTTTTGTAAAAACCAAATACTTTCTGTAGATTTGATATAGAATGTTGGCTCACAATCAGCATTCCATAGCTATTATTTTAAACCTAATTATTAACAAATGAAAAGAAAATCTGAATTGGTTACTTTTGCTAAAGAAAATATAAGCAAAAGGGATCTTAAAAGAGTGAAAGGTGGCAATGCGCCAAAAACTTGTTTGGATTGCTCATGCACATCCACTACAAATTCTGGCTGTATTAATGGACCCGGGACTCAGGTGAAGAATTAGAAACCGTGGCTAAGTTCTATTACAATCAGCATAAATGGCTCTAAAAAAGCGTGCTATAATCAGAACTTAGCCTTTTAGCTACTAAAACCTTTTGAATTTTAATTAGATTAGTCTAAAAACCCTTTTAGCTTATTTTATCTAGAATGGCGAATTTGAATAAGAATGAATCCCAAGAGCATACTCAAAGTTTGGCAACCTCGCAAAAAATTGATAAAATGCTTTTCTCAAAAAAAATTAGTACGAATTCCTATTTGCTATACAACTCCAGGCAACACATTCCCGCCAAATTTAGTAAAAAAGGAAAGTTTTATGTTGAAACAATACTAATGAGCGATGGTAAGTTATCAAAAGCGTTAGAAAAAATCGATAGAAATGAGCGCAAAGATTTTAGAGAATTTTACCATAAACTCAAAGAAAATGATTTTCTAAACTTTGATGACACACCCCTAGAAAACAGAATTAACGATAAAGAGATAATGAAGAAAAAGAAAACCTTTTACCTCTTCATTACCGATAATTGCAACTTAAATTGCAGCTACTGCTTTAATAAAGATATAAGAACAAATTTTGCCAATTTGCCCATCGAGGGATGGAAGAAAATAATTAATAAAATCAGAAAGCATATAGGAACAATTATTATTACGGGAGGAGAGCCATCACTATACCAGCCTTTACCCGAATTAATTGAGTACATAAAAGAGGTAACATCAAATGATGTATACATTAACATGTTCACCAATGGCAACATCCCTTTTTATGCTGACGAAGAGCGATACAAAAAAATACTTAAAGGAATTGACAAACTAAGCATTAGCTGCGATAATATATCCGATAATAACCAGAAACGTATCGGCTTTTCAATCGATACGTTTCTGAAAAACATCGATTGGCTAAAATCTAATGGGTATTCCGAGAAAATTGTCATTAACTCTGTATACTCTAAGGGTTCAATCAGCAATATCCTTGAAGTAAAATCTTTCGCTCAAAAAAATGAAATTAAATTTAGTTACGCCCTACAGCTCCCATCCAAAAAATCTGATAAAAAGTATATGCCACAAATCAATGAGCTAAAGAAATGTGTATACAATAATGTTCTAGGGCAAAACTCAAGCAAAAAACAATCCAAATTGCCGATTACAATTAAGTGTTCGGCTGCTACAACTATATTTAGCATAGATAGCCAAGGGAACTGTTACCCCTGCCAGAATTTTCATTTCCCCGAATTTTACCTAGGTAACATACTAAACGAAGCTTTCGAAAATATTTTCTTTGCCGAACCTAGTAAAATAGTACGCAATCATACTATATATAAAGTGAAAGAGTGTAATGAATGCAACCTCAAGTACATTTGTGGTGGCGGATGCATTTCGGACACATTTAAACTTCACAAGGCCATTGATAAACACCCATCTATCATGTGTCCCTATTATAAAGTAGGAGCAATTAACCGATTACTGGAAAATGAATACAATTAGTACACCCTACCTTGCATAACCAAGATTCATTTAGCAATGAAAAAAATTTTAATACTAGCATTACTCCTTACCACAACATTCTCCGCTTATAGCCAGCAACCGCTAAGCGATTCCACCGCTTACTATTTTGATGCGTACAAAGCTGCTTGCAACAAGGATAAAGGCATGCTTTGGGGAGTAGACCTTTACCTGAACCAAACCATTTTTGACGAAGAAACAAGAAATGTAACCTGTAACTTCAAAGATACGCTTGGAATCCTACACCCGTTTAACAATTTATTCTTCGGCTACCTCCCCGACACCCTAAAACCCGAAAAATTAGGAAATGCCGTCTTTATCCATCACTGGCCTATTACTAGCGTTAATCAATGCCAAAAACTTGGAATCTTTATCCACGAAGCCTTTCACCACTTTCAGGATAGCCTAAAGTTAAAACCAGAAGGTTATAACAACCAGCACATGAACAATATGGAAGCTAGAGTCGGCATTAGGATGGAATGCCTCCTTTTGGCAAAATCACTTTCATCAGACGACAGTGCTATTAGCTACATAAAAGAAGCTGCCAAGTGGCGTTTATGGAGGCATAAACTTTACCCCGATGGTATAAGTGAAGAGCAAAAGCATGAGCTGCACGAGGGGCTAGCCCAATACACAGGCAATTACATTGCCTGCAAATACTACAATATTAAAATAGAGAAACCCGCACTTATAGACTATCTCTCAATCCTAGAAAGCGACACCAGCATGAATTCTTCTTTCGAGAGATCGTTCGGGTACGTATCTGGGCAATTCTACGCAATTCTGCTAGATAGGTATCAGCCGGATTGGCGAAAGAGAATATCGAAAGACTCTGACCTAGCCGAAGTCTTATCTAATGATTTGGGGTTAACTATAGATACATGCAAACTAGACTTATTAAATAGTTACAAAAAAAACTCCTCTTTTCTGGCTATATACAAAGAAGAGCAGGTAAGAAAACTTAGATTCGATAATTACAAACAATCTTTACTGCAAAATTTCGATAAAAACACTTCGCTTTATATCGAAAGGGATGAATCATGCAGATTTCAGTTCAACCCCCGAACTATGCTAACCTTCGAGGATGGTAGCTTTTACTTTCCCTACTTTAAAGCGACTGGCAAGTGGGGCGAAATAATGGTCTCCAATGGTGGCGGCATCTTTTACGAGAGTAATATCAGGGTTGGTATAGCATACAAAAACCTAGTAGTAAATGACGCGCAAATTGTTAATCCCCAAAACTGGACTCTTACATTAAGGAAGGGTTGGCATATTCTAGCAAAAGATGGTAGTTATTACCTTACTTCCACTTCACATAATTAACTTATGAGAAAAGCGTTACAAAACTGAGAATAGAAAAATTATTAGTACCCCAAAAGTAAACTAGACGACCCATTTTTGGTTTAAACTACCACTATTTTACTTATGCCAGTTATTGAATTTTGCTAGAGTTCATGTAAACGGTATCCCAATATTTCTTCCTGCAAGCAAATAAGCACCAGCATTGAGAAGAAATAAACACATCCTGTTTAAGTTTTTTTTTTGCAAAAACGCAGATTTGATATTAAGATATTGTTTAACTAAAAACATTAAAAAATGAAAGCAAAGAAATTAAATGAAGAACTATTTGGCAAAATGGAACTTAATTCTGCCGATATGAAAATGGTAAAAGGAGAAGGAATAATTGATTCTTGTTATTCTGGTTCAGGTCCAGATGGATGGGGTGGTTGTGTTCAGGAATGGTGCGTTGTATTTGACACTGGTCGTTCAAAAATAATTACTGTACCTTGTGATTAGAATTTATAAAAGAGTGGGCTAATTTTTAGTCCACTCTATATAAACATTAATATTTTTTATATTAATATGATTAAGTATTCAATGATTTTAGAAAGCAAAATGTTATTAACCAGATATTTTATTTTTGTATTACTTCCCTTTATATGTAAAGGAGGTTACGCTGACACCTTAAGCTACATAGGTTATCATAATACTATTAATAAAGCCGAACTTTATATTTGTAGATATGAGTTTGATTCTGCGCAAGTTGTTTATGAAACAGTTTTTGTTAACTATCCGAACCATTTCCATAAGGATTTACGTAATGCTTGCCTTTGCTATATAAAAACCAGCAAATTGGATAAAGCGGAGCTATTGGCAGAGGAACTTGTTCTACATGGGTATGAATTGAACGACTTTGAAAAAGACACAGTATTTACTCCGTTAATAAGAAGCCAGCACTGGAAAACCTTTATAAATAGCTATACAAGACTACGTAATAAATATACTGAAACGTTAGACCCGAACTTTCGAAATAAAATTTATGAGATGTTTTTAAAGGATCAAAGCGTTGCTTTATCAAAGAAGATATGTTTTCAGGATAGTATATTTTACTATCAGGCTGTTGAACTAGAAAAGGTTTTTTCGCATTATGGCTTTCCTGGTTGCATGATTAATAAGGATACTTTAAACACAAAAATGCATATTCTTATAAGGCATTACTTCGGGCTTGTTAATCGGGCTAAAAGCAACCCCGAAATGCTAAAAGAAAGCTGCTACAGATCAATGGATTTTAATAGAATTAACTTAAAACAGATTATTGATAATGGGCTTTATAAAGGGTTAATACTCCCTCAAACCTATGTTGGAATGATATCACACTGGGATAATAGTAACCCATACGGCGACCTTTGTGTAAAGGTTGATTTTAATCAAGAAAAGACAACGTTATTTCTTAACCTTCCGCCCGAAAAAATTATTGACGTGAACAAGAATAGGGTTGCAATAGGATTACCTAAAATAACCTTTACAAACCCAGATGTTTTAAATACTACTTGGTATTCCGAGTATCCCTTTGCTGAGATAAAAAAGATGCTACTTGCCTGTGAAGCATGTACAACAGAAACGAAATACATAAACCTTATAGTAAATGAAGAAATAAAAGCCTCGGATCATTTTAAGGCAAACCCTAGGCTTAAAGGTTTTATACTACCTGAACTTTCGGGTATTAATTGTAAATTCTTGGATGGGATTAAAAAATATTTTAAGAACGCAAAAAGCGTAGAATAATTAAGTTGACAATATTCCAGAATGATTTTAATAATCAGCAAACCCGATGATCGGAGCGTTGACCGTGTGATTGAGTGGCTCTTAAAATTTGGCTACTCGGATATTCTCCGATTAAGCGAGGATAAACCCATTACTATTCTTGGAATAAGTTTAGTGAAGGATTCCATCGATCCTGAAATTGATTTAATGGTTGAGAATAGAACCTTTAAGGTGAGTGAAATTGATTTCTTCTGGTATAGGAATGGGAGCATTAAGATAGAGATACCTGATTTTTCAAAGGGAACAGTAGATAATCAGCTAAAAGAGTTTTTAGGATGGGAACTAACCGTTTGTCGGAACTTTATTATTCGGCAGTTACAGCAAAGACCCTCTTTGGGTAATTTTTTTAGATCAACCGTCAATAAGCTTGAAAAGCTACAAATTGCCAAAGAGATTGGCTTTGATATACCAAACACCTTTATCTCAAGCAAACCCTCTGCATTAGTCAATTATATTGAAAAAAATCAATGCATTACAAAACCCATAGGCGAGGCAATGCCAATTGTGAATGATGATTCTTTTATTGACCTTCAAACCGCCACTATCGATATTGGCAAAATTGAAAACCAAACTGAACATATTTTCCCTTCATTAATTCAAGAGAAGGTTGAAAAATGGGCGGAGGTAAGGGTTTTTGTACTTTATAGAGAGGTCTACGCAATGGCTATATTCTCTCAGGGCAACACCAAAACTAGGGTTGACTTCCGTAATTACGATTTTGCCAATATGAACCGAATGGTTTCATACAAACTACCCGCCAAGATTGAAGAGAAGATTTTAAAATTCATGGATAAATGTGAGCTTAATACTGGCTCTATCGATTTGATACTTACTAGTGATAACCGCTTTGTATTCTTAGAGGTAAATCCAGCAGGCAACATTGAAATGGTTGGGGATACCTGCAACTATTGGCTAGAGAAAAAAATTGCAGAACATATCATTCAAACTATTCCATCATGCCCAATTCAAAGCTAAATGAGATTATCCATAATCCTACAAATCCTCTCTGTTTAAGGGTTGCCACAATTGAAAAAGCAGGCGTAAAGGCTACTTATATAAGTATTGAATACCTACAAACCGATAGGTATAGGCTATCAACCTACCCCAAACCAGTATCGAAGATTACAAATATCTAATCGTAAACAGCGTAAGAATGCGAGACCGCTTTAAGCTATTTTCTTGCTGCATCCCAGTAAAAGGCTACCTGAGATCTACCCTTTACGATTTGCAGAGGAAAAACTACCTTTTCATCCCAAATTCGTTATTCGATATACTTACTAATCACACGGGCAAAACATTTGATGAGGTTTTACAGCTAGTCGATGATGATGAGCGAGAACAGGTTGAAAAATACTTGACATACCTTCTTGGTAAAGAGTTTATTTTCTTATGTGCAAAGGAGGATTTGGAATGCTTCCCTCCCCTTACCCCCTCATGGGAATCCTCTGCGGAGATAGATTCAGTCATTATTGATATCAACGAAAACAGTAATTACAACTATGCAATTATTGCAAATGATATTTCTAGGTTAAGGTCAAAAGTAATCCAGCTGAGAATATTTTCGATAAAAGGGAAGCAGGAAATAGCAGGCATGATCAATGTATTTTCAAAAACAGATACAAAAAGTTTAGAGGTTATATTCCCCAACAAAGAGGGAGTAAGCGTTGAATTTATAAAGGAAATCATTGACAAAAATAGCAGAGTAACCTCTCTGTTTATTATAGACTCACCCAACAAAGAGCTATCAGATTACAAGCAAGCAACAGTGCGCTATACTGCTGATAAAATCACCAGTGAATCCAGCTGTGGAATTATCAGTAAAGCATATTTTGATTGCCATTTAAACACTTATTGCGAATCACAAAATTTTAATACCTGCCTGAACAAGAAGATTGCCATTGATGTGAATGGCATCATCAAAAATTGCCCTTCATGCGCCCAATCCTTTGGGAATATCAGAAATACACCCATTCGGGTGGCAATGGAACACCCTGATTTCAAAAAGTTATGGGGTATATCCAAAGACCAGATTGATGTTTGCAAGGATTGTGAGTTTCGCCACATGTGTACCGATTGCCGTGCGTATATCAAAGATCCAGAAAATATCTACTCACAACCCGCCAAGTGTACCTACAATCCATACATCGCTAAATGGGAGGATGAAGAGGGTTATGTTTCAGTGGAGGAATGTGGCACATATTCAAGAGAGAAAGGGTTTATTGTCGATGATAAGAAGGTCGAAGCCTTGAACATGGCGTTATGGGGTGCTTAATAATTATTATATACATAACTCATTTTACCCAGCAGCGCAGATTTGCAATTTTGAGTGTTCGAAACCTTAAAAAAGAGAGTAAATTCGCTTTATATCAAGATTTTATACAAGCATTCAGCCTTAAAGGGGCTGGCAAAAACTAAAGGTCTAACTCAAAGTGATAGCGGAATTAATTGGCAGTAAACCCTCCCCGATGTTAGATTAAAGTGCCCTAAAAAGCAAAAAAAGTACCCTTAAACTTGTTTTACACTGCCCTTAAAGTGCTCTAAAAGTCCAAAAAAGTGTCCTAAAACTCGAAAAAAGTGTCAATCTCATAAAATAAGGTTGCTTTTTTGGACTTTACAAACACAGGTAAATATTCATTAATCTCAGATTACGCCTTATGATTTCTAAGGGAGAACGTACTTGAGTCTGGGTTAAACCAATATGACTCTAGGATAAAGTATTTTATAGTTAACGACAATACCCATTTTCAATTGCATATCTTATCAGCTCCTTAGAGTTTGCAACGCCCAGTTTGTCAATTAAATTACGTCTATGAGTTTCTACCGTACTATGAGCAATAAATAAAGCCTCTGCAATTTGTGGTGTAGTGCATCCTTTGGCTATTAATTTCAGAACCTCTATTTCTCTCTTGGTTAACGGAATTTTATTGTCATTGAGGCTTTTCTTAGGTTTTTTCATTTCATCCATGAGAGTCTTGATAATAGCATCTCCCAAATAATCACCACCTTCTGCAATTTTTCTAATGGCATTAACTAATTCTTCTTTTCCCTTGTTTTTTAGAATGTAACCCGAAGCCCCAACTTCTATTAATTGCTTAATGTATTCATTGTCGTTGTACATCGATAGAATAAGCACCTTCACATCTGGGAATCGCTTTCTAATTTCTTTTGTTGTTTCAATGCCGTTCATTCGTGGCATATCTATGTCGATTACAGCAACATCAACCTGCTTTTTTTCTAGTTGGGCTAATAATTCAAGCCCGTTAAGAGCCTCACCTACGGGGCAGATATCCTTTTCTCGTTCTAAAAGCAATTTTAGCCCATCGAGTACAATTTGATGATCGTCTGCTATAATTACATTTATCATTTTATTGATTTTAGAGGTATGTCAATAGTAATAGTGGTTCCAGCACCCTTGCCAGAATCAATGTTAAACTCACCGTTTAGCGAATTAACCCTTGATTCAATATTTTTCAAACCCATTCCTTTTCTATTTTTAGCCTGATTAATATCGAATCCTAGGCCATTATCCTCTACTACAATATTCAACTGTTTTTCTTTTTTTAATAATTGAATACTTACCTCCGAAGCTTTTGAATGCTTTAATATATTGCTTATCAATTCCTGAATAATCCGATAAAGGTTAATCTCGATATTATAATCAAGCCTGCTTTCATCAAATCCAAAGTTAAGCACTTCGATTTTAAGTTGACCCGTAGCTTCAATGGATTCTTTTAGATTATTAAGGGCTGGGATAAGTCCAAATTTATTTAATATACCCGATGTTAAATCATTTGCAATTTTGCGAACTTCGTCACAAGCCTCATCTAAAAGATTATTTGCTTTTGAATACATCAATATATTATTTTCCCTGAGTGTTTGTATATTTTCTTCCACCGATTTGAAATGCAACTTTACCATTGAAAGCATACTACCCAACCTATCGTGTAGATCTTGTGCAATTCTCTTTCTTTCACCCTCTTGCCCCTCCATCATTGCGCTCATCGATTTTAACTCCTGATCTTTTATTAGTTCTGTTATTTTTTGCTCTTTAATTTCACTGTTTTTCTCAGCCAGTAGCGTTCTTTGTTTTAACCTACTACTGCGTGAAATGGTAAAAAATAATAAGGTAAGTAATAGTATTCCTCCCACGAGGCTTATAATCATAATGTTTTTCCTTTTTAATTTTATTTCATTTATCAGGTTATCCTTTTCCAGAAGCTGGTTTTTTCGTTGCTCGTCCTGATACCTCTCTTTTAAATTTATCGTATTGCGATATGTTGCATCAATGCTATCTCTTAGCGAGATATATTTATCATTGAAAGCGACGGCGTTCTCCAACTGCCCAGTAATTGAATAGGATTTATAGATATTTTGGTAGAGTTCAAGGATGATTAATTTGTCATTCATAATCTTGGCATTAATCAGACCTTTCTGGTAGTAAAATAATGCCGTTTTATATTGCTTTTTAGTAAAAAATAAATTACCTAAATTGGTATATGCAATTCCTAAACCTTCTTTTTTCTCATTTTCTTCTTTTAATGCTATGCTTTTATTATAAAACTGGATTGCTTTATCGTACTCGCCTAAACTATAGTAGCAATTTCCTAGGTTATCATAGTTTGCATCAAGTGTTTTACCCTGTTTCAATTTATTTTTGATTTCTATGCTTTTTAAGTTGAATTCGATAGATGTATAGAATTGATTTAAATTATAGTAGACTATACTGATATTAATATAAATTTTTGAAAGATTAAATTGATCGTCAAATTTTACTGCTACATTAATTGCCCTATTATTGTATTCAAGGGCTTTAGAATATTTTTTTAGTTTTAAATAAAGATTCGCAAGACTTATATAAGAATATACGATATTTGTCGAGTCTTTTAATTGTTCTTGAATTTCTAATTCAGAATAAATCAAGTTTAGAGCACTATCAATTTTTCCTTGATGTTCGTATAACCTGGCATACCTATCATATGAATTAGCTAGTGCCGAAAAATTATTAATTTCTTTATAAAGTTTTATACAAATTTGAGCGGCATTGATTGCTTTATCAATTTGACCTGTACTCTCAAATAATAAAGTTAATTGCCCATTTGCTCTTGCAATACCATAGGTATTATTAATTTCTTTTTCTATTTGTAATGCTTTGGTGAAAGTTTCAATTGCTTGGCTATAATTACCTTGAATCCGTTCAATTTCACCAATCCGATTTAAACTAGTAGCAATTCCAGCCTTAAATCCATTTTTTTCGGAAATTAATTTTGCTTTATTGGCATAGACTAAAGCGCTATCAGGTAAATTAATGCGATATTGCCACGATAGTTCATTCAGACATAAAACTTTTACCGAATCATTATTACAATTCCGAAATTTAAGGAAAAGACTATCTGTAATACCATTGAATTGAGCATGAACATAAAAAATATCCAGAAGTAATATTACCAATATCACCAATTTACAACAATACTTTCTCTTCATATCAGTTGAATAGAGTTGTACAATTATTTTTATAGATAACGCTCAGTAAAAATAACAAAAGAAAAATATTAAAAGGATTATCTATTTGTCATATAGATAATCCTTTTTTGCTGTGCCCCAATTTATTTCGATACTATTGGCTTTGGTTTTTCAACGGGGTTTCCACCTACATTTTCATCAGGGTTGCGAGTACATTGTTTTTCTATAGGAATTGTAGGGTCTATTCCATCAGGATTGCGAACACCTGATTTCCCTAATGAATCCTGAACTTTTTCTTTGGGAATGTTCTCATTAATGTTTTTCATAAGTATTGGTTTTAGTTGAAGTTTATTCGGCATCAAAATTCTGAATAAAACCAAATTCAGTCAATCCTCATTTCTGACCTATTTCTCCTCCTTACTTCTGAGGATATAAAAATCATTGTTTTTGATGTAGTACTGGAAATTATTAAGCAAGACATTTGAAGAAAATTTAACAATATGGGAATTTACACAAGCACATACCTAAAGAATATTGCTTCAGAGAAAGGTTCAATCTTTGAAAGCAAACTATTTAGTGCTCAGGGTGGAGCAAAAGATTACTACGATATTTTCTTATCGCATAGTTTTCTGGATAAGGAAGAGGTAAAAGGGCTGTACCTTGAATTAACAGATCTTGAATATAGCGTGTATGTCGACTGGATTGTTGATCCCGATCTTGATCGGAGTAATGTGACAAAAGAATCGGCTGAACTCATCAGGAAAAGAATGAAATCTTCAAGATCGCTGCTGCTTGCTATATCAGCAAATGCAGAAATGTCAAAATGGATACCTTGGGAGTTAGGATATGTTGATGGACATACAAACAAGTGTGCAATTATTCCTGTGTCAAAAGAAAACTATTCGCCAAAGGTTTTCAGAGGGAAAGAGTATTTAAAATTATATCCATTTATTAAGAAAACAGCCTTAACATATAAATCATTCGAAAAATTGTGGGTAATCGAAAGTGAATACTCCTACTCATCTTTTGAAGATTGGTATCGCTCTGGGTTGCTCGAAGGAAATAGAAATATAAATATTTATGAATTATGAAATGTCCATGTTGATATAGAACACCAAGCGCAATGATCAAAACATGGACATTTAACTTCGCTGAGCCCTTTGGGGTTCATCTGAACTTAGGTAGTTAATATCATTCGAATAGAAATGATAATCAATTATATATTAATTATTTATAAAATTTTGTACAGATGAAAAAAGCTCTAGTTATTGGTATAAACAAATACCCCAGCGCACCTCTTAGCGGATGTGTTAATGATGCGGAAGCGTTCGCCAGTATCATTGAAAAGAATGGTGATGGTACTCCAAATTTTAGTGTAAAACTAAAAACAGATGTCCAGACAAAAGCAGAATTAAAAGGTCTTATCATTGATGTATTTAAAGGTGATAATGACACAGCATTATTCTATTTTTCGGGTCACGGTTTTATTAATGATATAGGCGGATATATCGTAACTCCCGATTATAGGCATAACGATGAAGGCGTTTCAATGGATGAGATACTCACCATTGCAAATGATTCGGAAGCAAAAAACCGAGTAATCATACTTGATTGTTGTTACTCTGGTGCGCTTGGTTCTCCCAAAATAACAGGAGGAAAAATTGCTCATATTGCCAAAGGAGTCTCAGTACTAACTGCAAGCAAGGATTCCGAAACCTCTGTAGAAATTAATGGACATGGCATTTTTACTAATTTGTTACTTGATGCCTTACAGGGTGGGGCGGCAGATCTCAATGGTCGTATTACTCCCGGTAGTATTTATGCATATATTGATCAGGCACTTGGAGTTTGGTATCAACGTCCAGTTTTTAAGACAAATACAACAGAATTTATAACATTAAGGACAGTAATCCCTCATGTTCCTATAGAGGTTCTAAGGAAATTAACTGAATACTTCAGTACCCCGACAGAACAATATCGTCTAGATCCATCCTATGAAGACACAAACTCCTTACAAACAGAACATAAGGTAATTGAACCCCATGCCAAATCTGAAAATGTTGCAATATTCAAGGATCTTCAAAAACTACAAAGTATTGGCTTGATTGTTCCTGTTGACGCACCGTTTATGTATTTCGCAGCTATGGATTCAAAAACTTGCGAACTTACAAGATTAGGACATCATTATTGGCGGTTAGCAAAAGAACATAGAATTTAAACTAAAAATCAATTAAAATGGCAAATAAAAGAATATTTGTAGCCTTTGCTATCGAGGATGAAGCAACAAAAATATTATTTACAGGGCAGGCAAAAAATAAAAACGTTCCATACGACTTTGTGGATATGTCAGTAAAGCAGCCATGGGATGAAAAATGGAAAACTAATTGCAGAACCCGAATTAAAGGGTGCGATGGGTTAATCGCATTGATTTCGAAAAACACTAAGAATGCAAGTGGTGAACTATGGGAGATTGACTGTGCTAAAGATGAAAATATTCCTATGATGGGTATTTATATCGATGGTGCTTCTTTATCCGATAAACCTGCAAATATGAATGGTATTCCTTGTAAAGAATGGAACAGGGAAAATGTGTCAAGTTTTATTGAGTCATTAGGTTAAGTAAACAAGTGATTTACATTTTTAGCTGTAAAACTCCACACTTCTGAGGATATAAAAATCATTGATTTTGCTGTTGTTCTCAAAAATGCGATAAATGAAATTTGCATCAAGTTAAAACGTAAAGGAAGGACATTGATTTAATAACTTTATTACACACTATGTTAACCAACGGTTTAGAAATGTTATTTAATAGTGGTTGTTCTCCATTTTTCATTTCCAGCGCAATTTCATCAATGCTATTTGGAAAATTGAATTATGACACTCAGTTGGCAAATTCAGAAGATAGAATTGCTTTTCAAAAGCAGATGAATTTAGCAAGGCAGAAATTTGAAGATGAAAAGTTTGAGCAGGAATTACGCTTTAAACGTGAAATGCTGAAAACGGGACATTTTTTTCAGCAAATTGAGGCTAAAAGAAGTTTTGAAAATGAAAAGAAAAAACTAGAATTTAATCATTTTGAATCCTATTGGCCTCTTAGAATAGATATTCATGCCATTTGGAACGAAAATATTTTTTCAAAAAGCAGTCCAAGTTTAACAGTAATACTTTCCCGTTATAATTCACCTAAAGCAAACAATGATTATTCCAATACATGCGATGAATTAGAAAGATATTCAGAGAAACTGCAAAATATCACTTTTAAACATAGCGCATGGAAATTTGCCGAGCAGGTAAATGTAAACTATAATGTAGGAGGAATTGCCCAGAATATGAATGTACATTATATCATGCAAGGCATTCCAACGCTAATAATTACCCCTCAAGTGGTGGGAGATACCTTATATTTTGATACAAGTATTTGGAGTTTTGGTAAGGGGTTAGGATCATTTTTTAATCGTTCTATGTTCTCAATGCCATTTGCTGAGCAGGAATATGATCAACTAAAAGACAAAATCAGGTTTGCACAAATAGCTATTATGGGAGTTGTTAGGGATAATTTTATGCTATTTGAATTTCAAAAACCTCCTGTATTCCCAAAGGTAGTTGAACAAGAAAGATTAGATAAATACCCAGATGTGCATCAGTTTTTGGTAACCCAGTATGGTGCGTTGAAAGAACAAACTACTACAAGTACTGATTTTAAAGCATTTTGTAGTAATAGGGAGTTGATTGATATTGAGCAAATATTGCAAACATCAGTTAATACGCTTAACCAATAAAAATTACCTATTATGTCACTTGGAATTCTTTTAGCAATAGGGGCACAGTTTGCAACGAGTGCAATCAATTATAAACGGTCAAGCAATCATAATAAAAAGTTACAACTCTTACAGCAAGAGTATGAGGTAGCTATTCAGAATGAAGGCTTTGAGCGTGCTTGGGATAAACACGAACAGCTATGCGCACTTCAGAAAGAGATAGAGAAAGAATTGCATCAACGTCGGCTTGAGAATATTGAGCAAAGTTTTAATCGCTATCTGGATAATGCAGCCTATTCGCAGGCATTGAAAAACTGGCCGCTTCGGGTACTTCCATTTGTAATGAAAGATGAATCTATTTGCTGTGATAAAGCGAATGATTCAAATGCAAAAATAGCCCTTCATTGTTTGCTCACACGAAGTAATGATGATAATTTTAATAAAGCCATTTTTCGGGAACTTGAAGTAAGATTAGACCAATCCTTTAATCAGTATTGGGGAGCATCTTCAACCCATCCTATTTTGTTTTATAGTGGAGCATGGAAAGAGAAGCACGATGCATCAGCCATAATCGATAATTTATATAACCAGCTTGAGCAACTGCCAACTATTGTAATTAGCCCTTGGATTGACGAGAACAATGAATTTTACTTTAAAATTTCTATATGGGGTATTCCTCATATAGAAATGAAAAATATTATTTATAAACCAGAAGGTACAGTCTATCAGTTTAAACAAGGACAAACGTATTCAAAGGAAGCAATAAGTCAAATTCTTAATGAACTAAGCCCTATTATAGTGGCTTTTGTAGGATATGTTGCTGATCGGTATTGTTGGATATTTTATCAAATTCCACCAAAATTACCTTCGTTATTAATAAATGGTACAGTTTCTATTAATGATTACGAGTTGGATAGCTACAAAAAGCAGTATTTAACTATGTTCGAAGATTATATAGTTAAAAATATAAGCAACAAAGATGATGATGCAAAAAGCATTATACGGTTGAATATGCAGATCGAACCAGAAAGGAGTTTGGAGTTGATCGAAGAGATAAAAAAAATTATTCCGAGTGATAAAATAAAAGATATGCTTGATGAATCTTTGAAAGCATTATTCAAATCGAGGAAAATTCAAGAAACATACAAAACGATAGAAGAATTGTTAGCCGCTGATATATTCACTCTAAATGATATTAAATTCTTGAATTTATTTGGGTTGAATTCTAACGACAAAATAAAGGATATTTGTAGAAACAGCATTAAACGAATAACTGAAGTAACAGAAACAAATAATATAAAATGGCAGATAAAGCTGCAAGAAATTTTGTCTTTTCAGGAAATACTGAATTGGATTAATGCTAATATGTTTTTTGCCCAAAACGCAACTATGACTGCAATTAATTTTAGAAATAATAATACCGTTATGGTTGTATTTGTATGCGATAGTGCAAAAATCATTTGCAATAATAAATTAGGTGGAGTGTTGTATATTGTAAGTAAAGTCAGTGTACCTGTAGGAATGGACGTAAATAACGATATAATTCTATGGGATTTTAAACAAAATAAATGTGTAACAAATAATTTTAATTTTATGAATCAAGAACATTTTTACAGTTTTCGAGACTTAGGAAAGAAGGTTGATAAACTAATAAATTCGTTGCAAGAAGTTCGACTTCGTCAAAAAAACGACAGCAAGGATAGAATTATATCCTACTTTAAAGAAAATCAAACTGTATTTATGGAATCAGAACGGGTAAATTGTTTGTCTTTAGTGTCAATCAAAGATTGGGTGAAAAGTAAATTACCTGTCAATGGTGCCACTGAAATGTGGGCTATAAAAGCAAAAGAAGACAACGGATTTATTGTTTGTCTATTTTGGGCTAATAATGAAAATGCATTTTTGGAAAATACGCCTCAAAAAAGGATATTTTGTTCCTGCTTTTCAGACGACTTGTCAGAGTTGTTTAATAACAATGATTTTTTTGTAATCAATAAACTATAAAACTATGGGATGGATAGGAAAAACAATAGATTTTATTTGGAATAGTTTTTTAACTATCATAGGTATTTTGCTTGCTACAGCAATATGGGCAATTGGCTTATTCGTTGAAATTGCAGCTGATATAATAAATTGGTTAAAAAAGCGGCAAGGCGCAAGTAAAACAGGAGGAATTGCCGATGGTGAAGAATTTAAAAATTTTATCAATGAAAAAAAGAGGCAGGGACAGTGCGGGCAAATTTCACTTAAGGATTTAGAGAGAATTGGAAAATCTGCAATTAATTTTACTGACAATGAAACTCAAATGATTTCGGGAAAAAAAGGATTAGAACATAACCTTAATAAATTATTAAAAGAAAATGGAGGCGTTGTAGAGATACCGCTGAGTAATTAACAATATGAAATTGAAAACAAATGAGAAAATCTAATAACATATTTTGGATTGCATTAAGTGCCATAGTTACTGCGGCAATAAGTGTTGGACTCCTTTTCTACAAGAAAAATCGTCCAATAAATAGGGATATTATCCGTCTTAACGATATAACAGAGTGGATAAAGCGCAATAAAAAAGATGCAGCAAAATGTTATGCAACAAAAGTTTCAGAGTTGCCAAATGAATTGTTGCAAAAGGTAATAAAAACTTTCGGAAATATTGAGAATCCACAAACTTCATTGTGGTTGACCTTGACTGATAGTAACGAAAATATATTGCAATCAACCGTAATACAGAGTCCTTTGTTTGCGGAAGATGTTATAGCATTACTTGGCGACAACGGATTTACTGAAATTACCATTTAAATAAGGAATGATATGTTAGATTTATTATTACAATTAATTGGATTACTTGCAGTAGGAGTGTTAATTTCACTCACTATCGAAGTTATTTGTATAACAATTCAGACAATTAAGGAGGAACTTCTGAAACGAAAATCCGAGTTGAATGGAGTTATTAAAGCATTTGTAAAACAAAAACAGATAATCAATGGACGACATGTTGTTACTTTAGATATGTTGGATAAACTCGGAAACAGCAAAGGCAGTGTAAAAATGGAAGGTCAAACTTGTAGTGTTAACAAAGGTCAAGCGATAAGTCTTTATTAAAAATCAAAATAGTTATGGTAGACATTCAATTAATAGATAACAGTAATCTCATAGATGGTGAAATATCCGGATTTTTAAAACAATACAAAAATTATATTTTAGAATTAAAAATCGATGATTTTGGGTTTAAAAACATTAAATCACTAGCGTTGCGTTAACTTGATTATAAGTTCTTTGAAATCCTTGATATTA
>JACABB010000041.1:0-6798 GCA_013376985.1 Bacteroidales bacterium
AGCTAAAACAGTAACCTTCTGGGGTCAAGCCAACCAATCGGTTACAATGACTTGGAATGATCTATCCGCTGAATGCGTTCAGCCAGATCCAGTGGTAGAGACGAGACCCTCAACAAGCGCACCCTCCATCCCAGCAGGAATGAAATGCGCGTGTATGGTCGATCAGCAATCAACAGCAATTAACCCTAATTGCCCTGTAATCGTTTATAAAGGAAAAACCTTTTGGGCATTCAGCTATATAGACAATCGCATGTCAATGGGTATTGTGGCTTACGACGCTTCAGGTAAGGTATGTACAACATGGGAAAAGCCAGGAGCAAGGTATGTTTATAAAATAACAGTTGACAATACAGCTAAAACAGTAACCTTCTGGGGTCAAGCCAACCAATCGGTTACAATGACTTGGGCTGAGTTATCAATGTAAGATAATTTAAATAAATTGATTTGATACGATTAAAGAAGAGAGGTTTGCATAATCGCAAACCTCTTTCTTTTGTAGATTTAATATTGAAGTTTATTCTTCTAAATCTCTGTCCACGTCCTTATCGCCTCTTCCTGATAAATTAATTATTGCCAACATCTCCTTATTCTTAAGTACTTTTGCTGCAAGGGCAATTGCATGGGATGATTCAATGGCGGGTGTGATGCCCTCAAGTTTAGAAAGCAATCTAAATGCATCAATTGCATCGTTGTCAGTAACTGGGATATAACAAGCCCTATTACTATCCTTTAAATATGCATGTTGTGGGCTAATGCCAGGATAATCCAACCCTGCGGCAATAGAATGGGATTCTATAGGATTACCTTCATTATCTACTAAACAGTAAGAATATGTTCCCTGAAATATTGTAGGTTTTCCAAACGTAAGTGTTGCCGCTGTATTTTCTTTTGTTGCTTCGCCACCACCTTCGGCTCCATATATTTGAACCTCTGTATCGTTTAGGAAACCAGAAAATAGACCTATTGCATT
The DNA here is from genome assembly GCA_013376985.1 of Bacteroidales bacterium. Taxonomy (GTDB): domain Bacteria; phylum Bacteroidota; class Bacteroidia; order Bacteroidales; family Tenuifilaceae; genus UBA8529. Next base: position 971 of record JACABB010000041.1, read on the forward strand.
TGAGCCACCACCAATACAGGCAAAAATTGCTTGTGGTAATCTTCCCTCGACATTAAGAATTTGGTTGCGAGCTTCCTGCCCAATAACGCTTTGGAAATACCCAACCATTCTAGGGTAGGGGTGTGGGCCAACCTGTGAACCCAACATGTAAAACGAGGAGGGATGATCAATATAATACCCTAACGCAATATCAACAGCATCTTTAAGGGTTGCAGTACCCATTTCGGTTGGGATAAGTTCGGCTCCAAGCAGTTTTATTCTACTCACGTTTAACGCTTGGCGTTTAATATCCTTTGCACCCATAAATACTTTACACGGAATTCCCATTAGCGCAGCGGCTGTTGCTGCTGCAACTCCATGCTGACCAGCTCCAGTTTCGGCAATAATCTCTTTTGCCCCCATTCGCTTTGCAACAAGAATTTGTCCAATGCAATTGTTTATCTTATGAGACCCCGTATGGTTAAGGTCTTCGCGCTTCAGATATATTGTAGAACCTACATATTCTGAAAGTCTTTTGGCATAATATAAAGGTGAAGGACGCCCAACAAATTGTTTTAGATAATGAATGTACTCTTTATTGAATGAGGGGTCCTTTACTAATGAATCGAACATATTTGCTAAATCCTCCAATGGTTTAGTCAATACATCAGGAATATACGAGCCTCCATAGTTGCCGTAAGTGCCATTAAAAGTTAGCATTTCTGAAAGGGGAGATACTATAATATCTTGTTTTAAGGTTGTTGTTTCCATGGCTATTGATTATTTAAAGGTTAAACAAGGAGATGCTGAGAACAAGGCTGATATTTAGTGTGATATTATTTTTGATGCTTGCTATGTTCTATGGCTCTATGTTTTGTAATTTGATTTTGGCTGTTGATGATTAGGTATAAAGGGTGATTACTAATAATCACAAGCACCCACGTAGGGCGCAAAAATTTAGAGGGCGGGGAAGCCCCGCCAGAGCCATACCCATACAATTGTGGATTGTTCTTGTGGGTGCACAAGGCGAGAGTTCCTAATTTTGATATGATATCTATTGAATCTCATTATCCTTGTTTTGTGGTATATATTGAACTAGTGTTATATTTAACTTAAGGTTGCACTTAATTTCTGAAAAAAGATAAAGGCCGCAGGGGTTTCCTGCGGCCTTTATCACCATTAGGTTATGGCAAGTTAGGTTAACGCCCCCTGATTTGGAAGATTAAACTGTACCACCACCATGCAATATTTGAAAGCGTTAAAATCATACTTTAAACTTTTCACTTAAACAAATGTAAGTTTTTTTTTAAAAAAGACAAGTGCTTTTATAAATTTAATTCGATTTTTTTTCAAAAAAAAATTCAGCACCTGTTCAGTGAGTAATCTTACATCATTTAATAGACTGTTAATGAGATTTTTTAATAAACTGTTTGAATTTAATACTTATGATGTGTATAGATTTTCTTCTATTTTAATGGAAAATAAAAGAGGTAAATTAGGGGTAATTGTAGTCTATTTTGCATTTAACAATATTATTCAAACCCGAAAATAAATAGTTAAAAAAATATACTCTGAGGGTTTAATTTTGGGTGCTTACTTTGAAGTAAGCACATAAACATAATATAACTAACACTATTCTTTATTGTTGGAGAAAACTTAGTTTGTATATTTGTTTAATATTGTTTAATTTTAAAATAAACTTAATATAGATAAAACCGATAAATATATAAAATTAGGAGTATGGCTTAACATTAGTAAAAATCACTATGTACGGCTAAAATATGAATGAAAATAATTTTATTTGTTTAATAAATGTAAAAATTTATGAAACTTTTAGCTGAATTTTATGTATTAAAAATAGTTAGATGTTTTACCTTAGTATAAGAATTACAATTCCTGAAAAATTATTAATTGAATTAAAATTTAATCTTATGGCACAATTTGTTGCATTCGATCAAAATGTTGAGGTTAACAAGATTACAATTATGTCGGTTGTTAACTCAATGGAAAAGGGAAAAGAAACAAGAATTGGTATTTTAGAAAAAAATGGTATTAATGTTGAGAAAAAAGAATGGTATCCACAGCAGAACTGGCTTAACGCTTTTAAAGAGATTGCTAGTACTCTTGGTGATATGAATTTATTCCTGATTGGTAAGGCAATAATTGATAGCGCAAAATTTCCTCCTATAAATAATTTAGAGGAAGCTCTAAGATCTTTGGATATTGCTTACCATATGAATCATAGATTAAATGGTAAGGTTATGTTCGATAGCCAAACTGGTAATAAAATGGAGGGAATAGGGCATTATAAGCTGAAGGAATACAATGCTGCTGGGAAACGCGCAATAATGGTTTGTGATAATCCTTATCCAAGTAAATTTGATGAGGGTATAATAACTCAGCTTGTTAGAAAGTTTAAAGAAACAGCATCTACGGAGTCTATTAAACTTGATTTAACAAAGGAAACCCGAATTAAAGGCGGTCATTCTTGTACTTATAATATTGCTTGGTAAATTTTTTAAACTCATAGGGGGAGCGAAATAGATTATGCTTAAAACAATAATTCAATATTGTTGTTTTTAAACAATCAAATATTTTAGCTCTTTTAAAGTGCTTGGGTTAGGCATTTCAAATAATTTCTTAGTTTTCTTTAGTTTTTTTGAAAAAGTGCTAAAATCGTCTCCCCCTTATTTCCTTCCTATCTTTTGGTTGTAATTATTGGCTACAATAATTAACCCTTTTCCTTTTTGATTCTGTTAGTTGATAGTTGACAGTTGTTAGTTGGCAGTTGATAGTTGATGGTTGATGGTTTGTCCATGCCTAAAAAACGTTGACCGAAATGGACTTAGTTTTATTCATTTTTTGAATCTTACAATTTAGATGATTATGATGATTTTCTGTTGATTTTGGGAAATAGTTCGGAATCAGGGGAGAGTTGTTAAAGGTGTAAATATCGCAAAATGCGATAGGGTGGTTTGAGTTTTTAATTCTTTGAAAAGAATTTGTAATGGTCTATTTTATTGGTTTTTCTTTCTCTTTTAAGTTGGGTGAGTGTTGTTGAAGGTGTAAATATCGCAAAATGCGATAGAGATGTATGGAGGAGTTTTTGTGGGAGATTTTAAATTTCAATTGCTTAAAAAGTGTCTATAACAGTGCGGTGTAGTGGTTTTATTTTCTTTTTTTGTGTAGATATGGTTTGGTGCTAAGTTAAGTTTGGTATGACGGATGAAACCAATTTCTTTGAAAATTCACTGTAGTGGTGTGTTACAATTAGTTTTGTTGGTGGGGTTTCTGGGGGATAGGCGAAATAAAAATCCCCCGTTCAGGCCTATCATGACTTAGGTGAACAGGGGAAAGACTATAAGACTTAATTTGTGTACTGTTACGAAGTATTTAGCTAAACGGTTACATTTTCTTCTGTAATATTTTTATTTTTTGTTGGATTTTCAGTTTTTACTTTATTTATTGAGGGGATAAGATCTTCGAATAGCTTTGCTACGGCGGCATCCCGGTTAAGGAAGACGTGTTGTCCTAGTGCTGATATTTTGCTTACTTCATCTTCAACGGCACGTTGAAGGATGTTCTTATCCATTGTTTTTGATTTACGGGTGAACATGGCGTTGCCTTGTAGCTCCTCGGCTCTGGTTAGCCTTGATACTAGGTGGGATATTTCGGCGATATCGGTTTCGATAATGCCTGCGTTGTTGCTCCAAGCGGTGTTCTCCTTGTAGGCTGATACTACGATGTTTCCCCCAGCAACAACAGTGCTTATTGTGTGGTTTACTTTTTCGCCTACGCCAAATGCTTTTATGATATCGGGGGTGGCGGTGCTGTTGCTTTTAACGATGTTCCTGATGCTTACTATGTTATTACGCAGCTGGGTGGCAATGTCACCCTGGCTAATGGTTTTGGATTTTTGGCCAACGAGGTGTTCTGTTTGACCGGAACGGCGGGCTTCCAGTTCGGTGTTATTGGCTTTTAGCTGCTCCAGCTCATCGGGTTGAAGGCGGGGTTCCAGATCGGTACGATACTTAATGGCGGCTGTGTAGGCGTTGTTGCCAGCGGAAATGGTGGCACTAATTTCCCATTTTGGTTTTCGATCGTTTGTCATACTGATTGTTTTTTAGTGATTAATCTAAGTTACTGGTTGCTGGTTATTAGTTACTGGTTACTGGTTACTGGTTACTGGTTGCTGGTTGCTGGTTACTGGTTACTGGTTGCTGGTTGCTAGTTACTGGTTACTGGTTGCTGGTTACTGGTTGCTGGTTGCTGGTTTGGTGATTTACGATGATTAATTCTTTTTGTATTTTACTTAGTGTGTTTTGTGACTGCTTTGTGTTTTTTGTGGAATAGCTATTACGCAGAGGTTCACAAAGATTTTTTTCCAGCATCTTAAAAAAAGAATTAATCATGATTTCCGCTTTAAGTTATACCTTATATATATGGGGATAATAAATATAAGTTGACAGTTGATAGTTTAGAGTTGACAGTTGATTTACGGTGTTTATTTCTTTTTGCATATAGCTTTACTTTTAAAAGTGAAGTTTTGTATTAACCCCAATATCAAATAAATAAAAAGATATCTGCAACTAGCAACTTGAGTTAATTATTGGTTAATTAATTATCCTCTTTAATATGCTTTAGTAAACGCTATTTAGTTGCAATTATTATATAATAGTTCGGTAAACTATTTGATGTATTTTGGTGACATGGTGATTTTGTGGCTATTATATAATTTTTGCCACCAAAACACGAAAACATAAAATATCACAAAAAGTAACTATTCAGCAATTAAAAAAAATCTCACGCAAAGCCGCTAAGACGCAAAGAATATAAGATAGATGAGGAACAAAGTTAAACTCAATTGAAATAATATGATTAGATCACACCAAATTGAACCTAAAACTTGAGCGCAAAGGGAAAAAACTTTTAGTTTTTTCTCCTTAGCGAACCTTGCGACTTTGCGAGAAACTTAAAAGACCGCATAGCCTTTTTAGTTTACAAAGAAAATAATTGCCAAGATATATACCTGAGTAGTTACCCCAAAAACAATATGTTACAAGTCAATAATAATACTTTAACGAACTATTGATTATAACTATGTGACATATATTAAAGAAAAAAGTAAACTTATTTTCTAAAATATGTTTGATATAAATTATGTTTTGTTTACTTTTAAAACAGGTAGTTTGAACATGAAATCCAATAAAATCAAGGCTTTCAGACTAAAAGTTGAACACGATAGGGTAATGAATTTTAGAAACAGGATAAGTATCAAACTTTTACTAATGGTAAAGTAGTTGTTCTTTGTTTTTTAGGAATGTTAAGTGTGACGCATAATCCCCAAAATGTGATGCATAAACCCCAAACCCTAAAAAGGGTCTATAACAGAGTGTTGTAGTGGTTTGTGTCTCGTTGGAAGGAGTTTGATCCTCGTTAGAAGGGGTTTGATCCTCGTCAGAAAGAGCTTGATCCTCGTCGGAAGGAGCTTGATCCTCGTCAGAAAGAGTTTGATCCTTGTCAGAAAGAGCTTGATCCTCGTTGGAAGGAGTTTGCGCCTCGTTGGAAGGAGCTTGATCCTCGTCAGAAGGAGTTTGTGCCTCGCCAGAAAGAGTTCGTGCCTTGCTGGAAGGAATTTGCGCCTCGTCAAAAAGAATTTAATCCTCGTCAAAAAGAGTTTGGTTTTTATTGGAAATGTTTTTTTCCTGGACGGAAGGAATGTGGGCTTTGTTTAATGGGGTTTGGGAAAAATAATATTTCGTCCCTACTGGACTTGGGGGTGGGGTGGAAATAATAATTCCACCAATATATTGCCCCGATAGGGTTGGGAGTCAGCTGATGAGGTGGAG
>JACABB010000041.1:6808-45068 GCA_013376985.1 Bacteroidales bacterium
ACAGGAGATTGGGAGACTAGAGGTTTAGGAGATTAGCAATTTAGGATTTTATGATTTTTGGGATGAGTGTTTTTATAATTAGGGTTATAGTGGTTGAAAGTGTGTAGTAAGCCAATTTCGGTTTCGTTTTATGAGCTAAAGATATTTAGGCTTGATGAGGAGGTTGGATTTAGTGGAGTTTGTTTAGTGAATATTTCGCTCCGATGGGGCTGTTAGGGAGGAAAGAGGTTGTAGTGAAGTGTTGGATGCTAGTTTGTGGTAGATGGCACAGATTGCAAATCTGCGCCAGCAGTGAAGCACGGGGTTGATTTTGTGTTTAAGTGGATACATTTTAATTAGTTTAATATAAAATAGTTGTTAATTAAAAGTCTTGCTAAGAGACGTAAAGCAAAAAAAAATTATGGCAGAGAGAAGGAGTACTTATGTTTTCCCAACTGACAGTGATTATAATGATGCGAAAGATCATATTTATAGGCTGATGAGCAGCGATTATGGTGATTCTAACAAAATCTATTTTTATGGTTCATGGGGATCTTGTTCGAAGTTTGGTTGGGATAATTGTTATCGGGCTGATATCTGTAGTGATTGTTCGGATGCAGGAATGGCAGCAGATATATTCAGGGAACATAGAGGACGATTTTACGATATGTAGAAATTTTACTTCCTATTGATAGCAATAAGGGATTTGGGAAAGTATTAAAAGTGAATTATGGCTACAATTGAAAAATTGAAATGTAAACGGGATGAATCGCTCATTGTAGTTTGTACATTGGGTTTTGGGGCAATATTTTCATCATCAATCAGGCCAGTTTGGATGAAAAACTTGTTCAAAGGCACATCTATAAATAAAGGTGTTGTAGGTTTTGTGTTGAAATGTTTATCCTACGTATTCCTTGCATTATTTACTGCGGCAATAATGTTTGTTATTAATTTATTCAAATTGATTTACTATCAAATAGAAATCTCAAAATTAAAGCATTAGAATATTGTATGAGCATTTACGATAATCCTAATTTTTAGATAAAACGCTTTGTTTCCTGTTGGAATTGTGATTGATGTAACAAGTCTAATTAATTGCAAAGATTTTTTTTAAGGGATCAATTATCATATTGCTAAGAACAATGTAACATATTGGCTTTAGGTTTTTAATTTCCAATGTTGTTATAGAATGCATTGGGACAAATATTTAAAATAGATTACTAACATATATACTGATTGAGGAAGATTAAGGCCGACTATAGATTATAAAATGACGGATATTAAAATAATTAACATTTCTAATTAATATATTTTGTATGAATACAGAAAAAACTAAAATTCCATTGATAGTACATTTTGCTGTGCTTATGCTGAGTTTGATTGCTTTTGCCGTAGGTTTTTGGCATACACATCTCGGGTTAAAAGAGATGAGGCCTTTCGAATCCGATTATGGTAGTATTTTAATTGCGTCAATCATACTTCTTTTATTATTAATTTCTTACTTCTTTGCTATTGCAGGAAAAGGGGTTGCATTATTAATTTATTTGATTTGTGCATGTTTTTTTATAGTGTTCAACCTAAACTTTTTTTACCCTTCATATTTGGGTCGTCAATTAGTAAAGGAAGAGGCCATTAGATTAAATGATACATTACAAAGATTTTCAAACAGAGTAAAATTGATAGATAAGTCAAATATTGCTGATGTAAGCGAACTCCATTCTCTTCAAGAAAAAATATATGATGAAATCAAAAGACAATCGGGTTTCGGACCGAGAGCAACCGATTACCTAAATCAGTTTAATGCTATAACAGGTGGTAATCTTAAAGCAAATATTCGCATAGGAGTAACACAGGAAGAACGTGAAGAAATTGCTGCAGCATATAATAAACTTCTTGAAAAAGAGATTGAAAATTATGTTGTCAAACAAATGGCGACAGGAAATACAGAAAATGCAAATAAATTGTATCAAGGTGTGGTTGCTTTAGACACAATTAATAAGTTTTATTCACCAATTCTAAAAGAAATTATTGCTGATGATAATAGAGTTCAATTAGAATCTGTAAAGACACACCCACAAATCAATCATCTACAAAGATTAATAACAAGTTTGGATGATGCTACTATTAAAATAAATGAGGCAAGCAACAAACAAATTTTCCCAAAACTTAACGAAGCTAAAACACGTAATTTGGGGCGTATTGCACACACGTTAAATTCTATAATGGAACGAATAAACCACATAGATACCTGGGCTATGATTTTACTTTGTTTGTTTATCGACTTGCTTGTACCATTAGCGATATACATATTAATTCGCAAAAAAGCAGATGATCCAGGTATAACGATTGCCGTTTTACGGAAACATGGCAGGAAATTATAATTAACGTATTAATATAATTTAATAAAAATATCATTATGGCAGTTCCATACAAAGAAGAAGAAGTAAAAGTAAAAGCAAAAGAAAAAGCCGTTATAGAAACAGTTAATTCTGCATATTCATCAAGGATGAATTTGGCAAAAACAGATCAAAGGAAAATTATTGAAGCACTTTCGGATTTGGCTCAAAATCGTTATCAGTTTGTAATTCCTATTGGTTTCCCAGCAGCAGGCAAATCGTTGTTTTTATCTTCACTGTTCCATTATGCTGATAGAGATATTGCTAAAAAATGGAATGCGGATCCTAAAACGGAGGATCCATTTTATTATGGCAATATGTCAAGAAATGCAATGATAAATTTTTTCGATGCAAAAAGGGCATATGCTCAAACAAAAAGCGGAACGCTAGATTTAATTGGAATGACATTAGAACCAATGAATAGAAATCTACCCGATTTAGACCTGACATTCATTGACCTTGCGGGCGAAGATATTCAAAGAATTAAAACCGACAAAGGTGGTGCTTTGTCAAAAGCAATTGAAGGTATCTTTCATGCTTTAAATCAAAAAAACGTTGAACCTATTTTTTGTTTGATTACCCCATACAAACCTTCCGATGGTGATAATGCAGAAAATGATTTACATAAAGATTTCCTTAGCTACCTCAAAGAGTATCACGCTGATTTATACTCTCGTTCAAAGTTTATTATTTTGGTTACTCAATGGGACAAAAAGCCCGAAACTAAGAATTTGACTGTAGAAGAATATATTCAGAATAAACGACCTGCTTTATATACAGCCCAATTTGGTAAAAAAGCCAAAATTTTTTACCGGGAATATTCAATTGGAAGAGTGATTGAAGCCGAAGAAATAGACGAAAAAACGGGAGAAACAAGACCTAGTATTTTAATTAACAGTATTGATACTGAATACCCAGCAATTTTTTGGAATAAGCTATACCTTTTAGCAACTGGCCGCTCACTGGAACCGCTTGGTTGTTGGGGTAAATTATTTGGAGGATTTAGATAATTTTTAGTATGGAAAACAAGGAAATAAGTATAATTCTGTTCGGCAAACCGAAGGCATTTGAAATTTATGAACTTTTTGAAAATGGTGCTGTAAAAAATATTGAAACCGAAAATCAGAGTCCAGAATTTTTGCCAATCAGCATTTCCGATAATATTTGCCACTTCTATAAACGAAAGGGCTTTTACTACTATGAGGTATATTCAGAAGCGTTTGCTAACAACGTCACTCGTGCGGGCAATTTAATAGGTTTTTGTATTAAGTCAAAAAACAAAATTGTTGTTAATACTGAATTTGTTAATGTTCTATTTAGTAATTATCAGGACATTAAAAATGACTCATTGAAAAACAATACTTTCATTTATTCAAGTTTATGGAATGATTTTATTAATAAGATAAAGATTGAAAAATTTGTTTCAGCAGTTATTTTAAGTATCAACTCTTTTGCCACGCAAAGCAAAAATTTTAATTTAGAAACACGCCTGATTGAGCGTGGTAATAACGAAATTGGTAGCATCCAACTAGATTTGGACAAATATGAATATTACATTTCCCAAGACGACGGTATTTTCAAAGATACAATAAACAAACAAAAATTCTTTGAATTGGGTGAGCAGGTTTACCAACTCAATAAAAGTGGCAAGGTGATTCCGAAAAAAGCATTAATTGTTGAGCCTAAATCTGATAATAATGTATCGATAGATTTTTTAAACAGAAAAATACAACAATCAGACAATGTTGATGAGATAAAAAAACTTCTAAAGCAGAAAGATAAAATTATTTGGCAGGAGCAGCAGAAAACAAAAAAACGCAATTTAGTAATTATTATCATTTGTATTTTGTTTGCTATTGGAGGTAGTGCTTTTGGCTGGTACAGTAAAGATATGAATAAAAAAATAGCTGACAAAGAAAGCGATATTGTAAAGAATGAAAGGAGAATAGAGGAACTGGATAAAAAAAAGGAAGAATTATATGATGAGATTGCAAATAAAAAGAGGAAACTACAAGAAACCGATGCTAATAAGGCAGAATTAATGGGAAAGTTAGATGAGTTGAGAATAGAACATAACAATTTAAAAGCTGATTTTAAAGATTACAAAGATTCTCATAAAGTCAGTCAAAAAGATTTAGATAGTTATATTCTAAAGACTGAAATTGACAACAAAAAGTATTTTGACAAGAGTTATATTGACAAAAACTATGTATCAATAAGTAAATATAACGAGTTAAAAGAAAAAAATGAAAAATTGAAAGAACCTGCTGATACAAATGCCAGTAAAAAGTTACAACCAGAAGATACTGATAAATTGAAAAACGCAGAAACACCCAAAGTACACATTGTTAAGCTAGGTGAAACATTAAGTTCTATTGCTACAAACTATTATACAACAATTGAAAAACTAAAGAAGTTAAATAAACTTAAATCTGAAGATATTAAACCCGGACAAAAACTAAAATTGAAAGAATGAAAATTTTAGCAAAAATCATTTTTATAAACTCACTTTCTTTGGTTCTATTTTCATGTAACGATTGTCTAAATGTAGAAATAGAAAAAGCAGAGTGGGTAACCAGACGTGAAGATTATAGAAAAGATACTTTGGTTAGCTATAGCGTAAAAGATGCTGTGAGATTAACGGAATATTCATCAGGTTCAAATAGGGATTCACACACTCATGATGTTACAATACGCAATAATAATACCAGGTATTCAAATCGTTATGCAGTGCAATTCTTTTGTAAATATAATTACGATACTCCAAATAGTTGGATACATACAACCGATTACGTTGAAATAGGACCAAATAGCGAATATACTTTTTCGTATAATTGGTATGGTGCAAGAGGTACTTATGATTCGGATTTTTCAGTAAAAATAGAAATTCTGCAAGAACCCGAAAAGATTATCTTAATTCGCCGAATAGATGAATTGATCCTTTCCAAAATCACAATAAACACCTGTGAGAAAAGCGCAGAGGCTGAACAGGCAAAATACAATGCCATAAAAGAGTACTATCTGCAAAAAGTTAATAAATCAAAACAAATAATCATTAACAAATAATAGTTTATGGGTGAAAATAGACATCTGGACAGCTATAAACCACCTGCCTCATCAAACGAAGAAAAATTGTATTTCCTTACTTATGGCAGAATACGAAGGCGTGCATTTTTTTTAAGAACGCTTTTGGTCTTTTCAATTTTGATTATTGCCAATCTTATAATGGAAAATTATTTTAACCAAGAGTATTACAGATGGCAAAATATTGGTAATGGTGTTGTTAGAAACCAAGGTTTTCTGTTTTGGTATAATGTTTATTCTATTTTTAATTATTTTGTACTAACTATCTTGCTTGTAATATTTTTCATAGTTCAATCGACAAAACGAATCCATGATGTAAATAAAAGCGGGTGGTATGTCCTTGTGCCATTCTACAATATTATTTTGTGGTTATCTGAAGGTGATAAGGGACAAAACGATTACGGATTAGATCCAAAACCTTATAAAGTTGAAAAATATTACGACAACACTTTGTATCAGTGTTCGAAATGCAATCATGAACAAGTAAGGCGAGGAATGAAAGAATGTCCAAATTGTAATACTAAATTAAGTTGGTAAAAACCCTACGACTAACGCCAAAATTTAGCTAAAACGAGGAAGTGACGAATTTCAGTTATTTAAATACCGATGAATATTGGGTTTTTAAATAGTTCAGAGAATGGATTTTGATACTAAACCTTAATAATTAAAGTGATGGGAAGTTTTTCGGTAAAAGTAGTTTATGGCAATGGTAAGCCAGCAAGAGATATTGGTGTAATGATTGATTACGGTATTTTGGGTGGTTATGATGAAAAAAGAACACATAGCGATGGATGGGTTGAATTTCATAATTATGGAAATTCATCTGGAAACATTTGGGTACACGGGGAAAATATGGGTTCCCATTCTTTAGCAGATGGGAAAACATATTCTTTTACTATATAGTTTTGAAAATAAAAATACAACAAACGTATTACAGTTCCTGTTCGGAATCTTAGTCGAAAATAGAGATAAGTTTATTTATCACCTGATTTTGATGAGCCAGTGGATTTTAAAGACTATATATACTAATACCCGCTATAATACCTGTAAACAAGCCCCCCTTCATTTTAAAAAAGAGTGCTGGCAGCAAAAGTTACGAATCATAAAAAAGAGTATTTTTGCATAAAAAGTACAGTATGTCAATTGATTTCAAAGAAAAATACATAAACCCATTCACCGATTACGGATTTAAACGCCTCTTTGGAGAAGAGCCAAATAAGGATCTGCTTCTTGATTTCTTAAACGAGCTACTGCAATCGGAGCAGGGGCATATTAAAGAACTGACATATCTTAAAAGTGATAGGCTTGGCTCAAGCGAAGAGGAAAGAAAAGCTATCTTCGACCTCTACTGTGAGAATGAGAAGGGCGAAAAGTTTATAGTAGAACTGCAAAAGACAAAACAAAAATTCTTTAAAGATAGAACAGTATACTACTCAAGCTTTCCTATTCGAGAATCGGCAAGGAGGGGAAGCGACTGGGATTTTGAGCTAAACGCCATTTACACGGTAGCCATACTAGACTTTGTTTTCGATGAGGATAAAAATCAGGAAGATAAATACTTGTACAATGTTAAGCTGTCCGATATTGAGACCAACAAGGTTTTCTACGACAAGCTGACTTTTGTGTATTTGGAGATGCCAAAGTTCAATAAGACCATAAAGGAGCTCAAAACCCGATTCGACAAATGGATGTACATTATCCGCAACCTTAACAAGCTTGATCGGATCCCTGATGAATTAAGGGAAGGGATATTCGAAAGGTTGTTCGATATAGCAGAAATTGCAAAATTCACACCCTTGGAAGTTCGTACGTACGAGGATAGCTTAAAAACATACCGAGATTTAAAAAACTCAATAGATACCGCCCGAGAAGAAGGAGAAATAAAAGGAAAGATTGAAGGAAAGATTGAAGGAAAGATTGAGATTGCTAAAAAACTTACAAAGAAAGGATTTAACATTCTGGAAATTGTTGAGATAACTGGATTGACAAGGGAGGCGATTGAGAAAATAAAAAACGAAGGGTAATCGAGTAGGCAGCCGATAAACTTTTAACCTATCTGAGAGCCTCTCTGCGCTACTAGCAGTGTTCGTGGTGTTTAAACCTAATTGTAAAAGCAATAGACCCCAGATGAAAGTACAACCTTTTGATTCGAGTTTTGAAAATAGAGTTGTACCTTTGTTAGAGGAGGTGTTGTGAAGCAAATTCAATTATATACAAAAATCAACTATTTGCCAACGGATCTAAAATCGGAGGTAACCGATTTATTGATTGTTTACTGAGTAAAAGGAAAAGTGAAGCAAAAAAACAACCTAAATTTGGTTGTGCCAAGGGGCAAATTTATTTATTGCCTGATTTTGATGAGCCATTAGAGGATTTTAGAGATTTCATGTTGTAGGTTATTTCCAGAATTTATATCAGAATACAAATACTTCCGAAGAATTTTACAATTAAGCCATTCAATAGATTAATTGTGTTAATGAAAATCAAATATCCAAAGTGGAGACCAGAACCCACAAAAATAAACGGGGCGAATTCCGAAAGGCCATAAGAGTAGGAGGAAATAGTATTGCATTATGGAACTAAGGCATGTACCAAAATACAGAGTAGGTAGGTGGTTACCCTCGGATAGGGATTACCTAACCAGCTGGATTGAGAAAAAGGTTGTTCAAGCCAATGCAAGCGATAAACCTTTGCATCCAAGCATTCAGAAGCTAAAGGATTTGATTGAGAATGATCCAATCCTATATATGTGCTTTACGGGTATGTATGATGATATTCCGCAGGGGTATAATGCTCCTATAAAGAATTTTGATACCATGCTGCGGGTGATGAATGAAATTATCTCGGAGTCTATTAGCTACAGCGTTATTGAGGATAATATAGGCTTAGTTGGGTTTCCTATAAATGCTATTCTGGATTGGGCAATGGGTACTCAAGGGGGGTATTTGGCCTTTACCAATGAGAAGGTAAATGAAAATCTATATAATATTCTTGAGGTTTGGAAGAAGTTTTTGGGTTCAAGCGATTCCAGATATGTACTGGTAGAAGGGGAGATTCCTCACCAAGAAACATACTATACAAATCCTATAGGATGGTTTAGCCCGGCAGCATTGGAGGCACTTGCCGCAGCAGATCCATTGCGTGGGAAAGGATCGCCATATGAAGCAAAGGCCAATTTTATTTATAATTTTAAGTGTAACCCAAAAGCAGATTATTGGGGGTATAAGAGCTGGGATGATTTTTTTATCAGGGAGTTTAACGCAGGAGTGCGCCCTGTAGAAAGCCCTGCGGATGATAATGTTATAGTTAACGCTTGCGAATCGGCACCTTACAATTGCCAAACGGCAAAAACCAAGGATAAGTTCTGGATGAAGGGGCAGCCGTATTCATTATACGATATCATGGCGCATGATCCGCTCTCGCTAAAGTTTAAGGATAATAGTACGGTTTATCAGGCGTTTTTATGCGCAAAGAGCTATCACAGGTGGCATAGCCCTGTAAATGGAACTATTGTAAAGGCATTTAATGTTAAGGGTACATACTATGCAGAGGCTCCTGTGGCAGGGTTTGATCCGGCTGGGCCAAACGATTCTCAGGGTTATATTGCGGAGGTGGCTGCTAGGGCAGTTATTTTTATTGAGGCGGATAATAAGAGTATTGGTTTAATGTGTTTTGTGGCAATTGGAATGGCGGAGGTATCAAGTTGTGATATTTATGTTAAGCAGGGACAGCATGTTAAGAAGGGTGATCCGCTAGGGACTTTTCATTTTGGTGGTTCAACGCATTGTTTGATATTTAACGAGAATGTTAAGCTTAAGTTTGATTATCATAACCAAACGCCAGGGTTAAGTACATCGAATATCCCATTAAGTGCTAAGATTGCAACGGTTATTAAGTAATTGTTGTTTGGTGGGTTGTTTTAAATATGCGAGTGATTTTATGGTTATAGGCTCCGCCTTAGGGCGGAGTTATTGTTTTAATTTGTGGGTACATAATTCCATTATTGAATATGATATTTCGGTGCGCTGCACCTCTGATGGTATTTACAATATTTTTCTACAAATATTAGGGTGCTCTGCACCTTAAGAGGAATTTACAACATTTTTCTTCTACAAATATTACGGTGCGCTGCACCTTTGATTGATAAGGGGAATGTTTATCTACGAATATTATGGTGCGCTGCACCTCTGATTATTACGGGAAATGTTTATCTACAAATATTGTGGTGCGTTGCACTTTTGGAGGTTATTACAAATAATTGGCTACAAATATCACGGTGCGCTGCACCTCTGATTGATAAAGGGAATGTTTATCTACGAATATTATGGTGCGCTGCACCTTGTGGCTGTGCCAATACAAATTGTATAATAGGGGAGAAGTATGTTTTATAATTCTACAGTTGTATCGCAAAGCAGCAGAGCTGCAAAATATTTGTAGAAACGAATTCGAAGAACATTACCACAGGTGCAGAGCACCGTAATATTTAATCACATTCATCAATATTTTCAAAGAATTCAAACAGGTGTTCCCGATTAAATTCAACATTGTTTTTTTCTAGCATTTCTAAATATTCTTCTTTGAATGGTTTCTTTTTGTGATGCTCTTCCTGCGATAAAATATATTTTACCACGGTGTCTATTTGTGAACGGGAATGGGTAAAAGCACCATAGCCCTTCTGCCATTCAAATTTAAATTTTGATAGTTTTTTCGTTTTAATCCATGAGTTGGATGATGTTTTAATTTCTTCTACCAGATCGGGTATCAAGTGATTTACATTGTATCCGATCATAATATGTAAATGATCGGGCATAGCACCAATTGCTAACATTTTATGCTTGTGATTTTGGACAATTCCTGTTATATACATTTCCATTTCGGTTTTCCATGCTTTCTTTATTAGCGCATCACGATTTTTTACTGCAAAAACCAAATGGAAATAACATTGGGTATAAGTGTTTGCCATTGTGTTTAATTATTGTTGAGTGGTATCATAAAGATAGAAAAAAATTATGGAGACACGAACCTTGGGGTTTATTATAGCGAAGTAAGTTTATGAATGTGTTTGGGATAATTCTAATAATGGATAAGATATTTCGGTGCGCTGCACCTTAAGAGGAATTTATAACATTTTTCTACAAATATTACGGTGCGCTGCACCTTTGATTGATAAGGGGAATGTTTATCTACGAATATTATGGTGCGCTGCACCTTTGGAGGTTATTACAAATATTTGTCTACAAATATCACGGTGCGCTGCACCTCTGATTGATAAAGGGAATGTTTATCTACAAATATTTCGGTGCGCTGCACCTTAGAGTTTATAACAACAAAAACTGCCGGTAGGATTTCTTTAATCCAAACCGGCAGTTAATATTAGTTGGTATATTCTACCCGTAAATCTGTTTTTTTACTTCGGGAAGATTCAGCTTATCCAGAGTAATCTTTAAGGGTACGGAGGTGTTAGGATCCCATCCCATTGCACCAAAGTAGGCTTTTTTGGCATCATCCCACATTAAAACGTTAGGACTATAGGCATTGGGCCCATCATTCATGGCTGGATTTCCACGTGCACGTTCGGGCATTCGGATTTTTGGAACATCAATATTTTCGCGCAGGTTAAACGCATGTCGGATGGTTTTTATTCTTTGGCCTGTGAGTAAATAATCATCTAAAGTGTTATTCCAGCCAGTGGTAGCATTTATCCACTCAACAAAAGGAACCATAGGCCCTAAGTAAAATCCGAAGTTGCATAATCCCATTGCATTTATAATGTCTTCGCCGCAGCTCGCATTCTTAAGGGAGGTACCCATTTCGCTGTCGGTGGTGGATTGCTGCGAAAGGTTATACTTGGGCTGAAATTTAAGTTTTTGGTAGTACTTGTTTAGGACTTTTGAGTTGAGTTCGGTCTGCTTTTTCTCCTTTTCAATATAATCATCTATGCCCGAAAAGGTGCTGGTATGTCTGCCTGGGGTAGGTTCAACCTCGTAGCCAATACCTAAACCTAATCCGCCCTCTTTGTTTCTTGAATCGTGCATTGGTAGTTCCTGCCCATGAACGTGCATAGCAGTAAACTCCTTATCTTCAAGTTTGAGGTTTTTTAAAGCTTCTTTGAGACCATCTTTTAGCTTTGCACCAAACCCTTCGTTATTGGCAATTTGCTTTACCAATTCCATTACGGCTTTACCGTTTCCCCATTCTAGTTTTAAGCCACCTGTTGTTTTCTCGTTAATATATTTTTTCTCGTATGCCTCAAAAGCCCAGTTGATGGTTGTTGCACAGCTAATGGTATCTAATCCAGCCCTATTGCATAATTCATTGGCAGTGTAGATACTCTCAAGATCGTTATTTAGAAGTTGTACCCCAAACCCGCAAAGGGTTTCGTATTCTGGTCGATGAGTTTCCTTTAGTATTTTGTTTCCAGGGACTTCGCATATTCCTCCACAGCCAAATGGGCAGCCATAGCAGGCATATTTTTCCTTTTCGTATTTGGTAACCTCAAAGGCATTAATCTTATCGGCAACTTCTTTTGGAAAATCTTTAGTTCCAATACCCATCCAGTTTTTAACTGGTGAATCGCCACTTTCGGCAGAATCGGTGAGGGTTCCGGCAGTACCACAATTTTTCATGGTTTTACCAAAGTCGTTAAGGTCGTTAACCAAACCTTTGAGTAGGGTTGTGGTATTCTCCCAAACTTTATCGGAGTTGAACTCCTCGGCATAATGAGTTCCCTTAACGCATAAGGCTTTCAGATTTTTAGAGCCCATTAAAGCACCAAAACCGCTTCTGCCAGCAAGTCTACCCTTGGCATTTACTACGCCTGATATAAGAGAAAGATTTTCTCCGCCAGATCCAATGCTAATCACCCTATAATCATTTCCATGAGCATCTTTAAGCATTACCTCTGTGTCAACAGCGTCTACCTTTTTCCAGAGATGAGCGGCATCTTTAAATTCAACTTTACCATCATCTACTATGATGTATATAGGTTTGGGGCTTTTGCCTGTTATAAAAATACCATCGTAACCAGCGTTTTTAATGGCAGGGGCAAAATCGCCTCCACAGTTGGAATCTCCCCAAGTATCGGTTAAAGGACTTTTGCCAGCAAGTATCCAACGACCATTAAATGCAGCCCGTCCATTGGTTAGCAAGCCGCTCATAACTGCTAAAATGTTATCGGGATCAAACTTTGACAGGCCTTTTTTTTGCCTATCGTAAATGATTTTTGCAGCTAACCCATACCCACCAATAAAAAGTTGATATATTTTATCATCAATAATCTCTTCATGGGATGTTTTATCGGTAAGGTTTAACCAAAGTATCTTACCATGATATCCTTTTTTCATTGTGCCTTTTGTTTAGAGTTATGATTAAGATTTACTTGGTCATCCAAACTGTTTTAAACTCTTGAGCCATATCAACTCGTTTCCAACCGTTCAATCGCATTGTTCTCTGCCATGTTGTATCAGTTGGTCCGTGATATGGAGGATAGGCATATTCTCTGATTGAGTCGTTATGGTTAAGCAAATATGCAGCATTTGGGTATTTACTTGTTGATGCAAGGCGGAACATACCAAAATCGCCAGTAGTGTTGCCGAATGCAAATACTGGAACTTTGCCTATTTGTGAGTAGATATTTAGACTTTTCCCATCTTTATCATCTTTTGGGGGGAATATGCCTTTTGCGATAATAAATTGGGTTCTTTTTTCAATTGGGAAATATTTGGGAGATAAAATCTGATTTGTTCCAATGAGATGATCGCGATTGAATCCAATGATTTGAGGGCAAACACTCCAGATTACTCCTCTTACAGAGCCAGATACCACGTAAATGTTGAACTGATTCTCTTTGAGGTATTTTAGCAATTCGAGCATGGGTTCGTAGAACATGTAAGCAAGGGTAATGTTGAATCGTTGGTCTTTTGTTTTGAATAGGTATCGATTGGCTGAATCGATGTATGCCTCATTATCAACACCCTTATATGCTTTCCACACCATAGAGTCGATATAGTTGTAGTATGGCTTGGTTGTAAAGTTAGTCCAATGATTTAGTACCGAAGTATCGTTGGAGTTTTTTGCAAGTTTTAGAGCATACTGATACTCTGGGTATTTTAAAAGTTTAGGATCAGCCTTTGATTGCTGATTTAGACCATTAACGGCTGCGTACATCTCGAACCAGAGAGGGGTTTCGCATGCAAGGGTTCCATCCATATCAAAAACGGCAATTCTATCTTCAACTGGGATTTGGGCAACCGCTTTGTTCATATATTCGATGATGGATTTTTTTATTGGAGTTTCATTCCATGATGGTAGAGGATCCTGATCCTGAACTGGTTTTTCATGCTTGCAAGCGCAGAAAGAGATAAGGAGAAATGCAAGTGCAAGGTTGTAACTAATTGTTTTCATTATTATTGGGTTTAAGTTTAGTAAGAAATCAAGGTGTGAAGATTCCACACCTTGATTTTGTAGAATTTAATTCATTTTTACTGGACGGTTGATGTAGTTCTCCATATGCGATAGCGGGAGTGTTATAAATGGAGCATTCCAACCTCCAACTCGTACCATGATATCCGAATACTTTAGCAATTTCTCCGAGGCTACTGTAGGATTCTCAATTAGGTTGGCTGCCTTAGCAATTTCATATATTTCCTGATATTGAGGCGATGCAATAGTAACAGTTAGCATACCTCCATTTTTTTGTATAAAAGTTTTAATTATGCCATCCAGTAACGCATCAGATTCGAGGCAAATATCTGTGATTACACCAGCTGCAAAACGGTTTAATCCTAATTGACTGAATGTTTCAATCAAATTTGCTGGGGATGTATGCCAAGTGCCTGAAGCAGGGGTGAAGTTTGGTGCTAAAGGATCACCCGTATTTCTGGATGCAGATGCGGCGTTTCCTGCTCCTTGCCAGTTATACTGTTCAAAGGTACCCATGCCTGCTGTAAATTTCAAGTCGAAGTCGGGGAGTATGGTTTGTAATGCTTTACCATAATACCCTGCAATAGCCCTTAAAGCCCAAATCTGCTTATCGTTGTCGCCTTTAGGATCTAGAAATACTTTGTTGGCTAATGTTTTGGATTGGTTTACAGCGTTAACAAATGTGTCTAAAATAAATTTAGCGATATCATTGGTTTCGCTGTCGTTACCGAATTGAGGACTGTTGGTGAAGAAATCAACTTTAATAGAATCGAATAAACGCTGAGTTTTAAAGTCACCAGTATCACCTGCGGTGTAATTGAAACGTAAGGCACTCAGCACATCCGATAGTTTGTATTTCTTTTGATCAAATACCCATTTCTTAATTGCAGCAACAGTGTTAACCATATCAGGAACTCCTCCTAGTACAGTGCCACCTAAGTTATATTCTGCGCCACCCCATGATTTATCGCGACCATTTTCTAAGCATTTTCCAAATAAAGCAGAAACTAGGGGAGAGGGAACAACAAATTCGGAGGTGAGATAGTACAGGCACATTGCTAAAGCTGACTGATCAACAAAGAATTGAATTTGCTTAGTAAGAGAATTTTTCAGGCTATTGTAGTCTGTTAATTCTCCCGTGTCAATGCTTAATTTCTGACCACGAAGTAGGGCAGGGTTGGAGGTTAAAGCGGCACCCCGATTAAGAGTACACTCCATTATGGTCATACCGTTTATCATACCAAAAGTCCATTCGCTTATACCGTTAAGGATTGGTTCCCAGCATCCATCCACACAATAATCGTTAGCCAATTCCTGATATTTTTTCAGTTTATCAGGTTTTGTTTCACCAAACGATAATGCGCTAAGCATGGCAGGGATCATCACCTCATCGTTTAAAATGTATGGTAGATTTTTTGTCACCTTAATCGATTCGGAAACGGCAGCATACAATTTAGCGGGGCTATCTTTGTGTAGCCTTACGTAGATACCTGGAGTGGATAGATTTACATTCTTAAATGCTTCGAGGATGATATATGTGCAATCATTCGTGGCATCCTTTCCTTCGGGTGTTTTACCACCAATAATGATGTTTTGTAGGAAGTTATTCAGACCCGCTCTTTGATCAAGGTAGTATGGATGTATACCAAGGGCTGCATTATAATCCATATGATCCTGTGTAACTAAATATTGCGTTGTTAGATTAAGACGCCCCGCTGCTTTAATAATGAAGTTTTCAAATAGTTCGCATGCGAAGGCTTTATCTGTTTCTTTTTTCAAATATGGATTTAATACCTGATCGAGCCGGCCAAGTGACATAAAGTCCATTGTTGAATGCAGGCAGCAATGTACAAGCCATATGCTATGTATGGCTTCGTAAAATGTTTCGGCGGGTTTAGCTGGAACTTTGTTGCAAATGCGTGCAATTTCGAGCAATTCTTTTTTTCTTTTTTCATCCTTACAGGTTTTCGCCTTTTCGGATGCAAGATTTGCAAACCTTGAAGCATAATCAATAACGGCTTTACAAGATATTATTATTGCTTTGTAAAATGCTTTTTTATCATAGGCATCTTCAATATCTCCCAATGCTTTTGGATGTAATTTTTCCTCCGCATAAATTATGATGCTCTGTAACCCATTTTTGAGAACTTTTTCGTAGTTAATTGAATTATGACCAAGCAAGGACATTGCCGTTTTATTGGTGGCAGAACCAACTCGAAGTTCTTCCTCGGTAAGATAATTAGGGAATACTTTACCTAACCCGTTTGAGCCCATAGGAATAGTCCCTGCTAATAAATCACCTTCCTCAATGTCGAAGCAGCGTGTATACCCAAAATCCTTTGTATTGCACATTGCTTTTAGCATTTCATCTACACCGTATGCTCTACGGATCATTACATGCTCGTTAGGATACATTTTGGCCACATCGGGGAGCCAGGGTCTTGTTGTTAAATCTGCCTGCTCATTCTTTTTAAACCACTCCTTGGTTCTGTCTTCAAACCCCCTTTTCATAAGGTTCTCACGTAGCTTAGCAATACGTGGGCTTAATTCTGTTTTCATGGCGTTATTTGTTTTGTTTTTTTATGAAGTAAAAAATCAATGACATAGTTATAGTTTTTATCAGCCTTACTTGAATTGTACTCAATCTGATTTGTTAGTCCCATTGCTTTGTAATAGTGTGAACTCTCTGGATTATGAGGTAATAATTCAATATTTTTGATTTTGTATTCTTGTAAAATCTTTTTGGCTGAGTTAAGGTATGATTTAGTAGTGGTAAATCCTGGTATTACAGGGATACGTATAATAATTTCTGTTTCAGGTTTTTGTGTTAAAAAATTCAGCGTTCCTCGGGTAATTTTTTCAAGATCTATTGAGGGTAAGGTATTTGCTCCAGTTAAAAGTCGCATTCCAACTAGCCATGTATCAATATAAGGGAAAATGCTTTGAATGTAAGGCAATGGAACTATTCCCGAGGTTTCTATTGTAGTATGGAAACCTGATTCCTTACATTTTTTTGCCAGTAAAACTAGCGCTTTTGATTGGAGTAAAGGTTCTCCTCCGCTAAAGGTTATCCCTCCAATATTCTTAAGTAGTTCTAAGTGGGGTTCAATGGATTTAAATAGTGATAATACATTCACACTTTGAGTTGGAAGAGAAAGTGCTCCTGTTTTGCAATTGGATGAAGATTGTGGACATGCTTCAACACATGCACCGCATCTGATGCAATTTTCTCTTTGTATAATATGCTTGTTTTCAATAAAACGATGAACATCTTTTTTACATGCATGTTTGCAGCGTTGGCATTTTTTGCATAAAGAATCAAGATAAAGTAGAGGACTTTTATTGGGTTGTGAATGGGGAGAGTGACACCATATACATTCTAAGTGACAACCCTGTAAAAAAAGGACTAGTCTTTTTCCAGGCCCATCGTTCTCAGATAACCAGTCAATATTAAAATATGATATTACTGAATCATCATTAATACTTTCGTATTTCATTCTTTAATATTGAACCGTTAGTTAGTTGCTGTATAAATACATAAATTATAAAATGTCCATATATAAATCATAAAATATCATATAAATATAAATAATTTAAATATAAGATAAAACATAATTATTATAATTCAATATATATGAATATTAAGCCGAGAGTAATGAGGTTAATTATTTCAAGACATAGGTTGTTTGAGCGATGTTTTAAGGAATTGAACAATAATGAACCAATGTCGTTTTACTTAGATAACTCAATTCTTACAAATTAGAAAAAGTTATTAAGCAGCATTAAAGGCATGAATCCTAAATTTTTGTTAACGTTTAGTTGCTTTTTTTAAACAGATTAAGTTAGTGAAAAAATGTAAGAAAGTAGTTAACATTAAGTATAATTTTTAGTGTTTAAAATGAGTTTAAAACGATAGTTCAAATTGAGACTATGCATTCTATGAATTTTGATATTTTGAATGGAAAGGGGATTAAAGAAATTTAGGAATCCTTTGTGAAAAAGTTGAAAATGAGTTATTAATTGATTTTTAAAGACTTATTATTTAATGCTTATATGGATAAATGCTATTTTAGTCAAGAAAAATTGGTGAAATGATTTATTATAACCATTTTGACAGCCGAAAAGAGAGAGATAATGTAAGATTGGATTTATTATTCTTGTGGTTTTTAATTTAACTATAAATCAAACATAATAATATGGAAACTATATTTGAGAATGATGTGGCTAAAATAACTTACGAGGAGGAGCTTAAAATTTTATCGATTACTTGGACAAACAAGAAGATGACATTTGAGGAGTATCAGTTGCCTTTTAAGTTTGCAATTGAATTTATGTCCAAGAAGCCAGTTGTAAATTATATCTCAGATATAAGAAATCAAGGGATTGTATCGCCAGATTATAGAAAGTGGTTACAGGAAACTGCCTTGCCCGAAGCAGCAAAGGCAGGATTAAAAAGGGTTGTGGGAGTTGCTAGTGTAAATGTTTTTAAGCAATATTACATTAATAATGTTTTTCAATCAGCCAAAAAATTCGGAATACCTTTTAAAATGTTTAATACTATTGACGAAGCCAAAAAATGGTTTAGAGAATTTGAGAAATAGTTTTGTTGGGTTTCAGAGAGTATACCGACAATTAAGTAGGTGATTAGTTTATTGACCTTATGTTACTTAATTTCATTATTTTACTTAAGATTTAATTCTTATTATATAATTGCTTAAGTGGATATGAATTTGGTTCATCCCCTATCTTTTAGATTTTTTAGTAAGTATTCTAGCCCATTTAGTTTGATTTCATAGAGTGTTGAGAGCAGCATTCCTAGTTTTCCTTCGGGGAATCCTTTGTTGTGCATCCAAACGAGGTAATATTCAGGTATTTCGCACAGTTTATACCCCTTGTATTTCCCGTAGGGCATTTCCATTGTAACCAAATCGGTTAGGAGTTTTGGGTTGTGGGAGGGTAGAGGAAGATCTTGCATTGGGGGATGAAATAGTGGATTGTTTTATTAGATTAATTGTCACTGGCATTCTGTTAGTATAAAAAACGTTTTTTGAAGTTTGTTAAAATGGTTGAAAGTGAAACATGAATTTCATGAGCAATCATAAATATTTTGCTCTAAGAGTTTATTGCCAATAAACTAGTTTAATATTTCTACATATTAACTCTGTAAATTCAGCAATTATAAAATGTCTTATGGAACAAATTTAGCTATCTCAATAGCAAACTTGAAAGTATTAAAAAAAGACAAAAAAGCGAATAATTTTGGTAAAACAAAAACCTAAACCCAAAGCCCATTCAGCACTATCACTTATTTTGACAGAGGAACTACATCTAGCTAAAATAACCGCTTATATAATCTTTTGTCAGTTGCTTTTGTGGATGGTTAAAGATCTGTTCGGTTGTACCAAATTCAATTAATTTACCCAAATACATGAATGCAATGTAATCGGCAATTCGTTTGGCCTGACGAAGTGTGTGAGTGACCAGAATTATCGTATAATCTTTTTTAAGTGTTACAAAGAGTTCTTCAATTTTCTTGGTAGAAATTGGGTCAAGAGCTGATGTGGCCTCATCACCCAGAATAATTTCAGGCTCAACAGCCAAGCCTCTGGCAAGACATAAACGCTGCTGTTGTCCAATTGATAGTTGATTTGCTGGAGTCTTTAAGCGATCTTTTACTTCTTCCCACAAACCAACCTCTGTAAGATAATGCTTTGTATTTTCATATAGTTTTCTTCGTTGCCAAGCACCATGTAACTTTGGACCATAGATAACATTATCATAAATTGACATTGGAAGAGGGCAAGGTCGTTGTGCTAGCAGTCCCATTTTTTTTCGGATGGCTATTACCTGAATGTTTTCATCATAAATATTTTCGTCATCAACAAAAATCTTACCGGTAATTTTTACATTGGGTGAGTCATCGTGCATGCGGTTGAACGAGCGGAGTAATGTTGTTTTTCCGCATCCTGATGGGCCAATAATACAGGTTATTTTTTTTGGAGGGATATTAAGGTTTATATCTTTAAGGATATGGTTATCGCCAATTTTTAAGTTAAGATTAGCTACCCTAATATGAGGGTTAACCACATAACTATCCAGAGCACTATCCGCTATGATATTCTCGTCTTTATTTTCAATCTGTAGTGAATTTGTTGATTGCATAGTTAAATCTTATTTTTTGAAAGTTTCCTTGAAAAATATCTTGCTGATAAACTAAGAACTAGAATTATAATTGTTAAAATTAGAGCAGCTGCATAGGCTCTATTCTGGACCTCTTCCGATGGGCTTCCTAGTTGAAAGAAGATTGCTAAAGGAAGTGTAGCTACTGGGTGGCTGAGTGATGTAGGAATATTATCGGTATAGCCAGCAGTAAAAAGCACTGTTGCTGCATCACCAATGCCACGTCCAATTGCAAGCAGAACGGCAGTGGTAATGCCAGGTAATAATTGGCGAATAATAACTTTTATCACTTCGTACTTTGTGGCACCCAACGATAAAGATGCCTCAGAGAGTTCTTTTGGAACGAGCCGAGCAACCTCATCTAATGAGCGCATGATAATGGGAGTTATAAGCATCCCGACAACAACAATACCACCAAAAAGTGAAGCTTTAAGTCCAAAATAGATCATTACTGCAAAACCAAATGCACCATAAACAATTGATGGTATGCCGAAGAGAATATCAAATGAAAATCTAACGGTATCAGCAAAAAAAGATCTTTTAGGTAAATAAAAGTTTATATACATCGTTACAGGTATACTTAGTACAAGAGCTAAGAGAACAGCACCTATAACTATATAAAAAGATCCTAAAATAGCATTCAAAATCCCGCCCTCCTTACCAAGGTAAAAGCCTCCTCCAGGAAGTTTGCTAACCATGTCCCAGGAAAGAGAGGCAAACCCTTTTGAAACAATTGTAAACAGAATAAAACCTAAAATGCTTATAATTGCAAAAGCTGAAAAAAGCATTAATGATTTAAATATTTTCTCCTCTAGTAATTTCATACTTGATATCTCCTTTCTATACGATTAAGTATCAATCTCGAGATGGCATTAAAGAAAACAATAATTATGAATAGGAGAAATGCAGCCATCATCAATGCAGATTCATAGCTTGGAATAGATAACATCTCGCCATAATTGTTTGCAATTAATGCCGGAAGAGGATAGCAAGCATCAAAAATGGATGATGGAATTATTGGGATGTTACCGCAAACCATCAGAACAGCAATAGTTTCACCGAATGCGCGAGATACTGCTAAAGCAATGGCTGCTACGATTCCTGGCATAGATTTTCGAAGTACAATCTTTTTAACCGTTTGCCATTTTGTTGCCCCAAGCGATAACGATGCCTCTCGCATTTCATTGGGTATTGCGCTGAATACCTCGCAGAAAATGCTTATTAAAAGAGGGATTATCATTACCGATAGAACAATTCCTCCCGCTAATACGCTATAACCTGTAGAAAACTCAACAAAATGTGGTGCAATTTTTTCGGATATAAAAGGAACTATTGTTAATGTTCCCCATACACCATATATAACGGGTGGAATTCCAGACAATAAATCGACAATTGGGGAGAAAAAATTATTAACCCTTTTTGAAGCGTATTCTATAAGATAGATGCTTGTAAGCAATGAAAAGGGGAGAGCGATTACAATCGCTATGAAAGTAACATGTAAAGTACTAATAATATATGGTAGAAATCCAAATTCTCCCTTAAATGGTTTCCAGTTAGCTGAAGTTAATAGCGTCCAAATATTTTTTTCCCTAAGAATCGGTAACGACATATAAAATAGACCAATCCCTATTAATAGCAGGAAGAAAAGGGAGAAAATGGTAATGCCCAGCATGGTTAGCCGGGCTGTTTTATCCTTAAATAATCGAAATCGAATCATATCAATCTAACTTTTTCATCTCTGTATTTAGTTTATCCTTCGGTAACTCTATATAACCTGCTTCATGTACAAATTTCTGACCTTCGGTTAATACCCATTTAATGAATTCAATAACTTCTTTTTTGTGGGGTTTACCTTTTGTGACGAAATACAATTCTCTTGCTGGAGGTGAAGGATATTTACCAGCGGATATTGCTGCAATTAAATCATTTAAAGAATCGTAAAAGTTTTCATCGGGATCAATTTTACCATTATTGTTTAGATCTATTGGCAAAACTCTAATACCAGGTATTTG
Source organism: Bacteroidales bacterium (assembly GCA_013376985.1). GTDB lineage: Bacteria > Bacteroidota > Bacteroidia > Bacteroidales > Tenuifilaceae > UBA8529. Next base: position 28,881 of record JACABB010000041.1, read on the forward strand.
TTTTTTTGTTTTTGCATCGTATGCATAACCAATATTATTAAATCCAATTCCAAGCGGATCTTTCTTAACGGCTTGTGCAAGCCCTGGATCGCCAAAAACTCCAACACCTAAAAGATCCTCCTGCTTTTTACCCATATATTTAGCCCACATTTCAGCAGCACCACATGCATCAGAGCGTGTATAGATATGAATTGCAGTTTTTGTCTTTACTCCAAAAGCTTCCGACCAAGTTTTATATTTACCTGAAATCCAGATATTATTTGCAACGTCTTTTTTTATTCCTTTAGACATTAACTCGGCTAGAAGCGGGTTACTGGCACAAATAACAGGGACAACGGCATCTTTAGTAACTGAAATTGCGAATGCCCCTTTGTTGAGTTCTTCAGGATATATTTCGCGAGAAACCATACCAATATCAACCATTTCGCTTAAAGCATCGGCAATACCTTTACCAGCACCACCGGCAGATATATCAATTCGAACATTCGGATGAGTTTTTTTAAATTCATCTACCCATTTTACGGTCATAGGATAAAGGGCAAAGGCACCTGAAATGCTGATTTCACCCTCCATATTATTTTGAGCATTTACTTTTAGAACTATAAGTAAACTGCAAATTATTAGTAATAAGTTTCTCTTTTTCATGTTTTAATTATTTAAAATCCAATTTGATATTGAATTACGCCCATATTATTATTAACACTTGGTCCCTGTTCTTCTCGGAATGTATAACCTACTTGAACTTTAGACCAATTGTTGAATGCATAGTTTATTGCAATTGTGTAATTGGTTGAAATATCATTGGTACTAGATGTATTCGGATCAAAAGTATCATATTTTAATAGAAATTGTAATTTTTGTGGGATAATAAAATACCCAGATTGAACGTACCAGCCTTTACGAATAGTATTGCTATCATAACCTTTAATATATTCACTACGTAAAGAAAACTGTTTTAATTCATATTTTAACTCGACTCCCCATCTATTTCGTTTATGGTTTGAAGATGGTGCTCCAAAAACATCAACGCCACTATAAAATGAGCAACCAAGATCTAACCCTTTTATTGGATGAATCACAGATCGACCCGCAATTGATTTATTTTCATTTTTATCGCTAATATTTATGCCAGAACCATTGAAAATACCTGCCGAATAATCAATTAAATAGCGGTTGTCGATTTTTAAGAAACTTCCAAATACTTGAACGCCAATATCACGCCCATTTTGATTGCCTATTACATCTTTGCCTCTTGCCACAAGAGCCTCTACAACCTGTGAGCGGTCAATCATCTCTAATTTATTTGAAGATGCCAAGTTTTCCATAGAGAAGGGAATCTTAAACTGGCCAATAGTTAGATTAAAGTAGTCAAAAAGCTTGCATTCACCATATGCATCGATTAGTTTAGGTGTAACGGCCAAATCTGCTTGAAATCTGATATTCCAATATGGAGAAATTGAGCCTTTAATGTCAATTCGAGCACGACGAATATCAAACCCATCAATTTTACCTGCCTCATCAAGGTTTTGATACCTTACTTGGGCATAACCTGAAAGTTGAACTTGTTTTGATGCATTTACTAAAAAAGATTTTTTATTAGCATCTGTTTCTTGTTGTTTTATTGCAGCTTCTGCTCTTATAGAATCAGCTTGCTCTTGTGTGATATTTTTATTAGCTATTAGTAAGTTTAAAATATCATTTGTAGATTGGGCATTTGATTTTAAAGTAACAACAAATAAAATTAGGATTAAAGTAAAAAACTTATTCATAAATAATTAAGATTATGTGAATATAATGTTCTAAAATGATTCATTGGTTAATCTTTGTGGTATAATAATAGTCATTTTTTAAAAAAATAACTTTAAAGAAAGCAATTAAGTATTTTTTTACAAACATATACATTATATTCATCGAATTAGTGTACATTTGTATTGGATAATTAATCCTTTAATATTAAATATTTCATATTTAATTATTAATTATTTAAGCAATGATGGAAGTTGAATCTCAATTATTTGATTGCAACAAGTGCGCATTTAAGACCATAAGTTGTCATTATATTGGCGATGATGAGTTTGAGATTATCAGACAACTTTCTGTTCAGTTGCAATTTGAAAAAGGGGAAACTATTGTAAAACAAGGAAGTAAATCGACACATCTAATATTTCTTCATAAAGGTATTTTGAAGTTTACCTACCATAACCAATCTGGAAAAAATTTTATAATGACAATTGTGGCGGGACCTAAGCTCCTTGGAGGTGCAAACCTTTTCTTTAAAAATACAAATATTTTTTCGCTAGTGGCTATAGAAAAATGCGATATTTGCCTTATTGATGAGCGTGCTTTTAAAAATACTCTTGTAAAACATGGCAACTATTTACTTATTCTTTTCGAAAAGACAATTGAAATGTTTCAATCCTCAATCTTCAATTTTATTAGCCTTGCTCATCAACAGGTTAATGGAAGAATTGCCGATATATTAATTTATCTTTCAGAAGAGGTATATAAAAACCAAGGATATGAATTTACGCTTTCAAGAAAAGAGATTGCGGAGTTTGCAGCTTGTTCGCACGAAAATGTAATTACAACTTTATCAAAACTTAATAAGGAGGGTACTATTACACTTGTTGGGAAGAAAATCATAATAAATGATTTAAATAAACTTAAAGAAATAAGTAAACGAAGTTAATGCAAATGATATCAAAAAAGACTCAATATGCGATGCTTGCTTTAACCAAGTTGGCTAAAGAATATGGAAATGGGCCTATTCCAATTAGCGAAATTGCCATTAGCGAAAGAATACCCCAACGGTTTCTAGAGAATATTCTCCTTGAAATAAAGAAGATGGGAATTTTGGGCAGCCGTTTGGGGAAGGCAGGAGGATATTACCTCATTAAGAAACCGGAAGAAGTCAGTCTTGGTGAAATTGTAAGACAATTTGAGGGAACCATTGCAATGATATACTGTATTTCTGAAAAAGCATATCAACCCTGCGAATTTTGTAAGAACGAAAAGGCTTGCAAAATTCGTAAGGTTTTTAAAGAAGTAAGAGATAGTACTCTGTCGATTTTGCAAAGAACCACATTAGATCAGTTGATTGACTAGTATATTTTCTCACCGACAGATACCTTTAGTTTATAGATGCTTAGTATGTAATCGATTTTAGATTTAAGAAGTAGCAATTGACTTTCGGAAACCGAAGTTGTTGCATCCATCAGATCTAGGTTTGTAAGTGAACCTGCATTATAATTTATTTCTGCTAATTCTAGGGCTCTTTTTGATTGGTTTAGTTGCATTTCGAACTGTTTAACCTTTTTAATTGCAACGCTTAGATTCGTTTCACTTTCAATGACTTCATTGGAAATATTTCGTTGGATTATATCCTTTTCTAAATTACATATCAAGATAGATGACTTGGCTAAACTTTGGTTATACTTGTTTCGAGTACCATCAAAAATAGGAAGTCGAAAACCAAAGCCAGCAATATAATTTGATTGAAACTTGTTTTCATCGGGTATATATCCATTCTTAAATCCTCCAGAGACAATAATACTTAAAACAGGGTTGTTTTGGTATTTAACAATTTGCAAATGAATTTGAGCTAGGTCTGATTTAATTTGAGCCATTTTCATTTCATCCCGATTACGGATAGCATTGGTAATTATTGAATCTTCGTTTGAAACAAAGTATTCTAAACTTGATATATCTTTTGCTACATAGCGCTTATTAGAGGGTTGTGCTAAAAGGTTGTTTAATACTGAAAATTGGTTTTTGATTAAACCTTCAAGATCAAGTTTTTGGCTTTCAATATTTGTTATTTTAACTTGAGTTGATAGTATTTCATATTCCGTTGCTGAACCTGTTTCCATCTTTTTCTTTACAAAATCAAGATGCTTATTTAAGGTGTTTATCTGCTGTTGTTTTATTTGTATAGCCTTTTGGAGGTATAGTATGGCATAATAGTTATTAATTACAGTTATTGCCAATTTTTGCTTAACAAAATTCAGTGATTGGTCAGCAATTTGCTTGCTCTTATTTTCAAATTCAATATTTTGCTTTGTTACTCCAAAATCCCAAATATTTTGTTTATAATTGATATAGGATGAATAATTATTATTAGGATAAAGTTGAAATGTTCCAAGTCCTGGAAATGTTAGAGTGGAAACTGGACCAATATGTGAATAGTTAGCTGTAATATCTATTTCAGGGTAATAACCTGATTTGGCAAAACCAATTTTAGCATCTGATGAATTAATAGCCTCTTCTGCCTCTTTTATAGATGGATAATTCTGAATTACATCCTTTATTATTTTACTTAATTCTATTGAATCACCTGGTAGCAAGGCATTTTCGGATGATTGCCCTTTTAGTAGAATTGAGGGTAAAAGGGTAATGAAAAATAGTGATATGTATAATCGCATATAGTTTTTATTATTCATGGCTTACAGGATTAACAATTTATTTCTTTTTTTTGGTGTGAAGAAATATTATAGGTATACCACCAATAAACGTAATAATAGCAGCTAGCATAAAATCATCGTCAACACCTTGAATATATGCTTGTTTTCCGATGAAAGATGCTATAGCTACTTGACTTTGCTTCGATGCAATAGCTGGAGCGCTACCCGCATTGTGCTGAATACTATTACTTAAATGTGAAATTGTATTTTGGTATATCTGCGAATGAGGTTGCACCGATTCAGAATACATTTCTGCGTGATAGTTAATCCTTGAGGTAAGCATTGTTGCAAGTAAAGCAACACCTAAACTTCCTCCTAGTTGTCTTAGTGTATTGGATAACCCCGATGCTTGTGCTAATTTTTCTCTTGGGACTTCAACTAAAGAAATTGTAGTTAAGGGTGTGAAAATTAATCCTAATGATAATCCTCTAAGATATAGCGATATCATGATATAGCTATGCTCAGTCAGATATGATAATTTGGTATTTACCCAAAAACTGAGTGCAAGTAAGACAACGCCTAATATCATGGGAACTTTTGCATTTATTTTATCTGAGATAATGCCTGAAATAGGCGACATTATACCTTGAATTATTCCAACAGGGAGAAAAACAGCTCCAGCTTGCAGAGCAGTATATCCTAGTGAATTTTGTAGATATATTGGCATTAAAAAAGTGCTTCCAAACATGCCAATGCTAAAAATCAAAAGGATTAGCATGCAAATTCCGAAATTGTGATTTCTCAATAGCCTTAAATCAATGAGTGGCTCAGATGTCGTTAGCTCTGTAGTTATAAAAACGGCAAGGGCTATTATAGAAATAGCAAAGCATATCAATATATATGGAGCGGACCAGCCTTCGGAATTGGTTGCTGCATTCCCTTCTGTTAATGCAAAAAGCATTAGCGGTAGGAAAATTATTACTGATATAAAACCAATGTAATCGAACTTTCGAATACGTTTATTTTTGTACTCTCCCTGAATAATTATAGTAGCAAGCAAGCCGATAATACCTATTGGAATATTTACATAAAAAATAAGTGGCCAGCTGAAATTATCAACCAGATAACCTCCTATTAATGGACCAAATGAAACTGAAGCTGCAGCCGAAATTGCCCAAAATCCAAGTGCTATACCCCTTTGATGAGGTGGAAATTCTCTTGAAATAATTGCCATACCTAAGGGTTGAATGGTGCCTGCTCCAAGGCCCTGAATAATTCGTGCAATAATTAAGGTGTTTTCATCGCCCGATAATCCGCAAAGTAAAGAACCGAATGTAAAAACAAGTAGACCTAAAAAATACATTCGCTTGTAGCCAAATTTATCGGCTAGCCATCCTGAAGTTGGAAGCATTACTGCCATGGCAAGCATGTAGGCTGTAATTACCCATTCTATCTTATCAAGCCCAACACCAAATGATGCCATGATTTTAGGCAACCCAACATTTACGATAGTTGCATCTAGTACCGCCATGAAAGTTCCAATCATGACATTAGCCAGTAACCACCATTTATAGTTATCACTTTGTGGGTGAAAAACAGAGTCTCTTGAGCGGGTTACTTTTCTAATACGATGTGCGACGGTCTTTCGCTTCTTCATTACTAATCCTTAACTATTTTAGCCACAACTGACATCCCCGTAAGAATCTTATTTTTCTCAATTCTTCTGTTTTTTTCATCAGCATCAATTGATACCTTTATAGGTACACGCTGAGTTACTTTTGTGAAATTTCCAGATGCATTGTTTGGTGGAATCAATGAAAATAATGAGGCAGTGTTTGAACCTATTGAGAATACTTTACCGCTAAATTCTTTATTTGGTAACGCATCAATTGTAAAAAGCACTTTTTGACCGATATGAATTTCTGAAAGTTTAGTCTCTTCAAGGTAAATAACAACCCAAAGTTTTTGATTATTAATGATAGTAAAAAGTGACTGTCCGGGCTGTACAATATCACCATTTAGTAGCCATCGCTTTGCCACAACGCCTTTCATCGGCGCATAAAGTTTAGTATTCCTTAACTGGGTGACAATAACTCCAATTTGAGATTCGGCATAATCAACAGCTGCAGATGCGCTGTTGACTTGAGATTTTGATACATTCAACAGTATTTTAGCCGAATTAAGCTGAGCTTGAGCTGTTTCGTATGTTTTTTTAATATGCTCATACTGCTCTTTTGTAATAACATCGCTGTTAAATTGATTTTTTGCTCTATCAAAATCATCTTGAGTTTTAGCAACGTTAATTTCTAGCACCTTAATATTTTCGATATCATATTTATATTTAGCATCTGCTTGCAATTGATTTGCAACTGCTTGACCTTTCATTGCTATAAATTGATATTTTTGAGCAAGTAAATCATTGCTATCCAGTTCTGCAATTAGCTTTCCTTTCGAGATTGAATCCCCTTCATTACTGTATAGGTGTGATATTCGCCCTAATATTTTTGAACTAATCGCCACATAATCCGCGTCAACATGGGCATCATCAGTAGTAATAAATTTTTTATACTGATCGTACCAGTACCAAACACCGCTAAAAACTATTAAAACAACTACAATTAAGGGGATGTAAACCTTAAAATTTTTCTTGTCTCTATTTAGTTTCATGTACTCTATATATTAAAATTGATAAAATAAATTATTGGTAGATGTGTTTATTTATCTGTATTTTAACCCCTTAATAAATATTTCAACGAAATCGTTGGATTTTTTTGATAGTAAGTCATACTCAATCTCATCAATAAAAAATATTCTTTTCTTATTGATCTCCATATTCCTAAGCCCTTTTAAAAGATCAACGAAAAGAATGGCACTTTCATCAACTTTTGAAATATTAAAACTCTCTAAATCAATCCCTTTTTTTAAGACTTTTTTGATAATAGCTATTTCTTTATTTCGAAACTCAATCCAAACATCACTCATAATGGATTTAATTTCTTCGGAGGAGTCAAAACTTAAACGATTGAGGTTTAATAAGGACTTAAAATATGACATTCGCAAGTTGACATATTCCTTTAGATTTTCCTCAGGATCAGGGTTTTTCTCAATTTTATCTTTTAGTATTTCTAAAAATTCATTCTGCTCTTTCTCCACCACTGCTTTATATAAATGTTCCTTATCAGGAAAATAGTAATAAAGAAGTCCTTTAGACATATTTAAATCTGTAGCAATTTCACGCATAGTTGTTTTCATCAACCCATAAACACCAAAACGTTTCTGGGCTGCCTCAATAATCAGTTTTGTTTTTTCTTGATTGTCGTTGCTGTGAGAAGCTGCTACCATTTTATAATTTTTCTTTTAAAACGGAAATAAACAAGAATTGTTCAAATTGACCAAAACGTTTAATTGGTCAAAGATAATGAAATACTATTTATCTCCTAATGCTAAATGGAAAGTAAAATTTATTTTGTCACAGGGCAGGATTCAGGCTTAGCAAATCTTTTGCATAGAGGTTGGCAGTGAATACAATAGTTGATTTTTTTATTGGTTTGAGCTTTTTGTAGCCATAAATTATCAGTGAGAAGATCTCTTCCGATAGCAACAAAATCAGTCATCCCGTTTTCCAACAACCACGAGGCTCTTTCAGGCGTACTGATTTCGTTAACAACAATAATTGGAATCTTAACATGCTTTTTCAACTCTGTGCCGCAGTATACAATCCAATTATTTGGAAAGTTTGCTGGAATTTCTGGAATAATCCCTTTATCTCCACCATGGGATACGTGTAAAATATCAATGCCTGTTTTCTCTAACTGCTTTCCAATTTCAATACCATCAAGTAGAGTAGGAGAGTTTGCACCCATCCGATATCCAATTATGAAGTTGGCATGGCAGGATTGTTTAATACCTTTTATAATATCTGTAGCGAGTTTTAATCTACCAGATACTGAATTGCCATACTCATCAGTACGTTTATTAATTGCTGAGTTAGCGAATTGGTTAAGCAGGTATCCATGAGCTCCATGAAGTTCAATCCCATCAAATCCTGCCATTAGAGCTCTTATTGCGGCATCGATAAAAGCTTTTTCTATCACTTTAATCCCTTCAATTGTTAGAGCGGAAGAGTGGTCATTCTCAGAATCTATAGATGGCCCCAATACTATATCAGAAACGCCCTTGTAAGTTGTTAAACCAGCGTGATGTATTTGGAGTAACACAATTGAACCATGTCTATGGCAAGCATCGGTGATCTTCTTTAATCCCTCTATATGTTCATTGTTCCAAATTCCTGGCTGATAGCTGAATATTCTACCATTTTTGAGCACACAAGTTACTTCTACGATAATAATTCCAATACCCCCTTTAGCAATATTTTCATAGTGTTTAACATGCTTTTCGCTAACAAAACCATTTTTATCGGCCCAACCGAAGTTAACAATGGGGGGAAGAACTACTCTGTTCTTAATGTTATAGGATTTTATTGTAAAGTTTGAGAATAAATTAGCCATAATGAAATGTTAGGATGGGGTAATTTGAAAATTTGAAGATGATATTGTTTGAAAATGTTTCCTTAAATTATAAAAACACTTAAGTATAAATCAAGTGACAATTTCGAATCCACTGATTTTTAACCTTCAGGTTGTTGTATAAAAGGTGCAAAATCCTTTGCATACTTCACGGGGTTAAACTCAATCACCTCATATTTTGCAATATTATTAATAAAGAAAGGATCTTGTTGAATAATATTCCAAACCTCTTCAATATGTTTTGCATTGCAAATAATTATTCCGCCTGTACGTGGATTGCGTGGTCCCGAGCAAATTAAATTGCCTGTAGCGTAGTATTTATCAAGAAAGGCTCTGTGATTAACCAGATGGGCATCAACCTCTGAAATTTCTTTAATATAGGTTACATAAACAAGGTACATATGAAAATGTTTTTTGCCAAAAATAGCATTTATTTATCCTTTTGAATAAATAACATATCTATTAATGTAATTGAATAGTATTTTTCATGATTGCAAACCATGAAAATATGCTACTTTTACGGTAAGTTCATGATTTTTCATAGCCTTGAAATGTATGGAATAGTTGAACATTGAAATAAAATTGTAAGTATTGAACTTGTTTGGCACATAATTTAACTGACACACATGAGAAAATATTTGTTTTTACTAGTCGTAATATTATTTGTATTATCAAATAAAGCGTTAGCACAAACAGAGGAGTTCAGCTGGGTGTATCTATATTATACTAACTCCTTTGGACCACGTCCAGTTTTTACAGTTCTTTTTAATGATAAAGAAGTCATTCAACTCGAAAAGAGAGCCAGAGTTAAATGTAAAGTTTATTCTACTGGAAATATTAATATTTCATGTTACTATGGATCTAAAAATGATAGACTTGCAGAGAGTTTTGTTACTCTAAATGTTCAACAGGGAAAAACCTACTATGTTAAACTTGATAATACCTACTTAAAGTTGAGATTAGTTGACGAAATTGTTGGTGAAAAAGAGTTTAATAACCCCAAATTAGCTAAAATTCAAGATTTCAGAGAAGATGTTCAAGATCCATTTATTAAAAAGGAGAATGTTTACGCAACAAAAATAGAGAAACAGATAGTAAAATCTGATGTAGATGTTGATAATGATATTCCTACCACCAGTACAACTAAAAGCAACACTTATGCTTTGATTATTGGAAACGAAGATTATAATTCCTTTCAAACAGGTCTTACTTCTGAAGTAAATGTTGATTTTGCCTTAAATGATGCCAAAGTTTTTAAAGAATATTGTACAAAAACACTGGGCATCCCTGAAAAACAAGTAAAACTTCTCCCTAATGCAACTGCTGGGCAGATTAGCCAAGGGTTAGCATGGCTCAGCAACCTTGCAAGGGTTGATAATGGTAAAGCTGAACTTGTTTTCTACTACTCAGGGCACGGTTTACCCGATGAGCAAACCAAAGAACCATACTTAATCCCCGTTGATATTAGCGGCAATAATGTTACGCTTGCAATAAAACTCTCCGATGTATATGCTAAACTTAACGAGTATCCATCAAAGAAAATATCAGTATTTCTTGATGCCTGTTTTAGTGGCGGAGCAAGAAATCAGGGTTTAATTGCAATGAAAGGGGTAAAAGTAAAACCCAAGGAGGATATGATTACTGGAAACATGGTAGTACTATCATCGAGTACAGGAGAGGAGTCATCAGGTGTATATAGGGAAAAGCAGCATGGGTATATGACATACTTTTTACTGAAAAAACTACAGGAAACTCAGGGCGACATAACCTATAAGGAGCTTGCCGATTATGTTGTAGAATCAGTTAAGAAAGAAACCGCATTGGAGGGGAAAATACAGACACCTCAATGTAATTATAGCCCAAGCATTCAAAATGTCTGGTTAAATTGGCGGATGAAATAGTTCGATGGAAAAAAAATCACTTATTGTGTTGGGCGAAACCATCCCTTATGATTAGTATTAATAGTCTATATCCTTTCTAAGCACTTTTTTTTCTGAGTTTAAGCGTTTTCCCTCTAACCGTTTTTCTTTTGCTTTTTTAGATGGTTTAGTGGGTTTCCTATTTTTTTTGGGCTCTAGGGCTTTGCGGATTAAAGCATAAAATTTATCGATAACTTTCTCTTTATTTGCAAGTTGTGATCGTTCTGATTGCGAGACTAAAATAAACTCTCCTTCCTTATTAATCTTATTTGCTAGTTTTATCAGTATTATTTCTTTCTCCTCTTTTGTTAATAAAACGGATTCCAAAATATTAAACCTTAATTCAATTTTGGAGCTAACCTTATTTACATTTTGTCCTCCGGGGCCACTACTCCTCGATGAATTGAATTTAAATTCAGGATAAAAATCTCGACCTTGAATAATATCTATATCCATTTAATTGATTCGTTTCGTTAATCAAAGAGTGCTTTGTAAGCATAACACATTGATCCTAAATATAGTGTTAGATTGTTGCTTTGTCATGCTGAAAGAAGAGAAGCATCTGGATTTTAGGTAATTAGATCCTTCGCTTCGCTCAGGATGACACCTTACATCGAATTGAAGTTATTTAGGAATAGGAAGTCTTACTTTTTCTCCCCATTCCTTGTATGTATTATTTTACCAGCAATGCTAATTGCAATCTCAGCAGGAGTTTGGCTGTTTATTGATAAACCGATAGGAGAATCAACACGATTAAAATCATTATCGGTAAAACCAAATGCTTTTAGTGAATCGTAAATGCTTTGCACTTTGTTTTTACTACCAATCATCCCGAGGTATTTCAATTTCTTACCTAATAATTGTTTAAGAATAATTTGATCGAATTTATGACCAAAGCTCATTATGGCTACATAGCTATTTTGACCCTCTGGGACAAGATCTTCAACCTGATTGTAATCTATTATATGCTTTTGATGAGCAAAACTATTAGCAGTAAAAGTTGATAGTTCCTTTCTATTATCGAAAACAACAACTCTGAACTCAAGCATCCTCAATATTTGGCTTAAGGGAACGCTAATATGTCCTGCACCAAAAATATAAACTGTATCCTTTAGACCGATTACCTCTTTATATTCCCAATCCTTTGTACTATTTATAAAAGCAGTTACTTGAAAATCAGAAGAATCATCCTTTTTAAAATGAATATTATTAGGGCTAATGGTAAGAATGCCTTTTTCTCCATTATTAATAGATTCTTTTATGGTACTTATAGTCTCTAAATCCGATAATGTTAGAGGTAAAAAAACATGGGTTTGCTCACCTGAGCAGATCATGCCCGACTTATCATATTCTGCTTCAGAATCATGTACCTGTCTTTTAATCAAAGGTTCTAATGTATCACTTGAAACCAACTTACGAGCCAGCTCAACCATGTTGTATTCCATCACACCACCACCTATGGAGCCTGAAATTTCGCCATTTTGCGAAACGGCCATTTTGAATCCAACTCGTCCTGGACTACTTCCCTTGCATTCGATAACGGTTAGTAATATTACTCTTCTCTTTTCCGAAAGTTGATTGTAAATAAAATTCCAAAGCTCCATAATTATTAATATTAGTGACGTGTGATAGGGTTTGAATATGAATTGTAAAAGTATAAAAGATATTTATTGAGCAGTATAGTTAGGAATAATATTATCTTTCCTATCATAGTAATTATTGTACATAAAGAATATTATTCTATAAATAATATATATACTAATTTATTATACTATATTAGTAAACGGATTGTATATTTATGTTCTATAATTTGATACTAATTGTTAATATTTTTAACTTTGACATCGAAATTAAATTGACATTTAGCCATGGAAAGTATCTTTCAACAAATTAATGAATTATCAGAGAAGTACCGCAACTACACAGCCGAGAACCTTTCGAAATTAGTGAAAATTAAATCGTTGAGCACACAAGAAAAAGATGTTCAACTTGAGTTGAAACGTCAAATGGAAGAGGCTGGGTTTGATGAGGTTAAAATTGATGGTTTAGGAAATGTTATTGGTCGTATTGGAAACGGTAAGAAGATTTTGGCTATTGATGGTCATATGGATACCGTTGATATGGGCAATATGGACAATTGGACTTTTAATCCCCTTGGTGGCGAAATAAAGGATGGTTTTGTGCATGGTCGTGGAACCGTTGACCAAGAGGGTGGCCCTGCTGCTTTTGTTACATCTGGAAGGATTTTAAAAGAGTTAGGCTTTGATAAAGACTTAACCATTTACTTCGTAGGAAGTGTGATGGAAGAGGATTGTGATGGTCTTTGCTGGAAGTATATTGTTGAAGAGGATAAGATAAAACCTGATTTTGTAATTAGTACCGAGCCTACAAACCTTAATATATATAGGGGTCATAGGGGTAGGATGGAGATGCATGTTCATTTCCACGGTGTTTCATCGCATGGTTCAGCTCCTGAACGTGGGAAGAACGCTATCTATATGGCATCACGTGCAGCACTTGAAATCGAGAAATTAAACGAAAGACTAAAATTCGACGAGTTCTTAGGCAAAGGTAGTGTTACTATTTCTGAGATAATCTCTGGAAGTCCTTCTCTTTGCGCTGTTGCTGACTATGCAAGAGTTCACCTTGATAGAAGATTAACTTGGGGCGAAACCAAGGAATCAGCTGTTAAAGAGGTTGAAGAGGTTGTAAAAGGCATGAACGCTAAGGTTGAAGTTCTTAACTATTCTGAAAAAGCCTATACTGGTTTAGAGTACGGAATGGAGAAGTACTACCCAACATGGAAAATGGCTGAAGATCATCAAGTTGTTCAAACAGGAGTAAAAGCATATAAAAACCTTTTCAATAAGGATGTAAAGGTTGATAAATGGACATTCTCAACTAACGGTATCATGACTTGCGGTACTTATGGTATTCCAACTATTGGATTTGGTCCAGGAAATGAGGTGTTAGCACATGCTCCAAATGAGAAAGTTCCAGTTAACGATCTTGTTATTGCTGCCTCTTTTTATGCTGCCTTTGCCTATTTGATTTAGTTAATAAGTTATTTGTTATTAAGTTAATAGGTTATTGAGGAACTATGATTCTTAGAACATTTGAAGATCTAGAGGTTTGGAAAATTGGTCGACAAATACGAAAAGAGATATCAATATTAGTAAAACAATTTCCTGTTGACGAAAAATATAGATTAACCGATCAGATGTTAAGGGCTTCACGATCTGTTACAAATAATATTGCTGAGGGCTATGGGAGGTTTCACTATCAGGAAAATATTCAATTTTGTAGACATTCTCGTGGTTCGCTTGATGAATTGATTGATCATTTGATAGTTGCATTAGATGAAGAGTATATTTCGGAAGAACAATTTAATCAGCACAAATCAAATATTCTTCAATGCATCAAGGTACTAAATGGTTACATTTCTTATCTGAAAAAAGCGAAAGAAGAAAAATGATTTTTACTTTTAATAACTAATAACCCACTAACTTATTAACTAATAACCTAATAACACAATAACCATAACATATGAACCTAAAAGATAGAATTGAAGGACTTAGCAAAGTTAAGTCAGAGTTGTACAAAAAAGATTTTCTTCTCACCTGGGAAAAAAGTGAAAAGGATTTAAGAATCGTATTTGAGGTTGCCGCAATTCTTAAGGAGATGCGTGCTCAGAATATCTCACCAAGAGTATTTGACTCAGGATTAGCAATTTCTAACTTCCGCGATAATTCAACCCGCACACGCTTCTCATTCGCTTCTGCAAGTAACCTTCTTGGACTAGCAGTACAGGATTTGGATGAGGAAAAATCGCAGATTGCACACGGTGAAACAGTACGTGAAACTGCCAATATGATCTCTTTTATGTCCGATTTTATTGGTATTCGTGATGATATGTTCTTAGGCGAAGGCAATAAATATATGCGTGAGGTAGGTTCTGCTCTCGATGAAGGTTTTGCAAAAGGAGTTCTTCCATCACGTCCGGGTATTGTGAACCTACAGTGCGATATGGATCACCCAACTCAGTCGATGGCAGATTTGATGCACCTTCAAGATGTATATGGATCACTTGAAAATCTAAGAGGTAAGAAGATTGTAATGAGCTGGGCTTACTCACCAAGTTATGGTAAACCACTTTCTGTTCCTCAAGGTATTATTGGATTGATGTCACGCTTTGGAATGAACATTGAATTAGCTTACCCCGAAGGATACGGCTTAATCCCTGAGATTGTTGATATTGCTAAGAAAAATGCTCAGCAAAGTGGTGGCTCATTGAATGTTAGCCATTCCATGTCAGAAGCTATGAAGGGTGCAGATATTGTTTATCCAAAAAGTTGGGCACCATTCCATATTATGCAGCAGAGAACTAAACTTCTACAAAATTCTGATAAAGCAGGTTTAAAAGAGTTAGAGCAAGTTTGCCTAGCAAATAACGCTAAGTTCATGGATTGGGAGTATGATGAGGCTAAGATGAAAACAACCAAGAACGGAAATGCTCTTTACATGCATTGTTTACCAGCCGATATTAGCGATGTTTCATGCAAACACGGTGAAGTAAGTGCCGCAGCGTTTGAGCATTACAGGATTAAAACCTACCAAGAAGCTGGTTTTAAACCATATATCATTGCAGCTATGATGTTTACAAATAGATTTGAGAATCCAGCAGAGACATTAAAAGGAATTCTTGATAGAAATAGAAAAAGAGTAGGGTTCTAGGTAAACTCTTCTTTTGTCATCCTGAGCGAAGCGAAGGATCTAACAGATGCTTCACTCCGTTCAGCATGACAAGTAATAGTATTTTCAGGGAGTTTCAATCTCTACTTGTTCGGATATTCTTTAAATAATGATAAATTGTAAAATGCTTCCATTGTCATCCTGAGCGAAGCGAAGGATCTCCAAATATTGAAACATAATAGATGCTTCCCTCTGTTCAGCATGACAAGTAATAGTATTTTCAGGAAGTTTCAATCTCTACTTGTTCGGATATTCTTAAAATAATGATAAATTGTAAAATGCTTCCATTGTCATCCTGAGCGAAGCGAAGGATCTCCAAATATTGAAACATAATAGATGCTTCCCTCTGTTCAGCATGACAAGTAATAGTATTTTCAGGAAGTTTCAATCTCTACTTGTTCGGATATTCTTAAAATAATGATAAATTGTAAAATGATCCCATTGTCATCCTGAGCGAAGCGAAGGATCTACTATTTATCATTCTGTGCGAATCGAAGAATCTAAAATGCTTAGCTTCGTTCAGTATAGCAATAAACAATTTTGGTATAATGGACATTTTTAATGGTTTTTTTTGGACCATGCTCCCTAATG
>JACABB010000042.1 GCA_013376985.1 Bacteroidales bacterium
ATAGCAACAAACATTTCAGAAGATATTACCATTAAATTTGTCCATTAAGCCTAAAGTTTAACTAGGTAACTGCTGTTCTTTACAGTTCGCTTGTATACCACAGTCATAAGTAAAAGTTTAACGTGGTACTGATGCTCGGTTTTTAACTCCCCAATATTTCCAACCACAGTAATGTTAGCGGTTATGAAATTTCATAGGCGGAAGGGCTTTTTACATGAAAAGTGTATCTTTGGAGAAAGATAAGAATTATGGACTTTAAGATTATACACGGACAACTACTTGACAAATTTAGAGAATCGGTTGATCAGAACTTTCTTACTATCCTAAATTCTATTCCTAAACTTCAAATTCCTGTTGACTACTTTCAATTTTACACCTCTGTTTCCTCTGTATATTCATCGAAAATTGAGGGAGAAGACATTGACTTCGACAGCTATTTCAAGCATAAATTCTTGAATGTTAAGTTTAAACCCGACTATACAAGAAAAGCAGATGATTTATATAAAGCCTATGAGTTTATCTTTAAAAATCGCCTGAGTTTTGAGAACTTGAAGAAAGCACATTCCATTTTAAGCTCTAACCTTTTACCAAAATCACAACAAGGGAAAATTAGAACAAACCCTATGTTTGTAATTAACGAGCAAGATAGGATTGAATATGTAGCGGCTGAGCCAAAGATAGTAATTAGAGAACTTGAGAAACTTTTCATTGATATTGAGATGTTGCTAGAAGATGAACTTGATGAAACGGATACTTTCTATTTTGCATCACAAATACACCTGACCTTTGTGAAAATACATCCTTTTTTAGATGGCAATGGCAGAGCTGCTAGATTACTAGAAAAATGGTTTCTAAAGGAAAAAATAGGAGAACGAGCCGTGTCAGTCCCATTGGAGCGAAATTATTATAGAAATTTAAAGGTATATTATGCAAACATTAAGAAGTTAGGTTTAGAATATGCTGACCTAAATTATACTAAATCTTTTGACTTCTCTCTGATGACAATAAATAGCATAAAAGAAAACGAGGAAAAATAAATTCACAACCGCTAAAGGTATTCGCGAGGGCTTCGCCGTTCATAAACAGTAGATAGCTAAATTTAGTAGAACTCACATTAACATGAGTTCGATGTAAGCTGTCATCCTGAGCGAAGCGAAGGATCTAATCGCCTAAAGACTAGATGCTTCACTTCGTTCAGCATGACAAAGTAACAATCTAACACCATGCTTAGGATCAATATGTTATGCTTACATCGAACTCACGTTACATTACATAAATATTAGTTTCAACTTACAATAGTTCAGTAAACTTTTTGGTGTATTTTAGTGATTTGGTGATTTCGTGGCTATTTTAAAATTTTTGTCACCAAATCACGAAAACACAAACAAAATGCAAAACACACAACCAATCCAACAAATATCTTTGATAAAATCATAGAATATGATTGTTTTTAAAACCTCTAAAAGATAAAATCGTCTTTTGACAATTTATAAAAAATCACTAAGTTTGGAAATAAAGCTAAACAAAAGGTGTATAAACAAACCTTTAGTGTGGATGTAATCAAGTTATCGTTCATGTTAGAAAATCAGATAGACACATTGACAATGAACCGAAAGACACAAATGAAATGACAGAATTAGGAGAAATAATATCCCAACCCTTCGCATTTTTAAAAAAGTTTGACAAAGAGCAGCAGCTTTGCCGACACGCAAAAATAAATTATTATGAATAGACAAGAAGCTGAAGTAATTTTACAAAAGACATTCAAATTAACTCGTTTTTATGATGAACAATGGGCAACCATTGAAAAAATATTAGTTGGAGAAAGAGTCCTGTTAATTGAAAAAACAAGTTTTGGTAAATCACTTTGTTTTCAGTTCCCTGCTATTTTGCATAAAGGAACAACTGTAATATTTTCACCTTTAATTGCTTTAATGCGAGACCAAGTCAAAAAACTTACATCACTCGGAATTTCAGCTAAATGTGTAAATAGCGAGCAAACACCAGAAGAAAATACACAAATTATAGAAGATGCTAAAGCAGGTAAAATTAAGATACTCTATATAGCACCAGAAAGACAGGAAAACTCTGAATGGATAGAAGCAACTCGACAAATGAATCTTTCAATGGTTGTGGTTGATGAGGCTCATTGTATTTCCGTTTGGGGACATGATTTTAGACCAGCTTTTAGACGAATAATAAATCTTGTTCGCCTTTTACCAAAAGGACTTCCTGTTTTGGCAACAACAGCAACAGCAACAAAAAAAGTTGAACTGGATATTGCAGAACAAATGGGAAGTAATCTATCTATTATTAGAGGAAACCTTATGCGTGACAATTTTAAATTATATGTAATCAAAGTTAATTCCGAAGATGAAAAATTGATTTGGTTAGGGCAAAATCTAAATAAATTGCCAGGCTCTGGTGTTCTTTATGCAGGTACAAGAGTTGATACCGAGATTTATTCAAAATGGTTTGAGTATTTAAAAATACCTTCCTCTGCATACAATGCAGGGTTTGATGCAGTTTCCCGAATTGCTATTGAGAATGGTTTAATGAATAATCAATGGAAATGTGTTATTTCTACTAATGCTTTAGGAATGGGAATAGACAAACCTGATATTCGTTTTATCATTCATACACAAATACCTCAATCTCCAATTCACTATTATCAAGAGATTGGGCGAGCAGGCAGAGACGGTCAACCATCACATCTAATACTTTTTTATAATCCTGATGATAAAAAACTTCCTGAAGCTTTTATTGAAGGTGGAAGGCCTGCTATTTCAAAATATGTTAAGGTCATAACTGCTGTAAAAAATGAAATGCTTGGTGAACGTGACTTGATGAGAAGAACTAATTTAAAGCAGGCTCAAATCAGAGTTATCAAAGCCGACCTAATTGAGCAAAAAATCATACGTGAAGTTACAATTGGCAAAAGTAAAAAGTTCGAGTATATAACAGGAGCCCCTGAACTAAACACAAAAGCGTTTGAGGAATTACGAGCAAGTAAAACTAAAGATTTGGAAAAAATGATTGAATATGTTGAAACAACTCAATCACGAATGAAATACTTATGTGATTATCTTGGCGATTCAACTTCTCAAACATTTAATAATTGCGATAATACCGGACTTAAAAAAATTGCGGTTTCAGTTTCCTCTGAATGGAATAAAAAGCTACAAGATTTTCGTGAAGACTATTTCCCTGAACTTGTAGTTGAAACAAGAGGAACCAATTTGGTAAATGGGGTTGCAGCATCTTACTATGGTATCTCAAATGTGGGTTCAGCTATGCACCGAAGCAAATATGAAAGTGGCGGAGATTTTCCTGATTTTTTGTTAAGGTTAATATTAAAAGCATATCGAAAAAAGTTTGGGCAAGAGAAATATGATTTAATCCTTTATGTACCGCCAACAAAATCAGGCGATCTTGTTAAAAACTTTGCAATAAAGGTATCACAAGTCCTGAAATTTCCCATTTCGCACAATCTCAATAAAATCCGTCAAACTAAAGAACAGAAGATTTTTGAAAACGGCTATTTGAAATCTGATAATGTTAGTGGTGCTTTTTCATACACAGCACCAAACGAGATACAAGGTAAAAGCATTTTGCTAATTGACGACATTTTTGATAGTGGGGCAACAATTAAGGAAATAGGCAAATATTTATCTAATTTAGGGGCTTTAAAAATTGCACCTCTGGTAATTGCCAGAACAGTAGGAGGAGATTTAGTATGAACAAAGAAGCAGCGTATTGGATTGCATTGGCTCATTTACCACGATGGGGTCATTTAAAAATTAATAACCTCATAATTAAGTTTTATCATGAACAAAAATTATCTATTGAAGATTTTTTTCAATTATCAGAAAATGATTGGAAAAATCAATTTGGTCTTGAATATAAAGAATTAGAGGATTTAAAGAAAGCTAAATCAGAGTTAGCAAATAATGCTTTTTTAGCTGAATCATTAAATAATGAGGGTTATGAATTAATTCCAATTATTTCACCTGCATATTCAAGGACACTTAAAGAAAATTTGAAGGCAGCGCATGCTCCAGCTCTACTATATGTAAAAGGCAATAAACAAATCATGCAAGAAAAATCCATCGCAATTGTTGGTTCTCGTAGTGCTTCAGATAAATCATTGCAATTTACAGATAATATTGCCAAACTTGCGAGTAAAGAATACAAAGTCGTTGTAAGCGGATTTGCGAAAGGAGTTGACAGTCAGGCTTTGGATTCTGCAATATATTACAAAGGTCAAAGTATTATCGTTTTACCACAGGGAATTATGACTTTTGGTTCTGGTTTTAAGAAATACTATAAGCAATTAGTTGATGGGGATGTTTTGGTTTTGAGTACTTTTTTTCCGAAGGCTCCATGGAAAGCAGAATTGGCGATGGCTCGTAATCCAATCATTTATGGACTTGCCGATGAAATTTATGTTGCCGAATCGTCAGAAAAAGGAGGAACATGGTCTGGTGTTGTTGATGGATTAAGAAAGAATCGAAAAATATATGTTCGTAAACCTGAACCTGATGAAAATACAGCGAATAACTTATTAATACAAAAAGGAGCTATTGCTGTTGATTTTAACGGAATACCAATAAAAGTCTATAAACCAATTGAATCAGCACTATTAACTTCTATTTCTAAAGAACCCTCCGTTAATTATGAAAACAAAATCCTAGAATTTCTCCGAACAGGTGAGTATTCAGTAAAAGATATTTTGAAAAAACTTCAACTAAATTGGACAGAAAAGAAATTAAGAGATTTTCTCAAAGTTCAAAAAGAAGTTGAAACTATTAATAAAAAACCTATGCGTTTTACCATGAAAGATTCTGCAATTAAACAAAAAACATTATTTGACTAAATTTCATTGTATACGCATGTACATTGCCAAAACAACACGAGCCAACTTACTTTACAATAAATATCATTTTGAACTTATTAAGCATAAATTTTATAGCATGAAAAAATTATTCTCGACCATAATAATTTTAATGGTCAGTACCATTCTGAATGCTCAGCATTTTCCCGATAATAGCCTTGGTACACTTAAAAAGTATAGCAAAACCGAAAACACATTTACCTTCGAAACTACCAACGGAACTGCAATTCTAATGATTTATAATCCAGAAATTGTTCGACTCAGAGTTTTGAAAGATAAGGCGGGTGACGATTTTTCTTATGCAGTTATCGAATCTCAACAGCATTGTGCTATAAAAACATCTGAAACAAATGATCTAATAATCCTGCAAACCGATTCTCTTCGAATCGAAATAACAAAAGATCCAACACGTTTTAAATTTCTGACTTACAAGGGCAAACTGCTGAATGAAGACGATCCTGCTTTTGGAACAACTTGGGTTGGAGAAGAGGTAACCACTTTCAAAAAAATGCAGGAAGGAGAAAAATTTATTGGTTTAGGCGAAAAAACTGGTAATCTTGATAGACGTGGCGAAGGTTATTCCAATTGGAACAGCGATGTGCCCGGTTATCCAGTTACACAAGATCCTCTATACGCAACACTTCCATTTTACATTGGCATTCACCACGATGTTGCTTATGGAATTTTCTTTGATAACACCTTCAAAAGCAATTTCAGCTTTGGTGCTTCAAACAATCGTTTTTCAAGTTTTGGCGCTGATGCTGGTGAAATGAACTATTACTTCATTGGAGGAAAGAATATCGCCAAAATCATTGAGAATTACACATGGCTCACGGGTCGTATACCCATCCCTCCTATTTGGGGTTTGGGGTATCAGCAAAGCCGTTGGAGCTACTTTCCCGATAGTAACGTTTTGAACCTTGCGCATACTTTCCGTGATAAGAAAATACCTATCGACGTTATCTACCTCGATATTCACTATATGGATGCTTATAAAGTTTTTACGTGGCACCCTCAACGCTTTAGCAAACCCAACTCAATGATAAGCGAACTGAAAAACATGGGTATTCATACTGCTATAATCATCGATCCTGGAATTAAAGTGGAGAAAGGCTATACGGCTTATGAAGAAGGTATTAAACAAAATATGTTTATCAAATATCCCGATGGCACTGACTATACAGCTCAGGTATGGCCCGGTTGGTGCAATTTCCCCGATTTCACTAAACCAGAAGCCCGCAAATGGTGGGGAAATCTTTTCAGTAGTAATGTATCAAATGGCGTTGAAGGTTTTTGGAATGATATGAATGAAATTGCCTCCTGGGGCGGAGGAAGAACTTCATCAATAGTAAGGTTTAATTGGGAAGGCAAAGGTGCATCGTACCGACAGGGAAAAAATGCTTATGGATTGTTAATGTCCCGAAGCACTTACGAAGGCACACGCTCCCTTATGGGCAAACGCCCATTAATTCTGACCCGTGCAGCATATTCCGGTTCTCAGCGCTATACGGCTATCTGGACAGGCGATAACGTTGCAAGCGATGAACACATGATGCTCGGCTGTAGACTTGTAAACTCACTTGGAATCACAGGAATGGCATTTGCCGGAGTAGATGTTGGTGGATTTTTCGGGAATGCTAGTTCCGATCTATTTGGTCGCTGGTTGAGCATTGGAACATTTACACCATTCTTCAGGGTACACAAACATTACGATTATGAGATGTCAGAACCTTGGTCGTATGGTTCGGAAACCGAAAGAATTTCTCGTAATTATATTTCATTACGTTATCGACTTTTACCTTACATCTATTCAACATTCTATGAGGCTCACAAATCAGGGCTTCCAGTTAGTAGATCACTTGTAATCGACAACACTTACGACGAAAAATGCTGGAACAACACCTATCAACATCAGTACATGTTTGGATCATCAATACTTGTAGCACCCGTTGAAAGCACGAAACAGATTACCAACGTTTATCTACCTAAAGGCACCTGGTTCGATTTTTTTACTGGTAAAAAATATGATGGCAATCAGGAAATCCTCATTGAATGTCCTATTGATAAATTACCCGTTTTTGCAAAAGGGGGAAGTTTTATCCCAATGCAATCTATAGTTCAAAATACATCAGAAAAATCTGATACTCTTTACTTACATGTTTTTAATGGTACAGATCATTCTGAATTTATCTATTACGAAGATGATGGAACTTCCTTCAACTATGAGAAAGGGAATTTCCTTACACGTACATTCCGATTTGACCCGGTTGGAAATCAAATCACAATCGAAAAGCCTGAAGGCTTATTTACAAGCAGATTCTCTAAAATTATTTTGATGATGCATGGATTTACAAGCCTAAATGATAACCTGAAAGTGAATGGTAAGATTACCAGCTTACAGACAGTAACAACAGATATATTAACCTCGCTAACGGATAAAGATCCTAATTCTACTGGCAATGGTAAAAAATATCAACAAGAAGTGAAACGGATAGCACTTGAAAACGCTTCGGATAAAGTAATTATTACATGGTAATTTATAATGATTTTATTTTTACAATTGTTCGGTAAACTTTTTGGTGTATTTTGGTGACTTGGTGATTTTGTGGCTATTTTTAAATTTTTGCCACCAATACACGAAAACACAAAATATCACAAAAACTATATGTTACAAATCAATAATAATACTTTAACGTCAGTTAGATGTAAGATGTCATCCTGAGCGAAGCGAAGGATCTAGTTACTTATAAAACAGATGCTTCACTCCGTTCAGCATGACAAAGCAACAATCCAATGGTGAACTGAGAATCAATATATTATACTTACATCGATCTCACGTTACTTTAACGAACTATAGTTATAAGAACTTTAATTTAATACAACCCCAAGCATGATATCCAATAGAATAAAATTAGCAGATGATTTTGAATTATCGCGAATAGTTCATGGGCATTGGAGATTAGTAAGTTGGAAGATGTCAAATCAGGAACTATTAAAGCTAACCCAACAAGCAATAGAGTTAGGGGTAACATCTTTTGATCATGCAGATATATACGGGGATTACACCTGCGAGCAATTGTTTGGAGATGCTTTAAACCTCAAAGCCAATCTCCGTAAGGATATTCAGATTATCACAAAATGCGGTATAAATTTGATATCCAATAAATTCCCAGAGAGGCAAATAAAGCACTACGATTATAGCTTCGACCATATCATCACATCCGTTGAAAAATCATTATCCAACTTTAGAACTGATTATATCGATCTGCTCCTACTCCATCGCCCAGCACCTTTTTTAAATCCCGAAGAGGTTGCTAAAGCCTTTTCAACCCTAAAAAAGAGCGGAAAAGTACTACACTTCGGAGTTTCAAACTTCACACCCATTCAGTTCGAAATGCTTAATTCATATACTGAAGAAAAACTCTTAACCAATCAAGTTGAGATTTCGCCTTACTGTTTGGAGCACTTCCAAAATGGGAATATCGATTTCTTTCTGAAAGAGAGAGTTAAACCCATGGCATGGTCGCCCCTTGCTACTGGTAACCTGATTAATCCACAGGATGAAAAGGGAAAACGACTTTTCAAGACTCTAACTGAAATAACCGAAGAACTTAATGTAGATAAAGCAGATAAGGTAATTTACAGTTGGTTGCTAAATCATCCTGTTTCCATTATTCCAATTGCAGGAACAAGCAAAATAGAACGCATTAAACTGGCAATTGAGGCCTTAGATATAAAAATGAGTACTGAACAGTGGTATAAGATTTATAATGCTTCAACTGGGATTGAAGTTCCATAAAATCATCAACATGAATTAATCCATAATCAATTCTTTCATCAGCAATAGCAGAACCCTAGGAATAATATGATTTCACGAGACCCCTTTATTAGCAATTATGGGAAAATGCCCAATGGAAAGCCTGTCCATCTTTTTACATTACAAAATAACAATGGTGTAAAGGTTCAAATTACGGATTATGGTGCAAGGATTATTTCATCGTGGATACCTGATAGAAATGGAAAATTTGATGATGTTATACTTGGCTATTCTTGCTTAGAACACTATTTGAAGGGCCACCCTTACCTTGGAGCAACCATAGGAAGAGTCGCAAATAAAATAGGGAATGCCAAATTTAATATTGATGTTGAAACCTATTTTTTATCAAAAAACTTAGGAAACCACCATTTGCACGGGGGTAAAGTTGGTTTCGAATCCAATTTATGGGATATAGTTGATTATTCCGATGGTGCTATTCCTTATGTAGAATTTCAACTCATTAGTCCTCATGGCGATCAGGGTTATCCTGAAACTTTAACTGCTAGAGTTAGATATTCGCTTCTACAGGATAATTCTATTGAAATCAAAATGAGTGCTTTTACAGATAAACCAACGGTTGTAAATATGACAAATCATGCGTATTTCAACCTCAATGGAAGAGTTACTGATGATATTTACAAACATAAAGTAAAATTTTGGTCAAGCAATTACCTCGAATCTGATAAGGATTTAATTCCAACAGGCAAGATTCTTAGTGTTGAGAATACGGTTTTAGATTATAGAAAACTAACTGAAATAGGTCTTGGAATAAATCAAAATGTAGAACCTGTTTCGAGCACTAAAGGTTACGATCATTTTCTTATCACCGATAATTACAAAAAAGGAAGTATAAATGTAATGGCAGAAATTCATGAACCCGAGACTGGTAGGGTGCTACAAGTTTTATCAACTTTACCGGGAATGCAATTTTACACTTCCAATTTTCTAACCACTGTATATCCAATTACTAATGGAAAAATTTATGGAAGGCATTCTGCATTTTGCGTTGAACCTTCATATTTCGTTGATGCTCCAAATCACCCCAATTTTCCAAATATCAAAATAAATGTTGGTGAATCGTACAATGAGATTATAGTATATAAGTTCTCAACTATTTAATTCTTAAATCCAGAACGCTCCCATGAATTGTGTAACATGCCTCGCTACAAGCACTTTTCTCTAATTTAATTTTTAACTCTCTTCCATCTACCACATAAATAACTCTACCATTATGGGTGTATCTTGCAACTGCTGAATAGTATTGACCTGCTACTACACTCTTATAATAACTAGTTAGCGAGGTAGTATCTTCTAGGATAATCTCTCCATTCTCAATTTTCCCACGATATAAAGTAATTGGAACATATTGGTTGGATTCATCAATCGTTATTTTTAGTTCCAAATTTACATCTTGAGATAGCGATTTGTAGCATTTATCGCAATCAACTATAAAAGTTGAATCCTCACAAGAGTAAGGTATCAACACCACAATAAAGGTTATAAGTATCAAAATTCCTCTTTTCATTCTAATCTAACCAATTAATTCGCTTGTTATTGATTAATCTTCTATATGTTGGGATAGTCATTATTAACTGCAAACTAAATCGGTTAAAATCTTTTATTTGAGTATTGTAATTGGCTATCTCCCATTTTCCAATCAAGGTAAATAACTCTCTTTGATAGAACAAGCCCAAGCTCGGAACAATAGTCCATTTGGCTCCAGAACCTTTTTCTAATCCTCTATAATAACTCCAAGTTAACTCATTGCTCAATCCAGGTGTAATACCAACATTACCTTTAAGGTAGTTTCTTTTAAGTACAAAAAGATGTTGTAACGAAAGGTAGAAGGCATACCTTTTCTCCCAAAGTTGGTAGAATGATGAATTCCTATATTCAAGAACTCTGCATGAGAAAGGCCGATACTTATACCCAAAATTAACCATCATCTTTGAAATCGACTCATATACACCACACCCAAAATCGACCATAAAATCATACCTACTTGATGAAAAACCCGTATAAAAATTAATTCTACCAATATTAGGTTTCAACTTTGTACTCAATCCTTTATCTCTAAGAAATTTTGATATATCATAATCACTCGCCTCAACCGATTGCTGGTATAAATTCTTTGTTAAAGTGGAATCATTAGTTTTTGTCCCAAGTTTAACGAGCATCTTAAAGGCATCAATTGAATTATTTTTTATTGCTACTGATAATGCGTTAACTTTTCTAGAATTGACTTTATCAAGGTTTGCTCCAGCAGTATAAAGCGTACGAATAAGTGCCGTATCATTAAATTGTGAGGCAACCATTAATGGAGTATTTCCATATATATCGGGAATATTTAAATCAGCACCAGAATTAATTAAGGTTTCAGTCACACTATATGTCCCTGCATAAACAGAGGTCATTAATGGTGTATTACCATCTGAATCGATAACATTGGGCTCTGCTCCATAATATAAAAGTAAATCCGTCATTACAGGATAACCTAAACCTGCAGCATAGTGTAATGGATATAAACTATTTTTGTTTTGAATATTGATTTTGGCATTATTTTGAATTAGAAGTTCCGCAATACTATCGTTATTAGATCTTACAGCAGCAAATAGGGCTGTATTTCCATCATTAGGCTTAATGTTTACGTCAGCTCCCTTTTCAATTAATAATTTTGCTATTTTATAAGATCCGTTATCTGAAGCATACATTAATGCATTAACCCCCTCTTCATTTGAGTAATTTGGATTAGCACCATGCTCTAATAAATAGTTAACCGATTCATATTTTCCTGAATCTGAATTTATTACCAACAATTCATCTGGTGATGGTAAAAGATACAAACTACCTTCTATAGAATAATAGTTTACATGGGCTCCATTTCTAAAGAGTATCCTAGCAACTTCAGAATATTGCATACTATTAGCATACATCAAAGGTGTAACCCCATCGTATGAGGCTAAATTAGGATTAGCACCTGCTTTACATAGTATTTTTACAAGCTCTAAATTATTAAACTGTGTTGCAACCAATAAAGGTGTAAAACCATAAATATCCTTAACATCTAAATCTGCGCCAGCATTAATAAGCAATTCACTAATTTTATTCGCTTTAGAATGATGAATAAACGTATCTATTTCTTCATTTATATTATTTTCTCCATTTAACTTAAAATAGAGAAGGTTATAACCTGCAGAGTATTGTAAAGGCGTTAGATTAAATCGATTATTAACATTAACTTGCGCCTTATTCTCTATTAAAAGGCTTGTTATACTATCATTAAGTTGTTTAACTGCTTCAAATAAGGCAGAACTCTTATATGTCGTTCTATCATTGACATTTGATCCATTTTTTATTAGTAATTTAGCAATATTATAACATCCTCTTTTAGCAGCAACAATTAAAGCATTAGTTCCATCGGAGGTCTTGTAATTAACATTTGCACCCTTCTTTATCAACAAATTAGCAATATTAAAGTCTCCATGAAATGTAGCTAACATTAATGCTGAATACTCAAACCGAATTGAATCTTTCTTATTAAAAGAATTTGGATCTGCGCCTTTAAGCAATAAATATGAAACCAATTGATAATTTCCAGAATCAATACTTGAAAGAAAAACCTCGTTCAAATTTTGACTACTTGCTAGATTTAGCGAATTATTCTGTGAAAAAGAATAAAAATGAAGAATAACAATGAAAAATAGAAGCGATAAGGAGTTTCTTTTTATAATCATGTTATGAATTTTCTATAAAAAACCTAACAAAATTTATGCCATTTAACTATTATATATCTTCATTATAATCCATTAGATGTATCGATTGTTTTTTGTAGCATACAATTTTGTAATAATTGGTACTTTTGAATAATTCTCTCCTTTTTTTTGTATCTTTACCGTGATAGAATTGTTTCACCTTAAAAACGATTTTATGTCATCACTTACAGGATTGTATATAAAGGGGACAACAAAAACTCCCGAAGTCGATTTTTCATCTGGTGTAATACAGCTATCGGGTAGATCTATACCCGAAGATGCGGTTTCTTTTTATCAACCGCTGATTCGTTGGGTAAGTAATTATATTGAAAACCCAGAGAAATTCACAAAAGTGAATTTTAGGATTGAATATATAAACAGCGGATCCAATCGCTTTATCTTTGCAATCTTTAAACTACTTGATGAGTGTTACATTAAGGGGCATGATATTTCTATTACTTGGTACTACGAAGAAGACGATGATACTATTAGGGGATTGGGAAAAGATTTTCAATCATTACTCAAAGTTCCAATAAAACTAGTTGAATCTGTTTAGGATATCCAATTGGATATTTCTCTTTTAATAATGTAACAAATTGCCTTACTGAAACCTTTCAAATAACTCTCATGATAAAATTATGTATAAATGTTTGATATGTGGCTATCTCTATAATTCAGAGGAGGGTGACCCTTTACATGGAATTGAACCCAATACCAATTTTGAAGATATTCCAGATTCTTGGGTATGCCCAGTTTGTGGTGTATCAAAAGAGCATTTTGAAAAAATAAACTAATTATAGGATATCGTATTAAACGAAAAAGCTGCCTTCGGGCAGCTTTTTTGTTTAACTTATTGCTGGTATTTTAGATAAAACTTCTAGCAGAAGATCCCAATACTTTTGTGTGGTTTGAATATTCAATCGCTCATCTGGTGAGTGAGCTCCTTTTATAGTTGGTCCAAATGAAATCATATCAAGATAGGGATATTTCTCTAAAAATAGTCCACACTCTAATCCAGCATGGATAGCACGGACAATAGGTTCTACCCCAAATAACTTTTCATATGCTGTTCTTGTAATTTTCAGTATTTCTGAGTTTGTATTGGGTGCCCATCCCGGATAGCCTTCGGAGTGTTGTACGTTTGCATTGGCTAGCCTAAAAACACTTTCAACCATATTTGAAATATCGTGTTTTAAAGACTCTACCGAACTTCTTTGGCTAGTTGTCACCAATATCTGATTATCTTGAATAAACTTAACCGATGCAAGGTTGGTTGAGGTTTCAACCAATCCTTTGAGCTGTCGACTCATTGAAATCACTCCATGAGGGCAAGCATAAATAGAATTTAACAGATCAAAATGAGTAGGCTCATCAATAACAAACTCAGGTAAATCATGATCTTCAATTAATATAATAATACCTGGCTCAACATCTTGAATCTCATTTATTATTTCCGATTTGTATAAATCAAAATCTTTTAAGAAAAGTTCTTTGTCGTCAATATGAACAGCAATAACCGCCCATGCTTCTCTTGGAATAGCATTTCGTAAATTACCACCATCAAGAGCAGATAGTCTTAAATCAAATTTATTTGTGCTCTTCCAAAGAAACCGAGTAATAATCTTTATTGAGTTTCCTAACCCCTTATCAATATCATCGCCGGAATGTCCTCCCTTCAAACCTTTAACAGTTACTTTAAAAGCAGTAAAGTTACTAGGAACTTTTTCTTCATCATAGGCAAATGTGGCTACGGTATCAAGTCCTCCTGCACATCCAATAAAAAGCTCACCCTCATCTTCTGAATCAAGATTTAATAAAATCTTAGAATTAAAAAAGCCAGGTTTCATCTCAAAAGCACCCGTTAATCCTGTTTCCTCATCAACAGTAAAGAGGCATTCGATAGGGCCATGTTTAATAGTTTTTGAGGATAATATAGCTAGTTGGGATGCAATCCCAATACCATCATCAGCACCAAGAGTAGTTCCTTTTGCTTTAACCCATTCTCCATCAATGTAAGGAGTGATTGAATCTATATTAAAATCAAAAACAATATCACTATTTTTCTCGCATACCATATCTATATGGCTCTGTAATACTACTGGTTGTAGGTTTTCAAAACCAACTGTTGCTGGTTTTCTAATTATAACACTCCCAGCTTCATCTTGGTGAGCCTCTAATTTATGTTCGCTTGCAAAATCCATTAGATATTTTGCTATCCGCTCTTCTTTTTTTGATGGTCGTGGAATCTTGCAAATTTCAAGAAAGTACTTCCATATTTCAGCTGGTTGTAATTGTTCGATATGATTCATAGTATTATAAATTATAATGGGGTAAACTTAGTATTTTATTTTTCCTATTGAAAATTAGGATGGGTTATTTTTATCTTTTTAAAGTTTTTTAAGATATCTAAGATATCATTATGCAATTATAAACATGTATTTCAATTACTTAAAATATATCGCAAATGATTTTAGCAATAAAAATTGATAAAAAACTAATATCCCATCAATATACTCTTCATTTTAAAAAAAGAAATATAATTTTGTGTCCAATTAGCAAAGTACTCTTAGATGATAGATCAAACAGAACTTAGAAATCTGCTTTCTACAGCAATTAACGCTTCGGTGAAAGCAGGTAAGTTAATTATGGATGTATACCATTCAAATGATTTTCACGTAAACCTTAAATCCGATAAGACCCCATTAACATTAGCTGATCGACTGGCTCACATAGAAATAGCAAATTCGCTTACCAAAACAAGAATTCCAACTTTGAGCGAAGAAGGTCGAAATATTTTATACGAAGAACGAAAAGGCTGGGAATATTTTTGGCTGGTTGATCCCTTGGATGGAACTAAAGAATTCATAAAGCATAATGGTGAATTTACTGTTAATATTGCTCTAATAATTAATGGGTTTCCTATACTTGGTGTTATTTACGCTCCGGTTCTAGGCGATTTATACTTTTCTTTAAAATCAGAGGGTTCTTATAAAGCGACTTCAATTAAACCAACATCAAGTTCTAATTTAAAATATGAAGAACTTAAACTTTCATCTGCAAAACTTCCACTAAACCAAAAACGCGATAAGTTAACTGTATTAGTGAGTCGTTCCCATATGAATCTAGAGACAGAGGAGTACATTAAATCTCTGGAAAAAAAATATGGCGATATTAACTATACTAATTGTGGTTCGTCACTAAAAATGTGTATGATAGCAGAAGGAGCCGCTGATCTATATCCCCGTTTTGGTCCAACTTGGGAATGGGATACAGCTGCTGGGCAAGCAATAGTTGAAGAGTCAGGATGCCATATAGTTTCCATGGATACAAACCAAAGACTACATTACAATAAGGAGGAAATTAATAATCCGTGGTTTATTGTTAAGGCTAAGCAGGGAATTGATTAAGCGCATTCAGAAATTAAACTTCAATACACATTACAAGTACATCATCTATTTGCTCATAGTCTCCCTTCCAATCATCAAAGAATTTTTCAATTCTTTGCTTTTGTTCGTTAATTGTCAAATTTCCAGAGTTTTGAAGTAAATTCTTAAAATTTAAACTCCCAATCTTGGTTTTTCTATTTCTATTTAGCTGATCCATATAGCCATCTGTATAAAATATGATTCTATCTCCAGCCTCTAACTTTAGTTGTTTTTGAGTGAAAGAATTTGTTTGATTTATTTGGCTTCCTATAGAGTATCTATCCGTTTTATAGCGAATTAGTGAATCGTTTCGAATATGATAAAAAGAGCTGTGAGCTCCGCTATACTCAATACTATTGTCTATTTGATTGTAACAACATACAATAATATCCAAACCGTCCTTAATATCATGGCTTGACTTATTCCTGTAAAGATTATTTTCAAACTCATTTCGAATAAACGATAAAATATCTTTAGGGTTTGATAACCCCTTAGTAATTATTGAATCTTTTAGATAATTATAAGCGAGTATGCTCATAAAAGCACCTGAAACACCATGACCAGTACAATCAGCTATTGAGAAATATATTTTATCTTTTTGCCGTAACATCCAATAAAAATCTCCGCTCACAATATCTTTTGGCTTATAAACAATATAGTATTTCGAAAAGCACTGGCTAATTTGATCTGCATCAGGTAATAAAGCCTTCTGAATTCTTGATGCATACTCAATATTCTCAGTTAAACGCCTATTTGAGGCAAAGATTATTCGGTTTTTAGAATCAATCTGATCTCGTTGATCTAATATTTCCTCATTTTGATTGTTTAGGGTTATATTTAACTCTTCAAGGAGATCTCGCTGTGCCTCAATTTCTTCCTTCTGGGTATTAATTTCCGTATTCTTAAGAAGTAATTTTTGATTATCTTTCTTTATTGTTAGCCAAGCAAAACAGACTAAGCACAATACTAAAAGAAGCAATCCTGAAATAGAAACAAAAAGTTTTTTTATTGATTTTTGTCTTTCCTTTTCAAACTTCTCAATTAAATTATTCTTGTTTAGTAGAGCTATTTCGGTTCCCTTAAGCTCCGATTCATATTTAATCTTTAGCTCATCCAATTTATTAAGATTTTCAATACTCTTTAAAGAGTCAATGAAATTTGAATAACGCTCATAATAGGTTAGGGCAAGATTACTATTACCACTTTTTTTATACAATTCATAAAGATGCTGGTAAGTTTCTTTGATTAATTCAACAGAATGAATCTTCTTGGCCATTGACAAGCCCTGTTCAAAAAAAGTCAAAGCAAAATTACAGTTTCCTAGTTTTAAATAGGCACAACCTATATTTATTATAGATGCTGCTTCACCATTCAAATTATCGTTATTATGAAAAATTTCTCTCGCTGTTTTGAAATAATTTAACGAAGATGAAACTTCATTTATACGAATATAAAGTTGACCTATATTGTTTAATGTTATACCTTGATCGTCAATGTTTCCTAATTGTCTGTCAATCTCAAGGGATCTTAAAAGCATTTCAATTGCCTCTCCGTACCGATTAAGATTCTTAAGTACCACTGCTATATTATTACACGCTTTGCTAATTCCTCTTTTGCTCCCTTTCTTTTTATATATTTCATATGATTTGTTATACATTTCGAGAGCTTCAGGTAGTTTTTGCTGTGAATCATAAAGAATCCCAATATTGTTGTATGTATTGGCAACACCTAAACTATCACCAATTTTCACTTTTATATCAAGGCTCTTAAAAAAAGCCTCGGCTGCATCAGAAAAATCACCTTTAGACCAATAAATACCTCCCAAAGTATTGTACCCCGAAGCAAGATTTTTTGACTCGTTCCTATACTTATACGATTTAATTACTTTAGAACAGAAGATAATAGCACTATCCTGTTTTCCCATATTAAAATATGCACTTGCTAAAGATTGATAGGTTGCAATTATATTTGTGCTATCCTCAAGTTTTTCAAATATGGTCAATGATTTTTTTAAAAAAGTAGAAGAACTTTTGTAGTTCCCATCTTTTAAACTCTTCAAGCCAAAATAATGATAAGATAATGCAATACCACAAGAGAATTTATTGAATTGAGATTGATATAAAATGACTTGAACCAACGAATCCGCCTTTTTTGAGCCTATTAATGATGATTTTTGAAGTTCAACTAATGATACCCTTAAAACAGATGTATCTGTTTTATGTCTTTGAATACGGGCATCAATGCTATCAATTATCTGAGGGTTAGCATTTAATGGCAAAAATAAGTTTATAAGAAATATTGACGTTATAACGAATTTGAATATTGATTCCTTTGGTATAGTGTAAGATATCATAAAATAGAGAGTAAAAATTACACTTTAAATGTACTACAAATAAAAAACTTAGCAATGATGCGATAGTAGAGAAAAACAAGTTCATTAATCAATTTTGAGAATAAAAAAAGAGCTGAAATACAAATAGTACTACAACTCTTAATAAGAAAGGAAACTAGAATTATATTTTTAAACGTCTTTCTATATCATCAATTTGGCTCTTAAAACGTTTATCAGTATCCATTAGGTTATTTACAGTTTTGCATGCATGCAAGACTGTTGCATGATCCTTCCCTCCTATTATACTTCCAATTGTTGAAAGTGATGATTTTGTTAAACTTTTTGAAAAGAACATTGCAATCTGACGAGCCTGAACAATTTCACGCTTTCTAGTTTTGGTTTGTAAAACATCTGATGGTAAACCAAAATATTCGCAAACAATTTTTTGAATATAATCGATTGATATCTCTTTTCGTGTGTTTTTTACTAGTTTATCTATCATCTCAGAGGTTAACTCAAGGGTAATCTCCTTACGATTTAAAGTCGATTGAGCCAGTAGTGAGATTAGTGCACCTTCAAGTTCTCTTATATTATTTGTAATATTGGAAGCAATGTATTCAATTACCTCTTCTGGGACAATAATACCATCGTTATATATCTTCTTCTTCAGAATTGCAACTCGTGTTTCAAAATCTGGTGCTTGCAAATCTGCTGATAAACCCCATTTAAATCTAGATAGTAATCTTTGTTCAAGTCCTTGTAACTCAACGGGTGGTTTATCAGACGTAAATATCAGTTGTTTTCCTGATTGGTGTAAATGGTTAAATATGTGAAAGAAAGTATCCTGTGTTTTCTCTTTTCCAGCAAATTCATGAACATCATCGATTATCAAAATATCGATCATCTGATAGAAATGGAGAAAATCATTCTTATTATTATTCCGAATCGCTTCTACAAACTGAGTTTGAAACTTAGCAGCATTTACATATAGAACTGTTTTTTCAGGAAATTTCTCTTTAGCCTCAATCCCTATTGCTTGCGCTAAGTGTGTTTTACCTAATCCAGAATTACCATATAGTAACAATGGGTTGAAAGCAGTTTTTCCAGGGGCATGAGATACTGCTAATCCAGCTGAACGCGCTAATCTATTACATTCACCTTCAACAAAATTAGCAAACGTATTGTCGGGATTAAGTTGAGGATCAACATACAATTTTTTAATACCAGGTATAACGAATGGGTTCTTTATCTGATAATCTTGATTATTAGCAGGAATAGATACAGGCTTATTTTTAAGATCAGTTTTATTCTGTGTTGGAAATTTCACTGTATAAGGTTTGCTATTTGCGAAACTGTTATTTTCCATCACCACACTGTACTCAAGCTTAGCATCTGAGCCTAATT
The DNA here is from genome assembly GCA_013376985.1 of Bacteroidales bacterium. Classification (GTDB taxonomy): domain Bacteria; phylum Bacteroidota; class Bacteroidia; order Bacteroidales; family Tenuifilaceae; genus UBA8529. The sequence continues at coordinate 19,625 of JACABB010000042.1, forward strand.
CTTTACGCAAAGTCTTTCTAAGAATATCAATATACTGCTCTTCAAGATATTCGTAAAAAAAGGGACTCGGTACTTGAATTGTGAGTATACTTTTCTCCAATTTTACTGGAATGATTGGTTCAAACCACGTTTTAAAGCTTACTGGAGAAACATTATCTTTAATTATTTTAAGGCAGCTATGCCAAACTTGCTGAAAATCTCGGATCATGCTAAGTATGAATTAAAAGAAGTTGAAAGTTGTTTTTTTGTTGTACAACAAATTTGTGAATAAAAAAATGAAAAAAAAAGTCCAAAACCTATTGCAAAAATGATTTTAAGTTTAATGAATTAGGTATCACCAAAATAATTTAATCAAAAAAATAAATATTTTTTAATGCATTGATAAACAGATATTTATCATGTTGATAATGTAATTTTTTGGTTGTTAACGATTTGTGATTTTTCTTTATTTAAGAAAAAAAAACGAAAAAAATAGAACTTTTTAATTTCAATTTATGAAGTTCGTCAAAATTTTTAATTAATTGATTATAAGCAATTTAAATTACCTTGGCTTTTTTGATTCAATATACTTTGTTCTACTCAAGTCAATTACAGAAAAATTTATATATCGTTTTGGATTTTCCTTTACGTCTTTGACTAATAGTTCAAGACTTCTTGAGGCATTTTCAAGATTAAAATATAAAGTATCATTATTTATTAGATTACCTAAAGTGCCTTTACCCGAGTTTATTTTTGTTACAACAGCGTTAAATTGACGCATTGCAGAATCAACCTGAATCATCGTTGAAGCAATCTTTATTTTTGCTATTGTATCGCTTATAGCAGAAAAATTCCTGATAATCTTTGAAATATCTTTATTATTATTCTTAAGGTTTGAAGAGATGGCCTCGACATTTGAAAGAATCTTACGCATAGTCCCATTGGGACTCAGTGTAGTATCTAATTCAGCGGCTGTTTGATTTATATTATAAAGGGCTTTATTTAAATTCGCAAAACTTTGACTAAGTTGTGCTTTGTTTTCTTCATTAAAAACCTCGTTCATTACCTTTAACGTCTTCTCGAATTCAACCATCAAGTTTTCTGCTTTTTGCTTAACAGGTGCAATCTGGTGCCCTAGTTGATCTATTAACCCAGTCTCAATTTGCCCAGGTAGAGTATCTCCAGGACTGTGCAACTTACCTCCAGATATTACTTCAAGTTTAATGGCTTTACCACCAATAATACTCGTACTTATCATCTTTGCAATTGTATTTTCAGGGATTTTATACTTTTTCCCGATCAAAAGAGTAACCAAGAACCTTCCGGTATTACCTTCCTCAAATTTGATATTTTTAACCAAACCAACTTTAAAGCCATTAATAAGCACAGGATTAGTATTTTCTAATCCATCAACTTGGTTGAATATTGTGTAATAAATATTGTTAGGGCTGAATACATTCTTTCCTTTAAGGAAATTTATTCCCCAAAACATTGCAGCCAAACATAAAATAGCAAAAAATCCAATTTTTGCCTCGCGGGTTATTTTGATTTTCATTTTAAATTGATATTTCTTTTAATGCTATATCAAGAGGAATGATTTTATTTCCCTTGACAGCAATAATAAACGCATCGGGAAATTGTTTTCTAATTTGCTGACAAAACTCAACTATTTCGGCGTACTTCTTTTTACTACCTAAAGTATACTTATAAATACCATCATAATCAATTTCATCAACCCCTTTAATATTTTTGAAAATTTTAGATGTTACTGGTATTTTCTTTCTAGAGGATGTGATTTGAACCTTAAAAACTATATCTGCTTTTTCATAATCAACATCCGTATTTTGCTTTTTTAATCTTAGGTTTGCGGTATCCTTTTCCTTTGTAAACTGCAAATTTGCAGAAATTAAACTTTGGTTATCAATACTCCTCTTATAATCTCCAAATGCTTTAAATATCGATGCTGCTATTGACTCTTGACCCGATTCGGTAGCAAGAAATGCCTCCTCTTTTATGTTGCTTAAAAAACCTGTCTCAATTAATACGCTTGGCATTGATGATTTCCAAAGCACAAGAAATCCCGCTTGTTTTACGCCCCTATCATGCCTACTTGTATGCTCCCGAAATTCCGTCTCAACGAGATTTGCGAACCGTAAACTTTGATCTAGGTGTGCATTTTGCATTAGGGTAAATATAATATATGATTCGGTTGATTTGGGGTCATAGCCCTCATATTTTGATGAGTAATCTTTTTCATAGGTAATAACGGCATTCTCTCTCATTGCCACATCAAGGTTATCTTCTGACTTATGTAACCCAAGTACATATGTTTCAGTTCCATACGGACTCTTATTTGGATTAGAATTACAATGAATAGATATAAACAAATCTGCTTTAGATGCATTCGCAATCGTTGTTCGCTCATCAAGTGCAACAAATTTATCATCTTTTCGAGTGAAAATAACCTCTACATCTTGATAATTATTCTTTATCAGATTCCCTAATTTTAAGGCTATTGACAGGGCTATATCCTTTTCGCGTGTTTTACTACCAAGTGTTCCGGGATCTCCTCCCCCATGACCTGGATCAATAACAATTTTATGAATTCCATTGCCTTCTGGAGTTTGTCCATTGGCATGAAAATTGAGTAAAAACACAAACAAAGTAACATACGCTAGTGCATATGTTCTAAAAAATGTTGATTTAAAAATAAAAAGCATTAACAACCTTTATAGTTTTTTGACTAGTTTTGAACCCGATTTTAAATTAAACACAAAAATACTACATAAATTGCATTTCAGGCTAATAGTACTTTTTTTTCTTTTTAATTCAATACTTGGTTTTTCAATTGGAAAAACCAAGCAAGAATTTTTTTATCATTCTGGTTTTCAGCAAAAAGATTCTATTCCAATAAAAGACACTACTAAAGTTATAAAAAAACAACCTCTAGAAGATCCTATTTTTTATAATGCCAAAGATTCAACCATTTACTCTCTTGATGGTAAAAAGATTTATTTATTTGGCGATGGTGTTGTCAATTATCAAAAAATTGAGTTAAAAGCTCAATACATTGAATTTGATATGGAAAAAAAAGAGGTTTTTGCGAAAGGGATTCCAGATAGTACTGGTAAAGTAATTGGAAGCCCTATATTCAAAGATGGCGGTCAAACTTACACAATGAATGATATCTTCTACAACTTTAATTCAAAGAAGGCAAAAATAAATGGTGTAATTACTGAGCAAAATGGAGGGTTTGTCCATAGCGATATCACAAAAAAGATGGGCGATAATTCTGTTAACCTTAAAAATGGGAAATTTACATCTTGTAATCTCCCCCACCCCCACTTCTATATAGCCATGACAAAAGGGAAAGTAATTCCCAATGATAAAATTATTTTTGGCCCTTCATATTTAGTAATTGAGGATGTGCCATTTCCCTTGGTAATACCCTTTGGGTATTTCCCAAATACAAGGCAACGCTCATCAGGTATTATCATTCCTGAATATGGAGAGGAAATAGTTAGGGGAGTATTTTTAAGAGGAGGAGGATTTTATTTTGGAATTAGTGATTATTTTGATTTAAAATTAACAACGGATATTTACTCCTTTGGATCATGGGCCGTTCACTCTCATTCAACTTATAAAAAACGTTATCGGTTTTCAGGCAATTTAGGTATTGATGTTTCAAAAAACATTTTGAATGATTCTACACAATCTACTTCCTATAATATTGTGTGGACACATACTCAGGATTCCAAAGCTAGCCCGAATTCAAACTTTTCAGCAAGCGTTAATTTTGGATCAACAGATTACAATCACTTCAACTCATCAAATCTTACAGACTACTTAAGTAATCAAGTAAATTCAAGCATTAACTACTCTAAAACATTCGTTGGCACGCCATTTCGAATGAGTACTGCGTTTACTCACTCTCAAAATAATAGATCTCAAGTTGTAAGTGTTGATTTTCCAAGAGTTTCAATCAGCATGGATAAGATTTACCCTTTCAAAAGAGAATCAGAAATTGGAGCACCTGCGTGGTATGAAAAGATTGGAATTAGCGTAAATACTAGTATTGATAATAAGGTAGCAGTTAAAGAAAAAAATCTGTTTAAGCGAAGTGTTATTGATAGTATGAGTAATGGAATTAAGCATGAAATTCCATTAATGACATCATTTAATTTACTTAAATTCATTCAGGTAAGCCCAAGTGTATACTATTCAGAATTTTGGTATGCTAGCACAATTAGAAAAAATTGGGTAGATGGCTCTGGTTCAACACCAGGTAAAGTTGTTGAAGATACAGTTCCAGGATTTAGAAGGGCATGGCAGTACAGTACCGGGGTGTCAATGAGTACTAAGATTTACGGCATGTTTAATTTTGGAAAAGATAAAGCGATTCAAGCCATCCGGCATGTTTTAACTCCTACCATTTCCATCAGCTACAGACCTGACTTTAGCGATCCTAGCTATGGTTTTTACAAAACTTACCAAACCGATCAAAAGGGGAATACTGCGAAATATTCAATTTTCGAAAGGGGGGTTTATGGTAGCCCTGGTGCAGGGAAATCTGGCATGATATCGTTTGGATTAGGGAATAACCTTGAAATGAAGGTAAGATCAAGTAAGGATACTATAAATAATTTTAAGAAAATTAAAATATTCGAAAATTTATCTTTCAATTCGAGTTACAACCTTCTTGCTGATTCCATGAAACTTCAGCCCATATCATTTACAGGTAGTACTAGGCTTTTCGATAAAATTAACATTAATTTCAATGGAGTTCTTAACCCCTACGCTTTAAATAATAAAGGCGTGGCTTATAACGCATATGAATTTAATACCAATGGAAAATTTGCTCGTTTAACATCCTTTTCTATTGGTGTAGATTTTTCATTAAATAGTGCTAAAAAGGATAAAAATTCGAATAAACAAACTCCTATAGTAGGGCCTCCCCCTAATGGAGAACGAGATAATTCTTCGTTTGGGCAATCGATGAGTAGTAACAATATAACTACACAAAGTGTTGATTTTGAGATTCCTTGGAATTTACGAGTTAACTATAACTTTAATTACTCAAAACCAGCGTATGAAAAGTCAACAAATCAAACGTTAGGATTTAGCGGTGATTTAAGCCTAACCCCAAAATGGAAAATTGGATTTTCTTCAGGATATGATTTTCAAATTAGAAAATTATCCACTACTTCAATAAACATCTATCGCGATTTGCACTGCTGGGAGATGCGATTAACACTAATTCCATTAGGTTTCAGAAAAATGTATAGTTTTCAGATTAACGTAAAATCTGGAATGCTTCAGGATCTAAAATGGACTAAACGCGACAGCTACCTCGATAATCTGTAAACAATTAAACTGATTCAACCCAATTATTGAGTATTTGAAATCCGTAATCTGTTAGGATTGATTCTGGGTGAAATTGAATACCCTTTATATTATACTTGCGGTGACTTATTCCCATTATGTCTCCATTTTTATCAGTGGCCGTAATCTTTAATGGTGAATATTCGTCCGGAGAACTGACAAGCCATGAATGGTATCGTGCACTTAAAAATTCTAAAGGTAATCCTTTAAATAAAATCTCGTCTTCATCAATCACTGAGGTCAATCTACTAATTCCATGATGTACATGAGGCATGTTAATTAACTCCAAACCGAAAAATGTTCCTATTGCTTGATGACCTAAACAAATCCCTAATATTGGTTTTATTGAACCCCATGTAGTCAAAATTTTATAAAGATTATGAGTTTCAATAGGCAAACCTGGCCCTGGAGAAAGTACAAAACCATCATATTGGCCTAAACTTGAAATATCAACCCTATTACACCTTATACATTCAACACTATTACACATTTGTTCAAGGTAGTGAACAAGATTGAACGTAAAGGAATCGAAGCAATCAATTACAACCACATTCATAATTAAGAAATCAGAGTACAAATGAATATCTTTTTTATTAATTTCGTAAATTATTGTACTAAACAATTATCACCATAGAATATCCATTTTAAACACCTTATTTTGGTGAACCTAAACTCAAAGTTGAAATGCGAAATCAATAAAAAAAGATATTCATTTGTTGTTAAAAGTATTTGCTAGAAATATATAAGAAACAACCAATTATATACTTAACATAAATTTTAATTTCATGAAAAAGATTATTAGTACCGATAAAGCACCTAAAGCAATTGGACCTTACAGCCAAGCAGTTGAAGTAAATGGAACGCTCTATATCTCTGGTCAAGTTCCAATAGATCCTGCCATAGGAAAGCTGATTGAAGGAGGCATCAAAGAGCAAACTGAACAGGTAATGAAAAATATTGGAGCCATATTAAATGCCGCAGGGTTAAACTACTCAAATGTAGTAAAATCGACCTGTTTGCTAAGTGATATGGATAACTTTGCCGCTATGAACGAAGTGTATTCACGCTACTACACATCCGAAATGCCAGCACGTGCTGCCTACGGTGTAGTAAAACTTCCCTTAGGAGCCTTAATAGAAATTGAGACAATCGCTGTTAAGTAAAAACATAAAAAAGCCATCCTAAAATTAAAGGATGGCTTTTCTTTTAAAAATTAAAACTGGAATTATTCGGCAATAACATCAAAGTCAATTTTTACTTTTACTTCACGGTGAAGTTTAATCTCCGCAGTGTAACTACCAATTTCTTTCAGTTGATCGTCCTGAATACTAATTATTCTACGATCGATATCAAAGCCCTTTTGTGAGAGTGCCTCAGCAATCTGAATTGTGTTAACTGAACCAAATATCTTACCTGTTGAACTTGTTTTAGCGCCAATAGTTAGCTTAACACCTTCAAGTTTTTTGGCAATAACTTCAGCATCCGCTTTGATCTTAGACTCTTTATGAGCGCGCTGTTTAATATTCTCAGCAAGAATCTTTTTTGCAGATTCGGTGGCTGTAATTGCAAATCCTTGCGGGATTAAGTAATTACGGGCATATCCGTTTTTAACCTTAACAACCTCGTCCTTGTTACCCAGGTTTTGAACGTCCTGTTTAAGAATGATTTCCATCTAAAAGTCCTCCTACTTAAATTATTTCAATAAATCAGTTACGAATGGCAATATTGCCAAATGACGAGCTCTTTTAACAGCAGTTGCAACCTTACGTTGGAACTTAAGAGATGTTCCAGTTAAGCGACGTGGTAAAATTCTGCCCTGCTCGTTGAGGAATTTTTTTAGAAATTCGGGATCTTTATAATCAACGTATCTTATCTTATTTTTCTTGAAACGGCAGTATTTTTTCTTCTTTACCTCAACAGTTGGGGGTGTGAGATATCTAATTTCTGATTGATTCTGATTCATGACTATACCTCCTTAGCTTTAGATTCAACTTTAGCACTACGCTTTTTAATTGCGTATTCAACAGCATATTTATCCATCTTAAATGTTAAAAAACGGATAATACGTTCGTCACGACGGTACTGTATCTCCAGTTTATCAATCAAAGATCCTTCGGCTTTAAACTCAATTAAATGATAAAAGCCTGTAGTTTTCTTTTGTATGGGGTAGGCCAATTTACGTAATCCCCAGTTTTCTTCGTGTACAACTTCACCTCCATTGTCGGTGATTACACCTTTGAATTTGGTAACCGCTTCCTTCATCTGGGCCTCAGACAAAACGGGAGTTGCAATGAAAACGGTTTCGTAATGATTTAGCATAGATTAATGTAATTAGTTTGTAAATTATGAGCCGGCAAAAGTAGGTATTTTTCCCTTAAGTAACAATAACTGGAAATAATTTTATTATAAATGAATTTTTCATATCCTTAATTTAAATCACAATCTTCATAATCATACTTAAATCACGGATTTTTTCACTATCCCCCAATTTTTCGTAGGAATAGGTTAAAACAGAAACTAGTTGTGCAATTGTTACCCGATTTGAACAAGGGAGAAAGAATTCCTCCTTTATTTCAATATTCTGTTGACTAAGAAAGTGTTCAATTTCTCTTCGGCCTAAAACAGAGCCTTTATTAAAAGGGTTGATATAGAACAGGATTCCTTCATTAGGGTTTTTTGATTGTGTTTCTTTAAATCTATCCCTATATGCCAAAATAAAGTTTTTAGGTAAATTAACAGTATAAATTGGTAAGCCCAAACGCTGAGCAATAGAGGAATATAAAATTGCTAAAATAATTGGTCCTCCCTTTTTTGTTTCAATAACTTGATTAATGAATTGATTTTGAGGCGCAAAAAAGTTAGAAAGGTTACTCGTAAAACCATGAATATCATAAATAATATGATTAAGAATTTTTACTTTTTCTAAAGCGGTTAAATTCTCATTCAATTCCAACCAAATATCTTTTTTAATTTTCTCTATAGCATTTTCAATCTCTTTAAATTCAGAGTCTGGGTACTGATATAAAGAAAGGTAATAAGCACCTTCTAGAATATCGTTTGCACCTTCTGAAACCCATTTAGTAAGATTAGCTATTGTGCTATTAAGCTGAATAGTATGTATTAAAGTCTCTATTCTTTTCTGAACAAATTCATTTGACGAGGATTCCCACGTCTTTTCGAGTGTATTAACTATAGCCGTTCCTTGATTAATTATGTTTGCAGAAACTACATTAAACACTTCCTTATCGGGATCATCAAGTAATGCAATAAGTGCATTTAATTCTTTTGCATCCATAAATAATTGTTCTAAATACGGTTATTCAGAAATCTTATTTAAGGTAAGCTCAATTAATTTCTTTATCGCAGGTTTGTAATCTTTAGTTGCATCTTTTATAACTCGGTTTGCAATAATTGTACAAATTGTAACAGAGTCGTGCCCCATTAATTTAGATAGACCATTAATTGCAGAGCTTTCCATCTCGAAGTTCGTTATCTTCTTGTCGTTGAAGCGGAATGATTCGATTTTATCATTTAAATTAGGATCTGCAAGAGGAAGCCTTAAAACCCTTCCTTGTGGGCCATAAAAACCAGGTGCAGAGATTGTAAGTCCTTTAATTGTAAACGATTCAAAAAGTTTTATCAGTCTCTCTGAAGAATACGTAAAGTATGGCTTAGGGCATTGAGGATTCCAACTTGTATGCTTCATAAATGCTTGTTCGATATCTAGCTCACAAACTTTATCCCTATTTGCATAGTAGTTTAGCAAACCATCAAAACCAATACTAATCTCTGTTAAAACATAACTGGCTAAAGGGATATCAGGTTGTAATGCACCCGATGTTCCTAATCTAACTAAAGTAAGTTTTTTATGAGTTTCCTTAACCGTTCTTGTTTTTAAATCAATATTAGCTAATGCATCAAGTTCATTTACAACTATATCAATATTATCAGTACCTATTCCTGTTGAAACTACTGTAATACGTTTACTATTATAAATCCCTGTTATCGATCTAAATTCTCTATTGGATACTGTAAATTCCTTTTTGCTAAAGAAATCGGCAACAGTATCTACTCTACCAGGATCACCAACCAGTATTACATTGTCCGCTATTTGCTCGGGTTGTAAATGGAGGTGAAAAATACTCCCATCAGGATTAATGATCAACTCAGAAGGTTCAATTATTCTCATTGGTGTTGATTTTAAGTATAAACTGCAAATGTAAAAATAATAATAGATTGTAGAGTGTAAAAGTGTTATAAATGCTTTAATTCAGTATTTTATTCTATTTTAATACCACGAATGAATCAGATTGAAAAATTGAGACTAAAAATTCTATCTTTGCAGAAAAAAAGCAATAAGATGATTCAAAGAATTCAAACAGTATACTTACTGGTAGCCACAATTCTAATAAGTTTATATTTCTTCTTTCCTTTTGCATCATTTATTCTTGAACAAGATATGTCGGTTTATCATTTATCAATAAAAGGGCTTATTCCAGATGCTGGGTGTCAAAAGGTATTGGTTCGTGTAATTCCATTAATTTTTATAATCTCTGTTATTATTGCCGTTTATATTAGTTCGATTTTACTTTTTAAACGTCGAATGGTTCAAATAAAATTATGTATACTCAACATAATTCTAATTATTGGCTTTGAATGTTGTTTATATTATTTTACCAGAGTATCTGCACAACTCCTTGGTAGTAAAACTTCTTATAGCATAATCTTTATTTTTCCGGTTATTTCAGCCATTCTAACTTATATGGCAATTAGAGGAATTGCAAAGGATGAAGCATTAGTAAGATCAGTTGATAGGCTAAGATAAACTAGCGAAACAAAAAACACCGATTAAATCGGTGTTTTTTGTTTACCAATTTCATTATGGCTATTCATACTTAAGAACATCTGCAGGGTTTCTACGTGTAGCTTTAATAACTTCGAAACTTATAGTAATTAAAGAAATTATTGTAATGATGCCCGGTACCACAACAAAAAGGTATGGGTTGAGTTTTGTGTGGTATGCAAAATTCTGAAGCCATTTACTCAACGCATACCATGAAATTATCCAAGCAATAATTGTTGAGAACACCACTAAGCGTAATGTCTCAGATGATAGAATAGAGATAATACTTTTGTTCTCTGCTCCCAATGTTTTACGAATTGCAATCTCTTTTGTCCTTAGTGATGTGGTAAAAGATACCATTCCCAACAAACCTAAGCATGAAATAATTATTGCAAGGATAGAGAATGAAATAAGGATTATTCCTGTTCGTCTCTCTCCTTTATACATATTTGCAAGGCTGTCATCGAGGAAATAGTACTCAAATGGGTACTCCGACATTTTTTCCCAAATTGCCCGAAGGCCATTTATTGCACTCTGCGCATTGTCTGACTGAATATCGGCAATTACAAACCCTTCCCAGTTTCCAGGCATAATCGTTAGGGTAATTGGTGAAATACTAGTTTTTAACGATGCTATATGGAAATCTTTTACAACACCAACTATCCTCCAGTAAGATTTTACTGGATTACCACCAGTAGAAGATGATATTAACCTCCTCTGTAAGGGATTTTCGAGTCCAAGCATCTTGGCTGTGGACTGACTTATTATAATAGCACTTGAATCGGTGGCTATGTCTGGGTTAAGAAATCGTCCTTCTACAAGTTGAAGTCCAAGCGTTTTTTCATACCCGAACGAAACATAACCTCTCGGGCAAATATAGAGGGCTTCAGAGTTTTCATCACCCTCAAGGTTAAAACCAGTAAGGGAAAAATTACTACCCGGTATTGCATCACTATTGGCAATACTAATGATTCCTGGTATTTTTAAGGCTTCTGCTTTAAAGGTATCTATGTTTTTCTTAAGTCCATCGGGGCGCTTTATTACCAACTTATTCTCCTTGCTGAAACCAAGATTATAGCTTTGTATAAAACGTAGTTGCTGGAATAGAACAGCGGTGGCTAAGAGTATGGATATACATACTGTAAACTGAGAGATAACCAGAATACTCCGAAGTAATCCACTTTTAGCCCCAGTCTTAATTCCTCCCTTGAGTATGCTAAAGGGTTTAAACGATGCAAGAAATAATGATGGGTAAAAACCCGATATAAGCCCTACAAGTACTGAAAAGCTGATTAAGCCTGGTATTATATACCATTTGGTTAGGTATCCTACGGAAAGTTTAATTCCCAACAGGTTATTAAAGGAGGGTAACAAAAGTTCTACTATTAACAATGCAATTGCCAGAGCAATAAAACTTACCAAAATCGATTCTGATAAAAATTGTATAACTAATCTTTTTGCATCAGAGCCAACCACTTTGCGCAATCCAACCTCTTTAGCTCGTGTAGCCGATCGGGCTATTGCAAGGTTCATGAAGTTAATACAAGCAATTAGAAGAATTAGAACTGCAGCTACCGATAAAATATAAACGTAAAGGCTATTCCCATTGGGTTCAAACTCGTCTGTTAAATTAGATGTTAAATGGATGTCCTTTAGTGGTTGGATAAAGTAACCATAATAGCTACCACTTTTCTCAAAAGCATCAAAGGTAATCTTTAGAAACATTTGAACCCGTGGTCCAATATATTTTGCTGCAAGATGGTGCAGTTTCTGCTCAAACATTTCGGGGCTAGTACCCTTCCTAAGTTTTACATAATTGTAATATTCATTTACCGTCCATACCTGATTTTCGCTATGAAGGGGATAAGAACTTATGGAGCAAAGTATTAAAAAGTGGAAATGGCTATTCTGGGGTACATCCTCCATAATACCCGTAATTTCATAAAGAGTGGTGTCCTGTCCTACTCGAATACTTTTACCAAAAGGGTCCTCTTTTCCAAAATATTTTTTTACCGCAGTTTGAGTCATAATCATGGTTCTGGGACGGGATAGAGCTTTTTTAGGATCACCCTTAATGAGTTTAAAACTGAACATCTCAAAAAGGCTTGAATCGGCAAAAATAACCTGCTCCTCGTTGAATTTTCTGTCACCAGAGCCTATTAGCCAATCACCCATCTTAGTGAACCGAGCAACACTTTCAACTTCAGGGTATTCTTTCATTAATGCATTTGCCATTGGGGCGCAAGCCAATGCAGATCTAACAGGATCTCCTTTAATTTTAATTTTATGTGCTATTCTATATATCCGATCATAATCTTTATTGAACCTATCGTAACTAAACTCATTCAAAACATATAGAACTATCATTAGACTACCTGCAATACCAATAGCAAGGCCTAAAATATTAATAATTGAATAGAATTTATATTTAATAAGGTTACGAAAGCCAGTCTTTAAATAGTTGTCTATTATGGTCATTACATTTTTATTTTTAGTTCAGAGTTCAAGACTTTTTGTTTTAACAATTTTAGAAATAAAAAATTCAACAAAAAACAAAAACACATTTTTTTCACTTATTATTTTGTTTGTGTTTTACATATTCCAAATGATGGGTGGTGATAACGGTTAAAAGACTAGTTTTTCAGAAGTAAAACGTAATTTACTAGTTGACATAGCATGTCATCCTGAGCAGAACGAAGGATTTAATTATCTAATAGCAAAATATCAATTTTCAATCAATACATTTAATTACAATTAGTTATGCATATCAAAACAACAATCTAACACTATGATCACTGTTTTCCTCTTTTCCATAAAAAACACTCCAAAAGTTTTGTGTCTAACTTTTGGAGTGCATATCAACTTCTTAAAACATCCTATTTTATTCGTACTTCTTCATGAGAAATTTTCCAGATATTCAATTCTCAGAGGTCTTAAAAAATTTTTGAAACAGCCGCTTTTTTAAATTTATTTTTATAGTTATTCATACTTAAGAACATCTGCTGGATTTCTACGGGTAGCCTTTATTACCTCAAAACTTATAGTAACAAAAGAAATTATAGTAATAATTGCGGGTACTGCAACAAATAGATATGGGCTAATCTTTGTATGATATGCAAAATTTTGAAGCCATTTACTCAATGCATACCATGATATTACCCAAGCAACAACTGTTGAAATAATTATCATCTTTAATGTTTCAGAGGATAGTATAGCAATAATGGTTCGTCCTTCGGCTCCTAACGTTTTACGAATTGCTATCTCTTTTGTCCTTAATGAGGTTGTAAATGATACCATTCCAAGCAAACCAAGGCATGATATAATAATTGCCAAAACTGAGAATGAAATAAGGATTATCCCTGTTCTCTGTTCACCTTTATACATTCTATTCAAACTATCATCAAGAAAATAATATTCAAAGGGGAATTCAGATAGTTTCGACCAAATTTCCCTCATCCCATTTACTGCTTTCTGCTCGCTTCCCGGTTCAATGCTGACAATAACAATTCCTTCAAAATTACCTGGCATAAAGGTTAGAGCAATTGGTGCCACATTAGAACGAAGCGATTCGATATGAAAATCCTTAACAACACCCACGATTTGCCAATAACGAGGTGGTTGTCCGGGAGACATTATTCTATGTTGAAGTGGCTTTTCGAGCTCTAATGCTTTTACTGTTGCTTGGCTTATTACAACTGCGTTGGAATCCGTTGGAATATCATGGCTTAGGAATCTACCTTCAACAAGTTCAAGACCCAAGGTTTTTTCAAAATCAGGTGAAACAAATCCTTGCTGAATTGTATATGTAGTTCCAGCGTTTGCATCTCCTTCTAGTAGAAAAGCGTTTAAACTATAATTTTTCCCAGGTATTGCATTCGCATTCGCAACGCTAATAATTCCTGGAACTTTGGCTGCTTCTTGCTTAAAAACATCCATATTCTTCTTTAACCCATCAGAGCGTTTTATGATGATTTTGTTCTCTTTTACAAAACCAAGATTGTAATTCTGCATATACCTAAGCTGAAGAAATACAACTGTGGTTGCCAAAAGAATTACAATGCTTACCGTAAATTGCGATATTACTAAAGTGGTACGTAAAACACTGCTCCTTGCTCCTGCTTTAAGTTTTCCTTTTAATACCGAAATAGGATTAAAGGATGCTAAGAAAAACGATGGATAACTACCTGAAATTAATCCAATAACAATTGAGAATCCTATTAAGGCTGGCACGGTATACCACGTTGTAAGGTAACCCATGCTAAGTTTGATATCTAACAGTTGATTGAAAGAGGGTAATACTAGCTCAACTATCAAAAGGGAGAGTATTAATGCTATAAAACTAACTAGTATTGATTCGGCTAAAAATTGTGAAATAAGCTTACTTTTATCGGAACCTACCACCTTTCTTAAACCAACTTCTTTTGCCCTTGTTGCAGAACGTGCTGTTGCAAGATTCATGAAATTGATACAAGCAATTAAAAGAATAAGAACAGCAACTACTGAGAAAATATAAATATAAAGGATATTTCCATTAGGTTCAAGTTCGTACTGCAATTTTGATTTTAAATGAATATCACCCAAGGGTTGTATAAAATATTTGTATGAGCCACCGCTCTTTTCAAAATCTTCAATTGAAATGTTTAAAGCCTGTTTAAGTTGTGGTCCAATATATTTTACAAGTAAGGTTCTAAGTTTTTTCTCAAACTCTTTAGGATTTGTTCCTTTCTTTAATTTTACATAGGTATAAAAATTATTCGATAACCAAAACTGATTCTCACTATTGTTAGGATATGAGATTGTAGAACCTAATAGCAGAAAATGAAAATGGCTATTGACTGGCAAATCTTCCATTATACCAGTAATCTCAAATAAAGTAGAATCATTCTCAACCCTAATGCTTTTACCCACTGGATCCTCATTTCCAAAATATTTTTTTGCACCACTCACTGTCATTACCATGGTTCTCGGTCTATTAAGGACTTTCTTTGGGTCACCTTTAACAAGCTTATAGCCGAAAACATTAAAAAAGGTGGAGTCAGCAAAAAGAAAGTTCTCCTCATTAAATTTTCTATCACCAGAACCAATTAGCCAATCTCCCATCTTAGTTAATCGTGTAGCTTGCTCCACTTCGGGAAAATCGCTAAGCAATGCTTTTGCCATTGGTGCGCATGACACAGCCATATTAATAGGTTCGCCTCTAACTTTTCCGTTAACTCCTACCCTATAAATACGCTCATAGTCTTTATTAAATTTATCGTAGCTAAGTTCGTTTGAAACGTATAGAACTATCAGCAAACTCCCCGCAATCCCTATAGCAAGTCCCAATATGTTTATAAAGGAGTAAAACTTATATTTACTCAGATTACGAAATCCCGTTTTTAAATAGCTATCAATAATCGACATAGTTTTAGTTTTTGGTATTTCTTTCGTTTAATCAACTAAAGTGCCATCAACATTATTTATCTGATATACAATCACTAGTAAAAATCAACTCATTATTTTCACTATACTAATCCGTACAATAGATGTTCGCTATCGAACAATTGAAAACTGATTATTAAGAGATAGTAGTATTAAAATAACGCCATGAATCAATTTATTGTTGGATTACCATTTTTCATTGCTATAGTAAAGTATACAGCAACAATCAAAGTTCCTGTACCTGCAATTGTAAACATTAATAATGGGTTAGCTCCATACCATATTAATCCCGCAAGGCTACTTGCAATTAAAGTGGCTAAACTCTGAAAACTCGTATAAAATCCGATTGCAGTTGCTGTATGCTCCTTATTTGCTAAATTGCTAATCCAAGCTTTGGATATACCCTCGGTTGCTGCGGCATAGAATGAATACAATCCGAAAAGTATTACAAAATGGAATAAGGTCGCTGCAAAACCAAACATCATGTAAACCAATGAGAATATGAATAATCCAGTAATCATTATCCTTTTCATACCTAATTTATCTGCAAGCCAACCAGCAGGATATGAAAGCAATGCATAAAGAAGGTTATAGAATATATATAGACCGATCATCTGAGTATCGCTGAAACCCTGATGCTTAATCATCAACAAAAGAAATACATCGGAGCTATTGAACAGGGCAAAAACCAACAAGCCGATTATAAGTAGTTTGTACTGACTGCTCCCAACCTTCCAGTATCCTAAAAACGAGAAAAAACCTTGCTTGATTTTAACTGATGATTCCTTTTTTGGCTTATCTTTTTCCTTTAATAGCCATGTGAGGCTAATTGCAATTATACCCGGCAAAAAAGCAATAACAAATAACCAACGATACTGCTCAGGGTAAAAGTAAAGGAAAATCAAAGCTATAAATGGCCCAATGGCAGCACCAAGGGTATCCATCCCTCGGTGAAAGCCGAATACCTTTCCTTTTGTCTCAGGAGTAGACTCATCGCTAAGTAAAGCATCACGAGAACTGTTTCTTACTCCTTTTCCCAGTCTATCAAGGGTTCGGGAGAAGAAGATCCATATTGGGAACTGAAAAATCGCCATCATGGGCTTTGAAAATGCGCTCATGGTATAGCCCCAACGAACAAAGGGAACTCTTTTGCCAATTCTATCGGATAAGTGTCCAAAATAACCTTTACTTATCCCTGCCGTTGCCTCGGCAAGCCCTTCGAGAATGCCTATTAATACAACTGAAAAACCTATTGATTTAAGGAAAACAGGCATAATTGGGTAAAGCATCTCGCTAGCAACATCAGTAAAAAGACTTACAAACGAAAGGAGAATAATTGCTTTGGTTAAAAATTTTGGCATGATTATCAGGTAATTAAATAAATTGTAAATAGTTAATAATTAATGGGCTAAATCAATTTAGGAATTATTATTTTTATCACAAAATATTATATATTTCTAGTGTGAAATTTAAAAAATGAATTGAAATGAAAAGCACTTATATTCAAATAATTTCGACTTTCTTTTTATTAAACACATATAATTATCTAATAGCTCAAGATAATCAAACTAAAAAAAAGGTTGAAAGTGTTTCTCAGTATGTAAATCCATTCATTGGAACAAAGGATATGGGGCATTGCTACCCTGGAGCAACCTCACCTTTTGGAATGGTTCAGCTAAGCCCCGATACCGACACAGCGCAATACACCTATGGACAAGGCTATAATAAAGAGGTTTATAGGTACTGTTCTGGTTACCAATATGATGATCCAACCATTGTTGGATTCTCGCATACTCACCTTCATGGCACAGGACATTCAGATTTAGGTGATATATTAATAATGCCAACCACAGGCGAAATCAGGTTAAATCCCGGCATTGTTTCTAAATCAAATTCGGGCTACCGCAGCAGATATTCTAAATCTACCGAAAAAGCCTCAGCAGGTTACTACTCTGTTTTTCTTGAAGATTATAAGATCAAAGCGGAGCTAACCGCAACTGCTAGGGTTGGACATCATCGATATATTTACCCCAAGGATAGGGATGCAAATGTAATTTTAGATCTAGTTCACGGAATTTATGGTTACGATGGGAAGGTTATTTGGGCATCAATAAGGGTTGAAAACGATTCAACAATCACTGGTTATAGGCAAACTAATGGATGGGCACGAAATAGATTTATCTACTTTGCTATAAAATTCTCAAAACCATTTAAATCTTTTGGGTTGAGAAACGATGAAAAGGAAGTTTATCGTGGATTCTGGCGACGCTGGCAGATGGATAATAATTTTCCAGAAAGATCGGGTCATAAAGTAAAAGCATATTTTACGTTCGGAAGCATCGATACACTTGAGGTAAAGGTTGCAATCTCGGGGGTAAGCACAATTGGGGCAATGGAAAATCTCAGGGCTGAAGTTGCATCCAATAATTTCGATCAAACGCTATCGAAAGTGAAAAATCTTTGGGAGAAAGAGCTCAGTAAAATAAGGGTTGATGGAACAAATGATGAAAAGGTTAATTTCTATACAGCACTCTACCATTGCATGCTCTCTCCCACAATTTTTATGGATGTTGATGGGAAATACAAAGGGCTCGATGGCAATATTCATCAGGCTAATGGGTTTACAAACTACACTGTTTTTTCGCTATGGGATACATTTAGGGCTTTTCACCCGCTGATGACGCTACTTGAACCATCACGAGCAAGCGATATGGTAAACTCCATGCTTGAACATTACAAGCAGAGCGTTCATGGGATTCTTCCCGTTTGGTCGCATTGGGGAAACGATAACTGGTGCATGATTGGCTACCATTCTGCTCCCGTAATTGCCGATGCCTATATGAAGGGTATCAAAGGATTTGATAGCGAACTGGCACTAAAAGCAATGGTAAGCAGCGCAACCTACCAAAGGTATGATGGGATTGATGATTATATTAAGTATGGTTACGTGCCCAAAGAGAGAAGTTCAAGTTCAGCATCGGTAACCCTTGAGTATGCCTATGATGATTGGACAATCTACCAAATGGCAAACAAAATGGGCAAAGCAGATATTGCAAATACTTTTAAAAAGAGAGCAATGTCCTATGTAAATATTTTCGATACTAAAACTGGCTTTGCTAGGGCAAAGGGTAAGGATGGAAAGTTTATTACCCCATTCGATCCGCTCCAAACACACGATATGGGCTTCATTGAGGGTAATGCATGGAACTACAGCCTGTTTGTTCCTCATGATATAAGTAATTTGATAAATTTATCAGGGGGAAAGGCTAGGTTTACCCAGCATCTCGATTCCCTTTTCACAATGACTTTACCTCCCAAATACTACGAAAATACCGAGGATATTGATAAAGTTGGGATTATGGGTAATTACGTGCATGGCAACGAACCAAGTCACCATGTGGCCTATATGTTTGTTTATGCTGGGCAGCCTTGGAAAACTCAAGAGATTGTGCGTAACGTAATCAACAGGATGTACCTGAACAAACCCGATGGCCTTTGCGGCAACGATGATTGCGGGCAGATGTCCGCATGGTACATATTCAGCGCAATGGGCTTTTACCCAGTTTGTCCCGGAAGTAACCAGTATATAATTGGAGCACCCTACCTACCCTACCTAAGCGTAACCCTTGAGAATGGAAAAGTATTAACTATTAAAGCCGATGGAGTAAATAATGAGAATAGATATATTCAATCCGCTACACTCAATGGCAAACCACTCCTAAACGCTTGGATTACTCACAACGATTTGGTTAATGGTGGTGAATTGGTTTTTAAGATGGGAAAAAAGCCGAATAAGAAATGGGGAGTTCAGGAAAAAGCATTACCATATTCGATGAGCGAGGGGCTTTGAGGGGGGAGTTGGAAGTTGAAAGTGGAAAGTTGAAAGTGAAAAGTGAAAAGTGAAAAGTGGAAGTCAGGAGACGAAAGTGGGAAATTGGGAGGTTTTAGCCTGATAGACTCCGAAAGGTTTTTCAAACTCTTTCGGGTTTTGTTTGGTGCAAGCTGTATTTCATAAAATTATCGCAAATTGCGATTATTTGTAATTCTAGCTCTTTGTTGGTAAGAGTTCAGAGCTTTTAAGAAGTTCGGAAATCTGGAGCATAGCGAGTGACTTAAGCAGAACCCAAGGTGTAATGTTTTATTGCCGTTTTATTGCCGTTAGCTTAAGCTAACGGATAAGTGGATTTTCTTTTGGGGCTTTAGCCCCATTTTTGTTATAAATGAGGCTAAAGCCTCATACATCTTGATTCTTTATTATTCCGTTGGTTAAAACCAACGGGAATAAAGAACTCGGAGAATGTGAGTATAGGTTGTGTTTTACAAAATAATCGCAATTTGCGATTATTTGTGATTCTATTTCTTTGTTTGTAAGAGTTCAGAACTTTTATGAAGTTCTGAATTCTAGTAATGTTTTATTGCCGTTTGCTTAAGCAAACGGATAAGTGGACTTTCTTTTGGGGCTTTAGCCCCATTTTTGTTATAGATGAGGCTAAAGCCTCATTCTCTTTGATTCTTTTTTATTCCGTTGGTTAAAACCAACGGGAAGTTTGCAGTTGAGAGTGGGAAGTTGGGAGGTTTTAATCTAATAAACTCCGAAAGGTTTTTCAAACTCTTTCGGGTTTTGATTGGTGCAAGCTGTATTTCATAAAATTATCGCAATTTGCGATTATTTGTAATTCTAGCTCTTTGTTGGTAAGAGTTTACATTAGCCACAAAAAATAGTACCAATTCCCCACAACTCTGTTATAGCCCCTTTTTAAGGGGTTGGGGTTTATTCTTACCTCTGACCTTTGAAACCCAACCTTTAATAATACCAGTAAATTTATAGGGTTAGGAAGAAGCAGATAATGCCTCCAAATCTTTTTCTACCTGTTTTAAATACTTACTGAACTCAACGTATTTAGGAAAATCATTGGCTAGTTGCAACCAAATTTCTTTGGCTTTATGGAAATAATCAGTGGCTGAGCCTTTATCATCCTTTGAATCACGTGAAAAGACAGCCAACTTGGCGTAAGAAATCGCCAACCCGTTTTTAAAATCTACACTCTGGGGGGTGGATTCATAGAGCTCCTTTGTTAACTGCAAATCTTTCTCATAGTAGATCAGAGCCATTTCTAAATCGTCCAAAGAGGTGTATGTATCCCCAAGCTTAGAGTACGATATCGCCAACCCGTTTTTAAAATCTACACTCTGAGGGGAGGTTTCATAGAGCTCTTTCATCAACTTAGTAAAATCTTCAAAACACGTCAGGGCTTTTTCCAAATCCCCCAAAGAGGTGTATGTATTCCCAAGCTTTGAGTACGATACCGCCAAACCGTTTTTAAAATCTACACTCTGGGGGGAGGATTCATAGAGTTCCTTTGTTAACTGCAAATCTTTCTCATAATAGGTCAGGGCTTTTTCTAAATCCCCAAAAGAGGTGTAAGTTTCCCCAAGCTTAGAGTACGATATCGCCAACCCGTTTTTAAAATCTACACTCTGGGGGGAGGTTTCATAGAGCTCTTTCACTAACCCACTGCAATCCTCAAAATAGGTCAGGGCTTTTTCTAAATTCCCCAAAGAGGTGTACGTTTCCCCAAGTTTTGAGTACGATATCGCTAAACTATTTTTAAAACCTACACTATGAGGGGAGGATTCATAGAGTTCTTTACTTAACATACTGTAATCCTCAAAATAGGTTAGGGCTTTTTCCAAATCGCCCAAAGAGGTGTAAGTTTCCCCAAGTTTTAAGTTCGATACCGCCAACCCGTTTTTAAAACCTACACTATGGGGGGAGGATTCATGGAGCTCTTTAAACAAAGCCATTTCATCCTCATAATAGGTTAAGGCTTTTTCCAAATCGCCCAAAGAGGTGTACGTTTCCCCAAGTTTTGAGTACGATATCGCCAAACTATTTTTAAAATCTACACTCTGAGGGGAGGTTTCATAGAGCTCTTTAAATAAAACCGTTTCATACTCAAAATAGGTCAGGGCTTTTTCTAAATCCCCCAAAGAGGTGTACGTATTCCCTAATTTTTCGGACGATATCGCCAATCCGTTTTTAAAATCCATATTCTGGGGGGAGGATTCATAGAGCTCTTTAAATAAAACTGTTTCATACTCAAAATAGGTCAGGGCTTTTTCCAAATTACCAGTAGTTGCATGATACCTACCAACTCGCTCCGAGAGTACGGCTAAATTGTGGTCTATATGTTTGATATTGTATAGGATACTCTCTGCATAACGGGAGTAAACGCTAGCCTCGGTATAGGTAGCATTTATAATATGACCTGTCCCCGGCTCATAATCAAGTGTATCAATTAAAGTACTAATTAGTGGCTCACAATCATTAAGCAGCTGCGGGTTTTTGGCACGGGTTATCTCCTGCACCACTGGGCTTACCCTAAAGGAGCTTTGCGGTTGGTTGTAATCCAACCAGCCTTTCTGGGCTAGGGCAAGTAGGGTTTTATCGGGCTGCTCAACATCAGGAAGTAGGGTTTCAATTTGAGGGTAGGCAATGCTCTCGGCAGGAAGTACGGCAAAAACGGATAGCATTTGGCGTTCAGCATCGCTCAAATTGCTAATATCGTACATTGCCCCAATTATGGCTTCGGGTTTCTCCCTACGTAGGGCAGCTCCCTTGGAATGGTACGGGGTGGTTACCTCATCGGCTTGCACGCCCAAAATTCCTTTCCCCTGTAGGTCACCAAGCAGGTTGCTAAGGCTATAGCTGGTTTTAAGCCTGTTGCAGCTGTTGAGGGTTTTGGCTAGCAACTCAATAATCAGGGTGTTTTTGCCAACTGCCGTGAGTATGCTTGCAAGTAAAATACCCTCACTCTCCTTATGGTTTGGGTAGTACCTTTTAAATAGGGCTTCGGCTTGGGCATCGGGCAGGGGTTCTATCCTATAAGTTGTGGCGTGCTCAAGCTCGGTTATCCGGGTGGTAAGGAGTAGGTGGAAATTGGGGCAGGTACGGAGGGCGGCGTAATACCTCTCCAGCTCCTTTACATCGTTGGCATTATCAATAACCAGCAGGCAAGGTTTTTTGAGCTGCTGCATGGTATCGAGCAGCAGGAGCAATCTTTCATCAACCTGCATTTGGTCGGAAAAACTTATTTTAAAGGCTGGTGCAAGGGTAAGGAGGGCATCGGCAATGCTGTTTTCGGCAAAAACCCAAGCAAGGTGGGTGTACTCATCGGAATACCTCCTATAGTATTGGGCAGCTAGGGTTGTTTTGCCTATTCCCCCCTCGCCGTTAACGAGCAGGAGTAGGTTATCGCCCTCAAAAAGTTTTTGGTGTACGGCTTTAAGCTCATCCTCCCTGCCTATGAATATATCGGTGTGAAAGACCCGGATTCCGAGGAATTTGGGGATTGCTGAGCTATCTTTCAGAGGATTAATAAAAGTTGCATTATCGACTTTATTAATATTGTAAAGTTTATCCGCTACCTGTGGGGGTTTCTGGTTATCGGGTGTGTTAAACTGATCGTTCATTTCTGGTTCTATGAGAAGTTAGCATTATCAATATGGTTGATATTGTATATTTTAGAGGCTGTTTGATTAAAGGTATTGCTACCAATTGGTGTAAAGAGATTTTCAGAGAATTTAGCTAACTCAAGCCTTTCCAGCTCTTTACTAAATTGATTCCAGAGGTCGTTTGAATCGGCAAAGGGGCTGTAAAAATGTCCTAAGTTGTGTAGCTCCTGCTTGAATTCAAGGAGACTACTATCCACCGCTCCGTTTGTGATTTTGAAATAGGTGAAGATAAAGGGTTTTTGTACCGATTTGAATTGCCCAAAAGCGTGTTGAAACTCCTGAGCGGTATACATGCCCACCTTTGTGTGTGCTAGCAGAACGAATATATCGGAAGCAACTACAAGCTTGTTGTACTCGCTTTGCGATCCGCTTGATGACATGCGGGCGGATAGGTCTTCCCAAATATCGAGGTGAAGAAAGATTCCTCTATCGAACCATGCTTTGCATTTCCTGTAAATCTCAATTTCGAAATGCTCACGTTCGGCTTTCAGCTCATTTGATGAGGCTAGGAATATTCTTATTTTTCTCATTTTGGGTAATGGATTAGTTGGGTTAAACCCTAGAGTTCCGAACTTTTAAAAAGTGATTATAAAAGTAAAAATTAAAAAGATTAAACATCAGCTGTTGTACTTAAAATTTACTCAAAAGTTTTAACCCTCGGGAAAGAAGGTAAAACCTAGATTTCCGAACTTTTAAGAAGCTCAGAAGTTTGAAGTACAACCCTACCCTTTAACTTCAAGAATCATAGCAAACGCAAAGCAGCAGCGCTGCGCAATATTGGTAGCTTAAGGTTATACGGGTTGATTTTTAGGTGCAGCGCACCGTAATTTTATCAATTAATTGAATAAATAACGCGAGTTCGATGTAGGTATAATATATTGATTATCAGTTCACCATTAGATTGTTGCTTTGTCATGCTGAACGAAGTGAAATCCGAAGGATTCGCTGAAA
>JACABB010000043.1 GCA_013376985.1 Bacteroidales bacterium
CTAAATAATATCAAGGATTTCAAAGAACTTATAATCAAGTTAACGCAACGCTAGTATAATAATATTTTATGATATTCGTTTTATTCTAAAAATATAATGGATAGCCTATGAATAAAAATTTTACCCCCTATTTTTTTCAATATACTTATTTTGCAGGTAGAGAACATACTTCGTTTACTAATTTAGAGTTTACTTTTGAGTATGATTTTTGGTTATCAAGGAAGATTAATCAATTAATTGAGAGCACCCCTGAACTACCTGATGAGATTATAAAAACGATATTGAAAAAAGCGAATGTTTGCTAAGCCGGAAAAATTTCCGGCTTTTTTCTTGCTTTTAGATTTTTTGAGTGATATATTTGTGATATCAAAATAATATCATATTGCTATGGAAAAAAATTTCACTCCGAAGTCTGGATACCTAATGTTTTCGGTACTCATTCTTCTTTTAGCAGTTATAATTACTGCTTTGGTATTAACTGAAAACCCTTTGTTCGCAATCGGTTTTATTGTGGTTCCGTTTATTGCACCCGGATTTATTATTGTAAATCCTAACGAATCTTCGGTACTTGTTCTTTTTGGAAAGTATGTAGGAACAATTAAATTAAATGGATTTTTCTGGACAAATCCTTTTTATCTAAAGAAGCGTATTTCATTAAGGGCTCGTAATTTCGATAGCCAACCAATTAAAGTAAACGATAAGGTTGGTAACCCAATAATGATAGGTTTAGTGCTTGTTTGGAAGGCTGAGAATACTTTTAAAGCCTCTTTTGATGTGGATCAGTATGAGCATTTTGTTGTTGTACAAAGTGATGCTGCGCTTCGTAAACTTGCGGGGATGTTCCCTTACGACAATTTTGAACTTGAGGATGCTAATATTACCCTTAGAGCAGGAGGTGAGGAGGTTAATCATCGTTTGGAAACTGAGCTAAGAGAAAGGCTTGATATTGCTGGTATAAACGTAATTGAGGCTAGGATTAACTACATTGCATATGCTCAGGAGATTGCAGGAGCTATGTTGCGCCGTCAGCAGGCAACTGCTGTTGTAGCGGCACGAGGTAAAATTGTTGAAGGTGCGGTTGGAATGGTTCAGATGGCCTTAGAGCAGCTGTCGGAGAAGCAGATAGTTCGTTTAGATGAGGAGAAAAAAGCTGCTATGGTAAGTAATTTAATGGTGGTGTTATGCTCCGACGAGTCGGCTCGTCCAGTTGTAAACACAGGAACACTCCATCAATAATTTATGGCTGATAAGAAATCTTTCGTTCTTAGGATCGCTCCAGAAAAGTTGGAAGCCGTTGAAAAATGGGCAGCCGACGAGTTTCGTAGTACCAACGGTCAGCTTGAATGGATAATTGATCAAGCGCTGAAAAAAGCGGGACGATATAAGGTCAAATCAGCTAAGGAAACGGATGAAACCAGTAATCATGAATAAAATGACAATAAGAACTAAGTACTCATGTCCCAAGTGTGGAAACCATGAATTTGAAATTGGCGAAGTTTTTATGGCTGGGAGTATTTTAGCCAAAATGTTCAATTTTGAGTTTAGAAGGTTTAGTACGGTAACCTGCTTGAAGTGTACAAATACTGAATTATTTAAAACTCACAAAAAGGATATCCAAAATGTATTGGATTTTGTAATAGGGAAATAGATAAAAGGGTGTTCGAAACACCCTTTTATTGTATAATCTAGAAAATATAATATTGTAAAGTAACATTGAGTAGGAAATTAATGGACTTTGATGTATTTGTAAAGTCATATATTTTATTGTATTTATAATTTATGTTTGCATTAATTTGCATACGAAATTTCTCAGAGAAATAGTAATTACACGATCCCGAAATAGCTGGTATAATTCGCATTTCATTATTAACTCCTTTATTAAGTTGTTTTATAAATGTTATACTGCTACTACAAGTGATTGATGTTCTTGTGCTGGGGATATAGGTTATAAAATAGTTTGCATTTCCAGTAATGATTTTATGATTATTTATTTCGGAAAAATGACCTGAACTATCATATTTGGAAATATTAAATGCCCCTCTAATTGAATACCCTTTTGTCCACTTCAAGCCTGATATCCATGAAGAGCTATACCCAGCATCGAAGCCTAATCCATATTCGAATAATTTATTCCGCATTGTAGAAACAGCGCTAGAATCAATTCTTTTATAAAAAAGGTTCTGATAATTAAGTGCTGGAGATACACCAATATGCCATGCTTTGCCAGTTTCCCAGTTTTGATTGCGACCATAGTTCCAGTTGTCATTAATCACACCAAAATAAAGTCCATCAGTTTTAGAAGATAATCCATTTGACACAAGAAATGAATCAACCGCAACATACTCTTTAATTTTTTTGATACGGCTATCAATTACCCTTTTATTTAAAGTCTTGGTTATGAAATCGGCAAATGCAAAAACCTCTTCTTGGCTTGGGGTACGTGCTAAACGTCCCTGTTTTGCCAAATCATTTAGTATATATATTGCCAATCGGGCATCAGTAACGTCTTCATAGCGTCCTTTCCCAAATTGAAGGGTTATAGCATTAATAGAATTATAATAGTTATGGCTAGAACTTAAGTTGTTTGTATGTGTTGATGTATTTGAAGTACTTTTTGATTTTGAATAGGAATGATTTGGTGATTGGTAGCTTTGAAGATTAATTCCAATAAAAAAATCGTTTGACATATAGAAACGATTATTAGAATTTAAATTCAATGAGAAGTTAGAGCTAGAATAATACGAAGAAGATTTAGAGGAAAAGTTATTGTTATCAAAAAAATTATCAAAAGAGTCATTGGAAGAACTTTTATCAAAATTACTATTGAAATTTAATCCTAGGTTTTGGTTCCCAATGTATTTTCTACAATAAGTGGTAGATGAATACCCTAAATTTCCACTAGAACCTAAACTATTCTGATATAAATTACTATTTGAATTATTAAATTGATTTGTACTAGTTGCATTAGCATATCCGTATGTATTATTAGCGTTTAAGCTAGTACTTAGTGTTTTATATTTAAAATCAGTTAGTTTGTAATTATTCAAATCTATATTCTCAAATTGAGCATACAGTTTTAAACTCTGCGAAAAGAGAAGAGCAAAAGGTGCAAAAAATAATAGAGATAATTTCATAAGGAGAAGTATTATTAATTAAGGTTGACAGAATTTATTAGTGTTTTGATTCTTATATCAAAAGTAATTGGTTTTATATAATTATCAATAATTTGATAAATTTATTATATGACATGCCACAACTCCTGCGGTTTCTGTCCTAAGGCGAGAGTTTCCTAGGCTTATTTCTTTAATATTTAATTGAATTGCTTTACTAATTTCATCAGAACTGAAATCCCCTTCGGGGCCAATAAGAATGGTGGTTTTTGGGGTTGAAACTAATTCGTTTTTTAGATGATTTAATCCTTTCCTTTGGCAATGGGCTATATATGTGCTTTCGGGGTTTTGTGTTTGAATAAATTGTTTGAATGGTGTTAAGGGATTTAGTTTTGGGATGTATGCTTTAATAGATTGTTTCATTGCTGTAACAAAAATCTTTTCGAGCCTTTCGTTATTAATGACCTTACGCTCTGAGTGTTCGCAAAGCAATGGTGTTATTTCATCAATACCAATCTCGGTTACTTTCTCTAAAAACCATTCAAAGCGTTCAATGTTTTTTGTAGGAGCAATTGCAATATGAAGATAAAAATCACGTTTTTCATATTCCTTAATGGTTTGGTAAACTTCTACCTGACATCTTTTAACTTCGGGCGTTACAATACGCGTTTTGAATAGACCACCCAAACCATCAACCAATGTGATTTCATCGCCTAAAGTTAGTCTTAAAACACGAATACAGTGCTTTGATTCCTCCTCGTTGAGAGTGTATAAAGTATCGGAAATATCGGGTGCGTAAAATATTTGCATTGTTGATGAAATCAAAAATTAAATAATGGATTGACGAATTAGAATCTTTTTATTGTTCCAAATATACCGATTTTGAAAGTGTTGTTACCTTTATCGTTCTATAAAAAATCAAAATGTTAAGAATAGGGTTACTTTCAGATACACATGGTCATTGGGATGATAGTCTAGCATCGTTCTTTGAAAACTGTGATGAATTATGGCACGCAGGTGATATAGGGAACTTAGAAATTGCAGATAAATTAGCGAGTTTTAAAAACTTTAGGGCAGTTTACGGAAATATTGATGATCATAAGTTAAGAGCTGTTTACCCCAAAATCCAGAGATTTAAATGCGAATCAGTTGATGTATTTATAACTCATATCGGTGGGATTCCCGGAAAATATGAACCAACAATATTCCCAATTATTGAGGCTAACCCACCAAAAATATTTATTTGTGGACATTCCCATATCCTTAAGGTGATGTATGATAAGAAAATGGGTTTTCTTTATATGAATCCAGGTGCTGCAGGAACTTTTGGTTTTCATAAATTCCGAACAGCATTGAGATTTACGATAGATGGTTCTGATATCAAAGATCTTGAGGTGTTGGAAATTCCAAGAAAAGGCCATTGATAATTAGAATTCTAATTAACGGATGTAAGCATAACATATTGATCCTAAGTATAGTGTTAGATGGTTACTTTGTCATGCTGAGCGAAGTGAAGCATCTAGTTTCTAGATAATTAGATCCTTCGCTTCGCTCGGGATGACACCTTACATTGAGTTGACGTTAATTAGGTCTTGACTCTGTGTTATTTTCAGTAGTTGATTCTTTCGATTTTTCTTGCTCCTCGGATTCTTTAGATGTCTTATCTTTATCGTTAGTTTCGTCTAAATTTTCATCCCCTTCTAGGAGTTGTTTGTAGCGTTTTCGGGCAAAGTTAAGTTCGTTTCTAGTACCAACTAGAAAGTTATACTTTTGTTGCCCTAGAGGCACTTTTACTTTTCTATCTCTCGATTTCATGAGTTTAATTGGATCCGTAAATAAAGTATTATCGGATGAAACCTGCATTGCCCCTTTGGTATAGGTAAATACGTAATATTTTTCTTCTCCAAGATGTAGGTATAGAGTCATGAAGTCACCGCTTCGTCGTTTATAAATCTCGATATAACCGTTTACTTTTTTATTAACCTGAATATTGCCAATTGTGCCAATGCCAATTTTACCAACGGAGATGAAGGAATTTGTTCGTGGATTCCATTTGAGTTTGAGATCGGCTAAAGTTATTGTGCTTTCTAAACCTTTAGGAGTTACTGTTGGTGCACCGAAGAGACCTATTTGAGATATAGCATCTGTTACTTCTTTGACTTCTGCTAAGGCATAATATGTTTTTTTAATAAGTTTTCGACTTAAATCAACCTTATCAAGCATAGGGAATGAATTTAAATCTGCAGCCATTACAACTAATGATGGCTGATTGAAGAAAAAATTAATCTGAAGGTAAGCATCTAATGCTAACGAGTTATCTTCGAGTTTATGGATTAAACTTCCATTTAATTTTAACTTAACTTGTCCCAAATTTATTGGTAAAATAATATTTCCTTCACCGAAGAGCATACAAAAATCTTTTTGGAGACTTACTGTATTTCCAGATGTATCAGGGTTAAAAATTTTGTATGATGGCCCAATTGTAAACCTTCGATTGTTTTTATTGAAATTCATAAAACCAGAGGCCTGAACAAAAGGTATATCACTATATGTTTTTCTAATACCAAGTAGGGATCCGTAAAGTTTAATGGAATCTTCGGTAATTATACTGCCATTTATTAATCGTGCTTGAGCAGTATTCATTGGGTCATCGGATATGGGTATTAGAATGCTATCAGGATTAATAGTTGATTCGAATTTAATTAGATTTGGGTTTAACTTTTTGCAATTGAAAATGGGTCTTGTACCCCCATTGAAATAGAGGAACTTCTCTGGTGAGTTGAGAGAAACCTTTCCAGCAAAACCAAATTCGGGGCTGAGTTTAAAGCTGTCGGCTTGGGCGATATTACCTTTCCCATAAGTGATAATTTTATCGTTAACACCAAGTTCGTTTAAGGTGATGGTTTCAATTGAATCATTTTCATCAATATAATCATAGAGGCCTTTACCGTAATATTTCTTCCTACTTAGAACTGTAATATCTGAGTTATATACTCTATGGTAACGTTTAGGAATGCTGGCAATAACTGTTGTTTTACTTAGCGGAAGTAATCTAAGAGTAGGTTCAACGGATATTTTCTTATCAATTGGATAAACAACTGCATCAGCCACTAGAAGGTATTTAACCGAATCGGCATTTAATTTTGAGTTTTTCAAATTATATGTGGCCTTTGGTGAAAAGAAATAGAGCGAATCCTCGTTAAATTTTGTTGAGTAGAATACTGATCCTGTGGGAATACTATCTTTATCTGCCATTCGTGAAACGTAAAATTTTTCAGTTTCAACCGCCTGTTGGCGACCTCCAGTTGACATTGTTAGCTCATTATTGCCCATATTCCAGATAAACCTATCCATGTAGGTTTCGTATCTTAGAGGTTGCATTTTGGCATAGATACTTATACCTTTTTTGTTGAATATACCCTGACGTGATAGAAAATCGATTTTTGCTTTCAGTTTTGTTGATTCAAATGATACTGAATCGGAATTTGGAACATATAAGTCAAGGCTGGTAGAATCGGTACTAAAATCATTTGCCTCAAACTCATATTTTTTTGAGATTAGCTTTGCGTTATCAAGCCTAACAATTCCATTGCCAGTTAACCCAAGAGGTTCGAGCAGGAGATTGCCCATAAGACGGGCTTGGTTAGTATATATCTCAAAAGGTTGTTCTCCTTTATATGCAAAAAATTTCTCCCGCTTAGGATACCATTTAATAGGGTGTTTATCCCCCTTTGTTTCTGGATATTGAATTCCTGATAGCTGTTGATCAATTGCAAAATGTGTTGATTTTGTGATAAGGGAATCGGGGAAAAAGTAAAAGTCATTGGATGTGGTGGTGGATGTAATATATTTCAGCTGACCATCGGCTCGGAGTCCTCTGTTACTTAAATCTACTTTATTAAAAACTCTACCTTTACCATCGAAAACAGCCATACCTTCCGGGGGAGTTATACTAATAAATCCGAGGGAATTGTCGGGGCGCAATTTCAATGTATCTTCTATTGGGGCGAATATATTAGATGAATAGAGGGTTCCAATGAAATTAATATCTTGCTGATTGAAGTTATTTAGATTGGTAAATTTGTAAGGTTTAACCTCAAAATAGAAGCTGTCGCGTTTATATACGCCACCAAAAATCTTTGGATCATCGTAATAAATGAATGATGCGGATGTACTGTTGAATATGGGGTATCCCTTATTTTTCTTTAATCCCGATTTATTATCAGGTTTATCGATAAGAATATCACCAGCAATTTTTTCGAAGGTACTGCTTATTGTTTTAAGAACATTTTTTCCAGACATATCGTACTGACTTGTCTTGTAGTCTAGTTTTAATGAATCAACATCTTCCAAAACAATTTTAAAATTGCTATAATCAAATTGGAATTTTTTTCCAATAAATTTGAATAACCCAGAGCGAACGCTTCCTCCAAATGAAAAATTTCTATCCTTTTGCATTATAATTTGATGTTTGTAAGGATAGATGTGTACGTTTTGAGAATCACTTACAGATATATTATCAATACCATTAATGGCAAGTTCCATTGTTTTGAGATCGAGTTCTGCGTTAGGTATGCCACCCTGAGTTAAGGAATTAAAGTTGATAACATCATAATCAATTAGTTGTCCACGGGCTTTAATGGCATCGTATAATTTTGGGGTAATCTGAATTTCATCGGTATTGAAATCATAATAAATATATCCCTGCATTGCAATTCTCATCATCTCAATTCGAACCTGTTCTACGGACTTTCTTAGATAGCTGGCCATATCCTCAGCAAGGAAGTATTTGCTTTTAACCTTTTTTGCATAGCTAGCTAAGGCCAATAGTGGATGTTTTTCATCAGGACCCATCATCAGGTCAAATTTTTCCTCATTGAAGTAGTTGGCCGATTCAAAGGTTGCTCTATTTATTGCAGAGCCTGTTGATGCTCCAAAAAAGATTTTATCGTCAGTTATTTTCCAGCTTAGCTGTCCCGATGCGATTGAGAGTTTATGATAGGTGCTATTAAATGGGCTTTGGGTTAGAAGTTTCTCTGTTGAAGATAAAATTACTGTTTTATTTTGATCGTTGTAGTTAAAGTTTAAGCCAACATGAAATAGTGAATCTTTATCGAATTTAAAGCGAATTTTTGCCTTTTCGGAATTAATGATTTGTCGTTGGAAAATAAGGATATTGCCTTCAACTCTCAAAAATTCTTTATCGTTTTGTTTTATTATTATGGTTGCAAGTTTTGATGCGCCTCCAGTTCCAATAAGCTTTGAACCACGCATGGTGAAACCACCCTCGTAGTCAACATTTTTAAAGAGGTCTTTGATTTGAAACCATTGATCGTATGACTGAAACTCGGGGTATGGTATGGTTTTAGGTATGTAATCCTTCAATAGCCAATCTGTTATTTTTCCTAATGTTGGTTTTGTAAAATAATCGTGGTTGATAAACTTTGCGGAATCGGCTGTGTAGTTGTTCTCATTAAGATTAATCTTATATTTTAAAAGCGTTGCAAAGATTATGCTTTCAGGGTATTCTGAGCGAGTCCAAGTAACCTTGCCACTATTGCCTTTCCAAATTTTGGTTAATGGGTTATATACACCAGCGGTAGATTTTATAAAAATGCTATCCTTGCTGTTTGAACAGATTAGGTTTATAGAGTCGTATAATACCGTAAAATCTTTGTCAACATTAAAACGGTAGGTATTCTTATTTATCTTCCAAAAATAGCCGGATTTCTCGTTTAAAACACCTTTTGTAATTGTATTCAATGAGAACGTTAAAAAATCATTAATCTCAGCAATGCTAAATTTAGGATTGTTTATAATATTTTGAAACCCTTTATTCCATGATGCATATTGGTTTTTAGCGTATTCATCTTTGCCGAAAAACATGATTAGTTTAACGTATTTAAAAAAGTGATCCTTACTATTGATTGTTTTTTCCAGCAATTTGGTGGACGCTGTTACTATATCT
Source organism: Bacteroidales bacterium (assembly GCA_013376985.1). Classification (GTDB taxonomy): domain Bacteria; phylum Bacteroidota; class Bacteroidia; order Bacteroidales; family Tenuifilaceae; genus UBA8529. The sequence continues at coordinate 9,079 of JACABB010000043.1, forward strand.
TTTTTCTGATCGTCGATCAGAACCGAGTCCACTGTCCAAAACTTTGTGAAATCCTTAAGTAGCAGTTCATTTTCCTTGGTTATATCCTGCTTAAGGATATTATTCAATTCAATGGGGAACTTTTGAATATCACCAGAGAATTTACCCTCATCCCTTGAAAAAGCTATTATAGCATTAATGGTTACAATACAAATAATTGCAAAGGTTATTATGAAAGAAAGTAACCTTCGGTTAATGGAGGATAAGTTTATAGCCATACTCTGCTTTTATTAGGATTTTAGGAAGGACATTGTTACCCATTCATCACGTGTTGATGTGGATTGGTGAATTAGCCCTAAATCAACTGAATTATTCATTATTGCATCAATATCAATTTTAAGAATACCACTGATGATGAGCATGCCACCCTTAAGCATAGACTGGTTATAATGCTTCATATCCGATAGGAGAATATTCCGATTTATATTGGCAAGAATAACATCAAATTCCATCCCTTCAATTAGCCGAACATCACCGCAATGAGGCACTATTTTAGTACATTCATTAATCTGAATGTTTTCAGTAGTATTTTGATATGCCCACTCATCAATATCAATGGCGGTAATAGCTTTTGCCCCTTTCATTTCTGCAAGGATAGCAAGAACACCAGTTCCACAACCCATATCAAGCACAACTTTATCTTTTAAATCAGCCTTAAGTATTTGCTCAATCATCAAATAGGTAGTTTGGTGATGTCCAGTACCAAAAGCCATTTTTGGATCGATGATGATATCGTATTCCAATTCTGAAGTATTCTTGTGAAACGAAGCCCGAACCAAACATCTATTGTTTACATTGATTGGTTCAAAACTCGATTCCCACTGTGCATTCCAATTCTGATCCTTTATTCTTTCTATTTGATGTGATATTTGAGTTCCATCGGGGACAATAAGTTCATCTATTTTTGCAGCTATTTCATCTGTAAAGTCGGTGATTTTTATATAAGCGTTAAAATCACTTTCATTTTCAGTAAAACTTTCGAATCCTAACTCAGCTAGCTGTGCGATGATTATCTCGTTTGTTTCTTGATTTGCAGGTTCTAATTCTATTTTAAGTTCTATATAATCCATATTTTAAAATTTCAGATGTTGAGTTTATGGTACACAATAAAGTAGGAATACCTTGTTTGTGCCGTTAAACTAATTTTGTTGGCAAATTAAGTCTAATTGAATTATTTGAAAGGGGTTTTTCAAAGTATTTTTCAACAATTAAATATTTTAAAATTTAACGCCAACTCGATGTAAGTATAACATATTGATCTTTAGCTTAGGGTTAGATTGTTGCTTTGTCAAGCTGAACGAAGAAAAACCCGAAAGATTCGCTGAAATCAACCATCTCGTCTTTAGATAACTAGATCCTTCGCTTCGTTCAGAACCGAGTTTGCGAGGTTGGCGAAACCAATGACAATGGGTTGTTTTTAGTTCATGGGTATTATACCGAATTTACATATTTAGAAATCTTCTCGGATAGGAGCACAAATAAAAAGAGTGTGTTTCGAACTTTTGAAACACACTCTTTTTTGTTTATAAAAAGTAGAATTTTTGTTTGACGATTAGTGGAAAAAACTAAATTTGTATGGGGATATTAAAAAACAGAACTATAGATATAAAATGGCAGTATAGGTTTGGAGAAACTAGACATATAAACAATTATCATACATTTTATTCAAGACAAGACAATGATAAATTTCAAGACAACAACAACAGAAATAAATCAAAACACAGATGAATTATTATCTCGTTTGACATGGCAAATTCATTCAACTAATAATTTGTTATTTCCCAAGACAAATACTTTTACTGCCGACACAACACGACCATTAATTGGTAAATTGGAAGTTGACAAAAATAAATTTGACATCACTCGATTACGACCCATCTTGCAGACATTTTTACCTCAAATTTTTGCAAGTGGACAATTAAAAAATCATAATGGCAAAACAATCGTGACAATAAAATATCGTTTAGGACTTTTTTCGTTTGCATTTTTTTTATTCATATTTTATGCAACAGCATCGTCCATTTTGAAAATATTAACAACATCGGCAACAGCTGAAATGTACGTTGATGTATTCATGTTTATCATTATTTTCCCCGTGACAGGAATCATACTAGCTTTCTGGGAAATAAATAAAACCAAAGATAAAATATTTAACATACTTGATATTGAAAATTAAAAAACGACCTACTAACAACGCATTTCAAATCATAGCAGCAGGCGTGAATATTTCAGTATTTTTCTTTTAATTTACCTTACTGTTTCTTTATGCAGTGAAGTGGTCTTAAGTCTACCCCTCGATCGTCGAAGTTTAGCGAAGCGTAACTTCGTCGAGCCGAGGAATAAGAAAGTAGCCGTTAACACCACAGCAGTCCAAACCACGGAATCATTATGCTCAAAGCCAGAAGAAACAACCACTAATCAGAAATTTGACTATATTTGGGCTATGATTACAGGAAATGACATACTAGAAAAGCTTAGAGAACTTAAACCAATTCTCAGAAAAGAATATTCTGTTAAGGAAATTGGTCTTTTCGGTTCTTTTTCTGATAATACCTTTTCTGAACAGAGCGACATTGACATTCTCATTGAATTAGAAAGACCAATTGGATGGAAATTCTTTACGCTTGAAATGTTTCTAGAAAGCACATTTGGTCGAAAGATTGATTTAGTCACTAAGAATGCACTCAAGGAGCAGCTAAGAGATAGAATTCTCAATCAAGTAAAATATGTATAAATGAAGAAAGAGGATAGAACTTACATCATGTTTCTTGAAGATATTCTAACCTCTATGAATCGGATAGCAGAATATATTGATGGTTATGATTTTGAAACTTTCAGAAGAGATTATAAAACCGTTGATGCTGTCATTCGTAATTTTGAAGTACTAGGAGAGGCTTCTAAAAACATTCCATTAGAAATAAAACAAAAATATCCACACATTCCTTGGAATGAAATGTACCTATTAAGGAATAAGGTTTCTCATGAATATTTTGGTGTTGATTATGAGATAATTTGGGATGTAGCATCTAATTACCTTCCAGAGAATAGAACTCAGATTGAAGAAATATTTTTGCTAGAGAAATAAAGCACACAGCATAACAGCGTATTTATTGGCTTCATCGAACTTGCTACGCTGAACTCCCTTCATTCGGTTCGCACAAAACGCTCGTTTGCATTTGAGTTAATGACTCATTTGGAGTTTTCAAGGCTTTTTGGTAATTTTATTAATGGGGGATAAGAAGGTAGCTTCAAACTCCCAATCACAATCAACTTGCAAACCGTTACCCACAATTTTGAGAAAGAGAATACACTTACCTGAAAATTTGGTACATTTGAAAAAAAGTATGATATGATACTCGAAAGGACAAAAAACGAAATTTTAGTTAGGCTTCCAGCTTATGTTGACCTGACAGAGCTTCAAAATATGCTCGATTTCCTGCAATATAAAGAGTTGACTGCAAAATCAACGGCTAAACAATCCGATGTTGATAAACTATCAAAATCGGTTAACAAATCTATCTGGGCTAAAGTTAAAACTAGCCGTGGTATTAAATGAAAATTGTAGTTGATTCAAATATTGTATTTAGCGCAATTCTAAATACCAAAAGTAAAGTTGGACAATTAATAATTAATGGTTCAAAATATTTTGATTTTTATACAGTTGGGTTGCTTAAAGACGAAATTTCTAAGCATAAAGATAAAATACTCGATTTAACAAATTATACCGAAGACCAATTTGTTGACACCTTTCATTTAATTACAAGTAGATTGGTATTTGTGGATGACATATTATTAACAGATAATGATTTAAACAAAGCGATTGATTTGGTTTCGGGCATTGACCCTGATGATGCATTATTTATTGCACTTACAAATCATTTAGTAGCAAACTTATGGACAGGTGATAGGCGACTTATTAATGGGCTTAAGAAAAAGGGATATTTACGAACCTTGACAACTGACGAATTGTATGAAATATTTTTAAATAAACAACTTACAACTAGACGAAAAAGGAAATAAAAGAATTGTAACCCCCGCTCATCGAAGTGTAGCAAAAAGTAACTTCGTCGTCTTTAAATAGCGGTCTTAGACCGCACCAATACCAAATTAAAATCCATTGATTTATTAAAGAACTATTTCCCACACTGGAATACAGAACTAACCCTTCAACCCTCAGCATTACACATTAGCAATTACTTTCCTAAAAATCGCAAATTGCGATATCCCATGATACTTTTTGCTTACACGGTGGTTTGCCTCAGAGGGGATGAATGGTTGGGGTGGTGTTTGGGTGGGTATAATCCTTTTCTTGGATTTCAAATAATGTGAACTCAATGTAAACATAACATGTTGATCCTAAGTTTAGGACTAGATTGTTACTTTGTCATGCTGAACGGAGTGAAGCATCTTGTCTTTAGATAACGAGATCCTTCGCTTCGTTCAGCATGACAGTTTACATTGAGTTGACGTTATGTTACTAAAACGAGCAAGCAATTGCAATAAAATCATCGGCAACTAATGATGCTCCGCCAATTAAACCACCATCAACATCTGGCCTGGCAAAAATCTCCTCGGCATTGGATGGCTTGCAGCTTCCACCGTAAAGTATGCTGATGCTATCGGCAACCTCTTTACCAAATTTCTTGGCTATTGTAGTACGAATGAATGCATGCATATCCTGTGCTTGCTGTGAGGTAGCATTTTTACCAGTGCCTATTGCCCAAACTGGTTCGTAAGCAATTACAACTTGCATCATTTGTTCTTTGGTGAGTTCAAAAAGCGATTCGCTTACCTGTTTCTCAACAACCTCAAAGTATTTGTTGGATTCGCGTTCATTTAGCTTCTCACCGCAGCAGTAAATAGGAATTAAGCGATTCTCCAATGCTTGTTTAATTTTTCGGTAAAGCATTTTATTATCCTCGTTAAAGAACTCTCTTCTTTCAGAATGTCCTATAACAACATAGGTTGCACCAATTGATGAGATCATAGTTGCAGAAACTTCACCTGTGTAAGCTCCTTTTACCCATTCTGCGCAATTCTGTGCTCCAACTTTAACAGCAGTACCCTTGGTGAGTTTTGTAATCTCGTTGATACTTGTAAAAGGGGGAATTAAAACAAGTTCAATAGTTTTTGGAACAGTAATCGATTTTTCAATTACACTTTTAGTTAGCTCCATCCCTTCTGCAAGGGTTGTATTCATTTTCCAGTTTCCTGCAACAATTCGTTTTCTCATAATCTTAATGTTTAAAATATCAATCTATATAAAAGCCAAAAGTACAAAAATTAGGAGTTGTAGTTAGAACGATTTAACAACTAAGTATTAATCTATATTATTTTATTGTGTTGTTGAGATGCTGTGACGCAGTGTTGCTGTGGGGCTGTGATGATGTTTTGCGGTTTTGCGGTTTTGCTGTGGTGCTGTGGCGGAGGCGTGGAGTATTGCATCTAACACATCTTCTATCAATATACTAACAAAGTACAACATCAGTACAATAACACAAACTCACGGCAAAACAGCAACACTGCGTCACAGTTTTACAGCTTCACAAAAAAACTAAGCAAATTTGATTCGAGGATCGAGCATTGCATAAATAATATCAACAAGCAAATTGACAATCACAAAAATCAAGGATATTGCAATAACGCACCCGATAACGAGTGGAACATCATAGCTTGTTAGGGCATTTACCATTACGTATCCAAGCCCTTTCCATCCAAAGATATACTCAACAAAAATCACCCCAGCCATAAGCGAGGCAAACCAGCCCGAAATAGCAGTTACAACAGGGTTTAATGAATTGCGAAGTGCATGCCGCCAAAGAACTTTCCCAAACGATAACCCTTTGGCTTTTGCGGTTCTAATGTAATCTTGCGAAAGAGTTTCGAGTAGCGAACTTCTTGTAAGCTGGGTAACAATTGAGAGAGGTCTCAGACCCAGCGTAAGCGTTGGTAGGATTAGGTTTTTCAATTGAAGATGTATTCCCTCGCCAAAATCATCAACCACCCAAAGATTACCAGTTAGGTTTAATCCTGTGTATTTCCCAAGGACAAATGCAAAGAACCAACCAATAAGTATTGCCGCAAAGAATGATGGGAGCGACATGCCAATTGCTGAGAATACAATGGAAAACCTATCGATAAATTTGTCTTTTTTGATTGCAGAGATCATCCCCAATGCAATGCCAAATATTGTTGCAAAAATCATGGAGGTAAAAGCGAGGATAAATGTATTTGGTAGCGTCTCGCTTATAATGGATGTAACCGTTTTCTGGCTTTGGTAGGAGCGACGCAGGTATGGCGATTTGATTACTATTACTCTCGATTTTGAAAGCTTAACTAGTTTGATATAATTCTTATAGGATGTTTTATCTAAGTATATATAGCTTGATTTTGAGCGTGGGTTATGGATGGAGATAGGGGAGATGTCGTTCAAATATTTAAGATATTGCGAAAAGACAGGTCTGTCGAGACCAAGATCATGACGAACTGTTGCAAGCGAGGTTGAATCGGTACGTTGACCCATCATCATCCGTGCAGGATCGCCAGGTACTAGGTTGAAAAGTATAAAGATCAAAGTAACCACTCCCCAGATGATGAGGATGCTGTAGAGTAATTTTTTGATGAGATATCTTAGCATTTTTTTAAGATAAAAGTTGAAAGTTGAAAGTTGAAAGTGAAAAGACAGAAGCCCGAAGTCCGAAGACAGAAGAAAAAGGAAGTTTACCCATCTTTTCACTTTCCACTGTCAACTAACAACTGTCAACTATCAAATCTTTTCGCTTCTTCCCAAATTACGTTCATTTCATCGAGTGTCATATCTTTTAGGGAGCGACCCTGTTTTATGGTTTTCTCCTCTAAGTAACCAAATCGTTTAATAAACTTTCTATTTGTGCGTTCTAGTGCTGTTTCAGGCTCAATATTATAAAGCCTTGCAGCATTTACCAATGAGAACAGAAGATCGCCAAATTCGGCCTCCATTTTATCAGGATTATTAGCAGATATCTCGGCCTTTAGCTCATCCATTTCTTCTTCAACTTTCTCCCAAATCTGTGAGCGAACTTCCCAATCGAAACCAACAGCTTTGACTTTTTCTTGAATCCTGTTTGCTTTTATTAATGCTGGTAATGCCTTGGGAACCCCTGAAAGGATTGTTTTATTGCCATCCTTTTCTTTTGTTTTTAGCTGCTCCCAGTTTTCAATCACCTGGTTTGAATTGTTGACCTTTACCTCCCCAAATACGTGTGGGTGGCGGAATATCAACTTATCACAAAGACTATTAATAACATCTGTAATATCAAAAGCATTTTTTTCGGAACCAATCTTAGCGTAGAATACAATGTGTAATAGGATATCACCTAACTCCTTTTTAATGAGATTGAGATCATTATCGAGTACCCCTTCGGAGAGTTCGTATGTTTCTTCAATAGTATTAGGTCTTAAACTTTCCATTGTTTGCTCCCTATCCCAAGGGCATTTCTCTCTCAATTCATCCATAATGTTAAGCAACCTTTCGAAGGCGATGAGTGCAACTCTTTTATCTGATTTTTCTAAGTTCATATGCCAGCATTTAATAAGTCTTTAAAAATTATTATAAACGCTAAGACGGAAAGACACAAAGGAAAGATGAAAATCTGTGATTATCTGCTTTATCCGTGTCATCTGCGGTCTATTTTTTTAATCATAAAACTTAATCCTAATGCTCGATCCATTATTCAGGTTAAGCAGTTGCGATGCGTAGCCACTATTAATGGCGATTTCAAGCAATCCTGCTGAGTTGAATAAGGCTACGAGTTCACCAGCATCAACATCATTGTAATTAACTGATATTGTGTTAACCTTGTTATGTTGACTTTGAACGTGGATTTCGAATTTCCTACCTTGCCCTACCTTATCGAATAAATCTTTTGAAACATTGGTAATGGCATTAAAGTAGGAATCGATATAGATTACACTTCCTGTAATCGCATTGTTCTCATTGGTTGCTCTTAGTGGGATTCTCTGATCGAAATTATTTACTAAGCTGGCAACTTCCAATAAATCTTTGCCCTTGTAAATAGCATCAATTGCAGCAATGGATGAACCAAGAGAAGCAAAACTTCCTTCGGCCTCAAATGGGAATGCAAATACGTTTTGTGGAGGCTCTTTGAACATCAAACCTATAATCCCATTATCTGGCACTACAAAATGATGATCGTTATGGCTAAAGGCAAGCATTCTATGCGATTGACTCTCACTATTTACCATCACAAGGTGAATAGTTCCTTTTGGAAAGTGCTTGTAGCTGTACCTTAGAACAAATGCCGCATGATTAAGGTTGAAAATGGGTACTTGATTTGTAATCTCAACAATTTTTAGATCAGGACATGTGGTTACAAGTTTACCCCGAAGGACACCATTGTAGTAATCGTGCTGGTTCCAATCGGTTGTTAGTGTAAGTATCTTGTTTGCCAAAACTTCGTTATCCATTCACATTCCTGATTATTCTACAAAGTTGTAAAAAATAAAGTAGCTACCCATAAAGATTGCAAAAAAAGGTTATCAGTTTTAATTAACATCAAACTACCAAGTATTTCTAAATTGTTAAATTTGGATTTTTATTTGAATGAAGAGATTTTGAAATATTTCAACATTCCAATGTAAGTTAGAACTGAAATTCTTTCTATTTCACAGTGGTTATTACAATTAAATAATAAATACAACCTGCCAACATGGGTGAACGCATAATACTTATTGAGGGAATTGATCCTTTAGTGCTTTTTGGAGTTAAAAATGCTAAATACGACTTAATTGCCAAACATTTTCCTAAGCTTAAAATTGTTGCAAGAGGCCACGAGATAAAGGCCATTGGTGACGAAGAGCAGATTAATATTCTGGAGGAGAAGATCAATAAGATGATTGAGTTTTTCACCCGCTATAAATACCTTACCGATGCTAATATCCAAGATTTTCTAAGTGAATCGATGGAAACCATTGCTCAAGCAGAGGAGGATGCAACGGATATTCTAGTATTTGGAAATCATGCCAAGGCCATTAAGGCCAGAACCGTTAATCAACGATTACTGGTTGAGATGTACCAATCCAACGATTTACTTTTTGCAATTGGCCCGGCAGGTTCTGGGAAAACGTATACAGCAATTGCCCTTGCGGTAAGGGCTTTAAAGAACAAAGAGGTAAAGCGAATTATCCTTACACGTCCAGCAGTGGAGGCAGGGGAGAGGCTTGGATTTCTTCCGGGGGATATGAAGGAAAAACTCGATCCATACTTACAACCCCTATACGATGCGCTAAACGATATGATTCCAGCCAAGAAACTCCAAGAATATATGGAGGATGGAACTGTACAAATTGCACCCCTTGCCTATATGCGTGGACGCACCCTCGATCATGCTTTTGTTATCCTTGATGAAGCGCAGAACACAACAATTAGCCAGCTTAAGATGTTCCTTACCCGAATGGGTAAAAATGCAAAGTTTATTGTTACTGGCGATATCACCCAGATTGATTTACCACGCAAGGAGGATTCGGGCTTGGTAAAAACCATTGGGTTGCTCAATGGCATTAAGGACATTGCAGTAATTTATTTTGATGCACGTGATATCATTCGCCATACGTTGGTTAAGTATATTGTTAATGCATTCGAGAAGGGGATAGAGGGATAGACTGTTAGTGGTTTAGGTGTTTAGACTTTTAGGAATTTAGGGGTTTGGATTTTTACTATTTGGATTATGTTTAGTAGATAATAGAATGAGAGATCATAGTAAACTTAGAGCCTTTGAATTAGCAGATGAGTTGGTCGTTTTAATTTATAAATTGACAAAATATTTTCCTAAAGAAGAGGTTTACGGATTAACGTCGCAAATGAGACGAGCGGCAATTTCTGTTCCGTCTAATATTGTTGAGGGATGTGCTAGAGAGAGTAAAAAAGAATATATCCATTTTCTTGATATCGCATTTGGTTCTTTAAGAGAGTTATCATATCAGTTTGATATAGCATGTAGATTGGGATATGGTGAAATAGAGCTGCAGAATATGTGCAAAACAAAATTGAATGAAACAGAAAAAGTCCTTGCTTCACTTATTCGCTCTCTTCGAAAACCCAATAACCTAACATCCTAAACACCTAACCCCCTAAATGCCTAAACAACTAAACACCTAACAACTAAATAAAAAAATGGAAAAGGCAATCGTTCGTACCGATTTTAACTTTCCCGGACAAACCGGAGTGTACCATGGTAAAGTGCGCGATGTATACAACATCAACAACAAAATGTTGGTAATGGTTGTATCCGACCGTATCTCGGCTTTTGATGTTGTTCTCCCCAAAGGAATACCTTACAAAGGTCAGGTTCTGAATCAGATTGCATCTAAATTTTTGGATGCAACAGCCGATATCGTTCCTAGCTGGAAGATTGCAACCCCCGATCCAATGGTAACCGTTGGGCACTTCTGCGAGCCATTCAAGGTTGAAATGGTTGTGCGTGGATATCTTACAGGTCATGCATGGCGCGAGTACAAAGCGGGGAAACGCAGTATCTGTGGGATGCCAATGCCCGATGGCATGAAAGAGCATCAAAAATTTCCAAAACCTATTATCACCCCAACCACCAAAGCCGATGAGGGACACGATGAGGATATCTCAAAGGAAGATATTATCAAGCAAGGATTGGTTAGTAAAGCGGACTATGAGCAGCTGGAGAAGTATACCCTTGCTATATTTGAGAGAGGTACCAAAATGGCTGCTGCAATGGGATTAATCCTTGTTGATACCAAGTACGAGTTTGGTAAAAAGGATGGCAAGATTTACCTAATTGACGAGATTCACACCCCCGATTCATCCCGCTACTTCTATGCCGATGGGTATGAGGAGCGTTTAGCAAAGAACGAGCAGCAAAAGCAGCTCTCAAAGGAATTTGTTCGTGAATGGCTTATGGAGAATGGTTTCCAAGGGCAGGATGGACAAAAAGTTCCAGAGATGACCGATACCATTGTTAACCAGATAACCGAAAGGTACATTGAGCTATTCGAGAACATCACAGGCGATAAGTTTGTAAAAGCCGAAGGGGCTGATGTTGTGAAGCGAATTGAAAAGAATGTAACAGAGTTTATTAGTAAGCATAAATAGTAATAGACACCTTAACTCTGACAGGGTTTTGAACCCTGTCAGAGTTTTTTATGCCTTTCAATCTAACTGTTTTAAATCTCTTCTATTTCCGCAATTGGTTATAAAATCAAATTACACTTTGACGGGTTATAATTTTGGCTAATTTTGAGATAAAGATTACCAAAGGTTTATATATACATTAAAATTTTATGTATAAGTAAGCCTTTGGGATACTTATAAACGAGTTGGCAGCAATGCTATAAAACGACACATTATGACATTCGAAGAACTTTTGAAAGATTCAATTTTTGATTTGCCATTATCTCAAAAATCAAACAAGTCATTTGATGTATTTATTAGTGAATTGCTTAATGATTTTTTAAATAAAGTAAATCAATTAGACAATCAATCCCTTCAATTTGAAGATATTAGAATTGAACCTGAATCCATCAAATCGACTCAAAGCACTATTGTTGAAGGACTAATTGAAGTTGTTCAAGAATATTATAATGGAAATCCTTTCAAAGCATATGATAAACTAGATCATACTCTTAAAAATGAAGTAAAGGATTTGTATGCAATTATCAAGCAAAAAGAATATTGTGCAAATGAAAATTTCTATCGAATACGATTAAAGGAAGACAATTTTCCTTTAGATGCTAAGGACTTATTTCATATCCCATTTGAACATCGTGGAAAAGTAAGTACGCAAAGGTATAGTATTCCTGGATTTCCATCACTTTATTTAGGACGTACATTATATGTTTGTTGGGAAGAACTGAATAGGCCTCAAATTGATAAATTTCAAGCTGTTCGATTAAAAAACAAATCAAATATTTCTTTTCTAGACTTAACTCCACCACTGCTAACAAATAATTTGCATAGAAAGGAAGTTTACAGATATTTTATGACTTGGCCTTTAATAGCTTGTTGTAGTGTAAAAGTTAAAAATATAAATGACACTTTTAAACCTGAATACATAATACCACAACTTCTATTACAATGGGTGAGAGATAATGATAGAATTGATGGAATTAGTTATAAATCGACCCATATAGAACCTCAATTATATAAACAAGAAGGAGAATTGTCCAATTTGGTTTTACCTGTTAAAGAAAATAGAGAAAAAGGACACTGTTCAAAATTAAAATCAAAGTTTGAAATGACAGAAGTTGTTTCATGGCAATTATATCAATATGCTTTAGGAGGGCAATTATTTGAAGATACTTTTGATGGCAATAGGGTTATTGATGCAAAACTTCCTTTACTAGAACTTATTAAAGGGAGAAAATATCCATATGGATATTCTATCTTAGGTAATCTTGAAAAATACCTTGATGGAATGAATACTAAAAAGATAAAATAAGAAAAGCCCAGCTGCCAAAATTGTTTATTGTATTTGAGCAGATGACGCATTTGGAGTTCTTAACGTTTTTTGTTAATTTTACTAATGAGGGATAAGAAAGCAGTTTCAACCGAGCGTTTTTTTCGAGCTCGTCGAAGGCAACCGACCGCAGGGAACTCAGCGAAGCTAAACTCCCAAACACAACAAATACGCAGAACGTTGGCGTTTATTTTAAGAAACATTGCTGTATGACAAAATTCCTATAATATTTGAAAAAGATGATGACCACGCTAACGTAATTTGCAAATCCGTACTAAATTTAAGAGCAATAAATACAGTAATTGGCAATAAAATTTAAGTAAAGAAGAATAAATCTTTTGTAGTTTGAGTTATTAAATTTAAAAAGCAGTTATTAAAAATCTGTGCTAACAGAATTGAAGTTTAAAAAATTATTTAAATATTACTTTTTTATTTTAACATAACAGTAACTATAGCAATGATTACAATAAAAGTTTTACTTGAAAATACAAAAATTGACAATACATTTAAAAACGATCATGGATTGTCTATTTACATTGAAAATGGCATCCAAAACCTTTTGTTGGATGTCGGAACGGACAATAAATTCTTACAAAATGCAGAAATACTTGATATTGATATTACAAAAATTGACAACCTGCTTCTTTCCCATTCACATATCGACCATACAGGTGGATTAGATGCATTTTGTGAAGTAAATAAATTAGCAAAAATTTTTCTATTTGATAGTACCGATAAACTTTACTACACAAAAGTGTTTGGCATATTCAATTTTCAAGTTGGGTTAAAATGTAGTGATCTAACAAAACAACGAATAAGTACTGTTAGTGGAAAAGTGCAAATAGATGAAAAAACCTTTTTCATAAGTTGTGCGGTCACAGATTATCCTACACCCTCTTTGAATAAAGTATTATATATGCAGAAAAACAACAAGAAAATTATTGATACATTCGAACACGAAGGAATTTTAGTGATTGAAAACAACAATGAATTTGTGGTTTTCAATTCTTGCTCTCATAGGGGAGTGATCAATTCTATTGAGACCGTAAAGCGTTTATTTGAAGGAAAAAAGATTAGAAGTTATGTTGGTGGTTTTCATTTTTGCAACCCTTTTAATAATATGCATGAAAACGATGAAAATTTGCAGAAATTTGTTGATTATTTTAATGATGAAGATATTCAACTTTATACAGGACACTGTACTGGCGATTATTCATTTAACTTCATAAAAGAAAGACTTGGGGGCAAAATTCATAGAATCAGTACGGGAATGCAATTGAACGTTTAGTTTTTAACGGCGGATAGTTATGTAGTAGAACTCTAAAGCCGTCAAAGCATTAGAAACGTTGTAAATAATTGTAGATAGTTTTATCTGTATTTGAAAAAAATACAACCATGAATGTGTATCAAATTCAAATTGCATTGAAAGGGGTCAAGTCTAAAATATGGAGAAGAGTATTGATCCCAGCCGATTTACTAGTGGCTGATTTTCATAAAATTATAGTTGCATAGAGGTATGAGCTAATTAGCAGAATTCAAGGATTACTCAAGAAACATCGCATGCATTACAGCCTTATCAGGCTTTTCTTCAAAAACCCATATCAGGCTATTCCCTTTTAAATATGGCTTTCCTATTTTCCCAACCTCTAAATCAACCTGTTTATTTGTGGCTAAATTGTAGGCAGGAACCTTATCAAAGCTAGGCGATTCCCATACAACATAATTTTGATTTATCTGGGGAGATTCTCCTCCTGCTGGGTTAGTCGAAAGCACAGTTTTGCATTGTGTTTGTAGATCAAAAAGTTGAATTGTGCCATATTCATAGGGAGAAGAACATTCTTTATAAACTAATTTTTTACCGTAAAGTGCAGGTTGAAAGCCTGAATTGGGTATATCGAGGATTGTCCACTTGCCCTGTGAAATTTGGTATAAAGCAATTTTGGAGAATATTTTTTTATCGGCATCCAATGAGATCAAATTGCAAACAATTTCGTTCATATCGGCTCCGTTAAACGATGGGGTATATGAGTCGTACCCTTTAGGAGCCTTAATTACCTTCGTTAAATTTTTGTTTATATCAAATAAAATAAGAGGCGAATCAATTGTATCGGTGCCCGATGGGGTAAAAAAATCAAGAATTATCAGGTTTCCAGAGATATCAAAATGGGGAAATTCAACATTCGGATTTTTGATGTTATGCATAACTATTTTTGGTGCTACAGTATCAAAAAGACCCTTAGTGCATAGTTTCCAAGCCATAGGGCTTCCTTCTTCTAGTCCATACTCTACCCAAACTACCTGTTCATCGTACAATCGCACGGGCATTACATTTTTGCTCTTATCGGCTACTTCGAAGAAAAGAACGGGTTTATCTTTATCTAAATTACTGTAATATATTCTTTTTGAATTTTTTTCGGCCTTTGTACCTGTGCTGAAAATGGCAGTATTTTTGAAAACAGAAACAGAATAAATATTTCCCTTTGGATGGATGGTTAAAATATTACTTTTTTCAGTACACCCGATAATTATGCACAACGAAGTGATTATTAAGTATTTTAATATAGAAGCGATAATGTTCATCATAAAGATATCTTTTTTCACGGAAACTAACCACGGTTTTAGTAATAGCCTTTTTAAGTGGAGAAAAGGCCATTGTAAAAATTGGAGGGCTATATCAAAATCTTTATAAAGCATATTCTATATATGATTGGAGCAAACAACTTTCAGGTGAATAATGCCTTAAATGTTTTGATATAGCCCAAGTTTTCAATACATTTTTTTATGATTTTGATTATTAGTATTGGATAGATAAATAGAATAATTTTTTTATAATAATTAATAAATCATACAGTTAGCATTTGCATTAATACAATAGTACATTGTATAGGCATCTATTGTTTTGTTAGCACCACCACCAGTACCATACCAAGGATCTTGATAATATACTTTGGAATTTGAGGTGAAATCATATCCTCTACCAGCAACGTAATGGCCGCAATTAGAGGTCCACCCTGGTAGATGGTATGTTGAACTTGGATAAGTCATAAGAAGCCAAACTTCAGGTGCTGAATAACCTCCAAATGACCATTGAACTTTATTTTGGAAATCGGTAAAACTTGCCAAAGAAGTAACTTCCCATACCCACCAGCTTGGTAGTACTAAGTAACCAGTTTTTGGCGCACTATTAAACCAATCAGCAATTGGACCGATATAAGTACCATACGCAGGTGCGGAATTACAATAGGCAGCTATTGTTGCTTGTGAAACTGGCTGATTAAAATAGTAATTTACCATTTTAGCGCTAGCTGGCCCACACCAGTAGTTAGTTTCCTGTGCATAATAGGGAACAGCGATTGTTTTTGATGTTGGATATTTGCTTTCTCTACCTATGGTTTTATCCACATTTTTAGCAAATTCCCCTTTTGGGAAACCTTGGTTAAATTCTTTGTTTGTTGACATATTTGATCCTTCATTTTGGGTTAGCTGATCCTTTGAGCAACCCAAAACGAGTAATGCCATAGCCGAACTAATGAATAATAGATTTAATTTCATTTTTATTCCTCCTAAGTTTAGATTAATAATTTAAAATTGTATACTAATAATCAAATAAATATTAAATAATAATCGAATATATATTATATATTGACATTATATTGTATAATATTTTTAATAATTAAACAATTTGTTGGTATTGATTCTACAAAAAAATTAATGGGAGAGGTAGAACGATTGAATAAACCTACATCGCATTTTACGAAATATTAAGAAAACTCTATAGGTTATTGGAGGACTAATGTCATTTCCAATTGCTTTATGCTGAGGTTTTTTTGAATTAATGGGCTAAATTGTAAAATACAAAATATCTGTTTCACTAACCTATTAAAGTACTCCTAAACTACAACAAAGTATTAGCTTTCTTTCATACCAAGTTCTATTGTTAACCAAATAGGCGGCAAATACTTTTGTTGAACTTAATCTTTAAACCTTATTTTTATATGAGTAGGATATTAAAAGCAATCACTGTTTCTCTTATTACTATAGTATTTACCCTAGATGTCTTTTCTCAAAATGTGTCGCCAGTTCAGCTGGGGGCTGATATAATGAGTCGTTATATCTGGAGGGGAGTTAACCTTGGTGGAAGTAGCCCAAGTATTCAACCTTGGCTTAAATACAACGCTTCAACTAATGACTCAAATCATGCTTTAACAATTGGGACATGGGGTGCATACACATTTTCTCAAACCTCAAACCAAGAGGTTGATCTTTATCTTACCTATACTTATAAGAGTGTAATTAGTTTGACTGTTACTGACTATTTTTTCCCAGAGTATTACAGTACCAAGGGGCGTAGCAGATATTTTAGCTACGATAAGGATAGCACCTGCCATGTTTTTGAAGGAGCTATAAGCTTTAATGGAACTGAAAAAATCCCTTTCACCTTTCTATTTGCTATGAATTTTTATGGTAACGATGCTCGTAAAATCAATACCAATGGTACTTCTGGCAATATTTTTATGACAAAATACATCGAGGTTGGTTATAAAAAGAATATTAAAGGAACTGATTTTAATGCATTTATTGGTGCGGCGTTAGATAAACCAAATAAGGACAGGGGAGAGTTGGGATATTACGGAAATAAAACTGCAGGGGTAATAAACCTTGGAGTTAAAGCATCAAAATCTATTCAAATTTCAGATAAATACTCATTACCCGTTCAAGCTTCATTGATTACTAATCCCGAGTCAGAAAATATTTTTTTAACATTCGGCATATCATTTTAATCAATCAATTAAAACACAATAAATATGTTAAGTACAATTTTATTACAAACAGGTGTTCTAGAAACAGGTTCAACCGGTTTTATGCTACTTGCAGCAAGCCTTGTAATGCTTATGACACCAGCGCTCGCCATGTTTTATGGGGGTTTGGCAACCAAGCGCAACATATTAGCAATTATGATTCAAAGTTTTGTTTCCTTAGGATGGACCACCGTTTTATGGGTAATCTTTGGCTACTCACTTTGCTTTAGCGGGGGTGCAGGAGGAATCATTGGAAACTTTGACAAGGCTTTTTTATCAGGAATAGGTATGGATACCCTATGGTCTGGTAATGGAAAAATTCCAGAATTGGTTTTTGTTGCTTACATGATGATGTTTGCAATTATTACCCCTGCACTTATAACTGGTGCATTTGTAAACAGGGTATCATTCAAGGCATATTTTATTTTCTTAACCGTTTGGCAAATTTTGGTTTATTATCCATTTGTTCATATGATTTGGGGTGGTGGATTACTTGCTCATTGGGGCGTACTTGATTTTGCTGGCGGTATTGTTGTTCATGCAACAGCTGGTTTTGCTGCTCTCGCTTCTGTTTTCTATGTTGGGGCTCGTGTTGATAAAAATTCAACTCCAAATAGTATTCCTTTAGTAGCTATTGGTAGCGGGTTGCTTTGGTTTGGCTGGTACGGTTTTAACGCAGGTAGCGAAGTTCAGGTGGATAATGTAACCTCATTAGCATTTCTAAATACTGACATTGCAGCATCATTTGCAACAATTGCATGGCTTGTAGTGGAATGGTCAAAAGAGAGGAAACCAAAATTTGTTGGTTTACTTACTGGTTCAATAGCAGGTTTGGCAACTATTACACCTTGCGCTGGTTTTGTTCCTTTATGGGCATCTCCAATCATTGGAACAGTAGCAGGTTTGGTTTGTTACTATGCGGTTCAGTTTAAGAACAGGATGAAATGGGATGATGCACTTGATGTATGGGGTGTTCACGGTATTGGTGGTGTATTAGGAACTATTCTTCTTGGTGTATTTGCATCAAAGGCAGTAAATGCAGCTGGTGCCAATGGTTTAGTTTTTGGTTCAAGTTCATTCCTATTTAAGCAAATTGTTGCCGTTGTTGGTGCTTCGGCTTATGCTTTTGGGTTCACATACTTGATGCTAATTATTATAAACTTGATAACACCAGTAAGGGTTTCAGAAGAAGAAGAGATAGCAGGTCTTGATAATGCAATTCATGGTGAAAGAGCTTATGATGAAGGGGCTTTATAGTAGCTATTGAAATGCATTGATTGATAGGGGCTCTGAAATATGAGCCCTTATTTTTTTTAATTGTTTGAATAATTTTCTTACTTTGATCAAACTTATAAAAACTTGGAGGATGTTTAGTCGGTCAATTAACCGAAAGTTGATGATACTCTTCTTTATTGTTGGAGTATTGGCTCTATCTGTTATTGGCATATATTCCTATTTCAACGCAAAAAATGCATTGCTTAAGCGTACCCTCGATCAGCTTACGTCGATTAGGGTAATTAAAAAGGGTCAAATCGAGTTTTTTTTTAACGAACGATATAAAAACATTACACTCCTTTCGGAGAATGATTATCTAAAAAACATAGCCGCGGTTTTAAACCAAAAACTGTATGAGAATTCTTCGAAACAATACCCTTCATCGTATCTAAACTACAGCCAATTAGGATTTAATAGCATGTATCTAATTTTAGGTGTTGAAGAGAGCAAACTTCAAATATTTAAGTTTCAAGGTACTGAGATCATTAAGACCGCTCCTGATTCTGTTACCCTCAGACAGGTGGCAAGGCTATGGAAAAAATCTGAAAACACTGATAATCATGCAATTATAGATTTTTGTAAGCGATTTAACAATGATAATGATCCATTATGTTTAATCGGTAAGCGAATTGTTAATCAAGATAAAAAAACAATTGGAGTTTTAGCCCTTCAAATTCCTATTAATGATATCAATAGCATTATGCTTGAGGATAGCCCCGAGAATGGGCTTGGAGAATCGGGCGAGGTGTACCTTGTTGGTGATGATTACCTAATGCGTAGCAATTCAAGGTTTATTCCTAATTCTGTTTTGAACACAAATGTTAAAACAATTAGCGCAGTAAATGCTTTTAAAGATAAAGTAGGTTCATCGCTTATTGATGATTATAGAACGGTTGCATGTCTAAGTTCATATGATAGGTTAATTGTTCCAGGCTTAAATTGGGCAATTATTGCCGAAATCGATTATAGCGAAGCGATGATTCCCATTGTTTCTTTAAGAAATGATATCGTTTTTCTTTCGCTCATAATATGTGTATTTCTATTCTCAATTGCTCGATTCATCTCCCGTACAATTACCAACCCGATTATAAGACTTAAGAATGCAGCTTTAATGATTGGCGAAGGCGATTTGGATATCAATATAAAATCAAAATCTCGGGATGAGATCGGTTTACTTACCGATGCCTTTAATACCATGGCAATGCAGCTTAAAGATGAACGGCTAAAACGAATGTCGGCATTGTACGATGGGCAAGAGCTTGAAAGGCAGCGTATTTCACGAGAACTGCACGATGGCCTTGGTCAAAAGCTTATTGCCATTAAGCTGCTACTCGAAAGTACAAGCAAGCAGAATATAGATGAAACAAGAGCTACTCTCGAAGATGTAAAGGGTAGTTTCCTTAAAACTATTGAGGAGGTTCGGCAAATATCAAATAACCTTGCTCCGAACATTCTTAATGAGTCCGGTATTGACATTGCTCTTAAAAATCTTTGCGATTCTGTTCAAAAATCAGCAAAAATTGATATTGAACTTTCAGCTCACGGCGATTACTCCACACCTGATCCCAAGGTTAAGTTTTACATTTATCGGATAGCGCAGGAAGCACTTAATAATGCCGTTAAGCACTCCACTGCTTCAAGAATTCAAATTCAGCTAATCGGAAATTCGGAGAATATTATTCTTGTTATTGAGGATGATGGAAAAGGGTTTATTTACGATTCAAACTATTGTTTTCCCTGCAATGGAATTTACAACATGAAGGAAAGGGCACGATTACTCAACGGTACAATCGATATTGAAACCGAACCCTTAATGGGAACAACCATAAGGCTTAAAGTACCGAAAAAGCACGAATAACCTAAGTTCGATTTTAAAAAAGCAATAATACATTTGTTTACAGTAATATATAAATACTTAATTTGGTGAAGGAAGGTTATGGAATTATGGGGTTACTTCTAACTTTTTTCTTCCAATATTCCATCATTCCAATTAAATTTACACATATAATATAGATTAATAAGTAATTAAGCAATTCCTTAAATTGAACAGGTTAATAGATACAAACTATGAGCAGGACAAGAATACTAATCGTTGATGACCATCAAATTGTGCGAGATGGGATAAAACGTATTCTTACAGATGAGAATAATATTGAGCTGATAGGCTCAGTTGGCAGCGGTAAAGACGCTCTGGCTTTTATCAAATGTAATCAACCCGATATTGTTATAGCCGATCTTTCCATGCCCAATATGTCGGGAATTGAGTTAACTGAAACAATATCCAAGCTCTACCCTCAAATCAAAGTACTTATTCTATCTATGTTTAATAATGAAGAGTACATAGTTAGCGCAATACAAGCAGGAGCGAAGGGTTATCTGCCAAAACAGGATTCAACCACCGAGATTTTACTCGAAGCAATTAGAACAATTGCCAGCGGCGATGAATTCTTTAGTCCTTCGATTTCGAAGATTGTGTTAAAGAGTTTTATCAATAACGCTAAGAGTTCAGGGGTAAGTGATGTTGCCAAAAAGCATCAGCTAACTTCTAGGGAAAAAGAGATTCTTAAACTTTATGTTGAAGGTTGTACCAATAACGAGATTGCCGATAAGCTTAACCTTAGCGTTTATACCGTTAAAACCCATAAAAACAATATCATGCAGAAGTATAACTTTAAAAGCACCGTTGAGATGATAAAGTTTGCACTGCGCAATAATATTGTAGAGTGGTAGAAATAGTATGTTTTATTAAGCCAAATTTATAAAAAAGGTAATGATGCCACTGTCAAGCACTACACCTACCTTTAGTTAATGATATCTATAAATTAGAAAACACCCTACCTCGCAGCATCTTAATTTTTATAATATTAGTACTGATTTCATATTCAATCATAGCGTGCAACCTATCAACAAATTTGGTAGGTGATTATGAATTTAGGTTGTTTTGAAAAAATCTATAAGTTAAAAGGAGAATTAATGTCTCCTTTTTTCATTTTATGCAATTGCCAAGATGTTTGGGCAAAACGAGTAAATCCAATGGTTTGCTATAGCTAATCGCGATAGTTTAGATTAGCTATAAAGTCTTTAAAATAAACACAGTTAATTTCTATATTTCTAAAAAAAATAAATATTGTCTTTTTTTATATCTTAAATCTTAGGTTTTAATTATAACTAGCGGGTTATTTCAAATTTAAAGCTTTTTTAGATTTATTAATTAAAACCTTCATCATCAAATGAAAAAAAACAAGTTAATTAAAAGGATTGTTCTGCTAACAATCCTTTTAGTAGGTTCTTCTGTGAGCCTATTTGCTCAGGAAGTTGGGTGTAAGAACTATTCGTCTATACTCCAATTTCAACAATATGATAGAGCTATCCATATCATGGCGATGCTACTGATTGGTTTCGGCTTTTTAATGGTATTTGTTAAGAAATACGGGCGTTCGGCGTTAACGGCTACTTTTCTACTAGTTAGCGCTGCATTACCGTTGTACATGTCAATTAAGGGATTAGGTATTTTTGAGGAAAAAGGTGAGATTGAACAATTAATCCTTGCTGAGTTTGGTGCTGCAAGTTTGCTAATTGCGGCTGGGGCAATTCTTGGAAGAATTAAGATATATCAATACATCATACTTGGTTTACTGTTTGTTCCATTTTACATGCTAAATGAGTTGATTGTTGTTAATGATTATTTTCATTTTGTAGGAAAAATTGCCGATACAGGAGGCTCAATTGTTATTCATGCGTTTGGCGCTCTTTTTGGTATTGCAGCTGCAATCTCATTAACATCAAAGAATGATATGGAAACTCCAATTGAATCGGATGCTACAACTGATAAATATTCCGTTTTAGGAAGTATGGTTTTGTGGGTGTTCTGGCCAAGTTTCTGCGCTGCGCTTGTTCCAATTGAAGCAATTCCACATACAGTTGTTAATGTGTTTATTGCATTGTGTGGATCTACCATTATTACCTACATTACATCTGTACTAATTAGAGGAAAAGCTTGTATTGCTGATATTGCAAACGCAGCACTAGCTGGAGGCGTGGCTATAGGCTCAACGTGCGATTTTGCATCGCATACACAAGCAATGATTATTGGAGGTATTGCTGGTGGTATATCCACCTTTGGATTTGCAATACTCCAGAGCAAGCAGCAGAAATTCCATAGGATTGTTGATACATGTGGTGTTTCAAACCTTCATGGTATTCCTGGTATATTTGGCGGTCTTGCTGCTATTGTAGTTGTTCAGAATCTTGATATTAGTGCCCAATTGAAAGGAATTGTAATAACAATAGTAGTTGCAATTGCTGCAGGTTTGCTTAGTGGTAAAATAATTTCATTATTGGGAAAAAATAAGGAAATTTATGATGATTGTGCAGAGTTTCAATATGCTGAATAACGCGAACTCGATATATTGATCATAAGTAGTGTTAGATTGTTATCTTGTTATGCTGAACGGAGTGAAGCATCTGTTTTATAGGAAATTAGATCCTTCTCTCCGCTCAGGATGACATCTTACCTCGAACTAATGCCATTTACATTTTATGGAAGTTTGAATGTGAAAGTATCCATTTTGGTAAATTTCCAAGTTTGCCAATTATTATTGTATGTGTAAACAGGATTTCCTTGATCATCTTTTGTAATGGTACAAGCATCGAATGTGGCGAAGAACTCAACTGTTACTTTTTTTCCGTTAACGGTTACTAGCTGATAGCCAACTGCATTATCAATAAATTTTTCGGGTTTAACATCTTTGTTGGGATATTTGCCGTTCCACTTTTTGCTTCCAACAAGGAATGGCGCACCGCTTGGTGTGATAACCTGTTGCATGTATTTTGTTATTATCCCATTTTTGGCGTATACTGGAATATCTCCGCGTGCATAGAAATGGTCGTGTCCGCAGAAGTATACCCCTGAACGGTTGCTTATTGATTCAATAAATATGTTGCGTGCTAAGGAATCATCATCAAGACAATCGGGGTGCTTTGCTGCAAAAGCGGGTGTGTGACCATAAACAAATACCTGCCTTGCGTTTGGATGATTCTTCAACTCCTTATTTAACCATATTTGATCAACTCTAATGCTATCCTTTTTTGTTAAACCAGAGTGCATGTATTGATCCATTCCAATAAACAGTGAGCCATTGTACTCGAAGCTATAGGTAAATCCAATTTCTTTGGCTGGACCATTTTTGGGCAAGGAGTACCCAATATTCTTTATCCATGCTGCTTCAACGCTATCCTCGGGCAAAATATCCTGATAGCATTCATGGTTTCCACGAACTGGATATATGAAAATGTTCCCTTTTTCACCGGGTAAACTAACCCCTTGCGATTTAGCAGCACCTAAAAACGCCTGTAGCTGTTGGGTATTGCTTGGAGGGGTTTGCTGAGCATTATACCACTTTACATTACCACAAATAAAATCGCCAGGAGCAATTATAAACTTTGCACCCGAGGCTTTTAAATGGTTACAAACAGCTGTAACGGCGGCTACGTTAACCCCCGAAACTCCACTCTGATCGGCATTACTTCGAGTATCGCAGATAACGCCAAATTTGTATTTTTGGGCACAACAAACGCTGATGATTAGGATTAATCCCAATGTTAAAATATTTCTTCTCATAGTTTTTAATTTTATAGATTTAGGTTATAGAATTCCAAGTTAACAATCTCAATTTACAATAAATTGGAATATTAGGCTTAATGGACAAATTTAATGGTAATATCTTCTGAAATGTTTGTTGC